>NZ_JAGGLV010000003.1 GCF_017874735.1 Paenibacillus silagei
GGGTGAAGAGCCGTATGCGTAAATTGCGCACGTACGGATCTGTGAGGGGTAGGGGCACAATCCACGAAGGAAAGGCCCCGCCTACTCGACCAACATTACAGCTCCTTTAAAGCGGCCGGTGAGAGAGGCATTAGCATCGTTCGCCCGGCAGAGTGATTTTGTGCTGATTAAATTAATTGTGCTAGAGGATGATTCTGGTCATGATCAGATCTGTTTGCTCCTCGTCACCCATATAGAAAGAGTGAGTACCTGTCTGGACGAAATTCAATTTTGTATAAAAGGCAACTGCGTTTCCGTTTTGTTCCCAAACCCCCAGCCAGAGCTTCCTCTTATTCTTTTCGGCCGCGATTTCCACCGCTTTCTCAATCAGCTGTTTCCCTAGCCCCAGCCTATGAAAGGGCCTTCTAATATAGATCCGTTCCACTTCAAGCGAGTCCTTGTCCATATGTTCAGTTTGGGCATCATCGGCGTTAACCTTAAGGTACCCGGCAATTTCTTCATTATAATAGATGAAATAAAATTCAGAATGGCGGTTGGCGCATTCTTTTTTTAATTGCTCTGTACTAAATGCTCTTTTCAAATAAGCTTCCATAGCTTCTGGTGAATTTTGATTTTTGAAGGTGTCCGTAAACGTTTCGATACTGATTTTTTGCAAGGTCTCCAGATCGCCGGAAGAGCATCTCTTTATCAAAATAGTCATCTATAAATCTCCTTTAGTATAATCAATAGTCCCGTTTGTTTCCCTTTTTTACATATTCCCAGTCTTTCTCCACATTGGACCTGACTCTTTGCAGGAGTTTTACCAGGGTTTCTGCCTCACTTCCGGAAAAGCCGGACAACGCTACGCTATTGGAATAATCGTTTTCCCTTTTGATCAGAGGGTAGACGGCCTGCCCTTTCTCTGTAGGGATCAGCCGCTTGATTTTTTTGTTATGCTGATCTTCATTTTTTTCAATAAAACCGTTAATCTCAAGCTTCTGTATAGCACGGGCAGCCGTTGTCCGGTCCACCTTAATCATTTCAGCCAGCTTCTCCTGGATCATCCCCGGATGCTCACAGATCCGCACCAGATACAAATATTGCCCCCTGGTAAGGTCGTACTGCTTAAATTCAATATTGCTTATAGAGTCCAGGGACCTGGCAATCATTCCAACCTCGCGTAGAATCTCCTTCATAATCACAGCCCCATTGAGCATGTATTTTCCAAGCCTATAGTTTTAAAATAATACATGATTTTTGTTGCAATTACAACAAAATAAATCTACAACACCAAGCAATCAAACTACATGCGTACCTCCCCCCTCAAGATCAATGTATTGCCGCACTCAGAACGGCCCTTCTATACATAAGAGTGATCTTCTGTGAGGAGGGCGAGGAGTGAAGTTATTTATGTCATTTCATCATATGAAAAATTCATAATAATGACCCCAAATATTAATAAAAGACTTATTGCATCCACAATAACCTTTATTCTGCATAGGTAATAAGCAACGGGTGTCAGGCGCCGAAAGTTAAAGTCGCATTCTATTAATATAATTTCATTACATGAAAAATTCACAATAGAGTACATAAAGACACCAGCCGTATCTACTAATACCATCTAACCGTCTCACCATATGCGTACCTATCTTCTTCAAAACGGAAAAAGTAAACCTAAACTCCACACCGAAAAAATGAAACTATAAAATATAACTTGTTGTGAAAACTGGGAAATAGAGTTTATACTAGAGTTGTAGCTGGAAATGCTACCCACATCATTTGACTGCCGGAATTAATTGACAAGGGGCTATGGCTGTTCTTCTTTAAGGATTCTAACAAAAAAACACCCCGGGAGGTGTCTTATGGCGTTTATGATTGCTCAGCGGGCGTTTATAAAGGTATATCTGATTACGATGGTGGAGCAACACAAGGGTTATGGTTATCAGATGCTGGAGGATCTGCGCAGAGATTTCAAAGCTCATGGCTATTCGCCTCCCCAAAGTGAAATTTACCGTGCTCTGCATGAGTTGGTGCAGCAAGGGATACTTTACCGTACCAAGCAGCTTAAGGGGAGCGATCCGAAGGTCGATTTTCAGGAGATTGTCCTGTATCACTTCACTTCGGACGGGGAGGAGAAGGCCAAACTATATAAGAAGCAGGTGAAGGCCGATCTGGACCGTTGTCTTGGTATTCTTAATAAGGCAGTAGCAGACAACTTCTGATGGGAGATCCACGAGCTGGCGGGCTCATGCATATCGATCTGGCCACGTTCCGGCGGACTCATCTATATCAGTCTATCCAGAAGCCTCACAAGTCGTGAACAGCCGGCTCAGGAATCCTCATCTTCAGAATCCTGGCCCGGCGGGGTTACCGGCGAGCTTGCGCTGCCATAATCCTCGACGGCTTCCCAGGCACCGGCGTCATCGAATCTTCCGCTATTCTGCTGACGTCCTTCGCCTGCACCGGCTGGCGGCGGGGTCATGACCTCTTCTTCCACAGGACGTGCGTCAATGTCATTGCTGGTTGGGGCATGTTCCACGGTATAGCGGGTGTAGGGGATGGCCTCAAGCCGCTCATAAGGAATCTCTTGCTTGCTGGCTTCGCAGATGCCGTACGTTCCGTTATCCATCCGCGCAAGAGCAGCTTCGATCTCCGTTAATTCTTCGGATAGCGAGGTGTTGATGGACAGGTCGCGGCTGCGTTCAAACGTCTCTGTTCCTGTATCGGCGGGATGGTTATCGACCGAAGAGAGCTCGCCCGTTGAGAGGATAAGGGAATCGCCAAGCAGGCTGTCTTCTGCTCCATTGCCGGAGAAATGCTGTTCCAGTTCTGCCTTGCGTTCTTCAAGCGAGGCTCTAAGCTTAGTCAATTGGTCTTTGGTTAAGTGGCTCATCTGTCATCTTCCTTTCAGCTTGATTAGTAGTTATACTGTCGTAATCTTTCCTTACCCTAATGTGTTATAGGGCAATCAGCAGGCATCCCTATGCTGAATTGTAACTTTAGTGATATTTTCATGCTGCTTTCACCCTGTTATAATAATACCTGCCGGATGAATGCAGCATACACTTGGAGGTTATGAAATGGACGAACATATGAAACGGCGGCTGGATAAGCAGAGAAAGCTGTTCAGCCAGCTCGGTATTACACTTGATGCACTTACCATTCATGAAAAGGAATTCAGTATGAAGCTTCGCGGCTATGATGCCGAAGAGGTGGATACGTTCCTGGACAGCGTCATTAAGGATTATGAACGGTTCTATGCTACCATAGCGGATCTGATGGATAAATGGCAGGAGCAGCAGATTGAGATGAAAGAGCTGAAGGCAGAGGTGAAGACCGCAGCCACTCCGGCCCCTGTGCCGATTATTAAGGGCATTGATCCGCAGGATCTCGAAGATATTATCATCAAGCTGGAAGCCAATGTGCGTCAGCTCAAGGACAGATTGCCCATTCCCCGCACGGAGGGGTATTTGTAAGCCCTGTGCAGCCACAGCGTGAGAGACAACAATATGCAGCATAAGTATAACTCTGGACGGGGGTAGGACCATTGCCGGAGAAGCATGCTTGGAGCTTGAAGATCCGCGGCAAAATCGCACTTGGATATGTCATCATATTATTAATGCTGGGGCTATTTCTGATTATAGTCTCTGGCCGGATTAACAGCCTGGAGAAAGAAACCGTGTTCTTGAGCGATCATGATATAGAAGTTCATGAACTTACATATCAAATTGAGAAAAATGTACTCGATATGGAGACTGGACAGCGGGGGTATGTCCTTACCGATGATGAGTCCTATCTGGCACCGTATAATGACGGGCTGGTGCAGTGGAGGATTAATGCAGCGAAGCTGAATAATCTTATCGCCGACAACCCGAATCAGGTGCGGAATCTGGACACGATTACGGATAATATTGAGAAGTGGGTCGATATCGCCGGACAGCATGTGGTTGAGCTGAAGAAGAATGGCCATACGGAGGCGGTCAACGCTTTTTTTCGCAACGATATGGGAAAAAGTCTGGTCGACACGATCCGTTCCCAGTCCGATTACTTCCGTGACATCGAACGTACGCTCACGAACGACCGGATCAGCAACCTGAAGGACAGCAATCATAAGCTGCTGATTACCATGTACATATTGTGGGGATTGGTGGTCGTACTTGCGCTGCTCATCACTTATCTGCTCTCGGCCAGCATTGTGAATCCGTTGCACAGCGTCATACAGGCCATCAACAGTATTGCCTCCGGCGGTAACCGCTCGGAGCGCATTAAGGTGAAGACGCTGGATGAAATCTATGACCTGGGCGAAGCGACGAACGGGCTGCTGGATAACGTGCAGCGGGAGCAGTGGACGAGCGAACAGCTCACCTCAATGTCGATTGCCCTGCAAGAGACCATTGATATGCCTTCGCTGTGCAGAATTTTTGTCAGCCGGTTGTCGGTTATGCTGGAAATGCAGTATGCCACTATATACGTCGTGAATAACGAGGAACTGTTCGAGCGAATCTATTCCTATGCAGGCGCAGAGAATAAGGAAGAACGCATAGGGCCCGAGGTTATTCAGCCGGGAGTAGGCCTGGCAGGTCAATGTGCACTGGATCAGCGGATGAATGTGATTGAGCAATTGCCTGATGACTATATCTCCATCAGCTCCGCTCTGGGCAGAACGCCGCCGAGGTTCGCTGTGATTGCTCCGATTATTTTTGAGAACAAGACTGTTGCTGTACTGGAGATTGCTGCGCTGACCCGTTGGGCGCCTTACCATTTCGAGCTGCTGAAGGAATTGCTGGACATGATGGGGGTTACCGTGAATTCGGTGAAGACCCGCATGGAGATCCAGAGGCTTCTGCATGAATCACAGGTGATGAACGAAGAGCTTCAGGTTCAATCCGAAGAGCTGCAGACTCAGTCCGAGGAGATGCAGATGCAGACGGAGGAGCTTCAGAGTCAGACCAGCGAGCTGCTAACCGTGAACAAGGAGCTTGAGAATCAGAAATATGTAGCCGAGAATGCAGCGATCGAGCTGGAGCGGTACAATGAACAGCTGGAACAGAGCTCGCGCTACAAGTCTGAATTCCTGGCCAATATGTCGCATGAGCTGCGGACACCGCTGAACAGTATGCTGATTCTCTCACAGCTGCTGACGGAGAACCGCAATCATACGTTAACCGAGGAAGAACTGGGCTATGCCTCTGTCATTTACAATTCCGGCAGTGATCTGCTTAGTATGATTAACGATATTCTGGATCTTTCCAAGGTGGAAGCGGGCAAAATGCTGGTGGAAATGGATGCGGTCAATCTCACCGAGCTGCCCTCGCTGCTGCAGGGTTATTTCGGCAAGCTTGCAGAAGCGCAGAATGTGGAGTTTAACGTGACCCTGAACCCCGAGGTTCCGGATCTGTTCTTCACCGATGAGATGCGCCTGCACCAGATTCTGCGGAATCTGCTGTCCAATGCCTTCAAATTCACGGAGCAGGGCTCTGTTACCATGGAGATTACCAAGCTGGCGGCATATTCAGATCAGAGTTACATAGCAGAGGGGCCGGTACTGGCCTTTGCTGTCCAGGATACCGGAATCGGCATCTCTGAAGAGAACCGTGAGCTGATCTTCGAGGCCTTCCGCCAGGTGGACGGAACGACTGCCCGCAAATTCGGGGGAACCGGTCTGGGCTTGTCCATCTCCCAGCAATTGGCTCAGCTATTGGGCGGGCATATCAGCCTGGAGAGCGAAGAGGGCAAGGGCAGTACATTCACCTTGTATCTCCCTTGCCGTGAACTGGACAGTGAAGAAGAACCGTTCCATCCGGCGGAGCTGGCTCAGACTGCAGCCGGGTCGGAGCACTCCAGAACCGTTCATGATGCAGGGCAGGCGGGTAATAGCGGGGACTCCCTGTTCGAGAAAGAATACGCCATGCTGCAAGGCAGAACTGTCCTGATTGTGGATGATGATATGCGCAATATTTATGCCTTGCAGAAGGGTCTGGAGCCTTACGGAATGATCATCATTACCGCTCAGACAGGGTATGAATGTCTTCAAGTGGTTAGAGAGCAGCCGGAGGTGGATATCGTACTACTGGATATTATGATGCCGGTTCTGGATGGCTATGACACGCTGTCTATTATCCGTGAGGAGATGCATCTCACCGACCTCCCGATCATTGCGGTCTCTGCCAAGACGATGAAGGAAGACCGTGAGCGTTGCCTGGCCGCCGGAGCCACTGATTTCATCAGCAAGCCGGTATTGATACAGGACGTTATTACACGAATGTGCAGGTACATTTGACTTTTCCAAAAACCCATTGACGGGAATACAAGGTATGCTTTATGATGGGTTCATAAATGATCATTTATATGCAGTGGCGTGTTACCTTAACAGGGCATGAGCCAAGATTCGTACTCAATACTTTGAGTCCAGTCTTGGCTCTTTTTTGTGCAAAAAATCAGGATATGGGCGGAAAGGAGGGGGAACTTGGCGAGGGACACTGAACAATTTCAGGTGCTGCGGGTGATTGGGAATAATGTCGTAATGGTAGAGGGCGGCAAGAAGAGCAAGGAATATGTAATTATCGGCAAGGGCATCGGGTTTGCGCTTAAGGATACGGGTGTTATTGATTCGGATGATCCCCGGATTGAAAAGCTGTTTCGGCTGGAGGACCGGGAGGAATGGAGTCAGTATCAGATTCTGCTGGAGGACATTGATCCCAAGGTCATGAGGATTACGGATGAGATTATCTCTGATATCGCCCGTGAGTTTCCCGGCAAGTTAAACGACAAGATCTATTTGGCGCTCCCCAGCCATATCCAATTCACCATTTTCCGCTTGCGCAGCGGGATGGACATTGTGAATCCATTCCTGGAGGAGACCCGGATGACGTTCCCCAAGGAATTTGAGATCGCTTCCAAGGCGGCGGGGAAGATCAGCGAAGGCTTTGAAGTGCAGATTCCTGAGGACGAGGTCGGTTTCCTTACTTACCACGTCTATTCTGCGGTCAGCAATGTGCCGGTAGGCCAGCTTGTGAAGGCCTCCAACATTGTCAGTGAGCTGATGGAGATGATCCGCAGTGAACGCAAGATCCGCTTTGAGCAGGGCAGTATGAATCATGTCCGGCTGATGGTTCACTTGAGATTCTCGATTGAACGGATTCTGCAGGGTTCGCTCATCGACAATCCTTTTGTGAAGCATATCAAGAAGGAATACAAGGATGAATACAAGCTCGCGCAAAGGATGGGCAAAGTCATGCAAGGCAAGCTCAGTGTAGACGTACCCGAAGAAGAAATCTGCTTCCTGGCTATGCATCTGCACCGGCTGTTCCAGACCATAGAGAAGAATAAATAGCAGCAACAAGGAGTGACTTTTATGTTTTCGAGATGGAAAGCTAAAAAAGAAGAGAAACCTACTGAGGCGGTAACCCGCCTGGAGATATACGCTCCGGTCAGCGGACAGTCCGTACCGTTAACGGAAGTGCCGGATGAGACCTTTGCCGGTGGGCATATGGGCCAAGGCATCGCCATAGAACCTATAGAGGGACGTTTAACGGCCCCTTTTGACGGAAAAATTGCGCATGTGGTCAAAACCAATCACGCTCTAATCCTGGAGCATGCCTCCGGGTTACAGCTGCTGATGCACATTGGAATTGATACGGTCAGCTTGCGGGGCGAAGGCTTCATCAGCCATATTGCCACCGGAGATGAAGTGCAGGCAGGGCAGACGCTGATCGAATTTGATCTGGAGGCAATCCGCGCTGCGGGTTATCGTACGATCACTCCGGTAATTGTAACGGGCAACGGGGAGGACACCCCGGAAGTGGATTGCCATTACGGCCAGGTTACGGCAGGAACAAGCAGTATTCTTACAACAGCAGTAGCTTCACAGCCTTAGAACATACATGTATTTAATATGAAACCAGGGGGATGATTTCATTATGTTGGCTTTTCTACAGAAGTTAGGGAAATCTCTGATGCTTCCAGTCGCAACTTTACCGGCGGCAGCGATACTGCAAGGGTTCGGACTGATTAATTATGAGAAGGACTTCCATTTGGGCAGTACCGTAGGGGGATTTCTCAACCAGTATGTGGCTCCTTTCTTGAATGCAGGTGCGGGTGCAATCTTCGGTAATCTGGCGCTGATTTTTGCAATTGGGGTAGCGATCGGGTTCGCAGGGGATGCGGTTGCCGCGCTGTCCGCCCTCATTGCTTATCAGGTGCTGGACAGTATTCTTAAGGTGCTTCCAGCCCAAATGCCGTTCATCGCCGATGATGTGAAGCTCAATATGGGCGTGCTGGGCGGGATCTTTGCCGGAGCCTGGGCTGCGTACTTATACAAAAAATATCATACTATCAAAATGCCCGACTGGCTTGGCTTCTTTGCAGGCAAACGCTTCGTACCCATTATCACCGCTATCACTACCATGATTCTTGCTGTGCTGGTCGGTATGATCTGGAGCCCGATTCAGGATGTTATCAGTGACTTCGGCACCTGGGTTGTAGGTCTCGGCGGTGCTGGGGCATTTGTGTTCGGGACGGCTAACCGCCTGCTGATCCCGTTCGGCCTGCATCATGTAATCAACGCTATCGCCTGGTTCCAGCTCGGTGATTTCACGAACGCTGCCGGAGATATTGTTCACGGAGATCTGACGCGCTTCTTCGCCGGAGATAAGACTGCGGGAATGTTCATGACAGGTTTCTTCCCGATTATGATGTTCGCTATGCCGGGTGCAGCCCTGGCGTTCATTCATACAGCCAAACCGTCGAAACGCAAAATGGTCGCATCCATCTTCATCGGCTCAGCGATTGCTTCGTTCCTGACAGGGATTACGGAGCCGCTGGAATTCTCCTTCATGTTCATCGCACCGCTGCTGTATCTGGTACACGCTTTGCTGACCGGTTTTGCCGGATTCCTGATGTATGTGCTGGATGTGAAGCTGGGGTTCGGCTTCTCCGCCGGGCTCATTGATTACCTGCTTAATATGAAGCAGTCCACCAATGCGTGGGTGCTGATTCCGGTCGGGCTTGGCTTCTTCGTCCTCTACTATGTGTTATTCCGCTTCATCATCGTCAAGTTCAACCTCAAAACTCCCGGACGCGAGGATGAGACGGATGATGATGACCTGATTGATCTGTCCAAGAGCGGTACAACGGTGTCGTCCTCTTCCAGAGCCGCCAAGATTCTGGAGAACATTGGCGGTCCTGCGAATATCCGCAGCATTGACGCCTGTATTACCCGCTTGCGCCTTAACGTAAATGATGACAAGGCGGTTAAGGACTCCGCGCTCAAGCAGTTGGGGGCTTCCGGTGTCATGCGGCTTGGTCAGGGTGCCGTACAGATTGTGTTCGGACCACAGTCCGAGCAGCTGAAGGATGATATTAAGAAGCTGATGTAGCTTGAAGCTTGTTAGCACAGCAGAATAGGGAATTCCATGCAGGCATCCTTCACAGGATGTCTGTTTTTTTGTGCGCAGACTATTGCAATATCTACAATACCGAGTATAATACTTGGTATAAAGAAAAAAGGAGTCGGTACCTTTGTCTATAGATGATTATCTGGATTTGCTGAATTATGCCAAGGCAATTAACGATGAACAGTGGCAGGCTGATCTCCTGGAGCAATTGAAGAACTATGAGGCGCTTGTCGAAGAAAAGAAACAAGTGGATAGCGTGAGAGCGCTATGGACGCGGTTCGATGATATTAACGGACTGCTGATGCAATTATTCGATAAGCTGAGAGAGCATGAGGATACACCGGATAGCGCTCTGTGGAAAGAGCGGATTTGGGAGCTGAAGATGGAGAGGATTCACGTGGCCAAGCAGCTTCAAGCGCGGTATATCAAGATTAGATAGAGAAGTAACAATCGGAGATATGAAGAGGTAGATATAGAGATAATATAGTTTTACTAAAAAATGGCATGCAGTTAGTCTGCTCAGCCATGACATGCACAGTAAAGGTGAATTTCGCAGATTCACTCTCAAGGGCTTGCCGTCGTGTACTTGGACTTACTTGGACATTTCCATTCCATTACGCATCATGGTCATACACATGGATATACACTAGATATCAGTCCTACCGCGTGCGGGAGGGCTTTTTCTGTGCGTCAAGAAATCATTTTTTGACTGGTTCTGTTTAAACGCGGGACTGACGGGTTATAAAACTAAAAATCCATTTGTTTTGGGAAAGGATGGGTATAGGTGAGAAAAAGGCAAATGTCCGGGCCTGTAATCCGGCGGATATGGATGGCTGTCATCTGGCTAGGGGTAGCCGTAGCGCTGAGTGTATCAGCGGGCCAAGCGGAAGCTTCACCGGCAGCGGGCAAAACGATCCAGGTCAATCTGGATGATAAACCGTTATCTTTTGATAAAGCTCCCTTGCTGGATAAAGGGACAACAATGGTTCCATTCCGTCCGTTGTTCGAAGCGATGGGCCTCAAGGTAGGCTGGAATCCCGCACAGCAGACAGTAACCGGTACGAAGGAAGGCCTAACCATCGTCATGAAGATAGGCAGCAAGACGGCTACTGTCAATGGCACCAATGTTCAACTTCTGCAAGCGCCAACAATTATAGACAGCTACACCATGGTCCCGCTCCGCTTCGTCGGGGAGTCCACTCAAGCATTGGTGGCCTGGAACCCGTATAAGCCGCAAATTCTCGTCTATACCGATCCTTACTTAGCGGCGAACGGCCTGACCAAAGCAACAGCGAAGGCGGCGGTTGACAAGCAAATTGCCGAATTCAAAAAAGTATATGACGAGCAGATCGCCAGCCAGCCGCAACAGCCCAAGCCGCCAGCTCCAGGGACTGTGCCGAATGCTCCTGCCGGAGATGGTTCCTATAAGCCAGCCGCTTCAGACCAAGTGAACCTGAGCAACCTGCAGGGAATGTATTACGGCTTCAGCCCGGACTACGACGGGTATGAATGCGGCGGGATGTGCTGGAATATCATCACTTTCCTGCCGGGTAATAAAGTAGTTGTTGATGCTCCGAAGCAAGGCGGACCGGAGACGATCAACTGCTCGCGTGACGGCTGCCAGACCTATACGGTACAGAACGGGAAGATCAAGTTAAGTAATGGAAAGACTTATGACCTTGCAGTCAAATCCGGCAAGCTGCATATTGATGATGTTGAGCTCAGCAGGGTCAAGACGGTCAAGAAAGGGCTGACCCTAAGCGGCACTTATGTCCATCGCGGCTTCCAGGGGCTGGCTGGGATCTCAGCCGGATCGACCTCCTGGACACGGACGCTGACCCTGAACAGCAATGGAACCTTCACCAGCGATAACCTGATGCTGGGTACCGTCCAGGGCGGGGCGCCCACAACAGGCGGGGCCGGCGGTTCTGACACTGGTTCATACAAGATAAGCGGGAATACTATCGTATTCGCTTTTGGTAACGGCAAGGTATCCAGTTCTCTATTCTTCCAGCATGATGACGGCAGCATTCAGGTTGGCGATGAGAATTATGAAAAGGAATAGCAAGACGCAGCAATACAAAAACGGTCCCCGGGATGTACCGGAGGACCGTTTTTTTGGCAAGAATATTGAATATGCCATGCCGTACTTTGCTCATTCGTCCGCTTGCTCCTTATCGTCCGACGTTGATCACCTTGCGGGTCCAGGACGGTTCGCTGCCTGCCGCACGCAGCAGGCAATCGGCACAGGCAGCATAAGGCAGCGCCTGGAGCGGATGGATGCGGGCCGATGGGCCTGCCGTATAATTAGAAGAACTCTCTGCGTATTTAAGCACGGATGCCCGTACGATTACCCAGTCTAATCCGCTGCGCATTACTGCTTGTTCAGCGGCTGCCTTATCCTCAATCGCTTTGCGGAACATGCGGCGCATCAAGCGGACAGCCCAGCGGTTGACGAGTGACAACTCCCTCCCGTCACTCAGATTAATCCCGCTCTGCATCACCAGCCGCTGAACTCCATGATGCCGACAGGCTGCAAGGATATTTGGAATTCCTTCTGACATGACGGTACCCGGCGAGAAGTTCGCTGCCATGACATTTTTGCCTGCCTTAAGATTTACAAGGCCCTTCTTGCCGGCAGCATCCGGGGAGAAGTTGCTTGGAGGACCAATACAGCTGATGACCGCTTCGCTTCCGGCGAGGGCCAGGATCATGCTGGATCTGTCGAATACATCCCCTTGCCGGATAGTGAGCCCCGCTGCAGGGGAGAGCGCCTCCGGTCTGCGTACCACAGCTATCACCTCGTGTCCCGCTGCAAGTGCCAGCTCCGTTACTTTTCTTCCAGTTCCTCCAGTGGCTCCGATAATTGCAAGTTTCATTATAATATTCTCCTTTAAATGCACAGTCGTGAATTAATAAGCATGTATGTATAATAATAAGCAGAACAAGAATCGATACAAGTCTTAAAAAGCCTGATTCTGTGCATTAATTCACGACTTCAACGGAATTGTGCAGTAATCTGCAGGAAAGCTGGTGAGGATAGAGTGTTAAAGATCGACCGGAGAATACGCAAGTCCCAGGAAGCCCTAAAAAAGGCTGTTATTGAGCTGATGTTGGAAAAGGATTTTGATCAAATTACAATACAGGACATTGCTGATAGAGCGGATGTCAGCCGTAGAACCCTTTATCTTCACTACACAGATAAATTTGATCTTCTGGACAAGCTCATAGAAGAGCATATCAGCAATATACGCGAAATCTGCGAAAGTTCAGACGATGCCGCCGGATATACCGAAATGGGATTGGTGTGGTTTGAATATTTTGAGACGCATTCGATGTTCTTCTCTGTTTTGCTGGGGAGTAAAGGCAGCGTGTTTTTCCGCGGGCGGTTTCTTGAATTCTTCCTCGGCGAGCTGGAGAAGGATAACAGCCTGTCTGGAGGGAGCGACAAGGATTCAGCCAACATCAGAAACGTGGACATCCAGTTTCTGGGATCGGCGATCGTTGGGGTAGTGGAATGGTGGTTCAAGAATGGACAGCCGCTCCCTCCAGACGTAATGGCGCAGCGGATCGGGAACTTGCTGGAGAGAAATCTTGAGGCAAGGTGATACAAATCCGCCTTAGCCTTCGTCTTACTTATAGCTGCAGCGGATAAGGAGGATTTACCTAATGAATATTCCGGAATCAGACCCATACAAATTAATCTTTTATGAGCATTACCCGAGTGTACGCCGCAAGCTGGCGGCACTTGTGAGGGACGAGAGTGCTGCCGATGATCTGGCGCAGGAGGTTTTTATCAGACTCTACAGAAATCCGCCGGATGATCCCGCGGCTCTGGGGGCGTGGCTGCATAGAGTGCTAACACGGATCGGATATGATTATCTGAACCAGCGGGTGAGAGAGCGGCGTCTGATCAACAAACAGGAGCTGTTATATGATGCGGGTGCTTCTGCTCCTACAGGGGAAGAAGTAGTCCTCAGCAAGCTGGATCAGGAAGATGTGCGGAGCTGGCTGGAGGATCTTCCCGAACGGGACCGGCAGGCCCTGCTGCTTAAGTATTCGGGCTACAGCTATGCAGAGATCGCCGGGGAGCTGGGAGTGAAGCCGCCAGTAGTCGGAACCCTGTTAAGCCGGGCGACAGCCAAACTGAAACACCATGCGGTGAAATCCATTCCGCAAGAATAATGAGATCCGGGAGGAAAGAAACCATGAATAGAGCAAACGGGCAGATACAGCCCCAGAACACAGATGAAGCCTGGGCTAAATTACAGGAGAAGCTGGAAGACGAGCCGGTCAATCCGGTGTGGGCTACATGGGGCAAGCAAGAGACCCCTATAGAGGAACAGACTGTCGAGGCTGATAGATCAGATAGAACAGAACCGGAAGCAGATGTTGTGCTTCAGGCAGCTAAGGCGGATAACCTTGCAGCAGCGGAGCCAGTGCATAATACAGGGCGGAAGTCACGCCTGCCTATGATGAGCCGCAGCCGCAAGTGGGCCGCTGCGGCAGCGGGCGTAGCGATTTTCGCAGCAATTCTGGCTACTCCGGTAGGGAATACAGCCATGGCAGCCTTGCTGAACCAGTTCAAGATGCAGGAGGCTACTGTTGTTGAAGAAGGCGATCTGCGGGATATGTTCTATCAGATAATTCAGAATGGCAATGGCAATATTGAGCAATCCCTTGAGGCCTTCGGTGACATCTCCATCACCAATGGTGAGATGAAGGAGAATGTTCCGCTCAAGGATATCCAAGGCTTGCTGGGCTACGAGCCGCTGAAGGGGTCCGCTATGGATTCAGTCAAGTTTGTTCAGGTCAGCGGGTCCCATGATATCACACTGAACCTGAAGGTGGATGAAGTGAACAAGGCAATGAAACGCCTTGGTTCAGACAATCTGCTGCCTGCATCTGTAGATGGCAAGCCGATTACGCTTCATATCCCCGAGCAGGTGAATTACGATCTGGGCAGCGATCAGCACTGGGGAGCCTTGTCACAGATGAACACACCTGTCGTTACCGTAGATCCTTCTGTGGATCTGGACGAAGCGATTGATGCCGTTGTGAACTTCCCGCTGATTCCCGACAATCTGCGAAGCAGTCTGCAGAAGAGCCGGATTTTGTCCGGCGATCTGCCGATGCCGCTGATTAAGGGCAATCATGATGAACAGATTACGGTGGCTGGTACGCCGGTCATTCTTACTGAAATGAAGTTCAGTAACGGCAACAGCTATACGGCTGTCTGGGTGCAGAAGGGGCAGCTTCTGCAGCTTAGCGGCGGAGATATCTATCCTGAGCGCGAGCAGTTCATTCAGAAGGTACAGGAGTTGATCACACAATGAGCAGTATCCCTGCGATTGATGCGAACGCCTTGACCAAAGCTTATCCGAACGGGTGCGGTTGCCGGGATGTTACCTTGACTGTGGGGAAAGGGGAAGCCTTCGGCTTCCTCGGCCCCAATGGTGCCGGCAAGAGTACTTTTGTCAAAATGCTGGTTGGACTCATCTCACCAACAGGCGGCCATGCTTCCATCCTGGGCCATCCGCTGGGCTCTATGGAAGCCAAAATGAAAATTGGCTATCTGCCGGAGCTGTACCGCTACCAGGATTGGCTGACCGGTGAAGAGGTGGTCAGGCTTCATGCCAAGCTGTGCCGGATTCCGAAATCCGTCATGGATCAGAGAATCCCTCACCTCCTGCAGGAGGTAGGTATCGGGCTGCGCGGAAGGGACCGGGTTAAGCATTATTCCAAGGGAATGCAGCAGCGGCTGGGTCTTGCGTGTGCGCTGGTGAATGACCCGGAGATTCTGTTCCTGGATGAACCCTCTTCAGCCCTTGATCCTATCGGGAGAATGGAAGTGCGGAAGATTCTGCAGCGGCTGAAGGACCGGGGAATTACTATTTTTCTCAACTCTCATTTACTTGAGGATGTTGAAGTGCTGTGCGACCGGATGGCTCTGCTGAGTAACGGAGCGGTCCTGCGGCACGGCAAAGTAGCGGAGATGCTGAACAAACGGACAAGCTGGCATTTCAAAGTGGGCGGATACACGCCTTTTTTGCTGTCCTGGCTTAATGAGCATACAGGGCTATCCATCCGGGAATCCGTGCCTGCGGCGGGTAAATCGGGCTATGATCCGGCACAGGAGGAGTCAGATTCAAGCGTCGTGTGGCTGGAGGCGGAGCTGGATCATGAGGAGCAGGCAGGCTGGCTGAACGGGCTGATGGTGGAGCAAGGGATGACGCTGTACCAGGTAAGCCGCCAGACTGAACGGCTGGAGGACTGGTTCATGGATGCGGTAGCCGGGCTCAGTCATAGGGGGGAGAAGGAATGAGAACCATATTAGCAATGACCTGGAAAGAAATGCTGCGCAAAAAAGTGATGCTGCTAACCCTCCTGCTTACCCTGGTGTTCCTGATTGCCTTCTGGTTTGTGGCCGATACCGTAGGAACGAACGATCAAGGGGCCGGAACGCTGGGAAATGGCAGCGGGTTGTTCATGCAGTACATGAACGGCGCTTTTATTCTGAGTCTGGGCTTCTTCTTCGGCGCGTTCGTTATTGCCTTTCTGGCGATCTTCAGCTCTTTCTCGGTGATTGCTGGTGAAGCGGAGCAGGGGGTCATGCAGGCTCTGTTGCCCCGGCCGTTGCCGCGCTGGAAATGGTATCTTGGCCGCTGGCTGGGCTTTGTCACGCTGGGAACGATGTATGCCCTCATTCTGTTCACTGCAATTCTGCTGATTACAAGTGCCCACGCGAATGTTCCCAGAGATGCAGTCGTGCTTGCGAAGTCATTCCTGCTGTTCGCCTCTGTAGTTCCCTTGTTAATCTCCGTATCCATGCTGGGTTCAGGACTATTCTCGGCGCTTGGCAACGGTGTGTTCATGACAATGCTCTACGGGGCGGGATTTCTCGGAGGGATGGTAGATAAGCTTAGCGGTTCGCTGAGACTGGAGGACGACGGACTGAAGGTGCTGAATAATCTGACCGGAATGATCTCGATGATTATGCCCGCAGATACCTTGCAGCGCCGGATGACTGTCGAGCTGTTCAGCTTACAGGATATGAATGGTATGTTATCGATGGATAGCGGGGCGCTTAGTCTGATGAATTTCAATTCATTTCCGTCTAATACCTTTGTCGTATACGCTGCAATCTACACTGTGGTTATCTTTGGGCTGGGGCTTCTGCGCTTTCAGCGTAAGGATCTGTAGGAATCGACCATGCTTATTATAAAATCAAACAAAGCAGCGCCCCGAAGGTTCCTGTTCAGGAGCTTCAAGGGCGCTGCTTCGCGTGCCGTGCGGGAATCATTTGGTCACGCCGATCTCGATCCAATCCGTAGACCAGTTACCGATCTCTCCAAGAATGGGAGCCAGGGCCGTACCTTTATCGGTTAACGAATATTCAATTCGTACGGGCATCTCAGGATATACAGTGCGCTGTATGATCCCTTCCGTCTCCATCTCCTTCAACCGGTCTGACAAAACCTTGCCGCTAAGGTTGGACAAGCAATGCTCAATTTCTCCGAACCGCCGCGGACCATCCATCAGGACGAATACGATCAGGGCGACCCACCGCTTACTCAGCACATCTACCGCTTTCTCAAACCGCGGGCACATCTCAAAATCATTCATAAGGATCACCTCAGCATTCATTATATCATAAACTTACAATAAGTAATTATAAATATTTAAATATATATTATAACTTGACGAAGTTATATTACAATGATAAACTAACTTACAAATAGTTACTATGAAGAAAATAAAATATCAAAATTTAAAGCGAAGTGGATTCTTTTCACAGCAAGTTTGCATAATGGAATCGAAGAAGCTTATGCTATCAAACTTTTAGGACGGTGCTCTTATGATCAACCCAGATATCCTATCTATACTACAGAACAAAATCAGCCGGATTCCTATGGGAAATTCCACGAATATATTGGTCGGACCTATTACCCTGCCTGTCAATCTGGACGGGGAGACGATCACCTTCAAATGGTATAGCTGGCTGAATGTGACGGACGAAGAGCTTCAGCGCGCTGAAGGTAAGGAGGCTACCGAGCTGCTCATCAGCCGGTTGTCATCGATGAAGCTTGCGGATGGACAGCAGTCCAGTGTCCTGGTCTACGGAGATTTCGAGCATTCCGAGGATGCGCTGATCCGGATGCACAGCATTTGCCATACCGGGGATATCTTCGGCAGCAAGCGCTGCGATTGCGGCTTCCAGCTGCACCAGTCGATGAAGATGATTGCCCAGCATGGCGCCGGGGCCCTCTTTTATCTGGCGAATCATGAAGGAAGAGGCATTGGCCTGTTCAGCAAAGCAATGGCATATCTTCTTCAGGAAGAAGGGTATGATACCGTAGAGGCCAATCTGGAGCTGGGGTTCGCCGATGATTCCAGAGATTACACAGATGCGATCAGCGTGCTTCAGCATTTGCGCAGCCATCCTGTGACTCTGATCACCAACAATCCGAAGAAGCTGGAAGCACTACGGGCTGCCGGAATGAATACAGTGAAGCGGGTGCCGCTATGGGGCGACGTATCGGCCTTCAATGAGAAGTACCTGCGGACCAAGGTGGCCCGTTCCGGACATCTGGAGGCTGTGCCGGGTGCAGAGTTTTTTGAGGGAAGAGTGGCTAAATAAGCAGGCTGGACGGATATGCATCCGTTCCATTATAATGGGGTACTGAACCCAATACTTAGCTTAGTGAGGTAACCTATGAATGCTATACAAGTGCAGGACTTGCGCAAGACCTTCAAAGTCCAAAAAAACCGCGAGGGCCTCAAAGGGGCCTTCGCTGATTTGTTTAAGCGGCAATATTCCGAAGTAACAGCAGTGAAGGACATCTCGTTCAGCATTCCCGAAGGTGAAATCTGCGGATATATTGGGGAGAACGGGGCAGGGAAGTCTACTACGATCAAAATGCTTACCGGAATTCTTGTCCCCACCGCCGGCAGTCTGACTGTCGGCGGCTTCGTGCCGTACGAGGAGCGCGAGAAGTTCGTGCAGAACATTGGCGTTGTTTTCGGTCAGCGCAGCCAGCTCTGGTGGGATATCGGCGTGATTGAGTCGTTCCAGCTACTGCGCAAGGTATACCGCGTGTCCGAACAGGACTTCAAAAAACGGCTGGATGAGCTGGTGGAACGCCTGGAGCTTCAGGATCTGCTGAACCGTCCGGTCCGCAAATTAAGCCTGGGCCAGCGTATGCGCTGCGAGCTTGTAGCGGCACTGCTGCACAATCCGTCCATTTTGTTCCTGGATGAACCCACGATTGGACTGGATATTGTTGTGAAGTCGGAGATCCGCGAATTCCTGAAGGATATGAACCGGGAGCATGGCACAACCATCCTGCTGACGACTCATGATCTGCAGGATATCGAAGCGCTCTGTTCGCGGGTCATCATGCTGGATGACGGGCGGATTATCTATGACGGAGGTCTGGATGATCTGAAGCAGCGCTGGGGAACCGGGCGTGAGGTGCAGTTCCAGTTCGGAACAGCCACGAAGCTGCAGCAGCTGATCGGCTGGACGGAAGGCATGCCGGTGACCTGGACCGCAGAGAATGAGCTGGCGGCCAAGGTCTGGATTCCGCTGGAGCTGAATGTATCGGATGTGCTGGGCCGGGTCGTCGGACAGGCCGATATTACAGACATCAAAATCATCGAAACAAACACGGATGACATCGTCCGCAGTATTTATCAGTCAGGCTCGGCAGAGAAGCCGGAGGAGCGGATCGCCGCTCTCAGCGATGAGAAAGAGGTTATCCATGTCTGAGAAGCTGGCAACGGCAGTTCCCTCCTCCGGAGGTTCCCGGGGCGGTTCCGGGGAGAATGGGCGGAGGCTGCTGCTTGGCGCTTATTTTGATTTTATCCGCATCCGGTTCCTGACGATGCTTGCTTACCGGGTGAATTACTATTCGGGGATTCTGATCTACACGCTCAATATCGGGGTGAACTATTTCACCTGGAGAGCGATCTATGGCGATGGTGAATCGCTCGGCGGCTTTACCGGGGCGCAGATGACCACGTATGTGGCGGTGTCCTGGATGGCGCGGGCCTTCTACTTCAACAATCTGGACCGGGAGATCTCCACGGATATCCGTGACGGAAGCATCGCGATCCAGTTCATCCGGCCTTATAATTATGTTCTGGTCAAAATGATGCAGGGCCTCGGCGAAGGCCTGTTCCGCTTCATGATGCTGATGATCCCGGGCATGGTGATTGCCACTCTGCTGTTTCCGGTACAGCTGCCTACGGAGCCTTCGGCTTGGGCCGGGTTCCTGGTCATGCTGTTCTTCAGCTTCCTGATCAGCTCGCAGATTAATATTATCACAGGCCTGTCAGCCTTCTTCGTGGAGAACAATGAGGGGATGATGCGCATGAAGCGTGTGGTCGTCGATCTGTTCTCGGGGCTGATTGTGCCGATTACCTTATTCCCGGACTGGTTGTCCTCCGTGCTTAAGGTTCTTCCCTTCCAAGCGATTACCTATCTGCCGGGCTCTGTATTTACAGGCCGGGTGCAGGGGGTGGGCATCTGGAATGTGCTGGGTATCCAGGTCATCTGGTTCCTGATTCTGCTCATTCCGATTGTCTGGCTAAATCACGCAGCGCGTCAGCGGCTGTTCGTGCAGGGGGGTTAAGCTGAGCTATGTACTACCTGGGCTTATTGATTGAATATCTGAAGAATTATATGAAAACACGGTTAACCTACCGCGCGGATTTCTGGGTGGAGGTCATTTCCGACCTGCTGTTTCAGGCGACGAACTTTATCTTCATCCTGGTCATCTTCATGCATACTGACAGCCTGGGCGGCTGGAATCAGAACGAAGTGGTGTTCGTCTACGGCTTCTTCATGGTACCGTTCGGCGTGTTCAGCTGCTTCGTCAATATGTGGGGCTTCAGTGAGCGGTATATTGTCAAAGGCGAAATGGACCGCATCCTGACCCGTCCGGCGCATAACCTGTTCCAGATCTTCCTGGAGAATGTGGACCCGCCATCCCTGTTCGGCTCCTTCATCGGGCTGATTGTCATGGCGATCAGCGGCAGCAATCTGGGCCTGCCGTTTGAATGGTGGACCCTGCCGATGCTGATTCTTCTGACGCTCAGCGCTGTAGCCATTTATACAGGGATCTATACGACATTGACCTCGTTGTCGTTCTATTCGGATGCGCCTACAGGCATTCTGCCGCTGATGTATAACATTCAGACGTACGGACGTTATCCGGTAACGATCTACAACCGGGCGATTCAGGTGCTGCTTACCTGGATTATCCCGTTCGCTTTTGTCGGGATCTATCCGGCAGCCTTGTTCCTGCACCGCGATGAGATGCGGACGATGGCCCTGCTGACCCCGCTGGTCGGCGTGGTCTTCCTCAGCATCGGCCTGATGGCCTGGAGCTATGGCGTCAAGCGGTATAAGGGCGCCGGGTCTTAAGACGCTTGAATGAAATAGCTATACAATGGGGGTTGTCCCGCAGCATAGGTCTGGCTGCCGGGGCAGCCCTCTTTGTCAATAAAATAACAGCAATCGCTATCCGCAGGATGTTCGCTTTCAAGTGAAACGTACTATCCAGATGCTCGGAAAATGCTACTTATCTAAATGTTGAAAGCGCATAATAAGAGAAGAGAGGTACAGCATTCTAATAGGGAAAGAAGGATGGGACAGAATGGATAAATACATAGTCGGCATTGACCTGGGCGGAACCAATATCAAGGCAGGCTTATTCGATGAGCATTTCACAGCGCTAGAGGAGCTGTCGATACCCACAGAAGCGCAGAAGGGTCCGGCACATGTGCTGGAGCGGATCAGGCTTGCTGTTACACAGCTATGTGCGGGAAGCGGAATTTACGAGTCGCAGATTGCCTGTATGGGAATGGGAATCCCTGGTCTGCTCGACCCGGAGGAGGGCCTGTCGGTCTTCTCACCGAATTTTCCCGGCTGGGAGCAGGTCCATGTGGTCAACGAAATGAAGCCTTACTACGACTTCGAGGTCTACATAGATAATGATGTGCGGGTTAATCTCTACGGAGAATGGCACCATGGTGCCGGACAAGGGCATAAGCATCTGATACTGCTCACACTCGGGACCGGTCTCGGCTCCGGTATGGTTCATGACGGCAAGGTGCTGTATGGGACAACCTTTAGCGCAGGTGAAATCGGACATATGAATATGTACCGGCAGGGACGTCCCTGCCGCTGCGGAAGCTCTGGATGCCTGGGGAGGTATGTATCTGCGGTGGGGATGGTGAATACCTTCAAGGAGAAGCTGGAGGCAGGTAGGGTCAGCCTGATTCAGACCTGGACCAAGCAGACCCAGAAGCAGATTACGGCGCAGATGATCTCAGAGGCTTATGATCTTGGAGACCCCTTGGCCATTGAGGTTATGCATGAGACGGGGGAGCTGCTGGGATACGGGCTGGCGAATGTGATTAATCTGCTGAACCCGGAGCTGGTTATTATCGGGGGCGGCATGGCCGCAGCAGGAGACCGTCTCCTGAACAGTGTCCGCGATACTGTAAATGCCCATGCGCTGAAGCTGTCCGCAAGCCGGTGCCGGATTGTTCAGGCTGAACTGGGCAGCCGTGCAGGTACGCTGGGTGCGGCTGTATATGCTTATCAGAAACAGAAGCATGTACAACTAGACCATTCTAATTGAGCGGAAATTCGCGTGCTACTGGCTGCACCTGCCTGATGCAAAACTATTGATTTTCAATAATTCACCATATGTCCATATAAAAGCTCGAAATCGACATTAATCGTCAAATTAACCCAATGAATACAGGAACTTGAAGGCGGTATACTGGGTACAGTGGCATATTTACTGGTATATATATCCTGCATCTCTTGAGGAAGCAACATGGATATTCCGGTTCATCATGACTGCGAACCATACTCACGGGCAGATTGAATGGACCGTCATGCAGCTTGCTGAAGGTATTCATGCGTTCGTTAAGGAGCCGTTAATGTTATGAATCTCGTAATTGGAGGCAATGGCGGTCTGGGCCATTCCATCACACAAGAATTACTGTCACGGGGCAGACTGGTGAAGGCTACCTACCACCGTTCCAGCCAGGCTTTACACAGGCTGAGAGGCCCGCTGTTGACCCTGGCGGCAGTAGATGTAAGGAATGAGAAGGTGCTTGCTGAAGCGCTGAATGGGGTAACAACCGTCTATTTCTGCCTTAATGTACCGTATCAGGATTGGTACTCTGTCATGCCAGAGGCGCTGGAGCGGGTAACCCGTCAGCTTAAGTCCGGCCAGACCCTGGTATTTCCGGGCAATATCTACGGTTACGGCAAGCTCCAATATCTTCCGGCGGATGAACGCCATCCGAAGGAGGCACGAACCCGCAAGGGGAAGCTGCGGAATCAACTGGAGGAGCTGCTGAAGACGGAGGCTGAACGGCGGGGATTCCGTTACGTGATTCCGCGATATCCGAATTACTACGGTCCCAATGTCACGAACCGCTTATTCGGACCGATCTTTAGCGGAGCCCTCCAGGCGAAGACGATTAAGTGGCCGGTGAAGCTGGACGTTCCGCATGATCTGGTCTATATCCGGGATGCGGCCAGAGCAGCTGTATTGCTGGCGGAGAGCGGTGAGCAGGGGGAGTGGCATGTGTCCGGCTCCGGAGCTATTGAGGGGCGGCAATTTCTGATGAATATCCACCATGCGGCTGGCAGTCCGGGAAAGTGCTGTGCGGTGCCGAGCTGGGCAGTCGGATTAGCCGGTGTGTTCAATAAGGAAATAAGCGAATTCCATGAGCTTCTATACGAATTCGAGTATCCGCTTCTGCTGAATGATAATAAATTCATGATGCGGTTCCCCGAATACAATCCGACATCGTATAAGAGGGCCATTAGGGAAACCATAGAATGGTTCCGTGAAGAGCTGGGTTAGCGGATGAAGCCAAGGGAAATGAGCAGCAGTGCTTTTTCATGACAAGCTTGCAGAATTGTACGCCGTCCCGGGTAGCATGATATGCTATAGGCAGTAATACACGGGAGGTAATATGATGACACGTGACATACAACATATGCCTTATGGCTATGAACCGCCAGCCAGTGAGCGTAAGGGAACGCTGATCTTCTATGATTCGTTCGAGCATATATCGGATATGGAGCTGCTTAAGGCGGCGGAGACGGCAGTGGAGCGCAAGTTCACGAAGCTGGTGCTCTACCCGCTGCATGAAGAAACCGTCCGGCGGATGACGAAGGAGCCGGTGAAGGCCTGGTATAAGCGGGATGACCGGCTGCATGCGTGGAAAAAAGAGCAGGGACAGTCCTTCATCACGGTAGAGAGCCTCGAAGGTAAGCGTAAGAAGTATACCCCGCTGGATTCGGCACTGCGTCATATCAGCGACATTTACCCCGCGCCGTATTTTCTCTATCTGACTCCAGATATGGCGAATCTGTTCGCCTCCTTCTCCTCCTTCGAGGAGTGGATCGTCAAGCTGCGTCTGCTGCTCTCCGAAGCGCCGGCTGAGGTCCATCCGCGCCTCGAGAAGTTCCGTCACCGCTGGGATGTGGCAGGCAGGGAACGCTGAACGGGCTACACCTTAGTCCGTCTCATTCCGGCAGGCGCTTCCCAAGGCCTGATTCTTAATATGGATGAGGGCGCAGGCCAGCCAAGCCTTGACAGTAGTGTTCCACTGCTGCAAGGACTGGCTGGCCTGTTCTGTACAAGGGGTAGAGGTATGCAGCAGGAAGGAAATCCCGGATTATTTGTGAAGCCCGGCCTGCTTGCGTCTGTAAGTGTACATTCTCCACTGATAATGAATGAAGCAGCCGATGCAGAAGCCGAGAATGGCAACCGTTGCTGCGATTCCGACCATCATGGTGAAGATATATCCGGCAATCGTCCAGCCGGCCAGAAAGCTGACCAGTCCGCCCGCCAGACAGAAGACGGCAATCTTCTGGTTGAATTGCTGCTGCTCCGGGTCTTCAAGCACATAGGCGGAGCGCGGCTTCGTCAGCAGCGGGCTGCATAGCCTGATGACGGGATGATATCCGAAGATTAGACCTGATAATCCGGCGGCAAGCGGGAAGGCGAGAATCCAGTGGAGGCCTGTGAGCAAGGCCAGTAATACAGATATGACAATGAAGGCC
This sequence comes from Paenibacillus silagei, assembly GCF_017874735.1. Lineage (GTDB taxonomy): Bacteria > Bacillota > Bacilli > Paenibacillales > Paenibacillaceae > Paenibacillus_AQ > Paenibacillus_AQ silagei. The sequence goes on from NZ_JAGGLV010000003.1 coordinate 24,481, forward strand.
TGATTGAGCTTCACTAGCGGGCTGGGAATTCCCTGCATTGCAGGCTTTTGACTCATTGTAATCACACCTTTCACATTGGAATAATTAATTTTAATTCGATTATAGCGGCAGAACGGATGCGTGGCAATCCTTAAGTCTTATGAACCAACAGTGAAAATTAAAATTTAAAATTATTATCCATTGACAGGAGGAGTTTTTTTGTGGTTTTATTATGTAGACCAATTGTTATAATGGTTGGATCGTCAAGATAAGGAAGTGTAGAGCTTGTCGAACAAGCCTAATGCACGCGAAGCCATTGTGGATACGGCTTCCAGGTTGTTTTTTACACAGGGGTACCATGCTACCGGACTGAATCAGATCATTAAAGACAGCGAATCGCCCAAGGGTTCCTTGTATTATTATTTTCCCCACGGCAAAGAGGAGCTGGCCCTGACCTGCATTAACCGGACTAGTGAAGAGGTAGCCCGTTTATTGCGCCATTATATGGAGAGTGAAGCGGTGCCGGCTCAGGCTGTGCAGAATTTCATCATGTCTATGGCAAATGAGGCGGAGAAATCCTCTTTTGAAGGACTGGTTCCGTTCAGCTTCTGGGTAGCCGTGGAGACCTCCTGTGTCAGCCATGAGCTGCGCACTGCTTGCCAGTGTGTCTTCAGGGATTGGCAGGATATTATTGCGAAGCGTCTGATCCGGGAGGGGGTACAGGAGGAAACGGCAGAGTGCAAAGCTTCGGTGGTGGTCTCCTTGTTCGAGGGGGCGCTGCTGCAGGCGTTGACCTGCAGAAATATTCAACCGCTGGAAGCAGCAGCAGAGTGCATTCCGGCAATACTGGCTTAACCGTAATACGCAAGACCCTAGAGAGATATACACAGATACCAGGAGGATACGAGAGTGAATGCAACTATGACTGACAAGGGTTCAAGTAAGCCCCGGCAATTCAAGACTTTACCCATTCTGATCTCCCTGCTGATTGCCGGCTTCATCGGCATGTTCAGTGAGACCGCCCTAAATGTAGCTTTAAGTGATCTTATGAATGTCCTGCAAATTACACCATCAACGGCGCAGTGGCTGACTACCGCCTATCTGCTGACGCTGGGCATTCTGGTTCCGATCTCCGGGATGCTTCTCCAGTGGTTCACCACAAGACAGTTGTTCGTCGCAGCCCTATGCTTCTCTATTCTGGGCACGTTCCTTGCGGCGATTTCGCCGAATTTCGAGTTTCTGCTCACTGCGAGAGTGGTGCAGGCGATGGGAACCGCGCTGCTTCTGCCGCTGATGTTCAATACGATTCTAATCATCATTCCCGCTGAGAAAAGAGGGGCGGCGATGGGACTTATCGGCTTGGTAATTATGGTAGCTCCAGCGATTGGACCTACGATTGCCGGTCTGCTGATTGAGAGCCTGAGCTGGCACTGGATCTTCTGGCTGTCCCTGCCGTTCCTGGTAATGGCTCTAATTAGCGGAATTCTCTTCATGCAGAACGTCACGGAAGTGACGAAGCCTAAGATTGATGTCCTGTCCATTATTCTGTCCTCCTTCGGCTTCGGCGGTATTGTCTACGGCTTCAGCAGTGCCGGTGAAGCGGAAGGCTGGGGAAGTCCGAAGGTTATTATTGCCATCGTGATCGGTGCGATTGCCCTTATTCTGTTCTGTATCCGCCAGTTGACGATGAAGCAGCCTATGATTGATCTGCGCGCCTTCAAGTTCCCGATGTTCGTGGTTGGGGTACTGATGGTCTTCATCTGTATGATGGTTATTCTCTCCTCGATGCTGATTCTTCCTATGTATCTGCAGCAGGGACAAGGGTATTCAGCCTTCAAGGCAGGATTGCTGCTGCTGCCGGGCGGAATCATCAACGGGCTGATGTCGCCAGTCATGGGACGTCTGTTCGACAAATACGGTCCGAAATGGCTGGTTATCCCAGGGCTGGCGCTCGTCGCCGTATCCTTGTGGTTCTTCTCGGGAATTACAGCTACTTCGACCGTTGTCTTCGTGATCGTGCTTCACAGTGTGCTGATGATCGGAATCTCTATGATTATGATGCCTGCACAGACGAATGGTATCAATCAGCTTCCGCTGGAATACTATCCGCATGGTACAGCCATAATGAATACACTTCAGCAGGTAGCGGGTGCGATTGGTACAGCGCTGGCGGTAAGCATCATGACCTCCGGCTCCAAAAGCTACATGCAGACCGTCACTAACCCGGCTGATCCGCTGAACATCGGCGCTGCCTTCACTCATGGAGTGCAGAATGCCTTCATCTTCGGGATGGTCATGGCTATTATAGGTCTGGTGATTGCGTTCTTCCTGAAGCGTGTCATCGTATCGCACAAGACTCAGGCTTCGATGCATTAATTATCATGGAATTGAATAAGAACCTCTCCTTGCTAAAATGGGCAACCATTTGGCGGGAGAGGTTTTTTTGTGCGTGTTAATGTATGGAGGCGGATGTCGGAAAGGCTGGACTTCAATTGGTTAATACTGTATATTAAGCATAGATTAACGATGTATAGGCGAAACAAACAGGAGGAAATGCCGATGAAGGTCAGCAAAGAAATGCTGAAGGGGAGCACGGGGACGATGATCCTCACTCTGCTGCTCGACAGGCCGCTGTATGGGTACGAGCTGATTAAGGAGCTGGAGCAGCGCTCACAGGGAGTTTTTGCCCTGAAGGAGGGTACGCTCTACCCGATTCTCCATGCGATGGAGAGTGAACGCTGGGTGGAAGCGTATTGGATGGAGGTAGACGGACGCAGACGCAAGTATTACCGGCTACTGGATGAGGGCAAGCACAAGCTGCAGGAGAAGAAGGCGGAATGGGCACTGTTCAAGGGTGCTATGGATACCGTTCTGGGGGAGGGCAGCGGCTGATGGAACCAAATCAGAAGGTGCTGAACCGCTATTTGAATAGGGTGTGCGCCGAAGTAAAGGCTAAAGGAATGCACGATGAGATCCGGGAGGAGCTGAGCGGACATTTCGCCGACCTGATGATGGAGAGGCAGCAGCAGGGGGCTTCCGAAGAAGAGGCGCAGCAGTATGCAATTGCACAATTGGGTGATCCGCAGGCCATCGGCCGGGATCTGCACCAGATTCACAAGCCCAGGATTCCTTGGTCGCTGCTGGCGGGTGTTATTTTGTTGTCGGTGGTAAGTCTGCTGGGGATGGCAGCTGTGGAGGCGGGGTTTGGGGATTATTACAAGTTTCCTGATGCCCTTATGTTGCGCCAATCTGTGTATATCGTTCTTGGGATCGCGGTCATGGCTATCATGTATTTTATCAATTTCAAGCAATTGCAGCGGGCTTCGGGGTGGATCTATGGCGGAGCGCTGCTGTTGATTGCCGTCGTTATGTGGTTTAATCCGAATATGATAAACGGCACGAGGCGTTATGCTTTCATTCTGGGCTTCCGGTTCGATCTCATTGGATATAGTCCTTATCTCTTTATAGTCGGACTGGCAGGGCTCTTGAAAAGACCCGGGGTGCAGAATGCTTCAGGCAGCCGGATTAGAAACTGGAAGGAGGTAGGCTTGCTGCTGCTGCCTGCGGCCATCTATCTTGTCATACCTTCTTTTGCCGAACTGGTTGTATATCTGGCGGTTGCTTTACCATTATATGTGTGGATTACCCGGAGATGGGGCAGAGCGGTGGTTGTTGCCGCAAGCTGTGTATCTGGCCTTGCCCTCTATGTTTGGAGTGAAACGTATTTGCGCGACCGGTTCAACAGATACTTATTTATCAATGATGCGGAGAATGGCGTAGGTTTTCTTAACCGGATGATTCACAGCACCCTGACCTCCGCAGGCTGGGGAGGACAAGGTATTGTCGAGTTAGCAGAAGATAAGCGTTTGCCCTATCCGTATACAGATTTTTTCCCTGTGTACCTGGTTCAGAGCTTCGGCTGGGCTGGCGGTCTGCTGCTGCTTGTGCTGGTCTGCTGGTTTGTGCTCAGAATGTTATACTCTGCACGCACCGTAAGCGATACCTATGGACGGGCACTGATTCTGGCACTGGCTCTGATGCTCTCCATTCGTCTAATCTATGGCCTGACTATTCTCACCGGCAGAATGCCGCTGATCTCCATACCGTTCCCGTTTTTGAGCTACGGCCAGCATGTGTTCATTGAATTCGCGGCTCTCGGGCTGCTGATGGGGGTCTACAGGCGCAAAGATATGCTCCCGGCGGGGCAAGCTCCATCTTCGCTATAGACGCTCCCTGGGGCTGCACCGTATACTGGAAGGGTAAATATGGGATGAGGCAGGTGAGGAGTAAACATTGTGAATAAGCTGCGATTTAGAGGCACAAGACTGGGATTACTGTTAGGCGCAATGATTGTAAGCGGGGCTGCACTTCTGGGCGCCATGACAACGGCAAAAGCAGCATCCGTGACTCCTGAGACACCGTTTACACCAAGCACAGTTGTGAAGAAAAACAATCTCCCCGGCGGTTTTGTCTATCTGGATGAGGTTATTCCCTCGGCGCAATATGAAATCCGTTACTATAGTGAGAATAATTTTACCGGCACCAGGGTGGACGGATATAAGGCCCCGCTCGCGATCTTCTCGAAGACCGCCGCTGCTGCGCTGAAGAAGGTTAGCGAAGATCTGGAACAGAAAGGCTATATTCTGAGAGTCTATGACGCTTACCGTCCGCAGCAAGCCGTTAATCACTTCGTGCGCTGGTCACAAGACGCCGGTGATCTGAAGATGAAGGCGCAGTATTATCCGAAGCTGGACAAGCGGAATCTGTTCAAGCTGGGCTTCATCGCCAAGAAATCCGGGCATTCCCGGGGAAGCACGATCGACCTGACGCTGGCTCAGAAGAGTACAGGCAAGCTGGTGGATATGGGCAGTCCTTATGATTTTTTCGGCGAAATCTCTTACTATAATACGAATCTTATCAGCAGCACCCAACATGCGAACCGGAAGCTGCTGAAGGATGCGATGGTGAAGCAGGGCTTCAAGCCGTACGCCAAGGAATGGTGGCATTTCACACTGATCAAGGAGCCTTACCCGAAGCAATATTTCAACTTCAAAGTGGAGTAGGGCTGTTCCAAAGCAGTATAGAACGGTTAATGAATAAGGCAAGGTTAATCTCTGAAGCATGCGTGCATAATATTCGAATATAGGAAAGGTGGGATCGATTTGTTCAAAAGAATCGCAGCCGTATTCCTTAGTGTAATGTTATTTGCAGCAGGAGCAGGTGTATTGACCAGTAATAACGTTAGTGCCGCCGGAAGCTTGAGGATTATCGTGAACGGTCAGGAATTGCAGACGGGTGAGACATCGGCCTATACCAACGGACCGGACGTCATGCTCCCGCTGCGGGAGACGGTAGAGGCCCTCAAATATAAGGTCTCCTTCAGTGGAGCTACCGGGACGTTCCTGCTGGAACGGTTCCAGGAGAGTGTTCAGTTCAGATTATCCGGTAAGGAGCTTGTGCTGGACGGCAAGAACAAAGTACCGTTTACAGGCGGCTTTGAGTTAAAACAAAAAAAAGCGTTCGCGCCGCTGTCTTTTTTTGCAGCGATCGGGTTGGTTACTTCTTATAATCCGGAAACCGCTCAGGTTGAAGTATACACACGGGAGGTAATGGCAAGTGCCGTAGCAGGTCTGCTGGCAGCTGGTAACTATCCGGCACTGAAGGAGCGGTATTACGCCAAGGACGCAGAACCCGCTGCTCTTCCGGCTCTCCAGCAGAGCTGGGAAGGGATTAACATGCTGGCGGGCAGTTACCGCGGAGTGAAATCGACCACCAGCACACAGCAGGATGGAGTAATCACGATTGTGAGTGTATTGTCCTTCACCAAAGCGGAGGCTGTACTGACTCTGGAACTAGGCGCTTCAGGCAAGCTCACCAAGCTAACCCTAACGCCGGTCCAGGCAGCCAGTGAAGTATTAGCCGGCCCGGCCCCATCCTAGATTCGCATATGACATAACTCTGCTCCCAAGGGAGAATTCCACGGCTTAAGTATAGCTGCAGGAATTCTCCCTTTAACTTTCTGTTGACAGAATGCCGGAAAGAGAGTAATTTTAAATTCGAATTAAACAATGTTTAAATCGTTGATTAGATCAATGATTAAGATTCTGTGACAGAGGAGGGCGACAAGCTGCATTATGGTTAAATTGGGCAACAAAGCTGATTCTTCAGATAAAGATACGAAGCAACTTATCCTCGATGCCACGGTTGCGCTGATCCGTGAGGACGGATTCCAATGCATTACCCTGCGCAGTATCGCGGCAAGAGCTGAGACCAATCTGGCCCTGGTGAACTACCACTATGGCTCCAAGGAGAAGCTGTTCGGCGATGCTGTGAAGCAGCTCGTGGCGACCTTTGACGATGCTTTTAAGGCACTGGAGGACACTTCGTTGCCGCCGAAGGAGCGCATGAAGCTGTTTTTTACCCGTTACATTATGAATCTTAGCCGTTATCCCGGGATGGCCCGGCAGATGCTGGATCAGAGACACCATATTATGGGCTCCCACGATGAATATGCGAAATATTCCAAGCTGATGAGAATTGAACGGATTCTTGATGCACTTGCCGAGATTACCGGAGAGCAGGACCGTGACAAGCTGATGACGATGACGTTGCAGATCTACGGGGCCATTGTATTTCCGGTGATTATGGTGAGCAGTCTCCCCAAGGAGCGTGAGGATCTTCAGCAGATCTTCAAGCTGGCCCCGCTGGAGGAGCAGATTGACGGGTTGTTTGAGCTGTATTTTCACAAGTATAACTAATCATGAATAGAGAAAAGAGTGGACAAGAGAATGTCAAAACCTATGAATCCAAGTAACACCGCCGCCGCAGAGGCGCCGTTCTCGCTGAGAGCTATAATTCCATCATTGCTGGCGATTATTGTCGGCATGATCATGGTTATTCTGGACAGCACCGCAGTCAATGTGGCCGTTCCGAATCTGGTGCAGTATTTCGATACGGACCTGAAGACTGTTCAATGGGCGATTACCGGCTACACGCTTGCGCTCGCTGCTGTAATTCCGCTGGCAGGCTATATGACCGACCGGTTCGGGTCTAAGCAGGTATTCCTAACGACCATTGCCATGTTCGTGCTTGGCTCTGTGTTATGCTCGGTAGCTCAGACTTCGGGGCAGCTTGTCTTGTTCCGCGTCATTCAAGGTCTTGGCGGCGGCATGGTCGCTCCGATCGGGATGGCGATGGTCTTCAGACTCGCTCCGGCAGAACGCAGAGGCTCGATCATGGGGATGCTCGGTATTCCAATGCTGCTGGCTCCAGCCCTTGGCCCGATCCTCGCAGGTTATCTGGTGGAGTATGTGAGCTGGCACTGGATTTTCCTGATTAACCTGCCTATCGGTATTGTAGGTATTATTCTTGGCCTTAAGTATTTGCCGGTGACCGAGAAAAAGGGAAGAGCCCACCTCGATATCCTCGGAATCATTCTGGCTCCGCTTGCGTTCTCGATGCTGGCTTATGGCGTCAATCAGGGCGGCGGAGAGAGCTGGACTTCAACCGGGGCTATCCTAGGCTTGTCGGTTGGCGGAGCCGCGTTGATCGTCTTTGTCATTGTTGAACTGCTGCAAAAGCATCCGCTGCTGGAGCTGCGCGTCTTCCGTTCCTCGGACTTTACGCGCGGGATTATTCTGTCCTGGGTCACACAGGCGGCATTGTTCGGCTCCATGCTGTTCGTTCCGCTGTACCTCCAGCAGATCCGCAATTACACACCGCTGGAGACCGGGCTGATCCTGCTTCCGCAGGCGCTGGCTTCCGGAGTAGGGATGCCGCTGGGCGGCCGATTGTTCGACCGGATCGGAGCGCGTCCGCTAGTGTTCGTAGGTCTCAGTATTATATCGACGGCACTGTTCCTGCTCTCAGGAGTTACAGTAGACACCAGTCTTCCTGTTATTATACTGTCTCTGGTCATGATGGGCCTGGGAATGGGTCTGTCGATGATGCCGGTCAACACCCATGTTCTGAACTCTGCGCCGCGTGAATGGGTGAACCGGGTTACCCCGCTTACCGCCGCTGCCCAGCAGGTTGTGGTATCGTTCGCTGTTGCCGGCATGACCGGGTACCTGACCAGCCAGATTGCGGTGCATATGGGTAAAATGACGGCCGGAAGCAATCCGCTTGCCGCTGCCGTACAGGGCTTCGGGGATGTCTTCTTCCTCTCGGGCTGCATCGCCGTGGCCGGAGTGGTCCTCAGTCTGATTCTGCGCCGTCCGAAGACAGCAGGCGCTGCACCTTCTCCTGAAGAACAGCAGACAGATGCCGCTATGATGATGGGGCATTAATCGGCCACAGCTGTTATAGGCGACACATGTTATAGACTAACAAAGAACGTCCCTGACTGCCGGTTGGCAGGGGGACGTTTTTTTGTGCTTTTTGAACGCTCAGGTGGGGATAAGAGATATAGAGGGGCCATGGGTGCGAGCCGGATGTATGTGGAAAACTGAATACAATGTGCGGGTGAGGGGGTGCATGGGAGGATGCTGGACCAGCTCAAGGCTGAAGGTAGAAGAATGAAGAGCACTAGTGCCCCTGAATTCGCGGGATGTGGGCGAAAGGAGCAAATGAAGAGCACTAGTGCCCCTGAATTTGCGGGATGTGGGCAAAAGGAGCAAATGAAGAGCACTAGTGCCCCTGAATTCGCGGGATATGGGCGAAAGGAGCAAATGAAGAGCACTAGTGCCCCTGAATTCGTAGGATACCCCAAAAGTGGACGGATGTCTAAGATGTTTGTTCCATTTCCACTCAATCTAGCAGAAGAAGAGCTACAGATGCGCCCGCCGCTTCTTCAGCATCCTTGCCGGAGGAACCATATGCAGCTTGCCCAGCAGCTCAGAGGCCAGAATGCCCAGTAGCACAAGGGCGGCACCGGTGTAGCCCTGGAGCGAAAGCTGTTCGTGTACGAACAAGTAGCCGAAGAAGGCAGCGAATACCGGCTCAAGGGCGAAGATCAGACCGGTGCGGGTCGGTGTAGTGTACTTCTGGGCAACCGGCTGCAGGATGAACCCGCAGGCGCTGCACAAGATCCCCAGAGCCAGAATCGCGATCCAGCCCGGGAGGGTGGACGGTAGCGAAGGCGTCTCGAAGATAGCAGATAGAATCAGGGCATAGCCCCCGGCGAAGCCGAGCTGCAGAATGCCGATATTCAGTGAGTCGCAGGTCTTAACCGCCCGGCTCGTCACGAGAATCTGCACCGCATAGAATACTGCTGACAGAATGCAGAGGAGATCACCGGGCCGGATTTGCAGCGAGCCGTTTAGCGTAAGCAACCCGATGCCGCTGATGGCGAGCACAGTGCCGAAGATTTGCGGGGGCGCGACTTTTTTTCTAAACACCAGAACCTCAAGCATAGGAACAAAGACAACGGTCAACGCAACCAGGAATCCGGCATTAGAGGTCGTGGTCGTCTTCAGCCCGAAGGTGATGCAAGTGAATACGCCAAGTAGCAGGAAGCCGAGCAAGGCTCCGTATTTCAAGGTTCTGGCATCCACACTGCGCAGCCGTTTGCGGAACAGCAGCCCCGCCAGGATGAACGCAAGCCCGAAGCGCAATGAAATCAGATTGAATTCTCCCAGTGTACCCAGTCCCAGCTTCATGAACAGGTAGGAGGAGCCCCAGAACAGTGTTACTACAATGAGCATTAGCTCGGCCTTAAGCGGCTTCATTCAGTCATCATCCTTCTTTATTTCAAGTGAGTATAGTATAATACGCTCGAATACATAAGGTAACTGAATGTTTATCATAGGATACATGAGAAATTGTCATGCTAAGTGAGGGGGCTGGACATGAGTCTGATTAAGTACGAGGTGTTCTTGAAAGTGGTGGAGCTGGGCAGTCTTACGAAGGCAGCGGAGGCGCTGGGCTTTACCCAATCCGGCATCAGCCATACGATCAGCAGTCTGGAGCAGGAGTTCGGCTTCCCGCTGCTCGTGCGCAGCCGATCGGGCGTGAAGCTGACGGTGAACGGGGAGCAGGTGCTTCAGCCGATCCGGGAGATTCTGAATTGGAATGAGCAGCTTAAGCAGCAGGTAACGGATATTCACGGCCTGGAGACGGGGACGATCACGATAGGCACCTTCACCAGCGTCTCTGTGCATTGGCTGCCGGATATCATCAAGCAGTTCCGTGAGGAATATCCGTACATTGAGTTCAAGCTGATGGAGGGTGGTTATCTGGAGATTGAGCAGTGGATCGAGGCTGGGGTGGTTGATTGCGGCTTCCTCTCATTGCCTACAAGGGAGCGGTTCGAGGTCATTCCGCTGAAGCGGGACCGGATGCTGGCGATCCTCCCGCTCGGCCATCCGCTTAGTAAGGCCCCTTATATGCCGCTGGCCCAGATCGCCTACGAGGACTTCATCATTCCGAAGCCCGGCTCGGATTATGATGTGCAGCGGGTGCTGGAGAAGGCCGGGATTAAGCCGAACATCAAGTTCTCGGCCGGGGACGATTACGCTATTATTGCCATGGTGGAAAAAGGCCTGGGCATCAGCATCCTTCCAGAGCTGGTCACCCGGTTCCAGTATGAGCGTGTAGCCATGCTTGAGCTGGAGGAGCGGAGCTTCCGTTCCCTGGGCATCGCAGTCAACTCGATGAAATATGCTTCACCTGCCACGCGGCGGTTCTTACAGCATGTGCAGCACTGGTCTTCCAGCCAAGGAGCCATTTGACTTGCTGAAAAAGCGAAAAAAAGGCATGTTTTCAAAATAGAAAACATGCCTTTTTGCCAATACGTATCCGCGTATCATTCGCTTAATTTGCGCCCTTCATGGTCGAGAAACAACAGCTCGTAGTATTTTTTGGGACGCCCCTTACTGTTGTCCCTTTTTTCAAATACCGTTTGTACTTGTTTACTTTCCTCAATTTTGTTAAGAATTCGGTTTGCACCTTTAACGGTCATGGACAGGCACTGTGCAACATCCTCAGAGGATAGCTTATTGGTTCGCATGATTTCTGCGTAGGACATGATTTTCTGCAAATTGATGTTGTTGATTCCAATGGTTTTGGCTAACGCAAGGATTTCCGGGTCCCCCTGCTCGGAGAACTGGATGACATTCATGCTCCGCATGGGGCCGGCAACCTTCTGATTCTCGTCTATAAAAAAGCTGCTGCTGCCCGTATAGGCTTCCGCCTGTCTGTGAGCCTTGGTGGCGTTGACGTTCGCTTGAAAATATTCATGCCCCGAGCCCCAGCCGATCTTTACCTTGCCCTGTATACGCTCCTCCAGATACTCCAGCAGGGAACAGTTATGAGCGTTAGAGGTGATCCTCATGAAATGGCCAAAGGTGGTGTACAGTCTGACATAGCCTTCTGAGATTTGGGCCGTGTCTGCCAGATTCACGCTGCGCAGAAAATTGCCGACAAGGACTTTCAGCTCATGAAGCTCCTCTTCGGAGAAGTGCTGCTCATATTGGACCGATAAGCACGCAACCACTGCCCTCTGGTTCTTAAGCTTGAGGATGGTAATTTCGTTGATGATCTCGCTGATGGTCACTTTAACGCTCTCTAGTGTGGGCCGAATTAAGATATATTTGACGCCGTGCTTCTGGAGTTCCGGAACAAAGTGGCCGAAGGCCGTGATGGACAGATCTATTTTCTTGTCTTCCCATAGCGTGATATGGTTCTCCAGCATGGTCTCCACCCGCTCCAGCAGATTTCCGCTGTTCACGGGCTTTCCTTCATGAGTCAGGTATTGCTGGAATTCGCCGAAAGACTCGATGATATACGCATAATCCACATAGATCCGGGAGATATCAAGTCCAGGTTCTGTAACCAGCAACCGGAAAAGCTCTCTGTACAGCAGGTTCTCATCATCATGCAAAATGTGAACAGGTACCTTGTCATCCAGGCATTCCTTGTCAATGGCCTCGTAAAGCATCCTCCCGCTGATCACAAATCCATCCACTGAATCCAGGTTTTTGAGATAGATGTCCGTTGTTTCCCGGAAATTGCTGATGGTAAGGAAGCGGAACTGGCATAGGGGCCGCATTTCTTCTTCAATGGCGCGGAAATAATCCATATGGGACTCTGGCGTGATAATACCCAGCTTGATTTTCATAATAGATTCCTTTCATGAACAGTTCAATCAAAAGAGTTATATCACAATAAATGTGATATTACAATGTTCCGGCAGCCTCTTAAAATAATGTTCTTAAAATGTCTTAATATCTCTTGACAGGGTATGAAAATGCCAGTACGATAAAAGTGTTCTTAAAAAGTCTTAAAATGAAAAGGAGGGAATGCCCGCACTGTTCTTACGTTCATTCAATTTATGTTTTGGGAGATGTTCATTGTGAGTGAAGAAGCTGAAGACTTAATGAGTATGGCTCATCAGCTGCAGGACAAAATGGTCATGTACAGGCATCATCTTCATGCGGTTCCAGAGCTTGATCTAAGTCTGCCCAAGACAACGGCCTACGTGAAAGAGGCGCTGGAATCGATGGGGCTTAAGCCCACTCTCGTCGGGGAATCTGGGCTAACAGTTACCATTGGCGGACAGCATGAAGGGAAGGTAGTTCTGATCCGTGCGGATATGGACGGGCTGCCGATTCAAGAAGAAACGGATTTGTCTTACGCATCGTTGAGCGGAAACATGCATGCTTGCGGTCATGACATGCACACTTCCATGCTGCTGGGAGCGGCGGAGATTCTGAAGGCGAGCGAACAGCAGCTTCGCGGGACAGTTAAGCTGATGTTCCAGCCGGGTGAAGAGACGCTGCACGGGGCACAGATGATGCTGGAAAATGGGATTCTCGACAATCCCAAGGTGGATGCAGCCATGATGCTTCACGTGTTGACCGGAATGCCGCTGCCTCTGGGACAATTTGTAGTACCTGAGGAAGGTGGAGCGATTTCAGCTTCGTCGGATTGGTTCGAAATCATCATCCGGGGGAGGGGCTCACATGGCGCTATGCCCGAGGCCGCAGTGGACCCTTTGAATGTGGCTGCTCATCTTCATCTGGCACTGCAGGGTATCCTTAGCCGGGAAATCTCGCCGATTGAACATGCAGTCCTTACCATTGGCGTGATGGAAGGCGGAACTACGAACAACGTGATTCCCGATACGGCCAGATTGAAGGGCAGTGTACGCACCTTTAACGCCGCTTTGCGGGATAAAGTGGAAGCCCGTATCCGCGCAATTACCGCAGGGATCGGAGAAACTTTTCAGGCCAAGGTGGAAGTGATCTATACGCGGGGGTGTCCTGAGGTGAAGACGGATGGCGGACTTAATGAGCAAATGAGGGCTTCAATTGAAAATACCTTTGGCGCCGGCTCCTATATCGGTATCACTGAGCTGGTACCCGGCGGGAAATTAATGGGCTCGGAAGACTTCGCATTTGTCTCACAGGCGGTGCCAAGTACCACGGTGTTTCTTAACGCAGGCAATGCCGAAGAAGGTTATAGTTACCCCGTACACCATCCTAAGACGATGTTCTCGGATGAGGTGCTTCATAGAGGGGCTGCGGCGTATGCAGCTTTTGCCAGAGACTGGCTTGAACGAAACAGATAAGCTCTAAACCAAACTTAGGAGGAATTACAATGACAGAGAGACGTATGATTGGACCCACCAAATTCGAAGAGTACTCGGAGAAATACAAGGAATTCCTGTTAATGACCCGCCGTGACGGAATCCTTGAAGTGCGTCTTCACACGGGTGGAGATTCGTACACGCACAATTGGGAAGCTCATACCGCCTGGTCTCATGCCTGGTCAGATATTGGCCGTGACCCTGAGAACGAAGTCATGATTATTACGGGAACCGGGGATAAATGGCTGATTGGCGACCCTGAGGTCTGGAATACGAAATTCATGGACTGGCCGAAGCAAAAGAAGCTCGAACAGTATCATGAATCGCTGAGACTGCTTGAAAATCTGATCTTCTGCATTGACATTCCGACCATCGGGGCGGTAAACGGTCCGGGAACGCACTGTGAACTCGCAACGCTCTGCGATATTACCATTTGTACGGAAGACGCGGACTTTTTCGATCCGCATTATCTGGGAGGCACGCCTCCGGGAGATGGAATGCTGCTCACACTGCAGAGCATGATCGGGTTCAAGAAAGCAGCCTACTACGCCTACACCGGCAAGAATATCAATGGTCAGACCGCACTTGATCTGGGTATCGTTAGTGAAGTGCTGCCCCGTGAAAAGCTTCTTCCGCGCGCATGGGAGCTTGCGGAGATGATCATGCAGGCACCGCGTTCAACAAGACATCTGTCTCACTCCATTATCTCCCGGCCATGGAAGCAGGCTCTGGTCGCCGATCAGGGATTCCAGCTTGCCCACCAGATGTACGATATGGCCATTGATGAAGAAGGAGCGCTGGAGCGGCTGAAGAAAATGCAGGGACGCCTCATGGGCAACGATGTTCAATAGAAAGATGACGGGACCTACCCGGCTCGAAGAGTACTCGGAGAAGTACAAGGACTTATTCCTCATGACCCGCCGCGGCGGCATCCTCGAAGTGCGTATGCACACTGACGGGGGACCGTTACAATTCGACTGGCCGGTCCAAGCCGCATATGGTCATGTATGGTCAGATATTGGCCGTGATCCTGAGAATGAGGTTATGATTCTTACAGGGACAGGAGAGCTGTGGCAGACCGGCAATCCTGAAGTCTGGACCACCAAATTTATGGATTGGCCGAATCGCCGGAAGCTGGAAATGTACCATGAATCACTCCGGATGATTGAAAATATGGTTCAATGCATCGACATCCCCACGATTGGGGCGATCAATGGCACAGGCGCACACTGGCAGCTGGGAACACTTTGTGATATTACCATCTGTACGGAAGACACGGCCGTTTTCGATGCCCATTATCTGGGCGGTGTTCCGCCCGGAGATGGAATCGTCCTGGCACTTCAAAGGATACTGGGAACCAAGAAAGCGGCATACTATGCATACACGGGGATGAACATTACTGCAGAGGAGGCACTAGACCTCGGTCTGGTCAGTGAGGTATTGCCTCGTGAACAGCTAATTCCCCGGGCATGGGAGCTGGCAGAGCTGATCATGCAGGCCCCCCGCTCTACAAGGCATCTTACGCATTCGATTGTGGCGCACCCGTGGAAACAAGCTTTGGCAGAGAATCAAGGTCTTCAGCTTACTCACCAATTGGTTGACATGGCGATTGATGAAGAGGGGATTCATGAGCGGCTGATGAAGCTTAAGGAACGTTTTCAGAGGAATGACAACTGAGAAGGGATAAGGGTGCTATGAGATCGTTGACTGAGCTATTTAAGATTGGCAGCGGACCGTCCAGCTCCCATACCATGGGACCGGAGAAAGCGGCCGGAATCTTCAAAGCAGAAAATGAAGACGCAGACCAGTTCAAGGCACGGATCTATGGTTCCCTTGCCAAAACAGGTAAAGGCCATATGACGGACAAGGCTATTATTCGGGCACTCTATCCCGTCCGGACGGAGGTTCAATTTGTTCCGCAGCCTGACTTTGATTTGCTTCATCCCAATACAATGGACTTGTTCGCTTACAAAGACGGTCAGCAAACAGCCTCCATGCGTGTTGCCAGTATCGGCGGCGGGGAGATCGTGATTGATGGGCGGGAGGAGACGCGGGGACCTGATGTCTACCCGGAGAACAGCTTTGCCGAGATCAGCGCCTATTGTAAAGCGAATCATATCCGCTTAAGCGATTACGTCGAGCAGCGTGAAAGCCTACAGATCTGGGAGTTCCTCCAAGGCATCTGGGAAGCGATGAAGCGGTCGATCGACGAAGGACTGTCTGTCACAGGTATTCTGGAGGGCGGCCTGAATGTCGAGCGCAAGGCGAAATATCTGTATCATCAGGGGACTGTGGATGAGAGCCCGGAGACGCGGGAGAACCGGATCGTCAGCGCGTACGCTTTTGCCGTCAATGAACAGAATGCGGCTGCCGGTACAGTCGTAACGGCTCCAACCTGCGGTGCCTGCGGTGTTGTTCCCGCCTCGCTCCGTTATATGCAGGAGAAGCTGCAGGTCCCGGACGAACAGATTCTCCGGGCGCTGGCCGTCGGCGGGCTCATTGGCAATCTGGTCAAGCATAACGCCTCGATCAGCGGCGCTCAGTGCGGCTGCCAGGCGGAGGTGGGCACGGCTTGCTCTATGGCAGCGGCTGCACTGGCTGAACTGTCCGGGATGGAGATCGACCAGATTGAGTATGCGGCGGAGGTGGCCATGGAGCACCACTTGGGGTTAACCTGTGATCCGATTAACGGACTGGTTCAGATCCCTTGCATTGAGCGGAATGCGGTCGGTGCGATGCGGGCAATCCATGCGCTGAGTCTGGCCAAATTCTTGTCGGGTACCCGTAAAATATCCTTTGATCTGGTTGTTCAGACTATGTATCAGACAGGCTTAGATATGAACAGCAGGTACCGTGAAACTTCGGAAGGCGGGCTTGCTAAGTTCTACAACATGGGCAGTTAACTGATAATGATATCGCTATATAAGAGGAACGTCCCTTGCTGCCGGTTGGCAATAGGGGCGTTTTTAATTGTGGTTATGTAAGCCAGATCTGGCCGCCCGGCAAGAAGGGATTTGACTTAAGCGCGGCCTGAATGAGAAAATGTATGCGTGTACATCGAGTAGTCTATTCAGTGAGGAGGCACCAAATGAAACAGCTACGCATTGGAATGATAGGTTATAAATTTATGGGCAAGGCCCACAGCAACGCTTACCGCAGTCTGCCGATGTTCTTCCCCAAGGCAGTTAAGCCGCATATGTCGGTCATTTGCGGACGTAATGAGGAAGCGGTTACAGAGGCGGCAGCACAGCTTGGCTGGTCAGAGAGTGTGACTGACTGGAAGGAGCTGATCGCACGCAGCGATATTGATCTGGTCGATATTAATGCGCCAAGCAATGCCCATAAAGAGATTGCCCTGGCGGCTGCGGCCGCAGGCAAGCATATCTTCTGCGAGAAGCCGCTGGCGCTGAATTTGGAGGATTCCCGCGAGATGCTGGAGGCTGCTGAAAAGGCTGGAATTGCGCATATGATTGGCTTCAACTACCGTTTCTCCCCGGCGGTGCGGCTGGCGAAACGTCTGATCGAGAGCGGCCGGCTGGGCACAATCTATCACTTCCGCGCGTGGTTCCTGCAGGACTGGATTCTGGACCCTGAGTTCCCGCTGGTCTGGAGGTTGCAGAAGGAGATTGCAGGCTCGGGATCGCATGGTGATCTGGGGGCGCATCTGATTGACCTGGCCCATTTCCTCGTAGGGGATGTGGAGGAGGTTATCGGGATGAGCGAGACCTTCGTCAAGGAGCGGCCGCTGGCAACGGAGATGACCGGGCTTAGTGCCAAGGCAGGCAAGGATGCGCCGCACGGTCCGGTAACCGTGGACGATGCGACGCTGTTCCTGGCCCGCTTCGCGAATGGTGCGCTGGGCAGCTTCGAGGCGACACGCTTCGCCGCTGGACACCGCTCAACCAATTCCTTCGAGATCAACGGCAGCCTGGGCAGTGTGAAGTTTGATTTTGAACGGATGAACGAGCTGGAGGTCTATCTGACCTCGGATGACGAGGATGTGCAGGGCTTCCGCCGGGTGCTTGCCACCGATCCGTCCCATGACTATGCGGAGGCCTGGTGGCCGCCGGGCCACACCATCGGGTTCGAGCATACCTTCATCCATGAGATGCTGGAGCTGTCGAATGCCATTGAGGAAGGCCGTCAGCCGGAGCCGAACTTCAATGATGGCGTGAAATGCCAGGCAGTGCTGGAGGCCGTGGACCGTTCCATAGAGCAGCGGCGCTGGGTTCCGATATCAGAGATGTAAGGGAAGACAGGGAAACACCGCCGGCTGCTTGATGGCCTGCGGTGTTTTTTTGAATGTCAGGGGGCGATGGGGCGTTAGCCAAATGTGTGTGAAAAACCGACCACAATTGGACTATGAGTGGTGTGCGGTCCAAATGTAGTCGGAAAACCGATCACAATTGGACCGAGAGCGGTGTGCGGGTCAAATGTAGTCGGAAAAACGACCACAATTGGACCGGGAGTGGCGTGCGGGCCAAATGTAGTCGGAAAACCGACCACAATTGGACTGTGAGTAGCGTGCGGGCCAAATGTAGTCGGAAAACCGATCACAATTGGACTGTGAGTGGCGTGCGGGTCAAATGTAGTCGGAAAACCGACCACAATTGGACCGGGAGCGGTGTGCGGACCAAATGTAGTCGGAAAAACGACCACAATTGGACTGTGAGTGGTGTGCGGACCAAATGTAGTCGGAAAACCGATCACAATTGGACTGTGAGTGGTGTGCGGGCCAAATGTAGTCGAAAAACCGACCACAATTGGACTGTGCGCGCCACGTAAGCCTGATGGTTGGCCGGAGCACCCACTTGGATTTACTCTTGTTTCCGTGCCTGGGAAGGGGTTAGACCCTTGTACTGCTTGTACAGCTTGGTGAAGTAATTCGGATTGTCGCAGCCGACCCGGCCTGAGATCTCGGTAATCGTCAGATTGGTCTCCAGCAACAGCCGCTGCGCCTCATCCATTCTGCAGAAATTCACATAGTCGATGAACGTCCGCCCGGTGAGCTTTTTGAAGGTTTTGCAGAAATGAAAAGGGTTCAGATTCACGAACCTGGCAGCAGCCTCAATCGACATCTTCTGATCTGCATGGTTCTCCAGGTGTTCCAGCAGCGGCTTGAAGCGCTCCCGGTAGATCGAATGGCGTTCGCTGTGCTCCCGCTCGCTGCGCTGCCGGGCCGGGAAGGCCCGGGACATCAGGGTGAAGAACAGGTGCAGCTGATTCTTCACCACGAGCTGAAAAGCCGGCTGCTTCGCCTCCACTTCGGCAATCACCCGCTCCAGCAAATGATAATACGCAGCGCATTCAGGCTGCTGGGCGGCAGGCATAACCGGGAACTGATTCAGATTATTGAGGTACGGAGCTACAAATTGCTCATGCTGGGAATCCTGGTTCCGGTCCTTGAACAGCGAGGCATGGAATACAATCGAGACATACGACAGGTCACCGCTGCACTGGCTATAGCCGACATGAAGCCCGCCGGACGGCACCATCAGGACATCTCCCGGACCGGCCTCATATGGCTTGCTGTCCACATGAAAAATAGCTTGGCCTTCGCGCATAATAATGATCTCGAAATGCTCATGCCAGTGCAGAAACAGGATGTTCTGTTCAGGCGTTACCTCCCGGCAGGTGTTGAAGAATAGACGGAACGGATACGTTTTCTCTTCCAGCCTTGGATATTCCTTAAGTTCCTTCGGATAGGTCATCTTTATTCAACTCCCGCAAGATTCAGCTAGTTTAGCACAAGATAAGTAGAGATTTTGCCCAATATGAGCGATATACTAGGAATGTTGAATTAACTATAAACCAATATTGGAGTGGCATACAAGATGCAGGATACATTAAGAATTGGAACATTGGTAGGGGGCGGGGATGCAGTCAGAGTCATTCCGCAGATTATTGGACATGGCTTCGAATCCTTCAGCTTAACCTTTTGGCAGACTACAGGAACTACTGATTTGGCAGAAACAGCGTCACGGGTGCGTGAACTGGCGGCAGAGCATGATTTCACAATTTCTTCAATCGGCATATTCGGGAATCCGCTTACAGGAACAGGCGACAATGCGGATACGGTGGCCAGCTGGGAACGGCTGATCGACCATGCCCATTTGTTCGGGACGGACCTGGTCTCCGGCTTCACCGGACGTCTGCCCGGCGTATCTATAGATGAGTCGATTCCGAAGTTCGCTGAGGTGTTCGGTGAGCTGTCGAAGCGGGCGGCGGAGCGCGGAGTCAAGATCGCTTTTGAGAATTGCTCGATGGATGGGAACTGGCAGGCAGGGGACTGGAATATTGCGCATAACCCTACAGCCTGGGAGAAAATGTTCAACGCGGTCAATGCCGATAATCTCGGCCTGGAATGGGAGCCCTGCCACCAGATGGTGCAGCTGATTGACCCGATCCCGCAGCTGCGCAAATGGACGGACAAGATCTTCCATGTCCACGGCAAAGACGCAACTATCGCTTGGGATATTATTAAGGAATACGGAATCCACGGGCCTAAGCCGTATGTATGGCACCGGACGCCGGGCTTCGGGGATACGAACTGGACAGATGTGATCTCGATTCTCCGTCAAGCTGGATACAAGGGCACGATTGATATTGAAGGCTGGCATGACCCTGTCTATCGTGACGATCTGGAGATGACCGGTCAGGTTCATGCACTGAATTATCTCAAAACCTGCCGGGGCGGCAGCTTCATCCCGAACCCGGTGTAACTGGAGGAAAGAGTGATGACAGCAGGACATCGTGTGGTTGTGGCGGGCTGTGGGGCAATGGCTAATGAGTGGATTACCTATGCACTGAAGCATACTGATGAAATAGAGATTGTAGCGCTCGTGGATATCCGGCGGGAGTCCGCTCAGGCCATGGCAGAGAAGCACGGGCTTACTTGTCCGGTATTTACTGATGTGGAACAGGCGATTGCCGATACAGCGGCTAATCTGGTATTTGATGTGACGGTGCCGGCTAGCCATTACAATATTGCCAGCAGATCGCTTGAGGCTGGTTGCCATGTGTTCGCGGAAAAGCCGCTGGCGGAGACGATGGAGCAGTGCAATTCGATCGTTAGCATCGCTGAACGTACCGGCAGGAGCCATGCGGTGATGCAGAACCGGCGGTATGATCCGCGAATCCGCTCTTTGCGGGAGCTGATCGCTTCAGGGTCTATAGGGCGGACAGGCTCAATCAGCGCGAATTTCTTTCTGGCTCCGCATTTCGGCGGCTTCCGGGATGCGATGGACAGCCCTTTGCTGCTGGATATGGCGATCCACACCTTCGATCAGGCCCGCTATATCAGCGGCGCTAATCCGGTAAGTGTGTATTGCCAGGAGTTCAATCCGCCAGGATCGTGGTATGCGGGGAATGCGGCGGCGGTCTGTATTTTTGAAATGTCGGACGGCTCCGTGTTCTGCTATCAAGGCTCCTGGTGTGCGGAAGGCGCGCCTACGTCCTGGGAAGCTTCTTGGCGGGTTCAAGGTGAAAAGGGTGCTGCGATCTGGGATGGCCGGGATCAGCCGTTTGCCGAGGTAATTAGCGCCGGGAGTGAACACTCCGGCCAGTTCCTCCATGAATTCGAGCGGGTGGAAGCGCCGGAGGTACAGATGGAGGAGACCTTCCATCAGGGCTGTCTCGATGAAATGTTCCGTTCGCTGGCCGAGGGCCGTCCCGCCGAGACAGATTGCCGCGATAACCGCTACAGCATGGCCATGGTGCTGGGCGCTCTGGAGAGTGCGCGGACTGGCCGCAAGCTTAGTATTGCCGAATTCATAGAGGGCGCTGAGCTGGCGGGGAGTAAGGGGTAGGGAATTTTAGCAGAAGAAGCAAAATGGAATGCAAAAAGGCATGGGGAAAGCCCCATGCCTTTTCTTTTACCGCCGTCTTCTCAATTCTGGTTATTTATCCGTCCCCAGTAACAAGTTCACAACCGTATCCAGCTGCTGCTCCAAAGAATAGGGGTCCTCCATGACGAATTCATCATGATAATTATCCCCGTATAAAAATACTTTGCCCTTCTTCACAGCAGGTACACTTTTCCATATATCACTTTCCATTGCTTGGTTCGTAATCTCAGCATCGCCATTATAGACAAAGATATAATCACCTAAGTATTCAGGAAGCACCTCAAGGGAGATTGATTCGAACCCCTCTTTCATATGTAAGGCACTTTCTGTTGGAGGCAGCTGCAGCATTTCGTAGATCGTGGAGGAACCATAATTTCCGCCCGTTGCTGCTAACACATATACTGTTTTTTCGGCAAACTGAACGATGGATACCGTCTCCCCTTCCTTGATGACGTTAGATACCTTTGACCTTGCTTCAACAACCTTCTGTTCGTATTCCGCAATCCAATCCTCAGCCTGCTGTTCTTTTCCGAATATCGAGGCTACTCGTCTGAATTTATCAAGTGGCCCGGCTGTTGACAACTCTTCCCAGTATGGCAGAAAAACAGTGGTGCCGATCTTCTCGTATTGGTCAACGTAATCTTCGATGGAACCGATAATGAGGTCTGGCTCCAGCATGGTCAATTTCTCCAGATTCATCGGGAATTCCCCTAAATCTTCGATCGTATCGAGTGTTTCTTGTGGAATCTCCGCCTTGTCCATCCAGCCTTCGTCGAGCATGAATGTTCTTGCCCCGATAGGGACAATGCCCAGCTTCAATAAATGACCCATATATTGGTCTGCCGCGACTTTTACCGGCTCTGCGGGTACTTCAATGTCTCCTCTTGGCGTGGATACGATCCGCGTCTTCGGACTTTCTTCTGAGGCAATCGGAGTTGCCTGATTAACTTTATTGTTTGCGTTGCTTGAATTCTTCGCCGCTGTGTTCGTGCCGTTGGAGCAAGCGCTGAGCAGCAGGGAGCCGCACAGCAGGATTGCAGCCATGGCTACAGATCTGGTTGGTTTTGATGTAAACATATGTATTTCCCCTTTGTCCGTATTATGATAATGATTATCATTATTAATATACAGATCAGTAACATTATCAGAAATAGAGGATGTGGGGAAGTTTAATGGACTTTCAGCAACTTTGTGCTGCAGCTGCTCGCTATTTCTATGATAAGCAGGGGCTACACCCTTACGCTTTTTATAAATCCTGCTGAAATAATACACGTCTTTATACCCGACACTCGCCGCAATCTCCCCGACTGAAGCATTAGTTGTCATTAGAAGCTCTGATGCAAGGTCAAGCCGGTAGCGGATTAAGTAATCAATCGGACTGACGCCTGTATGCTCTTTAAATAAGGATGACAAGTGATAAGCGCTGAAATTGAACACTTCCGCAAGTGAGTCTAAGGTAATAGGTTCCGCATAATACTCCCGGATATAAGTGATTACCTGCACTGCAACAGAAGTTGTTCTGACCTCGGTCTCATGCTCTTGCAGGCGCAATTCCTTTAACGTCAGATGAACGAATTGGTAAAAAAGTGCTTTTACATGAAGACGCTCTTCCGGCTGATCCCATTTCTGATGCATCTGCTGAATTTTGTTATAGAGTAAAAGCGGAGCCTCAGGGCTAAAGCAATACTGCTCTTGAAGAGGATTCGCTTCATGGAGCAAGGCTTTGTAGTAAATGATATAGTAAATAAATTTATCTTTTATGGGAACGATGCTTAGGATGGCCCCTTTGCCGCTATGTAAAAGTTGAAATCCTGTCCAAGCAAATTCAGCCTGGTCTGACTGAACTTGTGCGCTTCCTTGTACCGATAGCAAAAATATATTGGCAGGTATTATAAATGGAGGAAGAACTTCGCCTTGGGCTAACTCCTTCTGCCGGATATCTACCAGTGTAATTGCAGCCTGATCCCAAAGTAATAATTGATTGCTGATGTGCATGATGCGATATTCCCCTCCGTTATCTGTCTACTCCTCATTTTAAATGATAACTATTATCAATGACAGTCTGAATAATACTTGCTACACAGAAAGTCATATAACTCCATATCCTCCTCACATCACTGCATTCCAGATATGTGTAAGGAAGTCTCGCTGATTGTGGATGCCTTTAAGAGATGACACCCAGCATCCGCACCTGGAAAAAAGGCTGATCCCCGCAGCACGATTCGCTACGTTAAGATCAGCCTGTCCTTCATTCAACCCGCCCGGGCGGGCTAGAAGCCCCGGTATTGCGGTTCTTCCTTTTCCAGCTCAGTTACGCGTCCTTCTACCTGCTGAACAATCTGCTGAGTCTGCTCGGCGGCATTGGTAAACAGGGTCTTGGCTTCTTCATTTTGCGTTTCCATGGCGAATTGCTCCAGGCTGGCCTGGGCGCTTTTTAGCGAAGCTACGCACGTCTTGACTTGTGAGGCGACAGTCATCGGTATACCCTCCTCCATATCATAGAAATGGATCATAATCCACGGTTTTTAGTATCTGCATTCTTGCAGCTCATATTCTGGAAAATCACTCCAGCCTCACGGGAGCATAATCAGCCGGCACGAAATCTTGTGGTTAATTCACCCCTGGTTTGACAAATACTGAAGCAGAATGCCTGAGTACACAGGGCATGAAATATCACAATACAGGGGGTTATTCGAATGCCTGAAGCGCTGGAGGTTGTCTTGCGGACCTTGTTTGCTGTGGTCGTAATGTTTTTTCTAACCAAGATACTCGGCAAACGGCAGGTTTCGCAGCTGTCTTTTTTTGAATATATTACTGGAATTACGGTGGGGAGCTTGGCTGCTTATATCTCGCTGGACACGGATAAGACCTGGCATCTGGGCCTGATTGCCTTAGGCGTCTGGGTTGCCTGTTCGCTGGGAATTGAATATCTGCAAATCAAGAGCAAAAAGGCCAGGGATTTCATTGACTTCAAATCGACGGTGCTGATTAAGGACGGCAAGATTCTCGAGAATAATATGAAAAAAGAGCGTCTGAGCGTCGACGAGCTGCTGGAGGAATTGCGCAAAAAGGATGTCTTCAAGGTGGCCGATGTGGAATTTGCGATTATGGAATCGGATGGTGCGATTAACGTGCTTTTGACCAAGGAGAATCAGCCCTTCACCCCCAAGGATCTGGGAATCAAGGTTGCACCGGAGAAGGAGACGCTCGCTGTGATTATGGATGGTGAGATTCTGGACGAGCCTCTGGATACTCTGAATCTGTCCCGGAAGTGGCTGCAGACCGAGCTGGAAAAGCTGAATCTGACCGTGAAGGATGTCTTCCTCGGCCAGGTAGACTCTTACGGTGAGCTTACCGTGGATCTCTATGCTGACAAAGTCAAGGTGCCGCAGCCGCAGGATAAGCCTCAGCTATATGCGCTGCTGAAGAAATGTGAAGCCGATCTGGAGCTGTTCGGTCTGTCCACCAAGAACAAAGCGGCGAAGCAAATGTACGGAAATTGTTCAGAGCAATTGCAGGAGCTGCTGCAGAAGCTGAAGCCTTTTATCCAGAACTGACAGTAGTTGTCCGTGCGGACAAAAGGGGAGGTTTTCCATTCAGGCGCTGTAGAGGTATACTATAATCGAATTCATAGGATCTACTTCAAGTATAGGGAGGATGCTGCCGATTATGGACTATGTGAAGCTGGGGACGACCGGACTGGATGTATCACGGATCTGCCTGGGATGTATGAGCTATGGGGTGCCGGAGCGCGGAACCCATCCCTGGTCGCTGAACGAGCAGGAGAGTCGGCCGTTTATCCGCAAAGCGCTTGAGCTGGGCATTAATTTCTTCGACACAGCTAATATCTATTCGGATGGCACCAGTGAAGAGATTGTCGGACGGGCCCTCAAGGAGTTCGCCACCCGTGACGAGATCGTGCTGGCCACCAAGGTGCACGGGCGCATGCGTCCCGGCCCCAATGGCGGAGGACTATCGCGTAAAGCCATCCTGAGCGAAATCGATCACAGCCTGAAGCGGCTGGGCACAGACTATGTGGACCTGTATCAGATTCACCGCTGGGACCCGTCCACGCCGGTTGAGGAGACGATGGAAGCCCTGCATGATGTGGTAAAAGCGGGCAAAGCCCGCTATATCGGCGCTTCCTCCATGCCTGCATGGCAATTCCTCAAGGCACTGCACACCGCAGAGCGTCATGGCTGGACCCGGTTCGTATCGATGCAGAACTATGTAAATCTGCTGTACCGGGAGGAGGAGCGGGAGATGCTGCCGCTGTGTGAAGCGGAAGGGATCGGCGTGATTCCCTGGAGTCCTCTGGCCCGCGGCCGTCTGACCCGGGACTGGCAGGAGACGAGCGCCCGCTCGGAGAGTGATCAGTTCGGCAAGCTGCTGTATGCACAGACGGAGGAAGCTGACCGGATGGTGGCCCTGCGGCTGAAGGAGATTGCGGAGCAGCGGGAGATTCCCCGTGCACAGGTGGCCCTGGCTTGGGTGCTTCAGAAGAAGCCTGTCACAGCGCCGATTGTCGGAGCAACCCGGATGAGCCATCTGGAGGATGCTGCCGCAGCCGTATCGGTTACCCTCACTGATGAGGAAATCCGCCGGCTTGAGGAGCCTTACATGCCTCATCCGGTGATGGGCTTTTAGCACTGGCATTATATGATAATGTGACTTGAACAGGAGCCGGATTACGGCTCCTTATTTGTTCGTTCCAGCTTGGAGTACTCGCTATTATATAATGTAGACGCTTTCTGGTATGATTAGTTTATATGTACATACCTTTTTTTGGAATAGGATGGTGTTATTATTCATGAATCTTCAAGATGCAACCGCTCTAATTGAATCGATCCGAAGCAATCTGGCACAAGTTATCGTGGGCAAAGAGAGCGGTGTGAACCTGCTGCTGACCGCTTTGCTGGCCAATGGTCATGTGCTGCTGGAGGATGTGCCGGGTACCGGAAAGACCCTGCTCGCTAAAACATTGGCCCGCTCCCTGGACTGCACGTTCAAGCGGATTCAGTTCACGCCTGACCTGCTGCCGTCTGACTTAAGCGGCATCAATTACTATAACCAGAAGAGCGGCGAATTTCAATTCCGTCCCGGTCCGGTATTTGCCAGCATTCTGCTTGCGGATGAGATCAACCGGGCCACGCCGCGCACCCAGTCCAGCCTGCTGGAGTGTATGGAGGAGCGGCAGATTACAATTGACGGCGTGACGCATGAGCTGGAGCGGCCGTTCCTGGTCATTGCTACCCAGAATCCGGTGGACAGCCAGGGGACCTTTCCGCTGCCGGAAGCGCAGCTGGACCGGTTCCTGATGCGGATTACCAGCGGATATCCGACATTTGAGGAAGGGGTACATATCCTCCAGAGATTCCGCCAGAATAACCCGCTGGAGGATACCGCTGCGGTGGCCACAGCCCGGCAGATTCAGGACATCCAACGTCTGGCTGCGGAGGTTACTGTCAGTGACGAGCTGCTCGCTTATATGATGCGCGTGGTTGAGGCTACCCGTACCTCCCCGGCAGTCCGGCTGGGAGCAAGCCCTAGGGCAGCTTTCGCCTTACTGCGCGCCTCGCAGGGATACGCACTGATCCAGGGCAGAAGCTACTGTATCCCGGATGATATCAAAGAGGTTGCGGTCCCTGTGCTGGCGCACCGGCTGATTCTTCAGCGCGGTCCCGGAGTCCGTGAAGGCCAGTCTGCAGAGGTAGTGCTTCAGGTGCTGCGTGAAATTGAGGTGCCGGCTGAACCTGCTGTCCTGTCCAGAGGCGGAAGGGTGGAGTGATCCATGTCGCTGCCGTGGTTCATTGCAAGCACGTTCATCCTGCTGGTCCTGATCTCGCTGGTCTATGACCGGCATGCGCTGAAGAAGGTCAGCTATACCCGTTACTTCTCTGCCAAAGCGGTGTACGCCGGTGAACAGGTAGAGATGGTTGAGGAGATCATGAATAAGAAGCTGCTGCCGCTGCCGTGGCTGCGGCTGGAATCCAGCATAGCTAAGGGGCTTGAATTCGGTAACCAGGAGAATCTGGGCATCAGCAGCGGAGAGATTTCCCAGAATCATGTCAGCCTGTTCTTCCTGAGGTCTTTCCGCCATATCAAACGGCGGCATAATATCACTTGCAGGGAGCGGGGGCTGTTCGTCCTTGAGACGGCAACCATGACTACCGGCGATCTGTTCGGACTGAGCCGCAGCGCCAAGACCTTCCCGCTTCATCTGGAGCTGCTGGTCTACCCCGGTTTGCTGCGTTTCCATGACCTTCCGTTGCCGGTTCACAGCTGGCTTGGAGAGCTGCCGGTCAAGCGCTGGATTGTCGAAGATCCGTTCCTGACCGCCGGTACAAGAGAATACAGCGCCGGGGATTCTCTGGCGAGCATTAACTGGAAAGCGACAGCCCGTACGGGAAGTATGCAGGTGCATCAAAAGGATTACACCGCCGATTCCCGGCTGGTCATCTGCCTCAACGTGGAGACGAGTGAGTCCATGTGGAGAACGGTTACCGATGTGCAGCGTATAGAGCTGGGAATCCGCTATGCAGCGACTGTAGCCGAGTATGCGATCAGCCACGGTATTGAGGTGCGGCTGCTCAGCAATGGAAGACTGGAGGGGAGCGGGGCGAGAGATTCGGTGGACACCTGGTCCATTGTTCATACCGAGGAGTTCCTTGGCCTGCTGGCCAGACTGAATCTGGACCGGACCGTGCCGATGAGCAGGCTGATGGAGATTGAAGCGGACAAGCGGGAGGCAGATAAGGATTATCTGATCATTACCTGTCACCGGGGGGCAGAGCTTCAGCTGGCAGCCTCAGGCTTAAGCTTCCTCGGAAACGGTGTAGAGTGGCTGGATATTCCTTCTGAAGGGGGCGGTGAGCTATGACTTCCCGAATCCCGGATGCCTTCAAAGAAAATTACGCCATATGGATGGCAGCCTTCATCGAATGGCTGCTGCTGCTCCCGGTATGGCTGGTGCTCCAGACTTATTTCCAGCCGGAGGCCGAGGCGCTGCGCTGGATCTATCTGCTGCCGGTACTGGCCGCAGCCGGTGTGCTGCTGCGGGAGATATGCAACCGCCGCTGGAAGCAGCTGCTCGCGGCGCTAATTCTCGGAGCTATATCTGCGGCGTTAACCGGTACGCTGACACTTATAGGTCTTCCGCTGGCAGCCGGAGCGGCTGTGTCTGCCTTCCTTGGCATGACAGCAGCCACACGGGTCAACCGGCTGTGGCTGTATATCAGCGGGATCATACTGTATTTTGTAGCTTCCATTGCCTTCTCGCGCATACCCGGTTTACAGCCTAGTGCCCCGGTGCTTACCTGGAGCGGCAGCTTGTGCCTGATCCTGGCACTGCTGGCTACGAACAGCACCCACCTGCGTTATAGCTCCTTGAACGGAGGTGCAGGAAATCTGCCTCAAGGACTGCGGCGGCATAACCGGGTATTCGTGATTGGCTTTATTATCCTGGCAGCATTGCTTGCAGCGGGGGGCGGTAGGGCGGTTGGGATGCTGCTGTGGAATATGGTGCGGGCATTCTTCGCCTGGCTCAGCCGGTTATCCTCCGGTTCCGAGGAGGCACCGCCAGCAGAAGCTCTGCCTGAGGCCATCCCTGCCATGCCGGCTGCGGAGCCGGGTGAACCGGGATTGCTGTCGATGATTCTAAATATAGGCTTCTATATTCTAGGAGCGGCAGCCATTCTTGCGGTACTGTATTTTATCCTGCGTTGGTTGTACAGAAATACAGGAGGCATCCTGCGCAGAGCGATGGACAGGCTGCTGTCCCTCCTGCGCAGAGAGACTCCTGCGGTCACAGGGTATCAGGATGAGGAGACCAGCCTGTTCAACTGGGAGCAGACCGTTCAGGACTTCCGCCAATACGTGCGTTCCAAGCTGACACCTGCCAGCCGCAGGGACCGCTGGGAAGGGATGGACGGAAGCCGCGAGCGCATCCGCTGGCTGTACCGGCACTGGCTGCGGGCCAGACATGCGGAAGGGTATGAGGTGAAGCCCTACCTGACCCCGCAGGAGACAGCAGCTGATGTAGCCGCCTGGTCGCAAGGCCAGAAGCGTTCGAGCAAGCACCCTGGCGGAGATGCCTCTGTCAATGACCGTCTACTGGGCCTATACCACAGGGCCCGCTATACCGAGGAGGAGCTGCCTGAACTTACTGCCGCTGAGGCGGCGGCGCTTAAGGAGCAGCTGAAGCTGTAGCTGAATCATTATGTTCAGCGAATACTGGAAAGGAGCGGCAGGCATGACCCCTTATCTGCGCGGTGAGCTGGCTAAAGAGGCTCAGATTAATATGGAGACGCTCAGGTTTTATGAGAAAAACGGGCTGATTCCGCTGCCGCAGCGTTCAGCAGGCGGTTATCGGCTGTATCCGGAGGAGACGCTCCTCCGGATTGCTTTTATCCGTAATGCCAAGAGCTGCGGATTCACGCTTAAGGAGATTAAGAAAGCACTTGATAAATCGGCAGACCGCAGCATTGGCATCAGTGATTTCGCCCAAGTCATTGAGCGGAAGATCGCCGCTGTCGATCTGGAGATTGCCCGGCGGAACGAGACACGCAGACGGCTTGAAGCACTGAAGTCCGGCCTTCTGGTTCAGGACAGGCACCCGGGCGTGCAGGATACTCTTAATATGTTGAACATGAATGATTAATCTGTTGCCACCTGTAATTCTGCCGGGATTGCCGCTTGACTCTGTACATTGCTACAGGGTTTATAGTATGGGCATCCCGGGATAACAGGAGGAATTACACGTATGTTGTATTCGAGCAGTACCCCAATTGAACAGTTGCAGGCCATTACAGCTTATCTGAAAAGCAATAATAGTTACTCCAGAAGACCGGTTCAGGAGATCCGTGCGGCGGCTCTCGAAGCTTCCAGGCAATTACCCTTTCTTGAAGGCGTGAAGGTTGAACCGGTTGAGGTGGAGACCTTCAGCGGAGAGTGGGTCAGAGCGGAGGAGAAAAGTCTACAAGGTGAAGGACAATCGCAACCCGCAGAGAACAAGGTAATTCTTTATTATCACGGCGGAGGGTTTGTGTCTGGCAGCTGCGAGATCTATAGGGATCTGGCAGCCCGCCTATCTGAAGCAGCTGGGGGAATTGCCATTTTAACTGTGGAGTACCGGCTTGCACCGGAGTTCTGCTTCCCTGCAGCCAATGAGGATTGCCTTGCAGCGTACCACTGGCTACTGGAACGGGGCGTTCTTGCCGGGAATATTATAGTCTGCGGAGAGTCCGTCGGAGCCACGCTTGCGCTGATGACATTAATTACGCTGCGGGACCAGGGGGATAAGCTCCCTGCCGGTGCATGCCTGCTATCTCCCCATGCCGACCTTATTCATTTGGACGGGGAGTCTTATGACAGCCGTGCGGGAACGGACCCGACAGGAAGCCGGGAAGCGAATCAGAGAATGATTGAGGAATATATGGGGGACTATGGCGGTGCGTGGCCTGCAATATTATCACCCTTAAGAATGGATCTCCGGGGCTTGCCGCCCCTGCTCATACAGGCGGGAGATCATGAGGTGCTGCTGAGTGATGCAGAACGCTTGGCTGAACAGGCAAAGGCGGCGGGCATCACTGTAGAACTTCAAATCTGGAAGAACATGTGGTGCGCCTTTCAGCTGATGGCTGCCATGCTTCCTGAAGCGCAGCAGGCCATCGGGAACATAGGCAGCTTCATTAAGAGAGTATTGCAGCTGGAGGGCAGGCAAGATTAGCACCCGTAGCCTGAAAGTGATCGTTCAGCGCACCAGTGAACAGGGTCAGAACAGCAGCCGCAGCAGCATCAGCGTCACAATACCGGTCAATACGGTGGCCAGCAGGCTGCGGGTCTTGACGGCTACCCAGAAAGTGGGGAGGGCGGCGATTAGCTCCACATTGGTGGACAGGACTGCGAACCTGCCGCCGGTTACGAGCAGCTCTTGGGCAACCAGCGCAGCCATGACAGCAATCGGCACATAGCTCAGCCAGCGCATGCCCCATTCCGAGATCGTGATCCGGCTTAGCAGCATCAGCGGAAGGACACGGGGAATGAAGGTAACGAGCGCGGCACCAAGAATGATTACAGCAATATCCAGTCTTATTTCCATTGTTCCATCACCACTCCAATCGTTGAGGCTACCAACGCGGCAGCTATGACGCCCATACTGGGCGACCACAGCACAGAGACGAGCACGGCAACTACAACAGCCGCTAAGCCGACAGTGATATCCAGTCTATACTTGCGCCGTCCCATAATGGTCAGGACCAGCAGCCCGATGAACATAGCCGGCAGGGCGAAATCCAGTCCCCACTTCTCAGGGCTGGATATCCATTGACCGAGAATAGCCCCGGCGATATTGGCCAGGAACCAGTTCAGATAAGCGGTAATATTCAGGCCGTGCATCCATCTCTCGCTGATCTGCTTCCTTGCGGCACTCTTCTGAATGGCTACTCCGAAGGTCTCATCTGTAAGCAGCGAGCCGATCAGCAGGTTGCGCAGCGGAGTCAGATGCCGGAAGTACGGCGACAATGCTGCGCTTAACAGCAGATGCCGCAGGTTAACCAGCAGAATCGTAATGACAATACCGGAGGCGCTGCTCCCGGCGGCAATCATGCCAGCGGCAATAAACTGGGCCGAACCGGCGTACAGGATGATAGAGATCATGGCGATTTCGGCAAGGGTCAGCCCCGCTGTTTTCTCCACAACGCCTGCGGCGAACCCGATGCTTAAGTATCCGAGCAGCGTGGGGAGGCAGTCCTTGACCCCTTGCCAGAACGTATCACTGCTCTCCGGCACACTTGGGCTATCTGTAACCAGGCTGCCGCCGGATAGCGGCTCCTGATGAATGGATTCTGGCTTCATGGGCATGCTCCTTCTGTTTCATGGAATAATGACTAGTATAGTGTCCGATTTAAACTAGTCGATGGGGCGCTATCATACCTGAATGAGTACAAGAGTGGAGCCACACCTACAGGTGTCATTCCCAGATGAAGACGAGAGTTGTCCATTAGGGACAGTTGGCCTGACGTAACGGACTGAGGTGCGCTTATTCTAGTATAAAGTCACCACTTGGGCAAGTAACGGACCTCATGGAGCTTATTCCTGGATTTTCTACTCCTAAACCTCTCGTAGAGAGACGATAAGGGCTCCTCAGTCCGTTAAACCGCAAAAAGTGGCGTTTGACTGGGGATAGGGTATCTCAGGTCCGTTAGGAACACACTCTTCTGGCCGGTGTATTTTCGTTTTACGGAACCTCCGGGATTCGACCCTATTCACAGAGTTACATCGGATACTCTACTATCGCCGATAATAAATACATTGTATTAATATCTAATAATTCATAGCGAATTGCAAGGGAATATTAGCTGTAACTGTAAAAAGGGTTCCGCCGTCCGCAGAGCGATCTGCGGCAGCGGAACCCTTTTGGAGTTCGTGGTTATTTCAAGATGAGTACGCCGAACCCTTCCATCGTATAGCTCCCTGACAGGGTCTGGCCGCTTAATAGGTCCGTCTTGGCTGTCTTAAGCACAATCTGTGCCGGTTCTTCGCTGTAGTTGAGCAGGAAGGCGACACCGGAAGAGGCGTCTTCCCCCGTAGCACGAATCTGCAACTCAACCTCTGGCGGCAGCTCCGCCCAATCGGCGGCTGGCGAGACCAGACCCAGACTGCCAAGCATCTGCAGCACAGCAGGCTCATTGAACACGGCGCCGTAATACCATACTTCGCCTTTGCCCCTGGTGTTGCGGGTTACCGCCGGTTTGCCGGCATAGTAGTCGGTCGCATAGGTTGCCATGACCTCCACACTGTCCTCTTCCACATGCAGGATGTCATTGAAGGCATCTGCACCGGTCAGCGCCTCAGGATCATGGTTCCAGCGGATGGAGGTAGGCTTGCGCGTTCCTTTGACCAGCGTGAATTCTTCCACGGTTACCCCGCACATCTCCTGCGCCGCTCCGGGAAAAGGCCGCATGTAGCATTGTCCGGTAATATCCTTGTAGCCTGTGCGGCAGCCGAAGACCAGCTTCCCGCCTTGCTGTACATACTGGTCGAGCAGAGCCGCCGTATCATCGGTCATAATCGCCGGATGCGGGTAGACCAGCACTTCATAACGGGCAAGCTCTGCAAGGGTGGTATGGCTGCGCAGGTACAGAACGTCATTCGGAATATGCTTCCGCTGCAGAGCCTTGAACCATTCCTTGTTGCTCTGCCACATGAACGGGCCGTGCCAGACATCATATTCCCCGTCCCACTCATTGTCATAATCACGCACGATAGCAACGTTCGCCTGAGTCCGGCTGCCGATGAATTGCTGCCCGATGCTTGCCAGCTCCCGGCCGATCTGCTCCGCTTCCCTTACCCGCCGGTTAGGCTGGTTATGGTAGTCGTTCAAGCCGTGCCAATAGATCTCATTGCCCATGGTGGCGGTCCGCCAGCGGAAATAGAGCAGCATGTCAGCGCCGTGGGCGACGGACTGGTAGGTCCACAGCCGCATCTGTCCCGGCTTCGGTGAAGGCATGTCCAGCCGGTTGACCCAGCCCCCCGGACCGGATTGCTGCTCCATGACACAGAAGTTGCTGCTGACCGAACGTACTGCCGACAGGGACAGTCCCCAGCCGCGGTCAAGCATCGGGTTCACCTCGGCCGGATCGAAGCCGATGGTGGAGAACTGCGGATACGAGTCATAGCTGAAGAAATCCAGCAGCTCGTCATTCAGCTCATGGCTGTCCAGATGTCCGAACAGCCCGTTGGTGGTAACCCACTGATTAGGAGCCAATTCCCGCAGGATATCTGCCTGGATTTTGGCGAAATGGATGGTGTTATCAGAGATGAAGCGCTTCTCATCCAGAGCCTGGTGCGGGTTCGGCTGATTCGGTGAAGGAGTAGGCCGGGTGAGGCAGACCTGTGACCAGCTCGTATAGGTCTGATTCCAGAACACCGTGCCCCAAGCCTGATTAAGCTTGTCCAAGCTGACATACTTCTCCTGCAGCCAGAGGCGGAAGGCCTGATGATCACTCTCTGAGTAGAATACATTGATCTCGCAGTTCAGCTCGTTGTCAATCTGCCAGCCGACAACACCCGGATGATTGCCGTAATGTTCAGCAAGCTTGGTTACAATTCGGGCACAGAGCTCACGGTATTTGGGACTGCTGTAATTGTAATGGCGGCGCATGCCGTGCTGTAGCGTCACACCTTCATAAGTAACATTCAAGGCCTCAGGGTACTTCTCGGTAAGCCAGGCAGGCGGAGTGGCCGTAGGCGTTCCCAGAATGACCTTCAGCCCGTAGCTGTGTGCCATGTCGACCGCACGGTCAAACAGATCGTATTGAAACACGCCTTCTTCCGGTTCAAAAATGGACCAGGCGAACTCAGCCAGACGTACTATGGTGAATCCGGTTTCAACCATACGCCGGTAATCGTCAGCCCACATGGATTCAGGCCAGTGCTCAGGATAATAGCAGACGCCCAGTTCAAATCGTTCTGCTGCAACAGGTTTCTTCATGTTAACCTCCAAGTGTAAAAATGTGCTTTCATTAAGCTACCAATCTATTGTATTATCAGCAGTGTATCCACTTATATAACAGAATATTGCTATTATATCATTATATTGCGTGCTTGATTCAGCGCAGGGCAGGAGGAGATTCACATGAGTAAACACTGGGCTCTGCCGCAGCCTGCTTATGCCCACTATGTATGTTATCCGGAGATGCTGGGGCATTACAGCGACTTCCCGGAGCATGCAGAGCGCAGAAGTGAGGGGTTCCTGAACAGCTATAATCTCCACATGGTTTTCGGGGGAGAAGGGTATGTATTTCAGGGAGGGGAGCGGATATCCATGAGGCGGGGCAGCGGGTTTCTTTTTCCCAGAGGGGCTTATCAGCAGTACGGTTCTGATCCCGGAGCTGCCTGGGATGTGCGCTGGATGCACTTCGCCACGGCGATGCCTCTGCCTATGCTGGAGGAGGCGGATCAGTCACGCGGCTACTTCTTCACCTTCGATCCCGGCACCGGTTATGAAGCGCTCTTCGAGGAAATGTACCGGCTCAGTGCAGGCTATGAGACCCGGAGTGAACCGCGCCTCTCCACACTGCTCTATGAGATTCTGGTTACGCTGATGCAGAACACCGAGCCGCTCCACGGCTCCGTTCCGCTGGAGATCCGGCATTCCATCCGGCTTACCGCCGACAGGATCTATAGTGAGTGTGAGCGGCCCTGGACGCTGGAGTCTATGGCCAGACTTGCCGGTTATAGCAGCTACCATTTTCTCCGCCTGTTCCGCAGCATTATGGGCAAGACGCCGAACCGGTATTTGAGCGATTGCCGGATGGCCCGGGCCAAGCTGCTGCTGGCCTCCACCAAGCTGTCCGTTGCGCAAATTGCGCAGCAGAGCGGCTTTCAACAATCCAGTTATTTCATCAAGGTGTTCAGACAGCTCGAAGGGATGCCGCCGAACCAATACAGACGTTCCTTCAACTCATAGAATCAAGCCTTTTTAGGACCAAGTATTAAGAAAGTTTGTTACATTTATGGCAGAGTTCACGCCGCGATAGCCTTGGTTATGTGACAGAAAGTTACAAATGGAAACAAAGGGTTACAAAGTGGATACAAATTCCACGCGCCAAGCAACTATACTATTGCTAGTAAATACATCTGGAGGGAAATAAATGAGAAAGTATAGAGTTACATATGCTGCATTGCTGGTGAGTTCACTCGTTGCCGGCCAGGTGGCTGGCAGCATCACTGCGCCTGCTGCACATGCAGCCCCGGCGGCGAAGGCCCCCGCAGTATCCGCTCCGGCGGCATTCAAGTTCAATTCCGTTCCCATGGGTGCCGGAGTGACCGCAGTACTAGAGAATATCAACATATGGAGCCAGTCCAGCGGAAACATCTTGTCGTACACACTTAAATATACGAATTCCGGCAATTCAAGCGCAAGCCTAATGCATTATTTCTCACGCGTTGTCACTCCGGGAGGATCAGTACTTCCAGGTAATCCCTTAGGTGCGGATGCCCTGAAGAAGAAAGTCGGCGCCAAAGAAAGCCTTAGCGTGACTTACTATGTAAATGTGGGACAAACCTCCTCTATGCAGGGGATCAAAATCTCGATGCTGGTCTGGGATGCCAAGACGAAGGGGTATCTGAAGCAGACGGGATCTTTTGGAGTGCCCGCTAATTATTCAACTACGGCTGCAGTTGGAACAAGCCTAAGTACAGTCATGAACGACATTCCCGTCGCGGCCAGTGCAGACTCCCTCCAGCTCTATAAATACAGCGGCAAGGTCTATGCCAAAGTAGGGGTCAGTCTGACCAACAAGGGCAATAAAGTCCTCAGTGATCCGGGCTATTCGGCTTATCTGGTATCTGCGAGCGGCACCTCCTTCGAGCTGGCGCTGAGCGGCACACAGGCGGATTACAAGATTCAACCGCAGGAGAAACGGAGCATTTATTATATTACGGAAATCCCGGCCTATCTTAAAACAGATAATATGAAGCTGCAATTCACGCAGAGGGACGAGACCACGAAGCTGGAGCTTGCTAAATCCTCTTATAAGCTGCCCGCAGCAAGCTCGCCTAATCTGGTAGTGGGCAGCGGGGTAGTCAAAAAGATTGTAGTCAATAACAACACGGTAGAAACGCTGCTCCGCAATGCCAATGTGTACGCACAGGATGCAGATGCGGTATGGACGTTCCAGATGCAGCTTAAGAATACCGGCAACAAGGCGGTAACCCTGCCAAGCTACGACCTGGCGGTCAAATCGGTGAAGGGCAAGGTTTTTCCGGTGAATTCCAAAGGTGTAAGCGGAGTCACCCTCAAGCCGCTAGAGACCAAAATTGTACCGCTTACGGTCCGCGTACCGCTTGAAGTGGATCAATCCGGATTGCAGCTGATTATGATCGAATCGGTAGGCGCCGAGAGCACAAGTGTACCTGATCCGAGCGGAACCGGCGAGACAACCGGAAATACCGGGAATACTGGTACTCCGTCCACTGCGGCTCCTGCAACACCGACTGCCAAAATGATTTTCCCGGTAGCCTACTTCGTCATTCCATATGCACTACGTACGGAAGTCACGTCCGGCCAGGAGTATATGACCACGAATTCATACGGCTCCTTCTCGTACAGCATACAGTCTCTTCAGCGTTACCCTTGGAGAGATGATGATATCGTAGCTGCCAGACTGAGAATCACCAATACCCAGAACGTGTCTCTTACGCTGCCTGAGCTGAAGGGTACCATTAAGCTGGACAAAGAAAACCTGCCCGTGACTACAGAGCTGTATATGGACAATAAGGATTCTTCTGTCCTTGCGCCAGGGAAGTCGGTGGAGCTGTATGTACTTGGCAAAATCGCCTATACCTCAGAGTTTCAGAATATGCGGATTGCCCTGAACGGCACACAGAATTCAGAGACCGTTCCGTTCCTGGATGTCAGCGTCAACAACTCGATTAACAGTATTCCTACCATCGAGAAAGACAAGAGCTACACCATTAGCGGCAAAGGCAAAACAGCCAGTGTACAGGAGAACCGGACAACGATCTATCAAGGGGAGAGCCATAATCTGGTGTACACAGAGCTCTATCTGAGCAGTGAGGAGAAAAGACAGAGCAAAATGGCCCGTCTCCAGGCTTATTATAAGACCAAGGACGGCCAGTATTTCGAAGCAGGCACCAGCCAGTCGGAGAACAGCGCGTCGCCGGGTGCCAAGCAGCTCGTGGTCCTGTGGGCCAAGGTGCCTAAGGCTACAGACCTCGCGGATGTCTTACTCTACCTCGGTTCCGGTATCAAAGAGGGTAAGCTGATCGAGGCCAAGGAGGAAGCGACCGGATTCGTCAATGTGGCAGCGCTGCAGCTGAATCCGCAGGCTAACGTACCGAAGAATACGCTGGAATCAACGGCATTATATCCTTATACGATTTCTGTTCTGACCTCTGAAGGCAAGCGGGTGAAGTCATCGGATACCTTGGATATTACTATGAACTACAGCCTGAGGAAGGATAACCTCTACGATGCAGGTGTGCTGGAGCATAAGCTGATTCTGCAGATTACCGATCCGTTCGGTATCGCTACTGAGAAGGTTCTTACACTGGGCACAGACCTGATTGAAGGGACGAACAACCAGTATTCCTTCTCCCTC
The DNA here is from genome assembly GCF_017874735.1 of Paenibacillus silagei. Taxonomy (GTDB): domain Bacteria; phylum Bacillota; class Bacilli; order Paenibacillales; family Paenibacillaceae; genus Paenibacillus_AQ; species Paenibacillus_AQ silagei. Next base: position 62,961 of record NZ_JAGGLV010000003.1, read on the forward strand.
AGCAGACCCGTGTACAAGACGATGGACGGCGGCGCTTATAAGTTAGCCTTCTATGATGAATTCCAGGGTGAACGTCTGATGCTGGGCAGCCAGGCCTTTGGAGTCACCAACGTGGTTCCGAACAAGACACAGGAATAATCTTCATTCGCTCAACTAAAACATTCTTATATTTTTATAAAAGGAGCAGCTTCCATGTTGCGTGTTGAAGATATTACGCATTCGTACAAAAGCGGTAATGAATGGACCTCCGTTCTTCATGAAATCAATTTTTCCGTCAAAAAAGGAGAGATGGTTGCCCTGCTGGGCAGTTCAGGTTCCGGGAAGTCAACGCTTCTCAACCTGATGGCCGGCTTGATGAAGCCCACGGAAGGTCATATCTACATTGCTGATCAGGACATTGTGAAAATGGGCGAGAATAAGCTGGCCGAGTTCCGCCGCAAGAATATCGGATTTATCTTTCAGGCCTATGAGCTGATTACCAGCCTGACGGTCCGCGAGAACGTGGAGCTGCCGCTGGTCTTCCAGTCAGTCTCTCCCAGGGCACGCAAGGCCAAGGCGCTGGCGCTGCTGGAGCAGGTGGGAATTCCCGACAAGGCGGATCTCTTCCCCTCGCAGCTCTCCGGAGGACAGCAGCAGCGGGTCAGTATCGCCCGGTCGCTGATCACAGAGCCGTCGGTCATCTTCGCCGATGAACCGACGGGGAATCTGGATTCCAAGACTGAAGAAGAAATTATCGGTATTCTGCTGAACCTGAACCGGACGATGAAGACGACTTTTATCGTCGTTACTCATGAATACAAGGTGGCTGAACAAATGCAGCGGATTTTCACGCTGAAGGACGGCTTCCTGGTCACTGAATCGCAGGCAAAACCGCAAGCAGATATAAAACTGCAAAAAGAACCGCAGCTTGAGACGCAGACAGAAGTACAGGTTGAAGAGCAAATCGCTGAGGAAGCTGAACCGCAGACCATGGTAGAGGTTGAAGAACAATTAGCTGCAGGAGCTGAACAGGAAGCTGTAGAGCCAGTACCGCAGACAGCAGGAGCGGATGAAGATCCTCCGGCTGAGGAACCTGAACACCAGACCGCTGAGGAAGCTGATCCTGCAGAGGGAGGGAAGCCGTGAAGATCAGAGACATTTCACGGATGGCCTGGGAACAGGTCAAACGGCGCAAGGTGGTTACAGGTCTATGTATGACCGGGATATCCATCGGCTGCGCAGCAATTATCGTGGCTTTGAGTGTAGGCCAATCTGCACAGGTCTATGTAACGGAACAAGTTAATGCCAACTTCAAAATGGATGAGATTACAGTCTCGCCCGGCGGAGGACTTCCAACGAACGGGAAGAGCGGAGGCGGAGGCGGCGGATCGGGTGAGGTAAATGAGAACCTCGACCCCGGCAAGCTGACCGATCAGAAGCTGAAGATCATCCAGGGGCTGAATCATGTGAAGGCGGCTTCGCCTTTTCATCAAGCAGGATATCTGCAGATGGTAACCATAGACAACAAGATCTCCGATGTTCAGGTCGTTGTCGCCGATTTACAGAAGCTGACGGCGTACGACCACAAGTTCAAGCAGGGAGGGGCGAATGGTCAGCTCGGATCCATTGTGCTCAATCACGGGGCTACACTGGGCCTGATTGACCTGGAGACCCGGCAGAAGCTGTTCGATCAGATGAGTGCGGATCCGTTCAATCAGGAGCTGTACCAGCAATATGACAAAATGGCCACTGTGCCTACTGAACTGTACCGCAAGCAGGTTCAGATTCAGGCGCAGGACTATAGCTCTACAACCCCGGTGTTCAAGCTTAGTTCGCCCCTGCAGATCTCCGGAATTCTGGCGCTTCCCAAGGGTATGGATGAACTGCGGTCATCCTATGAGAAGATTATGTATGTGTCTCCCGAGACCGCACAGCAGCTCTCCAAGGAGCTTGCGTTCGATAATTCCACCACCAGTGTGCTTACGCTCCCGCCGGAGGGCAGCTATAACTCGATTACAGTCAAGGTGGACGATGTGGCGAACATTAAGCCGGTGGAGCAGATGATTCAGAAGCTGTCCCTGAACGCTCAAGACAATCTGTTCCAGCAGGAGATGCTGAAGGAGCAATTTGATATGATCAAAATGGCGGCTCTCGGCATCGGGGTATTCATCCTGATCATCGCTTCCATCTCCATCATAGTGGCCATGACCATGTCCACCCACCAGCGGCGTCGCCAGATCGGGATTATGAAGGTCCTGGGGGCTAACATGGGGCAGATCCGTAACATGTTTATTACCGAAGCTGCGCTTCTGGGGCTGCTCGGGGGCATGCTGGGTGTTGCATTCTCCTATCTCATTGTGATGGGGCTCAACAAGCTGGTAGGCAGTGCAGGGGACGGGATGAATTTCTTCATTCCGGCGATGAATCTGCCGGTCGGAATCTCCTTTGCTATTATGACGGGTGTACTGTCGGGGATCTATCCGGCGATCAGTGCCTCCAGAACCGATGCATTAACCGCTATTAAACGAGACTAACCCTAAGCTAGAAAGGAAGCCGAAACGATGAAGAGGACTCTAAAGAAGAGCCTGAAATGGATCATAATCTTAGGTATCATCGGAACTGCCGGTTATTTCGGATATACCAAATTCTTCAAGGCGGATGAGACCGCTGATCTCCCGCCTGAACCGATGCAGGTGATCAGCTTCCCGGTAACGGAAGAGACGTTAACCAGCTCAGTGCAGATCAAAGGCAGATCGCAATACCAGAAGGAGACGCTGGTGTATGCCCCCTTTGCTTCCAAGGTGACTGCCTGGAAGGTGGAGAACGGGGCACAGGTGAAAAAGGGCCAGGTGCTCTTCACCCTGGATCAGAGCACACTCCGTAATGAGATTGCCACGGCGGAGGCAGCCGCCCGCAAGGCGAAGCTGGAGGGGGAACTGAATGCTTTTGTCGCGCAGCAGGAGGATGATTCTTCGGCCCCGGCCGGTACAGAAGCGGAACGGCTGAAGGCCTTGGCTGCCCAGGAAACCGCCCGTCTGAGTGATGAGCTGAACCAGGTGAACGCCGAGATTCAAGCCAAAGAGCTTACGGAGAAGAAGGCGAAGCTGAGCACTGCGGTATACCATGCTCCGGAGAACGGCATCTTCCTCTTCGACAGCAGTACGGAACGGCCGCAGACCGTCACCGACAATCAGTACATCGGTAAGATTGTGGACACGAACAAAGTAGAGTTCATAGCACAGGTAGGGGAGCAGGATATCTTCCGTATCAAAAAGGGCATGAAGGTAAAGGTGAAGATGACCGCCGTAAAAGATCTGGTCCTGGACGGAGAGGTAACCGGAGTGGCCAAGTTCGCCACGACGACCACCGGACAGAACACAGCCGGCCAGCTTCCGCAATTCGAGGTGGTCATCTCCATGCAGCCGGACGAGCATTTGATGGGCGGCCTCAGCCTGAGCGGAGACGTCGAGACCTCACGCAAAGAGAAGGCGGTAGTTGTATCCAATATCGCCGTCATCCGTGAAGGGGATCTGGCCTTCGTTATGGTGGACAAAGGAAACGGCCAATACGAACGCAAAGAGATCAAGACTGGAATGGAAACGACCGATAAAACAGAGGTGCTGTCGGGACTGAAGGCAGGAGACACGGTGGTTCTGCAGTAGTTGATAGCAGATGATGGGCCCAAACCGTATATAGCCCCAAACCTGGTTGATTGCCGGGTTTGGGGCTTTTTGAATAGAAAGTATAGGCGTGAGTGGCGCGCGGCGGATCATCTAAGTGGAAATAGTACATCTAATTTATGGTCGCAGGAACAATTACTTATAGCAGTTGGATAAATAACACTTAATCAGACCGAATTCTGTTGAGATTATGGGACTTGGTGGATTAAATGTACTTTTTCCAACTGCTTCCCCACAGCGCATGGTTTCGGCTTAATTAAGTGCCTTTTTTCCAACTCTGACGGTTCATCCCACGGGTTAGTGGAGTAATCTCCCCCTAAGTATATAAATGGTTGAGAGTGTACCGATTCCGCGTGTTAACTACTTGTTCTGCTGATACGGCTTACGCCAAGCCTGGATGTCACGGTTCAGTCCGGCGAGATCTGGCAAGGGCACCGCTTCGTCCGTTAACTGATACTTGGCCTTCAGCGCCAGAATCCGGTAGACACTCTCGTCAATCCGTGCTTCGGAGATGCGGCCGTTCTTGACACTGTCCAGCAGTGCGGCGCGTACGGCTTGCTCGTTCTTGTATTCATGCGCGACAAGCAGGATATCGCTTCCGGCCAGCACGGTATCTACTGCCGCAGCAGGGAGACTGTAATTCTTGACGATTGCGCCCATGGTCATGTCATCCGTAATAACTACCCCTTCGTATCCCATCAGCCCGCGGAGCTGCTGGCCGATAATCACTTGGGACAGGGAGGCGGGCTTGTCCGGGTCGAGCTTCGGATATAGAATATGGGCCACCATTACAGCATCAGCCTTCTCCCGGATCGCTGCCTGGAATGGGAGCCATTCCAGTTCTGCCAGTTGGGCCTCTGTCTTGTTGATGACCGGCAGCTCCAGGTGTGAGTCTACCGAGGTATCGCCATGGCCTGGATAATGCTTGACCACGGGAATAACGCCTTCACGCTTGAGCCCCTGCATCTCGGCAATGCCGAGCCGGGTGACCAGCTCTGCGTTGCTGCCGAAGGAACGGTCACCAATTACCGGATTATCCGGGTTGCTGTTGATGTCGAGCACCGGCGCGAAGTCCATATTGAAGCCGGAGGATTTCACCGCCCGGGCAAGCAGTTTGCCCATCGTTCCGGCAGCGGCGGCATCATCTCCTCTGCCGACTGCCGCGTTCGAAGGGAAGGCGGCGTAGTCATCGGGGAGACGGCTGACCTTGCCGCCCTCCTGATCGACACTCATGAACAGCGGTGCGGGATTCCCCGCATTGCTCTGCTTCAGAGCGTTGGTCAGCTGCACCAGCTCCTTCAGGCTGCCGACATTATTAGAATACAGAATGATTCCGCCCACCTTATCTTCGGCAATCATCTTCCGCGCTTCAGCACCTGCTGTTTTGCCTTGGATGCCCACCAGCAGCATCTGCCCGATCTTCTCCTCCAGATTCATTCCCGCGAGCTTCCGGGAGATGGGGTCAGGAGTGGCTGAAGCCTCAGGTGACGGGGTCACTGGGGCATCGGTTGCCACAGGCACAGGCGTCTGTGCGGCAGCCGGAGAGGCTGACACCGCTGCCTGGGAGGAGCCTGCGTTTGTCAGTTGTGCTGAATTTCCATTCCCCTCACAGCCGCTTGCCAGCAGCAGAGAGGCAGAGGCAGCGAGCAGGAGGAGAGCGCGGCGGGGGGAAGTATTGTTTATTTTTTGACGGCTGAACCATTTCATAGGGGGAATCTTCCTTTCGATTGCGGTTTGGCGGATAAGGATGATAGAATGAATAAGACATTACATATGAACTGCTTCAAGCATAATCAATACTATAGGATGAGGTGACCTGTCAATGAAAGAGCAATTAATGAACACGCTTAATGAACAAATGAATTTCGAATTCTATTCTGCTCATGTCTATCTTGCGATGGCTGCGTATTGTTCCGGTGAGAGCCTGGACGGATTCGCCAATTTCTTTCTGGTACAGGCTGAAGAAGAACGGTTCCATGCCATGAAAATCTACAAATTCCTGAATGACCGCGATTACCGGGCCACCCTTGCGGCGATGCCTGAACCGAACAATGAGTATAGCTCCATGCTGGATGCGTTCGAGCATGCCTTCGCCCATGAGCAGCAGAATACGAAGAAATTCTATCATCTGGCGGATTTGGCCCTGGATGAACGGGAGCATGCGACCATCTATTTCCTGAAATGGTTCATTGATGAGCAGGTGGAAGAAGAGGCACTCTTCAGCAACATTATCGCCAAGCTCAAACGGATCGAAACCGACAGCAATGCCTTCTATATGCTGGATGCAGAATTTGCAGGACGTTCATTTACACCGCCAGCGGAGTAGAGGACAGCTAGGGTAACCATTCATACGCAAGCTTAGCGGCATTCTCCTGAAGAGGGGGAAGCCGCTTTTTTGTGTGCAAATATAAGAAATTATATGTTTCACACGATAACTTATCCTTCTATTTCTCGCTGAAACGGTACCGTCCTTGAGAGGACGGGAACGCCGTTTCTGCTTGGCTGACCTAAGGTCCCCATATACTTAGACTACGTTTTGCGAGAAAAGTTACACGGCCTGTCAGCAGCAGATGGACTGCAAAGTTGAACAAGGGCAAAGAATGTAGGAAGTGGCAACTTACTTCCGGGCTCCCAACTCTATTTAGCGGGGTTAACTCTTGCGCTGTCCGGCAACACTGTTTCTCTAGACCCACCCGTAAGTCAGCGTGTAGTATGGAACAATACTAATCTTTGGAGGTCCTTTTTCTTGGAAAATTACAGCGATATCAAACAAAGTGAAAAAGGAGCATGGCTAAGTCTTTTAGCATACATACTCTTATCTGCAGTCAAATTATTCATAGGAACGGTGTCAGGCTCTCAGGCACTCCTGGCTGACGGGCTGAATAACAGCACCGACATTATTGCTTCCCTGGCCATTCTGACCGGACTCAGGATTTCCCGCAGACCCCCGGATTCGAACCATGGCTATGGTCATTTCAGAGCAGAGACAGTTGCCGCACTGGTCGCCTCTTTTATCATGATTGCTGTAGGCTTCCAAGTGCTCTATCAGGGTGTGAACAAATTCATTCAGCCTGTGCTGGAGACCCCTGATCTGATTGCAGCGTGGACGGCAGCTGCCTGTGCTGTGGTTATGATCGCCGTATACCGGTACAACATCAGGCTTGCCCGCAAGCTCAACAGCAATGCCATGCATGCAGTGGCACAGGATAACCGTTCGGATGCGCTGGTCAGCATGGGAGCCTTCATTGGTATTATCGGCTCACAGTTCGGCATTCCCTGGTTAGATCCGCTCACAGCTACGATTGTCGGATTGCTGATCTGCAAGACGGCCTGGGATATTTTCCGCAAAGCTACACATGACCTCACCGACGGCTTCGATGCCGGTAAGCTGGAACTGATGAAGCAGACAGTAGCTGAGATTGAAGGTGTGGAGTCGATTAAGGATATCAAAGCCCGTATTCACGGTAATAATGTGCTGGTCGATACTACAGTACTGGTGGATTCCAGTCTGAATGTGGTGCAGAGTCACGATATTACGGAGGAGATCGAAGATCAGCTTAAGGACCGTCATCAGGTCGCTACCGTACTCGTCCACATCGAACCGATGTGATCAACAGGTGTACAACAAGAATAGGTTATATGAATTGCCTTGCCTTCGGGTGGGGCATTTTTTTGTGCTAGATAAGGCGCACTAAAGAAATTAACGAACAGCAAAAAGAAGCGGAGGGGAAATTTGGAACTGTAGGAGCGATAGCGATCGCCTTTGTCACCGGATTTCTACCACGAATAGTGGTTTAAATCAAGAAATCTGGGGGCGGGCAGCGGCCGGAAGTCCAAATATTCACCGCAGCGACGACCAAGCTTCAAGTTCAAACCTTGAGTACGGGACCGGACTTGCCCGCATTCCATTACCATGTATATAATATCAATATGTTATTAACAACCGAATCCTATTAATCGATTCAAGACAAGGAGAATATCCATGCCAAATCAACCCGTAACCGACTCTAACGGCTTGAACGAGGAGCAATTCCTGCAGAATTATAATGCGGGCAACTACGAACGTCCGTCTGTCACCGTCGATATGCTGATTTTCACCGTGATGGAGCGGGAGCAGAATAACTACCGCAAGCTGGCGGAGAAGTCCTTACAGCTCTTGCTGATTCAGCGTGGGGAGCATCCTTTTCTGGGACAGTGGGCCTTGCCGGGAGGATTCGTAGGGATCAGTGAGAGCGTAGAGGAAGCAGCCCGCCGGGAGCTGTACAGCGAGACTAATATTGATAATATCTACATGGAGCAGCTGTATACCTGGGGCGAGGTAGACCGTGATCCGCGGATGAGGGTGATCAGCTGCTCCTACATGGCGCTCGTGGACCGCAAGGCTCTGGACGTACAGGCAGGGGATGATGCAGCCGCAGCTGCCTGGTTCGATGTCTCGTACCACATTCTGGAGACCCGCCGCGAGGTGCTGGAGCAGGACGTCCGTCAGGAGACACTGGTGGAGATTATACTGGAGAGTGAGCAGGAGAAGCTAAGCGGGGTGGTCAAGCTTACCGAGACTATTCAAGGGCATGTCCGACAGGTCAGCCGTGAGATCGTGCGCAGCGCGGGGTTTTCTTTTGACCATCTGCTCATGGTGCAGTATGCCATCGAACGTCTGCGCGGCAAGGTGGAATATACCGATATTATCTTCAATCTCATGCCGCCGTTGTTCACCTTGTCCGAGCTGCAGCGCGTGTATGAGATCATCCTCGGCAAAGAGCTGCTCGCCGCCGCCTTCCGCCGCAAAATCGCCGAGCGGGTCATCGAGACGGATCAGAGCACCCGGGATGCCGGACACCGTCCCTCGAAGCTGTACCGGTATAACCGGGAATGGAATTTATTTTGAGAATGCCCTTCTGTCCGGCAACGCTGCCTTGTGATGTTCTTAATAGAACTTTCATAGGGAAAAGCAGACAATTAGTTATATTTTGACTATTGTGTTTATGGCAAAGGACAGGGTGAGCCTATGATTAGCTGGAAGGATTCGTATGATATCGGAGTAGAAAAGATTGATTGTCAGCACAGGCAGCTGCTGGTGAAGCTGAACGACTTTTTTGACGCTTGCAGCAACCAGCAGGGCAAAGAAAAGATCGAAGAGACGCTGAGGTTCCTCAAGGATTACACCGTGGAGCATTTCGGCAGTGAAGAGCAGTTAATGAAGGACATCGACTTCCCGGAGCTGACGGAGCATCAGAAGACACACGCTGAATTCGTGCAGACGGTGTTGGAACTGGAGGAGACGATCAAGACCAAGGGCGTATCCGTATTATCCACGATCAAGCTGAACCGGACGCTGACGGATTGGCTGATCAATCACATTCACAAATGCGACAAGCTAATCGGTGGATGCATCGCTGCCAAAGGAAACCGGGCGGGCTAACTGAATGATCGGGAACAAGGAAATGCTGTAAGGCATTTCTTTTTTTATATTAGCTGCTTGGACCGGATGCGCCGCGTAAGCCGAATGTAATCGAAAAACCGATCATAATTGGACTGTAAGCTCTACGTAAGCCGAATGTAATCGAAAAACCGATCATAATTGGACTGTAAGCTCTACGTAGGCCAAATGTAATCGAAAAACCGATCACAATTGAACTGGGAGCTCCGAGTAAGCCGAATGTAATCGAAAAACCGATCACATTTCTATAAGAGTTACCAAAATACTTCAATGAACCCTATTGCCTGTTGATATTATCATAGTATTCATTGTGTTTAAGGGGGAGGATCATCATGGATTGCCTGGGGTGTAGAATTGCGAACGGGCTTGAGCCTGACCTGAATATCGTCTATGAGAATGAATATATCACCTGTGTACTCGATATCGAGCCCTTCAATGAAGGCCATACCCTGATTCTGCCGAAAAAGCACTATTGGGACGTCGATGAGATGGATGCGAAGACTGCACATACTGTTATGGAGGCTTCACAAAAGCTCTCCGCCCTGCTCAAACGTCTGTACCGGCCGGACGGGATCAGAATTATTGCTGACGGCGGTAAATTCAACGATCTGACCCACTATCACATGCATGTGCTTCCCCGGTACGAGGGGGACGGGCTACTGTGGGGAGAACCGCTGCACCCGGACGGAGCAGGGGAACGGCTGGGCGAGACCAGACGGAGAATGGTCGAAGAATTGGCTGAGAAAGAACCGATGCTGAAAAAGGCGATGGACACCCTGGAGTTTCTAAGTCAGGATGCGGCAGCGCGAATGGCTTATGATGCCCGGATGAAGGCGCTGAGCGATGAACATTCCCGTATTGAAAGTGCCGAAGAAAAGGGTAGATCGGAGACGAGTAAAGAAATTGCCATTAAACTTCTGGAGCGCGGCATAGACCTGCAAACCATTTCCGAAGCCACCGGCTTATTGCTTGAAGAAATTAAGGAACTGAGACAATAAGCGAAAGCACACATTCCTTTAACGGCAGCCGCAGGGCTGTCTTTCTTTTTTGTCCAAGGGGAACTCAGGTTTATCACAGGTTGGCGGCACAGTTTATACTCGGTGAATACTTTGTGTTATGATTTGGAGTAGATAGGATAGAAACTTACTTTAAGGGAGTGGGATTAAGTGAAAAACATGCGGATGCTGGCCGGGGCAGCGGTCATGGTGCTGGTGCTTGGACTGGTGAATGTCTACATTGGATGGCATCTGTCCGTATTGCTCCAGGCATGGCTGCCGGGGATGAATACTGCTGCGTACTGGACTGTCTTTCTTGTCATTTCCTTCTCTTATATGATTGGCCGGGTGCCGCTGCCGCAGGCGCTGAGACCGGTAGGCAGGTTGTTCAAGGTGATTGGCTCTTATTATCTGGCTTGTATGGAGTTCGCCGTGATCATGCTGCCGCTGACCGATCTGCTCTATGGTGTGCTGGCGCTCGCAGGCGTGGGACTCTCCGCATTCGTAACGGAAGCCGGGACTACAGTGCTGGTATTGCTCGCTGTCTTCCTGGTCTGGGGATCGCGCAATGCCTGGAGTACTGTGGTGCGGACCCACCGGCTTAAGGTGGAAAAATCCATCGGAACCAGCGTTCCGCTGACGGTAGCAGTAGCCTCCGACCTCCATCTGGGCAACATTGTCGGCAACCGCCATCTACGAAGAATGGTCATGGAGATGAACGCGATGAACCCGGATATCATTCTGCTGGCCGGGGATGTGCTGGATGACAGCATTGAGCCTTTTCTCCGCAATGGGATGGAGCAGCAGCTGAAGCAGCTGAAGGCACGTTATGGAGTCTACGCCGTGCTGGGGAATCACGAATACTACGGCGGCTCGATTGCGCAGTATACGGAGGTTATGCGGAGTGTCGGCATTCAGGTGTTACAGGATGAAGTGGTGGAGACGTCGGGAGTCTACGTGGTCGGGCGCAAAGACAAGACTGCCGAGCACATGGAGGGTGGACGGCTCAGCGTGGAGACTCTTCTACATGGAGTGGACCGCAGCAAGCCGATCCTGATGATGGATCATCAGCCGACTGGCTTCGGGATCGCTTCGGAGGCTGGAGTGGATGTGCTGCTGTCTGGACATACCCACCGGGGGCAGATTGCACCGAATCACTGGATTACCCGGCGGCTGTTCGAACTGGATTGGGGCTACCTGCTCAAAAACAAGCTGCATGTCATTGTCTCCTCCGGCTACGGAACCTGGGGACCGCCGATCCGGCTGGCCAGCCGCTCGGAGCTGATTAAGCTGGAACTTGTGCTGGATGGCAGCATGAGCTTTGGTGCAGACAAGGTGTCACCTGCGGCTAAGCCTGTTTTGATCTAACGGAAACCTGCATGTGGCAGGATTGAACCCTCTACCTTCCTTAGGGAAGATAGGGGGTTTTTTTCGGGTTATGGAGGAGTTATTCATTTTCTTTTGACATTCCTGCCGGAATCCGCTAATCTATCTGTAGAAATAGTTAAGCTATTAACTAAATGGAGTTGACGACTGCTAATGGATGATTTGCAAAAGATTGTGCTTGAGCTGCCGCTTGAAAATGAGGTTTTTTTCGCCTTGGTGGGAGCGACAGCGGGCACTGTGGCCGTCTCCGAGAAATACTGGCAGGTACAGGGGCTGAACGGGGCAAGAATCCGCGTACTGGTTGAGATTGCAAAGCACGGGGGATCGATTCTGCCCTCACTGCTTGCTGAGCGAATCGCGGTAACCAAAGCCAACATCAGCCTGCTGTTGACTCCGCTGGAGAAGGATGGCTATATTACACGGGCGGCTCACGCACAGGATGGCCGTAAGACAGTCATTTCGCTGACCGGAGCAGGTAAGCGCCTGCTGCTGGAGCAGCTGCCGGGGAACCGGAAAGCCGTTGCGGCGGTAATGAACCGGCTGGATGAGCCGGAGCTGCAGCTGCTGCTGGAGCTGCTGAATAAGCTGAGCAGAGGATAGAAGGTGTGGAATGTTCAGCATACCGGGAGGCTGCCCGCAGACAGAGATTATATATAGCAGCTGGAATATGACGGTGGGATATGTAAAGAAATCTGATTCCAATAAGGAAAGGATGTTATCGCCTATGACGACAATATTGATTACGGGAGCAAACGGGCAACTGGGAAGTCTAATTCTGGAGAATCTGCGTAGCCGCATCCCTGTAGGGCAGATCATTGCCGGAGTAAGAAGTGTTGAGCAAGCTACTTTTATCCGGGAGCAGGAAATTGAAGTCCGCAAGGTGGATTATGATCTGCCGGAAACACTGAATGAAGCTTTTCGCGGGATTTCCCGGCTCCTGCTGATCTCCAGCTCGCATACGGATGACAATGTTCGTCTGTCCCAGCATAGGCGGGTGATTGATGCGGCCAAACGAAGCGGTGTGAGGCATATCCTCTATACGGGTTTTGCCTTCTCACAACGGACAACAGATCAGAGCAAGCCGGATAATGTGCACACACTCACGGAACAGGCGATTATAGAGTCCGGGCTGGAATATACCTTTTTGCGCAATGCCCTTTATATTGATTTCGTTGGAGTGCTGGGGCTGAAGGAAGCAATCTCCAGCGGAGAGCTGGTGACGGCACCGGGAGAATGGAAGTTTAACTCGGTAGGCCGACGGGATCTTGCATTGGCTGCTGCTGCTGTGCTGGCCGAAGAGGGAGCAGGCAACCGGATCTATGAATTGACCGCTCCGCAGACCTGGGATTTTGGTGATCTGGCCGAAGTTCTGACAGAGGTTGCCGGCAAGCCGGTGGTGCACCGTCAGGATGACGGAATTCAGCACTGGATCTATGCTTTTATGAGCAAGCTGGATACGGCTTCCACCTCCGGGGATTTGGAGCGGCTTATGGGCAGACCGGTCACCCCCTTGCGGGACAGCATTCTGCTTTTTATAGTGTAGGACGTACTGACCTAAGTGAGCTTGTTGGTTTGGAGTCCTATTGTTTTGAGCAGGGTTTGTTGCTAGTATGATGACATTGATCAGGCAAGCCGGAGGGAGCGTATGTAAGTTGAAAAAGATACTGGTAGCCGATGATGATGTTCATATCCGCACGCTGCTGCGGCATGTTCTTACCAGAGAAGGATATCAAGCGATAGAAGCCGGAGACGGGCTGGAAGCGGCGGCACGCATGAAGGAGCAGACGGTTGATCTGGCGGTGGTGGATGTGATGATGCCGCATATGGACGGATTGGAGCTGTGTGCATACATAAGGGAGAACTATGACATTCCCGTCATTCTGCTGACGGCCCGTCAGCAGCTCAGCGATAAGGAGCAGGGGTATCTGCACGGGACGGATGATTATGTGACCAAGCCTTTTGAACCGGAGGAGCTGATCTTTCGTATCAAGGCCTTGTTCCGCCGTTATTCCATCGCTTCAGATGACCGGATTCGCCTGAATTCGCTGGTGATCGACCGTAAGAATTACGAGATCAGTGACGGGACAGAGGTGCTGTTGCTGCCGGTGAAGGAATTCGAACTGCTGGCCCAACTGGCCCAATATCCGGGACGCCTGTTCACGCGCGGTGAGCTGATTGAGCTGGTCTGGGGGGCGGATTACGAAGGGGACGAGCGGACGGTGGATGTGCATATCAAGCGCCTGCGTCAGCGGTTCAGCGAATATCAGAATGATTTTACCATCCGCACGGTCCGGGGAATTGGCTACAAAGTGGACATGGTGAACTCATGAGATCGCTCTATGTACGGATGAGTATTATCTTCTGCTCGGTGATTATGATCAGCAGCGTGCTGGGATTTCTGGTCTCCAACCTGTATTACCAATCCCAGGTCAAGCCGAAGAATGATGCTAAGCTGACCCGGATGGCCATAGGTTTGCAGCAGTTCATTGAGGATCACCCGGATGCTGTGGAAGAATATCTCCTGAGTACGGCTTCCCTGGGGTACAAAATGTATCTGGTCAATGCCGATGGAGAGGAACGCTTCTACGGCCTGCCTTTCCGCAAAAATGACCTCAAGCAGGAAGCGCTGCGCAGTGTGCTGGCCGGGGAGATTTACCATGGGGTGGGTAATTTCCCCGGCCAGCTGTTCGTGACAGGGTTCTTCGATAACCAGCTCAGCAATTCCATTGGGGTGCCAGTCCATATTAACGGGGAGACCTATGCCTTGTTCATGCGTCCGGATGCCCAGGTGCAGTTCGGGGAGCTGCGGATCTTTTTTGTCGTGATTATCGGGGTCATTATTCTGCTAAGCCTGTGGTTCATGCTGATTACTGTATTTCATGTGGTGCGACCGATCACCCGGTTAACCGAGGCCACGCTCCTAATCTCCAAAGGGCGCTACGACATTAAGCTCTACACCGCACGCCGCGACGAGATCGGCCAACTGGCTTCCCACTTCATGACGATGAGCCGTGAGCTGGAACGCACAAACCGGGCAAGACAGGAGTTTGTCGCCAATGTCTCGCATGAGATTGAGTCGCCGCTAACCTCTATTCAGGGCTTCGCCCATGCGCTCCAGGACGGTACTCTGCCGGAAGCCCAGCGTCTGGAGTATCTGTCCATTATCGGGGATGAGAGCCGGCGGTTGTCCATGCTCAGTACACAACTGCTCACCTTGTCTTCGCTGGATTATGACGAGCATGCTCTGCAAAAAAGAAGCTTCGATCTGCGCGCCCAGCTGCGGCAGGTGATTCAGATTATGGAGTGGCATCTTACGGAGAAGGAGCTGGCGGTACGGCTGCATGCCGGAGAAATCCGGCTTACGGGCGATTCCAATCTGCTCTATCAGGTGTGGATGAATCTGGTGACGAATGCGATCAAATACACCCCGGCGGGCGGGACCCTCAGTATCGCAGCCCATGTGGAGGGCCAGCAATGTATTGTGACAGTGACCGACAACGGGGCGGGTATTCCGGCGGAGCAGCTGCCGATGATCTTCGACCGGTTCTACAAGGTGGATCAGTCGCGATCCCGTGAGCCAGGCAGCAGCGGGCTGGGGCTGGCCATTGCCCAAAAGATCGTCCAGGCGCATGGCGGAACCATCGAGGTGACGAGCACAGTAGGAGAAGGAACTACGTTCACAGTCACTCTGCCCTGCCACCCTAACGATATAGATTGATTAGTCCTTCATAAAATAGATGAAAGCAACGGAGGGGAATTTGGAACTGGAGGAGCGGTAGCGACCGCCTTTGTATTTGGATTTCTACCGCGAAGAGCGGTTTAATCAGGAAATTCAAATACAACAGCGGCCGGAAGTCCAATATTCACCGCAGTTGCGCCTGCCATCTGTTTTTGGAAGCGGCTATGTTCAATCTATAGAGTGTAATTCTCTATTCATACTCCGTTCATCTTCACTCTCTAAACTGTGGATATACAGATTAGAAGGAGTGGTTATATGTTCTTGGCAATACGGGAGATGAGGCACTCCAAAGCACGCTACAGTCTCATTATGGTGATTATGCTGCTGGTCTCGTTCCTGGTGCTGTTCGTCACCGGCCTGGCTAGAGGTCTTGCTTATGCCAACATTTCGGCGCTGAAAAATATGCCCGCCAATTACTTTGCCGTGCAGAGCGATGCGGATCATACCTTCAGGCGTTCACAGTTAACGGATACGGAGCTTGCGGCTGCCCGGTCAGTAGCCGGAGAGGCGAACGCGACTCCGCTGGGGGTACAGACCAGTACAATTACAGCTGCCGGTGCGGATGTTAAGGCGGATATTACTTTTTTTGCCGTAGATATGACGGGCATGCTGGCTCCTGAAGTAACGGAAGGCGCCGGATTCACCAATGAGGTTCAAGGCAGCGCGATTGCAGACTCCAAGCTGGAACAGTCCGGCGTTACCATTGGCAGTACGATCCGTGATCAGGCTTCCGGCATGAGCTGGACGGTTACCGGCTTCGTGAAGGACAGCTCCTACAGCCATACTCCGGTGGTCTATATCAATCAGCTGGACTGGCAGGCGATGAAGCAAGGAACGGTTCAGGGAGGCGGAGGTTCAGGCAAGGCCAATGCCCCGTACAATGTGATCGCGCTGGATGTAACGGCGGCTCAAGCTGGGCAGATTGCAGATCAGCTACAGTCCGTAGAGGTAATTACGCAAAAGCAGGCGATCGCCAGTGTTCCCGGTTACTCCGCCGAGCAGAATTCGCTGATGATGATGATTGTGTTCCTGATCGTGATTGCCGCAGTAGTTCTTGCTGTATTCTTCTATGTCATTACGATCCAGAAGACCAGCCAATTCGGTATCCTGAAGGCGATGGGGACCAAGATGTCCTATCTGGCCTGGAGTGTAATCGGTCAAGTGATGCTGCTGTCTGTCGCCAGTCTGGTGCTGGGCATATTGCTTACGCTTGGGATGAATATGGGCCTGCCCGACACGATGCCGTTTGAGCTGGACGGACAGACGATGGCGATGACCAGTCTGCTGTTCATAGGGATGTCCCTGCTGGGCTCGTTAATTTCGGTAGCAAGAGTAGCTAAGGTGGATGCCTTGGAAGCGATAGGGAGGACTGGAGCATGAGTGCGAAATTAGTGATGAAGCAGGTAACCAAGACTTACGGGGAGGGGGACGGGGCGATGACCGTTCTGAACCATCTGGACCTTACGGTGAACGAAGGCGAATTCATAGCAGTACTGGGGCCATCCGGCTCCGGGAAAAGCACATTTCTCTCCGCAGCCGGTGCGCTGCTTACGCCCACCAGCGGAGAGATCCTGCTCGATGGTGAATCGCTGCGTGACAAGGACAAGGGGGAATTGACGGAGCTGCGGCTGAAAAAAATCGGCTTCATGTTCCAAAGTGCGCAGCTGCTGCCGTTCCTGAAGGTAGAGGAGCAGCTGCTTTATGTAGCGAAGCTGGCTAAGCTCAGCCCGAAGGAAGCGAAGGTGCGTGCCGCCTATCTGCTGAAGCGTCTGGAGATCTGGGAACGCCGCAACCATTACCCCGAACAGCTGTCCGGGGGCGAGAAGCAGCGGGTGGCGATTGCCCGGGCGTGGATGAACAAGCCGGCCATTCTGTTCGCAGACGAGCCTACAGCCAGCCTGGATTACAGCCGTGGCCGGGAAGTGGTACGGATGATAGCCGACGAGGTGCGGAGCGAAGGCAAGGCTGCTGTAATGGTTACTCATGACGAACGAATGCTGGACTGGTGCGACCGGGTGCTGCATCTGGAGGATGGCGTGCTGGTTGAAGCGCATAGCCTTAATTAATTGGAACTGAACCCTGGGGACGGGGTTCAGTTTTTTTGAATGCCGGTTTCCCGCTGCAGAATGCCTTCACACGCCCGAGTAGGCCATAAACCCGCCGTCTACGGGGATGGTTACCCCGGTTACGAACCCGGACATGCGCTCATCGGCCAGCCAGAGCAAGGTGCCGAGCAGATCCTCCGGTGTGCCGAAGCGGCGCATCGGGGTCTGGGAGATGATTTTGAGCGAACGTTCGTTCAGTTCACCGTTCGGATTCTTCAGCAGCTGTTCATTCTGTGCAGTGACGAAGAAGCCGGGGGCGATGGCATTCACCCGTATGGCGGACTCTGCCAGATGAACCGCAAGCCACTGCGTGAAGTTGTTGATGCCTGCCTTGGCCGCACTGTAAGCCGGAACCTTGGTGAGTGGCGATGCGGCGCTCATGGAGGAGATGTTGATCACCGCTGCTCCGGGGCGTCCGAGCATCTGCTTGGCGAAGATTTGAGTTGGAATTAATGTTCCGGTGAGATTGAGGTCGAGGACCGTGCGGAAGCCGCTCACGGACAGATCGAAGAAGGAGACGACATCGGGATTCTCCAGGTCTCCCGGCTCCAAGGTCTCCTTGGTGGTGATCGCAGAAGGCTGATTGCCCCCGGCTCCATTGATCAACAAGTCGCAGGGACCCCACTGCTTGTGGATTTCTTCCGCAGCCTGCCGGACACTCCCGGCATCCATAACATCGCAGGCCAAGGCCAGGGACTGGCCGCCGCCGGAAGTGATCTGTGCAGCCAGAGCTGCCCCTTTGGCCTCCGTACGGTTCAGGATGGCGACCTTCATGCCTTGACGGGCCAATTCCAGCGCCATAGCGCTGCAGAGGGCTCCGGCTCCTCCGGTAATTACAGCGGTCTTGCCTGCCAATGCAGGCTGTAATGCCAACTCGGACATAGTGATCCAACCCTTCTTGGTGAAAGTATGATCTTGCGTCAGGTTATATCAGTCTGCGGATCTTTGCTTATAATATTGCGGATATTTCTCCATCAGCATCTCCTGGTCGGCGATCGTCAGGGCCATATGCTCCTGCATAATCTGATCCCCTTGCTGAATATTATGCTGCTCAATGGCTTCATATAGACCATAATGCTGCCGGTACAGATGCTCCCAGTTGTGATCTGCCGTGAGCTTGAGCATCCGGCTGCGGTTCAGATGAACCTTGATCTGCTGGATGACCTCCCAGGTATTCTTTTTATTGCAGCCCATGAAAATCACATGATGGAACTCTTCGTCCAGCATGAACATTTCCTTATAGTCCTGATCTTCGATGCAGAGCTTCTGCTTGTCCAGATTAGCCTTTAGATCGATAAGATTCCTGGCCTGGAAGGCGCTGCACGATTCCCGGATGACTGCCCGCTCCAGATGCTCGCGCATGAAGCGGGCTTCTTCCACGAGCTCGGAATCAATCAGGGAGACCACCGTTCCCCGCTGGGGGTATACAGCAAGCAGGCCCTCCTGGGCCAGACGGACAAAGGCCTCACGGACCGGAGTGCGGCTGACACTGAACTTCAGTGAAATCTCCTTCTCCGAAATCCCGGTTCCGGGCGGCAGCTCCAGCAGCAGAATCTGATTCTTCAGTGAACGATACACGATGTCCCTTGTGGAGAGTGCTTGTGTACCGATAGTGTATTCCATCGTGTAACCCTCCTGTTAATGATTAATGTAAGCACTACCATACTACCATACTTGTATGGTAGTATGGTAGTGCGAATGGGCAGAAGCGCCTGCTGTCCGCTTCAGGACGGTATCCGTGGCCCGTCAATATCATACACGAGAGGCTGGATAACAATATGAGTACCTCATCTTTTATTCATGACGACTGGCTGCTGTTAAGTCCAAGTGCACAGAGACTGTATCACGATTATGCCGCTGCAATGCCGATTTATGATTTCCACAGTCATCTGAATCCGCAGGAGATCAGCAGTAACCGCAGGTTCCGCAATATCGCTGATCTCGCGTTATCCGGGGATCATTACAAGTGGCGGGCGCTCCGCTGGCTGGGCGTTGACGAACAGCTCATTACCGGGAATGCGCCGGACAAGGACAAGTTCATGGTCTGGGCGCGTTCCCTGCCTGAGATGGTGGGCAATCCGCTCTACCACTGGACTCATCTGGAGTTGAAGCGCTACTTCGGGATCGACGAGCTGCTCTCCGGGGAGACTGCGGACAGTGTGTGGGAACGCTGCAATGAGCAGCTCCAGGGAGATGAACTGACTACGCAGGGGATTCTCAAAAAACTCAATGTCGATGTGGTCTGCACAACGGATGATCCCATTGATTCACTGGAGCATCACATTCAGATTAAGAAGGACAATGTGCTTCAGACGGTGGTTGCCCCGACCTTCAGACCGGACCGGGTGCTGAATATCCGTGATGAAGGATTCACCGGATACGTGGGCCTGCTTGGTGAGGCGAGCGGTATTGAGATCCACGATTACTCCGGATTCCTCCAGGCTGTGACCGCGCGGATCGATTATTTCCATAAGCATGGCTGCCGGCTGTCGGATCAGGCCTTCGGCGAGCTGCCGCATGCCCAGTCTACAGAGCATGAAGCGGCCTACATATTCGCCCGGGCCTTCAAAGGGGAAGAGATCAGCCCGCAGGAGGAACAGAAGTTCCAGAGCCATACGCTGATCAAATTAGGCCGGCTCTATCATGAGCGGGGCTGGAGCATGCAGCTGCATATCGGAGCGCTGCGCAACAACAACGCACGGATGTTCAGTGCCATCGGCAAGGACAGCGGCTTCGATTCGATTCTGGATTTCAATATGGCCCGCAGTCTCAACGCACTGCTGAATGAGCTGGATGCCAGCGGACAGCTGCCGAAGACCATCGTCTATACGCTGAACCCTTCGCAATACGAGATGATCGCCACCGCGATCGGTAACTTCCAGGGCGATGGCATCAAGGGCAAGGTGCAGATGGGCTCCGGCTGGTGGTTCCATGATCAGAAGGAGGGTATGCTGCAGCAGTTGAAGGCGCTCTCCAGCATCGGCCTGATCAGCCCTTTTGTCGGCATGCTGACTGACTCCAGAAGCTTCCTCTCCTTCACTCGTCATGAATACTTCCGGCGCATTCTCTGCAACCTGTTCGGCACGTGGATGGAAGAGGGGGACCTGCCGCGAGACTATGCCTTGATCGGCCGGACCATTGAGAATATATGCTACAACAATGCGGATGCGTATTTCGGGATCAAGTAGAGAGCAGGAGCGCAGCATACCATTCATGGGTTGGAAAAGCACAAGTGGAAACGGCTTTGCCGTCCTTTTAAAGGACGGTACCGTTTCGGAAACCTATAAATTATATTTTCAAAAAATCAGCAGGCTTCTAAAGAGGCATGCTGATTTTTTGTTTCTTGAGGAAACTATGATTTTCCTCTGTTGTGGATAAGTGGCGCGCAGGCATGTGGTCCGAATGTATGCGGAAAACAGCATACATTATGCTGATGCGCAGGCATGTGGCCCGAATGTATATGGAAAACAGCATACATTTGCTGGCGCGCAGGCATGTGGCCCGAATGTATATGGAAAACAGCATACATTTGCTGGCGCGCAGGCATGTGGCCCGAATGTCTGTGGAAAATAGCATACATTATGCTGATGCGCAGGCATGTGGCCCGAATGTATGTGGAAAACAGCATACATTTGCTGGCGCGCAGGCATGTAGCCCGAATATATGTGGAAAACAGCATACATTCGGTGCTGGTGCGTATTTGTTCTGGCACCTTCCGGTGCACCCTACCGCGTACTGCTCCGGTAAGCAGACGGGGATACGCCGGTTGACTTCTTGAACACCTTCGAGAAGTGGGCCAGCTCCATGCCGACCTGCTCGGCGATACTGGAGATGCTGAAATCGGTGTAGGAGAGCTGCCTCTTCGCGAGCTCCATCCGTTTCAGCTGGACGTACTGCATCGGCGGAACGCCGATGAATTTCTTGAAATAGGGAATGAAATAGTTCGGGTGCAGATGGACCCGTTCTGCCAGCTCCTCGACCGTCAGCGGCCGCATTAACCGTTGATCGATGTAACCCAGCACATTCGCCAGCTTGCCCTGGTCGCTCGTATGTGTCAGATCGTCAAGGAAATTGCTGTAGCCCCCCGATTCCAGACAAAGGGACAGCAGCGTAAGCAGCGCGGCCTGCGTCCGCAGGGTAGCGAGGAAGCCGGTATCCTGGAACCATTCAATCATCTCCGCGAACATCGTCCGGGTGGCCTCCGGATCAGGCACATCACAGATGTAGAGCTTATTCGCCGAATGAAACAGCGGCCATTCCCCAATCTGCGCATCGAAGTGGCAATAGTAGCGTGTATAAGGATCATCACGTGAAGTATCCGTGGTCTGGGTGGAACCTGCGGGCATAATCATCAGCTGTCCGGGTCTCGGATAGTACGCCACTCCGTTGATAATCACCTTGCCTTCGCCGGAATCAATATAATACAGCCGGTTGAAGGCAGGGGTCTCATTCGTCCGGTTCCATCCCGGATATCTGCTGGTTAACTGGGCATGGGTAACGGTAACCGTCAGGTTGTGCAGCAGGCGTCCGGTCAAATTGCCGTTCGCAATCATATTCATGTCAGGGCCCCTCCATTAAGGATATAAATCTATTATAACGCTTCCATTTATCCAATACATCTTATTATTATACAAATATACCTTAATTACAGTCATGTTCACCACCGGCAAATAGGGTTATCCTCATAACATAAACTGTTTCAGGAAGGGAATGGGAGATGGATAAGGTACGTTATGGAATTATTGGCGTTGGGGGTATGGGGCGGACCCATGCACAGAGTCTGCTGAGTGATATTAAGGGGGCCGAGCTAACGGCCGTCTGCGACATCAGCCCTGAGCGGCTGGAATGGGCAGAGGAGCATTTGCCGGATCATGTGCAGCGCTTTCTGTCGCCGGAGGAGCTGTTCAAGTCCGGGATCATTGATGCGGTGATGATTGCCACCCCGCATTATGATCATCCGCCACTGGCGATTGAAGCGCTGGGCTACGGGCTGCATGTTCTGATTGAGAAGCCTGCCGGTGTCTATACGAAGGCAGTACAGGAGATGAATGACGCCGCAGCGAAGTCTGACCGCAAATTCGGCATTATGTATAACCAGCGGACGAATCCGCTCTATCAGAAGCTGAGAGAATTGATTCAATCCGGGGAGCTGGGAGAGATCCGGCGCACGAACTGGATTATCACCAATTGGTACCGCTCTCAGAGCTACTATGATTCCGGCGGCTGGCGGGCGACCTGGGGCGGGGAAGGCGGCGGAGTGCTGCTGAACCAGGACCCGCACCAGCTAGATCTCTGGCAGTGGACCACCGGGATGATGCCTAAGCGGGTACGAGCTTTTTGCCAGTTCGGGAAGTACCGGAATATTGAGGTTGAGGATGATGTGACCGCTTATGTGGAGTATGAGAATGGCGCAACCGGGCTGTTCATCACGACTACAGGGGAAGCGCCGGGGACGAACCGGTTCGAGATTACAGGCGACAACGGTAAAATCGTCATCGAAGACGGCACGCTGACCTTCTTCCGCCTTCGCACCCCTGAGCCGAAGTTCAATGCGGAATATACCGGAGGCTTCGGAGCGCCGGAATGCTGGAAATGCGAAATTCCGGTGGACTCCGGGAATGGAGAGCAGCATAAGGGGATTCTGCGCAACTTCACCAATGCGATTCTGCATGATGAGCCGCTATTGGCTCCGGGGGAAGAGGGCATTCACGGGCTGACCCTGTCCAATGCCATGTATCTGTCTGCGTGGACCGACAACTGGGTGGACCTGCCGATTGACAGCGAGCTGTTCTATGAGAAGCTGATGGAGCAGGTGGAGAATTCGACTTTTCAGAAAGCTCCGGTCAGCCAAAAAGCCCTTGATGTATCGGGTACCCACTAGATTAACTTTACTCTCTTACGCCAATTAAACTTATCTAGGAGTGGATGAATACAATGAACCGTTCAACGATTGCCGCCCAAATGTATACCCTGCGTGAATATACCCAGACGCCGGAAGCCTTGCGGGAGAGCCTGCGGAAGGTGAGCAGCATCGGGTATCAGGCTGTGCAGATCTCCGGGATCGGTCCTATGGACCCTAGGCTGGTGAAGGAATATGCCGATGAATTTAATCTGAAAATATGTGCGACACATGTTCCCTGGGACCGGCTGGTGAATGATCTGGATGCGCTCGCCGCCGAACATAAGCTGTGGGACTGCAAATACATCGGTCTTGGCTCGCTGCCTGCGGAATATCAGACCAGCCAGGAGGGCTACCGCACCTTCGCCAAGCTGGCTTCCGGCATTGCACGTACACTTAAGGAAGAGTATGGTCTGCAATTCGTTTATCATAATCATGATTTTGAATTTGAACGTTTTGACGGTCTGACCGGTATGGATGTGCTGCTGCAGGACAGTGATCCGGAGGTCTTCGGGTTCGAGCTGGATCTATACTGGGTTCAGGCGGGGGGCGGAGATCCTGTAGAGTGGATTCACAAGGTGGAAGGCAGAATGCAGGCCGTGCATTTCAAGGATATGACTATTCTGAACCGTAAGGCAGTGTTTGCCGAGATCGGCGAAGGCAATATGAACTATGGAGCGATTATTGATGCCTGCCGCAAGACCGGGGTGGAATGGCATATCGTGGAGCAGGATGTGTGCCAGCGTGATCCGTTCGAGAGCCTGGAGATCAGCCTCCGGCATCTGCACTCCAGATTGGAGGTGCAAGCATGAGCCGCAAGGATGGAATGATGTATGCTCCGGTACATGAGGCGAAGCCTGTCGTGGGACCGGGTGAATTCGTAATTGCTGCGCTGGCACTGGATCATGGGCATATCTACGGGATGTGCAACGGGCTGGTGGAGGCGGGAGCCGAGCTGAAGTGGGTATACGATCCTGACCCCGAGAAGGTAAAAGCATTCCTGAACAAGTATCCCGGCGTCAAAGCCGCACGCTCTGCTGAAGAGATTCTTGAAGATCCTGAGGTCCGGCTCGTAGCAGCAGCGGCCGTTCCTTCGGAGCGCGGTCCGCTCGGTCTGCGGGTGATGGCACACGGGAAGGATTATTTCACGGACAAATCTCCGTTTACTTCTCTGGACCAGCTCGCGGCAGCACGCCTTCAAGTGGAGCAGACGGGGCGGAAATACATGACGTATTACAGTGAGAGACTGCATGTAGAGAGCGCTGTCTATGCCGGTCAGCTGGTGCAGCAGGGGGCGATTGGCCGTGTGCTTCAGGTGATGGGACTGGGGCCGCACCGGTTAAATGCACCCAGCCGGCCGGAATGGTTCTTCCAGCGTGATAAATACGGCGGCATTCTCTGTGACATCGGCAGCCATCAGATTGAACAGTTCCTCTTCTACGCGGGCTGCCGTGATGCCAAGGTACTTCACAGCAAGGTCGCCAACTACAACAATCCGGCTTACCCGGAGCTGGAGGATTATGGGGATGCTACGCTGGTTGGGGATAACGGGGCTACGCAGTATTTTCGCGTGGACTGGTTCACTCCGTCAGGACTCGGAACCTGGGGCGATGGCCGGACGATCATTCTCGGCACGGAAGGCTATATTGAACTGCGCAAATACAGCGATATCGGCCGCTCCAGCACACCGGACCATGTCTACTGGGTAGACGGTGAGGGCGAGCATTATGAGCATGTGGCCGGGAAGATCGGCTTCCCGTTCTTCGGTGAGCTGATTCTGGACTGCCTGGAACGGACGGAGAAGGCGATGACGCAGGAGCATGCGTTCAAGGCTGCTGAGCTGTGTCTGGAGGCGCAGCGGCAAGCGGTGAATCTGACCCCGGATACGCTCAAATAGTTGCATTACAGCTATCAGAAGATCGGAAGGTGGTTAAGATGAATACCAATGGAGCAGCGATTATCGGCTGCGGGGCGATTGCCCCGCTGCATGCCAGAGCCATTGCTTCCATCCAGAATGCGCGGCTGGTAGCCGTGGTGGACAGTGACCCTGTTCAGGCAGCACAGTCTGCTCAGGATTACGAATGTGAAGGCCTGACGGATTACAGGGAGCTGCTGGAGCGTGCAGATATCGGCATTGTCCATCTCTGCACGCCGCATCATCTGCATGCCGGAATGGCGATAGAGCTGCTGAAGGCCGGCAAGCATGTGTTAACAGAGAAGCCCATGGCGCTGGATGTACCTTCGGCCCGCTTGATGCAGGAGGCGGCGGAGCATGCAGCGGGTCAGCTGGGTGTAGTGTTCCAGAACCGTTATAATGAACCTTCAGTGCGGATCAGACAAGTAATCGATTCCGGCAGCTTGGGCAATCTCCTCTGTATGAAGGGCCTGGTAACCTGGACCCGGACTGAGGAGTACTACACGAACAGTCCATGGAGAGGCCGCTGGTCTACGGAAGGCGGAGGGGTATTGATCAATCAGGCTATCCATACCCTGGATCTGCTGCAATGGTTCGGCGGTGACATCGCTGCCGTGAAAGGGAGTGTCAGCACCGATGTGTTGAACGATGTCATTGAGGTCGAGGACAGCGCACATGCGTGTATCGACTTCAAAAACAAGGCGCGCGGACTTTTCTACGGAACCAATGCGTATCAGGCCAATTCGCCGGTGGAGCTGGAGCTGGTCTTCGAGCAAGGGACCCTGCAGCAGCGCCGTGACAGTCTCTATCTGTGGAAAGAGGGTGAGGAGACGCTGCTCTGCGAGCCGCAGAGCATCAGCAGCGGCGGGAAATCGTACTGGGGCACCGGGCACTCACGGTTAATTCATGACTTCTACGCCCACATCCGTGAAGGCCGCAGGTTCTGGATTGACGGTGCTGAGGGCATCAAAGCGCTCAAGCTGATTGCAGAGATCTACAAGTCCTCGGGCAGCCGGAATCTGGTCCCTCAGGTCTAGCATTCATCAACCGGCTGATGCCGGAATAGGCTGTCTCTTAGGCAGAGTTCTGCGTAAGAGACAGCCTTATTTGTGTTGCGTTTAGCCGAAGAGACTGGAAGTAAGCCGCTACAGCTTAATCGCAAGCCAGCAGGCTTCAATGGTCTGCTGAATCTGCTGCTCGTTAAGCGGATATTTTCCGTCCAGGTATCCTTTGATGACAGCAATTAATATCCCGTAGATCAGCTGATAGCACAGACAGACATTCATTTCCCGGATGATTCCCTGCCGCTGGCCTTCTTCAATGATGGAGAATATCTCTAAGGTTGAGGGGGCCAGCGTGTTCCGCAAGTCCTCGGAAATATAGGGCGAGGAGCAATAGTTCTCTGTGAAATCAACCTCTTTGGGGTATTGAAGCGAATAGTTGGCCGTATTCTTCAGAAGGCTCTTCACACGCTCATAGATGGTTAAGCCGGGATCATAGCCGTTCATGACGAACTCATTTTTATGTATGCGGACTTTATGGTACAACTCATTGACCAGCTGCTCCTTGTTCTCGAAATAATGATAGAATGTGCTGGATCCTACATTGGCCCTCTTGAATATTTTGGCAAAAGTAACAGATTGTAAGCCTTCTTCAGTAATTAAATCAAGGGTTGCCTGAAGAATATCATCGCGTTTACCCATCATTACACCTCACTAGCGGAAAAATCATTCTATAAAATAGTACAGCTTCTGCAAGGAAATGTCAATTATCAGAATGTCTATTCCGCTGTAAAGTGGAAAAAAGATTGAATTTGTGGTGGAATAGACAATAAAAGAACTATATTTATGTCAAAATTAGGAGAAGTGGAATTTTCATTCTGAATTTATTTGAAGTTTAATTTTCTTCCTTTTAGAATATCAATAGAATAAATATTCTATTTCTTAAGCTTATGAATGGATTGCTAATACAAGCAATCCAATTGACTTTTAGACCATTAGGCTTTATCTTCAGTACAGGGTTTACCTAGAGTCAGCAGAAGAGAGACAGGGAGTGGAAGTATGGCTATGGAACAGGCAATGTTTGCCGGAGGCTGCTTCTGGTGCATGGTTACGCCGTTCGAAGAGCTTCCCGGAATTCACGGGATTGTATCGGGATACGCCGGAGGAACGGTAGATAACCCTACTTATGAGCAGGTGAAGACCGGTGCAACCGGTCACTACGAGGTGGTTCAAATCACTTTTGACCCGGAATTGTTCCCATATGAGCGGCTGCTTGCGTTATTCTGGCCGCAGATTGACCCGACGGATGACGGTGGACAGTTTCAGGACCGGGGAACGCAGTACCGCACGGCGGTATTCTATTATACGGAAGAGCAGCGGCTGGCTGCACTTGCTTCCCGGGAGCAGGTGGCAGTCAGCGGCAGATTCGAGCTTCCGGTGGTGACGGAGATTCTGCCTGCGCCGGTATTCTATCCGGCAGAAGACTATCATCAGGACTATCATAAGAAGAATCCGAAGCATTATAAAGAGGACCGTGAGCAATCCGGACGGGATACCTTTATTTCGCAGCACTGGCACAAGTGATTCGTGAATATCCGTTAGACAAAGCCTGTGATTACCCGGCATCTGGGAATTGCGGGCTTTTTACTATTTTTGCAGCATCCTGTGGGTTAAGCTATAGATCATTATGCCAAAAACCAAAATATGGGAACCTAAATCCGAAATTCCGTGCCTACTCAATTGCCGATTGTGCAACTATAATCATATTTGTAAACGGATACAAGCATTGGTAATTCTGGTTTTGATGCAGCGGGAAGAGAGAGGAGGGAACAGGGGATAGAATAAGCAGCTCAGCGAAATACAGAATGCTCTATAGCTCCTGTAGTTGAAGGGAAGTGCTGCAATGCCAATATTATTCAGGAGGAATCTAAGAATGTCCAAAAAATGGCTAATGACGATGCTTGCGTTCGTGCTTTTGCTCTCTTGCCTGCCTTTGTTCAATTCCAAAGCAGCCGCAGCTGATTATACCCAAGGGGTAGATCTGTCGGGAACCTCAGCTACCATCTGGTTCAAATCTACGGTCAGTACCAGCTGGACCGATGTGCATTACAAGGTGAACTCGGGAACCCAGCTAAACTACCGAATGACTTATAACAACAATAAAGCGCGTTATGAGCAGGTGGTTACAGGCGTCGCCAGCGGCACAGCACTCTCGTACTTCTTCACCTACAACAATGGGACTCCGGCTTATGATACCGGCTGGTTCAACTACACTGCGGGAACCGTGCCCACTGCAGCGCCGACTACTCCGCCTTCCGGGTCTTCCGGTTCGATCTATTCTATCGCTGCATCTTCTATTCCGACACCGCCGGGAGGCTCCGTGTCTGTCAAAGTCATGAATGGAACGGGAGGCGCTTACCCCGATAACCAGGTCTATTGGGGCGTCATCGGCATCAATCCGGCCAACGGCAAATGGAGTTATCTGGATCTTAGCGGCAATCTCATTCCGATCTCGAATGCGCTGAATAATGCTTCCGGCCATCTGACCAAGAACGGGGTCAACTATGCCAATATTTATCATACGGTTAGCCAGACCAACTGGGTAACGCTGCCCAAAATCACCTCCGGCCGCATGTTCCTAAGTGTTGGCACGCCGTTGTATATTAAGACCTATGACGACGGCTTTGCCGGACCGGATATTGATAACCCAACCGATCCTAACCGTAATCTCTATTTCGACTTCGTTGAATTCACGGTCGATGCTACAGGCTACCATGGCAATACGACCCGTGTAGATGCCTTCGGCTTCCCGATCCAGCACCGGCTGGTCGGCTTGTCCGGCGGTTATGACAAGACGGTTGGCGAGCTGGAATCGGAGACACGGGCCGGCATTTTCACCAAATACCAGAATGAAGTTCCGTCCGCCTTCAAATCGCTGGCAACCGATCAGGCGCCTTACCGGATTATTGCTCCAGTCCATGGATCGTTCAAGGCCGGCGGTGCCAACGCGAATTACTTTGCAGGCTATTCCAGCTATAGCACCCAGGATATTCTGCGCAATGACGGTTCGTTAATCGATGCCGCCACTTCCGCTGCGATCAACCGCCATGTGTACACCACTAGTAACTGGAACAACGTAGCGAACTATTACAATGCGGCTCCCGCCAACTTTTATGCGAAATTCTGGCATGATCACAGCATCAGCGGCTTGGCTTATGGCTTCCCGTATGACGATGTTAACGGCCAGGCAGCCTATCTGGAAGTCGGTGACCCTAAAGGTCTAATTATTCGCGTGGCCTGGTAAGATAGAGCCGAAGGCTTCCAGCAGCGCAGCTTCCTCAATCATCAGCAAATGAGGGATATCGTGTAGAGAGCCGGTCCTGAATATAAGCAGGCTGCCGACTCTCTCGCACAATTGAAGCTGGGAATACTGGGAAGGATCATCATCCAGCGAAGGGAAAACCACACTCGCAGGCACAGGCTCATATCCGGCAAAAGCCCATTCACCGATTCGTTCCATCGTTTCAGGATCAAACAAAAAGAACCGTTCATTCGTATTTTGCGTGATGACTTGACCGTTCTGAAGATAGAGCATACCATAGCCCGGATATGTGTCTTCTTCCTCATACTCGTCTTCGTATTCCCCGTCGTGCGGGCCCTGTTCCTGTAGCAGCTCCAAGGCTGGATAGGAGAACCGGGCATACACCTGCGCATCATTCTCCAAGGTGAACAGCTGACTGCCGTTAGGATGCCAAGCTGGCGCAATATAACATCCCTGCGGGAACATCTCCCTGCTATGTAACCCGCCCTGCTGAATAGATAATTCATACACGGATATACCGTTCTGACCTGCCGCAAGCTCCAGTGTTACAGCATCCGACCCAGGAATGTCCATCAGCCGCAGCGCACTATCACCGAACGGATCTTCCAAGTCTAGTGAATGTGCTAACGTTCCGTCCCCGCTATGAAACACTGAAATCCGCAGATGTTCCCCGTCCAGCCTGGCTACAGACCAGATTAGCCCCCCATCACGCGAGAAAAGAACACATACATAAGCCCCGACTTTGCTCCACAGCAAGCGGCCCGTGAAGTCTCCTGCGCCCATTGCCTCATCCTCCATAATGAAAGCCGCCAGCGCAAGCTCAGGATGGAACGAAAGGGAGTCCAGGTTAAGCGGTTGCAAGTTATATAGCTGTCCGGCTTCACGAGGCGTTAAGTCCGCATCCAGGCGGTACACTCTGCCTTCCTTGTCATATACAACAACAGGAGGTCCGGCATTGTTCCTTGCGGCGAAGTTATAGTCGCCTATGAGTATTGTAGCGGGATTAAGCAGTATCATCGTATTCCTCCTGCTCCTCGAATTGTTCTGAATTATAGCATCCTAAGGATGGAAAATAAACAGGAAGAAAGGTATGATAGATAGCAATTGCACACGAAGGGAGCATCCGGGAGAGATGAAGGACAGCTTGAAGCACATCTTATTTGATCTGGACGGCACATTGACTGACCCCAAGGAAGGCATTACCAAAAGCGTGGAGTATGCGCTTAACCAATTCAGCATCGAGGTGGAGCATCCTGACCTGCTGATTCCTTACATAGGTCCGCCGCTATATGATTCTTTTATTGAAATTCAGGGCTTCACGGCGGAGGCAGCGGCACAGGCTGTGGAGTTCTACCGGGAGCGTTACCGGACGCTGGGGATGTTCGAGAATCATGTCATTCCAGGCATTCCAGAGCTGCTGGAGAGCTTGAGAGCCAAGGGGTTCGAGCTGTATGTGGCGACCTCCAAGCCTATTGTATTCGCTGAGCAGATTCTGCGCCATTATGAGCTGGACGGGTTCTTCAAGTATGCGGCAGGCAGCAATCTGGACGGGACACGCTCGAAGAAGCGCGAGGTCATTCAACACGTGCTGGACGAGAATAATCTTCTTGCTTCGCAGTCGCTGATGATCGGGGACCGGGAGCATGACATTATTGGGGCAAAAGCCTGCGGTGTAGCCTCTGTGGGCGTGTTGTTCGGCTATGGTTCCGAGGAGGAATTATCGGCGGCCGGAGCGGATTTTATTGCGCATACGGTGGAAGAAGTAGGGGATATTATTCTGCGGTTGCAGCGGACTGAGCTTAACGGATAAGGCCCGCGGGCTGAGGGTTAAGGGAGTTAAAGTTAAAAGGATTAAGCGGTCAAGCGGGAAGCGGATTTTAAGTTTTTTTCTGCGCGGTATTGACTTCTGACGAAGACCGTGCGTATTATGTAACCAGCAACACCATAACCAAGGCAATGACCAGAGACAGGATATCCCGTGAGGACTGACCAGAGAGAGAAGTGCAAGGTGAGAGCTTCTTACAGAGACCAGCCGGATGTTACCCCTCTATAGCCGTGACACTGAACCCTCCTGCTGTTAGCGAGGCTGTAAATGCCACCGACCCATCCCCGTTAACGGATGCCATGAGGATTGTACTGATCACGTTTCCGCCGAACAGCCGGGGGTGAAGTGACGTATAGTCGAATTAGGGTGGAACCACGAGCTTAAGACGCACTCGTCCCTTTCCGGGATGAGATGCGTTTTTTTGTGTTTACATTTACGAATATACACTGAAGAAATGGAGGCCATAATCATGGAGATTCAAGTGCAGCTGCCGGATGGAGCAAATAGGAGGTATTCGCGTAACACCACAATTGCGCAGATTGCGGAGTCGATTAGCGTAAGTCTAAGGAAGAATGCAGTAGCCGGCAAAATCGATGGCAGACTCGTTGACCTTGATTGTCCGGTTGAAGGGGACAGCCTCGTGGAGATTGTGTTAGCAGACAGCAGCGACGGGCTGATGATTCACAGACACAGCACAGCCCATGTGTTGGCCCAGGCAATCAAACGGATCTATGGAGAACGGAACGTGAAGCTGGGCATTGGTCCGGTGATCGAGGACGGCTTCTATTACGATATAGATATTGAACAGCCCCTGTCCAGCGAGGATCTTGCTGCAATTGAGCGGGAGATGGGGAAGATCATCAAGGAGAACCTGCCGATCCGGCGCCGGGTGGTTAGCCGGGCGGAAGCGGTGCAGTTCTTTGAACAGCTGGAAGAGCCGCTGAAGCTGGAGCTGCTTCGGGATCTGCCGGAGGACGCGGTCATCAGCCTGTATGAGCAAGGCGAATTCACGGATCTGTGCCGGGGGCCGCATCTGCCCTCCACTGGCCGGATTAAGGCGTTCAAGCTGCTTAGTGTAGCGGGTGCCTACTGGCGCGGGGATGCTGACAATCAGGTGCTTCAGCGGATATACGGCACGGCTTTCCTGAGCACAGCTCTACTTGAGGAGCATCTGCACCTGCTGGAGGAAGCGAAGAAACGGGATCACCGCAAGCTGGGCAAGGAGCTGGGCTTGTTCATGTTCTCCGAGGAAGCGCCGGGCATGCCGTTCTACCTGGCCAAAGGGATGCTGATCCGCACAGCGCTGGAGGATTTCTCCCGCAGGCTGCAGCGCGCGGACGGGTACGAGGAGGTGCGCTCGCCGCTGATGATGAACCGCCGTCTGTGGGAGCAATCCGGGCACTGGGATCATTACAAGGATGAGATGTATTTCACGAAGGTGGATGAGACAGACTTTGCGCTGAAGCCGATGAACTGTCCAGGACACATGCTGATCTACAAGAACAGCCTCCGTTCCTACCGGGATCTGCCGATCCGCATTGCGGAATACGGGCAGGTTCACCGCCATGAATCCTCCGGTGCGCTGAACGGAATGATGCGGGTCCGTACCTTTTGCCAGGATGACGCCCATTTGTTCGTGCTCCCGGAGCAGATTGAATCCGAGATTACTCGGGTGCTGGAGCTGATCGATCAGTTCTATTCGATCTTTGGATTCGAGTACAAGGTCGAGCTGTCTACACGCCCGGAGGACTATATGGGTTCCGAAGAGCTCTGGGATCAGGCGGAGGAGTCGCTGGAGCGTGTACTGAAGAAGAATGGAATCGAGTACCGCGTGAATGCGGGGGATGGCGCTTTTTACGGACCGAAGATTGATTTCCATGTCCTCGATGCCCTGAAGCGGAGCTGGCAATGCGGTACGATTCAACTGGATTTCCAGATGCCTGAGAAGTTCGACCTGACTTACATTGGCGAAGATAACAACAAGCATCGTCCGGTTGTCATCCATCGTGCGGTGTTCGGCTCTATTGACCGGTTCATGGGTATTCTTACAGAGCACTATAGCGGAGCGTTCCCGCTGTGGCTGTCTCCGGTGCAGGTCAAGCTGCTGCCAGTCTCTGTGGTTCATGACGAGTATGCCGAGCAGGTCAGAAGACAGCTGGCTTCAGCCGGACTGCGGGTGGAGACAGATTCCCGGAATGAGAAGCTGGGCTACAGAATCCGTGAAGCGCAGCTGGAGAAAATCCCTTATATGCTGGTGCTGGGAGATCAGGAGCAGAATGACGGAACAATCTCGGTACGAAGCCGTGCGGAGAACATATTATTCACACTGAGCGCCCAGGAGTTCATTCAGCAACTGACAGCTAAGATTGACGGTTGGGAATAAATCGCTTCATATATAATAGTTGAAAAGTATAACAGGTAAAGATATAGGGGGAAGTCAGTTGACAGTACTAGAAGCAGGTCAGCTTGCAGGCAACGTAATCCGGCTTGTGCCTTTGGCGGAGGAGCATAAGCTTGAGCTTAAGAATTTGCTGCACAATCCGCTGATCTGGGAGTACACATGGAGGCAGATCAGCTCAGAGGAAGAGGCAGGACAACTGGTGGATACGGCTCTGAAGAATCAGGCGGCAGGCAAGGATATGCCTTATGTCATGATAGAGCAGCCATCAGGCCGGATCGTAGGGACCACGCGGTTGATGCATCTGGACCGTACGCATCGCAATGCAGAGATTGGCTGCACCTGGATTTCACCGGAATACTGGAGAACTGCGGTGAATACAGAGTCGAAGCTGCTTTTACTGCAATATGCCTTCGAAGTGCTGGGCCTGATCCGGGTGGACTTCTCCATTGTCAGTCACAATTTGCGCTCCCAGCGGGCCATTGAGCGGATTGGAGCGGTCCGGGAGGGCATTCTGCGCAAGCATAGGATCACCGCTGACGGTACTGTTATGGACAATGTGCTGTACAGCATTATCGATGAAGAATGGCCTGCGGTGAAGAAGAATCTGCTATATTTGGTGAATGAGAAATACAAATAGCGGTGTGCTATGGTGTGTCATAAAGTAGTGCTTTAACATAGAGGGGCACATAAGCTATGAAATGGCTGGCCCCCTTGTTTTGGAGTTGGATGAACGTTTGCGCTTGGTGAGGACGCTCCGCGAACGAAACGTTGTTACAATCGCTTTGCTCGTAAGAAAATTTATCATTGTTTAGGAAATTATGGTTTCCTCCTTTTGTGGACAAGGTGTGTGGATTAGTGGATAAGGGGTCTTTGAATGGTATGGCCAGAATGTATGTGGAAAACAGCATACATTGTGGTCCCACGCAGGCATATGGCCCAAATGTATGTGGAAAACAGCATACATTGTGGTCCCACGCAGGCATATGGCCAGAATGTATGTGGAAAACAGCATACATTGTGGCCCCACGCAGGCATATGGCCCGAATGTATGCGAAAAACAGCATACATTGTGTTGGTACGAAGGTAATCCTATTCATCCGTTAGGATGACTTAGTTCTTCCCCTTAGCGCTGAAAATCCGGAGACCAAGGCAACCGCTGCCGCTTTTCCACAATCATTTCGTTCTCTCCGCTGTTTAAGCGGAAATGGACCAACTTTGCTTGCCAATGGATCTCGAAAAAGATAGTCCAGAACATCACCTAACCAGGGCTTCCGGCGTTTTCTGCTTCGCAGAATCAAAAAAGTGACGCTCGAGGTCGGTTGGCTTTCACTTGCCCACACTGTATTAAAACAAGCTGCAAATGACCAAAAACGTAAAGCAGCGATTCTCCAATGACGGGAGAATCGCTGCTTTTTGAGTTTTAAGCTTTTGGAGATAGAGGCTTGCCTCCGCTAGTTTACTTATGGGACAGCCCCTATTTATTTTGTAAATAGCCATATCTATGAAACATTGATATAATAGAATGACATGAGAATAGAAACATACATTCCCATTTCTTCAGGGTCCTGAGCATTAACAAACCGTCTATATCTCTGTATGTTCTGGCCCAACCTTCACCTGTGGTGCGGATTTGGGTTTATGTTATGTTGCGAGGGTGATGGGATGAAAGAGCGCATTAAGCAAGTGGTGGAAGGTAAGTTCAGAAATTCTCACACAGCCAGAAGCATAATCAAGCTTAAGAAGCTTGAAGAAGCAGTTACGAAATCTTTTGCTTATAAAACAGACTATTATCAAGATGGAGGGCTCTCAGCGTTTGTTAGAGGAATTGAAGAACTAATAACAGAGGGATATTTGACCCCTATTATAAAGAAGACAAAGTATAGCTCTACCCATCTGGATGAATCCTATTGGCTGACTGTACCTGTTTCCTCTCAGGCTAGATGGAGTGAGACGGCCATGATGCGGGTTATCGGCGCAAAAGGGATGAATCTGGATTACTACCGGAATCATCCTGAAGCCCAGACGGCGGACACGTGGAAGTACATAGAACGGATATATGAATTTTTGCGAACAGCAGAGAACAGGGAGACGATTACTCGGGAAGAGCGCTCGCTGGAGCTTTTTGATCAGGAGAAATATCTGGCAGAATCGGAGGGTAAGCAATTTCTATTCAGACTGGGTCTGAACTTAGAACTGCTCCGGGCCGAGATTGTACGTGAAGATTTCGAGGCACATATGATGCCGGATAGACCAATACTTTGTATCCTTATTTCAGAGAACCATTCCTTCTATCAATCTGCCAAAAGGTTAATGGTGAAAGATATGGCAGTATGCGGCTTGCAGCCGGACATGCTGATCTACGGGGAAGGTTGGAAGATTGTCAGCAGTCTGTCTTATCTGGAGGAACGGGGGATCGATCTGTGTGAAGCGCAGCTGTTCTATGTGGGCGATATGGACAAGAAGGGCTGGGAGATCTATGGCAAATTGAAGCTCGATTACCCGGAGTTGAACATGAAACTGGCATTGCCAGTTTACCTTTCCATGCATAGCAACGCCACTCGGTCGTACGATTATGCGAAAGAACAAACGGACTGTCCTCCGCCTTATCTGGAGCGGGTGCGTCAGGAGTTCTCTGCTATTCCAGAATTATTGCTGTGTATGAATACCCAACTAACTGAGAATAAGAGGATTCCGCAGGAAGTCTTAAATTATGAAGTGATGGCGAGGTTGGCAAGAGCATGAACTGGAATGATTTCGGAGAACGGAACAAGCGGCTGAACCCCTTGTGGAGTCTGGGCGCAGGCATGAATCTGGGTGAGCTGCAGCCGTATAAGGAAATGATTGCGCTTAGTGTGCTGCTGCAGGTCTATTATCTGGAGCTGGAATCGAATGAACAGCGGGCCCGGGAGGACCTGGTGGATCTTGCTTGGAGCTCACTTGAGCGCTTCGGCATAGAGAAGCTCGGCAGCCCGGAATCGGTTGAACGGCTGGTAGACGGACTGCTGTGGAGCGGCAGCGGCGGGGATTTCGAGTCCCATTATTACGATGATCACACCCGGCAGATCGGGGTCCAGAAATACAAGTATTTCACTGTGGACGAGGATGCTACGCGTATCAGCTGGGAGGAGAACGGGACGACCATTTACCGGCTCTCCGAGTATGCGATGGAGCTGATCTTCATGAGCCACGAGATTATCGATGAGTTCCAGGTCAGCATCAAGCTGCTGGAGATTCAGATGCATATCAAGCATGGACGGGTTACCCGGGCGATGCAGGATGTGAATGAGCTGATCTCTCGCGTACGCAAAATGACACAGCAGCAGCAGGAATACCGCAATGCCCTGCGCCGTAATCCGAAGCATATCTTCAGCGAATACGGCACCCAGCGGCATGAGCGGCTGGAGGAGATCCACCAGCAATTTGACGAGGAACGCAAGCATTTCGATAATATCCATCGCTCGCTGGCCCGGCTGGCCAATGATGAGAAGGATGTCATTGATTTCAATGAGCTGCGTCAGCTCTCCGAGCGGGTGGAGCTGTCCCGGCGGGTGCATGACGAGCTGGCCGAGGTCGTGCTGAGCATCTTCGAAGCGGAGACGAATCTGCGGCTGAACTTCCCGGAATTATTCTGGGGAGCAGCGGGCTTTAACTTCCGCACCCATGTGTGGGAGGAATGGGTGAAGCCCGAAGGGCTGCGGGATGGGGATAGCCTGGAGACGCTGATCAGCGGGCTGTTCTCGCCCAGCCAGGATTTCATCTATCCGCTGGCCTGGGCCTGGGAAGAGCAGGAGGTTGGCTTCCTGCCGGAGGATACGCCGGATGTGACGGAGGAAGCTGGGGAAGACGAGGACATCCATTATGTGCCCAGAGGTATTCCCTGGACCGAGGTATGCGAGCTGTGGTTGCCGGTCATAGCCGGAGTGGCTGCGCACGGCAGCTTCACCTTCACTGCCGAGGTGTTCACGGAGCAGGAGCAACGGCGCTGGGCGGATTGCCCGGATGCCGTGGATTTGTGGGTGCAATTTTTCCATACCGTAATTACTGTCGAGGAACAGGAAGCAGAGGGCCACGGGGTGGCAGACGAATGCCAGAAGCTGCTTCAGCGGCTGATGCTGGACCACCCGGAGCTTGCGGTGCTGCGCGGCTCAAGGCTGCGGACCACCATCTCTTCACAGCAGCAGGACCGCATCTGTATCCCTGGTCTTGAGATCAGCCCTTATACCATTACTATAGTAGAGAGAAGTGAGATGATTCGGATATGAGTTATTCCCTAGAGCAAGTTCAGCAGGCTTCCCGGCTGTTCTTCGACCTGCTTAAGCGCAAGGTGATTCCGCTGGATGATCCCGCTGCCGCCGAATGTCTGCAGGATACCTCCGCTTATGACGCCTTGCAATACGTAGCCAAAGAAGCCGGCTGCCGGATTATGAATTCCGGTCACCGCCTGCACCTGCTCGTGAGTCCGATCGGCTCCGGATTCGCCAGCAACTTCACTCAGCTGCGCAATAAGTATTCACGGATTGAGCGCAAGACGCATCTACATATCATTAACGTTATTATCCTCGTTTTTCTGGCGGAGATGGACCAGGATGAGCAGCACTTCAAGCCGGGACAGGACAGCATGTCCTATATTCAGTTGTCGGATCAGGTATCCGAGTTGTTCCAAGGCTGGATCGGCATGGATGAAGACGGCAGCTTCAGCAAGCAGTGGCGGCTGGATATCCAGGCGATGCATAGAGTGTGGACCAGCCTCTATATGCAGACCCGCAGCCAGGAGGAGGGCGATTCGCTAACCCGCGGCGCAGGCTCCCGGATTGGCCTCATCCATGAAGGCATGAAGCTGCTGGAGGAAGAGCATCTGGTGTTCATTTCCGAGAATGAGAAGCGGATTTTCCCAAGAGAAGAGCTGTACGAGCGGATGCGTTATCTCTACCACGATGTGGACCGGTACAAAGAGCTGAAGGCTCTGGTTGGCCGGACACTCAGCGAACAGGAGGGTGAAGCCCATGCCGCGCATTGAGCGAATCCGCATCGCCGGACTGAAATACGAGAAGATGCTGAAGAAATATGAGGATATGACGCTTGATCTCTGTAATGAAGAAGGCCCGGCCAATACCCTGATTACGCTGATGAACGGCGGGGGGAAGGGCGTATTGTTGCAGTCGATTTTCCAGTTGCTGATGCCTAGAGCCGCCTGGGGTAAGGATAATGAGAACCAGGTCGAGGCCTTCTTCCATAATCACAAAAAACAGCTGAAGCCCTACACCTTCCACGTGGCGATCGAATGGCGGCTCGACGATAAGGAGCGGACGGAGTATGTCACCACCGGGATCGCGATGACTGCTCAACATTCCATGGACCAGCTTGAGATCAAAGTGGATTATCTGCTATACGCGCTGCTGAAATATGAGGAGACGGCTGAGCTTACACTATCCACCCTGCCCTTATATGATCATGAGCTGAATACGCCTGCGAGCTTCGAAGCGATTCAGCAGTTTGTGCGGGAACGGCGGGGTGAGATTAATGTCTACGGCAGCAGCAGCTCCGATCTGAAGAAATACTATGCCTACCTGGCTGACCATGATATCCATATTGATGAATGGCGCAATATGCGCAGAATCAACGGGGAAGAGGGCGGCATCAAGGGCTATTTTCAGAAAAATGACGCATTCACCAATCATAATCTTTTTGAGCGGCTGATTATTCCAGAGATTGGTTCCAGTCTTGGGGGAAGTATGCGCGAGGATGAAGGCTCGCTTCAGCGGATGTTTGTGGATACCGCTACGGTTGCACAGCGGCTGCCGATGCTGGAGCAGCGGGAGCGGGCTTTTGCCGAGTTCACCTCTCTTGCGGCTCCTCTGTATGAAGCGGTGAAACTCGGAACGGAGGCGGACCTCAGCTTCCGGGAGACCGAGAGGCTAGGAGCGCAGCTCTATACCGTTATTCATGATGAACTGAAGCAGGCGGAAGACAAGCGCCGCAGAACGGCGGATGAGCTGGCCGGACATTATCTGGAAGCGAAGACGCTCAGATTCGAGAGCGATAATCTGAAGTACCTGCGGCTGAAGGAAGAGCATGACGGCAAGCAGGAGCACTTCAGAGTGGTCTCTGACAATCAGACACGGGCCAAGCAGCGTCTGGAAGAATCGAAGCAGAGAGAGAAATCGCTGGAGGTCGCCCATTATCTGGCCCGGCGCAAGCTGCAGCTCCGCCAGATGGAGCAGTGGCAGAAGGAGATTGAAGCCATCGAAGGGTCGCTTGCGATGAAGGAGCGCCAAGAGGTGATTCAAGGGGCCAAGCAGGAGCTGCGCGTACAGTGGGAGCAGGTATACCGGCTATGGCAGGCGAAGAGCCGCTTCTACAGCGGACAGCAGCAGTCCCATGCAGCGGAAGAGCAGATTCTGCGCAAGGGCAGGGAGGAATTACTGCTGGAGCTGGGCAGGTTGGATGGGAAGTTGCAAGAATTAACAGCTATGATCCGTCAATATACGGAGGATCTGGGCGTGTTCGCTTCCCGCCACGGGCAGGAAGCCGCCCACTCACCGGGAGCCGCTCTTCAGCGCGCGCTGATTGCGGCCAGAGGGCTCACTGAGCAGATTGAGGCCTTGAACGGACAGCGCAAGACCGCTGAGGACCAGAAGCTGCTTCTGCATACGCAGCATACCCGGCTGGCTGAGAAGCTGCTGGGGGCCGAGGCCCAGGCAGAGGAGCTGAGCGGACGCATCGAAGCCCAGATGAACAAGGAATCACAGCTCTGGTCACAGCTCGTAGTGCTGCTGGAGATGTATGAGGAGCATCAGCTGCTGGGCGCGACAGCTCTATTCGAAGCGAAGCCTCTAATCCAGGAGCGGTTCATTCGCAGGCTGGAGGATACCGAGCAGCAGACGAAGCGGCTGCGGCGGGATTATTATCAGCAGCTATTGGATGTCGAGCTGCAGCAGGAAACCTACTGGCTGCCTAACCATGATATCGTAACGGTGAAGGATACGCTGGATGCCCTCAAGATTAGCTCCATGACCGGCACCATGTATCTGAACGATCAGCCTTATCTGGTCCGCGAGGAGGAACTGGAACGCCATCCGCTGCTTCCTTACGGCCTGATTGTCACGAAGCGTGAAGCGGCTAAGCTGCAGCCGGAGCTGCTTAAGGAGCTTCTGCTTAAGGCTCCGGTCCCGATCTTCGTGCGCGAGGAGATGGCGGAGGGCGGTACAGACGCCTTCCTGCTGCTGGCGCATCAAGGGCCGCAGATGGTCTTGCAGCCGGATCATTTCCAGGAGTGGAAGCGGGGGATGGCCTCCAGACTCCGTGAGCAGGAGGAGGAGCTTCAGGCGGAGGAAGCGTATCTTGCCAAGCTGAGATCCGG
This sequence comes from Paenibacillus silagei, assembly GCF_017874735.1. Taxonomy (GTDB): domain Bacteria; phylum Bacillota; class Bacilli; order Paenibacillales; family Paenibacillaceae; genus Paenibacillus_AQ; species Paenibacillus_AQ silagei. The sequence goes on from NZ_JAGGLV010000003.1 coordinate 104,008, forward strand.
CCGGCAGGAATATGAACGCCTGCATCAAGGCGAACATACCGCAAGTCTGCGGAGCAGACAGAAGAGTGCGGAGACCCTGCTGCAGCAGCTACACAGCCAGCTGAATGAAATGAACGCAGAACAGGTACGCTATGAGGAGGTTCTGGCTGGTATTTCCAGAGACCTGTCAGCCTGTGAAGCGGAGAAGTCTGAGCAGGAGACCCGGGCGGCGGCGCTGCGGGAGTGGAGTGAGCGGAGCCGGAAGCACGAGCAGAACTATACAGACAAGCACAAGTCTGTGGAGCAGAAGAATAATCTCAGCAAAGAGATTGCGGTTAAGGACCAGCAGCTCGCCCGGCTGAAGGCGGAGATGGACAGTCTCGCCTTGCAGCGCGAGAAATGGATCGGGGATGCCCGTTATTCCGTATTTCCGCGGCTGCAAAACTGGTTCCCGGACATAGAGTTCCCCGGAGAAGCTGCGGGTGCGAAGGTTCAGGGTGCTGATGCTGAGGCGGATGTTAAGGCAGACGAAGCTGCTGCCGATGAAGTGCTAAATGAGAAGGTACAGGACAAGCTGCTGCAGTTGCTCAGTACAGTTGAGAGTCTTCAGCAGTCGCTAAGTCAGAATGAGCTGGAGATCCGCACAAGAACAGCCCAGATTAAGGGGGCCAGAGAACAGCTGGCCGAGCTGGAAGCTGCTGTACAGCAGGTAGATGCCGGATGGCCGTCTGCCCCTGAGCCGCAGGAGTCGCCGGATATGATTCAGTCCGCCAGAGTCCGACAGAAGAGCGACACGATGATTCTGGACGAGGACTATCAACAGCTCCGTGATTCCTTCATCCGCTGCCAGACCGAGCTTGACAGCCTGCGCAAAGAGCTGGGCAAGTCCGAGAAGGCGATCAAGGAGAAGCATGAGCGGACGGTAGAGCTGTGGCATGAGCCGCTGGAACAGAAGGAAGAAGAGATCAGTCTGCGGGTCCGGGAGAATGAGCATCTGCTGAATACCAGTAAGCAGGCGCTGGCTTCTATGGATCAATGGCTGCTCGTTCTCGGCAATCAGAGCCGGATCATGGATACCCATGTTGAGCACCGTGTGCCGCTCCGGGATGTGCCTGAAGAATTGCAGCTGAAGGTGCGGGAGAGCTGCGAGACGCTGGTGGAGGATTGGCTGCAGCGCAGCAAGGAGAGCCGCAGCCAGCGGGCAGAGATCTCCCGCAAGGTGAAGGAAGAGAAGACGGAGCTAAGCGGCAAGGTGGCCAAGTCCGGCTGGAATGCGGAGCTTGAGACCAAGATTCAGGAACGCCTGAACAATGTTCACTGGGATGATTTCGCTATCGCCTTACAGGTGCTGGATTCGATGCTTCAGAGCTCACGTGATCAGATGGAGAGCATCCGCAGCGATAAAGAGGATATGGAGCTGTCCCGCAAGCTGTGGGTAGGCCGGGCAACCAAGCGTGTGGTGCAGATCGTTGATATTCTGAAGCGGATGGAACGCCGGATGATCATTCACAATGAGAACGGCCATGCCTTCCCGCTGGTTAAGCTGAATTACAGGAATATTAACGTTCCACGGACGACCGATGACATCGAACCGCTGGTCAGCGAGTACTTCAACCGCTGCATCAGCAGCCTGCTGGAGCGGTTCCCGAAGATGGAGCAGGTTCCGGCTTCAGCTGTCAGAGAGCTGATTAACGATGGACGCATGGTGTACGCCGCACTGCAGAACCGCTTCCCGGTGTTGCAGGTGTATAAGCCGGTGACGGAGAATTACTTCCTGTATGCCGCTCCCGAGGACTATCATTATTCCGATTGGGAGGTCATCAACCGCGGCGCGCTGGATGAGGCGGTGGGCAGCGGCGGACAGCGTCAGTCTGTTCAATTGCTAGTGGCGATGATGATTATGACTCACAAGCGCGTTAACCGGGAAAACAAAGGCTGGACGGTCTTCCTGTACGATAACCCGTTCGGTGAGATGGTCTCGAATAACGTGCTCGATCCGGTCTTCGAGATCTCGAAGGCGCTGAAGTTCCAGTGGCTGATCGTCACGCCGCCGGAGCTGGTCAAGAATGATGTCAGCATCCGCTTCGGCGTGTACTGGCAGCTGTATTTTGGCGGAGATAAAGGGGATGCCCTGGAATCGACCCTGATCAAAGGCGGGCGCAAGCTGATCCCTGCTTCATTATTCTAGTTAATCTAACCAATCCAATAGACAGGTGGTAGTGTGATTATGATGAACTTAAAATCGGCAACGAAATTAGCTAACGGTGTAGAAATGCCATGGTTCGGGCTGGGTGTCTTCAAGGTACAAGAGGGTCAGGAGGTTATTGATTCGGTCAAAACAGCCATCAAGGCCGGTTATAGAAGTATTGATACGGCATCCGTCTATGGAAATGAAGAAGGGGTCGGACAGGCTATCCGTGAATCGGGAGTTGCGCGTGAGGAGCTGTTCATCACCACCAAGGTATGGAATACAGAGCAGGGCTATGATTCTACGCTGGCTGCATTTGACCAGAGCTTAAGCAAGCTGGGACTGGATTATGCCGATCTGTATCTGGTACACTGGCCGATCCGGGCCAAATACAAAGACACCTGGCGCGCACTTGAGAAGCTGTATGCGGACGGTAAAGTCCGTGCCATCGGAGTATCCAACTTCCAGATCGATCATCTGGAGGATCTGCTGGCTGACGCCACCGTGAAGCCGATGGTCAACCAGGTGGAGCTGCATCCGCTGCTTAACCAGCAAGAGCTCCGCGAATATTGCAAGGCACAGGGCATTCAGATTGAAGCCTGGGCCCCGCTGGCCCAAGGGCATCTGCTGGACAATGAGGTGCTGGCTGATATTGCAGCCCGACACAACAAAACACTGCCGCAGGTCATCCTGCGCTGGGATCTGCAGAACGGAATCGTGACGATTCCGAAGTCGATCAAGGAGGAGCGGATTATTGCGAATGCCGATATTTTTGACTTCGAGCTGTCTGAAGAGGAGATCAGCCGGATCAACGGCCTGAACCGCGATCAGCGCTTCGGCTCTCACCCGGACCGGTTCAACAACGAGTAAAGGGCCCGGCGGTCTCTTTTGAATATTTGCTAGATTCGGACATACACATAAGAGAGATGGAACTATAAGTCCATCCTGTGCGTAACCGATATAGTAATAGAAGAGATTTGAGAAGCCGGAGGGGTAACTATGAATCGTAAAAGTATACAAGCAGCACTTACCGCCATCCTGATGATTGTGCTTCTGCTGCCGCTGGCACCCGGGCGGGCGGAGGCTGCTGTTCCGAAACATTCAGAATCATTCTATGTGAATGACTTTGCAGGCGTAATTGATGAGAAGACCGAGAATTACATGGTCAACTATGGGGTGAAGCTCTATCAGGAGACCGGGGCGCAGGTAGTGCTGGTCACCGTGGATTCGACGAACGGCGTCTCTATGGAGAAATATGCGACCTCGCTGTTCAATTCATGGGGAGTCGGCTCAGCGGACAAGAATAATGGACTGCTGCTGCTGCTCTCCATTAAGGACGATGATTACTGGGCGGTTCCCGGCAAGGGACTGGAGAATGAACTGAACAGTGGTGTAATCTCGAAGATTCTCTCGGCATCGCTGGAGCCGGACTTCGCAGCCAAGAAGTATAGCGCCGGTGCGAATAAAACCTATGGCGCCTTCATTCAGAAGCTCGGCGGAAGCTACTCGGAAACACTAGGCACCCGAAGCTATGTCTCGGACAATGCCGGAATCCTCCCGCAAGTCACCAAGGATTATCTGAACCAGTCCAGCAACCGTTACGCGGCTACCACCGGGAGCGGAATCTATGTGGTAACTGTTAAGAATACTGGCGGTAAGAGCCTGCAGGATTACACCTATGCGAAATTCGCCGGGGTTGCTGCCGGTCCCAGAGATGTGATGCTGGTGCTGGATATCGGCGGGGATAACTATCATGCGCTACAGGGCAAGTCGATCGACAGAGTGCTGACGAATGAGCGGATCAGCGGGATTCTGAATACGGTGCTGGAGCCTAAATTCGCGGCAAAAGATTACGCTGGCGGTGCAACGGGGACGGCGAATGCCTTCTACAGCTTCTTCCTGGCCCGGGCAGATGCTGCTTCGGGACAAGCCGCAGGCAACTCCACATCTACAGCAGCCTCCACCGTCAGCAAAGCACCTGTGAAGGCGAAAGAACCTGTGGAGCTGGTGCCTGTCTCCAGATCGAAGGGGATGATGATTCTAGGGATTTTCCTGGTTCTTGTCGCGCTAATCAGTCTCGCGACTGCCGCGCGCAACCGTTATGTTGCCCGTTACGGGATACGGCTGAATCCGCATAACCCTCGCAATATCCGGCGATATGGCGTCTGGACCGGCCAGCCCGGCTATGGCTACAGCCAGAGAAGAAGATACCGGCGGCCGCACCATCACTCCTCCTCGGGGAGCGGCTCATCCAGCTCCAGCAGCTTCTGGGGCAGTAACTCCGGGGGCGGCGGTTCTTCGAGCGGAGGGGGAGCGGGGCGGTATTCCTCGCGTGACGATGATGATGATGATGACCGGAATCGTGGCGGTGGCGGATACTCGGGCGGTGGCGGAGCCGGCCGGTATTCCTCCAACGATGACGACGATGATAGCAATTCCGGCGGTGGCGGCAGTGCAAGCAGCGGCGGCGGTGTCGGGAGACATGGGTGAGCCTGGTACTCTGACCCGTTAAGGGTTAGGCATTGTTCGTCCACATTCTGAAGTGTAACACGCATAGAATGGACAAGAAGGGGAAGCCGTGCAGGGATGCGCGGCTTCTTTTCAAAAGCTATTATGTGGTTAAGTAAGCAGCGTAACACGAGTTAAGAGGAATGCAGATTTTACACGTACTTACGGAGGGCATGCAGCAAATAGATGTATTCCGTGCAGCTAAATGACGGTGTAAATCTGGATTTGTAAGCTTAAATGTATTATGTACAACTATAATTGGTCGAAAGCCCTCTTTTACCGAATAAGGGTGAATTTAAATGTACAAAGTGCAATTAAGTCAATCCCGGCGCAATAATGGACCGTTTTAATTGTACAAAGTACACTTAGGGGATAGGCACAGTGCAACTGGAAAGGAAGGATTGACTTTATGAGTTCAACTATAAGGGTCCGCCGGATGAAGTCCGAAGACATTACATGGATACATGAAGGGCTGGCCCCGCATGATGTCAGCAAACCGTTAACGTACATTGAACAGTGTTGGAAGGAAAACGAAGGGGAGAAGCGGCTTACGCTATTAGCCTTCCATGAGAATCTGTTTGCAGGCTGGGGACATATCGTGTATACCTCACACTATCCTTATTTTGCAGAGAATCACATCCCTGAGATCCAGAATCTTGATGTGATTCCTACCTTACGGAAATGCGGCATTGGCAGTGTGTTGATTGACGCTCTCGAAGCAGAAGCATTCGCCAGATTTGACACAATTGGCATTGGTTTCGGATTATATGACAGCTACGGTACGGCCCAAAGGCTGTACACCAAACGCGGCTACATTCCGGATGGCCGGGGACTCATGTATGACAACAAGCCTGTGGTTCCTGGAAGTCAGGTGCGGGTGGATGATGAGCTTACTCTATACTTGACAAAATCAAGGTAGAACACGAATTACCATTACTATAGCGGCAGTCAGGGATATTAATGTCCGGGCTGCCGCTATTAGGTTTCTTTAGATTTCAGCATCATAGCGTGCCATGAATTCAGGAACTAATTCAGGATTTGTCATAAGCGCCACCGATTCATTCTCTAATTCCTCAGCCAGCTCATCGTCGGTCATGGATACAAAGAAGGTAATGTCCTCTTTGGTTTGATTATATTTTGTGAATAAATCGTCCTTGGTTTCATTAACAGCCTTGGCAATGATTTTGACCATTTCATCTTTATATTGGTATACATTATCCTCTGCATATAAAAAACGGCTGATATGATTGAAATGCGAATGCTCACCATATTGAAATTCGGAAATTGCCCATTTGTAATAAAGCTCTGTTTCAGCATCATCACATAAGCCTTCACTTGTCATATCGGCAATATGTCTGGCAAGTGATTGCTCTGTATTGACAGCAAGGAACAGAGTGACAAAGTCGCTATCGGTCCCGACTGCGCAGACATATACCTTCTCATGTGCAACTTCGGCCAATATAGCTTCAAGGTCAGCCACCAAGCCCTCGCGAATCCGTTGTTCAATTTCAGTAAGAAAAGCGTTCATTATAACCCTCCTTATATTACGATTAAGTATGACTTCACTTATAGAATAGTGGCGTTGCGTATAGGAATGCAAGCACCTGTCCTTATTTCCGGTTTTCGTCCGTAAGCGCATTCTCCCGGATCGTATTCAGCTCCTCTGCACGGAACAATCCGCTCCGATACAGATTAACGAACTCCTCCGACACACTCTGGTCAAAAATAATCATATCATCAGTGTTCACCGTGACTGTGACGCCATAATCATAGAGCTTGCGGATGGGATGTGACGCATAATTGGCCACCCGGGAAAGCAGAACATTGCTGGTAGGGCAGATGTTAAGCTGGATATGATGGTCGGCAAGCCACTTCATCGTCTCTGGTGATTGTGCGGCTGCGATGCCATGCTGAACCTGATCGAGCTCCAGTTCCTCCACAGCTTGTTTTACCAGATCAGATGTACCAAACTCCCCAACATGCGCTTTGAGAATTAGCCCTTGTTGCTTCGCCATGCGGAACACCTGCTTAAATCCGGGAACGGCAAACTCATCGCCAAAGATATCGAGGGATTTAAAGTAGTTATGTTCCAGATATTGTTCGAGCATCTCAATGGTTTCTTGAATCGGCGTATGGGTGAGAAAAGCAAGCTCCGGGACAAAATGAATCTCTGGTGCAAACCGCTGGTGAATGCCCTGGATGGTCTGAATCAGTGTTGTTACCGAGCCGTCAAACCACTCCTCTTCTCCCATCGTCACACTCATATGCAGCAATTGAACACCATCAGTCTTCGCTTGGACAAAAGCTGCTTCAATCCGCTTCTCATATCCGATTCGCCCAGGCAGTAAAGGCTTAATAAAGCGGGCATTCCACCGGTTCATCTCCCCAAGATCCTTAAATGTTGGACATTCCGGTATAGCCGTACCGCACCAGGCACTTATATACCGTTTGTTGCCTCCCCGGGTGCTATGGTTGTGCAGATCGCCTTTAGGTATTTGCCGGATGCTGTCCAGATTGTTCTGCTCCAAGGCTGTGATGAATTGCTGTTTCATGCCGCTGTCCTCCTATGTTTTAATTGGGCCGGCCTGCGCTTATATGAACTAGTTTACAGTTTCTGGACAGAGTTAAACAAACTGAAACTTTTAAAACAGAGATTTCGTCTATCATGGAAGTTGTGAGTTTATAGACTTAACCACTATCAGTATGTTAGGGAGGATTTCAGAAGTGAGCTCTTTACCACAACGTTCTACTGTACGTAAGAAGAAGAAACCGGCGCTGAAGCGCAAAAAAAGAGGTTTCTTCCGCACACTCTTCAGAGTGTTCATGGTCTGTTTCATTCTGGTTATAGCAGCCGGAGGCTGGCTCTATTTTGCACCGTCGGCCCAGAATACGCGCTTCCTGATCGCAGATACGCTGATTACGACTCAACACCGGCACTGGGCCAAATATATTATCGGCGAAGAGGAACTGAAGCACCGCGTCAGCGATTATACCAAGCGCTTCGAGGAGATGGGCGACGAGGTAGATACCCATGAGATCAAGCCTGAGCCTGTAAAGGAAGCCGAACATACTCCGCTCGTCCAGATTGAAGAAGTCACGGGCAGCGGCTATAGCGGCTATGTCATGATTGTGAACGATCCCAAGAAGGTGCGCCTGGGTGTGCCTAGCAAAATCGGCTCCGGGGAAAAGGTATCCAGCATGGTGGCGCGGACCGGGGCTATCGCCGGGGTGAACGGCGGCGGCTTCGCCGATCCGAACTGGAAGGGCAATGGCTTCAAGCCGATCGGGCTGGTGATCTCGCAAGGGAAGCTGTTCTACAATGGACTGGGCGGCAAGAAATCCACACAGATTGTCGGTATCGATAAGGAAGGCAAAATGGTCGCCGGTAACTACACTCTGGATCAGCTCAGCAAGATGGGGGTGCAGGAGGCGGTTTCTTTTCAGCCACGGATTATTGTGAACGGTAAAGGTCAGATTAAGAATGCCGCCGAAGGCTGGGGCATCGCGCCAAGAACGGCTATGGGCCAACGGGCGGACGGTGCGCTCATCTTCGTAGTAATTGACGGGCGGCAGCCGGGCTACAGCATCGGGGCGAATCTATATGATGTGCAGCAGATTATGCTGAAGCATGGGGCGGTCATTGCGGCCAATCTGGATGGGGGATCTTCGACGGTGCTGGTGAAGGACAATGAGATTGTCAACAAGCCCTCTTCGCAGTATGGGGAGCGTTACTTGCCGACGGCATTCCTGGTATTCGATGACCCCGAGAACGCGAAGATCAAGAATATCTGGGAAGGGCTGGACCCGGCCAAGATCGACGCAGGCAAGAAGCGCACCCAGTAACATACGCTAGGTTCCCTGCTTCATAATCAATAGTAGATCAGACGCGGCAGGTGTGCTAGGATAACAAGTAAATTCTTATTTTGCTGAACCTGCCAGGTGAAGTCCATGATCGGAGGGGGAAAAGGTTTGACTTTGCAGCAGCTCCGCTACGCAATTGAGATTGCGAACAGCGGCTCTATGAATGAAGCGGCCAAACGGCTATTTGTGTCGCAGCCCAGCCTCTCGAATGCTATCAAGGAGCTGGAGAACGAGCTTGGCATCACGATTTTCGAACGGAATAACCGGGGGATCAGCATCTCGGCGGAAGGCATGGAATTCCTGGGCTATGCCCGGCAGATTATTGAGCAGACTGAATTCATGGAGAACCGCTATACCGGCAAGAAGCGCAGCCCGATCTATTTCTCGGTATCTACACAGCATTATGCGTTTGTTACGGATGCTTTTGTGAAGCTGATGAAGGAGAGCAAGGTGCAGGAATACAATTTCAGCCTGAGAGAGAAGCAGACCTATGAGATCATCGAGGATGTGCGTACCCTGCGCAGTGACATCGGGATTCTGTATATCAACGAGAGCAACTACAAGATCATGAACAAGCTGTTCAGTGACGGGAACCTGAAGTTCACTCCGCTGTTCAATACGAATCCGCATGTATATGTGCGGGAAGGGCATGTTTTGGCTGCAAAAGAGAGAATTACGGCCGAGGACATTCATCCGTATCCTTACATTACTTTTGAGCAGGGGGATAACAATTCGCTGCATTTCTCGGAGGAGATGCTTAGCTTCACACAGATTGAGAAGAATATTAAGGTGACCGACCGGGCCACACTGACTCATTTGCTGCTCGGAAGCGATTCGTATACCGTGGGGACCGGGATTATGGCCTCTGAGCTGGATGATGCGGGGCTGATCACGATTCCTTTTGACAGCAAGGAAGTGTTCTCTGTCGGCTGGATCGCCCACAAGGACCGCAAACCTAGTGAGATTATGTCTACATATATCGATATTCTGAATGATCTGGTGTCGGGTAATGTTTTCAAGCTTGAATCTTTCTTACTATAAGAGCAGGAGGGACGTATGAGCAGTCCAGTGATCGGATCGACAAGAAATGCACCGCCCTTCCGCTACGACATTGTCGGGAGCTTCCTGCGTACAGAGGAGATCAAGAATGCACGCAACCTGCATGTGGAAGGTGAACTAACCGCGGGACAGTTGGCGGAGATTGAGAATATAGAGATTGGAAAGCTGCTGCAGCAGGAGAAGGCGCTTGGGCTGAAGGCTGTGACCGATGGCGAATTCCGCCGCTCCTGGTGGCATCTGGACTTCTTCCTGGGGATTGAGGGTACTGGAAAGATCACTCTTGGCGGTACTCCCGGCGCTTCCAAGGAGCAGACGAACCGGGCGGAGAGCTTCAGAATTACCGGCAAAATCGCCTTCGGGGACCATCCCATGGTCGCGGAATTCCGTACCTTGCAGCAGATGGCCGGAGAGACGCTGGCCAAAATGACGATTCCTTCACCCTCTTTGTTCCATTTCGTGCAGGAGTATAACGGAAACGAGATTTATTCCGATACCGAAACGCTGTACGGAGATATCATTCAGGTGTACCGGACGGCGATTCAGGCCTTCTATGATGCCGGTTGCCGTTATCTGCAGCTGGACGATACCACCTGGGGGACGCTGTGCAGCGGCAGACATCGTGCTCATCTGCGCAGCAGGGGCGTTGACCCGGATCAGCTGGCAAAAGATTACGTCCGGCTGATTAATGAGAGCATTGCCGGCCGCCCGGCGGACATGACCATTGCCCTGCATGTATGCCGGGGCAATCTTCGCTCCACCTGGTTCGCCGCCGGCGGGTACGGGCCGGTCGCCGAGGAGCTTTTCTCGAATACGAACGTGGACGCGTTCTTCCTCGAATACGACAACGAACGCTCCGGCGACTTCGAGCCGTTGCGCTTCATTCGAGATCAATTCGTTGTACTGGGACTGGTGACAACCAAGCATGGCGGCCTGGAGAGCAAGGAGCAGCTCATCGCGCGTATCGAAGAAGCTGCACAGTACGTAGACATCAACAAACTGTGTCTTAGCACACAATGCGGCTTCGCCTCCTCGGAGGAAGGCAATATTCTGACGGAGGAAGAGCAGTGGGATAAGCTGCGGCTGGTGATTGAGACGGCGAATGAGGTTTGGGTGTAGGTTAGTGGGGAGGATTGCCGGGGGCGATCCTCCTTTTTGCGGGGATCGCCAGGCAGCGGGCTGTGGCGGATCATAGGTGGATTTCCTCCACTTGCTGATGAATGAACGGACTTTGCCGGGACAACAGTTGGATAAACGACACTTAATTTCTCCCATATTTCCGCCATAGTGGTATATCCCGATCCAGTAGTTGCTGTTTTTCCACTTGTTTACCTGAAACTATTAGAAACGAGGGAAATAAGATACGTTATTCCATTTGTTTGCTGCGGATGGCTTGTGTTCTGTGTGATTGCAGTTGTAGATCAATAGAACGTTATAAGGCGTGCATCTAATCACAAGTAGCCCTCCGAAGAGCACTGATCGTTTGGCCATATGAGCCGAGGCATTCGATTCTAATAGTCGCATAGACCTGAATCGTGATTTTTTACTGTTACTGTTACATACTGTTGAGAGCTTTTTCTATTTTTACTCCAAACTCTATTTCGTTTAGCTTGGGTGTTCTAGTTTTTGAATCGACGAGGGCGTAATACAGAACTATATATTTTCCAGATTGGTAGACAATTGGTGCGTGGGAACTAAGAAGCTGAATACTTTCTTCAAAATGCTTTAATCCACTTTCTCGTTGCTCCTCCGATCCGAAAGCGTAAACTTTTATAATTTCCTCATTACTCAGTTTATAGCTAACAGGTTTAATACCCTCAAGAATGTAGTCGTCAGGTGATTCAATTTGTGTAATGTTTTTTTCAAGGGACATTATGGCTTCATTCACGTTAGAATATTTTTGTTGAGAAGAACAAGCAATAAGAAATAAAAAGCTAATGAAGGTGAAGAATAGATTTTTTTTCATGATTAATCCTCCTTTTTTGTTCAGGACACCGATAAGAAGAGACTTGACCCACCTAATGCAGAAGTTACTAACAAAACTGAGCTTGCTATGTATTCCTTATGATTTTATCAAAAATAGCGAAGAAAAGTATGGCATGGGCTTAGGGTGATGAATTTTCTGGAGTTCTGTCTTTGGTTCGAGATGCTCAAGCGAAATCCCTGACAGCTATTAAAGGTTATTTTAAACTTAGTAATTGACACATTCTCCCTCCCGCAGTATTATTGCACATAACAACTTACAGCAACAAGCGATGAAGAGAAGAGTAAGCAGGCGGCAGCGTTCACAGAGAGCTCCAGAGTGGTGAAAGGGAGCAGCGAAGCGCCTGATCTGAAAAAAGTCTCCGAGCTGCATAGGGAATTGGGCTCTAATGGCCCAAGGATGGTATGCCGGGTTCTCCCGTTACAGAGATAGGGTATAAGCGTCATGGCCGTACCCGAAGAGGCGGATCAGGCAACTTGTCCGTGAACAGAGGTGGTACCACGAAGCTTATCCAAGCTCTCGTCCTCAAGATATTGATCTTGAGGGCGGGAGCTTTTTTGCGTTCACAGGCGGGCAGCTCCGAGCGCAGTCAAGCAGGCTCCAAGTAAGATTCATACTATCAGTAGAGGTGATTCATTGTGCATTGGGCAGAAAAAATTGCAAACCGGTTAATCGCGGAGCATCCGCAGCGGCAGACGTATGTATGTGCATCTGGGATCAGTCCGTCCGGGTCCGTTCATATCGGGAATTTCCGCGAGGTGGTAACGACTGCATTTGTGGCGAAGGCACTACGGCGGGCGGGGAAGGAGGTGCGGTTTATTTTCTCGTGGGATGACTTCGACCGGTTCCGTAAAGTTCCAGCCCATATCGATCCCGGCTTCGCTCAGTATATTGGGCTGCCTTATTCGAAGGTGCCTTGTCCGTATGGCTGTCATGCTTCATATGCGGCACATTTCGAGTCGGAATTCGAGCAGGCGCTCCAGGTATTTGAGATCGAGCCGGAATTCATTTATCAGAGCCGGGAATACCAGTCAGGCCATTATCATCCGCAGATCCTGCACGCTCTGCGCCGCCGGGGTGAGATATACGATATCCTGATGTCGTTCAAGACAGGTGGGAGTTCAGCGGATGAGCGGGCGGCATTCTATCCCATCCATCTCTATTGCGGGCAATGCGGCAAAGACTCGACTACCATTCTGGATTACAACGACACGGCGGAGACCGTGGCTTACCGCTGCGGCTGTGGTCATTGCGATACCGTATATATTCCTCAGGCGGACAACATCAAGCTGCACTGGAAAATCGACTGGCCGATGCGCTGGCAGCAGGAGCAGGTCGTATTCGAGCCGGGAGGCCGGGATCATTCGTCGGAGACAGGAAGCTATAATGTGGCTGCGGTAATCGCAGAGCAGATCTACGGGTATTCGCCGCCCATGTATGAGCCTTATGAATTCATCAGTATTAAAGGCAGCTTCGCTAAAATGTCCAGCTCCTCCGGGCACAATTACACTCCAGATGATCTGCTCCGAGTCTACGCCCCGGAGAACATTCTGTTCCTGTTCGCCAAATACCAGCCGAATGCCGCCTTTCATATCGGGCTGGATGAGGATGTGCTGCGCAACTATGCGGAGTTCGAGCGGTATGCTGCGGGAGCACGGGCAGGCACGCTAACGGGCGATCTTGCAGGTGCGCTGGAGCTGTCTCTGCGAAGCGACTCCCCGGTGAGTGCTGGAAGCAACGTTAGCTTCGGCCAGGTAGCCAGTCTGCTTCCCTTAATCAACTTCGACAGGGGAAGGCTCCGGGAGATGTTCAACAGAAATAATGTGGAGATTGATGAACTCCGGCTTCAGAGGGTGGCGGACCGTGCGGAATACTGGATCAGGAACTGGATGCCGCACAAGCTGGTGACGATCCAAGCTTCGCCCAACTATGCATATTATCATTCCCTTACCGGAGTGGAGCTGAGATGGCTGCGGAGCTTGTGCAGTCTGCTGCGGAGCAGGGAGCTGGACGAAGCGCAGCTGATGACCGAAATCTACGCCATTTGCTATCATGAAGACAAAAAGACGATGCGCATCCAACAAAAAAGACTGTTCACCATCGTCTATCAGCTGGTGCTTGGTGCAGAGGAAGGCCCGCGTCTGCCTTGGCTAATCCAGGCAGCCGGGACGGAGCAGATGCTGAATTTGCTGGATTTGTGAAGGAGTGTGGACTGCCCTTTACGGGATCGATCGAACAGAGGTATAATATACAAGACTGTTTTTAATCAAATGTTGGAAAGCGAGCGGTAACGATATGGGTCGTAAATGGAATAATATTAAGGAAAAGAAAGCGTCCAAGGATGCGAATACAAGTAAGGTCTACGCCAAGTTCGGGGTAGAAATCTATGTGGCGGCGAAGAAGGGCGAGCCTGATCCGGAATCCAACCGGGCGCTGAAGGTCGTTCTGGAGCGTGCCAAGACCTACAATGTACCGAAGGCGATTATTGACCGTGCCCTGGAGAAAGCCAAAGGCAGTGGAGATGAGACCTACGTTGAGCTTCGCTATGAAGGCTTCGGTCCAAGCGGCTCGATGATTGTAGTCGATGCGCTGACGAATAACGTCAACCGCACGGCTCCGCTGGTCCGTTCCACGTTCAGCAAGAACGGCGGCAACATGGGCGTCAGCGGATCGGTTACGTATATGTTCGATCCGACAGCGGTCATCGGGGTGGAAGGTAAATCTGCGGATGAGGTGATGGAGCTGCTGATTGAAGCAGACCTGGATGTCCGCGATGTGCTGGAAGAAGACGAGGCGGTCATCGTGTATGCTGAGCCGGATCAGTTCCATGCGGTACAGGAAGCCTTCCGCGGCGCGGGAATCACGGAATTCACCGTAGCCGAGCTGACGCTGCTCCCGCAGAACTATGTAGCTATTCCTGAAGATGCGCAGGCTCAGTTCGAGAAGCTGATCGATGCGCTCGAAGAATTGGACGATGTGCAGCAGGTCTACCACAACGTGGATTCGGAAGAATAGAATAGCGGTAACTTGAATGAGCGGGCAAGCCGATTTCCAGGCTTGTCCGCTTATTCTTTCGTGTTGTTGTACAGGAAACTATAGTTTCCTCCTGTTGTGGACCCAATGTATGTGGAAAACAACATACAATGGCCTACCAGCTGGCGCATGGCCCAAATGTATATGGAAAACAACATACAATGGCCTATCAGCTGGCGCATGGCCCAAATGTATATGAAAAACAACATACAATGGCCTATCACGCTGGCACATGGCCCAAATGTATGTGAAAAACAACATACATTGGCTACCAAGCTGGCGTATGGCCTAAATGTATGTGGAAAACAACATACACTGTATTAGCGCGCAGGTAATCCCATTCATCCGTAAGGGTGGTTATGTGCAGCGAGAGTAGAGAGGTAGAATTGCAATGGAAGTCTTTCGATTAGTCAGTGTGGTTCATGTATTTCTGATTAAGGACGGACAAGTCCTGCTGCTGAGACGGAAGAATACAGGACATCATGACGGGGAGTATGGATTGCCTGCCGGGAAGCTGGAAGGCGGCGAGCCACTGCATACCGCCGCCATCCGCGAGGTCCGGGAAGAATGCGGTGCGGTTATAGCTCCCGCCGATCTTACCCTGATTGGAACGATGCACTTGCGTACCTCCGGGGATGAGCGGGTGGATTTCTTTTTCAGAGCGGAGCAGTGGAGCGGAGTGATCCACAACATGGAGCCGGACAAATGCGATGAGGTAAGCTGGTTCCCGGTGGATGCGCTGCCGGAGAATATCATCCCGTTCGTACAGGAGGCCTGGAATACATTCAGGGACGGCGTGTGGTATGCCGCTCACGGATGGAATTAGATTAGAGTAGCGGGGGGGATGGCGCAGTAATGGAAGACTGGACGCTCAGTATGGTTCTTATATTGGTGGTATGCGGATTTCTGGCCGGATTAATTGATTCTGTAGTGGGCGGCGGCGGACTGATCGCGATTCCGGCGCTGCTGGCGGTAGGGATTCCGCTTCCGCTGCTGCTTGGCAGCAGTAAATTGGCCGGATCAATGTGTTCGCTGACCAGCACCGCCTCATTCGTGCGTTCCGGCAAAATCAATTTCAAGCTGGTCCGCACTCTCATCCCGTTATCCGTCATTGGCGCGATGGCCGGAACGCTGACTGTCCGTCAGGTGCCTTCCGAGTTCCTGAAGCCGCTGGTGATCGTGATGCTGGTGGTCATTACAATCTACACCTTGTTCAAAAAAGCCTGGGGAGACGTCTCCACCTTCTCTGCCAGCAACGGTAAATTACGTCTGGCCGGAAGCATGGCAGCGCTCATAATCGGTTTCTATGACGGGTTCTTTGGCCCGGGAACGGGGTCGTTTTTGATTTTTGCTTTTCTGATGATGGGGTTTGAATTTGTAACTGCCGCAGGGAACGCCAAAATCCTGAACTTCGCCAGCAACATCACAAGCCTGCTTACATTCATTGCCCTGGGCTCTGTCAGCTACACCCATGGACTGATTCTGGGGATTCCTATGGTGATCGGAGCCATTGTCGGCTCCCGGATGGCGATCCGCAAAGGGGCAGCGTATATTCGGCCGTTATTCATTACAGTCACTGTCATATTGATCGGCAAGCAAATATGGGATACGATGCATTAAGCACAACTAATGGAGTGGATGAGATGGAGATCAAGCTTATACATAAGGAAGAAGTATGGAAGCTTAGGCATGAAGTGATGTGGCCTGAGCGGGAGCCGGATTATATTAAGCTGGCAGATGACGATCAAGGCAAGCATTACGGGCTGTATGTGGGGGATCGTCTGGTTTCTGTGTTATCCCTCTTCGTTAACGACACAGATGCACAGTTCCGCAAATTCGCTACCCTGGAGCTGGAGCAGGGCCAGGGCTATGGCAGCAAGCTGCTGAAGACGGTTCTTGCGGAAGCGGAGCTGGCGGGGGTGCGGCGGATTTTCTGTAATGCCAGAACGTATAAGGCAGGCTTTTACAAGAAATTCGGCATGCAGAGAACGGATGAAGTGTTCAGCAAAGGCGGCAAGGATTACGTGGTCATGGAGAAATTCTTCGGACCTGCAACGGATGCGAATGGGGGAGCTTAAGGGATGACCAAGAAGCTATATTATGATTCAGCTTATATTCAAGAATGGAGTACCGTGATCACTTCCGCGATAGAGCGTGAAGACGGGAGCTATGTGACGCTTGCGGAGACGGCCTTCTACCCGCACGGCGGCGGACAGCCCTGCGATACGGGAACCATCGGCGGGATTGCTGTACTGGATGTGGTGCTGGAGGATCAGGAGGTACTGCATAAAGTAGCGCAGCTTCCCGGGCAGACTGAAGTAGACTGCGCCATCGACTGGAGCCGGAGATTCGACCATATGCAGCAGCACAGCGGCCAGCATCTGCTCTCGGCGGTATTCCGCGAGCTGTATCAGGCACTGACACTGAGCTTCCACCTGGGCAGCGATTATGCCACGATTGATCTTGATCTGGGGGAACTATCTGCGGCGCAGCTGGCGGAAGCTGAACAAGAGGTGAACCGTCAGATCTATCTGAACCGCGCAATTACCAGCTACTTCGTGACCGCAGAGGAAATGGCCAAGCTGCCGCTGGTGAAGCTTCCTAAGGTAACGGAGGACATCCGGATTGTCGAGATTGAAGGTGTAGAGCATAACGCCTGCGGCGGCACCCATGTGTCTTCGACAGGGGAGATTGGGATGATCAAGCTGCTGCGGTCCGAGAAGCAGAAGGGCAATATCAGGATTACCTTCAAATGCGGGAGCCGGGCGCTTGCGGAATTCAACGATCAAATGCAAATCCTGAGTCTGTTGTCGGCCAAATTCAATACGAACAAGGACGAAATTATGGACCGGATCAGCAAATGGGAGCAGGAGCAGAAGATGCTGGTAGCAGAGCTGGCTGTCGTGAAGGAGCAGAACGACAGCTATCTGGCCCGGGACCTGTTAGCTTCAATGGAAGAGGGCAGCCGGGTGCTCACGCATATGTCGGACGGGAGAACGCTTAAGGATCTGCAGAGTCTGGCTGCGAAGCTGACGGCGTTGACCGACCTTCCGGTGCTGCTGCTGAGTGCGGTGGAGAATAAGGCCGTACTCGCGCATAGCGGCTCTGCGGAATTCTCGTGCGGAGCATTCTTCAAGGCTCATCTGGGCAGATACCAGGGCAAGGGCGGGGGCAGCGACAAGCTGGCTCAGGCCGGATTCCCGGCATGGGAAGACGCACTGGCATTTTACAATTTTGCTAAAGGGCAATTCTGAGGCAGGCAGTTAAGGAGCTATGGAGCGTTTATTCCGTAGCTCTTTTTGCTGTTTTCATAGGGTGAGCAAGGACTGGACCGACTTAAGGATTATTTAACATTTGAAGTCTTATAATCAGGACAGAGCTTGACGAAGGGAGAAAATTAACGTGTTCCTGACAATTCTAAAAAAGGATTTGCGGCGTAAAAAGGTGATGAATACCGTTCTGCTGATCCTCATCATCCTGGCCTCCACACTAGCTGCAAGCAGCTCCAGCCTGATGTATTCCACCTCCAGCGCCTTGGGCAGTTTCATCGAAGTCAGCAAGGTGGCGGATCTTAATATCACGCTGGCCAATGACCCTGGCTATAACTCTGCAGTAGAAGACTGGGTCAAGCAGGAAAAGAAGGTGGAGACAGCTTATACAGAACGGCAGCTCAATCTCTTACTGAATCAGGTTACGATGCCGGAAGGCCGCAAGAGCTTCTCGGGAAATGTAAGCTTCGTGCTGTCCGCTATTCCTGAGCAGGTGAACCTGGTCTTCGGTGAAGACAATGAGCGATATTCACTTCGCTCAGGGGAGATCGGTCTTCCGGCCAGCCTGATGCTAAGCAGTGGTATCGTACCGGGAGAGCAGTTGAAGCTGAAGTTCGGTGAGATTACGAAAACGTTCACGGTGAACGGTTACTTCAAGGATGCGTTCATGGGGGCAGATCTGCTGGGACTGAAGCGCCTCATGCTGTCAGCAGAGGATTTCAAGGAAATAGAGAAGCTGGTGCCCGAAGATAAATGGATGAATCTATGGAGCTTTGTGGCGGCACCGGGTGTAGCGTCTACTGAGATATCATCTTCTTTTGCGAACAGTGATCTGCCCATCAGCTTCGAGGTGGATAAGGCGCTGGTCAAGATGACTTATATGACGGACCGGATGATCTCGGCCATGATGTTTGCAATTAGCGTGTTTCTGATCTTCATTGCTTTTCTGACCCTGCGCTTCACCATTGTCTCCACTCTGCAGGATGAATACAAGGAGATTGGCGTTATGAAGGCCATCGGGTTCAGGAACCGGGCGATCAAGCAGCTCTACCTGACAAAATATACAGGGCTGGCCTGTCTCGGCGGCGTTCTCGGACTCGGCATCAGTCTCCCATTGACTGCGCTGATGTCCCGCAAAACCTCGCAGTATATGATTTTACCCGGAGGCAGCACCAATATAATGATCTCGGCGCTTAGCACGGTGGTTATGATCGCATTCATTCTGCTGTTCTGCTTACTCTGCATGCGCAAGATTAACAAGGCATCGGCCATCGATGCAATCCGGCAAGGCCAGACCGGTGAACGCTTCAAGGCGTCCCGGCGCATTCATTTACATAAAATCCGTTTCATCCCGCCCCCGTTCTTCCTCGCGCTAAGCGATGTGCTGAACCGGCTCAAGAGCTACACTTCACTGATCCTGACGCTGATCCTAAGCTCGGCGATCATTCTGATCCCGGTCAATCTGACCAATACCATTGTAACTCCTAAGTTCCTGGAATATTTCGGTACGATTGGTGCGGATTTTTATAGCCCAACCGTCGTGGCAGAGAAACCCGTTGAGCAGATCCAACAGGAGAAGGCGCTCCTGTCCAAGCGGCTGAAGGATCGGGGCTTCGAGGTCACGCTTACAGCGAATTATACGGTAAGTACCAAATATATCTCCGATAACGGGCAAGCCAACCGGCGGATCAACGGCCAGAAGAATGATCAGAACGGGTCTGTTGAGATTCTGGAGGGGATGGTCCCGCTGCTGAAGAATGAAATTGCAATTACGACTATCATGTCCGAGAAATACGGGAAACGGGTGGGCGATAATATTACTTTTGAAATCGGCGGGGTTCAGGGGACCTTCATGATCAGCGGACTGTTCCAAAGTATCTCCAACGAGGGGTACGCGGTCTGGATTGCCCGGGACTATGAGCTGAAGACAATATCCGCTTACCTGTTCTCCGGCGAACTCCATGCCCCGGAGCAAGCGAAGGCGGGGATGATGAAGGAAATTCAGCAGCAGTTCCCGGAACAAGGCTTCAAAACCTCGCTTGAACTGCTGGGAGAGATCACGGGCGGCTTTATGGGCCAGCTTCACAGCATCAACGGGTTGCTCACGGCCATCATCTGCATGATAACGTTCTTCATCACCAGCCTGTTCGTCCGATTGATGATTGCGAAGGAGGTTCACGGCATTGCTGTCATGAAAAGCATCGGCTTCACGAATGCCGCGATCCGGCGGTGGCAGGCGCTGCGCATTCTGATTATTATGTCCGTCTCCCTGGTGTTGGGCGTTATCGCTGCGAACACCCTAGGCACCCGCCTGCTGGGTTTCATTTTCCGGATCTTCGGACTGACCAGCCTCCAGTTAAATATTCTTCCGCTTCAGGTCTATCTGCTGTATCCGCTGCTGATCCTTGCCGTGGTCATGCTGGCAGTGTACACCAGCTGCGGCCAGATCAAGCGGGTACAGATATGGAATATGAATAAGGAATAGGCGATTGGATTCTAGAATAAGAATCACGGGAAATAACAAAAAGCTAAAGGAGCGGAGGGGAAATTTGGAACTGGAGGAGCGGTAGCGTCCGCCTTTAGGTTTGGATTTCTACCGCGAGCAGCGGTCCAAATCAGGAAATCCAAACCTAACAGTGGCCGGAAGTCCAAATGTTCACCGCAGCGACGATTAAGCTCAATGTTTATAACTTTGTGATTCTTGTAAATAGAACCAAGCGTTTATATTAAAAGAAAAGAAGGAGTGACGAAATGGCAGCATTACTTGAAGTAACCAACCTATGCAAGACCTATATCGTCAATAAAAGTCAGAATAATGTTCTGCGGAATATCAATTTCTCGCTTCATGCCGGGGAGTTCGTGTCTGTCATGGGGCCGTCCGGTTCGGGCAAGTCTACGCTGCTCTATACCGTCAGCGGGATGGACCGCCTTACGGCGGGCGAGGTGGTATTTGACGGGGAGAGTCTCTCGCAGCTCTCTGAGAAGGGCATGGCTGAACTGCGGCTGCACAAAATGGGCTTCATCTTCCAGCAGATGCATATGCTGAGCAATCTCTCGGTTTATGATAATATTATTCTATCAGGCTATGAGTCGCTGAGCGGCAAGAGAGGCGGACAGGGACGCAGCCGCAGCGAGGTGAATCAATATGCCGATGAGCTGATGCGGAAGCTGAACATTATGGAGACAGCGGGCCATGACATTACAGAGGTGTCCGGCGGACAGCTGCAGCGGGCCTGCATCTGCCGGGCGCTCATCAACAAGCCGGCTATGCTGTTCGCGGATGAGCCGACAGGTGCGCTCAATTCCAAAGCCGCACAGGAGGTCATGTCCGAGCTCTGCCGGATCAACCGGGAAGGAACAACGCTGATGGTGGTTACTCACGATGTAAAGGTAGCCGCGCAGAGTGATAAGGTGCTGTATATGGTAGATGGCAATATTCAGGGTGAGCATGTGCTGGGCAAATATATACCGGAGCAAGGTCCGAGGGAACGTGAACGCAGCCTGACCGGCTGGCTGATGGAGATGGGCTGGTAAGAAGCTGCAAGCAGCAGGAGGAGAGAGCCGTGGCGGATATTCTGATCATTGAGGATAATGCGGAGCTGGCGGAGGTGATGAAGGATTTTTTGCAGGTGGAAGGATATTCTGTATGCAGTATGGCCTCTGCGGAAGAGGGCTTGGCTTATTTGGAGACGAATGCCGTCAAGCTGCTGCTGCTCGATATTATGCTGCCGGGGCTGGACGGCTTCGCCGTATGCAGAATCGCCAGGGAGAAGTTCAATCTGCCGATTCTGATCATGAGCGCACGCCACGGGGATGAGAGCAAGATTATCGGGCTTGAGCTGGGTGCGGACGATTACCTGGAGAAGCCCTTCTCGGCTCCTCTTCTGACGGCGAAGGTCAAGGCGCACCTGCGGCGGAGTTATGAGATGAACGAGAACAAGCTGCTGCTGACGGATGGCGAACTTACAGTGAATCAGACCGCAAGAGTAGTATATAGAAGCGGGCAGCCGCTCGGGATGACAGCCAAAGAGTACGAGCTGTTGGTCTTGCTGATGAGCAACAAGGGCAAAGCGCTTCGCAAGGAGTGGCTGTTCCAGCAGGTATGGGGGGCAGACAGCTTCAGTGAGCCGTCCACGTTGACCGTACATATGAACAAGCTGCGGGACAAAATCGAACATAACCCCAAAGATCCAAGGCGCATCGTTACCATCTGGGGAGTGGGATATAAATATGAAGGCATTTAACAGGCTGATGCTCTGGGCGTTACTTCTCGGGCTGACGTTCATAGCGGCTCTTAATGGATATGTATCCTCCAGGGAGACAGGGACGGCCGGGAAGGCTTACCGGATAGAGATAGGCCGTATCTATGAGCAGGTGCAGCGAGGAATTCCTCCGGAGGAACTGCTGCCTGATCTGAACAGGTATACCTACGTGAACGGCTTAAGCTGGATCGGGAAGGAGGCGGGGCCGGATGAGGTTCAGCGCTTTTTTGCCGGTATCGGGGTGGAGGACAGCAATGAATTCATGGTCAAGCCCTTGTATGCGGATCAGCAAATCGCAGGATACTTAAGGTTCTCTTACCGGATGCCCGGGCCGGATGTTCATGCGCTTCTGGTTCTAGATCTGTTCCTGCTGGCGGCGCTTGGAGCCGTGATGGTGCTGCTGTTCTACATCCGTAAGCAGATTCTGCGGCCGTTCCATTCTCTGCAGGAGTTGCCTTATGAGTTATCCAGGGGGCAGCTGAGCATAGGTATGAAGGAGCACCGTAGCCGGTACTTCGGCCGGTTCGTGTGGGGGCTGGACCTGCTGCGGCAGACACTGGATGCCCAGAAAGAGACGAATCTCCGCCTGGAAAAGGACCGCCAGACGCTGATCGCGTCCCTCTCGCATGAGCTTAAAACCCCAGTCGCCACGATCAGGCTCTACGCCAGCGCCCTGGCGGACAGCCTCTATGACAGCGAAGTCAAGCGGCAATCGGCCGCCCGGCTGATTGGTCAGCAAGCAGAACAAATGGAGCAGCTGATCGGCGGGATCATCACCGCTTCCGTCTCTTCTTTGCAGAATGTAGAGGTGGTACCGGGAGAGTTCTATCTCAGCGGGCTGGTCGGCAAGGTCATCCGTAACCATAAGGAGCGGCTGGAGCTGCTGAAGATGGAGCTCACGGCAGGTGCTTATCAGGACAAGCTGCTGCTTGGAGACGAAGAAAGGCTGCATGAGGTGCTGAATAATCTCATTGAGAATGCCATTAAGTATGGAGACGGCAGGTCGATCTCTATTACCTTCCGCGAGGAGGATTACCGCCAGCTGATTGTGATCGAGAATTCGGGAGAGCCGCTGCTCCTGAGCGAGCTGCCCCATATCTTCACCAGCTTCTGGCGCGGGTCCAATGCGGACGGCAAGCCGGGCAATGGCCTCGGCCTCTTCATCTGCAAGCAGCTGCTGCAGAAGATGGGCGGCGATATCTTCGCGGAGCCGCTTGAGCGGGGTATGCGGTTTGTACTGGTGCTGCGGTATTGAAGTGAGATACATACATGGAGGGAAGCGTAATGAATGAGCTGAATAAGCTTTTGGAGCTGCAACCTGAGAATTTTGCTGCAGTTTATGATTTTTATGCCGGTAAAAAGCATCACCTTCCCGCCTTATCCGTCCTGCTGGAGAATTATCCCGGGCGGGTATTTGCTGATCATACGGAAGCACCAACACTGGCTGTGATATGGGCTACGGGGAGATGGATGTATGCTGCCGGAGATATCAGTACTGAGATCAATCGGCTGAAGCTGATGGTTTTTTTGCAGACGGTAGTCGTACCTGATTGCCAGCAGAGGCAAGAGAAATGGTTCGAGATCTATACGGATGATAGTGATTCATGGACGGAACTATTGAAGCTTGGGATTGCCGGGCTGAGCGTAGACAGACATATGGAGTCGGTCTATGAGTTCAATATCGAACGATTTGTTCAGCTAAAAAACAGGCGTGCTGCTATCCCCTTGGAGGGAGATTTATCTGTCGCCTACGAAGAATTTCCTGTTCTTACCCTACCGGAGCATAATAGGTCTGCAAGAGATGACAGGTTCGTTGGGCTGACTGCCACGGGTGCTGTAGTGAAGATTAGGGATAAGGTAGTTTCCTTTTGCAAAAATAACGGCTTCAGCGTGAATAACAGGTACTTCATTGATGTAGATACTTATGCAGAATCGGAGCGCGGGAAGGGCTATGCTACGCTCGCCGCTGTATCGTTAATCAGCCACTATCTCGATCAGGGAATGCTTCCCTTATGGGAAACAACGCATGAGAATATGGCTTCACATAAGCTCGCGCTGAGGCTCGGCTTCGAGCCGGTGGAGAGTTATCCGGTATTTGCTTTTGTTATGGAAGGATAATACCTATTAACGTAAAGGAGCGGTATTGATGAAGAGGTTAGTAATCCTTACAGTCGGTAAAACGCATAGCGGGAAGACCACATTTGGTAGAGAATTAGAGCGGCGCTTACCTGAATCAGCCGTTATTGACCGGGATGATGTTGCTGAATTCATCAACTCTCAGTACGAAAGTCTGCTGCCCAAGCAAGGGGCGAATACGCTCAAGGACGCTCTGACCCGAACGTTAGTGGATTATGCCGTCCATGAATCGGAGAAGCACATCATCATGTGTAACAATAACTCCAATAGGGAAGGCAGACTGCGAATGCTGGATTGGTTTCACCAGAAGGGATTGCTTAGTGTGCTGGTATATTTCAATCTGCCCGATGAGCTGCTGTATTCGCGTATAGCGAGTAGTGAACGGAGCACAGCTATCCTTAGAAAATCAAAGAGCTTCGATGTAGTGCTGACCCGGCAAATCGCGGATTTACAGAAGGGGCAGGCTGAGCCGCCAACGGAGAGGGAGTCGGAGTATCTGTTTGTAATCAACGACAGCGATGAAGTACCCGGCACGATTCAGAAGATCGTCCAGATCGCAGGCGGGAAGTCCATATGAATGTTCGTTCGCCGCAAGGACGACCATGCTTCAAGTTCAATCCGGCTGCCAACTGGACCTGACTGCCCAAACCCTTCATAATAAGAAGAGTTGTGAACGGTTCCACACAAACTCATAAACGGAGGTTCATAGAATGAAATACCGCGAGCTGGGAAATACGGGTCTGTCTGTCAGTGAGGTCAGCTTTGGCACTTGGGCGATTGGCGGGGACTGGGGGAATAGTAAGGATGAGGACGGGCTGAGAGGCTTGCAGGCGGCGATGGAGCAGGGCGTGAATTTCTTCGATACGGCAGATGTCTATGGCGGAGGCCATGCGGAGGAGCTGCTCGCCAAGGCGACCCGGGGCAAGCAGGATGAGATACATATTGCCACGAAGTTCTGCCGCGCCGGTGATATCCATGACCCGGAGAATTACTCCGCGCGCCGGATCAGTGAATACTGTGAGCAGAGCCTGCGGCGTCTGGAGCGGGAAGCGATTGATCTGTATCAGATCCACTGTCCGCCGATGGAGATTCTGCGTGATGGGAGTGTGTTCGCGGCGCTGGACCAGTTGAAGGCCGAGGGTAAAATCCGCCACTACGGCGTCAGCGTAGAGACCATCGAAGAGGGCTTGCTCTGCCTGGAGCATCCTGGTGTTGCGGCGCTTCAGGTGATCTTCAATCTGTTCCGGCAGCAGCCGGCACAGGAGCTATTGCCGCAGGCTGCTGCCAAGGGTGCAGGCATCCTGGTGCGCCTGCCGCTGGCCAGCGGTCTCTTGACCGGCAAATTCACGCCGTCCAGTACCTTCCAGGACAACGACCACCGCAAGTTCAACGCGAACGGGGAGCAGTTCAATGTGGGCGAAACCTTTTCCGGGCTGCCTTTTGTTAAAGGTGTAGAACTGGCGCAGAAGCTGGATTGGATCACTGAAGGACGTGGCAATATGGCACAGGCCTCTATGCGCTGGATTCTGGACCATCCGGCCGTCAGCTGTGTGATTCCGGGCTTCAAGAATGAGTCTCAGGTGAACGATAATCTGGCCACTCTGGATGTACCCTCCTTCAGCCCTGGGGATATGGAGCGCCTGGCTGCCTTTTACCAGTCAGAGGTGGTTCCGCATATTCGTGGAGAGGTGTAGCGGTACTCTATGAATATAACTGTCGGACTACTCGCCCATGTAGATGCCGGGAAGACGACCTTCGCCGAGCAGCTGCTCTACCATACCGAAGCCATCCGCAGCAGGGGGCGTGTGGACCATCAGGATACGTTCCTGGATACCCATGAGATTGAAAAAGCACGCGGGATCACCGTCTTCGCCGATCAGGCGGAGTTCACCTATAAGGATGCCCGCTATTTCCTGCTGGATACGCCGGGCCATGTCGATTTCTCCCCGGAGATGGAGCGCTGTCTGCAAGTGCTGGACTATGCAGTGGTGATTCTCAGCGCGGTGGAAGGTGTAGAGAGTCACACCGAAACGCTCTGGCAGCTGTTGCGCCAGCACCGGATTCCCACCCTGTTCTTCATTAATAAAACCGACCGTGCAGGGAGTGATCCTGAACGGGTCCTGGAAGAGATCCGGCAACTGCTTAGCGGTGATGCCTTGCTGTTGCCGGAGCAGCCGGAAGCAGCATGGACCGAGGAGATGAAATCGTTCCTTGCCGAACGCGACGAGACGCTGCTGGAATCTTATCTTGAAGGCACGCTGACGGACAGCGATTGCCGCAGTGCGCTGAGGTCTATGGTGAAGTGCGGAGAGATTTTTCCGTGTATGCAGGGCTCTGCGCTGCTGGACCAGGGCGTGGGTGAATTTCTGGAGGTTCTGGATGCGCTCACGTTCACGGAGTACGATTATACGCTGCCTTTTGCCGGGAGGGTCTACAAGATCCGCCACGATGCCAGAGGCACCCGCATCACCTACATCAAAGCCCTTCAAGGCGTGCTGAAGAACCGTGAGTTCTTGACGTATGGACCCGAGTCAGAACAAATATCCGAACGGATTACCGGAATCCGCAAGTACAACGGTACTGCTTATAGTGCTGCGGACTGGGCCGCCGCCGGGGAGCTGTTCGCCGTTGTAGGCCTAAGCTCCGTGCTTCCGGGTGCGGGAGTGGGCGCACTTCAGGACGCGCAGGGCAGCGGACTTATTCCCACCTTGAAATCCAAGGTACTCTTCAAGCCGCCCGTGCACCTGAAGGAGCTGATGCATGCCTTCGGACAGCTCGGCGCGGAAGATCCGTCACTGAATGTAAGCTGGGATGAAGATCTTCAGGAGCTGCATATTCAAGTGATGGGCGGGATACAGCTTGAAATTCTTGAGCAGATTGTGGCGGAGCGGTTTCAGCTTAAGATCTCTTTTGGCGCGCCGGAGATTCTCTATAAGGAGACTATTGCCGGTACGGTCTATGGCTGCGGGCATTTCGAGCCGTTGGGCCACTACGCCGAGGTTCATCTGATGCTTGAGGCCGGGGAGCGCGGGAGCGGGATCACCTTCATTAACCGCTGCCACCCGGATGATCTGGCGGCAGGCTATCAGCATCAGATTGAGCAGCATCTGCTGGAGAGCGGCCATCACGGCCTATTGACCGGTTCCCCGCTGACGGATCTGAAGATCACCCTGCTTACGGGAAGGGCGCATAATAAGCATACGAGCGGCGGCGATTTCCGGGAAGCGGCTTACCGCGCGTTGCGCCAGGGGCTGGAGCAGGCAGAGAATCTGCTGCTGGAGCCGGTCTACGACCTGAAAATCCGGATAGATCCGGACGATGTGGGAAAGGTTATGAGTGATATCCAGCAGGCTGGAGGCCGCTTCAATCCCCCGGATATCACACCGTCCAAGGCCGTAATTACCGGCACAGTTCCGGCGGCAAGCTTCATGAATTACGGAGTGAGACTGGCAGCGATGACGCAGGGCAAGGGATCGATGTCGCTCAGAGTAGCCGGATATGAGCCCTGCCATCAGACCAAGACGGTGGTGGAGCAGCGGAATTATAATAAAAATGCAGATCCGGCCTACTCCTCGGCGTCTATTTTTTGTGCCAAGGGGGAGGGATATGCTGTACCCTGGGAAGAGGCCGGACAGCATATGCATATTCAAGCAGCAAGCAGGAACGGGTACACGGTTCTTAAGAGAGCAGTGCCGTTTCAGCGTGAAGTAGAAGGAAAGGTGCAGATTGACAATGACTAATGTAATAGATAAGGTAGCCTGGATTTACGTCGTAGACGGCAAGGTGCTGGGCGCGCGATCCAAAGGTAAAGACACTTATTATTTTCCCGGCGGCAAGCGGGAGCCCGGCGAGAGTGATGCAGAGACTCTGATCCGTGAGGTTGAGGAGGAGCTGTCCGTTCAGATCCTGCCGGAGACGATTGCGGAGTTCGGAAGCTTCGAGGCTCCGGCCCATGGCAAAGCGGAAGGCGTGCTCGTGCGGATGACCTGCCTTACCGCAGATTTCACAGGTGAGCTTGCCCCGGCTTCGGAGATTGAAGAGCTGGCCTGGTTAACCTATAAGGACATAGACCGGGTATCGGCGGTCAGCGTCATCATCATGGACAAGCTGCGGGAGATGAGCCTCATCTCCTGAATATAGAAGAGAGAGTAAGCCCGTTTTGAGCCGGAACCCGGCCTGAAACGGGCTTGTTGTCTCTTTAGCAGGGCGATGCAGGCGGCGAGGCGAGTACACTTTTACCAAATAGGACATATGTCCTTCCACAATCCGGCGAACTGGCTTTTAATAAGTACAGAGAAGCAAAAAGAGGAGAGAGACAGATGAGAGGGATTATATTCGCATTTTTGGCCGGGGCCTGCATTACACTTCAGGGGGTGGCCAATGCCAGAATCAGTCAGGATATCGGCACGTGGCAGGCGGCAACCATTACCCAGCTTACCGGATTCATTATGGCGTTAGCGATAGCGCTGGTGGTACGGGACGGCAAAAAGCACGGCTTCCGCAAGGTACATCCGTTATACATCAGCGGCGGCGGTCTGGCCGCCTTCGTGATTTTCAGCGAGGTGACTGCGATTCAGAACATCGGGGTTACGCTGACGATCTCGGCGCTGCTGATTGCCCAGCTCTGCCTGACGTTTATCATTGATATCCGGGGCTGGTTCGGAGTCGTCCGGCAGAAGATGAAGCTGCCGCAGTTTATCGGCATCGGGATGATGATTCTCGGGGTAGTCGTACTGAAGTTCTAAACGAAGGGGGCAAGAGATATGTTAACAGGATTAGTACTTGCACTGATCGCGGGGGCGCTGGTCAGTTTACAGAATATTTTCAACGCCAAAGTCAATGAGCATACAGGCTCTTGGTCGACCACTACACTAGTGCTGGGCATGGGCTTCGCCGCTTCCCTTGTCATGGGGCTGATTATGGAAGGGAAGAATATGTTCACGCTGCAGCACATGCAGCCTTGGTACTGGTTAAGCGGAATGATCGGCGTGGGGGTCGTGATCTGCCTGGTCCAGGCCACCAGAATCCTTGGCGCCACCTATGCCATCTCGATTGTACTTACTGCCCAGCTCGGCTTCGCCTTGCTCTGGGATTCACTGGGCTGGCTGGGCCTGGCGAAGGTTCCGTTCTCGTTCAACCAGCTGATCGGCGTGCTTATTATCGTAGGCGGGATATTGGTGTTCAAGCTGGGCGGCAAAAGCGATGCCAAAGAGCCCGCCGGGACGCCGGGTTCCGGCAAGCCGCAGGGGGCGCTGCATACGGATTAACGGAAGTAATGCATTAACGGAAGAGAGCGTGCCCCGCAGGAATGCGGATGGCACGCCCCTTACACCACTTCACTCTCACCCCTGCCCGAGTGAAGCGACCCTTCTGCCCGCCAGAGCGTGCTGCCAGCGCTGGTAAGTCTCCCAGGCCTGGCCGTTGTCCAGCAGAGGCTTGCAGGTATAGACGCCTTCCTCAATAGAATTCACACGCCCGGCGGCATGCAGTCTGGCAGCGGCGTTCAGCAGCGTCTGGTTGTAGTAGGCCATATGCCCGCCGCCTTGCAGGACCTCTTCTGCCGTACGGAGCTGCCGCAGAGCCGTCCATTCCTGCTCAGCAGGTACGGGAACCTCCAGGCCAAGCGAGTCGGGGTCGATGATATCCAGCTCCGCCGCTCCGTCCTGAATCCGGTATACGCGGTTCGGCCGGTCAATGTACAGATCCTCCGAGCCTTCCACGCCCTGCACCACCAGCCCGCGCTGATAGCCGAGCTTCACTATGAGCCGGGAGATTCGGTCGAATACCGTATTATGGAATATCCCGAATACAATAAACGGCGAGCAGGAATAGTCGATCAGCTTCTCAGCCGTATTGAAAATCGTCCGCATCCCAATGTCCTCACGTAGTCCGCGAAGCTCCCCCAGCGGCGGGCACCACTGCTCCGACTTCACGAACAGAACCCCGCTGGCTTCGGCGGCATGAACCGCGTCGCTGCGGCGTAGTCCGGCTACATCCACTCCGCTGGCCTGGATAATATCCTGTAGCGTAATTCCCCATTTGGGCGGCAAGCCCGCTGAACCATGCAGGGTAACCGGCAGACCTGCGGCTGACAGCAGAAAGGCCGTGGGGAAGGTAGCGATGAAGGAATGCACTCTCCCGTCATACGGACCGGCGCAGTCGATTCCCTGGTGAACAGGCTCACGGAAGGCGTATTTACGGCAGACTGCCACAAAAGCCTCCAGCTCCTCCAGGCTCTCCAGCTTCATGCGCTCTGCGATCAGGAACGCGCCGATCTGGACCGGTGAAGCAGCCCGGGTGAGTATGGCTTCCGCCGCATATTCGGCTTCTCCGTAGCTTAAATCCTTCGCACCGCGTTTGCCGCGGGCAACTTCCTTGAGAATATTAATCATAGGGTGTTCTCCTTAAGTTTGATTCTGCAGCATCTGGTAGACCTTGACGATGGAGGTTGCTACATCCACGATCCGTTTGCGTTCATTCATCGCCTGCTTGCGCAGCAGGTCATAGGCTTCCGATTCGCTGATGTTCTTGGCCTTGGACAGAATGCCTTTGGCCATATCGATCCATTTACGTTCTTCGATCCGGGATAGCAACTGCTCCCGTTCCTTCAGCCATTGCTTGCGCTCGAAGCATTGCCTGGCACTGAAATGCAGCGTCCAGTGAATCTCCGGCGGCTTCATGGCGGGGGACAGAATACCGTCCACCATGATATCGTCGCCGCAGGCAGAGACGGAGAGGTTAGCGGTATGCGGGGTACACCACCAGATTACCGGCGCGATTCTTTGCCGCACCAGCAGGGATCTCCAGTGGCTGATATCCGTCACCGGAAGATTGAGGATGAAGGCGTCGGCATCGCCGATGAACGGAGCGGCCTGCTCCGGTGACGCTGCGGTTCCAACTACATAGCCGCAAGAGCTTAAGATGTGATCAGGCCCATCAGAGGAGCGCGCTTCTGCGGGATTCTCTGTTCCAGCAGGTTCTATTACGAGCAGGGAATGCATGGGGGACGACGCTCCTTTTACCTAAGAATAGAGACATCTTGTATAATTGCAGATAATCCAATTACAGGATAGATTATGTTATATTATATAACACTAATCCAGCGTTATTGTCGATAAATTAAATTAATTAAATTTTATATGTCATAATTATTGACGTATCGTAGACGGCTGTAGTATAGTCGTTTTAACAAATTCAACAATTCACGAATACAACGATGTATTCGGCTGAAGCGGCAATGGCGCCTGCTCTCACTTATATCGCTTACGGGAAATGTATCTTTTCCGGGCGGGGTGAAGCGGGCTATTTCTGTTGTGCACCTGGAGAGGAGAGAGATACAGATGACAGTGAAGCGTAAAAAACTAATATTAGTCGGCAATGGGATGGCGGGGGTCAGAGCCATTGAGCATCTGCTCAAATTGGCGCCGGAGGCCTACGAGATTACGATTTTTGGCACAGAGCCTTATCCCAACTATAACCGCATCATGCTGTCTTCCGTGCTGGCAGGCGGGGCAAGCCTGGATGAAATCGTAATTAATGATCTCGAATGGTACCGCAGCTTCAATATTACCTTGTATACGGGACACACAGTAACTTCTATTGATACCGCTGCACGTACAGTCTATACGAATAAAGGAGTTACCGCCGCGTATGACGAGCTGATTCTGGCGACCGGCTCTAATCCCTTCATGCTGCCGATCCCCGGAACGGAGAAGGAGGGCGTCATTGCCTTCCGCGATATCAAGGATACGGAGATCATGCAGGACGTTTCGCAAAAATACAGCAAAGCGCTTGTCATCGGCGGCGGTCTACTCGGATTGGAGGCGGCCAGAGGGCTGCTGCATCTGGGGATGGACGTCTCGGTGGTTCACATCCACGAATATATTATGGAGCGTCAATTAGACGAGGCGGCATCCCGGATGCTGCGGGGAGAGCTGGAGGCTCAGGGCATGAAGTTCCTGCTGAAGAAGCAGTCGGAAGCCATTCTCGGCAAAAAGAGAGTCAAAGGCCTGCTGTTCGCAGACGGCGAGATGGCGGAGGCCGATCTGATCGTGATGGCGGTCGGCATCAAGCCGAATGTGGAACTTGCCCGCAGCAGCGGGATTGAGGTGAACCGGGGCATCGTGGTGAACGATTATATGGAGACCAGCCTGCCCGGCATTTACGCCGTAGGGGAATGTGCAGAGCATCGCGGAATTGCCTACGGCCTGGTAGCGCCGCTATATGAGCAAGGCGCTGTGCTGGCCAAAAGACTGGCAGGCGCTCCCACAGAGGGCTATGCCGGTTCAGTCACCTCAACCAAGCTGAAGGTATCTGGTGTAGATGTCTTCTCAGCGGGACAATACAACGAGCAGCCCGGAACAAAAGCGCTCCGGTTCCAAGATGAGACGGAGGGAATCTACAAGAAACTGGTCATCCAGGAGGATAAGCTGATCGGCGCTGTCCTGTTCGGTGATACGAATGACGGCGCGCAGCTCTTCTCGATGATCAAGAAAGGCGAGAATATTAAGGGGCGCGAGAAAGAGCTGCTGCTCGGCTTGGAGGCCGATGCGCTGGCTGCGCCCAAGGGCAACCGGCTGGAAGGGATGCCCGATGACGAGATCATCTGCGGCTGCAACGGAGTAACGAAGGGAACCATTGCCGAAGCGATTACCGCCGGCGGCTGCACCAGTGTCGGCCAGATCAAAGCCTGCACCAAAGCCTCCGCCTCCTGCGGCGGCTGCAAGCCATTGGTAGAGGGACTGCTCCAGCTCTATGCCGGAGAGGCTGCCGTTACAGTCAAGGAGGGAATCTGCGGCTGTACGACGCTCGGGCGGGATGAGATTGTCGCTGAGATTAAGCGGATGAAGCTGACTACGGTGAAGGAAGTCATGCATGTATTGTCCTGGAGCAACGAGGAAGGCTGCCCGAAATGCCGCCCTTCACTGAACTATTACCTGGGCATGCTCTGGCCGGAGGAATACGTGGATGAGAATGAATCCAGATATACGAATGAGCGCTACCATGCCAATATCCAGAAGGACGGAACTTATTCTGTGGTGCCGAGAATCTATGGCGGGGTCACTTCTCCGGCGGAGCTGATCAAGATAGCGGAGGTCGCGGTGAAATACGATGTGCCGCTGGTCAAATTCACCGGAGGGCAGCGACTGGATCTGCTGGGCGTGAAGAAGGAGGATCTGCCGAAGATGTGGGAGGAGCTGGATATGCCTTCCGGGCATGCCTACGGCAAGACGCTGCGCACCGTGAAGACCTGCGTAGGCTCCACCTTCTGCCGCTTTGGGACCCAGGATGCGCTGGGGATGGGCATTCGGCTGGAGAAGGCTTTTGAACGGCTGAATGCGCCGGGGAAGGTGAAGCTGGCTGTATCCGGCTGTCCGCGCAACTGTGCGGAAGCGACAATCAAGGACTTCGGGGTGGTGGCGATTGACGGCGGCTGGGAGCTGCATGTCGGCGGCAACGGCGGCGTTCATGTCCGGGCGACCGATCTGCTCTGTGTGGTGAAGACCGATGATGAGGTCCTGGAATGGGCAAGCGCGTTCCTGCAGTATTACCGCGAGCAAGCCGGATGGAACGAACGGACCGCACAGTGGATCGAGCGCGTGGACCTGGACAGCATCAAGCAGGCGCTGGAATCACCGGAGGAACGGGCGGCGCTGGTGGAGAGAATTCAGAAGACGCTCAGCCTGACTACCGATCCATGGAAGCAGATTGTAAATACCCCGGAGCTGCGCAAGAATTTTGAAGTGATCTCGTTACCCGAGACGGTCTAAGGAGGAACCGAAATGACAATGACCAAACTGCTAATCGGCAACCTGAATGAGGTAGATATCAAAGGATCACGTAAATTACGGGTAGGAGATACTGAGATTGCCTTGTTCCGGCTAAGCAGCGGAGAGGTGCTGGCGGTGGAGAACCGTTGTCCGCACAAGGGCGGCCTGCTCTCGGAGGGCATGGTCTGCGGCTCCAAGGTGCACTGCCCGCTCCATGACTGGCGGATCGAGCTGCATACAGGCGAGGTGCAGGCCCCCGATACGGGACATGTGACCACCTATGAGGTGGAAGTCGATTATGCCACAGGCAACTTGTACTTAACGATCTAATTCATTCATACAGGGACAGTATAAGGGGGGATTCATAATGGACTATGTCAAACCAGGCGAAGTGCTGGGCTCCATGATTGAAGCGGGAAAAACCAAAGCAGAACTGGGCATCATGCAGCTCATTGTCCGCGGCAGTCTCGGCGGTGCCATTCTGGCATGCGCCACCACACTGGCCTTCACCGCAGTGGCACAGACCAAGATCCCTATGGCGGGCGCGATTCTTTTTCCGGTAGGCTTCGTAATGATTATTCTCCTCGGACTGGAGCTGGTTACCGGAAGCTTCGCCTTGATTCCGCTGGCCGTGCTGGAGAAGCAGACCACCATCAGGCGCATGCTGGGGAATTATTTCTGGGTCATTCTTGGACATTTGATCGGGTGTGCCATCTATGCCGCATTATACGGGCTGACGATTACGAAGATGGGGACCGATCTGTCGAATCCCATGGTGCAGACGCTGATTACGGCAAGTGAAGGGAAGACGATTGCTTATCAGAGCCTGGAGGCAGAGGGACTGGCGCTGGCCTTCATCAAGGCGATGCTCTGCAACTGGATGGTTACGCTGGGTGCGGTGATGGCGATGACCTCGAAATCCACCTCCGGCAAAATCCTCGCCATGTGGCTCCCCATCCTGACCTTCTTCGGACAGGGCTTCGAGCACACGGTTGTCAATTTCTTCGTCATTCCGGCGGGGATGATGCTTGGAGCGAATGTGACGTTGGCGGACTGGTGGGTCTGGAACGGCATTCCGGTGCTCCTCGGCAACTTCGCGGGCGGTCTGCTATTCACGGGCCTGCTATTCTACTTATCGCAAAAAGGCAGCGGGTCGCAAAAAGGCAGCAAACCCGGAGCAACTGCGGGAGCAGAGCTTCCGGGACGCGGAGAGGCGGGGCTCGCGGGCACACCTGCCCTGGAGAAAAGCGTATGAAGCAGGGCAGCATATCTATTGTAGGCGCAGGTCCGGGTGATCCCGAGCTGATTACATTGAAGGCGCTGCGGCACATTCAATGTGCCGATGTGATTCTGTACGACCGGCTGGTGAACGAGGAGCTGCTGGACTATGCCCGGGGCGATGCCGTGCGCATCTACTGCGGTAAAGCGCCGGGCCTGCATTCGATGCCGCAGGAGACGACAGAGCGGCTGATGATCCGCTATGCCGCAGCCGGAAGCCATGTAGTCCGGCTGAAGGGCGGCGACCCGTTCGTGTTCGGCAGAGGCGGGGAAGAAGCGTTGTCCGCAGCTGCAGCCGGTATTCCCTATGAGGTGATTCCGGGAATCACCTCGGCGGTCGGCGCAGCCGCTTCTGCGGGCATTCCGCTGACCCATCGCGGTGTGGCGGCCTCCTTCGCCATCGTGACTGGCAGCCGCTACCAGACCCAAGATTCGCCGCTGCGTTGGGATGCGCTGGCCCATGGTGTGGATACGCTTGTGATTTATATGGGCGTAAGCAAGCTGGGGGAGATCTGCAAGGAACTGCTGGTACACGGCAAAGATCCGCAGACCCCGGTTGCATTAATTGAGAACGGAACAACGGTGCGCGAACGGATCGTGACCGGCACGCTTGGCAATATCGACAAGGTCGCCGCCGCGATGAAGATCAGCAATCCGGCCATGATCATTATCGGTGAGGTGGTCCAGGTCAGAGCGGAGCTGCTGAATCTGGAGGAAGCCGTACGTTCGCAGATCGGGTGAAGCAGAATAGGGCAGGCGCCCACATCTCCGGGCAGTGAGCCGGGTTATGGCAGCGCCTGTTTCTGTGTTATATTCAGGAGGGAGATTATATCGATGATGTGGCATGCTGCGCTGAAAGTCATATTTTCACATTCACAGTGACTGCTGTCACACGGGTCTGCGCAGATTAGGGACTATACTTGTCGCCTACAGATACAGCATAACGGACAGGTTGTCCTGAAGGGAGAAATTACAGATGCAGATTGAGCTTAATGCAATGACCCGCGAACGGCTGGAGCAGAGTCTGGCCGGGAAGCCCGGGCAATTCAAAATGTTCTACGATACGGAGGACTGCGGCTGTAATGGCATGCTGGTCATCCGGGTAGTCAGCGAGCCTTCGCCGACAGATATTGTGTTTCAGACCGAGCCCTTTACCTTCCTGTGTGACCGCCAGCAGGAATTGCTGTTCGATGACGTGATGCGCCTCGAAGCAGAGGCCGGGTATCCGGCCTACAAGCTGACGAGTGATTCCACCTTATTCGGGAGCAATATCAGGGTGCAGGATGCACGGAGCTGAAGCAATAAAGATAGTTTAAGAAAAGAGGCCATCTTCTCGTAGCATGCGGGGGATGGCCTTTGCTAATAAGCCGTCCATCCGCCGTCTGCGGTAATGACTGCCCCATTCACAAAGCCTGCTTCTTCTGAAGCCAGGAACAGAGCGAGCTGTGCGATTTCTGCGGGCTGGCCCATCCGCGGATTAAGCGCCATGCCCGGCTGTGTACGTTCCATGCCAAAAGGATTGATATGAGTCATGGTTGAACCAATATTGGTCTCCACACCGCCCGGCGCAATCGCATTGCAGCGGATTCCCTTGGCAGCATACATGAATCCGGTATTCTTCGTAAAGCCGATAACTGCATGCTTCGAGGCTGTATAAGCCGCACCGGCACGGGCACCGAACAGACCGCCTACCGAGGCTACGTTAATGATAACACCCTGTTGCTTTTCCAGGAAAATAGGCAGTACCTTACGCGTAGCACGCATCACCGAAGTTGTATTGACAGCGAGAACCCGCTCCCAGCTCTCATCCTCAATATCACCCGCCGGTTCAAAGTTATCCATGATCCCCGCATTATTCACCAGAATATCTACCGTGCCGTAGGTGTTGACTGTACTGTCGATCAGATTCTGGATATCAGACTCATTTGCAACATTGGCTTGTACCGCTATGGCTTCCCCGCCACCAGCTTTAATGTCACCGGCCACCGTCTCTGCAGCCTCCAAATGAATATCCGCCACTACGACCTTGGCCCCTTCCTTCGCATACAGGACGGCAATCGCCTTCCCCATCCCGGATGCCGCCCCGGTTACTACAGCTACTTTGTTGTGAAGTCTCATATATGTACCTCCGTGTATAGTTATCTTTCTCTGGTCTAGTATCTTTTGCTTCATAGTGTTTTATGCGCCCGGTTGACGCTATCCTTCGCGAAGGCTTAACATATGGGCTATACAACAGGGAAGAGGATGGAGCCTATGATTACTGCCGGACTAGATATCGGAACCACATCCATTTCCGGGCTGCTCTATGATCTGGAGATACGCACGATTCTATATAGTATTACGGAAGCACAAGCGAGCCTGCCTTTCAGCCTGAATCAGGAATGGGAGCGGCTGCAGGACCCGGAACTGATTGTGAAGCAGGTGGAACACATACTTGACCGTCTGCTGGCGCAGCAGCCGGAAGTAGCAGGAATTGGCCTAACCGGGCAGATGCATGGGATTGTCTATTTGGATACAAATGGCAGAGCAATAGGTCCGCTGTATACCTGGCAGGATGGACGGGCGGGACAGCACACCGGAAGGACGGGCAGTCCTACCTATGCGCAGCAGCTCAGCAATATTACCGGGTACACTGTAGCTCCCGGCTATGGACTCGCCACCCATTACTATAATGTGTCCGGGCAGCTTGTCCCTGAGCATGCAGTCGGCTTCTGCACGATTGCGGACTATGTTGCGATGAGGCTGGCGAATAGTAATGTGCCGCGGATTGATGCAACGCAGGCGGCGGGGATCGGGGGCTTCAGTCTGAGGACAGGGGATTTCGATAGAAACGCGATTAGTATGGCCGGCATCGATTGTTCGTTATTGCCGCAGCTCGTCCCCTCCGGGACGGCAATCGGTAGCACGGCACAAGGCATTCCCGTATACACTTCGCTCGGAGATAATCAGGCCAGCTTCCTGGGCAGTGTGCCACAGCCCGGGGAATCCCTGCTGCTGAACATCGGCACAGGGAGCCAGCTCTCGGTCTGGGTGCCTGATTGCGCCAACGCTCCTTCCACTATGGAGGTACGCCCGTTCCCAGGCGGCGGGGTGCTGATGGTGGGAGCCGCCCTGAGCGGCGGCAAGTCTTATGCCCTGCTGGAGGGATTCTTCCGGCAGCTGATTACCGCATACACCGGAGAAGCGCCGACAGATGTCTATTCCCTGATGTCCAGACTGCTCAGTGAACAGGTTCCGGGAAGCGGTAGCACAGGACTTACGGTGAACACACAGTTTCTGGGGACGAGGACAGACCCGGAGAACCGCGGCAGTGTGGAAAGAATCACACTGGAGAATTTTACTCCCGGCGGGCTGGCCCATGCTTTTCTGCAAGGGATGGTAGATGAATTGCACAGCTTCCTGCCAGAGCTTGAACAGCAGGGCGCGGGCACATTCAGCCGCCTTATAGGCTCAGGCAATGCGCTGCGGGCGAATCCGGTGCTGTGCGCCAAGGCTGAAGCAGCCTTCGGGCTACCGCTTGAGCTTGGTGAACATGCTGAAGAAGCGGCGGTAGGGGCGGCGCTCTGTGCCGCTGTCGGCGGCGGGGAGATCGCAAGCTTCGGTGATGCAGGGGCTTATCTTAGAGCAGAGTCTGGCTGAGTTAACGGAAAGGGTGCTGTCTCAAAAGTGAATTTTCTATGAGCGGTGACAGCCCCCTTGCAGAAATCGCCGGAAGCCCCGGTAGTTCTTCAGTTCTCGCTTAAACAGCAGAGCGGGCAGAACGATTGTGTACAAGCGAAGCGTTCACCTTTGTGTCCGGATTTTTACCGCTAAGGGGGATGAAAAAAAATCTGGACACAACAGCGATGGGAACGACGTTCTGTTTGCGGAGCTTCCACCCAAGCGCTAACGTAGATTCTCCCCATTCTACCCATCTTCCCTGACACCGTCTGTCAGGGGAGTTTTACTATAATAGGCTATATCAAATAGTGATGGGAGAGTTGCAATTATGCACAACAGACAAGCTTATCTATATGTATTCAATACGATGTTAGACTGGGAATACGGGTATTTAGCCGCATAACTGAACACAGGCCGAATTCTTTTTCAGCTAATGGGCTCGTTAGATCAGGGATAAACAGGAAATATTGTAACATCTATCATTGACAAAAAATATTTTATATGCTATAATTTACATATTAGTAGTTTGTGTTTATAATAAGGTTCTCCTGGCCAGGGGAATCTTATTTTTGCATGGAGGAACCATTAATGAAGCAGAACAAGTCCAGCATGACTGCCTTAGTGGCCGCTTTTGGCCGAGCTTATCACAGTCAATATGACAATCCCAAGATATTCAATGATGATGTGGCGCCGAAGCTGATATCACCGCAGGAATTCGCGGATATCCGCAGGAATATGGTCCAGGGGATTGCTTTTTTCAATCCCGAGATCGCGGAGAGGTACCCGGATGATCCTGAAG
This sequence comes from Paenibacillus silagei, assembly GCF_017874735.1. GTDB lineage: Bacteria > Bacillota > Bacilli > Paenibacillales > Paenibacillaceae > Paenibacillus_AQ > Paenibacillus_AQ silagei. The sequence goes on from NZ_JAGGLV010000003.1 coordinate 143,791, forward strand.
CCATCTTGAGATGGATTGTCCAGGTTCAGTTATCCCCCACACCGCTGGCACGTGCTGCCTACTGTGAGGCTATTGTGCTGCATGAGCTGAGTCTCGGGCTGAAACAGTATGTAATTCTTGGCGCGGGGCTGGACAGCTTTGCCTACCGTTATCCTACGCTTATGGAGCGGCTCACGATTTTTGAAGTCGATGCTCCTGCTACCCAGGCATCCAAGCAGCAGAGGCTTAAGGACGCACAGCTTGAGGTTCCGGGCAATCTTCATCTCGTCCCCATGGACTTCACGGGCGAATTCACGTATTCCAGTTTGCTTAATCGGGGATTCGATCCCGAAGCTAAGACCTTGTTCAGCCTGCTGGGGGTATCCTACTACCTTACCAAGGAGGAGAATGCCCGCCTGATTAAGGAGCTGCTCGCAAAAGTTCCCTCAGGTAGCTCTATCGTTCTGGATTATGCAGATGAGTATTTAATGGAAGAGCAGGGTGTGTCCGGCCGGGTGGCCAAAATGGTGCAAATGGCTGCTGCCAGCGGCGAGCCCATGCAATCCTGGTTCAGCTATTCGGAGATAGAGGAGCTGCTGGCCGAGGCCGGGCTGCTGGTCTACGAGCACCTGTCTCCGGTTGAGATCAACGAGAGGTTTTTCAGCGGCCGAAGTGATGCTCTAAGCGCTTTTGAGACGATCCATTATGTTCATGCGGTTAAGCGGTAGCTTCCTCTCCATAAATAAAAGCCTCCACCGCCGCTACAGCGACATTCCGGTCAGGATGGGAATTGTCGATCTGCGCCACCTGAGCAGACGGGAGCGGCCAGGCTACGGTGCGGGGACCTAGAGAAGCGCTAAAGTTCTCCCAATGGGCGAACTTCAAGGTGTCGAGCGCGGAATGCCTGCCTTCAAGTCGTTCACGGAACATGGCTGCATCCGCAAGTCCTACCAGGACTACCTTGACCTCGACTTCCTCCAGTGTGCGCCCGATGCGCGCCAGTTCGCGGCCGATCCACTCCGGATCGGCCGCTTCTTTGGTAAAGGGACCCACCACGTAGATATCGCTGGACAGACCGATATTATCCAGCGCTGCATCCATAGTAATGCGATAACCGAGGTCGCGGCATAGTTTTTTATACTCATCAGAATCTCTGTCGTCAGGGTCAAGCCCATGCATAGTCATGATCGCGGTTGCTGCCGGACGCAGCAGAATGTCCATATCGAACACTGCCGCCGGACGCCGGGCTGCAACAGCCTTGGCTAGTGTGGTTTTGCCCGCCCCTCCGGGTCCGAGGAAAAAAACCAGCTTGTTCATCTGTCTCACTCCTTATCCTACTTGCAAATCCCAGTATAGCAGGCGAATCGTTCAGGGGGAAGGAGCCAAACCGGAGAGGGTGGCCTAGCTATTGTGAGTGAATGACAGCAATCAGCAGCAAATGATATGATAGGTTCACTATACATTGAAGCAGGAAACGAAGCAGATAGAGGGTAAAAGGAGGACTACCATATGATCACCATCCGTCCCATTGAGCGCAGGGATAATGCAGCCATTGAGGGGATTATCAGGGAATGCCTGATTGAATTCGGCGGCAACCGCGAAGGCTTGGCTTGGGCAGATGATAGCCTGCATGACTTATATACCTATTATAATAGCGCGGCAAACCGGGCTTACTGGATTATTGAAGTGGATGGGCAGGTGCTGGGCGGCTGCGGGATTGCGGCTTTTGACGAAGCACAGCAGATCTGTGAATTGCAGAAAATGTACCTGTCCGCAGCCATCCGCGGCCAAGGCGTTGCAGCAAAGCTACTGGATACGGCGCTTGCCTTCGCTAAGCAGCATTACCGCAAGTGTTACCTGGAGACGCTGCTGACGATGCAGGCCGCTGGCCGTTTCTATGTCAAGCACGGATTCGGCCAGATGGATGGACCGCTCGCCGGTTCCGAGCATTATGCGTGTGATGCTTGGTATATTCGAGACTTACCTATCTGATCTCCTGAGGGACTATGGACACTATGAAGAATTCACTTCTATAAACTTAATGGAAAATAAATCCGATAATAAAGGGATGTGTATATCATTTATGGGTATATTTTGAATCCTAATATTGTACATTGGAATCCATTCTGGAGAAGGAAGCAGGGATCATAGTGTCTTCCACTAAGCTAGTATTTAACGAAGATGAAGTCAGGCGCCTGCAGTCGAAGATTGGCCAGGTGAGTCAGGACACCAACCGGTTATATCTTCAATTGAAGGGCCAGTCCAGTAGCTGGGGCGGCATTCCCATGGGCGACCATCTGGTCAGGGCTCAGGTCATGATTAATGAATTAACCGTAGAAGCGGAGAAATTAGAGGATATCATCCGGGTCGCCCTAAGAGGCGTATCGGAGCTGCAGGAAGAGAATAAGCGGCAGGCGGACAAGCTGACAGGCCAATTTAATCTGTTGCTCGCGGCTTTCGGCAGCTTGGGGCTGCAACCAGCCGCCGGACGGGTCTCCATCCCCGAATTTGTGCAGCGAAGTGCGACGAACCTCATCACTTCGATTGCCGCTCTATCGGGAAAAGATGAACTCAGCAGGGACCCGGTGGTGCAGCAGCTCAGGAATGTCATTCAGACCTCAGGCCTGCTGACCGTAGAGAGTATCGCTGCGCAAAGTAAGCTGAACGATATCTTTGCGGCGCGAAATGAGATCGCTAAGGCCCAGATGGCATTCAAGGTGTATCAGGCGTTCGGCAATCAGGCGCAGATGGAGGCTGTCCATTCGCAGGCGGAAGAAGCCCGGCTGAAGCTGGCCTCTCTAGGCGTAGCCAAGATCTACTATGAAGCCGGCAAGGATCTAAGCGCCCATTACAAGCAACCAGCGGTTACTGCCTGTGAGTATGATCCGTCGATTAAGGCGGACAAGGTCCCCTTACTACATAACGAAGAATATTTACTGCTTTTGCGGCTGGCGATGGAGAAGACCGCCGCCGGAGCGTATGCGCGGGACCAGCTTGCAGCCAAGCGGCAGGAAATCCAGCTCGCAGCGGCTCTTAAACAGGTTCAAGAGCAGATTGAAGCGCAGCGGAGATTGAACGGGCCGCCGCTTACCCTGCCGGATGGCACGCCAATTACCGCAGACAACAAGGAAAATGAGACCACGTTGGACTTTTATCAAGCGAAAGTCTATGTGCCGAATGAATATCTCACCCCGATGTACACCAGTTATCTGGGGTGGCTGGATAACACGTACGGCCTCACGAAATGGGAGAGCAAGGTCCGTCAGTCGGGAGATGTAGTGCTGGCTTTTACCGAAGGATTGGTGAAAGAGGTCGTCATGGGCGTGGCGGATACGGCAACCTTTGCCTTCAAGCTAGTTGTGGACCCGGTCAAAACCACCACAGAAATGAAGCAGCAAGCGCAATATCTGATTGACCATCCCGAAGTACTTGTGGAAGCGGCGAAGATGGCATATCATCAGTTTGACGAAGGCACCCCGGAAGAGAAGGCTAGAATGCTGGGCTCGGTTGCGTCGATTCTGGTCCCCGGATTCCAGGTCACCAAAGCAAGCAAAGTGGGGAAAGTCCTAGGCGAGGTAGAAGACACCGTCAGCCAAGCGGCGAAGGATGCCCTGCAAGGGATCAAGCAGAAGCTCCCGAATATGGGTCCGGTGGTGCAGACGCCGGAAGGGTTTGTGTTTAAGATAGGGGAGATCCCCGATACTCCAGCCTTGCCGAAGACGCCGGTGCAGCAGCGGTATATGGATGGGTTGGAGGGTGGGGCAGGGAAGGGTAAACTGACTGAGCCTTCTTTGCCGGCAGGCGGAAAACCTAAAGGGAATTACGGAGAAGGAGATTCTCATGGAATAAAGAAACAAAATGATACAGCCAATCTCTTGGCTGATAATGGCTATGACATTAAGATGTTAGATGAAATCGAGGGTGGAAATGGTCATGGCATTAAGGAAGGGTCGAATCCAGATTTTCTAATTGAAGGTAAGGTGTTCGATTGCTATGCACCCAAACCTGAAGGACAAGTGAAAACTCTAATTAATGAATTAGCAAAAAAGACAAAGGAACAGTCTGCAAGAATTGTTTTGAACTTAGACAACTTTCCAAATGAAAAAGTTACCGAGATTGTTAATACATTATTAAGGAAGGCAAATCCGAATGGAGATTTAAAAAGACTAGAAGAATTAATTCTAGTGAAGGATGGAAAGATTATAAGAGTATTTGGAGGTTAGAAGTGAAATGGACTGTACTTTATTCTTAGTCTCAAATTTGGATCAGGAAACACTTAAAAAAACAATTTATCACATTATGTGCAGTGCAGTTGGAGATAAAGTAACTAGTTACGATAATGTTTCTACTCTTTCCTGTAAGTATTTTACTTTTTTTATTGAAACAGAGGATATTATTGGTGTTGATGATGTAAGAGAAGAGTATGGATTGGGAATAAATACTGAAATCAGGATTCAATTATTTGGGAAATTATTCGAGGAAGGATTAGAAATGTTGTTTAAGATTTTCGGTAGTATTCTAATGGCTTTTAATCCCGACATGGTGTTTGTTGAAAATGGTACAGATCAAATATTCAGAAAAGAAAATGCCACTGTAATCATAAATACAAAATTAGATCAATACCAGAAAAAGTATCTATCAAACAAGATAATTACTTTACTACGAACTCCTTATATTTTTCAGGAATTACCAAACTAACAGCAGGCTATGGAATGTTAATTGATAAACTCCGCTAGGGAAAATGGATATTTCCCCGATAGGACTACATTTGAATCTTAATTTTAATGAAAACCTTGAGTGGCTTCGTGCCTTTCAAGGTTTTCTGTCGGTTATTTTCGCGGCGCAGGGTTAAATCGGAAACCAGGCGCAGATGACGGCTGTTCATGCGAAGGCCGAAGAAGCCCGGCAGAAGCTGGCTTCTCTAGGCGTAGCCAAAATCTACTATGAAGCCGGTAAGGATCTAAGCGTTCATTATAAGCAACCAGCGGTTACTGCCTGTGAGTATGATCCGTCAATTACGGCGGGCAAGGTTCCGTTACTACATAACGAAGAATATTTACTGCTCCTGCGGCTGGCGATGGAGAAAACCGCCGCGGGAGCGTATGCTCGTAGTCAGCTTGCGGCGAAGCGGCAGGAGATTCAGCTTGCAGCCGTTCTTAAGCAGGTGCAAGAGCAGATCGAAGCAGAGCGGCGGTTGAACGCACCTCCGCTCACGCTGCCAGATGGCACGCCAATTACCGCAGACAACAAGGAAAACGAGACCACATTGGACTTTTATCAGGCGAAAGTCTATGTGACGAATGAATATCTCACCCCCATGTACACCAGTTATCTGGGGTGGCTGGATAACACGTACGGCCTCACGAAATGGGAGAGCAAGGTCCGTCAATCGGGAGATGTAGTGCTGGCTTTTACCGAAGGATTGGTGAAAGAGGTCGTCATGGGCGTGGCGGATACGGCAACCTTTGCCTTCAAGCTAGTTGTGGACCCGGTCAAAACCACCACAGAAATGAAGCAGCAAGCGCAATATCTGATTGACCATCCCGAAGTACTGGTGGAAGCGGCGAAGATGGCGTATCATCAGTTTGACGAGGGCACCCCGGAAGAGAAGGCGAGAATGCTGGGCTCGGTTGCATCGATTCTGGTCCCCGGATTCCAGGTCACCAAAGCAGGCAAAGTGGGGAAAGTCCTAGGCGAGGTAGAAGACGCCGTCAGCCAAGCGGCGAAGGATGCCCTGCAAGGGATCAAGCAGAAGCTCCCGAATCTGGGTCCGGTGATGCAGACACCGGAAGGGTTTGTTTTCAAGATAGGAGAGATCCCTGATACTCCAGCCTTGCCGAAGACGCCGGTGCAGCAGCGGTATATGGATGGGTTGGAGGGTGGGGGCGGTAGAGTTGAGGGGACGGACAAAGATAAGATACCTAATAGATTAATTGACAGTCTTTATGAGAGAACGCAAAATATCAGAAATGATATTAATAAAGAAATTCAAAAAATAAGAAATTCTGACGAATACAAGAACCTTTCAAATACACAAAGAAAAAAACTTGATAGGAAACTAGATAATCTAACTTTTGGAAATGCCGCTGTAGCAGATGTGAATATTCCGGGTATTAAGAAAGAGTTTCAAGCACATAGTCAAATTCATTCCTCTGATGGCGTGGGAAGTAATGTTGGAGATTTAAGTTATTCCAAAGTTGATAAATCATTGGAAAGCTATGTCGATGATCAATTTCCACGAATTAATGACACGGAGGCAAAGATTCTTGAGGATATTGCTTCTCAAATAAAAGACCCTAATGTTAAAGGTCAAATAGATTTATTTACTGAACTAGATGCATGTCAAAGTTGCTCAAACTTAATTATGGAATTCAGACGTAAGTTCCCGAATATTCAGTTAAATGTTAATTCTAAAAGTATGAGATGAGGAGTGATAGTATGAACATTATGGGCTATGAAAGGATAAAAGATTCAGTAGTATTCGGCTTTGAGGAATATATAGATGAAGAGGGTTTAAATGTAGCACAGGCTTCAGCGAAAATTTTAGAAGAAGAATGGAGAAGAGTAAACGATAGTTCATTTACTAAAACATTATATTTTATTTCTATAGCCATTGAGAGTTTGAAATATAAAGAAATTGCTGATTTTATATATAACAAATTGGATATTTACCTAAAAAACGCTGTGTTTGAAGAAAACATAGATAAAAATGACATTGAAAAGCTATTGCAAGACATTCTAATTTGTAAAAATCTAATTTATAGTAAAGATGAATATAAAATTAGGGAAACAAGCTTTGCTACTAAGTCAAGAGTAGAATACATCTTAGGTTTGAAGGTTGATTAAAGTTAGTGTTGTACAGTGGTTACTATGAACATAATCTTGTGGGGGCTACCCAGTGCCGAATTAACCTTCATTCAAGCAATAACAGTGGACTCAATTGAAGAATTGAAAGGATGGAAATAAACGCGGGATATTTTATTTCAAATCTTCGGAAATATTTTGATGTCATTTAATCCTGATATGGTGTTTGTGGAAAATGGTACGGATCATTTATTTAGGAAAGAGAATGATAATGTAATCGTAAATATAAACTTGGATCAATACCAGAAAAAGTATCTTTCAAAAAGCTAAACATGGATGTAGATATTTTGAAAAGGTGGGCCAGTTGAAACTCCTCTTTTTACCCCAATTTAATAATTATTTGAGAAGCTTTGGAAAGGTAGACGACAATGGATTATGAATTATTTTTATATTCAACTTATGGTTAACCTTTGACTGTACATGGGATGAAGAAAATGGGGTTGGTGTACGTTTGATCAATGAAGAAGTGGCTAGGGTAGGATACCAAGATGTAGCACTTTAAGTGTTATTGTACTGATATAATGGGCAAGATTCCATTTGGGAAGTGATAAGTATGAATAAGGAAAAACTTTTTCAAATATTAGTAGACCCTAAGGCATCAGATGCGGAAAAAGATGATGCAGTGATTGAGTTGGGAGAAAGCTTTCAAGATGATGAGACGGTAGAGTTTTTAATTAATGTGTCAAACGAAAGCAACTGTGATGAAATGATTGCAGGAAGTTGCGGCGAGTCAATCGGTCAAATTTGGCTTGCGACACAAACCATAAATTATGACATGTTGTCTCAGTTAAAAGGAATTGCCTTACAAGAGGCGCTATCTATAATTAAAGCGTAGCGCCCTGAAGTGGTACAAAACAAATTTGGAATGGTTTCCTCAATAATTATAACTAAAGTACTTTGCCCTAAAGTTCATTTACTTTAGGGCTTTCTTTTTCGGCGGGGGGTTACCCATTACCGAATGAACCAACCATTCAAGGTTCCGTTACTACATAACGAAGAATATTTGCTGCTCCTGCGGCTGGCGATGGAGAAGACCGCCGCAGGAGCGCATGCGCGGGACCAGCTTGCAGCCAAGCGGCAGGAAATCCAGCTCGCAGCGGCTCTTAAACAGGTTCAAGAGCAGATTGAAGCGCAGCGGAGATTGAACGGGCCGCCGCTTACCCTGCCGGATGGCATGCCAATTACCGCAGACAACAAGGAAAATGAGACCACGTTGGACTTTTATGTTAGGAAAGTCCATGTGCCGAGTGAATTTCAGGCTCCGATACAAACTTTGTATAGCGGGTGGCTGGATGAGACTTACGGGCTTACGACAGTGGAGAGCCGAATACGCCAGTCGGGGGATGTGGTGCTGGCGTTTACCGAAGGATTGGTGAAAGAGATCGTCATGGGCGTGGCGGATACGGCTACTTTTGTCTTCAAGCTAGTTGTAGACCCGGTCAAGACTACCACAGAAATGAAGAATCAGGCGAAATATCTGATTGACCATCCAGAAGTGCTGGTGGAAGCGGCGAAGATGGCTTATCATCAGTTTGACGAAGGCACACCCGAAGAGAAAGCTGCGATGCTGGGTTCGGTTGCCTCCATCCTCGTCCCCGGACTACAAATCACCAAAGCAGGTAAAGTCCTAGGCGAGGTAGAAGACATCGTCAGCCAAGCGGCGAAGGATGCCCTGCAAGGGATCAAGCAGAAGCTCCCGGCTATGAGTCCGCTGGGGCAGACGCCGGAAGGGTTTGTTTTCAAGATAGGAGAGATCCCCGATACTCCAGCCTTGCCGAAGACGCCGGTGCAGCAGCGGTATATGGATGGGTTGGAGGGTGGGGGCGGTAGAGTTGAGGGGACGGATAATTCTGATATTATTGTTAAAATAGTTAAGGACGGAAATAAAACAAATTATAAGAATCCTGCTGGGAATGAGCTATCGTGGACTGATCAGCATCCTAGAAGTATTAATAATGATATTGATGCTAAGTTAAACAGTTCAGACCCGGGTAAGGCTACCGAGGCTAAAGTAGCTTCTTTTGTAAGAGAAAATAAGGAATCACAGGGTTTGGACAGCAAGTTAAAAAGGCAGATAATAGTTTAGCTGGTGATTTAGATGTTGTTACTAAAGATGAGATTATTGAAGTTAAAAAATCAATAAAGGCAATAACAGATGTAGAACAGTTTGATAAATATATAAACCCAAATAACGGTAGTTATTTCAATCCCGGTCAGAAGAAAGTTATTTTGTATATTGACAAACTTACATCCAAATGATTTAAAAAAATTACAGGAGATTAAATCTAAGGGCGTTACTATTGTTAATTCCCTGGATGAACTTAAGGAGGCGTTAAAATAAAATGGGTACTTCGGCAGTTATTTTGACAATAAAAGAAGAATATTCACCTGAGAAATTGTTATCAGATACAATAGTCTCAGTATTCCATGCTAATGCAACTCTATATTTTCATAATAATAAAAATTATTCAGATAATGGGGAATTTTCGTATACTACATTGAACATTAATAACAATTCATTTGCAGAGAAAAGTGAACAATCATTTATTTTTTCAGTTCACGCTATTAACAGTCCAAGTATTGATTTTTACTATCATGAAGATTTGGAACTGGATTCTAATTTATCATTATGTCAAGTTGGTCATATTGAAGATATTTATGGTGTTCAAAAATTAATTTTTAATTTTATTTATGAATACCTCAGATTGAATCCTGACAATTACTTTTGGGTTACAGATTATGATTGGGTTTATAGCTGGGGGGACATGAAAAAAATGAAATCTTTACCGTATGATCCGGATTGGTGTTATATAGATCCAAGGTTGATTGATTTACCTTGAAATATTCAGCCACCTAGTAATTTCCCAGATGGTTTGGGGTTTGGCGAGTAAATACAACAAGACGAAGATAAGAAATGCTACTTGATACCAAGGAAATTAGGCATATTAAAGAAATCAATCACGCTAATAACGCTTTTAAGTTCCATAGTACAGGTCAATTGTGGTCAGAATCTGCCATAGTTGATCTTTTTTTATTCTTGGCTAATCTCAATGATCACTTTCATAGAATCAACTATCTTTTCCGTAGAAATAGCTCTTAAAGAGTGCTCTGCATTAAACCTATAATGAGTGTGTATCGCAGTGAGGGGAGGGCGGGAAAGGGATCTCAACAGTTGTAATCGCTATCATTAGAGCGCTGTGAATATCACTGTGTGTCGTTCCACATCAGATTAAGGAGGAATAGAATGCGCAACAAGTATGTTACATGGTCGCTTGTAGTTACGCTGCTTATCTCAACGCTATTCATGGCGGCTGGACCGCTTACCCGTTCGTCGGCAGCGGGCGGACCGAATCTGGTACTTAACAAAACCATTACCGCCAGCGGGCAATCCCAGAATTATACGCCGGATAACGTTAAGGACAGTAATCAGAATACGTATTGGGAGAGCGCAAATGATGCTTTTCCCCAGTGGATTCAGGTCGATCTGGGTACGCTCACCAGTATAGACCAGCTTGTGCTGAAGCTTCCGGTAACCTGGGAGACCCGGACGCAGACGCTGGCTGTTCAGGGAAGTACGAACGGCTCTACCTTCACGGATATCGTTGCTTCGGCCGCATATGTCTTCAACCCTGCGGTAGCGAACAACAGTGTCACGGTGAACTTCAATGCTGCCAGCACTCGTTATGTCCGTCTGCTGTTCAGCGCGAATACTGCATGGCCTGCGGGCCAATTGTCCGAGCTAGAGATCTACGGTGCGAGCAGCGCAACGCCTGCGCCTACTGCCAGCCCGGTTCCAGCCGGTACCTATGAAGCGGAAGACGCTACACTCTCCGGGGGCGCAAAAGTGAACACGGACCATGCCGGATACTCCGGCACAGGCTTTGTGGACAACTATCTGGCCCAAGGTCCGGCTACCACTTTCTCGGTCAATGTGCCTGCGGCGGGTACACGGAACGTTACGCTGAAGTATGCCAATGCAAACGGAAGCGACAAATCGATCAGTATCTACGTGAACGGAGTTAAGCAGCGCCAGGCCACCTTGCCTAACCTGGCGAACTGGGATACCTGGAGTACGAAGGCTGAAGCCCTCCAGCTGAATGCTGGCAGTAACAGCATTGCTTACAAATACGATGCGGGGGATACGGGCAATGTCAATTTGGATCTAATTACGGTAGCAGCTGCAATCATCGCTACGCCCGTACCTTCACCTACAGTAGCTCCAACAGCTGTACCTACAGCAACCCCGGTATCTACTCCGGTCTCTACCGCTACAGCGGTGCCAACTTCTACACCTGCTCCATCTGCTACACCAACACCAGTGCCGACAACCTCCCCAACGCCTACAGTCACACCAACTCCAACGGCGACAGCTTCTCCTGGTGGCAATATTGCGCTTGGTAAAACGATCAGCGCCTCCTCCAGCACGCAGAATTTCGTTGCCGCGAATGCCAACGATAACAACACGACTACTTACTGGGAAGGCAGCGGGAATCCAAGCGGCCTTACGCTCGACCTTGGAGCCAATCATAATATCACTTCCATTGTGCTGAAGCTGAATCCGGCTGCCGAATGGGCAACCCGGACCCAGAATATTCAAGTCCTGGGACACAATCAGAATACGACAACCTTCAGTAGCCTCGTTTCAGCTCAGACCTATACTTTCAGTCCGTCTTCGGGCAACACGGTGACCATTCCCGTGACAGCAACTGTTAAGCGGCTGCAGCTTAATATCACTGCCAACTCCGGTGCGCCAGCCGGACAGATCGCTGAGTTCCAGGTATACGGCACACCGGCAGCGAACCCTGATCTGACGATTACAGGCATGAGCTGGACTCCTGCTTCTCCGGTGGAGACAGGCAGTGTAACTCTGAATGCAGCGGTAAAAAACATTGGCAATGCCGCAGCAGCAGCGACGACTGTCAATTTCTATCTGAACAACGAACTGGCCGGTTCGGCTGCGGTACCAGCCTTGGCCGCAGGTGCTTCAGCTACGGTCTCCTTGAATGCAGGGACGCTAACAGCCGGAACTTATCCGCTGAGTGCCAAGGTAGATGAGGCGGGCCAGATTATTGAGCAGAACGAAAGCAACAACAGCTATACGAATTCTTCGCCGCTGGTGATTGCTCCAGTCTCCAGCTCCGACCTTGTCGGTACGACCTCCTGGTCACCGGGAACACCGGCTGCGGGGAGTAACGTGGCCTTCACTGTCAGTCTCAAAAATCAAGGCAACCTGGCTTCCGCAGGCGGTGCCCATGGAATAACTGTAGCCTTGAAGAATGCCGCAGGCTCCACTGTGCAAACCTACACCGGCTCCTACACCGGCGTAATTGCTGCCGGGGCTTCGGTTCAAGTGTCTCTCCCTGGCACCTGGAGCGCAGTGAACGGAAGTTACACCGTCACTACGACCATTGCAGCAGATGCCAATGAGGTAACAACCAAGCAGGCCAACAACGTGAACACTGTGAATCTGGTAGTGTACGCCTTGCGCGGAGCAAGCGTTCCCTACAGCCGGTATGATACAGAGGATGCAACCCGCGGCGGCTCGGCAGCGCTGAGATCCGCACCGAATTTCGATCAGGCGCTGATTGCCTCCGAAGCTTCGGGACAGAGTTATGTGGCCTTACCGTCTAACGGAGCATTTGCACAGTGGACAGTGAGAGCGGGGCAAGGCGGTGCCGGAGTCACCATGAGATTCACGATGCCGGATTCGGCAGACGGAATGGGTCTTACCGGTGCGCTTGACGTATATGTGAATGGAACCAAGGCCAAGACCATTCCGCTCACCTCCTATTATGCATGGCAATACTTTTCTGGAGATCAGCCGGGAGATGCGCCAAGTGCTGGACGTCCGCTATTCCGGTTCGATGAAGTTCACTGGAAGATGGACACCCCTCTGCAGCCCGGAGACACCATCCGTATTCAGAAGAGTAACGGGGACAGCCTTGAGTATGGCGTAGACTTCCTGGAAATCGAGCCAGTACCGGCGGCAATTGCCCGTCCGGCCAACTCGGTGTCGGTCACCGATTACGGCGCAGTGGCAGGAGACGGACAGGACGACCTGGCCGCCTTCAACAGTGCGGTTACAGCCGCCGTCACCAGCGGAAAATCTCTCTATATTCCGGCTGGAACTTTTAATCTGAGCAGCATGTGGGTCATCGGATCGGTCAGCAATATGATCAACAACTTCACGGTCACCGGTGCAGGCTATTGGCACACCAATCTGCAATTTACAAATCCCAATGCAGCTGGCGGGGGCATTTCCTTCCGTATCCTGGGCAAGCTGGATTTCAGCAATGTCTATATGAACTCGAATCTGCGGTCCCGGTACAACCAGAATGCCATCTATAAAGGCCTGATGGATAACTTCGGCAATAATTCAGTCATTCATAACGTATGGATTGAGCATTTTGAGTGCGGCATGTGGGTAGGGGATTATGCGCGGACGCCGGCGATTTTTGCGAACAATCTGCTTGTAGAGAACAGCCGCATCCGCAACAATCTGGCGGACGGCATCAACTTCTCCCAGGGGACCAGCAATTCTACCGTCCGCAATTCCAATGTGCGCAATAACGGGGACGACGGACTGGCTGTCTGGCCGAGCAATACGTTCGGGGCGCCGGATGGGGTGAATAACACTTTTTCGTACAATACGATTGAGAATAACTGGCGTGCCGGCGCTATCGGCATCTTCGGGGGCAGTGGTCACAAGGCGGATCACAACTACATTATCGACACGGTGGGCGGCTCCGGTATCCGGCTGAATACGACCTTCCCGGGGGCGCATTTCAACAGCAATACGGGGATGATTTTCTCGGATACGACGATTATTAACAGCGGCACCAGCCGTGACTTGTATGACGGGGAGCGCGGCGCGATTGATCTCGAAGCTTCCAGTGATCCGATCAAGAATGTAACCTTCACCAACATTGATATCATCAACACCCAGCGGGATGCGATCCAGTTCGGATACGGTGGCGGCTTCTCGGGTATCGTATTCAACAACATCAACATCAACGGCACAGGTCTCGATGGAGTGACAACGTCCAGATTCTCCGGCGCCCATAAGGGAGCGGCAATCTACACGTATACCGGCAACGGTTCGGCTACCTTCAACAACCTGACGACCAGCAATATTGCATATCCAAGCCTTTATTATATTCAGAGCGGATTTGGGCTGTTGATTCAGTAGCCTAGAGATAGACAGGGAGGGGCCGTGGAGGCTCCTCTTTTTTTGGTTTTAGCCAGTTGAGTGCGTGAAACGCGCGAAATCAGGACCACCCGTCCAACGGTGGTCCTGATTTCTGTTATTAAGAAAGTCCCTGTGCGCGTAGACTACGGCAGACGCAAAGGATTGCCTGCTAGTGTTCTTACTTTGAGTGGTCTGTTCTTTCCAGCAAGATTAAAATGAGTGCTTACTAAAACAATCTAACTCCGAGGCTCTATTAATGGCCGCATCGACTGAATATGAGTAGTCACTGTTTATATTTTTTTGATTATTATTTCCCCATTCCAAATAAATAAAAAATTCTAATGTACCATTGTTCCCTGTAACTTGACTATTGGTAATACCAATTATCTCATAGTCTTCGATAAAGTGATTACATAAATCGGTTAATATATCACGGATGGTATCGATACTGTCGAATTCCCCGCTTCTCCGTATATCAGAAGATGCTACTTCAAACAGAGGTTTAATTAAAGCAATTACAGTCCCGCAATCCCCGATGATTTCTCTACATAATGGCAGGGCATATTTTAATGAAAGGTATGACAAGTCTAAGGTGATTACTTCTGGAGAAGGGAATAACGAAAGCAGAACTTTGTCAGCAAGATTGGTTTTTTCCATATTCACTATTTTTTTATCGAATAGTAGTTTCCCTGCTAATTGACCGTACCCTACATCAACAGCATAAACAAGCTTTGCTCCATTTTGTATCAGGCAATCAGTAAACCCGCCAGTAGAAGCTCCGCAATCCATTACCACTTTTCCATTTACATCAATTCCAAAATCACTTAATGCGCCTGCTAATTTTAAGCCTCCTTTATTTACATACTTTCTTTGATAATACCTTTTAATTCTTACTGTTCCATCTACAGGAACTTTGTCGTTAACACTTATTATTAATTCATCGTTAACCAAAACTCGACCTAATATTATCCATTTTTTTGCCTCTTCAAAGCTATCAAACCAATTTTCCGAAATTAGTTTATCAATGACAGTACAACTTTTTTTATTTTTCTTCATTTGCGAAAACTCCAATTTTAGATAGAATAAGTGCCCTAGTAAAAGTAATTGCGCATAATTATCATTTAAATGTTCAAATGAATAAAATAATTTATTCATTTGTAATGATTAAATTAATAATTTATGATTTTCTTTTAATATTGTAATTAATACCATAGGAAAAAACATGAGTCAATAGATAAAAATGTAACAATATAAATCCGATATTTGTTTAATTTTTGTATTTAATTTTAAATAATTTCAATATTATTACAAATTAGTCGCTTTACAGATGGAAAATGCTGTGATAAGATGCAAATTAATTAGAAAGGAAGTGGTTTTATGTAATTGTAAAATGTAAACTTAAATGTTCATTTGTTTATTTGTTGGAGCGCAATTGAAGAAAACAATTTATTAAGTGAAAACACTAATTCCAAAAAACAAGGTGTGATGAAGCTGCAATTACTACAATATTGCCTGGACCCGATAAAAATCATGATAAAGTTTTGTAAAGCTCATGCCATACTCAAAATAATTTTGTTAATAGTGTCAGCCATTTTGGCACCGTTAAGCTTGTTGCTAACAGAAGATCTAATCGACAGTGTATCTGAATTATACAAAGGCAATGCGGGTTACACCCACGTGGGTCTGAACCTGGTGCTGCTGCTTATCACTATTTTGACAATCTCCCTTTGTACGTCGATGGAGGGTTACCTCAATATAAATTTTGATAGATTATTATTGAAAAACTGGACACCGGTCGTATTGAACAAGTATAAGCAGCTCAAATACAGTTGTTTCGAAGATCAAGAAACGCAGGATACTATATTTCAAATGAGTGACAATCCTAGCGAAAGTATCAAAAACAGTTTTCTTAATATCACGCAGATAGGCAGTTCTCTGCTTTCACTGGTACTACTAAATCTGGTATTTGCAAAGGTTTCTGTCTGGTTGTCAGTACTTTGTTTTTTATTCACGGTCCCCATGCTTTTTCTAAACTATAGAGCTATGACTATCCTCGACAGTCTTTTCTACAAACAATCTGCCGAAGATCGGAAGTTGGGATATTTGTTAGGGTTGTTGACTACTAAATCCTCCCTTTCTGAACTCAAATTATTTGGTGCGGTAGAATATATCGTTAATCAATGGGGAGGGATCAGAAGTAAAGTTTATAAAGAGAGGGTGGGCGCCAATGTAAAATCTCAAAAACTTATCTTTATCAATACTTTATGTGTTATGGCTTGGACAGTGCTAATTATTATTACGTTAGTAAATTATATGTACAACGGACTCATTACTTTAGGACTTTTTGTGGCTTTAATCTGCTCTCTCAATTCGATTATCAGTATATCGGAGCAGGTCTCCTGGGAATATTCCGAATACTCCCGAAATGTATTGAAGACAAAGTACTATAAGCATTTTATGTCTTTGCCTGAAAGTGAAGAGAGCGCTGATCTCAAAAAAGAGAGGTGTTTCAATAGTCCTGAAATTTGTTTCAATGATGTCTACTTTTCATATCCCCAGTCTCAAAAACCGATTCTGCAAGGTGTGTCCCTGACGATAAGACATAATGAGAGAATTGCAATTGTCGGTAAAAATGGTGCTGGAAAGTCTACGCTTATTAAGCTGTTGTGCGGGCTTTATCAACCTGATAGGGGTGAGATCACTATTAATGGTATAGCGCTTTCAAACTTGAGTCAGCATGAGATTTCTGCTCTTTTCAGCGTCGTCTTCCAGGATTTTATGAAATACAGTTTAACTGTACGGGAGAATATAGCCTTAGGGAATATTACAAAAATCCATAACGATGCAGCTATAGATAAGGCCTTGGGACAGGCTGAACCAATGGGATTCCTTAAGCTTACCGGGAAAGGACTGAATACGCCTTTAGGGAAGCTGGAGGATGACGGCATAGACCTGTCTGGAGGCGAGTGGCAGCGGATTACTATAGCCAGAGCACTTTTCGCCGATTCTTCATTTATCATTCTAGACGAGCCAACAGCTTCTTTGGACCCGGTTGCAGAAAGTGAACTTTATCAATCTCTTTCTTTGGTTATACAAGAAAAAGGTTCGATTATGATCTCACATCGTTTGGCAAGTGCCAAATTGGCAGATAAAATCTTTGTTATAGATGATGGGCGGATCTGTGAAGAGGGCAATCATGATGAGTTAATCGCCAAACAGGGAATATATGCTGAAATGTTCAGAGCTCAGGCGAAATGGTATGACATCATATGTTAAAGCAGCTGGCTAAAATATTTAGAATAGCAATGGACTCTTCGCCCGGATCGCTTTTGATTATTGTAGTTAGTTCGGCTGCCGGTTTCTTATATCCCGCAGTCTCAACCAGGATTTTGTCATCAATCTTTCATGAATTTAGCAACACGGCTTTGTTAAATCTGCATAAAATCTATTTTTTCATGGTGCTATTTATAGCGATTTATATCCTGAAAACCATCCTTCAGAGTATCGCCGGGTTATTTGTGTCTATTGGGATTTACGAGAAACTGGGTTATCAGCTTAATATTTATATAGGTGAAAAGTGTACGAAGCTTCCTTTTATCAGCATGGAAACACCTGAAATATTAAATAAGTTAAATAGAGCAAAAGATTGTGTAACGAGAGCGGTAATTCCGCAATTACTTATGATTACAATCAGCGTGTTCTCCAGTTTCATCTCGGTGCTTCTTGTAATCACTCTATTGGCATCCTATAGCTTATGGTTTATTCCAATCTCCTTGCTTAGCGTGCTTCCTTATTTAATAGCCAGAATTATCCGGGGGAAAGAATTTTACTATTTGAAATGGTTTCAGGCCCCCAAGCGGAGATCCCTGGATTATTTCTGGAGTCTGTTCAATAATAAGCAGGCTGTAAAAGAGATGCGTGTTAACGGCAGCGGTGATTACTTGGCCGAGAAGTGGACCTATTATCGTGATGCTGTGTTGAGTCAAGAGTGGGATTTCAGAAGGAAAGATAGTCTGACTTTACTAGTGTGCGATTTTCTCAGGACACTTGGATACTTGACCAGCATATTTTTTGCCTACAGACTTGTTATCCATCATGAGATAACGCTCGGACTGTTTGGTGCGTGTATTGCTGCTTTTGCAATAGTGCAAGACCAGACAAGATCTTTCCTGGTGGAATTTGGCCGTTTTAAAGAACACTTGTTGTTCTCGAAAGACTATCTTGATTTCTTGGAATTGGAGGAAGAGGTTGAGGGCAGAGCGCAAATAAAAGGAGCTTTTAATCAAATTACTATGGACAATGTTTCTTTTCGATACCCGAATAAGACGGATTATGCTCTGAAAAATGTGAGCTTACAACTACATAAAGGAGAAAAGTTGGCAATAGTCGGAAAAAACGGGAGCGGGAAAACCACCCTGGCAAAATTAATCATGGGGATGTATTCATCCAGTAGCGGCAGCGTTTATTACAATGGCACGGATCTTAAGGATATCAATAAAACAAGTTATTATTCCCTCATTTCCTCTATATGGCAGGATTTTGTTACCTACAAACTTACCATCAGAGAGAATATTGCGATTAGTAAGACTCAAAAAATGGATAGCGATGAGGCTATTTTAAATGTTGTGAAAATGATGGGGATGGGGAAGCTTGTCAAAGAAAAAGGATTGGATACCCCTATCGGAAACGAATTCGGCGGGATTGAATTATCGGGTGGAGACAACCAGCGGCTTGGACTGGCCAGAACGATGTTCCGGGATAGTTCAATGGTTGTTCTGGACGAACCAACTTCTGCTATGGACCCGACCTTCGAATCGGAAGTGCTGGAGAAATTCCTGGAAATTTCAGAGAATAAAACATCCTTGGTTATTTCTCATAGACTGGGGCTATGCAGAGTGGTGGACAGGGTTATCGTCATGAATAATGGTGAAATTGTGGGAATCGGGACTCATAAAGAACTGCTTGAGAACAATGCTGAATACATAAAACTCTATACAGCTCAAGAACAGTGGTATCACTAGTCCACCCGATAGTTTTGAAAACTGATTTTAAATTAAATGAAGCGGGAGTGGAAATATGGTATTAAGTGAGCATATTCTCAGTGTATTGCGGGCTAAAAACGTACCTAGTCATGTTCAAATTGAATTAACCAAAAGATGCAACTGGAGATGCAAGTTTTGTTATGCCGAGTGTGATGAAGACGATGGATTAGATACTGCAACATTGTTCACTTTGTTGGACGATTTAAAAAGAATAGGCACGATTGAAATTAATTTTACTGGTGGAGAACCTTTATTAAAGAGAAGATGTATAGAAATATTTGAAAGGGCTAAATCATTAGGGTTTGGCCTGTCCCTTAATACCAATGGTTCACTAATAAATGAAAAAAACTATAGACAACTCTCTGAGCTGTTTTCGAGAATTGAGATAAGTTTGCACTCTGGAATCGAAAGCGAACATGATCAAATCGTACAGAGAACTGGAGCATGGAAAAAGACAGTCGATGCCATTAAATTGTTGACAGAAGCAAACGTGAAAGTGTTGATGAAATGTGTACTCACTCAAGAAACCCTTAACTCATTGAATTCATTAAATTTGTTATCCAAATCGCTGGGAGTCGAACTAGTAGTTGATTATAACATTACTTCAACATACAGCGGGAATACAAAACCTTTGCAATATAAATTAACTAATGAACAGATTTCCAAGTTAATAGAAACGGACAAATCAGTGGTTTATAAAGTATCTGATGATTATATAGAAGAAAATTATAAAAAAAGAAAACTTTCTGATGGCATCTGCCGGGCTGGAAGAACATCAGCTTTTATTGATGCTGAAGGAAATGTATTTCCATGTATTATTTTTAAAGATACAAGTGTGCCGGAAAACAGCGGTGGTTACACCGAGAACATTAAAACAAAACCGTTTGAAAACATTTGGAAGGACAATTCCTTATTTCATGAGATCCGTGCTTTGTCTGCGGCTGATTTTGATAAATGTTTAAGTTGTGAAATAGATAATTATTGCATTAAATGTATAGCGAAAAATTATAAGGCCTCCGGAGATCTTTCTAAACCGCAAAAAGATTTTTGTATCCAGGCTCACAGTACTTATGGCTGTTTAGCAGAAAGAAAATATTGAATATTAAATTTATACTATGGAAAGGAGGTGAACTCAATGAAGAAAACATATTTCAAACCAGAAATTATATCTTATGGTGCACTTGAAACAGTTGTGCTTTCTGGTAACTCAGCAAGTAGCTGTCACACTGCATGCCCTTATTAATTGAAGGTATAATACCTGTTTTTTAAAATCGTCAAATATCCTTCGGGTGGCACTTTCCTTTTTGACGTTAGAAATGCCACCTGAGATATTTGTAATGCAGAAAGGAACCCCGATGCTGCAATTAATTTATGCTCTGTTTTTATTGAGAGAGAAGAAAATGAATGAAGTCATTGAGTACTCCCTAAAGCATAAACGTTTAAATCCTAACCTGAAGAAATTTATAAACGTTACAAAAAAAATGCTTAGCGTAAGCAATAATTCTTTGATTAATAGACATTTAGAACTTGGTTGTTTGAAGAGATCTCAGATCTTATTTTATTTAGCGTGCCGTTATGGTGTTTGTGTAACACTGAAGGTTGGATTCTGGCACTATTATGACAGTCATAACCGAAAAGTACTTTCTGGTCATGCTTGGGTAGAGCTAGACGGAGAGCCCTACTTCGAATCTCAGAGTATAAAGAAATACAAAGTTTCGTTTGAAGCGAAAAATTAGCTTTTGAAAAGGAGATACGATCATGATGTATAAACTTAACGCAAGAGACTTTGGATGGAACAAGATTGATGAAGATTTTGTTGTGTTTACAATGACGGACGAAAAATATCACGTATTTAACGAAACAGCCAAAGACTTATTTGAATTTATTCATGTACACGAAGGTTGTTCTATAGACGATATCAACAATTATTTTAAACAAAATTATGAAATTGAAAATCAAGAACAGCTAAGCCAAGATATAAAAATCCTATTAGAGCAAATGCAGCAAATTGGAATGCTTTACGAAATTTCATGAAAAAGACGCTTAGTTTAGGCAAGTATAAACTTATTGTAACCAGTAAAGATCCAAAATTATTTGATTCTTTGAATAGCTATCCGGATTATCAATACAGTGAGGATAGGAGAATAGACATAAAAGTATATTTTCAAAGTTTTGAGGGAGATTATCCTTATATAAATAAATCAAATTATGTTCTTTCCAAACACAGTGTGGATTTGGATCCTTCTATTATTAAAGGTCATTATGTTTCGCAGAAACTTCCTGCCTCCGATCTTATTTTATTGGAAAACATCATGATTTCAAGAGATTTTTTTCATAACAAATTATTTATTCTATATCGGAAAGATCAGGAGCATTATTTGATTACGGAATCTTTTGTAGAAACTTTTATCGCACAAGTCTTATATAGGAATGGAGAAATTCCTTTTCATGGAGCAGTACTGGTAAAAAACAACTCCTCCATCGGCTTTATAGGTAAATCTAATTCCGGTAAATCATCGACTATAGTCCAATTGTTTGAGGCTTGTGATGGGTTATTATGTAATGATTTTTTTTATCTGAATTTGAAGGAAAAAAAAGTATATTCCTTAGATAAAACAATTGGAGTACGAAAAAGTAATTTAAGATCAATAAATCGTTTTATAGCAAATATTCAAAGTGAAGACTGCTTTATGGGCAACAAGGTTCAAGATTATTATGATATTTCTAAATTTTCAAAGCTGAAATTCTATACGACTCAGACTTTATCCAAAATTATTTATCTGGAGATTAAAGACGATATCGTTGTTCCTTCCATTAATAAGATAAGTAATTCTCAAGCTTTAAGATATTTTCTGGAGAATTCAATTCATCCCTCGAAATTACTGCCTGAACAGCTGAATTTAATTCATTTATATCAAATTTTATCGAAAGATGTGTGTTTTTTTAAATTGTGCCTACCCAGATTCGAGGCGCTTGATTTGGGAGATATTGATAGTATTTTTGATGAAAGATTTATTGAAGAAATATTTAGAAACTAATCAGAAGGATGACTGTCTGAAGGAGAGAGACATTTGCATTTAGTGGAAGAATGGCTTCAAACGCACCTGCGTTCCGAAAATAGACTTTTGTCAATAATCAGTCGTGTAAATTATCAAGAACTATCAGTATTTTGGGAAGTGATGAACGAAATTCCATATGCTGTTATAAAGGGAGAGCCGCTCTCATTATTGGCCTACAATAAATTTGGTTTCCGTGGACTAGGTGATGTGGATATTCTTATTGATCGGAAAAGCATTCCAAAAATGAAGGAGATTTTAAAAACGTGCGGCTTTGAAGCAATAAGCCGAGATGAAAAAAAAACCAATTTTTCAAGAGTATTTTGTCTAGCGTCTTCTCACCAATTGGTTCCCTACGTCAAAGAATTGCAATCTAAAAAAGGCTGTCATGTCGAGTTGGACATCAACTTTGATTTATTTTGGGGGGAATATTCGGGGGAGAGGATCGATGTTAATCACTTCCTGGAAGATGCATCCGAAGTGGAGATTTACGGGCATAAATTACAGACACTACCTCCAATAAAAGCACTTCTACAAGTATGTTTGCATCATTATAAAGAAATGAATTCTATCTACCATTTGGTTAACCATAACACCATAAACCTTTCAATGTTTCAGGATGTCTATTATTTAATCAAGAACAATCTTGATACAATCACAGTCTCAACAATTTATCACCTTAGTAATGAATATAAAATAACACCTTATATTTTTTATGTAATCTATTACACCCAGTTGATTTTTAAAGATCCTTGTTTAAATCAATTTTTAGAAGCGCTCAAGACAGAAGAAGGAGAGAAGCTACTTGATTATTATGGACTAACGGAACAAGAACGGAAAAAATGGCAAACGGATTTTTTTACAAGACTTCAAACAGATAAAAAACTTAATTTGATAAAAAACAATTTAACAGAAGCGGATATCCACAAATTACGAATTAATAATAAAGTATTTAGAGGGTACTGACTAGCTTGCTATATTCAACGGGTGGTGTTTATCTTATGGAACAAGTAAACAAACATAATTATATGACTTCTTTTCTTGACATGGTGCATACGTATTCCTTTTATTTGATGGACAAATATTACGACAGAAAATTAAAAATAGACACAGATAAGTATATTCTCCTGAATAATAAATCCGGATACTCCAATTATCAACCAACGCCATACTCGGCATTAAAGAAACTGTTTAAATATCAGCCGTTTACTCCAAATGATCATTTTGTGGATTTTGGCAGTGGGAAAGGAAGAACGGTTATTTGTTCCTCCTACTATGGATGCATGAATGCATTTGGAGTTGAAATAAACGAAGAAATGCATTCTATTGCGCTGGAAAATGTTTCGAGATTTACACGAATCGAAAAGAGGGATAGGATTTCATTTCATTTATGCCCCGCCGAGGCTATGAATATATCTCCAGATATGAATAAGTTCTTTTTTAATAATCCGTTTGATCTGAAATATTTTATGAAGACTACGGATAATATATTATCTTCGGTAAGAGAATTCAACAGAACAGTTTTTTTGTATTTATATTCTCCGAATGAATATTACACCCGTTATCTAAATCGTAATAAGAACTTTAATCATACTAAAAGAATATCTACAGGTCTGTTTCATATGAACTACCCCTACGTTGATATCTACACAACAAACATTTAATACATTCGATGAGAATAAAGGTGAAATCATGAAAATTCATCATTTAGGTTTTATTGTGAAGGATATGAAGAAAGACCGAATAATTTTCGAAGCTCTTGGTTTTGTGGAAATTGGCGAAGTTGTATATGATTTTATACAAGATAACAATATTATGTTTCTAGAGAGTCAAGATGGCAGTTTGCTTATTGAATTAATCGAAGCAGTAAGTGAAAGGTCGAGCGTTCGAAATTTCAAATCGGGTTATCATCATATCTGTTTCGAAAGTGGAACAAAAATGGATATGAATCAATGGTTTAAAGCTTTAAAGATAGGAAAAATCTTCACAAGACAGATTACAGCGCCTGCGCTACAAAATAGAAAAGTTGTTTTCGCATGCTTAAATAATGGGAGTTTAATTGAGTTTATTTTATAGTGGAGGATACGAAATGGATATTACCTTTGAGACAATACACTCTGCGCTACTAGAAGCACTTGATGTTGCTGTTTTGCCATCTTTAGCTGACAGGAATCGTGATTTGACAGAGGTTGGCTTAGATTCAATTGGTTTTATCAGATTTATAGTAACGTTGGAAGCAGAATTGGGTGTTGAAATTCCAGAGGAATATATATTACTTGCCCGTATGAATACTCTTAACAAGGTGATGCAAGTTCTTTCCACCGTCAAATGAAGGGAGTTCACTTCTTTGGATATTCAAGGTAAGGATCTGAACATTTCAGTTATTTCTAACATAACGATAGAACACTTTTTTGGAATGCATATTAACAGCTTATTTGATACCTCATCTGAAATTAATTATATACCTAGTAATGGATGCTTTGAAAACCGTCATATTGAAGTAATGCAAAAGTCGGATCTAATATTGGTTTGGCTGAATATCAGGAAATTAAGCCCGGGTATACTCTCAAACATAGGTTTCAAAGATGAATTGCAGATAGTTTATAAAGATATACTAGAATACGTCAAAGTCATATATTTAAAGCTGCGTAATGAAGTTAACTCAAAAATAATATGGATGGGTTTTGAAGACTATTTTGATTTTTTGCAAGAGGTTGTTGGAAATATTCTTCATAATTATAATTTCATTGACCGCTTGAATCAAGAGATCAAAGATCTATTGAGTGAAACTTCTGATATAGTTATTGACCTGAAAAGGTTAATATCTTATATCGGAACCAGAGATGCATATGACACCAAAGGATTGTACCGCTGGAATTCCCCATACACATCAGATCTTATCTATTTAGCTGCAAAAGAAATTTTTAAACAGTTTCGTATTTTAAAGAGAAATGAAAAAAAATGTATCGTATTGGACTGTGATAATGTTCTGTGGGGTGGGATATTAAGTGAAGATGGTATTGAAAATATAAGTTTAGCCTCTAATGGCCCGGGACAGTTTTTTCAAGATTTCCAACGATTCCTGTTAACTTTACATACCTTAGGGATCATTTTGACTGTTTCAAGTAAAAATGATTTATCAGATGTTTTAAAGGTATTCAATAGTCATAGTGAAATGATCTTAAGAGAAGAGCACATCGCAAGTTTTCAAGTGAATTGGAACAATAAAGCAGAGCAAATTCAATTAATAGCCGTAGTTTTAAATATAAGTTTGGATAGCATCGTATTTATTGATGATTCTATTTTTGAAGTGGAATCGGTAAATAGCATTTTACCAGATGTTAAAGCAGTACTCTTTAAAAAAGAGAATATTTACAGCAGTTTATCTTTGTTCAACTTGTCGCTTGACTTCGATGCAAATCTTATTGCAATAAGGAATAATACGTATCAATCAAATGTGCATAGGACGGTTTTGAAAGAGAAGACAGCTTCATATGAGGAATATTTAAACGCTCTTGATACAAAAATTAATATACATATAGCAGATGATTTAGAGTATTATCGAATTTCAGAATTAAGCCAAAGAGCGAATAAGTGTACGGTAGGTAAAAGGTATACTGTATCTGAAATAAAAGAGAAAATCAGTACAAAAGGTTATAAATTATATGCAGTTGATGTGTCGGATAAATTCAGCGATTTAGGTCTTGTCGGAGCATTTGGTGTCATACAACTATCTGGAATATACTATTTAGATTTGTTTTGTTTATCTTGCCGGGTATTAGGAAGGAATATTGAAAATCAACTTATTTCTTACGTAAAAACGAATTTTAAAGATATCAAAGTAGAGAGCTGTATAAGAACTCAAAAAAATGATGGTCTTATTGACTTGTTACTTTTGCATTTAAATTAGAGGAGGAAAGTAAATGAACTCTAAAATCTTACCAATGAAGTATCCAATTATAACTTCTTGGCAATGGCAAGCTAATTTATTTTCAATTCTATCCAATTATCCTGAAACACAACCATGGATCTATAGCAATTATATTCAGTTGCATATGATCAGAGACGAATCGCACGACAAAACCTTTGTTGACTTTTATCAATATCCTATATTAGAGGTTTGCCCATGGATTTATAATCAACATCTAAAACGAGAAACCATTTTGTTGTTTAAAAAAGATATTTGTGAGTTTTTTATCGAGTGTATCGATCTTAATAATTACATTTATGGCGTGTTTGAACAATCCTATTTCGGCCGATCAGAATTTTTTCCTCACGATACTTTTATATATGGTTACAATAAGGAAAAGAAAGTATTTTACATAGCTGATTTTTCTATTAAAGAGAAATATTCTTATACAGAGGTATCATTTTCACAAATTGAAAAAGCTTATTTAGCCATTGAGGAAAAAGATGATTGGCTTTTAGATAAAGGAGGACTGCAGCTTCTTAGTTTTAATGCTAAAGGCATATTTGATTTTAAACCCTCGTTGGTAATAGAATTCTTGGAAGAGTTCTTACAGTCTAAAAATAGTTTTGAAAAAAGTTCTTTTTATATAAACAAGCCTAATAAAAGCGTATTTGGATTAGAGGTTTACAGGAAAATAAAGGAGGATTTAATAAATAAGAATACGGATTTTAGACATATCCATGTTATTTATGACCATAAGGTTTTAATGCTTCATCGTATAGAATATATGCAAACTCACGGATATCTTAACCAAGCAGAAGTTATATATAAACTCTATAAACAATTGGAGCAGAAAACTCTTTCAGCAAGAAACCTTTTACTTAAGGCAATTATAACTCAGAATGATAAACAGATGGATCAGATCATTAGATTGTTGGGGGAAATAGAAAGTATAGAAAAAGAGGCGATGAATTTAATGCTGTATAACATAAAGCAGTGTAAAATATATTAATTTAGACGAGTGGGAAAGAAATTATTCCTACTGAGGAGATTACAGTGTATTACGGACTCAAGATAAAGCTCTACAGGTCAGGGAGCATGGAGACCACAACCTTTGATTTGATCTTTTGATTATGGAGTTTTTTACATGGAATATAATTATTCATCTTCGATAAATTATGACAGCGTAATATCTGCCCCCATGCTATTCTATTACTAATACATAATGACTTTACAAAGGGGAAACGTTGATGAAAAGGTTGCTTTATATCATTTTGGCAGTAGGTTTAATGATGAGTGTAACGCTCACGGGAGGGGCAGGTACTTCATCTGCTGCACAAGCTAATAAGGTATTGCGTATCGGTCTGGGAAGTCTTCCTGATCAGCTTGATCCGGCAGCAGCTGCGGATGACAGCACAGTGACGGTTCTCAAAGGGTTATTTGAAGGACTGGTCCGGTTGAATGCGGCTGGTCAGGCCGTTCCGGCAATTGCAAAATCATGGACCCTCTCGAAGGATGGCAGAACATATACCTTTGCACTCCGCGGGGATGCGAAATGGAGCAGCGGGCAGCAGGTGCTGGCCTCGGACTTCGAGTATGCCTGGAAGCGGGCGCTGGCTCCGGAAGCCAAGAATGTTTATGCTTTTAATATGTACATGATTAATAATGCGCAGAACTACAACGAGGGACTTCTGAAGGATACCTCCAAAATCGGCGTAAAGGCTCTGAATAACACCACACTCCAGGTCACATTGAAGGAGAAAACCTCCTACTTCATCCAGCTGCTCGCAGAGAGTATCTATCTGCCGGTGTATGCTAAGACCGCGAAGGCCAACAACCAATGGGCTACAGACATTAAGTCTATGGTAACCAATGGTCCCTTCAAGCTCAAGACATGGAAGAGTAATGAGATTTCTATAGTTAAAAATCCTGCTTATTATGCGGCCCAAGAAATTAAGCTGCCGGAGGTACGTCTGCTGCTGCCTGGGAATCCGACCGCCGCTTATATGAATAAGGAGGTTGACTGGGTTGGAGGCGGAGGGGAGGAATCGGTAGATTATACATCTTTAGATAGCGCATCTTCCCGCGACCTGCATGAAGGACCGTATGCTTCCACCTATTTTTATCAATTCAATCTGACTAAGCCGCCGTTTGACAATCTGAAGATCCGCCAGGCATTGGCGATGGCGATTGACCGCGAAGCCTTGCGTTACGGCAATCCGGCGTTTGGATTGGTGCCGCCAAGTATTCATGGGACCCAGTTGAATTTCCGCACAGAGATGTCGGACAAGATGTACTTTCATGAGGATGTGGCGGCGGCCAAGCAATTACTGAAGGAAGGCATGAGAGAAGCGGGACTCACCAAGTTCCCCAGCTTCACTATTATCGTGAATGAATATATCAACCATGACGTTATCGCAACTAAAGTGATTAAGGACTGGCAAAAGAACTTAGGCATTGAAGCAAGTGTAGAAATCCAAAGCTTCGAGGAACTGCTGGATAATCGTATACATCAGAACTATGCTATTGCAAGAGCGGGGTGGAGCGCTGATTTCAATGATCCGGCCTCGATGCTGGAGCTGTTCAGTTCACAGAATGTCTCCAATGATACAGGGTGGAGCAGTACAGTGTATGACCGTTATATGCAGCAAGCCCGGCAGGCGGCCGACCCCGGCACGCGTATGCAGATCTATGCCAAGGCCGAACAGCTGCTCATGGATCAAATGGCAGTTATTCCGCTGTTTTACACTGTGACTGATTATTTGAGTCATCCGAATATCAAAAATGTATATGTTGACTATGACGGGTCCATAGCTTTCACAAGAGGCTCGTGGCGGTGAAAAGCGTTTAGAATACAAGGATCAGGAGGCCATAAGCAGATTGCTGCTTGTGGCTTCTTTCTTTTGGCCCGGAAGCTCTTCACCAATCGTTCAAAATCAAGCCGTGTCCGTACAGACAACAGCGCATATCTATGTTAATATACGTTATGAATGAATATAAATATATTCATTCATAATCTGGGCAGGTATCAAGAGAACCACTATTTTGTATTCTATTCTGGAGGGACTATCATGAAGAAGGTCATCGCAATCATCGGCAATCAGCAGAAGAACAATACGTACAGAGCGGTCCGTGAGTTTGAAGCACAGCTCCGAACCTACGGGGAGATTGAGTTTGAGTACATTTTCCTCAAGGACTATAGGCTGGAGTTCTGCCGGGGCTGCAAAACCTGTTTCAGTAAGGGCGAAGAATATTGTCCGCTCAAAGATGACAGGGATGTGCTGATCGAGAAGCTGGAGCGTGCGGACGGTGTGATTATGGCGACTCCCAATTACGCCTTCCATGTCTCGGCATCGATGAAGAATCTGCTGGACCGGCTGGCGTATGTGTTCCATCGGCCGCAGTTCTTCGGCAAGACGTATACGTCGATCGTCAATCAGGGGATTCACGGCGGAAATGCGATTGTCAAATATCTTAGCAGCATGGGAGAGAATCTGGGTTTCCAGGTTACCAAAGGGTGTGTGCTTAGTACGATGGAGCCAGTTACCCCGGCAGCCGCGCAGAAGAATGCAGTGAGAATCCGCAAGTCTGCGGCCCGCTTCTACAAAGGACTGATGTGTCCGGTACCGCCGGCTCCCACATTGTTCCGCTTGCTGATGTTCCGGCTGTCCCGGACCAGTATTCAGCATATGCTGGATGAGCGGTCAAAAGATTACCGGCATTACCAGGCTAACGGTTGGTTTGAAGCGGCGTATTATTATCCGGTCTCATTGGGTCCTGTCAAAAGTTTGGCTGGACATCTGTTTGACAGAATCGGTAAAAGAATGGCTAAACGCGCTTAATAATGAATGAACTTAAATATATTCATTCATAACCAGGAGGGTCAACATGAAAAAGAAGTGGAAACGCAACCTGCTGCTGGTGTGCCTAACCGTGATTCTCGTGGGACTAATCGGCTCAGGCGCGGCATTGCTGTATACAGAAAAAGAGCGTCGTGAAGCGCGAAACGTAGAGATCGATCAAGTGAACTTCAACAAGCTGCATGCAGGTGAGTATACAGGTGAATATGCTGGTGGAATGTATAAATGGAGGGCGAATAAGGTGCTGGTTACCGTCACAGCGCACAAAGTTACAGCGATCCAGCTCCTGGAGCATGCGGAGAATCAGCCTGCGGCGTCGGCAGATGAATTGTTCGGCAGAGTGATCCAGGCTCAATCGCTTCAGGTAGACAGCATCAGCGGTGCCACGCTTACAAGTAAAGCCTATCTCAAGGCCATAGAGAATGCTCTTCACAAGAGCGTTGAAATGTAACAAATATTTTGCAATACTAGCAATACCATTATGAGATCCTTACGCGAAAAAAAACCAAAGGAGCAACATCCATATGCATACTGACTCATTATCCGCCATCGCGGCGGGATACCACCATTCTGTTCTGCTCTTGCCGGACGGAACCGCGCGGGCTTGCGGCGAAAATACATACGGGCAATGCGAGGTAAGCGGCTGGCGTAATATAATTGCGGTTGCAGCGGGCAATGCTCATACAGGGAATTCGCATACAGTAGGGCTAAGATCGGATGGAACGGTGATCGCTGCAGGCTGGAATAAGCATAATCAATGCAACGTGGACGATTGGCACGATATCGTTGCGGTTGCGGCAGGCTGGCGGCGCACGGTCGGGTTGAGGGCAGACGGAACAGTGGTTGCGGCGGGAAGAAACAACGAGGGTCAATGTGAAGTCAGTGGCTGGTCGGATATCGTTGCGGTTACCGCAGGAGACTGGCACACAGTTGGACTCAAGGCCGATGGTACGGCTATTACGGCGGGGAACAACCGCTATGGGCAGCGGAATGTGAATGGCTGGCAGGAGCTGAAGATGATCTCAGCGGGTTATCTTCATACGGCCGGACTCAGAGCAGACGGTACAGCAGTAGCTACAGGTCTGAACAAGCGCGGACAGGGTGAAGTAGGCGGCTGGCGCAAGATTAAGGCCATCGCGGCTGGCAGTCATCATACGGTAGGTCTTCAATGGGATGGTAAGGTGACGGCTACAGGCTGGAATGATTACGGCCAATGCGAGGTAAGCGGCTGGACGGATATCGTTGCCATAGCGGCAGGCTGCACCCACACGCTCGGTCTACAGAAGGATGGTACAGTGGTTACGGCGGGGAGTAATGCGTATGGGCAATGTGATACAGCGCTGCTGCATGGTCGATCATCTTAATACAATCTTAATGCCACAGCCGAATCCATAATACTATGCTCATTATGCACATGCTATACTAACGCTACAGTGTACAATGGCTGGCCTATAGATGGGCTTAGAGGGAAGGAAACCTTTAGATGATAGGGGAAAATACAGCGAAGAAGCGGCGCGGAAGGCTGAGGATATTCTTCGGTTATGTACCGGGAGCAGGGAAGACCCGGGCGATGCTCGAGGCTGCCCATGCGGAGCAGAAAAACGGCCAACAGGTGCTGGCGGGCTACATTGAAGCCCATGACAGAGCAGATATAGCGGAGCTTATTAACGGACTGGAGCTGTTGCCGCCGCTGGACATTCCTGTAAACGGGACCACCCGGCGGGAATTCGATCTGGACCAGGCGATCCGCAGGAGGCCGGACTTGATTTTACTGGATGAGCTGGCCCACATCAATGCTCCGGGTGTACGCCACAAGCGGCGGGTTCAGGATATGGAGGAGCTGCTGCGCGCGGGAATAGATGTCTACACTACGGTTAGTATAGAACAGCTGGAAAGTATGAGCGATGTTGTAGCATCCACGACCGGAATGGCTGAGCCAGCGCGTATTCCCGACAGTGTGTTCGAGCGTGCGGACCAGGTCGAGTTCATTGATATCAGTCCGGACATTTGGCTGAAGCGTCTGCATGACGGGCGAATCTTTTCCACGGAGCAGCTCCGGCAGGAGGCCGGTGATCTGTACACTCCCCAGAAGCTGATCGCTTTGCGGGAATTGGCTCAACGGTACAGGGCGGATCAATTCAAACGTTATGAGGGCAGGTTAGGGGAACGGGCAGTGGAAGCCAACTTGTACAGCAGAGAACATATCCTGGTCTGCCTGTCGTCGGCAATATCCAACAAGAAGGTCATCCGCACAGCGGCGAGAATGGCCGAAGATTTGCAGGGGGAATTCACTGCTCTCTACGTGGAGACCTCTCGAACGAAAGAGTTAACGGCAAGGAACAAGTCGGAGCTGCGGGAGAATCTGCGGCTGGCCGAACAGCTTAATGCGCAGGTTGCCACTGTCTACGGGGAGGATGTGCCGGCACAGATCGCCGAATATGCCAAAACCAGCCGGGTCTCCAAAATCATCCTGGGCCGGTCGCAGAATCGCAGCCGCTGGTCCGTCGGTTCGGGTTTCGTAGACAAACTGACGGCTGCTGCCCCGAATATCGACATCTATATCATCCCGGATCAAGAGTCTGCCTTGCAATCCAAAATTCCGCAATATGCCAGACCTCCGCTTCTCACCCTGGCTGATACGGGCAAAACCCTGGGGATTCTGCTGGTCTGCACGATCATCGGGTTGTGGTTCAAGGTGCTCGGCTTCAGTGAAGCGAACATTATCACCGTCTATATTCTGGGTGTTCTATTGGATGCGATGGTTACAAAAGGACGGCTGTACAGCGCGGTGACATCGATTTTGAGCGTGCTGGTCTTTAACTATTTTTTCACCGAGCCATATTTCTCGCTTCAGGCCTATGATTCCGGGTATCCGGTGACCTTCCTCGTGATGCTGGCCGCCTCGTTCATCACCAGTACGTTGACGCTGCGGGTGAAGGAGCAGGCCAGAGAATCGGCGCAAAAAGCCTACCGCACCGAGGTGCTCCTGGAGACCAGCCGGAAGCTGCAGCAGGCCAAAGACACGCCCGCCATTCTGAGCGAGACCGCGCTGCAAATGCTCAAGCTGCTGGACCGGAGCATCATCATCTATGAGGTTGTGGACGATGGGCTCTCGGAGCCGCTGCTGTACAACAAGGATGGAAGTACGATTGACGCTCAAAAGGCTAAGCTGGAAGCGGAACGCGAGGTAGCGGAATGGGTGCTGCGGAACAATAAACGGGCCGGAGCGTCTACCGATACCTTTTCGGCGGCCCATTGTCTGTATCATGCGGTGCGAAGCGGCGATACGGTGTTTGCAGTAGCAGGAATTGTGATGCAGCAGGAAGAACCGCTGGAGGTGTTCGAGTCAAGTCTGATGATCGCCATGCTTGGTGAATGCGCCCTCGCGCTGGAGAAAGACAAGCTGAACGAGCTGCAAAAAGAAAGCTCCCTGCAAATCCGGCAGGAGCAGCTGCGCGCCAATCTGCTGCGCGGCATCTCGCATGATCTGCGTACGCCGCTTACCAGTATTTCCGGTAACGCGGGCATCCTGATCGGTAACTCGGCGGTGCTGAGCGAGGAGCAGAAGCAGGAGCTGTACAACGATATTTATGACGATTCGATCTGGCTAATCAATCTGGTGGAGAATCTGCTGTCGATTACGCGGATTGATAATGGCGCGCTTCATTTGAACTTTCAGGCGGAGCTGCTGGAGGAAGTGATCGCGGAAGCGCTGCTGCATGTGAACCGCAACAAGGAGGATCATGTGATCCGGGTGGTGCTCGAAGAGGAACTGCTGATGGCCCGGATGGATTCACGGCTGATCATTCAAGTGATCATCAACCTGGTGGATAATGCGATTAAGTACAGCGGGTCGGGTTCACATATTACCCTATCCGCCAGACAGGAGAAGGGGCTAGTAGTGGTCGAGGTCGCTGACGATGGGCCGGGAATATCCCCGGAAGCGAAGGCTAAGGTGTTCGAAATGTTCTATACGGCGGACAATGTGCGGGGAGATGGCAGGCGCGGTCTGGGCCTGGGACTTGCGCTCTGCAAATCAATTATTCATGCCCATGGCGGGCATATTGAAGTACAAGATCATGCACCGCAGGGAACGGTCTTCCGCTTCACCCTGCTGGCAGAGGAGGTGAATGTCCATGAATAAACCCATGATTCTGGTCGTCGAAGACGACAAGCCGATCCGCAAGCTGATTACCACAACTCTGGAGACTCAGGGCTATAAATACCATACCGCAGAGACGGGGGAGGCATCCATCCTGGAGGCTGTATCCAGTCAGCCGGACCTGATGATCCTGGACCTCGGTCTGCCCGATATGGACGGTGTGGATATTATCCGGAAGATCCGGGCGTGGTCGAACCTTCCGATCATCGTGGTCAGTGCCCGTAGCGAGGACCGCGACAAGATCGAAGCGCTGGATGCCGGAGCCGATGATTATCTGACCAAGCCTTTCAGCGTGGAGGAGCTGCTCGCCCGGCTGCGGGTCAGTCTGCGGCGAATCCGGGGGGACAGCGAGAAGCTGATGAAGGATTCGGCCTTTTTTGCGAACGGAAATCTGCGGATTGACTATGCTGCGGGCTGTGTCTGGCTGGACAATGATGAGATCCACCTGACGCCGATTGAGTATAAGCTGCTGTGCCTGCTGGCGAAGAATGTCGGCAAGGTCCTGACCCATAATTATATCCTGCATGAAATCTGGGGCAGTCCTACGTATGATATTCCGGCGCTCCGTGTGTTCATGGCTACGCTCCGCAAGAAGATTGAGCGCAGTCCTTCCCAGCCCAAGGTGATCCAGACCCATATCGGTGTGGGCTACCGGATGCTGCAGGCGGGAGACGACAGCCGAGTGATTTGAACCGGCTTACGGAAGCCGTATAGCGTGTTTCATAGTGTTCCTAACCATGCCTGTGCAGGCATGGTTTTTTTGCCGTTCCGGCGGATGATGCGAGAGCGGCTGGAGCAGCGTTCCGGCGGTATTTTAACGTAATCTTAATCTGTAGAACCAAACCCTAATCCTGAACTAATGGCGGGAGTGGTACGCTGAATTCTGAAGTTAACATACTGGAGAGAAGGCATGGAGATGGATGTGTGGATGAGAAATATCGGATGGGTGACGGTGCTGACGGCGCTGCTGGCGCTGATCAAGCGGCATTATGACCGGATCTATCTGCTGCAAGAGTGCACCTATGAGAATAGCGGGGTGTACGCTGCGGCATACCAGTTTGCCAGCGGGGCTTCGGCACGTGAGGTCAGTGAGCTGCTTGTGACCAGCTTCGAGTTCGATCATCAGGAGACGGAAGTGATCCTTGCCTGGGCGCTCCCGCACCGGATGGAAACGGACGGGGGTTATGGTGCTTTTATCGGGGCGGTCAACAGGGTGCTGGGTGAAGAGATTTACCATTCCTCCTGAAGTCTTAATACAATCTTAATGCGCCTGAGGAAACCCTTACCCTGAACTAATGGGAGAAATGATACGCTAGACCGGAAGTTACAAGAGAGAGAGATTACCACAAGGTGAGGAGTGGCAAAGACGATGATAGATGTGTATATGACGGCAATGCTGGCAGCGATATTCACGGTATTCTATGCGTTTGTACAATGGTGCAGCCGTGTGACCGATGAGCAAGGGGGGACGGAGTAATGGCAGTTGTCCTCGCAGCTACTGCGCTGCTGTTTCTGTATTTGGGCTATGCTTTGATTCATCCTGAGAAATTCTAACTACTAAGGAGGGCCATCCGTGGGGATTGTGCAGATTATAGTCGTCATCTTAATACTCGTACTGCTGGTGAAGCCGGTGGGCACTTATCTATATCATGTATTCTCGAATGAACCGAACCGGACAGACCGGGTATTTGGTGCCACGGAGAAAGGAATTTATCGTCTGATCGGGCTGAAGCATCGGGGCGGGATGTCCTGGAAGAAATATGTGCTCAGCTTCATCGTAACGAACCTTGTACTGGTGGTATTCAGTTATCTCTTCCTGCGGCTGCAAAAGGGGCTTCCGCTCAACCCGGGCGGGATTGGCAATATGGAAGAGACGCTTACCTTCAACACGGTGATCAGCTTCATCACCAATACGAACTTGCAGCATTACAGCGGGGAGACGGGCGTGTCCTACTTCTCACAGATGGCGGTCATGACGATGCTGATGTTCACCTCGGCGGCCAGCGGCTTTTCGGTCGCGGTTGCTTTTGTCAGAGGGATTACAGGCCGCCGCTCGGTGGGGAACTTCTTCGAGGACTTCGTCAAAGCGCATATCCGGATCTTCATTCCGCTGGCGCTGCTTGTAACAATGGCGCTTGTAGCGCTTCATGTGCCGCAGACCCTGAAGCCTACGCTGGAAGTCACTACGCTTGAAGGGCAGACCCAGCAGATTGCTATCGGTCCGGTGGCCTCCCTGGAGTCCATTAAGCACATCGGCACGAACGGCGGGGGCTTCTTCGGAGCCAACTCTGCGCATCCTTTTGAGAATCCGGGTCCGCTGAGCAATGTGCTGGAGATCATCTCCATGTGGCTGCTGCCCGCATCTCTGCCGTATATGTACGGGAAGTTCGCCGGGAACAAGCGGCAGGGCTGGATGATTTTTGGCGCGATGATGACGCTGTTCGTGGTATTGCTCGGAGTGAATTACGCTGCGGAAAGTGCGGGCAACCCGGCGATTAACGCCATGGGGATAGATGCTTCACAGGGCAGTATGGAGGGAAAAGAGGTCCGGTTCGGCATCGCACAGTCGGCGCTGTTCACCACCGTTACAACGGCGGCAACCACCGGCAGTGTGAACAATATGCATGATACGCTGACGCCGCTCGGCAGTATTACCCCGCTGACCCTCATGATGCTGAATAACGTGTTCGGCGGCAAAGGTGTCGGGCTGATCAATATGCTCATGTATGCGATCCTCGGCGTGTTCCTCTGCGGGCTGATGGTGGGCCGGACGCCGGAGTTCCTGGGCCGCAAGATTGAAGCGCGGGAGATGAAGCTGATCGCCATCGCGATTCTGATTCATCCGCTGATTATTCTGGTGCCGACGGCGGGGGCTTTTCTGACAGAGCTCGGTAAAGGCAGTATCAGTAACCCCGGCTTCCACGGAATGACCCAGGTGCTGTATGAATACGTATCGTCTGCGGCCAATAACGGCTCGGGCTTCGAAGGACTGGCGGACAATACTTCATTCTGGAATATCACCACCGGGGTGGTCATGCTGCTGGGCCGGTATGTCTCGATGATCGCTATGCTGGCGGTTGCCGGTTCCCTGCTGCGCAAGAAGCCGGTGCCGGAGACCATAGGAACCTTCCGCACAGACAACGGCTTGTTCACCGGCATCCTGATCGGTACGGTGCTGATTATCGGCGCGCTGACCTTCCTGCCGGTGATTGTCCTCGGTCCGGTTGCAGAATATTTGACTTTACGGTAGGGAGAGGGAGAGACGAGAATGAGTACTGTACACAGAAAGAAGCTGCTGACGGGTCCCATCCTGCTAAGTGCTGCCAAGGATAGTCTGGTGAAGCTGAACCCGGTGACGTTAATGAAGAATCCGGTCATGTTCGTCGTGGAGGTTGGGACGGTTATCGTATTGCTTATGGTGCTGGCGCCGGGGTATTTCCATGCGGAGCATGCGGTAGGCTTCAATATTACCGTGTTCTTCATCCTGCTGTTCACCGTGCTGTTTGCTAACTTCGCAGAAGCGCTGGCGGAGGGCCGGGGCAAGGCACAAGCCGATTCGCTCAAAAAAACCAAGCAGGACATCACCGCCAATAAGCTGACAGGATCAGGGGTCAAGCAAGTACCGGCCTCTGAGCTGCGCAAAGGCGATATCGTGGTCGTCAGCCAAGGAGAACTGATTCCCGGCGACGGGGAAGTGACCGAAGGGCTGGCTTCTGTGGACGAATCGGCCATCACCGGGGAGTCGGCTCCGGTCATTAAGGAAGCCGGAGGCGACTTCGGCTCCGTGACCGGCGGTACCCGGGTAGTCAGCGACCAGATCAAGGTGCGGATCACCAGTGATCCGGGAGAATCGTTC
Organism: Paenibacillus silagei; assembly: GCF_017874735.1. Taxonomy (GTDB): domain Bacteria; phylum Bacillota; class Bacilli; order Paenibacillales; family Paenibacillaceae; genus Paenibacillus_AQ; species Paenibacillus_AQ silagei. The sequence goes on from NZ_JAGGLV010000003.1 coordinate 181,709, forward strand.
CTGGACCGGATGATCTCGCTGGTCGAAGGGGCGAAGCGCCAGAAGACACCGAATGAGATTGCTCTGAACACGCTGCTGATCAGCCTCACGATTATTTTCCTGATTGTCGTAGTCACCCTGCGTCCCATCGCGGATTATATCGGGGTGAAGCTGGAGATTCCGGTCATGATCGCACTGCTCGTCTGCCTGATACCGACCACCATCGGCGGGCTGCTGTCGGCCATCGGGATTGCGGGAATGGACCGGGTGACGCAGTTCAACGTCCTGGCGATGTCCGGGAAGGCGGTGGAAGCTGCCGGGGATATCAACACGATGATTCTGGATAAGACGGGGACGATTACCTTCGGCAACCGGATGGCCAGTGAGTTCGTTGCGGTAGGCGAAGCAACTGTAGCCGAGCTTGCAGCCTGGGCGGCGGTCAGCTCACTGAAGGATGAGACGCCCGAAGGGCGCTCTGTCCTGGAGCTGGCGAAGAAGCTGGAGCTTCAGTATGAGAGCAGCCTCGCGGACGGCGGGGAGTTCATTGAGTTCAAGGCAGAGACCCGGATGAGCGGGATGGATATGCGGGACGGACGCTCTGTGCGCAAGGGAGCGGTCGACTCCGTGAAGAAGTGGGTGCTGTCGCAAGGCGGTGCCGTACCGGCCGATCTGGACAGCAACTCGGATGCTATCGCCCGGCTGGGCGGCACTCCGCTCGCGGTTGCTGTAGATAACCGGATCTTCGGGCTAATCTATCTGAAGGATACCGTTAAGCCCGGGATGAAGGAGCGCTTCGACGAGCTGCGCAGCATGGGGATCAAGACGATTATGTGTACCGGGGATAACCCGCTGACCGCCGCCACGATTGCCCGTGAAGCCGGGGTCGATGATTTTATAGCTGAGAGTACTCCGGAGGATAAAATTGCGGTGATCCGCCGGGAGCAGAACGAGGGCAAGCTGGTCGCCATGACCGGGGATGGAACGAACGACGCTCCCGCACTGGCTCAGGCCGATGTCGGGCTGGCGATGAACAGCGGGACAACTGCAGCCAAGGAAGCGGCCAATATGGTCGATCTGGATTCTGATCCGTCCAAGATCATCGAGGTTGTAGCCATCGGGAAGCAGCTCCTTATGACGCGCGGGGCGCTGACCACCTTCAGCATCGCTAACGATATTGCCAAGTATTTCGCCATCATTCCGGCGATGTTCACGCTCGCTATTCCTGAGATGGAAGCCCTGAACATCATGGGTCTAGGGTCCCCAAGCTCCGCTATTATTTCGGCGCTGATCTTCAACGCGATTATCATCCCGCTGCTGATTCCGCTCGCGATGCGCGGGGTCTCCTATAAGCCGATGAGTTCGACCAGACTACTGACGCGCAACATTGTCATCTATGGTCTGGGCGGAGTCGCTGTTCCATTCGCCGGCATCAAGCTGATTGATATGCTCGTCAGTATATGGATCTAGGGGTCCGGCAGACGATTGAATATATAAGGAGGGCGTAATCATCATGACACAATCTACACATGAGACAACCGGAGAGCAGGTCTCCGCTTCACCAGCAGCTTTTGTCTTCACTACAGTGAGGTTAAGCATAGTATTCATCATTCTCTGCGGAATGATCTATCCGCTGGCTTCCACCGCGCTTGCCCAGGTGCTGATGCCTGCCCAGGCGAACGGCAGCCTGCTGAAGGATGCTTCCGGGAAGGTCGTCGGTTCTGCGCTGATCGGGCAGAGCTTCACGAACCAGGCTATGTTCCAGAGCCGTGTATCAAGTATCGGATACAAAGCCGAAGCCTCGGGATCGAATAACTATGGCCCATCGAATCCCGATATGCTGCAGCGCACGAAGGATTCCATTGCCCAGTGGAAGCTGGACAATCCCGGCGTCCCTGTAAGTCAGCTCCCTGTGGATCTGATTACGAATTCCGGATCGGGTCTTGATCCGCATATTTCTCCAGCTGCGGCGCTCGTGCAGGTTCCCCGGATCAGCAAGCTGACCGGCATTCCGGCAGATACCCTTGAAGCGCTGGTGAAAGAGCATACCGAAGGGCGTGATCTGGGGCTTTTCGGAGAGAAACGGGTGAATGTGCTGAAGCTGAATCTGGCACTGACAGAGGTAGCGAAGTAAGCTGAGTTCATAGAGACTGCTTCCTCCAGTTGTGAGTTGTGAGAATAGAAAGAAGGTGAGTCCGTGGCGCCCTATAAACGCAAGTCTCCTGAGGAGATTCTATATTCTATCTATCAGCTCCAGCGAGGGCGGCTGAAGATCATCATCGGCTCGGTCAGCGGCTCCGGCAAAACCTATCATATGCTGGAGGAAGGCAAGCTGCTGAAGCAACAGGGAATTGATGTGGTGATCAGTGCGGTCTCCACTATGGGCCGGGCGGAGACGGTTCAGCAGCTTGGCGATCTGGAGCGCGTGCCCAGCATTCACTGGCTGAAGGACGGCAAGGAGGAGAAGGATCTGCCGCTTGAGGCGCTGGTGGAGCGTAATCCTGAGGTGCTGCTGGTCGATGGTCTGGCCCACCGCAACCGTCCGGAGGCCCGCTTCCCAACCAGGCTTGCGGACATCCGTTATCTGATGGATCAGGGAATCAGCGTAATTACGACAATTAATGTCTATGAGCTGGCCGGTGTGGGCGAGCAGATCTATGAAATGACCGGCATCCGTGCGGAGTGTACCGTACCGCTCAATACACTGGAGCTCGCCGATGAGGTACGGCTGATCGATGTGTCGCCGGAGACGATTCTCAAGCGGCTGGAGGAGGGGGTGCTTGGAGAAGGTGCGCATCCGGCCCTATCCCTCAGGGGTAACCTTGGCGTTCTCCGTGAGGTGTCGCTGCGGCTGATGGCCGAAGGGGTCAATGATTCCCTGGAAAAGCATCGCGAGGCCGAAGGACTGATCGGCCCTTCGGGTGCAACAGAGCGGATTCTGGTATCCGCGCAGTATCATTGGAACGGTTCCCTCTATATTAGAAGGGGACAGCAGATTGCCAAACGGCTGAACGGAGACCTGCTAATCGTTACGTTCCTCCTGCGCGGACGTCCCCTGACCAAGGATCAGCAGGTATTCAAGCGCTCCATCCGCAAGCTGACCGAAAGGATTCAGGCCCGGTTCGAGGAGCTGGAGCTGCTGCGTCTGCGGATGCTGCCTTCCATGCTTGTGCGCTATGCCATTCAGAACAATGTCACCCGAATTGTGATGGGGCATTCGCAGAAAAGCCGCTGGCAGGAGAAGTGGCAAGGCTCCATTGCCAGCCGTGTCCTGCGGAGGACGCGGAATATTGATGTGTTCCTGATGGCTGACCGTGCCGAGCAGGAGGGAGAACGGGTTCTGCCGGTCCGTCCCGCCGTGAAGATGGCGGCAGAACCGTTCCACCGGCTGACCGGCCGGGAGCTGGAGCGGCGGATCGAGGATATCCGCCGGGGCACCTTCAAGGTGTACATCGGCGCAGCCCCCGGCGTAGGCAAAACCTACAAAATGCTCCAGGAAGGCAATCTGCTGCTGGGCAGGGGCATCGATGTGGTTATCGGACTGCTGGAGACCCATGGGAGAGAGGAAACCGGCAAGCAGGTGGGCAAGTTAAGGATGATTCCGAGAGCGCAGATTGCCTACCAGTCCACTGAACTTACGGAGATGGATACAGCGGCTATTATCGCCCGCCGTCCCGAGGTGGTGCTGGTGGATGAGCTGGCCCACACCAATGTCCCCGGCAGCCTCACCAAGAAGCGGTATGAGGATGTGATCAAGCTGCTGGAGAACGGGATCTCTGTCATTACCACGGTTAATGTACAGCATCTGGAGAGCCTGAACGATGCGGTGGAGCAGCTAACCGGTGTGCGTGTGCGCGAGACAGTGCCGGATGCCATCCTGCGGATGGCGAGTGAGGTGGAGCTGATTGATGTGACTCCGCAGATGCTGCAGCAGCGGATGCGGGAAGGGAAGATCTATGCGCAGGAGAAGGTTAATCAGGCACTGGAGTCTTTTTTCAAAATCGGCAATCTGATCGCGCTGCGTGAATTGGCCCTGCGCGAGATTGCCGATGATGTGGATGAGCGGCTGGAGGCCTGGGAGCGTGAGCCTGCCTTGCGCGGACCCTGGAGCAGACGGGAGGTTATCTTCGTCTGTGTAGACACAGGACCGCAGGCTGAACGGCTGGTCCGCCGCGGATTCCGCATTGCACACCGCCTGAAGGCGGAGTGGCATGTTCACTATGTGCACTGTGCCCGCATGAAGACGGCGGAGGAGCAGAAGCGGCTGGATACGCTGAGGGCTCTGACCGAGCGGCTGGGCGGGGTAATGGACATCACGGAAGCGGGAAGCCGCAAGCATCTCTATAAGCATCTGCTCCAGCGGATGAATGACATGCACACTACGCAGGTAATCATCGGTCAGTCCCGCAGACCCTTCCTGCGCAGCTTGTTCTCCACGAGCTTCGTTCAATATCTGCTGCGGCATGCCCGGCATATGGATATGCTGATCGTGGCCGTTCATACGCAGATGATGGAATGAACCTGTCTGCATACGGCCCTACGGCACTGTGCGGGTAATGTACAATTTACACGGGTTTGTTCAGTAATTGACATCCTTGGCTTGGCACCATTGGCAATTGCGCAATAGAGTCCCCGCTGCTAACCTAATGAACAGATGTTCATTTCAATACAACTGTTTGAAGCGGAAAGGGGATACTAGATGCGAATATTAGTGATGGGTGCAGGGGTAATAGGAAGTTATTTGGCACATGTGCTGGTACAGGGCGGGAATGAGGTCACAATACTGGCCAGAACGAAGCGGGCGGGCCAATTGCAGAAGGACGGACTGGTCCTCCGGCATTATTTTCAGCGCAAAACGACTGTGGATCAGGTGAAGGTGATATCCGAACTGCGGAGGGACGATGTCTATGATCTAATCTTCGTAGTGATGAAATACAATGACTTCCCGGCGGTGCTGCCGGCGCTGGCGGACAACGAAAGTAAGAATATTGTGCTTGTCGGCAATAACGGGGATACCCGCGGGATGCAGCAGTTCTTCCAGGAGAACAGCCGGATTCCGCAGAATATTGCGTTTGGCTTCCAAATTAACGGGGGTACCCGGGAGGAAGACGGGCGTGTTATCGTGGTAAGCGGTGGCGGCAAGATGGTGCTAGGCAGTCTGGAGGGTGAGGTTCCGTTCAAGCCGCTGCTTGAGGAAGCCTTCCGGAAGACGAAGTATAAGCTGGATTATTCGCAGGATATTAACGCCTGGCTCCTGAGTCACATCGTTTCAATTATTCCGGTTATGTCGGTCATTTATCTCTATGATTTTGATTTGGCAAAAGCAAGCAAAGACTCCGCCCGCTGGAAACAGGCGGTTGCTGTAATGGATGAAGGGTTCCGCGTGCTCTCCACGCTGGGCTTACCCGTTAACCCCGCCTCCCTTGTTAACGGGGCGAAGAAGCACCCGGCACTGCTCGCTCAAGGGTTGAGATTGTTACAAAAGCTGCCCTTCATGAAGCTGATCGATGGCTCTTTCAGCGAGATTGCGGCGCTCTATCAAGCCTTTGAACCTCTGATGCAGCAAGCCCGTCTGTCCACACCGGCGTGGGATGATTTCAAGCAGCAGACGATGAGAAAATATGCGCTGGAGCAGGCCTAGGATGAACGAGTGCACGGAATACAGATGAACATATGAACAGATCAGTTCCTCCAAAAGAACAGCTCAGGAAGCTCCGCTAAGGCGGAGTTTGCTGGGCTGTTTTTGCTAATTAAGTAAATCACTATGGTTTTCTTATGTGTATGCCAAAAACCACATACAATGTGCAGGTACGAGGGCGCCGGGCCCAATGCTATGCTAAAAACCACACACATTACGCAGGTACGAGGGCGCCCGGGCCCAATGTATGCTAAAAACCACACACAATATGCTGGTACGAGGGAGCCCGGGCCCAATGTATGCTAAAAACCGCATACAATGTGTCAGCCTGAAGTTGTGTGAGCATGCTGCTGCCCAAAAGGAGCAAATGAGCGGCAGCCAGTGCAGCAACATTTTCCCATGAATTCGCCAGATGCCGCTATCAACATAACATACATAATGTTCCATTCTAGTTATAAAGTCTTGTAATTTAACGTGCTAAAGAGATATGCTTATTACCATGTGGATACAAATACAACAGAAGGAGTGGACTAACTATGACTATTATCGATACGATTCAAACGAGAAGAACGATCAAAGCCTTCCGGCCAGACCCGATTAAGGAGGAGGAGCTGAATACTTGGCTGGAGGCTGCCAGCTATGCTCCGAACCACCGGATGAATGAGCCGTGGGAGCTGTTGTTCATTGGGCCGCAGACCCGTGCAGCGCTGAACCATAAGACTGATTTTGGCGGTGCTCCGGTGCTGATTGGAGTCTTATCCAAATCTGCCGCTACCACAATGGAACGTGAAGAAAACATCATGGCCGTGTCCTGCTATATCCAGAATTTCATGCTGGCAGCCCATGAGGCAGGAGCTGGCGTGTTCTGGTCGTCACTCGGCGGTACAGCCAAGGGCCGTGAGGTGCTAGGCGTTCCTGAAGAGCAGGATGTTATTGCGGTGCTTGCCGTAGGGTATCCTTCGGAAGTGCCTGCTGCCAAGCAGCGAACGCCAATGACTGATAAAATCACATATTTACCCTAAACGGACGAACGGATGCGACGACTGATGAGATGAAGGTGAACTGAATGTGGAAGCTCAGGGGCTTCATGAAGCCGTACGCCCTCTGGAGCGTGCTTGCCCCGCTGTTAATGGTAGTTGAAGTAGTGATGGACCTGCTGCAGCCTGCACTTATGGCCAGTATTGTGGATAAAGGCCTGATGAAGAATGATTTATCGCATATCCTTTCAACAGGAGGAATGATGATTGGAATCTCTATCATCGGGATGACTGGGGGTGTGGGCTGTGCGATATGTGCAAGTATCGCCTCACAGAATTTCGGGAATGATCTGCGCATCAAGCTGTTTGAGCATATCCAGACCTTCTCGAACCGCAATCTGGATCGGCTGAAGACCGGCTCGCTGATCACCCGGCTGACGAACGATGTCGTGCAGCTCCAGACCTTCGTGCAGATGATTCTGCGGAGCTTCGTGCGGTCACCGCTGCTGCTGATCGGCAGTCTGGTCATGGCGGTCCGGATCAGCCCGTCCCTGGCGCTGATCCTGCTGGGTGCGGTTCCGCTGCTGTTCATCCTGCTGTTTGTGCTGATCCGGCTCTCTTTTCCGTTATTTGCCCGGATGCAGGAGAAGCTGGATGGGGTGAGCAATGTACTGCAGGAGAATCTCACCGGCATTCGTGTAATCAAAGCCTTCGTCCGTGGAGACCATGAGCAGAAGCGCTTCGATACCGCCAATACCGGCTATACGGATACCGGAATCCGGGCGATCCGTCTGATGGCGCTGAATATGCCGCTTATGATGCTGATTCTGAATGCCAGCATTATTGCCGTGCTCTGGTTCGGGGGCCTACAGAACTGGAACGGGGCGCTGCCCGTTGGTGAACTAATTGCCTTCATTAACTATGTTACTCAATTGCTCATGTCGATGATGATGCTGAGCACGATGCTTGCCTTCGTATCACGGGCTAAGGTATCGGGGGACCGTGTGAATGAAGTATTCGCCGCCACAAGTGAAATTACCGAAGCGCCTGCGGCGGACCAAGCAGCCATTACGCTCGGACGGATTGAGTTCAGCAAGGTCTCCTTCGCCTATAACCGCGGGGATGAGAATCTTGTGCTGGAGGATATCAGCTTTGCAGCCAGCCCTGGGGAGACGATCGCTATTCTGGGGGCTACCGGAGCAGGGAAGTCTACCCTGGTTAGTCTGATTCCAAGATTCTATGAGGTCTTGTCCGGTGCCGTTTTGATCGACGGAACAGACATCCGGGAGATTAGCCTGGAGCATCTGCGGAGCCGGATCGGCTTCGTAATGCAGCAGTCCCTGCTGTTCAGCGGCAGTATCAGGGATAATATCCGTTACGGACGGCCGGAAGCAACAGATGAAGAAGTGGAGCAGGCGGCTGTGGCCGCAGAAGCACATGGATTCATTACAGCTATGCCGCAAGGCTACGACACGCAGCTCGGACAACGCGGGGTGAACCTGTCAGGCGGACAAAAGCAGCGTCTGTCCATTGCACGCGCGCTGTTAATTAAGCCAGCCATTCTGATCCTGGATGACAGCACCAGCGCTCTGGATGCAGTTACCGAAGCAAGCATCCGCCTGCTGCTGAAGACGGAGCTTCAGGACTCTACTGTCGTTATGATTGCCCAGCGGGTGTCTTCCATTATAGATGCCGACCGGATCTTGATTCTGGAGAACGGCCGGATCGCCGCACAGGGTACGCATACCGAGCTGATGGCAGGCAGCGAGATCTACCGGGACATCCGTCACTCCCAGTTGAAGGAAGAGGAGGAGCCCTATGTCCAGTCAACGTAAAGGGGAGCAGGCTCACGGCGGACCTGGAGTGTTAGGCGGCGGGCCTCCCGGCCGGGTTGGCGTAGTACCCAAGGTACGTCCGAAGAATAGCAAGGCAACGATCCTCCGCATCTGGTCCTATCTGAACCGTCAGCGGACAGGGCTGATTATGGTCTATGTATTCACGATTCTGAATGCTGTCCTCGCCCTGATCGGACCCTATCTGTTAGGAAAAGCTATTGATACCGCGATCCTCCCGCAGGATTATAGTCTGCTGGTCCGGTTCTGTCTCCTTCTGGGCGGCATTTATCTGCTGGGCAGCGCCGTCTCGTGGGTCCAGGCTTATGTGATGACCTCCGTCTCCCAGCGCACGGTGTACGAGCTGCGGCGGGACCTGTTCGCCAAATACCAGGAGCTGCCGGTCAGCTTCTTCGATACCCATGCTAACGGTGAGCTAATGAGCCGTGCAACCAATGACATTGACAACGTCTCCAACTCCCTGAATCAGAGTGTAACCCAGCTGCTGAACAGTCTGATTACACTTAGCGGCTCTCTGGTCATTATGCTGATGCTGAATGTGCCGTTGACTGGAGTTGCTCTGGTAACCATTCCGCTGGTCGTGCTGGCTAGCCGCCGGATTACCGGCTTAAGCCGGATCTACTTCAAGGATCAGCAGCAGCATCTGGGTGAGCTGAACGGCTTCATTGAAGAAGCGGTCAGCGGCCAGAAGGTGATTAAGCAATACCGCAGAGAACAGGCGGAGGTCACCAGATTCCGCGGAATAAGCGGGGAGCTTAACCAAGCTAGCATTAAGGCGCAGATCGTATCCGGCCTGGTAGGACCAGTAATGAACCTGATTAACAATCTGAACTTCGCGCTGATTGCCGGAATTGGCGGCTGGATGGCTTATCATGAGCTGGTTACCGTGGGGGTCATCGTCAGTATGCTGAATTATGCCAAGCAGTTCGGCCGCCCCATCTCCGACCTTGCGAACCAGTATAATCTGATCCAATCGGCAATCGCCGGAGCGGAGCGCGTATTTGAAGTGATGGATATGTCCTCCGAGTACAGCGGGGAGCAGCCTCAGGATCTGGAGCGGATTCGCGGGGAAGTTGTTTTCCGGGATGTAGTGTTCGGCTATAAGCCGGGCGCGCCTATTCTGAACGGTGTAAGCTTCACCGCACAGCCAGGCGAGACGATCGCCCTGGTCGGGCCGACCGGAGCGGGGAAGACGACCATTGTCAACCTGCTGACGCGCTTCTATGAAGTGAGCGGCGGTGAGGTGCTGATCGACGGCAGGGATATCCGGGAGCTGGGTAAAAACGAGCTGCGCCGCCAGCTCGGCATGGTGCTGCAGGACGCCCATGTCTTCTCGGGGACCATACGTGAGAATATCCGGTTCGGCCGTCTGGAGGCCACGGACCGTGAAGTGGAAGAGGCGGCCAATCTAGCCAACGTCAGCGGCTTCATAGCGCGAATGCCGCAGGGGTACGACACGCTGCTGGGCACGGACGGGACCACCTTGAGCCACGGCCAGCGCCAGCTGTTGACCATTGCCCGCGCCATCCTGGCCGATCCGGCCATCCTCATTCTGGATGAGGCAACGAGCAGTGTGGATACCCGGACAGAGATGCATATTCAGCAGGCTATGCGGACACTGATGAAGGGCCGCACCAGCTTCGTGATCGCCCACCGGCTCAGTACCATTCAGGATGCTGACCGGATTCTGGTCATCCAAGGCGGACAGATCGCCGAGCAGGGAAGCCACAGCCAGCTCCTTGCGCTGCAAGGGATATATGCCGAGCTGTATAACAGCCAGTTTAAGCAAGCCTTTGAAGCCGGGTAACTAAGGCGGCGAATGCCGAATATTGTATCTTAAAGTTATAATTACAGGAAAACAGCGATCCTCCGTTTATAAGAGAATTGCTGTTTTTCATTTTTTTACTCCAGCCGCTATTGAATTTGTGACCGTTCACGGTATCGCTTTCTTTCGAATGTTCATATTATTGGTTACAAAGTGCAACAATGCACCTTATCCAGCACCGCACAGATGGAATTCCTGCACAAAATACAACAATGCGCATGATCCAGCACCGCGCTGATGGAATTCCTGCACTAATTACAACAATCTGCGCTCCTCAGCTGTGAATCTAACCGAATTCCTGCAATAAATACAACAATGTGCATGATCTGAGCTCAAACGAACGGAGTTCCTGCAAAAAGTACAACATTTATATTCAGTGAAGTGTTCAGTAGGCGTTCAGTGGGGCGTTCATTGAGGCGTTCAGTGCGGCTATTTCTTTTTCAGATTTGTGTTGCATGAGAACACTAATCTCTTTCAGTATGTTTTAAGTGCATTCGCACCCTACATTCAAACAGCGGAGCGGACGGAACGACCCGCGTAAAAGCGGAGCGTTCGCCTTTGTGTGCGGATTTTCACCGATTAGGTAAAAATAATAAAAATCTGGACACAACAGCGATTGTAACAACGTTCCGTTTGCGCAGCGTTCACCCGAGCTAAGACGTATATCATACTCAAAACCAAGGGTCTCCCAAGTAACTGCACCATATATTTCGGCTTATTATCAGCCAATTTCACAACAGGACACATAAAGGACATAACACTCGACTATGCTGAGAGGTATAAACGGGTTGAAAGCAGGGAGTACATTGAAGAAAAAGTTACTGCTTGTCGAAGACGAGCTGCGTATCCGTGAGCTGGTGTCGGATTACTTCATACAGGACGGCTGGGAGGTGCGCGAAGCCGATAATGGGCAGGACGCGCTCCTGTGGTTCGATTCGCTTGAGCCGGATCTGCTGATTCTGGATATTATGATGCCCAAAATGGACGGATTTCAGGTATGCCGGGAGATCCGCAAGAAATCGGCGACCCCGATTATTCTGCTGACCGCCAAATCCGCCGATGACGACAAAATACACGGCTTCGAGCTGGGCGCCGATGATTATGTAACCAAGCCGTTCAGTCCCAAGGTGCTGGTGGCTCGGGCTGCCGCGTTGATGAAACGGGTTGAAGGCGCACATCAGCCAGAATCCGGGGTAGTGAGATTCGGCTCAGCCATCTTCAACACCATGGCGCACCGTCTAGAGGTGGAAGGCGCCGATGTCGAGCTAACCCCGAAGGAATATGATCTCCTGTGGCTGCTGATCCGCAACAAGGGCCATGTGGTCTCGCGGGATACCATCCTCAGCCGGGTGTGGGGAATTGAATTCGAGGGGGACTCCCGGGTCGTGGACAGCCATATCAAGAAACTGCGCAGCAAGCTGGGGTATGAATCCCGACACATTCGAACAGTGATTGGAACCGGCTACAGATTCGAGGATGAAGAATGAAAAGATGGGGAATTACCTTCAAGCTGTTCGTGATGACCGTGATCTTCTTCGTCTGTTTCTACGGGATGGTAATCCTCAGCCAGTTCCTGCTGTTCGACCGCTTCTACCAGACGCAGAAGGAGTCCCGTGTAGAGAAGCATCTTAAGAGCTTCGGGACAAGCTACACCAAAGAAGCCTGGGGCAGAACCCGCACTTCCCGCGAGCTGGTCCGGTTCATGCTGCGCAATAAGACACAGATGGTCATTCTGAAGCTGGACGGGCGGATGAAGTCGGAAGATCCGTTCCGCATGAAGCTGATTGACGATAAAGGCCAGACTCAGGTGATCCCCATGTCCTTGTTCATGAATCAATTCGGAGATATGCTCCGGTCGGCCCATTTGAAAGAGAATGACCGGGTTACCATCCAGGGAGAGCTTGTCACTGGGGAGAATGACCTCGGCAATCAGTTTTTCCCGCTCACGATTACGAAACAGGGGTTCCAGCCGGTAGGCGAGGAGGCGGAGCTGGGCAACACAAGCATTACCGGGACAATTACGGAGCTGGTCCTACCGGATCTGAAAATATGGAACCCGCGCCAGGGCATCCTTTTCGAGGCTATCGAGGACTGGTTCCCGTTAAATACGGGGCAGCTGGAGAGCCTGGGCAAGCTGAATATGGTCAAGGAAGAGTGGACGGCTCCCTGGAGCGGTATCCGCAATTCCGTGATGATTCTGCCCGTGAAACAGGCCAGCGGGGAGATTGAGCTGTTGTTCTCAGTGACCTCACTGCAGGATGTTAAGGATTCCAATGAAGCGCTGCGCTGGTTCTTTTTATACTTAGGGCTTGGCGGGTTCGTGCTGATTCTGGTCCTCTCGCTGTTCTATTCCAAGATGGTGACCCGGCCCTTGATCAAGCTCAATAATACGGCTAAACGGATGGTAGCACTCGATTTCACCGGCCATGCCTCCATCCGCCAGAAGGATGAGCTGGGCAATCTGTCCAGAAGCATGTTCACCTTGTCCCAAAGTCTGGACACTGCACTGGGCGAGCTGCGGGAGACGAATCAGCAGCTGGTGGAGGAGATGGAGCAGAAGAAGAAGCTGGAGCAGATGCAGCAGGACTTTTTTGCCAGTGCCTCCCATGAGCTGAAGACGCCGCTTAGCATTATCAAGGGCTTCGCCGAGGGTCTGGAGGATGGGGTGAGCGCCGGCAAGCAGGATCATTACATCAAGGTCATTATCGAAGAGGCCGACAAGATGGAGTTCCTGGTAAAAGATATGCTGGACCTGGCCCGGCTGGAGTCCGGCACGATCAAGCTGCGCAAAAGCTCCTTCATGCTGAGCGAAATGACGGAGAAGGTGACCGATAAACTGGTGCATTCCCTTCAAAATAAGCAGCTGGATGTGGTCATTATTCCGGCGAATGAATTGCCCGTATATGCGGATGCTACATGGATTGAACAGGTGCTCAGCAATCTGCTGACCAACGCGATCCGTCATGCGGAAGAGGGCAGTACGATAACCGTCACCTTGGAGAGTTCACCCAAGAAGCTGCTGTTCACCATACACAACAAAGGGGAGCGAATCCCCGAGGATCAGCTGGCGCATATCTGGGAGCGCTTCTACCGGATCGAGGCTTCACGCAGCCGTCTGACGGGCGGGACCGGACTCGGATTATCCATTGCGAAGCAGATTTTAGATATGCATGGCTGCCGGTATGCAGTGATGAACACCTCGGACGGCGTCTGTTTTAGTGTAACCTTTGGAGGCTGAGCCGCCCATTACTAACTTGTCAGGAAAGGAGTGAACAGCATGAAATGGAGCTGGCTGCCTTCAATGTGCACACTGGGAAACCTGGGCTTCGGATCAATTTCCCTGCTATTCACGATTGAAGAACGTTATGATCTTGCTTTATTAATGATACTGCTGGCTGCGATATGCGATGTTATGGACGGACTGCTCGCCCGGATGCTGCATTGCACCAGTGATTTCGGCAAACAACTGGACTCTTTGGCGGATATTATTTCTTTTGGCATCGCTCCCGCCTTCCTAATTCTGTTATACCGGCTGGAGAACGTGCAGTGGGTTGGACCTGTCGCTGCGGTCGCATTCCTGATCTGCGGGGCGCTGCGGCTGGCCAGATTCAATATCTCGGCTCCTTCCAAGGGCTTCGTGGGCATGCCGATTACGGCAGCCGGATTGCTTCTGTCGATGACCACACTTATAGGTGAACGGCTGAAGCCGGAAATGGTCATTTTAATTATGGGACTGTTGTCTATACTGATGATAAGCAGGGTTCCGTTCCCTTCGTTCAAAAAATTCGGTAACAGGAAGTGATTGTTCATGCCATGGGTCATCGAGATGATCTCACAATACGGTTATATAGCTATATTCGCGCTGCTGGCGCTGGGGCTTGTCGGACTTCCCGTTCCCGATGAGCTGCTGACGCTGTTCGTTGGCTATCTATCCTCTACCATGGTGCTGGATTTTTCACTTTCGGTTCTGGTCTGTTTCATAGGTTCGATTACAGGCATGCTGATCAGCTATACCATCGGTCTCAGAGTGGGGCAGCCTGTCGTGGACCGGTACGGGAAATGGGTAGGCCTGACGCCCAAAAGATTCGCCTATGTCAAACGCTGGTTTTTCCGGTTCGGCAACTGGACGATATTCATCGCTTATTTTGTTCCGGGCATCCGGCATGTGACAAGCTACATCTCGGGCATCAGTGCCATGTCCTTCCGAAAATACTTAATGGTCACCCTGGCTGGTGCCTTTATCTGGTCACTCTTGTTTGTCTCGATCGGTTATCTGATCGGTTCGAGGCTAACCTTTGCTTGAGTTAAGTAATAATCTTTTATAATCAAACAGGAACTTACAGCGGCTTAACGTTCTGTTATATACTGCAAGTAGTATTTATTGCTATGAAGCTAGGAATTATAGCGATCCGAGGAGGTATGACTGTAATGCCCGAATTACAAGAGATCGAGATTGAAGAATATGTGCCGGCTAAGCATGCCGCTTCCATTGCCGAGATGTGGAACAGAAGCGCAGAGAGCTGGGGCGGAGACGGAGCGTACCGGACAGAGGAAAGTGTGCTGCGGGAACACGAGAACAGCCCCATGCTCAAGTTGTTCCTGGCGGTAAGCGGCTCAGAGGTCATCGGATATTGCAGCTTCTCTCACTATAAAGAGGATACCGGGGCGCTCTATATCGCTCTGCTCAACGTGAGACCGGATTACCATGGACGCAAGGTGGGCAAGGCGCTGGTAAGGCGTTCGATTGAAGAGACGATTAAGCTGGGCTGGCCGCGGCTGGATCTCTATACGTGGCCCGGTAATGTCAAGGCGGTGCCTACGTATAAGAAAAGCGGGTTCTTCTGGGAGAACCGGGATGACACGACTCATCTGATGAACTTCATTCCCTCGGTGCTTCAGACCGGAGCGGTGAAATCTTATTTCGAGAAGATAGACTGGTATAACGACAGCATCCGTGAGATCAAGGTGGAGCCTGATGGTCATGGGGAAAACGGCTTTGACTATTTTACATATGAATGGCTGAAGGACGGTCTGTCGCTGAAGATGGAATATGAGCGGACCGGCCGCGGCCTGCGCCTCATTGAGACGGAGGATTACCGGATACAGGTAACGATTCCTGCGCAGCATGAGCTGCCGTTTGGAGCGGAATATCCTGTCATTTATGAAGCCGTTAATAAAAGCGGGAAGCCCTTGTCGCTCCAGATTAGCGGTAAAAGCAATGCGCAAATCCGCTTGGAGCTGGAGGCTGCTCAGGATATCGAATCCGAGGCGCGGATCGAAGGCCGCTTCTTCATCCATCCGGTGGAGGAGGAGCAGGATCTCTATCAGACCCATCCTGTGGTGGAGGCAGAATTGCTCATTAACGGCCTGCCTGCCGTATTCAAGCTGGGCATTAAGCCCAAGTTCCCGGTCAAGGTGAAGCTCCAGGTACCGGACAGAACGCTTTTCGCGGGCGAAGAGGTGGAGCTGGATGTGACGGTGGAGAATGAGTACAGCACAGACACCGTGTTCAGCTTCGAGCTGCCGGAGGACGAGATTCTGTCGTTCAGTCAAAAGCAGTACACCGTTGAGGTTCCTGCCAAGAGCCGGAGGACTGTTACCGCAGCGGCCCGGTTGCTTGGGTACGGAATTTGGCACCATTCGGTGAGCATCCGCAGTGTAGAAGAAGGAGCCGATTCAGCTATACTGGAGCAGGAGCTGAGCCTGGTCTTCACCGGAGCAGAGACGGTCTTCGGCGGCCCGACCGACAAGGACTGGATCATCAGCAATGGCCGCTATTCCGCCGTTCTGAACAAAACGAATCATTGGCTTACTTTTTTCCAGAACCGTAAATATCTGATGAACCTGCCTTATCCGAAGCTGGGCCTGCCTTATACGAATGAATTCAACAAATTCTCGGCGCTGGATGCGAAGATCTCCAGGGATCAAGAGGCTATCGTGCTTGAGGCCACTTATGAGGTCGGCATCCGGAAGGGCTTGTTGCTGACGATGGTTGTGAAGCTGTTCAGCAACGGTATAGTCTCCCGTTATTTCAGAATCGACAACCCGCAGGCTACCGTTCAGGAGGAAGAGCTGTTCCTGAGGGACAGCTTCCGCTTCAACCTGCATGGAGGCGTCATCCCTTACCGCGGCAAATATATAGATCTGAGCGCAGGGGTTGAAGCCTCCGGCATGGATTACTGGGAAGCGCAGGAATTCACGGAGAACTGGATGTTCGCTGCGGATGAAGGCTTCTCCAGAGGGATTAGCTGGCCGTCAGAGCTTAAGCTGATTCAGGACTCGTGGATGCATGCTGTGGAGCATTCTCTGGGACGGATTCCCGCCGGCGGGCAGAAGGAAACGCAGCCGCTGCGGATCGCTCTGGGAACCTGGGACCATTGGCAGGATTTCCGTGCTTATGCGCTGCAAAGCGGTAACAGGAATGCTGAGGAACTGACCACTACAGAGCAGCTGGAGCTGAGCCTGAATAATGGGAATCCGTTCATAAGCGGAGAGGCTAAGCTTCTCCTTCAGGAGCAGAAGAAGAGCTACCTGGTGGGTGAGATTCGGATCTCTTCCGAAGCAGGCAGCATGGAGGAAGCGCGGTTAACGGTTCACGAGGAAGAGAAGCTCAGAGAAGCGGCTCTGCCGCTGACAGTACCGGCAGGCGCTGCCCCGGATGTGCTGAACCTGCATCTGGATATGGACAGTTATGTGCAGGATCAATCCTTCCTGGTCTTGCCTGTCGCGGATGAACGTGTCCGGCAGGAGAGACTTGTAGCAGAAGGGGCGCAGGTACTGGCTGTAGACAACGGGATACTGCGGATACAGGCCAGCCCGGACTTTGCACCGGGATTATTCTCGCTTGCCCATCAGGGCGAGGAATGGCTGGAATCTTCTTTTCCGCAGCCGATTGCAAAGTCTTGGTGGAATCCATGGGTAGGCGGAATCGTAACCAGTGTGGGCGACATTGCCTTGCGCAGCTTCATGGAGGAGCCGTTAACGGCTGATTTCGCCGAACTGACCGATAATAAGGGGAACCGCTGGTCGGGTATCCGAATGAGCGTCACCATTCAGAAGAATGATAAATACAAAGGACTCGTACTGCATCAATATTACATGCTGCTGCCGGGCGTTCCGGTGCTTGCCTCTACGGTACATGTGGAGCAGAATACAGGCGGCCCGCTATGCCCATTGAAGCTTGAGACTTCAACCTTCTATACTGCCGCCTCCGGCATACAGGATGGAAGAGGATATCTGAAGAACAGCAAGGGTCAAGAGCTTACCTACAAGGCAGGCCGGGGACAGGCAGAGGATGCCAGCCATAGCGGGATTCTGCAAGTGGGTTCCAAGGAACGCCAGCAGCGTCTGTCATTAGTTACATCATTTAAGCATCCGTCACCTTCCTTGTTAGTCAATTCCGTCGCGTTGACGTCTTATGCGGAAGAGTACCTGCATCTGCAGGATGGCAAAGAGCAGTTCAGCAAGCCGCAATTCTATCTGATCTCGGATCTCCAGGTACCTGAGCAGGCTTATGGCGATCTGCTGTCGATCCGGTTCACGAAGTGAGTCAGAGAAAGGAAGCTTCTATGAAAATCATTGACGCACATGTGCATTATTCCAATATTGCAGCTTTCCACGAAACGGCGCAGACCTTGGCGCATATCGACTATACCGGCAAGGGACTCCAGGAGGAGTTCCGCCGCAGCGGTGTCATTGCCGGGGTCGGCATGGGAGTGACCGAGACGGTTGCCGGAGCTTTTCCCGATTCCGCTGCCCTGAATCCTATGCTGCTTGACCTGAGCGAGACACTGCCGGACAATCTGTTCACCTGCGTAGGTATTAACCCGCTCACCCTTCATCTGGAGGGGCAGCTTGAAGCACTGGAGCAATCGCTGCAGCGCTCCGATGTCGTTGGCATCAAGCTGTACGC
This sequence comes from Paenibacillus silagei, assembly GCF_017874735.1. Taxonomy (GTDB): domain Bacteria; phylum Bacillota; class Bacilli; order Paenibacillales; family Paenibacillaceae; genus Paenibacillus_AQ; species Paenibacillus_AQ silagei. Next base: position 199,890 of record NZ_JAGGLV010000003.1, read on the forward strand.
CGGGTACTACCACTTCAATGTGGGGGATGAGATCTACGATCCGGTCTATAAGCTGGCAGCTGCTTACGACCTCCCGGTGGTCATTCATGGCGGACTGACTTATGCGGACCAGGGATTGCTGAAGTATTCCCATCCGCTGTCCATGGAGGAGACCTTCCTGAAGCACCGGGAGATTACCTTCATGCTCTGCCACCTGGGCGATCCCTGGGTGATGGACACCGCAGCCCTGCTGGAGAAGAACCCTAATTTGTACGCGGATCTATCCGGCTGGATTGTCGGCGATCAGGCCAAGGTGGACCGGCTGCTGACCGAGCAGACCTATACCGATCATTTCCGCCGGGCGCTGGTGTTCGCCGAGAAATACGACCGGCTGGTCTTCGGTACCGACTGGCCGCTGGTCCCGCTGGACGCTTATATTACCTTCGTGAAGCACCTGGTGCCGGAAGCTTATCATGAGGATGTCTTTTATAATAATTCACTCCGCGTGTTCCCTAAGCTTGCGGAGCGGATCAGAGAACTGAATCTATAATGAGATGGGCTGCAAACTTCCCCCGGAATGGTATTCCGGGGGTTTTTAGTTTCGTTTCCACTTGTTGAGTGGGGGCGGGTTACTACTTCTGATGGACGACCTGTGGTAAGCTGAGAGTAGTACAGCATCAGCTTTAACACTGTAAGAATGAACCTCAGGGGTGTTAAAGTCTGAGCATGAACGAGCTGATATTGGGGTGGGCGGAGGAAGAATCCATTCTGTTCGTAGCGAATCATTAGCGATAAGTGTATTTTGTACAACTAAAAACAGGGAAACGAAAGGCTTTCCTCTTCTAAGTGTATTTTGTACAACTATATTTGCCGGGATGGGCGAAAATCCAGGTAGAGAAGCATTTTATTTGCACGAAATACAACTAAACGGAGATTTGGCGGCGCATCAGACGTTTTAGTTGTATAAATTGCATTTAAGCCTACCCTTTGCATCCTAATTGGGGTGGAGTAAACCCTCAGCAGCGATTAGTTAAAGTAATTTTCATAAGTTGAAATCTCATGAGCTAGTAGTTTGTAGCCCGTTAAGCAATCAATTGTTGCTAGAAGTTGAGAGGGAGGGGTATTATGCCATACATACAGGTCCACGATCTTGAAATGTTCTATGAACAGATGGGCACCGGGGAACCGGTAATCTTCCTGCACAGTCATTATTCCCGCAGCATGCTGGCCTTCAGCAGCCAGATTCTGGACTTCCAGAGCCATTACAGTTGTTACTTCCTTGATCTTAGAGGCCATGGCAGGACCCGCTGCCGGGATCTCGACTGGTCTACTCCACGAATAGCTGAGGATGTCGCTGGATTCATGGATAGGATGAACATTGAACGGGCACATCTTATTGGATACAGTATGGGCGCGGGTGTAGGGCTGTACCTGGCGGTGAATCATCCGGGACGGATTGCTACGCTTACTACGATTGGAACCAGCGGATTCTGTGAACCGGCTGGAGCCGGAGAATACGAGCCTGAACAACTGCTGGCGAATCAGCAGCAAGCCTTCATTAATCAGATGATCGAGAGGCATCAGGAGGCCCATCAGGGGAATTGGCAATACTATCTGCGGCAAACGGTGCAGGACTGGATCAGATACCCGGATCTCACGGAGGAGCAACTGGGCAGTATAACCTGCCCGGCACTGCTAATTTCAGGAGAACATGACCCGTTCGCGGGAGAGGATAGAACGGTGAAGCTCGCTTCCCTGCTTACGGATGCAAGGACGCTGATCGTTCAGGGAGCAGGGCACCGCCCGCATATGTTAAGGGAACAACCCATTCTGGTGAACGATACGATTCTTGAATTCCTTGCACAGAACCCTATCCACTAACACAAGGGGATGTACACATCCAGAAAGGAGTTACAGATGAAGAAAGTCATCGTGATCGGAGCAGGGATTCTCGGAGCCTCGGCAGCTTACCAGTTAGCAGTGATGGGCGCAGAGGTGCTGATTATAGACCGTCAAGACCCTGGGCAAGCTACGGATGCAGCGGCAGGCATTATCTGTCCCTGGCTGTCGCAGCGGCGCAATCAGGCCTGGTACCGGCTGGCGAAGGCGGGGGCGCGGTTCTATCCTGAGCTGATTAGCCAGCTTAAGGAAGGCGGCGAAGCGCATACCGGTTATGCCAGGGTTGGAGCGCTTAGTATACATACGGATGAGAGCAAGCTCGACAGAATAGAAGAACGGGCACGGATGCGGCTGGCAGATGCCCCGGAGATCGGAGTCATCACGCGGCTTAGCGCAGGGCAGACCCGTGAACGCTTCCCGCTGCTGGCGGAAGGATATGCCTCGGTTCATATTAGTGGAGCTGCCCGAGTGGATGGCCGCGCTTTGCGGGACGCTCTGCTTCATTCTGCGCAGCAGCATGGGGCGGTCATGATAAGCGGTGACGCTGCGCTTGCCTTTGAACCGGGCCGGGTCACCGGAGTCAACGCAGGAGGACACTATTATCCGGCGGATGAAGTTATTATCTGTGCAGGCGCATGGGCGAACCCGCTGCTCATGCCGCTGGGCATTGACTTCAAGGTGAGCTACCAGAAGGGGCAGATCATGCATTTGCAGGTATCTGACCAACAAGATACGGAAGTCTGGCCGGTGGTGATCCCGCCAAGCGATCAATATCTGCTCGCTTTTGCCCGGCAGCAGATTGTTATCGGAGCTACTCATGAGAATGACGTAGAAGGATATAATACCAGAGTGACCGCCGGCGGGATGCAGGAGATTCTGACTAAAGGACTGGAAGTAGCGCCTGGACTGGCGGACGGTACTTATAGTGAAGTGAGGGTCGGCTTCCGTCCGTTCACTCCGGGATTTCTGCCGGTCATAGGGGCTGTCCCCGGGTGGAGCGGAGTCCTTGCGGCCAATGGTCTGGGAGCTTCAGGACTTACGATGGGGCCGTATATCGGTTATCAGCTGGCGAAGCTGGCACTCGGCAGAGAGCCTGATCTGGAGCTGGACGATTATAGCCTTCAGAGAGCCATAACGGGCGGATGATTACGAATACATTTCCTTCATTGGAACATTATGATTCAATTCGGCTTGCCGGATGAATTTTTGTTTGACAGAAGTGAAGGTCTGATCCATAATACAATCCATACTAAACATATATGATTTATAGGAAGGGTGGATCACACGTGATTAATTTAAAAGCTTCTATGAGAAAAACAGCAGGGCTGGGCACACTTGCGGTATTGTTCGTATCGCTGCTTGCCGGCTGCTCCGGGTCTGCCAATCCTGCGGATTCCAATAATGGGGCTAAGGCCAGTACGGCTCCAGCGGCAACAGAAAGTGCAAGCACAGCAGAGCCTGCAACTGGAGGCACCTTCGTGTATGGCCGCCCGGCTTCCGTAACGTCATTTGATCTGCATAACCAGATTACATCGAATAACGCATTCGCGATTGATAAAGTGTTTGAGTCACTGGTTGCTTTTGACAGCAAGGGTGAAATTACGGATCAGCTCGCAGCCTCGCATACGATCAGCGAAGACGGCTTAACTTATACGTTCGTACTCCGTGACGGCCTGAAGTTCTCGAACGGTACGCCGGTGACCGCAGAGGATGCGGTATTCTCCCTCCAGCGGCATCTGAAGGTTGGCGGTCCCCTGGCCATCTCGGCCAAGGTAGATACGGTGAAGGCACAGGATGAGAAGACACTCGTAATCACGCTAAAAGAACCCTACACCCCGTTCATCTCGGAGTTATCGAACTTCTCGAACGGGATCATCCCGAATAACTTCGGCGGAGTGAGCGAAGAGGAATTCTTCAAGAAGCCGGTAGGGACCGGGCCATTCGTGATCGAGACATGGGACCCGGCAGGTGATGTGACCTTCACCAAGAATACTAACTACTGGAAGGAAGGTAAGCCTTATATCGACAAGCTCGTCTATAAGCTGATCCAGGACGACAGTCAGGCCATTAACCAGCTTAAAGCCGGGGCAGTGAATGCAGTTGAAGCCCTGTCACTACAGAATGCGGGCGAGATCAAGGACGGTGCAGACACCACAGTAGTAACGAACGGCAGCTGGGTGACAGAACAGCTCTTCTTCAACACACTGGATAAGCACTTCTCCGATGTGCATGTCCGCCGGGCACTGGCACTGGCGCTTGACCGTGACGGACTGACCAAGGCCTTGACCTTTGGCTATGCACAGACTGCGACTTCGCTGCTGCCAACTACGATTCCTTACAATGCCAATGATAAGATCAAGGCACTGAGCTTCGATCCGGCGGCTGCCAAGGCAGAGCTGGCCAAATCGGCCTTCCCTGACGGATTCTCCACCAAGCTGCTGGTTGCTTCCGGCAACAGCACCCGGGCTCAGGAAGCCCAGATTATCCAGGCCGCCGGCCAGGCGATCGGGATCAAGATTGAGATTGAATCGGTGGAGCTGGCTACCTTCCGCGAACGCTTTTTCGCTTATGATTTCGCGGCGATGCTGAACAGCGGTCAGGCGGATTCCCCGGAAGCGAACTCCATCTTGGCGTTCCAGACCGACCCGGAAGGCTTCAGCAAATCGTACTGGACGCATTACACGAATGAGAAGGTAACCAAGCTGCTGTATGAAGGCCAGAAGACAGCTGATGGTGAAGGACGGTCTACGATCTACGCCGAGCTTTTACAGACGCTTGCCGATGAAGTCCCTTACATTCCTCTGTACTATCCGGATATCCTGATCGGCGCGCGGTCTTCTGTAGACGGACTTGTGGTTCTGCCTAACGGCAGCATCCGTCTGGAAGATGTCCGACTAGCTAAATGATGAAATCCAAGCTGACCCTAAGCGGTGCAGCTGGAAACAACGGTTCTTACAAGTGGCTGGCCTTAGCCCTTGTAAGAGCCTTACTTGTTATCCTCTGCGTAATGACGGCGGTCTTTTTCCTGATCCGAATTGTACCCGGCGACCCCGCCAAAATGATTCTCGGTGAATACAGCACACCTGAAGCGCTTAAGAATATGCACCACACACTGGGACTGGATCTCTCCTTATGGGATCAGTTCACCCGGTTCGTGAAGCTGCTGTTCACTCAGGGAGATACCGGAAACTCTATTATTGCCGGCACCTCGACGAGAGAGCTGATTGCAGAGCGTGCTCCGGTCACACTACTGCTGATTGTAATTGCTTCGGTGCTTGCGATAATTGTAGCCCTTCTGCTGGCAACGGTTGCTGCCACCCACAAGGACAAGCTGCTAGACCATCTGATCCGCATTATTCCAGCGGTCACCCTTGGGATGCCGGTCTTCTGGGTTGGGATTCTGTTCATTCTGTTCTTTAGTGTGCGGCTGGGCTGGTTCCCCGTAGGGGGAATCGGCGAGGGATGGTCGGGTACGCTCCATAGTCTGGTGCTTCCGGCGGTCACGATTGCTTTTTCACAGATTCCTACGCTGGTCCGCTCGCTGCGTGCGCAAATGCTGGAGGTGCTGGAATCCGAATTCGTGGTCACTCTCCATGCAGCTGGAATCCCGTCCAGAGTCATCCTGTTCAAGCATGTGCTGCGTAATTCGGCATTGCCGACCCTGATGCTGCTGGGAGTGAATGTGTCCTACCTGATCGGGGGAACGCTCGTTGTGGAGCAGGTCTTCGGGATCAAGGGCATTGGCAGCCTGCTGTTCACCTCCATCTCGAATAGAGATTTTCCGGTGATTCAGGGGATTGCGCTCTATTGTGCACTGGCTGTTGTAATTATCAGTCTGCTAATTGAAATTATCTCCGGGTGGCTTGATCCCAGAACGAAGGGGAAATCATGAATACTACACAGATAGATACAACCCTGCCGGACCTCGGGAAGCCCGCAAGCGGACTCCGAAGAGTACTGAACACCCCGTCACTGCTGATCGGAATCATTATGTTCACTATACTTATACTGCTCGCCATATTCATTCCTTATTTAAGTCCGTACAACCCGACGGAGCAGAATCTGAGCGCCTTCCTGCAGCCGCCTTCCGCAGCCCACTGGCTCGGTACCGACCAGCTTGGCCGTGATTTGTTCACCAGATTGATCTATGCCGCCCGGACGGATCTGACGATCATGGTGCTGGCTGAGATTATTCCGTTCTGCACGGGCGTCATGCTGGGCATGATTTCGGGGTACTATGGCAAATGGACCGATAGAATTATAGCGCTGGTCACGGACACTTTTATTGCCTTCCCGTTCTATCTGATCGTCATTATCGTGGCCTTCGCCAGCGGGGCAGGAGAGCGCGGAATCTATATTACCTTCATTCTCGTAGGCTGGATTGTATTCGCCCGTGTGGTCAGAGGACTCAGCGCATCCTTCCGGAAGCAGGAATGGATCGCCTCGGCGCAGACGCTAGGTCTGCCCGGACACCGTATCCTTCTGCGCCATCTTCTGCCGAATGTATTGCCGCAAGCCGTTGTCGTGCTGATGACGGATATGATTGGACTCCTGGTAGCCATCGTTACGCTGGGTTATCTGGGAATAGGGATTGCCCCGCCTACGCCGGATTGGGGAACGATGATCGCAGACGGACAGCCCTTCATTACCACAGCCTGGTGGCTGTCGGCGGTTCCCGGCTTCGCAGTCGTGTATACGGGAATTGCGTTGTCTCTCCTGGGAGACGGGCTGGCCGATATCTGGAGGAGAAAAGGATGACAATACAACCTGTACTTGAACTCGAAGAATTGACACTCGCGGCCCCGTCCACAGAAATTCTGGTCAACAGCATCAGCTTCTCCCTTGAACGCGGCGAAAGCCTGGGACTAGTCGGCGAATCCGGCTCCGGCAAATCGCTGACGCTGCGGGCGATTCTCGGCCTGCTTCCGCGTGGTGTGGAGCAGACCGGGGGAGTGGTCCGCAGCAAGGTAAGCAGTGCCATGGTGTTCCAGGACCCCAGAGGAGCACTGGACCCGCTCTGTCCGGTAGTGAAGCAACTGACTGAGGTTGTCTATTACAGACAGAGAACCAGTCTGAAGGCTGCGCGGCGCATCGCCCTGGAGCTGCTTGAGCGGCTGGGTCTTCCAGCATCGCTGAAGACAAAAGACCGCTACCCGGGGCAGCTCTCCGGCGGCCAGTGCCAGCGTGTCGTCATTGCTCTGGCGCTGGCCTGCAAGCCGGGTATTCTGCTCTGCGATGAGCCGACTACGGCGCTGGATGTGACGGTTCAGCGCCAGATTATAGATACGATTACGAGTCTGCAGCAGGAGCTGGGCTTCGCTATGGTCTTTGTGACCCACAACCTGGCGATTGCCGCCAATCTCTGCTCCAGACTGGTTGTAATGAAGCAGGGCCGGATCATTGAGCAAGGCGAGACGCATAGCCTGCTGCGGCATCCGGCTGAGGCATATACACAGATGTTAATGGATTCGGTGCTTCCTCTGCCGGAGCTGGAAGGAGGCGGGGTCTCGTGGAAGTAGCACTACAGGTGCAGGATATAACCGTCCGTTATGGCGGTTTCACCGCACTAGATCAGATCCGGCTGGAGCTTGCGCGGCATACCACACTGGGGCTTGTCGGTGAGTCCGGCTCCGGGAAGTCTACGCTGGCCCGGGTCATTGCCGGACTGATCACTCCGGATGAAGGACAGCTTCTGCTGGGTGCGGAGCCGTTAGGCAAGAAGCGGAGCAAGGCGCAGCATAAGCAGATTCAGATGATCTTTCAGAACCCGGATTCTTCGCTGAATCCCCGGCATACCGTCCGGCAGATTCTGGCGGAAGCCTTGCTGTTCCACCGGATTGTAGAGCGTTCGCAGGTTGAGCGCAGAAGTAAGGAGCTGCTTAGCCGGGTGCAGCTGGATGCCAAATCTCTGGACAGATATCCGCATGAATTCTCCGGCGGCCAGCGCCAGCGGATTGCCATTGCCCGCGCGCTTAGCGTGGAGCCTAGTCTGCTGATCGCCGATGAGCCTACCAGCGCACTGGATGTCTCAGTGCAGCGCAGCGTGCTGGAGCTATTCCATACGCTGCAAGCCGAGCTTAATCTGACGATGCTGTTCATCTCCCATGATCTGGGAGTCATTCATGCCGTCAGCGATACCGTCGCTGTGATGCGCCAGGGGCAGCTGGTCGAGGTGAATTCGAAGGATGAATTCTTCGTCCGGCCCCAGCATGAATACAGCCGGGAGCTATTGTCTGCGGTGCCCAAGATGCCGCAATATTGAACATTCATACCATCAGGAGGATTATATGAACCGTCAAATTACAGGATTCGTACCACTCACGCTATCTGAACTGGACACATTAACACAGCAGCTATCCCGGCTATTAGGGACACAGCATCCTCCGGTAATCATTCCGGGGGAGGCGATTCTAGGCATTGAGGCGGTAGCGGCAGGAATTGCTGCGCCGGGACGTACGATTCTGAACGTAGTGACCGGACCTTACGGCAGCTTGTTCGGGGAATGGCTTACGCGCGGCGGGGCTACCGTTAAGGAAGTGAAGGTTCCCTTCGACCAGGTGGTTACAGTAGAGGAGGTGGCCGCAGCGATTGAGAAGCATCAGCCGGTTGCGATTTCTTTGGTACAGGCAGAGGTGGTTACAGGCGGCTCGAACCCTGCGGAGGAGATCTTCAAGCTGGCCCGCAGGCATGACCTGATTACGGTAACGGATTCCGTGTCGGCTGTCGGGGGAGAGGCGTTGTCTGTGGATGAGTGGGCGGTGGATTTCGCTGTAATGGGTGCGCAAAAAGCGCTCGCCGGTCCTAACGGAATCAGCGCGGTCAGTATTTCTCCCCGCGGCTGGGCCTTCCTGGAGTCGAACGAACGGGCTCCGCGCAATTCCATTCTGTCCTTGCTGGATTTGCAGCCGTCCCCGGACGGAGCAGCGCCGCTCCGCGTCCCGCCGAATATCCCGGTCCTGGAAGCCAGAGCTCTAATCGAAGCCCTGGAGGCTGTTGCCGAAGAGGGGCTTTCACAGGTTATCCAGCGGCATGAACGTGCGGCGGCCTCTGCTGTCGCAGGGGTCTCGGAGCTTGGGCTTGCGCCTTGGCAGAAGGACAGCAGTCATTATTCCACGCTGACTACGACTGTTCGGATTGACGAGCAGCCGCTTCTGCTGATCAAGCAGCCTGTCGGTATCGTAGCTCCCGGGGACGGGGAATTATTCGGTCAATTGCTGCGGATCAATCATTTCGGAACGAATGCCAGCCGGGAGAGTGTCGAAGCAGCGGTGCAGACGCTGGCCAGACTGCTGAAGCTGGATGCTGAACCGGCAGTGCAGGCCGTCCGCCAGGTCTGGGGGGAAGCGGAATGATCCTTAAGCAGCCTCAATTTCAGGCATACACTGGAATCCATATTGCAGGCACCCAGGGGAAACGCTTCGATATCGAGATTACGAACGGGCGGTTCACCGCAGTGGCAGAAGTAGGTCCGCACCCGGAACAGGCGGAAGGCTCCCGGCAGCAGCAGCTATGGATCAGTCCGGGCATTCTCGATCTACACACCCATCTGGCCTGGACCGACTTCGACCATGACGACCAGCTCCGCCGGGACCCCCGCGAGATTGAGGTCATGCAGGCGGAGGCCTTCGCCGCTACCTTGCGGACGGGGGTAACTACAGCCCGCGACGCCGGCGGTATTCTGCCAGCCACGATCCGGCATCTCGTGAAGTATTACCAGCAGCCGCTGCGGGTAGAGACCAGCAGTGAAATGCTGGGAGCTTCCGATGCCAAGGGGGTTAAGCATCTGGAGAACCGCCTGATGGAGATCTACGCGACCGGGGCAGGCTGGGTCAAAATCATGGCAACCGGCGGTCTTGGCGCACCTACCGAGAAGGTTACGGAGCCGAACTTCTCCGGGGAGGAGTTCGCCTTCATCGTCCGTCATGCCCATGCGAACGGGAAGAAGGTATTGGTGCATACCTGGGGCGGGGTGACGATTGACTGGTCGATCCAAGCCGGAGTGGAATCTATTGAGCACGGGATGTTCATGACCTGGGATCAGGCCGGGAGACTGGCCGAATCCGGCGTGGCTTACGTGCCGACCACTTCAATCTACCGGATCGCCGCCGATCCGAAGGGAGTGCTGGCGCTAAGTCCGCTCATCTGTGAACGGGCCGCCCGGGCCGCCGATGCTCATGCCATCGCGCTCGGATATGCCAGGGAGGCAGGGGTGCGGCTTGGCTTCGGCACCGATTATGCTACGCCTGCGCTGCATGGCTACAACCTGCAGGAATTCGACACGCTGTTGGACTACGGCCTGAGCCGGGCGGAGGTCTGGCGGTCAGCTACAGAAGACGCAGCGGCGATACTTGGAAGCGGCCATGAGCTGGGCCGGATTGCGGAAGGCTATCTTGCCGATGCCGTCATCTACGCCGCCGATCCTTATCAGGCCAAGAATGCGGATCAACTGCGCACAAGCATTGTTACGGTCATTACTGGAGCGCAGGAAGAGGATTTGCTATAACGGTTGTGCAAAGAGGCTGTCCTTTCTGATGAAGGACAGCCTTTTTGCGGTGTGATGGCCCGAGGCCAAATGTAATCGAAAAACCGATCACATTGGGGCGCTACGTAGGCGTGTGAGCAAATGTAATCGAAAAACCGATCACATTGGGGCGCTACGTAGGCGTGTGAGCAAATGTAATCGAAAAACCGATCACATTGGAGCGTTACGTAGGCATGTGGCCGAATGTAATCGAAAAACCGATCACATTGGAGCGTTACGTAGGCGTGTGGTCCCAATGTAATCGAAAAACCGATCACATTGGAGCGTTACGTAGGCATGTGGCCGAATGTAATCGAAAAACCGATCATATTGGAGCGCTACGTAGGCGTGTGGCCGAATGTAATCGAAAAACCGATCACATTGGAGCGTTACGTAGGCGTGTGGCCGAATGTAATCGAAAAACCGATCACATTAGGACGCTACGGAGGTGTGTGACCAAATGTAATCGAAAAACCGATCACATTGTGCCCTCTGAGCCTCCCAGATTTTCACCTGCCAGCATCATTCAATTCAAATCGTAACCATTCACAGCTCAGTATACTGCTTAACCACTTGATCCAGGTAGGACTCAACCGCAGGTGTCTTCTTATCCCCGGCAGCATCGAGCAGCGTTACCAGCTTGGGCAGAATATTTAGCACCTTGTTGTCACCCGGGCCCTCCATCAGGACGTGGTCGTAGGCCCGGCGCAGCTCAGGGTCGAGTTCATTCGTGTCGTAATCGTAGGCTGGGGTGTTATCCGAGCCGAGCAGTACTAGTCGAACCGTATAGGACATTTCATTGCGGATGGCCGCCGTCCGGTTCGACTTCGGATAATCCTGAACATAATCACTCATGATAGCCGCTCTGCCGATCAGCTCATCCCAAGTGATCACGATACCTGCATCGAAGGTGGAAGGCTTGTTGCTCTCCGTTGCCATGATATCAATATACGCGGCGATATCCTTGCTGACATAGGGCTTGAAGACCTTGAAGCCTTCATAATGCATAACCGCATAATACATGCCTTCGCTGGTCTCCAGCTTATAGCCTTTATCCCAAATCTCTTCCATCAGCTTGCGGACCGCAGGCGCTTTAACCCGCTTCAGGATCTCCGTATAGGTCATATCGTTGTTAATTTCGGCATCCATTAGTGCCCTTTGCACAGAATCTGTATATAGCTTCTCAGAGAACTGCTCAAGCCCAGCCTTCTGGGCATTCTCCAATTGAAGGGTCATTACCGTGCCGTACCAGGAACCAACTTTGGAGATATGATTCATAAGATATTTGCGTGCTTGCGCGAGGCTTGCGGGATTGCTGGCATATTTGCGGAACTGGTTGTAGACCGTCTGGGCATCAGCTGTGGATGCCGACGCTGCAGCTACGGGCTGTCCACCAACGCCTGCAAACACTGTGCCGCCTGCCAGAGTCAGAGCTGTACCGAGCAGCACCGCTCTTGCTGTTTTTGCTAAGGTTTCTGGTAATGTTCTCATTATGTACCTCCTGTGGGATAAGATGCTTTCTGCAACGCCTATATAAATTGAACTTAAGGATTTAAGTTAAGGGAAAAGTGGCGGAGGGGAATTTTGGAACTGGAGGAGCGGTAGCGACCGCCTGAAAGCTTTCCGTAGGAAAGCTCGCTATCTACAGCATCAGCAGTCTGCGGATTTCTACCGTTAAAAACGGATAAATCATGAAATCTGCTGACAACAGCGGCCGGAAGTCCAAAACTTCTCTGGAGTCACGGCACATCCCAAAACATAAAAGCCATTAGTTCAATCTATCCTATTTATTTGGACAGATCCGGAATGGATGAATCGGGCGACTCATATGAAATAACGCTTGACTTGGAACGCATTTCATAACCTATAGTTCAGTGGAAGACTAGACAAAGGGGAGAAGAGGACATGAATCAAACTAGCAGAAAGATTGTTTTCATCGATATTGACGGAACGCTTCTTATGGAGAATGGAATAGTTCCGGAATCGGCAGTGCAGGCATGCCAGCAGGCACGGAAGAACGGGCATTTGCTGTACCTGTGCACCGGACGCTCCAAGGCTGAAATCTATGATTATATCTGGGAGATCGGGTTCGACGGGTTGATTGGAGCGGCCGGCGGATATGTGGAGAGCGGTGGCGAAATGCTTTATCATAAAAAAGTGACCCCGGAGGATGCGAAGCATTTGATCGATTATTTTAACGCGAACGGGGTCGATTTCATTCTGGAATCCAATACGGCGCTTCACGGCAGCCGCCATTTACAACCGCATCTGGAACGCAGAATCTATGGCGACTTGCTGAATGACCCCGAGGCTCAGGAGAGAAAACGGCAGTCACCCCATCCCTATATTGCAACACTAACTTATGGGGACGAGGAGTTATATCTGGATGACGTTAATAAGATATGCTTCTTGGAGAGCAGCCTGCCCTTTGATCAGATTCAGAAGGAGTTACAGGATCGCTTCACGGCAATTCAGTGCTCCATCCCGATCTTCGGGGAGAACAGCGGGGAGCTGATGATGCCTGGTGTTCATAAGGCTGCGGCTATTGCCGATGTCCTGCAGCATTTGAATATCCCCCTGGAGGACAGTATGGCGATTGGCGACGGACTTAACGATCTGGAGATGCTGGGATATGTCCAGGTGGGGATTGCCATGGGCAATGCCCGCGAGCAGCTCAAAGCAATTGCCGATGATATCACAGATTCTATTGAGAATGATGGACTGTATAATTGCTTCCTGAAGCACGGACTGATCTGACTAACGGGTTGATCTCCGGGAAGACTCGTGTTAAAATGCACTTAATTAAGCGATTGGAGTTGAAGAGTATCGTGCGGACATTTCTTGCGTAATGTGACCAATAAACAAGCGTTATTTGTGGCGCGCAATTTATGGTTGATATGCAGGAAGGGTCTGCCTCTTTTCACTCTGGTCCAAATATCCTTATTCAAGTCCGCCTGGAGATAGTGTCCGGGTATGGGATTTGCTGTGTTTATTTGAGCTGCTGGAGGAGAACCTTCTTGCAGCTTTTATTTTTGTAAATACAGGAGGATACGTGTATGTCTTTGATTAATGTGAGCAAGCTGACTTTTGCCTATGAGGGCACTTACGAACATATTTTTGAGAATGTGAGCTTTCAGCTGGATACAGATTGGAAATTGGGCTTCACCGGACGCAACGGCCGCGGCAAAACAACCTTCCTGAACCTGCTGCTTGGCAAATATGAGTACAGCGGGACGATATCCGCGCAGGTGGGCTTCGAGTATTTCCCGTTTGCGGTGGCTGACCCTGCGGCTCTGACCATGGATGTCATGCAGGAGATCGACCCGGAGATGGAGCACTGGAAGCTCATGCGCGAGCTGTCGCTGCTGCGGGTGTCCGAAGATACGCTCTACCGGCCGTTTGAATCGCTGTCGAACGGGGAGCAGACGAAGGTGCTGCTGGCCGCTCTGTTCGTGCGCGAGAACCAGTTCCTGCTCATAGACGAGCCGACGAACCATCTGGATGCGAAGGGCCGGAAGCTGGTCAGTGACTATCTGCGTACGAAGAGCGGGTATATTCTGGTGTCGCATGACCGTGCTTTTCTCGATAACTGTGTGGACCATATCTTGTCGATTAACAAGACCAATATTGAGATCCAGAAGGGCAACTTCAGCAGCTGGTGGGAGAATAAGTCCAGACAGGATCAGTTCGAGCTGGCGGAGGATGAGAAGCTGCGGAAGGACATCAAGCGCTTGTCGGACTCTGCCAAAAGAACGGGCGGCTGGGCGCATGAAGTCGAGAAATCTAAGAATGGCACCCGGAGCTCCGGCAACAAATTGGATAAAGGCTACGTCGGCCACAAGGCCGCCAAGATGATGAAGCGCTCCAAGTCGATTCAGCAGCGGCAGGAATCCGCCATCGCGGAGAAGTCGAAGCTGCTGCGTAATCTGGAGAGCGCGGACAGTCTGAAGATTGCACAGCTTCCTTATCATAAGCAGCAATTGGTGGAGCTGGAGGATCTGTCGATCCGCTATGACGACAAAACGGTATGCTCCGGTGTTAGCTTCGCTCTGGAACAGGGGGACCGGATCTCCCTCTCCGGCAGCAACGGCTCAGGCAAATCAAGCATTCTGAAGCTGATCTGCGGGGAGGACATAAACTATACCGGCCACTTCGCACGGGACAGCCAGTTGTCTATCTCTTATGTATCCCAGGATACTTCGCAGCTCAAGGGCAGCCTGAGTGAATATGCGAGAGAGCAGGGGATCGACGAGAGCCTGTTCAAGTCGATTCTGCGGAAGCTCGATTTCTCGCGGCTGCAATTCGAGAAGGATATGTCCACGTACAGCGGCGGGCAAAAGAAAAAGGTGCTGATTGCCGCCAGCCTCAGTGAGCAGGTGCATCTGCACATCTGGGATGAGCCTCTGAACTTCATCGATGTCATCTCCCGGATGCAGATCGAGGAGCTGCTGCTGGAATATACACCGACGATCCTGTTCGTGGAGCATGACCGCGAATTCTGCGCGAATATTGCAACTAAGCAGGTTGTACTCGACTAAGCAGGTATCAAATCTGTACCGGAAGCTCAAATTGTTCCTTCAACCGCTTGATGTCGGCCCGCGGGGGAGCGCCAAACATACGGGAATATTCCCGGCTGAACTGTGAGGCGCTCTCATAGCCGACCCGGAAGGCAACATCGGCTGCATCTGCAGACTCGGCTAATAGCAGGCGGCGAGCCTCCTGCAGGCGCAGCTGCTTCTGGAACTGGATCGGGCTCATAGCCGTAACTTCCTTGAAGTTGCGGTGGAATGCGGAGACGCTCATATTGGCGATATCGGCCAGCTCGTCGATCCGCAGAGCCTGTTCGCTATGGCTGACAATCTGCTCAATTGCTTCCCTGATCCGGTAAGTGCTGCTGCCTTCCATGGCAATCTGGGCCAGCGTTACTCCATATGGTCCCTGCAGCAGTTTATACAGAATTTCCTTAGTATATAGAGGGGCAAGGAACGGGATGTCTTTGGGAGTATTGAGCAACCGCGCCAGACGGTGAAGCGCATCCAGCAGATCCGTGTCGATGTGTCCGACGAATAAGGCACGCCGGGCATTCTCCCGGGGGAGAATCTGCAGCTGCGATTCATGGAGGACCTCCAGAATCTGGTTTTGCGTGAATTCCATTTTGAAGCTTAAATAGGGAACCTCCGGGGACGCCTTAATCACTTGTCCCACTACCGGCAAATTCATTGAAGCCACCAGGAAATCAGAAGAGGTATATACAAAATGCTCCTGAGCCAGCATAATCTCCTTCACGCCTTGGGTAATGAAGCAGAAACACGGGTTATACACCCGGTAAGCAGGCTCACTCGCCTGGGAGTAACGGATGAATTGCAGTGCAGGCACGGCCGTTTCATGAGCGCCGTCCCGGCCGGTATGCCGCTCAATCAGCCGGCACAGCTCAAGCTTTTGCGTTGCGATAGCTTCAGTCACTTGAGAGCCTCCTTAGGTTCATATGGTTTCATTATAGGGCATATCCGGCGGGAGTGTTAATGAGAACGGTAGGATTAGGCAATCATTCGCGACTATTGTGATAACGCTAATCCATTATCTGTTGCACAATAAGAGAGACTGATATATACACTATTCTCAGGAAAGCAGGGAACAAGCGAATGGAATATACAAAAATGGGCAACACCGGCCTTGATGTCTCCAGACTGTGCCTGGGCTGTATGAGCTTTGGCGATGCCAAGCGCTGGGTGCACCCTTGGGTGCTGGATGAAGAGCAGAGCCGGACGATGATCCGTACCGCACTGGACCTGGGCATTAATTTCTTCGATACGGCCAATGTCTATTCTGACGGCACGAGTGAAGAAATGCTCGGACGGGCTTTGAAGGACATGACTGCCAGGGATGAGGTGGTGATTGCGACCAAAGTATTCTTCCCTATGCGAACCGGACCGAACGGCGGGGGCTTGTCCCGCAAAGCGATTATGAGCGAGATCGACCACAGCCTGAAGCGGCTGGGAACTGATTACGTTGATCTGTACCAGATTCACCGCTGGGATTATACTACGCCGATTGAAGAAACGATGGAAGCCCTGCATGATGTGGTGAAGGCGGGAAAAGCCCGCTACATTGGCGCTTCCGCCATGTATGCCTGGCAGTTCCAGAAGGCGCTGCATGTTGCTGATATGAACGGCTGGACCCGGTTCGTCTCCATGCAGAACCATCTGAATCTCATCTATCGTGAAGAGGAACGTGAGATGCTCCCGCTCTGTAAGGAAGAGGGCATTGCGGTCATCCCCTACAGCCCCTTGGCTTCTGGCCGGCTAACCCGGGACTGGGCGGAATCTACGCTGCGCTCGGAAACGGATCAGGTACAGAGATCCAAATACGATGCTACAGCCGATAAGGACCGCCTGATTGTCGAGCAGGTAGCTGCCATTGCGGCAGAGCGCGGAGTTCCGCGCATCCATGTTGCACTGGCCTGGCTGCTGCAGAAACAGCCGGTCACTGCGCCGATTATCGGGGCGACGAAGCTGTCGCATATTACCGATGCGGTGGGAGCGTTATCCCTTCAGCTGACAGCTGAAGAGATTGCCCGGCTGGAAGACCACTACGTGCCGCATGCTATCGTTGGAGCGCTTTAAAAATTTCCATTCAGTAGACAACGGAATCAGCTCCATCCATTGAGCGCGTGCCGGTATGATCCGGCATGCGCTTTTTGCTGCACCGACACACCTGCCTGCCATACCCGCCCGTATCCCTTAAACCTACCTCTGTTGGTAAGCGCTTCACAAGATCAAATCAGAACGATAGATATCCAACCGCTGTTATATAGGCGCGGGTGGCAGTTCCTTTTATGATAGAAGTATCAAGGGGGGAGACCATTGTTCAACAAAATCTACAAATACCGCTGGCAATATCTGATGATCCTGCCCGGAGTAGTCCTGCTGTTTCTGTTCAGCTATATCCCCATGGCCGGCATTCAGGTTGCCTTCAAGGATTTTCAGATTGGTACTTCGATCTGGGACAGCACATGGGCAGGCTTGGATAACTTCACATTCCTGGAAGACCCGCAGTTCCTGACCGTGGTCCAGAATACGCTGTACATTTCGGTGCTGAAGTTCATCTGCGGCTTCCCCGCCCCGATTCTGCTGGCGCTCCTGATCAATGAAGTGACCCGGCCGGCATTCAAGCGTTTCGTCCAGTCGGTCAGCTATCTGCCGCATTTCTTCTCCTGGATCGTGGTTGCTTATATTCTGCAATCCTTCCTCACGCTGGACGGCGGGCTGGTCAATCAATTCATCGGGCAGGCGGGGGGAGAACCGGTATTCTTCCTGGGCTCGGCGGAGTGGTTCCGTCCAATAGTTATCTTCAGCGGCTTATGGAAAGAGACCGGCTGGAACACCATTCTCTATCTGGCCGCCATTACAACCATTGATCCCCAGCTGTATGAATCAGCGAAGGTGGAAGGTGCAGGCAAGCTGGCACAGATCCGCCATATCACAATTCCCGGAATACTGCCGACTATCTCCATTGTGCTGATTCTCAGTATTCCAAGCTTAATAACAGTGGGAATGGATCAGATTTATCCGCTCATGAATTCTGCCAATCATAGCGTTGCTGATGTGCTGGATACGTATATTCTCCGCAACGGCTTGCAGCAGGGGTACTTCGGAATGGCGACGGCAGTAGGACTATTGTCTTCGCTGATCAGCCTGATTCTGGTCGTCTCAACCAATCAGCTGTCCAGAAAACTAAACGGGGAAGGACTGTGGTGATGGCCCATGAAAGCAAGCCGTGGTGAAAAAATAGCAGAATACATCATTATTATTCTGCTATCCCTGTTATGCGTATCGGTGCTGTATCCGTTCCTCTACATGCTGGCGATTTCGCTGAATGACGGTGCGGATGCGGCCAAAGGCGGGGTCTATCTCTGGCCGCGCAGCTTCACACTGATCAATTACGAGATTGTGCTTGGCAACGAGACCATCCGGCATTCCTATCTAATTACAGTGGGCAGAACGATAATTGGGACGGTTGGCGGGCTGCTGGTCACCTTGCTGGTGGCCTTCGGCCTCTCCTACCGGGGATTGCCGCTGCGCAGCATGATTCTCAGCTACATTCTGCTGACTATGCTGTTCAGCGGGGGGCTCGTTCCCTTTTATATTCAGCTCAATAATCTTGGCCTGATTAATACGTTCTGGGTGTATATTCTGCCGGGACTGTTCTCCGTCTGGAACATGTTCGTCATGCTGAAATTCATTCAGGGCATCCCGGAAGCACTCATCGAGTCGGCGGAGCTGGATGGGGCAGGACCGGTCCGTATTCTATGGCAAATTATCGTACCGTTATCGAAGCCTATGCTCGCTGCGCTGGGGCTGTTCACGGCTGTGGGCCACTGGAATGACTGGTTCGCCGGGGCCTTCTTCGTCACGAAGCAGAATTTGATTCCGGTGCAGACCTTCCTGCAGCAGCTGCTGGCGGCACAGGATCTGTCGGCCGTGCTCGGCTCCAACAATAATCAGGAGGCGCTGGCCCGGAGCTCGCAGCTTCAGAATATTACGCTGATGTCGATCAAAATGTCTGTGGTGATGGTCAGTGCACTGCCGATTCTCTGTGTGTATCCTTTCCTGCAGAAATATTTCGTCAAAGGCGTTCTCCTGGGATCAGTAAAGGGTTGACCTCTAAGTTTAACCGCCATAGAAGCATTATGCAGTACAATAACCATATAGGGGGAGTATTCTAGTGACAATCAAACAAGCCCGGCTAACAGCTCTGACCATGACGTCTCTGCTGACGATCATCAGCGGGTGTTCCGGCTCCAATTCCGGCGGCGGAAATACGGCGGCAAACAACAGCGGTACTGGTAATAAACCGGCAGCTTCTCAGGCAGCGGGCGGTTCTACAGGCTTCAACCTCTGGCTTGGCTGGACGGCGACCATCAATAATGACAGCCTGGTGCAGAAGTATTGGCGGGAAGAGGAGCCGGGGGTAGATGTGAAGCTGGAGGCTACACAGGGCGATGCGATGACAGCGCTTAACCTGAAGATCAATACCGGCGGGTTCGAGGATGCGGCGATCTTCAGCCGGAACGAGACGGTGAAAAGCGCCATGCGGCGCTCCAAGCAGGTGCTGCCAGTGGAGCAGTATTTCGACATGCCGGATAAATATCCGGGACTTGCGGCGATTCCGAAGCAATATCTGGAGTTAATGAAGGATGAGGACGGCCATATCTGGTCGATTCCGACCTGGTTTGACCAGAACCCGGAGCAGCCTTGGCCGGGCTGGGCCTCGCAGGGCTGGTTCGTCAGAACGGATGTGCTGGAGAAGACAGGCATGACTACAGCCGATCTGTCAACACTGGATGGGGTTGAGGACTTTCTGAAGAAGGCTACAGAGCAGAAAGACGCCTCCGGCAAAACATTGCTTCCCATGTCCTTCCTTATGGACACTAATGATTCGCTCGGCTGGAGTGACGAGAATGCGGTACTGACTGCGTTTGGAGTCAGTACGGGCGGCAATGGCATTCAGAAGCAGGGGGATCAATTTCTCTTCGCTTATGATAATCCCAATTATAAGGCCGCTTATCAATGGATGAATAAGCTGTACCGGGAGAAGCTGATTGATCCGGAAGTAGTGACCAATAAGGGAGAGCAATATATTGAGAAGAACAAATCCGGCCGGGTCGCGCTGAATGTAGGCAGCTTCTGGAACATCAACGCAACTGCCTGGGAGACGCTGGATGGCCCTACTGAGCCAGGCTGGTTCTATGAGGTCATTCCTTTCCCTAAGGTTGCGGGGGTTGAGAAGCTGGGCATTAATCAGGTCACGAACCCGAATCCGGGTTATGATGTCTATATCAGCCAGAAGACCAAGAATCTTGAGGCGATTCTGAAATTCCTGGATTACAGCCTGCAGCCGAAGCCGGAACAACAGCAGGTAATGAGCGAAGGGCCGGCAGGCAAGTACTGGGACTGGGTGGACCAGCCGCTGGGCAAGTGGAAATTTACAGATGAGACGTATAAGACCGCACGCAACTCCGGAGATGCCGCCCAGAAATCCAAGGTGACACCAGAGCTCTATATGACCTCTTCCTACAGTAATCAGTGGTACCCGTGGTGGAACACAGAAGATGGCGGTAAGGCAGGCGCAGCCAAGACGATTCAATTCACCGAAGCCATTGGGAAGATGGGCACGATCCGTGTAGCCGAGCCTTATGATCTGATCGAGGTTAAGCAGGGCGGGGTATGGGAGAAATACTCACTGGAGCTGGAAAATATCCGCAAGGAATACCGGGCTAAGCTGCTGATGGCGGGGGATGATGCCAAATTCGAAGCGGAGTGGAACGGGTTCCAGGAAGCGCTGGAGAAACGCGGACATTGGAGTGAGGTCAAGGCCGAGTGGTTAAGCAGATATGAGGAAGAAACGAACGCAGGCAGCTAGAAACAAGTGGAAACGGCTTTGCTGTCCTTTTAAAGGACGGCACCGTTTCAGCGAGAAATAGAAGGATAATGTATAGCGTGAAACATATAAATTCTTAAATTTTAAAATATGCCGGAGCGCCCTTCACCTGTGAGGGGGGCTCCCTTTATAGTTCGTGGGAGGGCCATATGATCAAGCAGAGTATAGAAAAAGGGATTATTCGTATGACCCGGTCCATGAACCTGAGAGGTAAAATTGTCCTGTTCTACGGCCTGATTGTATTCCTTCCTACCGTGCTGCTTGCAGCGGGAGCAGGCTACCTGATGCTGCAGACCGTCCGGGCCAATTATATTCTGACCATCAGGGAAGCTGTACGCCAGAGTGCGCAGAGCATCGAGTTCCGCAAGCAGAGCTATGACCTTCTAGCTACACGGACAGCGACAGATGGTGAATTGATCTCAAGAATAACGCGGGATTATACGGATATCTCAGAACAGCTTGGCACCGTCAATTACGTGGACAGATCCTTCCTGTTTACCAGCAAATACCTTCCGGGTATTGAGAACTTCCGCATCTACCATACCAATGCTACGCTGGTGCAGGATGGCGGCCTGTTGTGGAAGCCTGAGGGGCGGATGCTGTCCGGACAGCGTGAGCAAGACTGGTATGCGCAGCGGCTATCTTCTCAGGATAATCTGGTATGGACCAATGCCAAGGATGACCGAAACAAGCTTGTCGTATCCCACAAAATCCTTGACAGCAATGGGGACGTACACGGGCTGGTCTATCTGCTGCTGGATTATAAAAGCGTGTTCGCGGAATCCTTCGACCATCCCTTTGACGGCGCCGGGGAGATGTATATCGTTGACGGCAGCCAGCGGATCATTGCCTCCTCAGAACCGTCCGAGATCGCTACCTCGTTATCCTCCTCCTCATTAAGTGAATACTGGGGCAGGCCTGACGGAACTACCCGGACTAACAACGGAACGGTACTGATTACACAGGAGATCAAATCCGGCTGGCGGGTTGGCGCACTGGTACATCTGGACCGCCTGGAGGAGCAGTCCAGACGGATTCTGTATTATATCGCAGCGGGAATAGCGTTCTTCCTGCTGTTGTCTGTTTTCCTGATTATGATTGTCCTGAAGAATATCATCTGGCGGATACGCAAGCTGGGGAACCGGATGACGGATATATCGGAAGGATATTTCGAAGTAAAGGTGAAGAACCGGGACAAGGATGAGCTGGGCGAGCTGGAGGTGCTGTTTAACTCCATGTCAGGGCGGCTCGGGAAGCTGGTTGAAGAGCATACGGAAGCGCTGCTTAAGGAGCGCGAGCAATCGTTTCGGGCGCTGCAGGCACAGATTAATCCGCACTTCATTTACAACTCGCTTAGCCTGATCCGCTGGCGGGCGCTGGATCTGCAGGATGAGCTGCAAGTCCGCACGATAGATGCGCTGACGACCTTTTACCGGCTGGCACTGGGCAATCAGGATAATGTAACCCGGCTGAGCGATGAACTGGAGCATGTGAAGGCGTATATCGATATCCAGCAGCTCCGTTATCCGGGCCAGGTGTCGGTGGAGTGGGAGGTGGAGCCGGAGATCCTGAATCTCTATACCATCAAGCTAATCCTGCAGCCGATTGTAGAGAACTGTTATCTGCATGGAGTCATTACGGCCAGGAAGCATGCTTTTATTCAGATTACGGCCGAACGCAGAGGGGATGAGGTGCGCATTCAGGTTTTTGACAACGGGCAAGGGATCGGACAGGATAAGCTTGAAAAGATACGCTCCGGTACCTACAGCGGCACGAGGAACGGATTCGGCATGAACAATATCAGGGAACGTCTGGCACTATATTTCGGTTCCGGGGGCCGCCTTGAAATCGACAGTGCAGAAGACGAATGGACGGTGGTAACCATCCATATTCCGCTCTGCGTAGAACGTCCCGAGCTGAAGAAGAAGGAGGGGTAACATGCGTGCATTGATTGTTGACGATGAGCCCATGCAGATTCAAGGTCTCCTCCGGCATATCCGCTGGGAGGCGCTAGGCTATAGGGCGCCTCTTACCGCCCGATCCGGGATGGAAGCGCTCGCTATATTGCAGGAGAACAAAGTGGATGTGCTCATTACCGATGTGGCAATGCCCGGGATGACCGGAATCGAGCTGCTCGCCAGAATTCAGGCTGATTATCCGCAGCAGCAGTCTATGCAGACGATAATCATCAGCGGCTTCGATGAATTTGAATTCGTGCAGGAGGCGATCCAGCTTGGGGCTAAGGCCTATGTGCTGAAGCCGGTCAAGACGCAGGAGCTGGAACAGAAGCTGGAGGCTCTCCGCGCAGCAGCTGAGAAGAAAAAACTGCTGGAGCAGGAAACAGCCCTGCTCAAGGAGAAGGTTACAGAGAGCCGGGAAGTGTTGCTGGAGCGTTTCATTAAGGATCTGACCGGAGGCTGGATTCACAGTGATGAACTGCTGGATTCGTGGCGGCGTCTGCTTGATCTTCCGGCAGGAGATTGGCAGGCTACGCTGTTTCTGTTCGACTGTGACAGTCTTCACCTGCATCATAGCCATGATGCTAAGGAACAGATTCTGCTGGGTGAAGGCCTGCAGAATGCGGTGAAGCTTGGGCTGGCCGGCTTCTCCGGCGCTTATATCGGGAAAGCGGGAGCAGGGGAGAGCGCTGTGCTGGTTCTGGAAGCGGTTCCGCAGGTGCGGGCCAGTCTGGAGAAGCAGCTAAGCTTCATTCAGGAAGTGCTTCAGGAACAATATGGTGCTTCCGTTACGGTCGGGGTCAGCAGAATGGCGTGCAGTTGGACGGAAATTCCGCTCCTGTATAAAGAGGTCCGGCATATGATTGCCGATGCACGGCTTGCCGGATATGGGCAGATTGTATATTGTGACCGGCATCTGATGAACGAATATCATGATTTCCGGCTGCGTGAGGAGTATATCCCGGAGATCGTCAAGCTGATTGAGCTTGGGGAGAACAGCAAGGCGTCGGCTTATGCAAGCCATGCTTTTGAGATGATGCTGGCCGGAGAGCCAATCTCCTTCTCTTATGTGCAGGCGTTCGGCATGGGACTGCTCAGCGAGCTGGCACGCAAGCTTAAGCGGAATCAGGACACGGATACCGAAACGAATATTCTGATGTGGCAGCGCTTAATTGACTGCACCGGAGTGGAGGAAGTGCGGAAGGTCGTGCTGGAATATCTCGTTCATTATACACAGCATAAGCAGAAGGAGCAGACTGCACAGCAGCATCATCTGATCCAGCAGGTCCGTCAGCATCTGGCTGAACATCTGCAGGAGAATCTGACGGTGAAGCAGCTGGCCGGCCTGTACCATCTGAATTCAAGTTATTTAAGTGTACTGTTCAAAAAAGAAACAGGCCAGACGATCTCCGAATATGTCCAGGAAACGCGTATGAATAAGGCCAAGGAGCTGCTCCGTGATCCTGGCATTAAGGTCTATGAAGTCGCGGAGCAGGTAGGCTTTCAGACGGCGGCCTATTTCGCCTTCCTCTTCAAGAAGACCACCGGTACTACCCCGCAAGAGTATAGAGATTACCATTACTAGGAGTGATAATTGTGCTGTCAAAGATCAGCCTTGAAGGCGAATGGAAGCTGCAGCTGGAAGAGAAGGGGCAAGGACTGGTGCTACCTTTTACCGATGTAATTATGCTGCCGGGAACTACCTCCTTCGCCCGTAAAGGGCCGAAGAATACCGAGATTCTCGTAGGCGCACTAACGGATGAATATCTGTACGAAGGACCGGTCTGGTACTCCAGAGAGGTTGTGATTCCGGAAGAGCTGGCAGGTAAGCACTGCTGCTTATATCTGGAACGTACAAGGCTTACCACCCTCTGGCTGGACGGTCAGGAGATCGGCAGCCGCGACAGCTTGAATACTCCGCATGTATATGAGCTGCCGCAGCTGCAGCCCGGGAGTCATACGCTTACTATCCGGGTGGACAACACCGGCTATCCGACCAAAGGCGGGCATATGACCTCGCCGGACACCCAGACCAACTGGAACGGAATTACCGGGCGGATGGAGCTGCAGTTCTATGGGGAAGCCCGGATTAGCGGCATCCGGCTGAAGTCTGATCTGCCTGCACGTTCGGTGCAGATCTCGGCAACGCTGGAGAGCATGCAAGGTGCTACACTCGCGGTATCTGCTAATAGCTTCAATAGTGAGATAACACATTCCGTAGAGGAACAGGAATATGTCATCGCACCGGGTCCGTTCACTATAGACTATGCACTGGGTCCCGATGCGCTGCTGTGGAGTGAATTCGCTCCCAATCTGTATACTGTCAGCCTTGTTCTCAAGGGCAGCGATGGAATTCCCGTGGACCGGCAGGAGGTGATCTTTGGGCTTAAGTCATTCCGGGCTGAGGGGGACAAGTTCACCATTAATGGGGAAAAGACTTTTCTGCGCGGCAAGCATGACGGCCTGATCTTTCCACTTACTGGCTATGCTCCAACAGACGTAGAAGAGTGGGTGCGGATTCTGGGTATTGCGAAGTCTTACGGGATCAATCATTACCGCTTCCACACCTGCTGCCCCCCGGAGGCTGCGTTCACCGCTGCCGATCTGCTCGGGATCTACATGCAGCCGGAGCTGCCGTTCTGGGGCACGATTACAGTAGAGACGGACGAAGGACATAACCAGGTGGAGCAGGATTATCTGATCAGTGAAGGATACTCCATCCTGCGGGAATTCGGCAATCATCCTTCCTTCGTCATGATGTCGCTAGGCAATGAGTTATGGGGCAGCAAGGAGCGGATTGATTCATTCCTGAAGGACTACAAGGCATTCGATGACCGGCCGTTATACACCCAAGGCTCCAATAATCATCAATGGGTGCCTGAAGTGCTGGAGCATGATGACTTCTTCAGCGGTGTGCGCTTCACGCGCGACCGGCTGTTCAGAGGGTCCTATGCCATGTGCGATGCTCCGCTAGGCCATGTCCAGACCTCGCTGCCAAGTACAATGAAGGATTACGACGATCAGATTGTTCCGCCGGGCTTCGGGAATGGTGAAGGAGTGTCCGTCGAGGCAGGCGGCGAGATCCTGATCCAGTACGGTACCGAAGCCAAGGCCGTACAATCCGGCAGTGAGTCCGGTGAATGGATACCACAGGTTCCGGTAATCTCGCATGAGATTGGACAATATGCAACGTTTCCGAATTTTGCGGAAATTGAGAAATATACCGGTTCGCTCAAAGCGGAGAATTTCATTATCTTCCGGGAACGGCTGGAGAGCAAGGGGCTTGGCCATCTGGCCGATGCATACTTCAAAAGCTCAGGCCAGCTCGCTGTCGCCTGCTACAAGGAAGAGCTTGAGGCTGCCTTCCGTTCCCGCCGGCTAGCGGGATTCCAGCTTCTGGATCTCCAGGACTTCAGCGGCCAGGGTACAGCATTGGTAGGTGTTCTGGATGCCTTCATGGATTCCAAGGGGCTGATTAGCCCGGAAGAGTGGCGGACCTTCTGTAATGATGCCGTGCTGCTGGCAAGATTCCCTAAATACAACTACGGCGCCGGGGAGACCTTCGAGGCCCATGTGGAGCTGAGCTGCTTCCGCAGCGGCATGCCGGATGCCATTGAGCTGCACTGGGAGCTTGCGGTTGAAGGGAGAGCCCGGACAACGGGCTCAGCCGGAGCCTTTATTCCTGCCGGAACCCATTACATTGACATTTGTGATCTGGCGATTGAGCTTCCTGCGGTTGACCGGATGAGCCGTGCGGAGCTGGCGCTTCGGGTCCAAGGAACCGATATCCGCAAAAGCTACGACTTGTGGATATATCCTGAGCAGAGGGATAAACCGCTTGAAGCTGAAGGCATCCATGTGTTCACAGAGCTGTCTGAGGAGGCAGTCTCCCTGCTGGAGCAAGGCGGCAACGTGCTGCTGATGCCGGAGCCGGAGTCGGTTCAGAACGGAATCGAAGGCTATTATTGCACGGATTTCTGGTGCTACCCGATGTTCCGCTCGATCTCGGAGAGCATGAACCGGCCGGTTCCCATCGGTACGATGGGCCTGCTGATCGATAACGGGCATCCGGTGCTGCGCGATTTCCCGAGTGAAACGCATTCCACCTACCCGTGGTGGACTATCGCCCAGCATTCCAAATCGCTTATCATGGATGAGGCGGACTGCAGCTGGAATCCCATCGTACAGACCATCGATAATTTCGAGCGTAATCACAAGCTGAGTTTCCTCACAGAGTGCCGCGTAGGTAACGGTAATCTGCTGCTGTGTGTACTGGATGCCGCTAAGGTGAGCCGGACCACTGAAGGCAGACAATTCTTGACCAGCATAGCCGGTTATATGAATTCTGCTGATTTCCAGCCGCAGTACCGGGCAACGATTGCAGAGATTCAGGCATTGATTCGTTAAAAGACTGGGTAGAGCTGTCCCACAGCCGTGAAGCGGCTGGTTGGGGCAGCTTTTTAGAATGCGGAAGCCTCGTTTGAAGCTAATATTCGGAGATAGGTGTATTCCGTGCAATTAAAACTAGCAAAAAGGAAGGCATTCTGCTTCTAACTGTAGTTTGTACAACTAAAATTGCCCGAATGAGCGAAAACCCGGCTGTGAGGGAATTTTAAATGTACCTTATACAACTAAACATACTTTCGGTAGAAAATCGAATGATTTAGCTGTACAGATTGCAATTAAGCCCAACTGTGTACCTTTACCAGACGCTCGGCAAACCCTCAGCTTGTAGTGGGTTAATGTGTTAATGGGTTATTGTATTACTCGCAAGGCTAAATCTGCTACCTCCCTAGTTTCCCGAATATACTCCATGAACCTTCTGGAGGCGGGGGACAGATAATGGTCCCGCCGCCATTGCAGGCCCACCTCCCATTCCCAGCCCGGTTCCTGGATGGGAATCCAGACCAGACCGTCAAGCATCAGTCCCAGCGTCTGCGGAAGCACGGATACGCCGAGCCCGGCTTTGATGAAGCCTGCCACAGTAATCAGATCCTCTGCATAATAGGTGGGAGCCAGTTCGAAATTAGTATTTTGGAAGAGGGAGGTAATGGTGTCCCTGAGTCCGCAATTCGTCTTCAGTCCCACAAACGGCTCACCCGACAGCTCGAACAGACTCAATGAGGAACGCGATGCGAACCGGTGGGAACTGGAGACCACAATATAAATCGGTAATCTGCGAAACACCATCCATTCCTTATTCTCCGCCGTAGTCTCTCTAGACGTAATCAGCATATCCGAGGTCCCGTTATCCAGCGCTTCGTCGATATCCCCGTGATTCCCCTGATACAGATCAAACCGCACTTTCGGATGGTCTGCCTGATAGTCTCTGATAAGCGATGGGATCAGGTCCACGCCAAGAATATTCAGATAAGACAGATGAACGGTTCCGCTCTCCGCATTGGCCGACTCCTCAATCTCCCGCACCCCATTCCCGATACTGCGCAGCGCTTCTTCGACCCGTGAACTGAACATAACCCCATAGCGGTTCAACTGGACATTGCGGCCCTTACGCTCGAATAAAGGAACCCCCAGCTCGCTCTCCAGTTTGGAAATCGCATGGCTCAAGGCAGGCTGCGTAATTCGCAGCGCTTTGGACGCTGAGGTCATATGCTCAAGCCGGGCTACGGTCAGAAAGTACTCCAATTGTGTAAGCTCCATGCAGGCAGCCTCCTTTATATATTAATATTATTCATGACTTTAATGAAAATAATAAATTAGACGCTCATATTAATCAAGTCTAATATATACATATAGACCTTAGGGCGGCTGGACTTCCAGCCTATCCTGAGGAATCCCTAATGAAATGAGGCTGTAACGATGGCTGTAACTTATGCTAGCCCGCTGACAGAATACGAAGGTAAAAGAATCTTGGTAACAGGCGGTACCAAGGGGATGGGACAGGCAATCGCTGCCCGATTCACAGCGGCAGGCGCTGAAGTTATGACTACTGCCCGGACACTTCCGACGGAAGGGCCCGCTTCGGATTTGTTCGTCCAGGCCGATCTGTCCACGCCCGAAGGCGTGGAGCGAGTCATTGCCGCAGTCAAGGCCCGGTTCGGGCGGATCGACATTCTGGTGAATAACGCTGGCGGCAGCTCAACACCAGCGGGGGGATTTCTCGCAGCATCCGATGAACACTGGATGGATGCGCTGAATCTGAACCTGCTGGCAGCTGTGCGGCTGGACCGGGGGCTGATCCCGCTCATGCTGGAGCAAGGCAAGGGAGTCATCATCCACATCTCTTCCATTCAAAGAGTGTTGCCGCTGATCGAATCGACCATCCCCTATGCAGCCGCCAAAGCTGCGTTAAGCAGTTACAGCAAGAGCTTATCTAAGGAATTCTCTCCGAAGGGCATCCGGGTGAACCGGGTTGCGCCGGGCTTCATTCAAACCACAGCAAGCGAGGACTTCCTAAAGAGTATTGCGGAGGTAACAGGCAGTGTGGAAAGTGCACTGCAGTCGGTAATGGACGCGCTGGGCGGCATACCTATCGGACGCCCCGGCTTCCCTGAGGAGGTAGGTGAGCTGGTAGCCTTCCTTGCTTCCGACCGCGCAGCCTCCATTACGGGTGCCGAGTACGTGATTGACGGTGGAACCGTACCTACGGTGTAAGGTGAAGCTTCAAGGTTAAGCTCTGTCTAAACTAACCTATACTATTAGGACAGTCCGTTAGCCATTCATTGGCTGAGCGGGCTGTTCCTTTTTCTTTTATTTGTTTTGGTCAGGAAATCCAAACACAACAGCGGCCGGAAGTCCAAATGTTCACCGCAGCGACGACCAAGCTTCGAGTTATAATGTCAGTTGTAATAATTCTTTATCTTTTCTTTAGATTTGGTTTAGACTGGATTAAGAATGGCAGGCTATAGTTACAAAGAGCGCGGCTTGCATGACAAGATAGAGGGGGATTCACCATGTATACCATTCTCATAGCCGATGACGAATCGGAGATTGTTGAGCTTCTGCAGCTGTATCTGGAGAAGGAATATAACATTTTGACGGCAGAGAACGGAATCGAAGCCTTGAAGCTGATGCAGAATAACAAGATTGACCTGGCGATACTGGACATTATGATGCCGGGGATGGACGGGCTGCAGCTGCTGAAGCGGATTCGGGAGCATGAGCATTTCCCCGTATTGTTTCTGTCCGCCAAGAGCCAATATCATGACAAAATCCTGGGGCTGGAGCTTGGAGCGGATGACTACATCGCTAAGCCTTTTAATCCGCTGGAGATTGTGGCGCGTGCCGGGGCCATGCTGCGGCGGGTGCATCAGTTCGATGCCAAGGCACCGGAGGAGGAGAAGCCAAGTGAGCAGATCGTGCTCGGCAGGCTGACGCTGGACCGGAGTACCTGTCAGGTTGAGGTGGCCGGTGAGGCCGTCGCTCTGACCTCTACCGAATATAAAATCCTGGAGCTGCTGATGCAGCAGCCGGGCCGTGTTTTTACACGCAAGAAGATCTATGAGACCGTCTGGGAAGATTTCTACGTCTACGAGGACAACAGCATTATGGTGCACATCAGCAACATCCGCGACAAGATCGAACGAGATTCCAAGAGACCGGAATACCTGAAGACGATCAGGGGATTGGGGTACAAAATTGAAGCACCCGTGGAAAAGTAGAGATAACCGCCCGCTGCAGACGTCGCTGACCATCGACTTCCTGCTGTTCAACTGCATGCTGCTGATGCTGGTGTTAGTGGTCTATCTATTCGTACAAAAGGATATTGCTGAGGTTATCCGGGAGCAAATGACGCCTGACCCCAATCTGTCTGTGGAAGCCGGGGCGTACCGGGAGGAGCTGGGCCAAGGGCCGGAAAGTGAGCGTCTGCTGAAGAGCGGAGGCTGGCTGGAGCTGCTGGATTCCGGCAAGCGGGTGATCCGTGTTGTTGGCGAGAAGCAGGATGAGATTCAGGTTTATGATGAGGACAGCCTGTTTCAGGGACTGGAGAACCGCAGCGACCAACTCTTTTATTATTCTATTACGAGCGTAACGGAGCAGGATAGCGGGGCAGCATGGATGTTACTTAAGATTCCCCGCGATGTAATCAATGTCTCGATTAACAACGAGTTTCTGGTCTCCTATCTGAATCATTCGGTGTTCTTTTATGTATTCCTGGTCAGCGGGTTGATTCTGCTGCTGATTTTTGTGTACAGCTATTGGGTCTCCAGACGGATCAAGAAGCCGCTGCGGGTGCTGAATCTAGGCTTGAACCGTATGATGGAAGGGCATTACAATACCCGAATCGCTCTCTATGCAGAGACGGAGTTCCTGCGGATCGGCCACAGCTTCAACTACATGGCTGATGTGATTGAGAAGACCACCGAGGAGAAGCGTCTCGCCGAGAAAAGCAAGCAGCGGCTGATGGTCGATCTGTCGCATGACCTGAAGACCCCGATTACCAGCATCCAGGGATACGCGCAGGCCCTTATCGAAGGACGCGTTACCGACCCGGAACGTCAGACGAAATATTTGAATTACATCTACACCAAGTCCGTGCAGGTCACCAAGCTCATTACGCATATGCTGGATCTGCTTAAGCTGGACTCACCGGATTTCATCCTGCGTATAGAGCGCCTTGAGCTGGGCGACCATCTGCGGGAGATTATTGCTGATACCTACGGCGAGATTGAGCAAAAAGAATTCGAGCTTCACCTGCAGGTGCCCGAAGAAGAGGTCTATGCCCGTTATGATCCAGAGCTGTTCGCCAGTGTTATTAATAATCTGATCGGCAATGCTCTGGCCTATAATCCCGAAGGGACGCGCATCCGGGTATCCGTGATTCCCGAGGATACACAGATCAGGATCGAGATTGCGGACAATGGAGTCGGCATTCCGAAGGAGCTGTGGACTACGATCTTTGATCCGTTTGTGCGGGGAGATGAATCCCGGACAACGGCAAGCGGGGGTACCGGTCTGGGCTTGTCCATCGCCAAGAAAAATGTGGAGAAAATGGGCGGCACTTTGCTGCTGGAGAGCAGGGAAGGGGAGCCGACGGTATTTGTGATCCGTATTCCGAAGTAGCGAACGGCTGAAGGAGTACAGATAAGTGATTTTATATAGAGGAAATAATTAACTTCTTGTCGAATGTACTGATCTGGAAGATTCCGGCACCTTGCCGGGACACCTAACTTACATCGGGGGAAGGAATTAGAACATCTATGAAAAAACTTGCATTACTGCTCACCACTCTGCTGCTTGCGCTCGGACTGGTCTATCCGGGAGGCGCCGGACAGGCAGCGGCCGCAGCCGCACCGGTGTACACGGAAATTGCTACGTTTGTCGAAGGCAACCTGCTTATTTCGCCAGCCAAATCTGTACTCGTGAATGGCTCTGCCTATGTTCCGGTTAAGCTGGCCGGGCAGATCCCGGGCTTCACTGTGGCGGCAGATGCCACTGGCGTAACGCTCACAGGCAGCAAAGGAAGCGCCAAGCTGAACAAGGATAACTCTATTTTGTACAAAAGCACCAATTACGTAGCCTTCAAAACCCTGCTCAAGCTCGGAGCGATTGACGGCAAATATGCCTCCAGCGCCATAGCGTTGTTCGTCTGGAGCACTGAGGATGGCAAGAATAAGAGCAACAGTATGCTGTACGCGATCAGCAAGCTGCCTGGAACGATGGGCATTGTGCTTGGCAAAAAGGTCTACTTATATGGACATCCGGGAAGCCATTGGGTGAAAAGTGTACAGTATGTTGATGACAACAACCAGAACTTTGTGATGCAAAATGAAGCCGGAACCGAGTGGGTTCTGGACTTGAACGATTTTGTGGACAATACCATGTACACCATGGAGAATATTGATTATTTGAAGTATTACTATAATGGACTAACGGTGTGGACCCGCAACGCCATGATTACCGATAGTCCGTTCAAGAACTTTGAGAAAGCAACCATCGCGAATTTCCGCCCGAACCCGGCCAATGGTAATTTAGAAATGATCATCCGCCGGGCCAACGGGCAGGAGGTTCCGCTCAAGATTGAACCTCGTGATGACCCTAGTGAGTATGTCGAAGAGGTACTGTTTTTCAAGAATCCGCAAACGAAGTTCAAGATCAGCGATAAAATGTGGTCAGCCATCCGTGAAGAGCGGGCGGTCAGCGGCATGACGATCACAGAGCTTCTGCTCTCCTGGGGAGACCCGGACGAAGTTTATGACGGGTATGTAGTGTACGGCCACCAATACGTCTATTTCATCAATGATAAGGTCTTCTCTATAGTTAATCTTTAATTCTTAGCATCTCCAGGCTTGCTTAAGGAATTCTTAGAGTTCCTTGGGCAGGCTCTTTTTTTCATGTATAATAAATGCACCGGAACCAGCTATTCTTTTACACTCTAGGAGGACATTATGCAGCTCATTCAACCCCAAGCTATTCAGACTCGGATCGACGATTTCGTCTCTGAGGATCTATATATCCATCTTGAACTTACAAACGGAGCCTATGCCAGCCATTTCGACAGCTCCCGTGCTCCGGGCTCGGTGTTCATCAGCAATGCCGAGATCCGTTACACGAACGGCTCCATCTCAGGGACAGGACCCTACCGGGTGGGCTTGAAGACAGAGAAGGGCTGGATCTATGCAGAAGGCCTGACCCATGTGGATGAGCAGGATAACGAGCGGCTGATTCTGGCCGGACATGACAGTATGGGCAAGCTGATCGTGGCGTTGCAGCTTAGCCGGAGCCCTTTTTAATGATACTGGAGGAGTAAGCAGACATGAATAATAAATCTATGGACCATGCAAGAATCCTGGTGGTACTTCCCCATCCTGACGATGAAGCCTACTTCGTATCCGGGACGCTGGCGATGTATATCGCAGCAGGTGCAGAGGTGACCTATGCCTGTCTGACACTGGGAGAGATGGGCCGGAATATGGGCGTTCCGCTCATTGCGAACCGCACGACCTTGCCAGCCATCCGCCAAGCGGAGCTCGAAGCTTCCTGTAAGGCCATTGGGATTCAAGACCTGAGGATGCTGGGCTTCCATGACAAAATGATTGAGTTCGAAGACCCGGCGCTTCTGGATCAGCGGATGGAATCGCTCGTGAAGGAGCTTGCCCCGTCGCTGGTTATTACGTTCTACCCCGGATATAGCGTGCACCCGGATCATGATGCCACTGGTGCTGCGGTGATCCGTACAATGGCCCGGCTGCCCGCAGCGGAACGTCCGGTTGTACATAGTGTCGCCTTCTCGAACGGCCATCAGCAGCGGATTGGAGCAGCCGATGCAGTCATCGATGTAACGCCTTTTATCACTGTCAAAATCAACTCCATTCTGGCGCACCGCACCCAGTTCCAGGAGGATAAAGTGCTTGGTAGCCTTAAACCCACCGATGCAGCAATCCGCAGCAAGTATGGTACGGAACGCTTCTGGACCTACCGGTTCCCAGAATGCAAGGAACAGCCGGAGGAAGCGGCATTGTGCTGCAATTAAGAATGGAGGCGTAAAGATGACAGAACAACGGGTATACATCCGCTACCCTGAGGCGGGAGATGCCACGGAGCTGACGGGGATGTATTTGCGTAACCGTGAATTTTTTGAAGAACATTCACCGGAGATCAGCGGGGATTTCTATACAGAGGAGTACCAGCGGGACAAGCTTGCGCAGTATGAAGAGTTCAGGGCAGCGGATGAGAGATACGACTTCCTGGTCATTCACAAGGCTGACCGCCGGATTATCGGTACTGTCAGTCTGTCTTTTGTGGTGCGGGGACCGCTGCAGAGCTGTATGATCGGGTACAGTCTGGACAAGGACTATAACGGAAAAGGCTATATGACGGAGGCGGTGCAGCAGGTCGTGCGCTATGCCTTCGAGGAGCTGAAGTTCCACCGGATTACTGGGGAAGCCTCACCGGATAATCCCGGCTCCATCCGTGTGCTGGAGAATGCAGGCTTCCATAAGGAAGGCATTGCCCGTCTGAATGTGAAAATCCGCGGGGTGTGGAAAGACCACCAGATTCTCGCGATTATCAACCCGGCTGATATTAGTTAATGGAGTTAACACTAACGGATTAGTAGCTTAAATATTAACATTGTGGAGGATCACCAATGAGCCAGCGTTTACGAATTACCCGTTCCATGCAGGAAGAGAATGCAGAGCAGGCGCTAGCCTTAGAGGAATGCAAGCAATACTTTGTCGATAAATCCGGCTTCAGCTATTCCGGGGTCTACACCGTACAAGGTGCAGAGAGCACGATGTCGATTAATGGAGATTTTTTCATGTGGAGCCATGAGGGGACGGAGTATCCGTTCCGTCTGTATATGGGCGATCTGTACGTTGCCTTGTCAACGGAGGCTATTGTACCCGTGATCCTTGAGATTGCCACGGACCTGCGGGCCGATGTGGTTGAGGGATAGGCTGAGTAAAGTTCGGATTAAGCTGTTTTTTACACATTCTGTGCGCTCCCCGGATGTTATATTGATTCAGTACATATAAGAACTGGGGGACCCAGAATGAATACATATCAGAGCAGAGTACAAGAGCTTCACACGATGCTGACCCGCTTTATGGAGAATGGACCGTTTACCGGATTGCAGGTGGGGATCGTTAGTGAGGACAAGATTCTTTTTACAGGAGAGTATGGCAGCGCTAATGTGTCTACAGGGGAGCCAGTGGTTAACAGCACTCTTTTTCACCAGGCATCCGTCTCCAAGACCTTCGTAGTTACGGCTGTGATGCAATTGGCAGAGCGTGGGCAGGTAGAGCTGGACTCACCTATAGTGAGCTATCTTCCGTATTTCAAAATGAATGATGAACGCTATCATCAGATTACGGTCAGACAATTGTTGAATCACACCTCCGGGATGCCGGATGAGGAGGATTATGCCTGGGACCGGCCTGAATATGATGAAGAGAGTCTTGAGAGGTATGTCAGAGGAATCTGCCATCTCGGCCTGTTGAGTGATCCGGGTACTCATTTTGCATACAGTAATATCGCTTATGAAATTCTTGGAGATCTGATTGCCAAGGTTAGCGGCCTCAGCTTCGAGGAGTATATGCGGCAGCATCTTCTGGAGCCTGCTGGGATGAGCACGAGTTCTTTTCTGAAAATGGAGGTTGAACAGGTGCTGGCTGCGCCCCATGTGCTGAGGAGCTCTGCAGGGTACGGGCCATATGTTAGTGAAGTGTTCCCTTACAATAGAGCGCATGCTCCCAGCTCCACACTGTATACCAATGCGCAGGAGATGTGCCAATATATGCTGATGCAGCTCGGTCAGGGCAAAGCTAAGGATAGATATAACGCCTTACAGCCCGGCAGTTATGATCAGATGTGGAACCCTACTATGGCTACAGGCTGGGGGCCGGAGCATGAAGCTGTGGGGCTGGGCTGGTTCCTGGGCCACTATAATGGCTCACGGATACTCTCGCATTCCGGCTGGGATACCGGATTCCTTAGTGAGCTGATTCTGCTGCCGGATGAGAATCTCGGCATCTCTGTAATGACCAACTGTGACCATGTGTGGCTGGGCAGTGTGACCCGTCCTATTCTGGATCTGCTGCTGGGCATGGAGGTCCGCCAGCTTAAGCAGTCGATGGTACATCATCTTGCCAAGACTGTTGTCACGAGCGGCGCAGGTGAGGCCATTAACGAATACCAGCGTATCCGGCGCTTAGAGCAGGATAAGTATTATGAAGCGGATTTTGAATTTATGCGGATTGCTGATACCTTAAGTTATGGCGGTCACCGGGAGGGAGCAATACGCATTCTTACCTGCGCTGCTACAATATACCCGGACAGTGAAGCCGTTGCAGACAAGCTGCAGCAGCTTTTGGACGAAGCCTAGATTTTTCAGTGGGGTAAGACCCGTCTTCCAAGCGCTCCCTAGCGGTCATCAAGACTGTGATGGGAGTCTTTGGTCTTGCGGGAACGCCGCCGGGATATGAACAGCAGACACAAGGCAATCACGGTGAGGATCATTCCCAGCAGCCGGAATCCGCTGAAGCTGAACTGGTCGCCCATAATGATTCCGATGAGCAGGGAGGAGAGGATCGTCCCGAAATATCTGGAGGTGCTGAATAAGCCGGAGGTTACCCCGATGATCTCTTTTGGCGAGTGGTTGAACAAGGCGGCTTGCATGGCGACGTTGTTCAGTCCGTTGCTGATTCCGAAGGCAGCCAGGACCAGGATGATGCTGATTACAGGCGATGCCGGATTCAGCATCACGATCCATAGCGACCCGATGGTCATGAGGATTGCCGAACCTGCCTGTGCGGGCCGGGGCCCTGAGGCATTGATCCATCTTCCGGCGATTGGAGAAACGGCGAGTGAGCATAGACCCAGACTTAACATCAGAAGCCCGGTGTGGAATTCACTGACCTTACGAACGAGCTGCAAATAAGATGGAAGACCGAAGAAGACGGAATAAAATAATAGATTAACCAGCATGAATTCGACGTTGACACGGATCAGCCCGGGATACCCGGCGAAGGTACGCAGAGGAATGAAGGGCATGGCTGTTCTTAACTCATGCCTTACGAAGACCGCAAGCAGGATGAACCCGGACAGGCCGATGATTACATTGAATAGGGAGACATGACCGGAGGACTTGGCCGACAGCATCTGCGCAAGTACAGCCACCAGCCCCACAGTGAACAACAGGATTCCAGGCACATCCATCCGGCTCATCCATTGCCGCAAGGACGGCTTGGGTAATAAGGCTGCGGACGGCTTATCTTGCGGGATGGTTCTCCAGGCTAACAGGAAGCTCGCCATTACAAACGGCAGGTTGATGTAGAAAATGGAAGACCAGCCCCACACATGGATCAAGACCCCGCCGATGAACGGTCCTGCCGCTGCCGCTCCTGATGTAAACATCGACAGCAGGGATAGAGCAGAGGCTTGCCTGTCTGTAATATTCACCCGGATGATAGCCATCCCTACAGCCACCACCATACTGGTTCCAATAGATTGGATAATCCGCAGAACAACGAGTCCCCCGAAGCCCGGAGACCAAGGGGCGAGCAGGGAGGCTGCGAAGACGATTACCAGTCCGGCCAGGAATATTCTCCTGCGGCCGAAGATATCGCTGGCTCTGCCCATGACAGGCTGGGCAACAGCGCTGCCAATATAGAACGAGAAAATGATCCAGGAAACCACAGTGAACTCAAGCCCGAACACATGCTGTAACCTGGGGATTGCCACAGCTACCATCGAAGAGTTAAGCGGGTTAAGCATGATTCCCAGCCCAACGGATATCATTAACCACCAGTTGCGTGCATTCATTGTTATTCCCCCTCAAGTGCTGTACAGTTATCGTACAGGATATGAGTTATTTACTCCAACGCATTTCATGTTATGATTTCATAGACTTGAGGGAATGAATGGAGGCGGGATATGGAGCTTCTTCAATTGCAGTATTTCATCGCGGTTGCCCGCCTGGAGCATATGACCGAGGCTGCACACAGGCTGCATGTTACCCAATCCTCACTGAGCAAGACCATTCAGCGGCTTGAGGAGGATCTCGGAGTTCCATTGTTCGACCGGAGCGGGAGGAAGCTGCGGTTGAACGAGCCGGGACGCCGATTTCTTCAACGTGCAGAGAAGGCGCTGTTCGAATTGGAACAGGGGAGGCAGGAGCTTAAGGACCTGTCCAGCCTGGAGTCCAGCAACCTTGAATTAGCGGTAACCACCGCGAGTACCTTGCCCGGTATTCTCCGGGAGTTTCGCCTCAAGCTGCCGGACATCCATTTTCACGTACAAATGCTGCCCATGCAGGAGATGATTCCCCTTCTTCAGAGGGGAGAAGTTGATTTCTGCTTGTCCTCTCCTCCGGTCAGAGGGGAAGAGCTGGAATGTCAGGTGGTCTGTAACGATCACATCTACCTTGCCGTTCCAGCCGCTCACCCTCTGGCGGAGCGCAAGAGCCTCGCCTTGATAGAGCTTAAGAATGAGTGGTTTGTGGGTGTCAAACAAGGTTACGGGATTCGAGATTTGGTGGATTCCGTCTGCCAGGCTTCAGGATTCCTGCCACGCTATGTGTATGAGGGAGACGAACCGGCCCGCTTGATTGACCTGGTGGAAGCCGGAATCGGCTTAGCCTTCATCCCGGGTACGGCGAGGAATGCGCAGGATCATATCCGTCTGATTCCGCTGGAAGACGAGGGACTGGTCAGGGAAATCGCCTTGTTATGGCATAAGAACCGCTATATTTCACAGGCGGGCCTGATTTTCCGCGAGGTTGTTATCGAATATTTCGCTAAGCTATAATGTCACCGGGAGGAATGAACCTATGAACGACACACAGATTACAGAACACAAGCGCATACTGGTGGTGTTCCCGCATCCTGATGATGAGGCTTTTACAGCGGCTGGCACACTGGCGAAGTATATTGAGCAAGGCTCAGAAGTAACCTATGCCTGCCTGACGCTGGGCGAGATGGGCCGGAATATGGGGATTCCTCCATTCGCGAACCGGGTAACCTTGCCGGAGATCCGCCGGGAGGAGCTGCGTGCTTCCTGTCAAGCTATCGGGATACAGGACTTAAGAATGATGGGCTTCCACGATAAAATGATCGAGTTCGACGACCCGCGCCTGCTGGAGTATACAATACTTTCCCTGCTTCGGGAGCTGACGCCGTCCCTAGTGATTACTTTCTATCCCGGCTACAGCGTGCATCCGGATCACGATGCCACCGGAGCGGCGGTCATCCGGGCAGTCCACCGCCTGCCTGCCGCTGATCGGCCGGTTGTCCACTGTTGCGCCTTCTCCATCGGCCATGAGGAGCATATCGGACTATCGGATGTGCATGTCGATGTCACCGCATACTTGGACAAGAAGATGGCTTCTATCCAGGCACACCGTTCGCAATTCCAAGCGGCGGAGCTTGTCGGCAATCAGGAGCTGACGGCGGAGGAGATTCAGCTCCGCTTCGGGCAGGAAGCCTTCTGGACCTACCCCATGAACACACAACACTAAGAGAAGGCAGGAATCACCTATGAATCTAATGAATCAAAAAGATAGAATGCTTGCAGGATTACCCTATAAAGCGTGGCTGGACGGATTAACTGAAGAGCGGACAGCCGCCAGGCTGCTGGTTCACCAGCTCAATTCACTTTCTCCAGACGCTCATGAGGAGAGAGACGGGCTGATCCGCAAGCTTTTGGGCAAGACGGGGGAGCTTGTGCATATTGAGACTCCCTTCCGCTGCGATTATGGGTCGAATATCACTGTAGGGAATAATTTCTATGCCAATTTCAACTGTACGATTCTCGATGTAGGCAAGGTGGTCATCGGCGAGAATGTCATGTTCGCTCCGAATGTATCGCTTTACACAGCAGGACATCCTGTCCATCCCGATTCCCGGAATTCAGGCTATGAATACGGGATTGCCATCACCATCGGCAACAATGTGTGGATCGGCGGCAATGTCATTGTGAATCCGGGGGTAACCATCGGGAATAATGTAGTTATCGGAGCGGGGAGCGTAGTGACCAAGGATATCCCGGATAATGTGATCGCCGTAGGCAGCCCGTGCAGAATTGTCCGTGAGATCACGGAGGAAGACCGGAAATTCTATTACAAGGATAGAGAATTTGACGTCACGGACTACGTGTAGAATCGCTGCTATACCGTCCTTAAGGGACAGGATTCGTTCTAAATTAGCACATAAGTAGCCCTCAGCGGCCCATGTACCCCGACGACAAGCTTCATTTCGATATCGGCGGAATTGGAGGGACCGGAGATGAAGTTAATCGATGAACCCACCGGTTCCCCGTCCTGAATTCTCCGGTTAAGCGCTGCGGCGGCATCCGTGGAGCGGAGCACCAGCTTCTCACGTTCAACCACCGCAATATAATGGGCGGGCAGGAAATGGAGCGACCGGCCCTGATCGGGGCGGCTCTCCAGAACAACCGTTCCAGATTCCGCAAGTGCACAGTCGGCGAAGACTATGGCTGTATTCGCCGATTCAGCACGCCTGATATTCTCCGCCCGTCCCGCAGCTTCTTCCCATACGGCAGCATCCGGGAAAGCCAGCCCGTACTCCCTGAACCGGGGATCACCGGATGTCATCACGTTCCCGCCGCCATTTGCCTCTATCAGATCATCTAACGTTCTCTGCAACAGCTCCCGTGTCGATTCAATTACCTGGGTGTGGATGAAGAAGCACTGTTCCTTAAGAATCTCCACCAGATTGTCCGTGGTAAGCGGGCCGTAGCTGTCAGGAATGAACTCCCGGATTGCAGGACGCTGAACCTCAGTCCTCCGTTCCCGGCCCAGCTTGGCGGCAATCGTATTCAGAAAAGCCTCCTTATTCGTGTTTCTGTTCGTGCTCGTGTTGGTGGTTGCTGTCATTGCTCTGCGCCTCCTTTCCGTTGCTCCAGCCATGCCCGGAAGCTGTCCTTCTGCTTGACGGGCTGCTTCAGGTCGCGGGAACGAATCCAGCCCTGAAGCAAGGCTGGTCCTCTTACAATACGGCCCTGCTTGCTCATCATCCGGCTTGCAGAGTGGGCGAACCGCAGGGTTTTGCCGAACAGGGCAGGGGAAGAGAGTAGCTTGGCGGCGGCCTTCATCTGGATCCGGTCGGCAGCGCCGGTCCTCTTCTGCTTCACAATATTCTGGCGGTGCATAATGAGCTGCTCATGCAGCGGGATTTTTACCGGACAGACATCTGTACACGCCCCGCACAGGCTGGAAGCATACGGCAGCTCCTTATAATCGTCATAACCGCCAAGCAGCGGGGTGATGACCGCCCCAATCGGCCCCGGATAGATCGATCCGTAAGCATGGCCGCCGATATGGCGGTAGATCGGACAGACGTTCAGACATGCACCGCAGCGGATACACTGCAGCGCTTCGTTGAATTCACTTCCGAGAATATCGGACCGCCCGTTATCGACGACTACCAGATGGAATTCCTCAGGGCCGTCTGTCTCACCCGCCGCTGAAGGACCCATAACCGTGATATAGCTGGTTAGTTTCTGTCCTACGGCGCTGCGGCAGAGCAGATTATCCAGTACCTCCATCTCCTCCAGAGTCGGCACAATCCGCTCCATGCCCATTACCGCGATATGCGTCTTGGGAATGGCAGCCGTAAGATCGCCATTGCCCTCATTGGTGACGAGATTAATCGCTCCGAGATTGGCTATGGCGAAGTTGCAGCCTGTAATTCCGACCTCCGCTTCCAGGAACTTCTGCCGCAGGACCGTGCGGGCAAATCCGGCCAGATTCTCTGGAGTTTCATCGCCTGTATAACCAAGCTTCTCTGTGAATACCCGCTTGATTTGCCTCCGGTCCTTATGCAAGGCGGGAGCCACGATATGCGAGGGTGGGTCCCAATCATCCATCTGGAGGATGTATTCTCCAAGATCCGTCTCCGTCAGCTCACAGCCTGCTTCAAGCAGAACGCGGTTCAGCTCTATTTCTTCCGTGACCATGGATTTCGATTTGACGATCTTCGTGGCTTGTTTGCGCACAATAACATCCCGGATATAAGAGCTGGCTTCTTCTTTGGTCGCTGCAAAATAGATATGCCCGCCCTGTCGCTCAATATTGCCGGCAAGCTGCTCCAGATAATAATCCAGATTCTCCAGAGTGTGCTGGCGGATAAGCTGGCCTACATTCCGCCACTGCTCCCAGTCACCGAGCGCAGTGGCCGCAGACAGACGTCTTGTCTTGAGACTGTCCTGCGCCGAACCCACGGCACTGCGCATGAAGGAATCCCCAAGGCCATCCGTCGTCCGTTCGCTGAAATTACGTGAATCCGTCTGCAGGCTCAAGTCCGGCTTCCCCCTTTGCTAACTACAGGCTGATGTTGATTCAATACCTCTGCAATATGCATGATCCTTACAGGCTCACCCTTACGTGACAGGCGTCCCCCGATATTCAGCAGACAGCCCATGTCTGCACTGATTAGAATATCCGCTCCCGTATCCATGACACAGCCGCATTTCTCATCCACCATCTGCTCCGAGATTTCAGGCATCTTCACCGCAAAGGTTCCGCCGAACCCGCAGCAGTTATCGCTGTTCTTGAGCGGCTCAAGCTTCAGTCCCTTCACCTGCTCCAGCAGCTGGAAGGGGGTTTCCTTCTCTCCGAGAAGTCTGGTCATATGACAGGAACGATGGTAGGTTGCGGTGCCTTCGAGAGTTGCACCCACATCGGTTACCCCCAGTACTTTGACAATGAATTGGGTCAGCTCGTAGGATTTCTCTTTCAAAGCAACCGCTTTCAATTCCCAATCGGGGTCACCCCGGAAGATCTTCGGATATTCATGAAACATAGCGATGCAGGAGCCGGATGGTCCTACGACATAATCCGAAGCCTCGAAGGCCAGTATCATGTTCTGCATAGCCAGCTTGGATTCCTGCAGATAACCGCTGTTGTAGGTAGGCTGGCCGCAGCAGATCTGTGAAGCGGGATAATCGATCTCGCAGCCAAGCCGCTCCAGGACCTCCACCATGGCAATCCCGACATTCGGGCTCATAAGGTCTACCAAACAAGTAGAAAAAATACTGACTCGCACTCCTACCCCTCCCATCAATGAAAACCTATGTTCACAGCTTAACTCAATAAGTCAATGAAAAACAACACAAAAACAAATAAAAAATGTGAAACTTATTGACAATAAATATTGATAGCGTTTACACTATGATTGGGTAATTGGGATAATGGAATAATCTACCTTGAGGGGGAGAAACAGTGACCAAGCATTTGATGTATATCGACGGCCAATTTACGGAATCCGAAGGCAAAGAGTGGATGGATGTTACCAATCCGGCAACCGATGAAGTGATCTCACAGGTTCCCAAGGCTACAAGGAATGATGTCATACGTGCCATTGATGCAGCAGAGCAGGCCCAGGCAGCGTGGGAGGAGACTCCGGCGGTAGAGCGCGGCAAGTATTTGCATGCGATTGCTGACGGGATTCGGGCAGAGGCGGACAGCATCGCCAGGCTGATCTCGGAGGAAGTCGGCAAGACCCTGGAATTATCCACCGTAGAGGTTCATTTCA
The DNA here is from genome assembly GCF_017874735.1 of Paenibacillus silagei. Classification (GTDB taxonomy): domain Bacteria; phylum Bacillota; class Bacilli; order Paenibacillales; family Paenibacillaceae; genus Paenibacillus_AQ; species Paenibacillus_AQ silagei. The sequence continues at coordinate 243,641 of NZ_JAGGLV010000003.1, forward strand.
CTGCGGATTATTTGGATTATATGGCGGAATGGGCACGGCGTTATGAGGGGGAGATCGTGCAGAGCGACCGTGATAATGAGCATATTTTTGTATTCAAAAGAGCGATTGGCGTCACCACGGGCATTCTGCCCTGGAACTTCCCGTTCTTCCTGATCGCTAGAAAAATGGCCCCGGCGCTCATCACCGGCAACACGATTGTCGTGAAGCCCAGCGCGGAATCTCCGAACAATGCCATGGCGTTCAGCCGGATCGTGGATCAGTCCGGATTACCTAAGGGGGTATTCAACCTTATTACAGGAAGAGGTGCAGAAGTGGGCAACGAGCTGTCCAGTAATGCGAAGGTAGGCATGGTTAGTCTTACCGGCAGCGTACCGGCAGGGCAGAAGGTTATGGAGGCGGCGGCTGAGAATATCATCAAGGTCAGCCTGGAGCTGGGCGGCAAAGCGCCTGCCATCGTCATGAAGGATGCCGATCTGGAGCTGGCTGTTCAGGCGATTGTGGCTTCCCGGGTCATTAATACAGGCCAGGTCTGTAACTGTGCGGAGCGTGTCTATGTCCATGAAGATATCAAGGAGGAGTTCACTACGCGGCTGGTTGAAGCGATGAAGGCCGTGAAGTACGGAGACCCGCTCAAGGACACAGACATCCAGATGGGACCGCTCATCAACAAGGCCGCGCAGGAATCGGTTCAGCAGAAGGTAGACCGGGCTGTTCAAGAAGGGGCTAAAATCGCCCTAGGCGGTAAAAAAGTAGCAGGAACCGGCAGTTTCTTTGAGCCGACAGTGATCACAGACGCTACGAATGAGATGGAGATTGTGCAGGATGAAATTTTCGGTCCGGTTATTCCTGTCATCTCATTCTCAACCCTGGATGAGGCGATTGCACTCGCTAATGACAGTGAATTTGGCTTAACCTCATCGCTGTACACCCAGAATCTGAATGTCGCCATGAAAGTAATCAAGCGGCTGAAATACGGGGAGACGTACATCAACCGCGAGAATTTCGAAGCGATGCAGGGCTTCCATGCAGGCTGGAGAAAATCCGGCATCGGCGGCGCTGACGGCAAGCACGGCTTGAACGAATACCTCCAGACGCATGTCGTCTACTTGCAGTACGACAAGTCAGTTAACTGAATACGCAGCGATTGTTTGCTGCTTGCAGATAGCGGCCCATGTTTTGGGGGCCGTTATTTTTGTTGTTTTTCGGAGAGGCAGATGCGAGGGGCGGCAGGGGCATATGTAGGCGGAAAAGCGACTACAAGGGGTGTTTCGAAGGCGCGTGGACCAAATGTAATCGAAAAACCGACTACATTTGGCGCGGCGGAGGCGCGTGGGGCAAATGTAATCGAAAAACCGACCACATTCTCCACAGCGGAGGTGTGTGGACCAAATGTAATCGAAAAACCGATCACATTCAGCGTGGCGGGGGCGAGTGGACCAAATGTAATAAATGGCGCAGTCTGACCGCTTAGAAGATTTTTGACGGAATTCATGGTTACGTGGTGAGGTCGGCAGGTACAGAAGAAGCTGCAAGAATTAAGGTGAATGAAGGCCATATCGGATGGTCAGATTTGTTGTAATGGAGAAAAAGCATTTGAGAAGGTTGATATAGATTTATGGATGAAGAACTAATAGAAATATTGAAATCCAGAGTATCCGATTATATAGAAGTCCCGGAATGAAGTACAAGCAGACAGACGAGCCCGTCAAGCTGACCTCTGATTGTATAACCTTTGTAGCCAAAAAAGCTGATCTCATAGAGATGGGCTTTTTTGGATATGGATGAAGGTAAGGCAGCACTTGATGTAAGACTTACCAAAGAAATTAACAAAAAGCAAAAAGTAGCGGAGGGGAAATTTGGAACTGGAGGAGCGGTAGCGACCGCCTTTGTGTTTGGATTTCTACTGCTAAGAGCGGTTTAAATCAAGAAATCCAAACTGGGCAGCGGCCGGAAGTCCAAATGTTCACCGCAGCGACGACCAAGCTTTGAGTTTTAATCTGAAGCAAGCAGTTGCAGCAGCTGACGTAATAGAATGAGGTTTGATGTTCATCCGCAATTGAGCAGATTTACAAACGATTTCACAGATATGGGGGCCTTCGGATTCGGGAGCGCGGTGCTATCATTGGTAATGAAACGGCAGGAATTATGGATTGTAAGCGCATTAACGGGCTGGCGCCAGAGCCGCTCTTGGTTAGTGGCAGCGCCAAATTACCAGGGTCTGGGGGAACGGAAGAAGCGATGAGAGAAATTCTGTTGAACGAATTGAACTGGGAAGTCAAAGGATATTGGCCTTGGGTGCCGCTGAAGGGTACAAGCATGGAGCTTGGCCAGGAATTAATGGGGGTGACCGACTGGATGCCGGCAACGGTGCCGGGGGGAGTTCATCACGATCTCTACAGACAGGGCTGGATTGCCAATCCCTATGAGGACTTGAACAGCTTGAGCTGCGAATGGGTAGAGAATCGCTGGTGGGTGTACCGTATGACCTTGAAACGACCGGAGTTGAAGGGGTCCCGAGTTGAGCTGGTCTTTCTGGGGCTTGATTATGAAGCAGCGGTATACGCTGATCATATCCTGCTTGGGGAGCATAAAGGAATGTTTGATCCGGCTGTGTACGATGTTACAGAGCTGCTATCCGTTAGGGAGAAGCTTGAGATCTCCGTGCTTCTGAAGCAGGCGCCCGATGAAATGGGGCAAATCGGCAAAACCTCGGCCACCTTCACACAGAAGAGCCGGTTCAATTATAAGTGGGATTTCTCTACCCGGCTGGTTAACATTGGAATCTGGGATGATGTGCTGCTAAGGATACATGAGGATTATTCGTGGGGTGAAATGTCCATCACGACCGATGCTGAGGTTGAAGAGGACGGCAGCACTCAGGTGGCTGGCTGTATTGAAATACAGGCCGCCGTTTCATCCACTTCTGGAGCAGAGCCTGCCCGGACACTGACGGCGAATATTACCTGCTCTGATCCCGGAGGTAATCCGCTGCTGGTGCAGACGCTTCCCGTCTGTGCTGGAGCGATGCTCAAGACCGCGCTGGATATCCCTGAACCTGAGCTATGGTATCCGAATGGTTACGGGGCGCAGCCGCTCTACTGTCTTGAACTGAAGCTGCTGGATGAAGACGGGAAGGAACTGGATACGCGGGTTATACGAACCGGAATCCGCAAGCTTGACTATATCCGAAATGTTGACAGTCCTGACAATGCGCTGCCCTATACAGTGGTCATCAACGGCCGCCGGATCTATATGAAAGGGGTGAATATGACCCCTCTGGACCATCTCTACGGAAATATAACAGTCGAACAGTATCAGCTTATGGTCCGTCTCATGAAGGCGGCTCATGTCAATCTTGTCCGGGTATGGGGCGGGGGGATCATTGAGAAGCAGGTCTTCTACGACCTATGCGATGCGAACGGCATTATGGTCTGGCAGGAATTCATCCAGTCGAGCTCGGGGATTGACAATATTCCTTCCAAGCAGCCGGAGTTCCTTGAGCTGCTGCACCAGTCCGCCCGCTCAGCACTCAAGGCGAAGCGTAATCATGTCGCCATGACGATATGGAGTGGCGGCAATGAATTAATGAGCGAGCCGAATAAGCCTTCGGACTTAAGCGATTCCAATCTGGCAATGCTGAAGGAACTCGTTGAGCAGTATGATCCGCAGCGGCTGTTCCTGCCAACCTCGGCTTCCGGTCCGGTGGAGTATATTAGCGAGACCAAGGGGCAGGGGCATGATGTACACGGTCACTGGAAGTACATGGGCAACCCGCATCATTATGAGCTATATGGCAGCAACGATAATCTGCTGCACAGTGAATTTGGGGTGGACGGTCTGAGTTCACTCAAGAGTCTGGAGAAATTCCTGGGCGCAGCGCACAGCCAGCCGGTCTCCATGGAGAACAGTGCAGTCTGGAGACATCACGGGGAGTGGTGGGATACGCTGAGCCGGGATGAAGAAATATTCGGCAGTCTGACAGACCTGGCACAATTCTCCGCCTGCAGCCAGTGGATTCAGGCGGAAGGAATCCGCTTCGTGCTGGAGGCCAACCGGCGGCGCAAGTTCCGGAACAGCGGAAGTATTGTCTGGCAGCTCAACGAACCCTGGCCGAACGTGTCCTGTACCAATGTGGTTGATTATTATGGTGAACCGAAGATGGCTTACCACTGGATGAAACAGGCCTTCCGTCCACTGCATGTATCACTGGACTACCGGAGTCTGCTGCTCACACCGGGTACCGGTTTCCAAGGAGATGTATACGTACATGGCTGGGAAGGGGAATCGTGTGAAGCTGATGCGGAGGTCCTGGATTCGGCGGGCCGGAGCCTGCACCGGCAGCATTTCATAACCCAAGGAGACAGAGACCGGGCAGTCTGCGCCGGGACCCTGAAGTTCACAGTACCTGAGCTGGAGGACCAGTTATATTTCGTCAGATTGTCCTTTATGAACCGTGAAGAAGAACCGCAGCAGAATGTATATGTATTCTCTACCGCCAGGGAGCATCTGTACGCACCAGCGTTAGCGCTTACAGGCGGCAATCTTCAGGTGCGCCAGGAGAATAGATGGCTGCCCGCTGTTACCGGAGAGCTGAGTCTGCAAGCCTGCTTCATGGTAGCTAATACAGGCAGTGAAGCGTTGCTGCATGTACATGCGGAAGAGAAGGGAAACCGCTACTGGATGGAAGCAGACGAGCAGTTCCTGACCTTGTTCCCTGGTGAGGCAAGAATGGTGACGGTGACCTGCACGCCGAGACAGGCGGGAGGATTCCTGGCCGGGAAGAATCACAGCATCTCCGGTGACCTGCCGGTTATACAGTTCAAATCGTTCCTGGCTGTCCAGGGCACAAGCAAACCGGACGGGGGGCAGGAGAATCGTGAATAGACCATTATGTTATGTTCCAGGGCCATTCGTACCGCTAAGCCGGTATGTTCAAGCGGGCGGGCATGAGCCCGTTACCGTTCCGGTAAGCCGGGCAGTGGCGGACTATCTAAGACGGCATCGCTCCATTCTGAAGCTGGCCTGTCAGCGCAGCGGCGAGGTGACCTACCTTAATGCACGGTGGTCCACACTTTATGAAGATACCGTTGAAGCTGAAGCAGCAGCCTGGAACAGCAATACAGCGGAAGGCGTGTTCGTACTTGTCAGCCCGCTGCTTACCAATATGTTCCCGGTAGTATCGCACTGGGATAACGATTCAGCAGAGGGCGGAGGCAGGTTCCGCTATGGAGGAACAGACGGCATTGGAACGCTGCGCATGGACGAAGCGGGCGAGCAGGTTATTTCCGAGCATGTAAGGCTCTATAACAGCGACACCGACAGCCCTTATGTATATAACACGGAAGATTATGAGCTGTTTGGTGAGGGTGAATTGGAGCGAACACTGAGAACTCCGCAATTCGAGCACTACATCGGGGACCGTTACAGTCTCTATGCCGTCGATGATCTGGTCGCCGTATCCTTGAGTGACCGTATGCTCAAGACCTTCGGATATCCTGTGGTCTTCATTAATGAATCCAGGGAAGAAGGGGCGCTGGTATATGATGCACCTGTGTTTCAGCTGATCAGCAACAGGCTGCTGGTTTCGGAGAACCGGTATAGCCTGGCTTCCTATATTCTCCCGCCTTATTGGAATCCGGCGAACGCCAAGAGGTATCCGCTGCTGTTCAATGGTTATTACGACGCTAATGAGAACACCTTCAGTACCGTGGGACCTTCATTTCTGGAGATCATAGGCAAGACGCTGGCCGGCACGGGACAAGGCGTGGTTGGCATTCTCTGGAACGGCGGAGGCTACATCGGAAGCCGCTCCCTGCAAGGCTCAATCTATGGAGGGATCGGGGCGGCAATTGCCAGCGCCCAGGACCGCTATGGCGGTGATGCAGACCAGGTAGTGGCTGTGGGAGGTTCCCGCGGCGGATTGACTGCGCTGCTGGCCGGAGGCAACCCGCACCGGCTGCCTTACCGGGTACGTTACACACTGTGCTATGCACCGCCGCTCATCCTTAACGGACTTATCCGAGAGTATGCGGAAGGCGCCTGTCCGCTGATCTGGCATGTAGCAGAGGTGGACACCGGTTACCGTGATATTTGGAAGCAAAATTGGCGGCATCCGGTGACAGGAAGTACCGCAATTGAGACTCTTCTGTGGACACTTACAGGTGAAAGTGACTCCGGCCTTCTGAAGGAAACTGCCGGACTCGAATCCGGGTTCTTCCTGCAAGGGCTGAAGTCGAGCGGTACGAAGCTGCTGATCAATCACGGTACACATGATGCCTTCACTCTCAGCCGGTTCAGCTTTGCTTTTGCCGCATTGGTCCGAAGCTATGGCATTCCGCTGCGTCATGAGATTGGCTACCGCTTCGGCCATAACAACTGTACGGATCTCTACGAGCAGGCGGCCCTATGCCTGAAGGCTCTGCTGCAGGATCAGGAGCTTGACTTCACCGGGACGGTTCATTACCGCAGACGCAGTCCGGCTGCAGGAGAATGGGAACAGGCTGAACGGTTTATCCCGGCCCGTCAGCCGGTTTTTCTGGAGGCGCCTAAGTTAGTAACCGCAGGCAGTCCGGTAGCTTGGACACTGTATGGAGAGCAAGGCATGGAATACCGGCTGGAGCTGGAGAGCCTGGACCAGCAGGCATGGGAACAGAACAAGCAGGTGATCCGTAACAAGCGCATCACGCTTGCGGCCGGGAAATTGCCGGACAAGCGGCATCCCCTTGAAGTCTGCTCATGGCAGGAGGGGATAAGCCCATCCACTGACGCGTTAAGTGCAGGTTATTATCTGTACGGACTGTCATACAGGCTGAGGGGCGAACTGAACTGGACCGAGGTCTCGCCTTCCCGGGTGCCACAGCCTGGTGTAGAGCCGCAGTCAGTTCTCCGCATTCTGGAGGAGCAGCCCAATCCCGCAAGCGAGGCCTTCCGCGCGGAAGCGGCTGTGCTGTGCATCAGCTCCGGGCTGTCTGAAGCCTGAGCAGGCAGCTTAACCGGTACAGAAGGTATACCAACTATACAACGCCTGACCGGAGTGAATTACGGTTCCGGGAGGAAGGAAGGACAGGAGCATGATTGGAAGAATCAATGAAGCAAAGCCTTTTATCGCAAAGAAAAAGAACGGGAATCCTCTGCGGCGACTGCTCAGAGATTGGTCCTCCTGGATATTAATAGTGCCAACGGTGTTAGTCTTTTTCTTTTTTTCCTGGCAACCGCTCGTCAAGGGGATTGTGCTCTCTTTCTTCAACACCGAGGGTTATAATGCTGTAAGCTTTGCCGGATTACAGAACTACAAGGATGTCATTCAGAATTCGGCATTTCAGCAGACACTGGTCAATTCATTTATGTATGTGATCTGGTCGCTGCTGATCGGCTTTGCCGTCCCGATTGTAGTCGCTGTTGTAATTAATGAACTCAGACACGGGAAGTCCTTTTTCCGCTTCTCCGTCTTTTTTCCCAGTATGGTTCCCGGTATTGCGGCTTCCATGTTATGGATGTTCCTGTTTGAGCCCGGGCAGGGCGGTTTGCTGAACAGTATGCTGAGTGCATTGGGATTCCCGGTACAGCAATGGCTTCAGGACCCGAAGATGACCATAATGCTGATCATATTCACGATCACCTGGCGGAATTTCGGAGGGACGGTGCTGCTCTATCTGGCAAGCCTTCAGAGTATCAATCATGATCTGTATGAAGCAGCTTCGATCGACGGTGCCAATGTATGGCGGCGCTTCAGAAGCATTACCCTTCCGCAAATTTCCAGCATGATCGGACTGATGATGATTCTGCAGATCAGCGGGGTATTTCAGATCTTCAACGAACCGCTGGTCATGACCGAGGGCGGACCGAATAATGCTTCCATGACGCTGATGCTGCAAAGCTATTATTATGCATTCCGCAGTTTCGAGGCAGGCCATTCCATGGCGCTGGGGGTTATTACTTTTCTTGTCCTGATGGTGCTTACCGTTATTTATTTCAGGCTGGATAAGAAATTGAACAGGGAGTAGAAGCCATGAAAACCAATGAAGCTTACGGCATTATCGGCAATATTGAATACAGATCACCCTGGGTGCGCCTGTTGTACTGGAGCTTGTTCCTTCTGATGATTGCGCTCGCCGCCGTCTGTATCCTGCCTCCAGTCTGGATCATGGTCTCAAGCCTTAAGGACATTAAGGAGTTCTATGCGATTCCGCCTACCTTAATTCCCCGTACTTTTAATCTCAGCAAGCTGTGGGAGACCTGGCAGGAGTTCAATTTCCTCAGTTACTATCTGAATACAGCTTACCTGGCTGCCGGTTCTGTACTGTTCTGCCTCACCTTTAACGGGCTGGCCGGATATTTCTTCTCCAAGCTGAAGCCGCGTGGGAGCGCGCTGCTGTTCGTGCTGATTGTATGGACGATGATGGTTCCGAATACGGTGGGCATGGTGCCGCTGTTCAAGAACCTGATTGATTTCCCGCTGCTGCATGTGAATCTGACCAATACCTTCTGGCCGATGTGGTTCATGGCTGCCGTGAATCCGGTGGTGATACTGATCTTCAAGAACTTCTTCGACTCCATTCCCCAGGCACTGCTGGAAGCGGCCAAGATCGACGGGGCGAGCACTATCGGCATCTTCATCCGGGTGATTCTTCCGCTCAGCGGCCCGGTTATGGCCACGATTACGATTCTTACGATGAATAGTGTATGGCAGGATTTCTTCTGGCCTTTCATGGTATTGAAGGATAAATCGACCTGGTCGGTCATTGTGGCTATCTATAATTTAAAAGCGACATTACCGCAGGACATTCAGTTTATTGCCCTGACATTTGCTATCCTGCCGCCGATTGTGCTGTTTATTTTTTTCCAAAGGTACATCATGAACGGGCAAGCCTTCGGCGGGAGCATTAAAGGGTAATGTCACCCGATCACAAACCATTTCACAGTTTTGCCCCGTAGGGCGCTCTAAAGGACGCATGGTAAGATGATCTCAGCATTAAAGAAAGCGCTTTACAAAATGCGGAATTGCTATAAGAATAATTATAGGGGGAATTACATTGAGAATGGCACACCACAAGAAACTAACCGCAACCCTGGCGCTCACCCTGCTTACGGCCGCCGGACTGGCCGGCTGCGGCGGCTCCAATGAAGGACAAACAGGCGGGAGCGGAAATGCAGCAGCCGGCAAACAGGTAACGATTAAGGTCAGCAACTGGCCGAAGCCGAATGAGGAAGCCAAGATCGCCCAGTATGAACAGCTCATGGCGAAGATGAAAACCAATTATCCGAACATTACGGTGGACAAGGATGAATGGGGCTATGACGTCAGCTCGTTCCTGCCCAAAGCGGCGAGCGGCCAGCTCCCAACGGTATACGAGACCTTTTTCACCGAAACCAGCAAAATCATTAAAGCTAATTACGCAGCGGATATCACAGACACGATGAAGAAGTATGGATATGACAAGGCCATTAACCCGGATCTTCTGAAAATGGTGACCAAGGACGGCAAGTATTACGGGATTCCGAAGGACGGTTATGTCATCGGCATGCTCTATAATGTGAATCTCTTCAAGGAAGCGGGCCTTCTGGATGACAAGGGGATTCCGAAGTTCCCCAAGACGTATGAGGAGCTGGCGGAAACGGCGCAGATCATCAAGCAAAAGACCGGCAAAGCCGGAATGTTCCTGCCGACGAAGAGCGGCCAGGGCGGCTGGATGTTCATGAACATTGCCTGGGCTTACGGTGCGGAATTCGAGAAGCAGGTTGACGGCAAATGGCAGGCGGTATTCAATTCTCCTGAGGCTGCTGCGGCGCTGCAATATGTGAAGGATTTGAAATGGAAATACAATGTGCTGCCCGATAACAATCTGGTGGATGTCACCAATGACATGTTCCGTATGCTCGGAACCGATCAGGTTGCGATGAGCTTCGGCACCAACGACTGGCCTCCGGTTATCCAGCAGCAGACCAAGATGTCCAAGGACAATATTGCCATGTCAGCACTTCCTGTAGGTCCGATCGGAGAACCTGTTACCCTGCTGGGGGGCGGCCTGTATATGTTCTCGCCGAATGTAACCCCGGAGCAGATTGATGCCGGCTTCAAATGGCTGAAGACCTATGGATTCACACCCGAATCCTCAGAGGAGGCTCTGACCGGCTGGGATATCGAGAAGAAGACACTCAGCGATCAGGGGCTGATCATCGGCCCTTACGGGCTGCGGATCTGGACCGATGAGAAGCGTATTGGGGAGGAACAGAAAATTCTCGACAAATACAACAACGTGAATCTGGACATGTTCCGTGATTATATGGACAACGGCAGTAAGGGGATGCGGGCGGAGGAGCCCATCAATGCCCAGGAATTGTATCAGAAGCTGGATGTCGTGCTGCAATCCGTGCTAACCGACAAGAATGCAGATCCGCAGAAGATCCTGGATAAGGCGGCGGAAGAATTCCAGCGGGATTATCTCGATAAAGTCAAATAAAATGCAGTCAAACACCGCCGTCCTTCTGAAGGGCGGCGATGCCGTTTATATGAAGGTGAAGGGAGATGCGGATAACATGGCGGCAAAAGAATGGGGAGACTGGAGCGCCCGCTGGATCTGGCTGCAGGAAGAGCAAGGCAATGCGGACAAGGATGCGCGGCATGAGCGGGTATATTTCCGCAGAGTGTTTGAGCTGCCAGCCGGTACAGGCAAGGCGTACAGTTTGAATATGGCGATTACCGGAGACAGCCGCTACAGGCTGTTCGTCAATGGGCAGCGCCAATGGGCGGGGCCTTGCAAGGGGCATGAACATGTACAATATTATGAGGAATTCAGCCTGGAGGGCATCCTGCAGCCGGGGATCAATGTAATTGCTGTTACAGTGGTTCATTATGCCGGGACCGCTCCCTTTGAAATGGGGGAAGACGGTCCTTTATCTGTATGGCGTTCAGAGCAAGGCGGTCTGCTTGTAGAAGCTGAGATTACAGCGGACGGGCAGCTTGTGCAGGAACTGCGTACGGATACTTCCTGGAAAGGTATCCGGGATCTCAGCTACCGGCTCCGCCCGTTCCCGATGATGCGCTGGATGGGCGGATTGGAAGAGGCCGCCGGGGACACGGTACTCCGGGACTGGACGCTGCCGGAATATGATGACAGTGCCTGGAGTGCTGCCCGGATAGTACAGCCGGTAAGGGATGACTATGGTCAACTGACCCCCTGGCAGCTGGCCCGGCGTCCGGTTCCGCTGTTGTATGAGCAGGAACAATGCTTCCGGAAGCTGATGCGCAGCAGCTGCGGGGAGGGAGAGGCCCTCTTCACGGCCGGGCATCGTCTGGAGCTGCGCGATGGAGCCAGCAGCACTGCCCCTTCTATTGAAGGGCCTCCTGCTGAAGGTGTACTTGTCCAGGCGGGACAGCAGCTCTGGCTGGAGCTGGATGCAGGCGAGCTGACCACAGGTTATCTGCAGCTTAAGCTCCAGGGCGGAGGAGGCAGTCTCATTACACTCCAATACGCCGAATGCTATGAAGAAGAGACAGGGGATGAGGAAGTCCGCCGCAAAGCCGTCCGCGATGAGATGAGGGAGCAGGTATTGCGGGGCGGTTACGACAGCTACCGGCCAGCCGGTTACGGCACAGAAGACCAGCCCGAAGTTTATGAGCCGTTCTGGTTCCGTACCTTCCGTTATATGCGGCTGGAGGTTCATGCCGGAACCGAACCGCTGAGGATAACCGGAATCAGCTACAGGGAGACCGGTTACCCGCTCCAGCTGCAAGGGAGCTTTCACTGCTCGGATGAACGGTATAACCGTCTCTGGGAGCTGAGTGTACGGACGCTCAGCCGCTGTATGCACGAGACCTATGAGGACACTCCCTATTATGAACAGCTGCAATACACAATGGATACCAGGCTGATGATGGAATTTACGTACCTGCTGTCAGGAGACGACAGGCTGGCCCGCAGGGCCATGGAGGACTACAGAGCTTCGCAGCTGCCAAGCGGGATGCTGCAAAGCCGCTATCCCTCAGTGCTGCCGCAGGTCATTCCATCCTTCTCCCTGTACTGGATCGGAATGATTCATGACCACTACAGGGTCTTCAGGGATCTGACGCTGGTGAAGCATTACCGGACGGCCATGCTGTCCGTGCTGGACTGGTTCGATCAGCGCTTGACGCCGCAAGGACTGGTTGACCGGACTCCGCGCCAGTACTGGAATTATTACGACTGGGTACAAGAATGGCCGCTTGGCGCTCCGGATTGCACGAATGAGGCACCTGCCACTCTGATGAGTCTAATGTATGCCTTTACGCTGGGGCAAGCGGCCGAGCTGCTGGAAGCGAGCGGTTGGACACAGATTGCCGCAGAACTGCGCCAGCGCAAGGCCGCAGTTAACGCTGCGGTATTGGATAACTGCCGCCAAGCGGACAGTCCGCTCTTCCGCGACAGCCCGGAGGCAGGACCAGAGGTACAGCTCAGCCAGCACACGCAGGTCTGGGCAGTGCTTGCCGGTACTGTGTCTGCTGCGGAGGGAGAGGCTCTGCTGCAAACGGTATTGACCGATACGTCAATGGCTAAGCTCTCGCTGCCAATGAGCTATTATCTGTTCCGCGCACTGGAGCTTAGCGGAATGTATGACCGGTCTTTCGGGCTATGGGCACGCTGGATGAAGCAGCTGGCGCTGGGTCTGACCACACTTCCCGAGATCGACTCTGCGGACACCAGAAGCGACTGTCATGCCTGGAGCGCACTGCCGATTACTGAATTCACCAGAGGGATATTGGGGGTCCGGCAGGACATAGATGGCATTATTTTGCAGCCTCATTGCGGAGAGCTACAATACGCCAGCGGAGCCGTAAGCACAGAACAGGGCCTTATCACCGTGAGCTGGGAGATCACTACAGAGGCGGAGATCGAAGTGTTCCACATGGAAGCCGTCTGGACACCCGGCTCAGCCATTACTGTTATTCTTCCGAATGGAGAGGTTCAGAAGAGTGACATCGGCCGGATAGAGATCGACATTAGGGGCTTTAACTGCTAGTATAGCATCAGACTTTATACGGTAAATTGAATCAGTAAGCTCGAACCACCTACTATTATGTTCGGTTTTTCGATTACATTTGGCTTACGTGGCGCTCCCAGTCCAATTGTGATCGGTTTTTCGATTACATTTGGCCTACGTGGCGCTCCCAGTCCAATTGTGATCGGTTTTCCGATTACATTTGGCCTACGCAGCGCTCCCAGTCCAATTGTGATCGGTTTTTCTTTGCTCCAGCATAATGAGCACGATTTTTCGCATACATCTGGCTCAATGACTTCACTCTTATAGTCCTTCAGGCCTCATCGCGCCCACTCCACCTTTTTAAATCTGACTCTGCATTAGTATATGGTCAGATTTAAACTAGTGGCAGGCTTAATTGTACTTCGTACAACTAGAACGCCTGATTTCAAACCAATTATTCGTTTAGATGTATTTCGTACATTTAAATTATCACTGTACCTTGATTCTCACACCTTCGGGCTGATTTAGTTGCACAGACTACAGGTATACGCTGCTCTTATGCCTTTTGGCTGGTTTTAATTGTACATTCTACAGCTATCGTTGAATTGGGTCTTATTTCAGCTTGATTTACACCGGAAGGGGATGGGAAGCCCTATGTTCAGATCGTTCGGCCGCAACATCCGCCTGGTCCTGGTGTTGTTCATTACGGTCTATATCTCTGCTTCAAGCTTCATTCTGTACCGCAATATGGAGCACAGGAGCATGGATATGCTCAGGCAGCTGTCTGTCCAGTACACCGGCCAGCAGCATAAGAATACACTGCTGTTCATGAACTGGCTGGAAGAGACCTCCAAGCTGATCTCCAATAATCAGGTGGTGCAGCAAGCGCTGAAGAAACCAGCGTATGACGGGGCCATTTCCCCGATACTGGAAGGGATACGTTCTTCCAGCAGTGATATACTCGGCATTTACATTTGGGGTGAAGCAGGCGTGGCTTATTCTTCCAGCAATGTGTCGGGACTGCTCCCGTTCACCGAGATTAAGAAGGACCCGGGAATGCAGCAATTCCTGGGAGATCGTGAGCAGACCTTACGCTGGACAGTCCTGAACCGCGAACAACTGATGAATGCGCCTACAGATCTGCGTGACCGTCTGCTGCTTGAAGTGAAAATTCAGGAAGCGGGAGGACGGATCCTCGGTCTGCTCTCCCTTGAAGTGGAGATTGGCAAGCTGTACAGCTTCTACCTGTCAGACAAGAATTCGATCTACGGGGAGAATGAGGTCTACCTGCTGAAGGAAGACGGGAAGCTGCTGATGGCAGCGGACATGCCTCCGGTGCGCCTTAAGGAAATCGGAGCAGCGCTGGCCACACCGGGAAAGAACAGCCTGAACGAAACGGACTTCATGGTGCGCGAAACAGCCGGTGGCCTAATTCTGCTCTACCCGCTGCCCGATTCGGCTGATCAGATTGTCACCTATATCTCTGCGGACGGCATGAAGGCAGAGCTCCAGGCGTTCAAATATATAATGCTGGCATTGAACATCGCAGTATTCATATTGTTCTGGCTGCTGATCTCTATGCTGAGCAGCAGTATTGTGAATCCGTTGAACCAGCTGTACCTGAAGATCAATTCAACGATGAAGGAGTAGGCGACACAAAAGAAATCCAGCTTCGATCCAAGCACATGCATTACGGCGAACCGTATCGCAAGTAGGGGTGAGTTTTTTGCTGACTTTTTCGTGCAGAAATTGCAAGGTATTCATTTTTTATTTCCGATAAAATAACCTTGAAGGGAGGGAATACGATGGATTGGTTGGACTAGGATGAATAAGCTTATTGCGTTTTTTCATCTTCCTCCATGTTTTCACGCGGTAAATGAAATGTAATTATTGTCTGCCAATTGAGGAAGGAGGATAAATTCATGTTTACCTATATAGGAAATGGTGCGTATTGTTATTCCAATTCCACTTCCATGCTTCTTGACACTGTCGGTGAAAGAATACCCGCGGAATCTATTGAAGTCTTGTCTGGCGTTGGACTTGGAGCGCTCTGGTTCAAAGAGGACAACATGGTATTCTTTTCGAACGGAGTTCCACATATCGGAGTAAGCAAGGCACTGGATATACTGGGATTCACCATTACCGAACATTCAAGCATAGATAGTTCAAATATTGAAGGAATACTTACAACTGCAATCAAACAACATCCAGTATTGCTAGGACCGTTGGATATGGGTTATTTAAGATATATGCCTAATCATAGTTATCTACATGGCTGCGATCATTATGTGCTGGCTTTTGGGATAGAGAATGGAGTGGTTAGACTCCATGACCCTGCAGGATATCCTTATGCAATGCTTCCAATGGAAGACTTGATAAAAGCAAGTAAAACAAGTCATCTTCAATACCGATTGTATCCACATGATATGACCTATCATTACTGGTGTGCCCCCAAACGAGTTAAGCACCCGAGTCATCAGGAAATATGCGTTGAGGCTATCCGGTATTTCAGACAAGTTTATAACGATATAGAAAAACAATACTCGGAACGTAACTGGTTAATAGGAAGTGATGCCATAGCAGAGTTAAAGAGATATATTCTGGGTGGCGATATTAACCCTAGTTTGCTGGGTCATTTGACACATTTTGCGTTTCAGGTAGGGGCAAGACGTGCATTGAACTTTAGCGAATTCTTCCGAGGTGAGTATGGTGGTTTAGCCGAAATTAAGCTGTTGCAGTCAGAAGTGTATGGCAGGTGCCACTCGCTGGCGGTAAACAGTGATTGGCTTATGATAGGTGAAGCTTTAAGTCATTTAGCAGAGCTAGAAATTAAGTTTCAAGAAGCTATATTCACCTAAAACCAGAGGCATTTAAATTTTGAGAATCATGACGATCTACAAAGATAGTTGGAAAATATCTTTTAAAAAAGAGCCATCCTTTGCGGGATGGCTCTTAAAACTCGCCCCTTCAGCTATCGTGGTGAACCTTAATGCTGGGGCAAGGTTTTCCCCTTACCGAATAGGTACGGCTAAAACAACATGCAACAATTGATTCACTTTAAGGTGTTTCGTGATGCAGCCGCTATCCTCTAATAAATCAATGAGCTTGGGGAATAGGATATAATTCTCCTGAATAGCGAGCAGCATTTGGTCACTCGTCAGATGATGCAGGGCAAAACTCGAAACAATAAAATCAAATTTCCCGTCAAGGTACGGCAATGCCAGGAAATTGCCGCACTGCCCTGATATCATTTAGACAACTCCTTCTTCAAGCGGATGGTCACGGTGGTGCCTTGCCCGGGAGTGCTGGAGATACTAAGCCCGTATTGGGGACCATATTCCAGCTTAATCCGTTCGTCCACATTACGCAGACCGTATCCGCTCTGAAACAGCACATCCTCTTTGGCCTGGCTGAGTGTGGCCCCATTTGCGAATCCGACGCCGTCATCGGTCACCGTGAACCGGATCTCTTCCCCCAGAAGCTCGCCCTTAATCCAGATCCGGCCTGCGCCGCGCTTCTCGCTGATGCCATGTTTGATCGCATTCTCGGCAATAGGCTGGAGAATCAGCTTCAATATGCGGACGCCTTGCAGGGATTCATCTATCTCATATTCAACTCCGAACTTATCCGGGAACCGCATTTGTTCGACCGTCACGAAGCTCTGCACCAGACGGATTTCCTCTTCGACCGTGACGAACTTGTCCCCTTTGTGCAGGCTGATCCGAAAAAAGGTAGCCAGGGAGGAAATCAGCCGCTCAATGTCCGGCTGCTTCTTCAGCCGGGCAATCCAGGCAATCGCATCCAAGGTATTGTATAGGAAATGGGGATTAATCTGCGACTGAAGCGCAGTTAATTCGGCCTTGCGCTGCTTTTCCTTCTCCTCATCCTTCTCCAGCATCAATTGGCTGATCCGCTCCACCATTTGGTAATAGCTGTTCTCCAGTTGACTGATCTCATCGACTTGTCCCCGCGGGTCATAGACAGCAGCCAGATCTTTTTTGCCAAAGAGCCCCAGCTTCTTCTTCAAATTCAGCAGCGGGCGGGTAATCTGCGCTGCCAGATAAAAGGACAGCAAGAGGAGCACAATGAAGGTTACGCTGGCGAACAGGAGCGCATTGCGGTTACCCTTGACGATGCCCGCGAACAGCTTGTGGCTGGAGATCACACTGGTGAATTCCCAGCTGACCCCAAGGCTCGCCAGCCGGGGATTCAGTGGATAAGTCGCAATGATATAAGTGTTGCCATTCTCCGACCAGGTGCGGTAGCCTTCTTCCTTACCCGGACGAAGCGGGGCGCTCTCCTCCAGATAATTGCCCAGCAGCCGTTTGTCCGGATGGGATACAATCCGGTTGCCGGACGTCAGGAAGGAGTAGCCGATGCCTGTGAAGCTGGAGGAATACAGCGCCGCCAAGGCCGATTCTCTGACATAAATAATCACGACACCGATATTCTGCCCCGTATTGAAGTTGCGAAACTGCTGTCCGAAGGGAATGTAGGCATTGCCTTCGCCATCGCGTTTGATCTCACCGACCACAGGCATACTGCTCTCCTGGATACGCTTGATGAACAGGGCCTCGGGTACCTCCAGCATCTGCTGCTTGGTCTGGTAAGAATAGAGCACATTGTCATTGGTATGGATGATAACATTGCCTGCCAGGTCATTATCGGCCAGCATATCGTCAATAATGGTTCCAATCCGCAATTCCTTGTCTGCCGCCGGGAGGTGGTCATTATTGATGATCTGATAGATATCACTGTTCACCAGAAACCGCAGGAACAGCATCTGGATGTCATCGGCCATCAGCTCCACGCTCAGTCCAATCTGGCGCTGCGTCTGAACGACATGGCGGTACAAGTCTTTTTGCAGATAGGTATAGGAGTAGAAATTGAAAATAACCAGCATCAGCAACAGATGCAGAGACAAGCCCGCTAACAGAACAATCACAATCCGGCCCTTGATCTTGAACCGCCGCAGCCGGGAGTTCATCCATTTCTCCAAATTCGGCTTAACCATAGGTTTTCGCGTATTCACTTGGCGGGATACCGGTCATTTTTTTGAAGATCTGGCTGAAATACTTGGAATCGCTAAAGCCGACCTGATTGCCCACCTCATAGACCCGGTACATCGGATTACGCAGCATTCGCTTGGCTTCCTCAATGCGGTATTCCGTCAGACACTCGTAGAAGGTCTTATTCAGATCCTTGCGGAACAGATGCATCAGATGGGTCGGACTCACGAATACCGCCGAAGCGACCCGCTCAACGCTAATATTCCCGGCATAATGCTCCCGGATAAAAGCGAGCGCTTCCCTGATTTCACGCCGGCAGCGCATCCCGGCCTCTTCCTCGGCATACAGCACGCGTTCAACACCAGTTAAGGCCCGCTGTGCGGCAAGTACAGCCTGCCGGTACGAGTCTGCGATTCTGTGCCAATCTCCTTCAGGCTTGCCAATACCTATACTGAGCGCCTGCCCGAAGTGCTGCTGGCTCCATTCGGACAGCTGTTTGCCCAAGCTGCGGGCAGCATCACCGGCAGTGTTGATATCTCTGGTTCTGAGTACCATAACCCACTCCAGATGGCTGTCCCGGAAGAGGCAGAGCTGCTCCAAAGAATGCGCTTCCACGAAGTCCGCTGCGGCATCCTCCAGTGCTCCCGTTGCCTCGGCCGTCCGATCCATGCCATTGTCGGGAGGGAAGGCGAGAGATAGAGGCATGACAGCCTCTCCAGGTGCCAGCTCAAGGTTCAACAGCTTCAGCTTACCGGCAACAAATGCCTCATCCTGCAATTGGCCGTGCAGCAGATCCTGCCAGAATTGCTTGGAGATCGAAGCGATTTCCCCGTTCAGCTGGGAATACCGCTTGGAATGCAGCTTCTTCTCCAGAATTTCTGTGCCGACACAGCGTACCGTATCTGCGAGTTCTTCTATATTAATGGGCTTCAGCAAATAAGTGGAAGCTCCATAACGGAGAGCTGCCTGCGCATATTGAAATTCATCATAGCCGCTAAGGACGACAATGCCCACCAGCATGTCCTGTTCGCGGATTTGCTCTATAAGCTCCAGACCATTCATGAACGGCATGCGGATATCCGTAATAATCACATCCGGGCGGTGCTGGAGGGCGAGCTCCAGGCCTTCTTCGCCATTGCTGGCTTCTCCAATGATCTCAACGCCGTATTCTGCCCAATCTATAGTTTGTGTGATGCCCATACGTACCAGGTATTCGTCATCGACTACAAGCGCTTTCAACATTAGCTTTCACCCCGTAGTAGTTTTCTGTGTCTTACAGTCAGTATAAACATGAATTGTCTTTTAGAGTAGCCGTAAATAATCAGGTGGTCAGGATCGCAAACCGTTTCATAGGATTCTATCCTAACTTTCGTAAAATACACTGTGATAGACTTTAAGCGTGAATAAGCAGTAAGCGCTTTAATAGATGAAAGACTATCGAAATTGAACGCTGTAGGAGGAGTTACGTCATGCAAGATCCATTTATTCCATTCGGGTTTCAATATTACCGTTCCCCAACCCCCTTCAAGGACCAATGGGAACAAGACCTCGGCAACATTGCCGGGCAGGGGTTCAATTGTGTGAAGTATTGGGTGCAGTGGCGGTCCAGCGTCTCCAGGGAAGGGACATTCGTGTTCGATGATATTCAGGAGCTGATGGATATAGCTCACCGGAAGGGGCTGAAGGTCATTTTGAATGTGATTTTCGACGTAGCTCCGGCCTGGTTCTACAGAAAATATCCGGATTCCAAAATGGTCACGGCCGACGGTTCCATTCTGGAGCCAAGAGCGATTAACTGCCGCCAGATTGGCGGAGCGCCCGGACCTTGCTATCATCATGCGCCAGCCGCTGCGGAGAAAGCACGCTTTCTGGAGGAGACCGTCAAGGCCTTCAAAGATCATCCGGCGCTTTGGGTCTGGGATTTGTGGAATGAGCCGGAGCTGACTACGGGGATTAAGCGTAAGCTGTCTTTTGACAACCAGGTCTGTTATTGCAAGCATTCGATTCCGGCATTTCATGACTGGCTGATCCATAAATATGGTTCTCTGGAAGCACTCAACGAATCGTGGCAGCGGACTTACGGGGACTGGGAGGAAGTGGAGGCACCGCGGGGTCAAGGCGTCTTCAACGATCTGATAGATTGGCGGCTGTTCATGTCGGACACCCTGACGGAGGAGCTGCGGAGCCGGGTACAAGTGGTGAAGTCGCTGGATGTGCAGCATCCGGTTATGGCTCATACGGTACCGGCGCCAATCTTCAATATGATTACGGCCGGTTCGGATGACTTCAAGCTGGCAGAGCCCTGTGATCTGACAGGCAACAGCCTGGGGTCTTCGGCGTGGTCGGCTGATCTGCTGATCTCGGCTGCCAAGGGCAAACCGATTATTAACTCGGAAATTCACGCGCTGCCGGGCAATACAGCGATGAAGCCGCGCCAGCCGGATCTTCTGGAGATGAAACGGCATATTCTGACCCCGCTTGCCCGCGGCATCACCGGATATCTGTTCTGGCAATACAGGCCAGAGATATTGGGTCAGGAAGCTCCGGCCTGGGGCAGTGTCTATCTGGACGGCAGCGCTACGCCCTGGTACAAGGACATGGCACAGCTTAACAAGCTGGTACAGGACAACAAGCGGGAGCTGATGCTGGCCAAACGCCGCGGGGACGGGATTGCCATTCTGTTCAGCCCGGAGAATCAGATTGCCAACTTCGCAGCGCATGATCATCTGGATACCTACAACGACTCTATACAAGGCGCCCATAAGCTGCTGCATGAGCTTAATTATAAAGTAGAGTTCCTGCATGAGTCTGATGTTACAGAGGAGTCACTGAAGCCATACCGCTGCCTGTGGATGCCTTATCCGCTCTACCTGAGCCGCAAATTGTGCGCCATCCTGCGTGTGTGGGTGGAGAACGGCGGAATTCTGATCTCGGAATGCTCCTTCGGTGCTCTTCAGGCAGAGAATGGCTGTCACAGCTATAACGTTCCGGGATACGGATTCGATCAAGTGTTCGGCGTCCGCGAGACCTGGATTCATTCCGCCGAGAATCTGGATCACAGCTATCATCAGGTTGCCTTCGAATCCCGGACGGAGATTCCGCTGCGGAATGTGATGGGGCATAGCGGGGAAGAAGAGCCTGCCGCAAGCGATCTGGCTCATGGCTCCTATTACAAATCGGATATCGGGCTGGAAGCACATGTGAAGGTGCTGGCCCAGTTTACCGAAGACCTCATGCCTGCCTTAACCTGCGCTGATTACGGCACAGGACGCGCTGTATGGTTAGGCACCTTGCTTGCGGCTGCCTATTGGAAGGATGAGCATCCCGGTACGCTTCAACTGGTACGGGATCTGCTGCAGCAGGAGCTGAAGCTGGAGACTTATGTGCAGGCAAGCGGTAAAGTCCGTGCGGATCTGTCCGAATGGGGCGAAGGAACGGACCGGGGCGCATTTCTATATGTGCACAATGAAGGGCAAGAAGAGACCACGACTGAAATTAAGCTGCGTGCTGTGTATACCTCAGCCGAACCCTGGTTCACCTGCGGCCACGCGGAAATTCGGCCGACGGACAGGAAGGAGCCTGCAACAACCCGCCTGACTGTACAGATGCAAGCCGGGGATATTCAGGTATTCCGCTTAACTTAGGGCGGCAGAGGTACTGACAGATATTATAGAGCCGGCCGGTGCGATCCGGCTTAAGGAGTGTATTGGTATGAAGTTATTAGATTATGTGAATCCCATGCAGGGAACAGAATCGGATTTCCGGTATTCCAACGGCAACACACTGCCGCTTACAGCAATGCCGTTCGGTATGGCAGCCTGGTGCCCGCAAACTCATGAAGCGGGCGGCACCTGGTTCTTCCATCCCCGTCACCGCCACCTGGAGGGCATCCGCCTGACCCATCAGCCCAGTCCCTGGATCGGGGACTATGGACATCTGACGCTGTTGCCGCAGAGCGGGCCGCTGCTGCTCAGCCCCGGCGCACGCTCCTCCTCCTTCAAACCGGGGGAGATGCAGGTCTCCCCCCACTATTTCAGTGTACACTTACAGCGTTACCGGACCCGGCTGGAGCTGACGCCCACCGAACGCTGTGCAGCGCTGAGAATAACTTATGATGAGCCGCACCAGAACAGGCTGATTATAGCGCCGCTGAAGGGGGAGTCACATTTTATCTTTCAGCCGGAGATGCGCAGAATTACCGGCTATACCAGAGGCCATACTGCCGGGGTTCCCGATAACTTCGCCATGTATTTCGTCTTCCAGTTCGATACAGACCTGATCATGGAGGAGTCGGGAATCTTCGATGGAGAGTATCAGCCGTTAGGGACGTATGAGGGAACAGGAGAACGGCTGGGTGCCTATGCAGGATTAGCCCTGCCGGAATCCGGCGTAGCAGGGGTCAAGTGCGGCACCTCCTTCATCAGCGGGGAGCAGGCTCTGTTGAATCTGGAACGGGAGATTGGTGACCGGAGCTTCGGGGAGAACTTAAGCACAGCAGAGGCAAGCTGGGAAGAGCGGCTCAGCCGGATTACGGCAGAAAGCGCAGATGAAGAGAATCTCCGCACCTTTTACAGCTGCATGTACAGGGTCTGCCTGTTCCCCAGAACATGGCATGAATATAACGAGCATAGCGAACAGATTCATTACAGTCCATTTAACGGCAGCATTTGCCAAGGTCCCATGTATTCAGATATCGGTCTGTGGGATGTATACCGTACGAGCCTCCCGCTGTACAGCGTTCTGTTCCCAGCTTTGCTGGGCGAGATTATGCAGGCGTGGACGCTGGCTTATGAAGAGAACGGCTGGCTGCCGAAGTGGCTGTCTCCGGGTGAACGCAGTGCGATGCCCGGGACACTGATTGATGCTGCGGCGGCGGATGCCATCGTCAAGGGAATCGGGGGCTTCAATGCGGAGCTGCTGTATGAGGGCCTGCTGAAGCACGCGGACCATCCGGCTGCGGATGAGAGACTGGGCAGACGCGGACTTGAATTATATTTACAGTATGGCTATCTGCCTCATGACCGGTTCCATGAAAGTGTAAGCAATACACTCGATTATGTGTACGGGGATTTCTGTATTGCCCAGATTGCCAGAACACTTGGCAAGATGGATGACTATGAGCGCTTCATGAGCCGTGCACAGAATTACAAGCAGTTATTTGATCCGGAAGTCGGATTCATGAGAGGCCGTAACGAGGACGGGACCTGGCAAGAGGCCTTTGATCCTCTGCAATGGGGCGATCCCTTCTGTGAGGGCGGTGCCTGGCAGGGGAGCTGGGCGGTCCCCCATGACTTCCCGGGGCTGGCCGGACTGATGGGCGGAGAGCAGGCATTCGTCCGCAAGCTGGACCAGCTAATGGCTGAAGAACCGGTATTCAAAGTAGGCACCTATGGACAGGAAATTCATGAAATGTCGGAGATGGCTTCGGCCGGACTCGGGCAATTCGCCATCAGCAATCAGCCCAGCTTTCACATTCCTTATCTATTCTCCAGACTCGGGGCGTTGCCCACAACACAGTACTGGGTTCGCAAAACCATGTCCGGACAGTTCAACAGCAGGATGGACGGGTTGCCCGGCGATGAGGATAACGGCAGCATGGGGGCCTGGTATATTTGGAGTGCCCTCGGCCTGTATCCGTTAAGTCCCGGAATTCCTGAGTACGTACTCGGCAGCCCCCTGTTTGACAAGGTTACTATCCAGCTTGACAACGGGCGGCAATGGGTCATTGAAGCGGAGAATAATAGTCCCGCCAATGTATATAGTGCATCGGTTCACTGGAACGGTAAGCCATGGGAGCATCACTCCTTGCCGCATGACGAGATTATGAGAGGCGGAGTGTTAAGCTTCAATATGGTTCCGGGGCCTGCCCCGCTATAAGAACCAGTCAAGGCAGTCCGGATATTCCAGGCTGCCTTTGTTCTACCTTATAGACCCTTCCAGCTAAGGAAGGAAGAACCAGACACTGCTGTCAAATCGTGAAATGGCAAACCATTTCGCAGGTTTCACACCTGTCTTTTCATGAGCAATCTGTCTAATATCGAAGGTGTTGAAAGCGCTTAACAGAAAAGCGGGGAGGAGAGATCAACCCATGGCTCAAAGGTTTCATTCCAAAAGGAAAGTGCTCGCCACTGTTCTGGCTGCATTGATCGCCGGAAGCCTGATAATGATTGGAGCAATGAGCACGGCAACGCCCGATGAAGCAGCTCCGCTTCTGATCGTCAATGGTCAGGAGGCCACCACCGCTGAGTTCAACTGGCATCTTCAGCTGAACCGGGCGCTTACTGCCGATTACTTCATGCAGACTTATAATGCCGGTTATTCGGAGGACTTCTGGTTGACCGATTATTCCGGCGAGATTCCGCTGCAACGATGGATCAGGGACGCTCAGACTCAGCTATTGACCAAGCAAGCAGAGCTGCAGCTTGCAGAGGAAGCTGGAGTGATATCAGACATCAGCTTTGAGGCATTCCTGATTGGAATGGAGCGCGAAAATATACGGCGGAGTCAGGCGGCAGTGAACAAGGAGGTGGTGTATGGTCCTAAGCATCTGGATGGACAGGCTTACTACAGCTATTACATGAGCAATCTTGAGGATGCAACGATTGATGCGATGCGCCGTAATGGCTCTATCGTCATCACTGCTGAACAGGAGAGGCTGGAATATGAAGCTAATCTGGCTGCGAAATATTCCAGGCAGGGAACTATCCGTCTGGAATGGGTTACGCTGCCCTACGGACCGGAATCCGAATACAAAAATCAGAGCGGGGCCATGGACAGAATGAAAGACCTCCAGGCAACAGTACTGGCCGGAACAGAATCGACCGGAACCGAACTTACCGGAACAACTCTCCGTGAACAGGCGGACAAGCTTGGGGTCTATGCCCGCGAGCTAACCGTTACCAGCACCTCACGGCGGACAGCAGCGCTGGAGAATCCAATGGTGTTACTTGCTGCGGAGCAGCTTGCACAGGGACAGATGAGTAGCTTGATTGTAGAGAACGGGGCTGTCCACCTCCTGTACTGCCTGTCCGAAGCTGAGCCGGAAGTTCTGCCGTTCGATCAGGTTAAGGATAAGATTGCACAGGATCTGGCACAGCAGAAGTTCAGAGCTCTTGTGGATCACAAGCGGTCCGAAGCCGTCGTGGAATGGAATAACCAGATGGCTGAGGATCTGGCACGGCAGGCGATTCAATAACAATCTAAGGAGGAATTACGCAATAATGTTGAAAAAACTGACAATAACCATACTTGCGCTGGTGATGATCTGCACAGCGATGCTCCCCGCAATGGGCGTCTCAGCCCATACTGAAGAGACGGTGACCAATGAGTTCTCGGCCCTTCCGGCAGCGGAGTTACGCTCGGAGAATTGGGTGATTGACAGCAGCAACCCTCAATTCTTCAGCGGAGATGCTGACAGAATGGTCAGGACCTCAATGGATGCCGGATATGCAGTCTATCCAATGACAGGCATCCAGTCGTTCTCGCTTCAAACGTATTATTTCTCCGGCTCAACCGCCGTAGTCAAGTTCTACGGATCAGAGGATGCCGCAGACTGGACGGAGCTTCCGGCCGTCAATGACAGCCCGGCGGCGACCGGTTCGGGCTGGTACGGAACCATGTATACACCGTCAGGAGCACTGCCGGATGGTGTCAATTATCTCAAAATTGAAGTCAGCGGCGATCTCGATACCTGGATGACGCAGCTCGGAAGCCTTAAGCTCTCCAATGTATCCACAGCTCCGCTAACGGTGACCGATGAGCTGGATGATGTCTCACAGCTCTCTTCATACAGTGATAACTGGACCATGGATACCAGCAATCCCGATTATTTTGGCGGAGATGCTTCCCGGGCGGTAAGAACGGCCGAATCCGCTGAATTTATCGTATACCATCTGCATAACCTGCAGTCCTTCAAAGCCCGCCTGCATTCCTTTGCCGGCTCCAGCGGAAGCATCAGGTTCTATGGTTCAGCGGATGCCTCCGCCTGGGCGGAACTGCCCGCTGTTCAAGATGCTCCTCAGTCCACGGGTGACGGAGCTTGGACAGGAAGCAATTATACGCCTGCAGCGGTTATTCCACCAGGGATTCATTATCTGAAAATCGAACTAAGTGACGATTCCGCTCCCTGGCAGATGCAGCTAGGCTCGGTCTCCTTATCCAATAGAGTGCAGGGAGGCGGCGGAAGCAGTGGCGGAGACGGGGATTATTACGTCGATGCACTGACGGGCAGCGACAGTAATGACGGGCGAACACCGGAGACGGCGTGGAAGACCTTTACTATAGTCAATCAGACTACCTTTGAGGCCGGGGACCGGATCTTGCTGAAGAAGGGCGGCATCTGGAACGAACAATTATATCCCAAAGGCAGTGGAACGGACGAGAAACTGATCACTATCGGTGCATACGGCACCGGAAGCAAGCCGGTTATTAATGGCGGTGGTATGGCCGGCGGGGCCATATATTTACGCAATGCCTCGAATTGGATGATCCGCGATCTGGAGGTTACCAACTATGCCTCCGAGAGGGGAACGGTCTACCGCGAAGGGATTATGGTAGAGAACGCCAATGGAGGAATCTTAAGAAATATACACATTAAGGATAACTATGTGCATGATGTATCCAGCAGCTTCCGCTATCCTACCGTATCCGGGGCCGAAGGAGGTCCGCATGCGTTCGGCGGCATCTCTGTCTATGTCGGAGGAACAACGGGTACTGACAAGTTCGACGGGGTATGGATCGAAGGCAACACGGTGGAACGGATCGGGCGTACCGGGATTGTGGTATGGGATCAGCGGTTCAACGGAACGGATTATGCTACGGTCAATGTCACCATCCGCGGGAACTATGTCAAGCAGGCGGACAGTGACGGTATTCTCACCTTTGGTGTGAATGGGGGATTGATTGAACATAACATTGCAGAGGAAGGGGGGAACTATTCCGAGGAAGGTGAGTTCAACGGTTCCGCCGCGATCTGGCCGACCCGGGGCAGGAATAACGTTGTACAGTTCAATGAGTCCTTCAACACGAACAAGCCGGAAGGCGACGGCCAGGGCTTCAATCTGGATATTGATACCATAGACAGTGTGGTTCAATATAATTACAGCCATGGCAACAAAGGCGGATTCATGCTTTTCGTCGATGCGCGTTTGACTCCGGGGGTGCTGACAGGCTCCTCTAACAATGTGGTACGCTACAATATCAGCCAAAATGATCTGACGCACACCTTCAACTTCGCGGGCGGGGTTACGCCGGATACACAAATCTATAATAATACGATCTATATAGGAGCAGGGCAAAACACCAGGATTATCGACCATGAATGGGATGACGGCGGCAATATCAACGCTCCCTATTCCTTCAAGAATAATCTGGTCTACAACCTTGGACAGGGAGGATATAATCTGCCGGGGGTGAACGGCACCTTCGATCATAATCTGCTGTATGGCAACCATCCTGCAAGTGAGCCGGAGAATGCTAATTCCATCACAGCGAATCCGCTTCTTGTCGCCCAAGGCAGCGGCGGTACCGGCTGGATCACGGTGGACGGCTATAAGCTGAGAGACAACTCGCCTGCACTCGGGACCGGAGCTGTTATTGCCGACAATGGTGGACTGGATTACTGGGGCAATGCCGTGTCAGCGGATGCTCCGCCGAATATCGGAGCGTATAACGGTCCCGGACTTGATTCGGCAACGCTGCCTGAAGCACCCATAGATGATCTGCGGCTGTATTATGAAGGCCTGAAGATTGTCCCGCATATTAAGGACGGAAGCGGCGGCGGGATATCGCTTCAGCTTCAATTCACGAACAGCTCGGCCGCAGACCCTCTGGTCATTAAGAAGATTACCTGGTCTATCGGTGAAGGCAAAGAGCAGATTACAGGCAGCGAATCGAAGTTATCCGGGATCGCACCGGGCAGCAAATTCCCTTATTCCATTCCACTGCCGGGATTCTCTGAAGGCGTGAAGTATCCTCTGGAGCTGACCGTTGATCTGGAGGGGTACGAGGATGTCCACGTGAAGCGGAATATAGATATTAACCGGATGCCGAATCAGTCGGACACAGGCAGACCGGCGCTGATTGATCTTGCGGACGGAACCCCCCTACTGACGGATTACAACGGTGTTGATGATCTCAGTGGAACAGCGCAGCTGCGCTGGGATAAGGATCAGCTGTATTTGACAGCCGATATCCGTGATGATGTATTCACTCATAAGGCTTCCGGAATTAATATCTGGCAGAATGACAGCATCCAGTTCAGCCTTGCTCCCGGTGTACCGGGAGACAGCCAGTCCTGGTATGAATACGGGATCTCTCAGACGCCGGAGGGTCCGCAGATTTACCGCTGGTTGTCCATGAAGGGGGCAGCCACCGGAGTATTGACCACAGGAACGCTCAAGGTGACCAGAGATGAGCAGAATAAGGTAACCTCCTATGCCCTGGCACTGCCCTGGAGCGAAGTCAGCCCGGTCCGGCCAGCGGCGGGTGAAGTGTTGAGCTTCTCGATGCTGGTCAATGATAATGACGGAGCAGGCCGCAAGGGTTATATCGAATGGGGCTCAGGCATTGGCGGTGTGAAGGACCCGACTCTCTTCCGCACCTTTCAGCTGATGAATACCGGCGGGGAAGAAGAGCCGGAGCTGAGCAGCAATGCCGATTTGAGCCGGTTGAGTATTGACGGTACAGATATCACAGGGTTCGGGCAGGATAAGCTGAATTACACCATCAACCTTCCCTTTTCCAAGACTGAGGTGAATGTAACGGGGACTCCTGCTCATGCCGGGGCCACAGTGACAGTAACAGGCGGGAGCGGGCTTCAGGTAGGAGACAACAGGATTGATATCAAAGTGACTGCTGCCGACGGAACTACTTCCAAGACTTACACCGTAAATGCGGTTCGGAGCGGGGACAACGCGGGGACGGATACGCCTGAACCTACGCCCGGCAGCAATAACGGCAACAATAACGGCAACAGTAATAATAACAGCGGCGGAAGTAATGAAGGTACTCCCGGCACAGTAGGTGGTGAGATCATTACTCATTCACCGGGACTCCTTCAGCTACAAGCTGAACCGGGAGCCGATGGAATCATTCACGCGCAGCTTCGGGACGGAGAGATCCGGCAAGCCATGGATGGTGTGCAGAGTGGAGCACTGGTGCTTAAGCTGGCAGCAGAGAATGCTATGACCCAAGGAAGTGCTTTTCAACTACCGGTAAAAGAGCTGAAGGATCATGTAACCTCGCTGACCATACAAGCTGGCGGAGTGACCTTAACGATTCCCGTGGCTTCTCTGGTAGATAGTATTCCTGAGGGTTCCCGGCAGCTTGCGCTTTCCGTTCATGTTGCAAATGCTTCACAGCAGCCAGCGGACATGAATAAGAAATGGACAACGGATTCTGTGCACCGGATATCTCTGGCCGTGGACGGACAACAAATAGAAAGACTACGCAGGTCTGCATCCATGAAGGTATCCGTTGCATACGAATTGAAGCCGGGAGAAGCGCAGCATCAAGCTATCGCCTATTCCATCACTGGTGGAGGGCAAACCGAAGTAATTAAGAACTCTAAATATGTAGCAGGAGCAGGCGGCATTACATTTACAACACCAAACTTTGGCCTCTATGGCACTGCCAATGCAGGGGTTCACTTCTCCGATACGGACTCTAGTAACTCCATCATCCTGGAGGCATTGGCTGCCCGTGGCCTGGTTCGCGGTACAGGGGAGGGCAAATATGAACCTGACCGGCAGATCACCAGGGCAGAATTCATTCAACTGCTGGTATCCGCACTGGAGCTTCAAGGAGGGAATAACCAAGGGAAGTTCAAGGATGTCACTCCAGGTGCCTGGTACTACCAAGCCGTTACTACGGCTCAGGCTTTAGGTGTTGTTAACGGGCGGAGCGAGGACTTCTTCGGTGCAATGGAGCCGGTTACCCGCCAGGAGATCGCTGTTATGCTATTCCGCGCTATGCGTCTGAACGGACCTCAGCCGGAGGCTTCCAGCCCTGCCGCGTCCTTTACGGATCACAAGCAAATCGGAGCGTACGCTCTGGAAGCAGTTAACTATCTGCGGCAGACCGGTATCATCAAGGGCTATGGTGACGGTACTTACAAACCGCAGGGTTTGACCACGCGTGAAGAGGCTGCAGCGGTAATATACAGAATCATGGGATTGTGATTTCATTCTAGTGGAGGCTGCCGGGATTTCCCGGCGGTCTTTTACTGCTTCAGTTCAATTTGATAATCTCTAGACGGATTGCAGCTATACATTTGACTAACCACTACATTCTGTAGTAGATTATAACTACTACGTAGTGTAGTAATAATGTTATGGACGCATAACAGACATATGAGGTGTTCACGGTGAACAAGATTCAGAAGCTATCGGATACAGAATTAGAGTTAATGGAAGCCATTTGGGCGAGTACACCGCCAGTTACTTCAACGGAGCTGTTGAACCTGTTCGCGCATAAGGGAAGGGACTGGAAGGCGCAGACGATATCTACCTTTTTGTCACGGTTAGTGGATAAGGGGTTTCTGACGGCTACCCGGCATGGGCGGCTGAACAAATATGTGCCCGGCATTTCGCCTGAGGACTATAAGCTGGTGGAGACTCAGCATGTCCTGGACGGGCTGTATCAGGGTTCGGTCAAGAACCTGATCTCTGCCATGTATGACGGCGACAAGCTGTCGGACCAGGATATTGACGAGCTGAAGCAATGGTTCTCGGAAAAGTAGGTGATGACGATGAACACTCTGCTGAATCTTCTGATTTCACTAACCGCTGCCGGAAGTGTAGTAACCATCAGCATCTACGCACTAGGGAGGTTCTCTACCGGACATTTCCCGGCCCGATGGCGTTACGGACTCATTAAGCTGTCCTTAGTCTTTTATTTGATCCCTATAGCTCTGATCCTGCGGTGGTTATCCCAACACCTGAGCGCGCCGCGCGTAGTCACAAGTGTACAGAATCCTCAGAGTGGTAGGGTAACCGGAATTATAACGGAATCACTACAGCATGCAGCATTAACTTTAACAACAAGTACCGCCTATATTCTGCTGGGCATTTGGGCAGCGGGAGCTATCATTTTTGCCGCCTGGCAAGGGTATGCGTACCGCAGGTTTACCAGAGTACTTAAGCGTAACCGTACCATGGTACCGGAGAATAGTGAACCAGCCAAGATGCTAAGGAGCATCAAGGAGGAGCTTGGCCTCACATGTAGCGTGAAGCTCGCGTACAGTTCTGTCGCACGCAGTCCTTTTCTGGCCGGTCTATGGAGACCGTCGATCTATTTGCCTATACAGAGTCATGCCAATCTGGATATGGAGATGGTCCTGCGCCATGAATTGGTTCATCTGAAGCGGAAGGATCTGTGGATCAAGGCTGCACTGCTTGTAGTCCGTACATTACATTGGTACAACCCGCTAGTTCACACGGTTCGTCATGAGCTTCATACCTGGAGCGAGCTGACCTGTGATCAGGAAGTGGTGCAAGAGATGTCTCATGCCGACCGCAAACGTTACGGCGGGACGATTCTGAATGTCATGGCAGGGCCCACCAGTCAACCCGGAGCTTTCTACGCCTCATTATCCGGTGACGGCAAACAATTACAAAGGAGATTAACCCATATGCTTAACGTCAAAAAACTAAACAGACAGACCCTCTTCCTATCGGTTACCGCAGCCCTGTTAATTGCAGGGATCGGCACCTCTACGGCGGCATTGGCCTCCAAGATGACACCGCAAGTAGTCGCCGACTCGGAGTATACTTCTTCTGATAATGCCGCTTCCGAGATTGCGGCTTCTACAGTGCCCGAAGGTAAAATAACCGAGCCAGCCAAAGTATCTGGAACCCAGCCTGCCGAGAGCAGCACCATCCCCGCCCAGAAATATAAAGCAGGACAACTTGTTGCTGGGCCAGCTGAATCTGATGATTCTGCAACGGTTCCCGCTGAGCAGTCTCCAGGATCTGCTCAAGCAGAGATAATTGCCCAGCCGCTGCCTGAGCTTGTACCAGCCCCTGCTGAAGGTGCTCCCGTAACGATGCCGAAAGCAAGCGCTGTCCAATCTGATTCCGGGCTTGCCCCTGCACCAGTCCCTGACCAGAAAGAGGCCAATGTAGAGGCACTTCCCGAGCTGGTGCCGGCTCCTGCTGAGATCGTTCCAGCACCGGCAAAGTAAACATCCTGCATTCAACCTGCCGGTATATAATCACAGCCAGGGGCAGCTTCCCAAGCGGAGGCTGCCCCAGTTTTTTTTCACAAGCACGTTCTAGTCCCTGAAAGGTCTGAAGAATTCACGGATGTCATCCGCCAGCGGTCCCGGATCTTCCATCGCTGTGAAATGTCCGCCGCGGGGCATCGTGGTCCACCGTGTAATATTCAGATTGCGTTCAGCCCAGGCTCTGGGCGGCAGGCAGACATCCCCAGGGTATAGAGCTACAGCTGTTGGCACCTCAAAGGGTCCCAAGGGCGGCAAAGTATGAGTATTCTCATAATACAAATTCGCGGACGAGCCTGCCGTATTTGTAATCCAATAAATCATAATATTCGTAAGTAACTCATCCTCGCTGAAGCTTTGCCGCAGATCGCCCTTACAATCACTCCATGCCCGGAATTTCTCGATGATCCAAGCCGCCAGACCCACAGGGGAGTCGGTAAGCCCGTAAGCAATCGTCTGCGGCTTCGTCGACTGAATCTGCATATATCCGCCTTCCTCGGCGATCCATTGTGAGGTGTTTTGGATATACAATTGCTCCTCTTCCGTCAGCCCCGACTTATCCTGCACCGCCAGCAGATTCTTGATCAGGCCGATGTCAGTTAGGTGGATTCCGCTTAGCAACTCAGGATGGTTGAAGGCCAGATACCGGGTCACACCGGAGCCGATATCTCCGCCAGCCGCAGCAAACTTGCTGTAGCCGAGATGCTCGGTCATTAATGTGGCCCACAGCCCGGCTATGTTGGAATTGTTAATTCCTTTACGCTGCAGTCTATTTGAGAAGCCGAACCCGGGGACAGAAGGGACAATGACATCGAAGGCATCTTCGGGATTTCCGCCGTAGCTCGCAGGGTCGGTAAGCATGGGAATGATTTTCTCGTAGCGCAAGAAGCTGTCCGGCCAGCCATGGGTGAGGATCAGCGGGTGGGGATTAGGACCTTTGCCGCGTTCATGCACAAAATGGATATCTAGCCCCTCCACCTTGCAGCGATAATGTGCCAGCTTGTTCAGCTCCGCTTCCCGGGCCCGCCAATCGAACTGATCCCGCCAATAGGCAATAAGAGACTTCAAATATGCCTGATCTGTCCCCCTGTCCCAAGCAGCTTCCTCGAACAAGCCGGGCCAGCGGACATGCCCCAGTCTGTATTTCAGATCCTCCAGGACTTCATCGGCAACATGAATTTGATAACGTTCAACCGTCATTACAATCGCTCCTTAAGTGGAATAACTTCAGTACCAATGGGATAACTATATCACCTGGAGTAATGTTAGACATAGCAAGCTAATCAGGAATATATCTCATCGAAAGTGTGAAGCTGAATGCTTGAGAAGAAGCTGTTAGAGGAAAATACTCCTCACTGGAGAATTACTTTGTGGACGGAATCAAAGATTACGAGGTGAGGGAATGGATAGAATAACCAATATAAGAGTGGAAGAGAAGAAATATCATGATCAATGTTACGAGAGCAGCAAGCTATTCGAGCCAGGCTCCTGGCTGCACAAACCCGTTACTACAGTTATTAATCTTATTAATCAGTATAAGGATCAAGAATACATAAGCATACTGGATCTGGGAGCTGGGGTTGGCCGGAACAGCATTCCGATCGCCGAATCGATTAAGCCTAGGAATGGAAAAGTGGTATGTGTGGACCTGCTGGAATCAGCCATAGAGAAGCTGAAGAGTTACAGTCAGGAATTTGGTGTAGAGCCGTACATTGTACCCATTCTATCTGATATTGAACACTTCTCTATTGAACCAAATGAATATGATATTATCGTAGCCGTATCTTCACTTGAACATGTGAGCTCGGCACAGGTACTGGAGCAGAAGCTGTGTGAAATGAATGCCGGGACAAGAACAGGCGGGGCGATTTGTATTATTATCGCGTCCAATATCCTGGAAATGCTTGTAGAGAATAAGCAAGAGCTGGATCCCATGTTTGAAGTGAATCTGTCTACTGAGAGAATGATTGACCTTTTGAAACAGCAGTTTGCCGGATGGGAGATAGAGCAACTGATCGTTAAATCCTTAGCATTTGAGATTAACAGAAACGGGCAGCCCGTCAAGCTGACCTCTGATTGTATAACCTTTGTTGCCAAGAAAAGCTGATCTTATAGAGATCGGCTTTTTTTGATAAGTTATGATAGCAAAAAGCAAAAAGAAGCGGAGAGGAAATTTGGAACTGGAGGAGCGGTAGCGTCCGCCTTTGTATTTGGATTTCTACCGGCCAAATGTTCACCGCAGCGACGACCAAGCTTTGAGTTTTAATTTGAAGCAAGCAGTTGCTCAAATCCACTTAAATTAGATTTTCCCTCCCCGCCTGTGACCACACGCACCACATCTTCTGCGGAATCGGCTACATTAAGAGTAGGCCAAACGAAAGCTTTCACAAACTTCCGGAATTTGATTTGAATCCTCCTTTTTAAGCAGCTGGCGTAATAGAATGAGGTTGCTGATAAGGATTATCAATCAAATATTGGAGGCTAATACAAATGAGTACACAAACCA
The DNA here is from genome assembly GCF_017874735.1 of Paenibacillus silagei. GTDB lineage: Bacteria > Bacillota > Bacilli > Paenibacillales > Paenibacillaceae > Paenibacillus_AQ > Paenibacillus_AQ silagei. The sequence continues at coordinate 278,334 of NZ_JAGGLV010000003.1, forward strand.
GACAAATCGCCGAAGGCATCCACTGGGTAGGCAAAATAGACAATCGTGAAGTCCCGTTCCACCGCCTGATTCTCGCCAAAGGCACCACCTATAATTCCTATCTCCTCAAAACCGGCAAGCCGACCGTAATCGATACGGTGGATATGGAATTCGGCCGCGAATATGCCGAGTGCCTCGCCGGAATGATTGATCTCATGGATATTCATTACATCGTCATTAACCATACGGAGCCTGACCACTCCGGCGGACTGGCGGCACTGGCCGCACAGGCACTGAATGCTACGATTGTCTGCACCGAGATCGCTGTACCGGAGCTGCAGGAGATGTATAAGCTGCACAGCCGCAACTTCCTGGTGGTGAAGGACGGAGACACCCTGGATATCGGCGGCAAAACCCTGCTGTTCAAAGAAACACCGTACCTCCACACCGCAGAGACGATGATTACATACTGTGTGGAAGACAAGATCCTGTTCCCTTGCGATATTTTCAGTACGCATGTGGCAGCTGAGCACCTGTTCAGCGATGAAGCAGGCTTCGATATCACTGAAGATTACAAAGGCTATTATGCAGCGATTATCCACCCGCACAGAAGATATGTAAGAACGCTGCTGGAAGCCGTGAAGGATCTGGAGATCCGTATGATTGCGCCATCCCACGGGTTCCTGATCCGCGAGGACATTCCTAAGTTCATCGGGCTGTACACTACAATGAGCCGGGAGACCACCCAGGGCAAGAAGGCTGTCATTGTCTACACTACCATCAAGAACAGTACGAAGAAGATGGCCGCGATCATTGAGAATTGCTTGAAGGAGAACAATATTGAGACAGAAGTCTGGAACGCAGATAAAAGCAGCACCGCAGACATCCTGCACAGCATCGAATCGGCAGACGCCGTCTTCATCGGCAGCTCCACGAAATATGCGGATATGATCGGGAACCTGGAGGAAGTGCTGAAAGGCATGCAGGAGATGAATCTGGAAGGTAAGCTTGCTACGGCGTTCGGCTCCTACGGCTGGAGCGGAGAAGCGATCGAGGTCATTCAGGATTACCTGAACGGAACGAACATGACTGTACAGAGCACCTCCGAGGTTATCAAAACCACAGGCATGACCCATGTGGAGTTCCCCGTACGGGTAAGATTCTCCCCAAGAGAGCCTGAGAAGGTCCAGAAGATTAAGCATGCCACCGAATTTGTCTCGGATCTGCTGCTCAGTTCAATCTAGGGAGGAGGAAGCGAACATGACGAAGCATTACGTAATCGTTGGGGGCGGTGTAACCGCCGTCCATGCCGCCAAAGCGATCCGCGATCAGGACGCGGATTCGGAAATCTCAATCATCGGGGAAGAGAGCGGCCTGCCGTATAACCGGATCAAGCTGACCAAGGGCCTGTTCACCGACCTGCACAGCGAGAAGGTTCTGATCAAGAAGGAGAAATGGTACCGCGATAACCGCATCACCGTACAGTCGTCCACCCGCATCGTGTCCATCCACCCGGAGCGCCAGACGGTAGAGACAGAGAGCGGCCAGTGTGTGGAATACCATAAGCTGCTGCTCTGCATGGGGGCAAAGAACCGCGCATTAACCATCCAGGGTGCCGGACTTGCCAATGTACACAGCATCCGGGAGCTGGCTGACGCAGACCGGCTGAAGAACAGCCTTAAGGAAGGCAGCCGCGTAACCGTCATTGGCGGAGGGGTGCAGGGAATTGAGACCGCCTGGGCGCTTCACGAAGCAGGGTATAAGGTAACTGTGGTTGAATACGCACCTGCCCTGATGGGCAGACAGCTGGACAGCTACTCATCCAAGCGCCTGCAAGAAACCCTCGAACAATCCGGAGTGAAGGTGATTCTTCAAGCGGGTGTGGCTGCCATAGAGGGGACAGAGTATGTCACCGGGGTTACGCTGAATGACGGCACGAGCTTCCCGTGTGACCATGTGGTCTACTCCATTGGGATTGTTCCGAATACTGCTCTGGTTGACGGCTCGGAGATTGAGGTCCGCAGCGGCATTATTGTGGATGAGCATCTGCAGACGAGTGCTCCGAATATCTATGCAGCAGGTGACGTTGCCGAGTTCTGCGGGCTGGTGGAAGGCCTGTGGGGCGGAGCGATGGAACAGGGGAAGATCGCAGGGAGCAATATGGTTGAAGCCCGGAGTGTATACCGCAGAGCGGTTCCGGTGACCTTGTTCAATGCGTTCGGGGTGTCCTTGTTCTCCATCGGCAACACTGATGAGCGGAATTGCGATGAGTCGGTATGCGGTGAAGAGAACGGGGCGTATACACGAATTTTTGTGAAGGATCATGTCATTGTAGGGGCGTTGTCCTGGCAGGGTGCTGCGGCTTCGCTGGCTTACAAGGCGGCTGTTGAGCAAGGCGTCCGGCTGAGCGGAAGTGCTGACGGCAAGAGCATTGAAGAGATTATAGCGGAAGCGCAGTCTGTATTGAATTAATTCACTAACCACAATAACAGGAGCTGATTACGATGAAAAAATATATCTGTACCCCTTGCGGCTACATCTACAACCCGGCGGTAGGCGATCCCGATGAGGATGTAGCTGCCGGCACAGCATTCGAGGATCTGCCGGAAGATTGGGTCTGCCCGGTCTGCGGAGAGGATACCAGCCATTTCGTGCCCGTTGAGGAAAAGAACACAATTGCCCATTAGAGGATTAAGGCTTCACATTTCACATTACAGGGGGAACGGTATGAAAGAGCATTCCTGCCAGCACGCCGCAGAACCTTGTACACGCAAGGTACCGATTTTTGCCGCGCTGACCGATGAGGATCTTACCCGGATCAGCGCCATGATTAAGCACCGCAAATTCACCAAGGGCCAGCCGCTAATTCTTGAAGGCGCGCCGTCCGATACGCTGTACATTATTCAGCAGGGACATGTGAAATTATCCAAGATCACACCCGAAGGGAAGGAACAGATTTTACATATCCTGACGAACGGGGATTTCTTCGGGGAACTTAGTATCTTCAACAGCGATGAGCTTAGCAACTTCAGTGCCTATGCGCTGAAAGACACCAATATCTGCCTGCTGACCCGCAGCGATATGGAGCAGTTAATGACCGAGAACCCCGACATCTCCCTGCGCCTGCTCTCAAGCGTAACCAAACGCCTTGCCCACACCGAGAATCTGGCACAGAGTCTGGCGACCAAGGACCCGGAAATCCGGATCGCGTATATGATCATGGAGCTGAGTGAGAAATACGGTAAGCCGCGCGGCGGACGCGTACATATCGACCTGCCGCTGTCCCGCGAAGAGCTGGCCAGTTATGTCGGAGTGACCCGCGAGACGATCAGCAGGAAGTTCTCCCGATTCGAGGACTCCGGCCTGATCAAGCTGATCGGCAACAAGCAGATGGTCGTCATGGACCTGGCTGGTGTGGAGCGTTTCATGGGAATATAAGGGGAGTTGAATATAGGCTAAGCGGCATTTCTACCATCCGGTGATGGGGAATGCCGCTTTTTGGCATGGATAACCGCTTCCTATGATAAATCTTAAGGCAATGTTAAGGTTACCCGTGTTTAACTGAAAGGTAGGGTCAACATAATGGATTTACAGCCCTGAGGGATGGGCGGGAGGAGAGGTGAAATGATGAACCAAACGATTCTGATTGTGGATGATGAGCAGGAGATCCGGGAGCTTTTGCGCCTGTATGTTGAAAAGGATGGATATACCGTGATCCAGGCCGGGAATGGAAGGGAAGCACTGAAGCAGGCTGCAGCTGTACGGGTTGATCTGGCTGTCATCGACATTATGATGCCGGAGCTTGATGGCTATCAGCTGATTAAGGGCTTGAGAGAGCACAGCAATCTGCCCATTATCGTTGTCAGTGCCAAGACAGAGAATCACGAGAAAATTCTGGGGCTTGACCTTGGTGCGGATGATTATGTGACTAAGCCATTTGACCCGCTTGAGGTGCTTGCCCGAATCAAAGCCCAATTACGCCGCTATAGCGGTGGTGCAGCGGATTCCGCAGCGGCGGTGCTGACGGCTGGGGAACTGTGTATGGATATTTCTGTTTGCAGTCTCCGCTTGGGCAGCGCCGCAATCCATCTTACCGCTACAGAATACAACATGATGAAGCTGTTCATGCAAAGTCCAGGACGCGTCTACACCAAACAGCAGCTGTATGAGGCGGCATGGCAGGAGACGGCTATCGTGGATGATAATACGGTGATGGTGGCCATCAGTAAGCTGCGCGCCAAGCTTCCCGGCGGCAGCGGGGTGTCCATTGGAACTGTGCGGGGATTAGGGTATCGGCTGGAGGTGCATCCATGAAAAACAAGCGGAGCTTCAGAAGAGTCATCATGCGCAGATTCATAGGCTGCACCTTCGGCATTGCGCTGACGCTCCTGGTTCTGGAGCTATTGTACGGTCTGTTGACATGGAAGAACGGGATGAACTTCGCGGAGCTGGCCTCTTCCCCGCTGGCCAAGGGAACGGAATCGCTTCAGATCACGCTGTCCGTGATCTGGATTCTTATTACAGCCGCCGTGTATTTTATCGGGATTGTCCTGTTCGGGCACGGGATCAACAGGAAGCTTATGGAGCCTGTAAGGAAGATGGAAGAAGGGTTCAAGGCGGTGACCTCGGGCCATTTGAATACCAGGCTGGATTTTGAGACGGAAACGGAATTTGCAGAAATGCGGGATGCGTTCAACTATATGGCCCAAAGGCTGAAGAATGCCGAAGAACAGCGGATGAGCATGGAGAATGAGCGGATGCAGCTGTTCTCGCATATTGCCCATGATCTGAGAACTCCCATGACTACGATTTCCGGCTATGCAGGGGCATTGGCAGGCGGGTTGGTTGAGGAACCGGACAAACAGCGGGAATACCATCTGGCGATCCAAGCGAAATCGGGACAGATGAACCAATTGATTGACCAGCTGCTGGCCTACTCCAAGCTGGGTGCGCCTGAATACAAGTTGAAGCTGGCGAAGGTTGATCTTGTGGAACTGCTTCGCGTATCTTGCGCTGCTTTGTTTGGTGAAATCGAAAGCAAACAGATGAGCTTAGAACTGCAGTTACCGGACCAGCCCGTATTTTATATAGCAGATCCGCTGGAAATTAGCCGGGCTATCGGCAATCTGCTGACTAATGCAATCCGCCATAACCCGTCAGGCAGCCTGTTATTCGTAGGACTGACGGATGAGCCCAGCCGGATTACAATCCATATTGCCGATAATGGAGCAGCGATCCCGGAGGCCATCACCGGAAATCTCTTCGAGCCGTTTGTCTCCGGCGACACTTCAAGAACCACCAGCAGTGGAACCGGGTTAGGACTGGCTATTGTGCACAAGGTGATGGAACAGCATTCCGGGGGAGTTAGCGTAATAGACGCAGTCTCACCCTATACCAAGGAGTTCGTCCTCATTTTCCCCAAAGGTTAAACCTGTAAGGTCACAAATAGACGGAGGAGTGACATGTATCTAAAATTAATTAAAAATGATCTGCGCAAAAGCAAGCTGATTACCGGCACGATTATGACGTTCATCCTCGTTGCCGCCATGCTAACCTCGCTCGCTGCATCGCTTACAGTGAATCTGTCCGGCGCAATTGATAACATGCTTCGATCGGCGAAGGCGCTCCATTTCATGCAGATGCATACTGGCAATGTTGATATGGACCAGTTGCGGCGCTTCGCAGACACGAATGGAAGTGTTGAGGAATATCAGGTGCAGGAGTTCCTAAATATTGAGGGTGCAGAGATAGTGATCGGGAACGATTCGCTTGCAGGAAGCATTCAGGACAATGGTCTTTCCGTACAGGGCAAGAAATTCGACTATCTGCTGGACTTAAACGGCGGGGTGATTTATCCGGCAGACGGTGAAATCTATGTCCCTGTCTATTACAGGCAGGAAGGAAACGCAGCACTAGGAGATACACTGACGATCCACGGTATTTCCTTCCACGTTGCCGGGTTTTTGCGGGATTCGACTATGAACGCGGCACTGGTAAGCTCCAAAAGGTTCCTGGTCAGCCAGACGGATTTCGAGAGGGTCCGTGAGTTCGGACAATTGGAGCACCTGATTGAATTCCGCCTGTCTGAGGGGGTTAACTATCCCGCTTTTGAGACAGCGTATCTGGATGCGGGTCTCCCGGCCAACGGTCCGCCTGCGATCACGTACAATCAGGTGAAGATGATTAACGGCATTACGGACGGCATTATGATTGCTGTGCTGGTGTTGATCGGCATGCTGGTTATCCTGGTAGGGTTCTTGTGTATCCGTTTTACACTACTGGCAACGATCGAAGAGGATTACAAGGAGATAGGCGTACTGAAGGCTATCGGGATACGGGTATCGCAGATTAAAAAGCTGTACCTTGCGAAATACGGCGTAATCGCAGGTGTAGCTTGTATGCTGGGTTTTCTGGCTTCTCTCCCGCTCCAGATCCCTTTTATGCACAATATTCGTCTGTATATGGGTGATAGTGGGAGCCGGTTTCCCGGCTTGCTTAGCGGACTTGCGGGGGCGGTGCTCATCTTCGCGGTGGTCATGCTATATGTGAATGGTGTGCTGCGGCGCTTCCGTAACATCTCCCCTGCGCAGGCGGTGAGGTTCGGCGCATCGCGGGAATCCTCGAAACCGGGCAGAAGCTTCCAGCTGAGTCACAACAGGCTGTTCACCCGGAATATCTTTCTAGGCATCAAGGATGTGCTGTCCCGTAAGAAGCTGTATGTCACCATGACGATGGTGCTGGTCATCTCCTCATTCATTATGATTGTACCTTACAATATGAGCAATACTATCTCTGCACCCGGTTTCATCACCAATATGGGGATGGGCATCAGCGATGTTAATATCGGAGTGCTGCGGACGCAGGTGGAGGATGTTCAGGGGAAGGCGGAGGTGGTTGCAGCTCGGCTGGATGAAGATAAGAACGTTGAGAAATATGCTATGTTCACCAGCCGGATGCTAGAGAGGAGAACGGATGACGGAACGCCAGAGAAGCTGCGGGTGACCTTCGGGGACTATTCCGCTTTTCCGGTTACGTACTCCAAAGGCCGTGCACCGCAAGCGGAAGCGGAGATCGCCGTCTCGGTACTAAATGCGGAAGACCTTGAAATGAATGTTGGAGATGAAATCGTTGTTATCGCTGACGGTACGGAAAAGCACCTGAAGGTGTGCGGAATTTACTCCGATGTCACGAACGGCGGGCGTACAGCTCAGGCTAATTTCAAGATGAAGCACGGGGAAATTCTAAGCGCCTCAATTGCGGTTACGTTCCGTGACCGTCAGAGTGTTCAGGCGGCTATATCACAGTACCGGGAACAATTCCCCTTTGCCAAAATTACCGGGATCGACGAGACCATCGGGCAGATGCTTGGTCCTATACGCAAGGCTATACAAAAGGCATCCATCGTCGCAACTCTGGCAACCGTCCTGCTTACACTGCTGATAACAACGCTATTCATGAAGTTGCTTGTGGCGAAGGACCGTTATTCCATTGCCATCTTGAAATCCATAGGCTTCACTAGCAGGGATATTCGGAGGCAATATCTTACACGCTCCGTTACCGTGCTGGGGATGGGTGTCATCACCGGTACGCTATTGGCAAATACGCTCGGAGAGCTTGCCGGTGTGGCGATCGTGTCGTCCTTCGGCGCGTCAGCCTTCCATTTCGAGGTAAATCCGTGGTTTGTCTATCTTTTTTCGCCCCTGCTGATTGCAGGCTGTGTCGTTGCAGCTACCAGGTTAGGCAGTACCGGCATCCAGGCTTTGCAAATTTCCGGGCATATCAAGGAGGATTAGCAGATGAACAGCATCATTACAGGTACCCATATAGTGAAAACTTACGGTAAGGGTGCAGAGCAAGCCATGGCATTGAATGGAGTAGACGTAGATATAACAGAAGGTGAATTTGTTGCCGTAATGGGGCCCTCAGGCTCAGGCAAAACCACACTGCTGTTCGCACTCAGCGGCATGGATGAGATTACTGAGGGAACCGTGAAATTTGGCGATACTGAACTAGCCGGGCTCCAGGGAAATGCGCTTGCCGATCTTCGCCGGACCCGCATGGGCTTTATTTTTCAACAGCCCACGATGCTGAGGAACCTGAATCTGCTGGATAATATCATGCTTCCCGCCGTGCAGGACAGCAAGAGAAATACAGTGGAACTCGTGCAAAAAGCGAGAGACCTAATGATCCAGACAGGCATTGCCGGGCTGGAAAACAGGGATACTACTGAGGTATCTGGCGGGCAGCTCCAGCGGGCCGGGATCTGCCGCGCACTAATCAATACGCCGGAGATTCTGTTTGCCGATGAGCCAACTGGTGCGCTGAACTCGAAGACGGCAGAGGACATCATGGGGCTGCTGGTGTCGATCAATCAAGCGGGCACCGCCATAATGCTTGTGACTCATGATGCGAGAGTCGCCGCCAGGGCGGACAGGGTTCTTTTTACGAGGGACGGGAATATCGTTTCCGAACTGATACTGCCAAAGTTCAGCGGCGGGGAGCTGGAAGCGAGAGGGGAGAAGGTGGTTGCACGGATGGCGGCTGCGAACATTTAGTTTCAGCATCTTCACGTGGAATGGACGGAATTTCCACCGCGGCTGGAACCTTACAAATACCTGACGCATATTGTATGGTTATAAGCCTATCAGGCTGCAACGGGAAAGGAAGTGGGTGTATGGCTGCGGGGATATTAAGATATTTTGCAGATGGGAATACGGCTCTTGGCTACTTCAGTTTGTTCGAATCGAATCTTCAAGGACTCCGGCGGATATTTATCTTGAAAGGCGGTCCCGGTACCGGCAAATCCTCGCTGATGAAAGCAATCGGCGCGGAATGGGCGGAGCGGGGATACGCTATTGAGCTGATCCATTGTTCATCCGATAAGGATTCCATTGACGGGGTCATTATTCCGGCGCTTGGCGTGGGCATTGTTGACGGGACGGCGCCCCATGTGATCGAGCCCAAGGCTCCCGGAGCGGCCCGGGAATACGTGAACCTGGGGGAAGCGTGGGACTCGGCAGCGCTTATCGGCCAAAGGGAGATCATTGAGGAGCTTAACCTGAAGGCTGCGGATGCCTATGTGGCAGCGTACAGCAGATTTGCGGTGGCTCTGAACATTCATGACGAATGGGAAAAGATGTACTTCGAGCATATGGACTTCGGCCAGGCGGATCAATTAACGGCCCGGATGCTGGAACAGTTGTTTGGCGAAGCGCAGCTTCAGAGGCATGCTGATGTGAAGCACCGGTTTTTGGGCGCAGCAACGCCGGCAGGATCGGTTGACTTTGTACCTAATTTGACCGAAGGGCTATCCAGACGCTTCTTCCTCAAAGGCCGGGCCGGAACAGGCAAATCAACCATACTCCGCAAAATCGCCGCCGAGGCGGAGAAGAGGGGCTTTGATACGGAAATCTATCATTGCGGATTCGATCCCCACAGTCTGGATATGGTTATTGTGCGTGAGCTTGATTTTGCGGTCTTTGACAGCACCAGCCCGCATGAATATTATCCGGAGCGGGAAGGAGACGTAATCATCGATACGTATGAAGCTGTTATTGCACCGGGAACGGATGAGCGCCTCGCCGGACCGCTGGAGGAAATAAGCGCACAATATAAGGCCACAATGAAAACGGCAATAGCCGCTCTGGCAGAGGCCAAGGTGCACCGGGATGAATTAAAGGAAATTTATATCGCCGCAATGGATTTTAGCATGGTGGATGCGGCCAGGAACCGGATTTCCGCTGAACTGGCAAATATGCTGGCTTAGCACTTACAATGATCCGAACCAGCTTTGGGGCTTACTCGGCGGAGGCACTTGCCATCCGTAGAGTAAGCCTTTTTCGGCCTGAAAAGCGAGCGTCTCCTCCTGCTCAGAATACCAAGCGAGAGGAGAGAGTGTGCTAGCCTGGATGACGGCTGCGGGTATTTAGTTCAGGTACGAGAACAATGGATTGTTTACGCCACATAGGTCTGATACGATAGATAGACTTGAGAATAATTGACCGGGCAGGGTCTGGGTTTGCAGGAAGGGGGATATCATGCAGATATACAGGAAAGTCCTGGCCTACATCACGTATAACGATAAGCTGCTTGTCTTCACGCACCGGGATGCGCCGGAGGCCGGGGTTCAGGTCCCCGCAGGAACGGTAGAACCAGATGAGAGTGTAGAAGACGCGCTGTATAGAGAGATCGCGGAGGAATCAGGCATTGAGCAGCAGGAGTTGCGGCTGGTCAAGCATCTGAAGACATATCTCTACTACGCAGAACATAAACAGCAGCGGCATGAACGGCATGTATACTGGCTGGAATTCGTGCATGAGCCGCTGCCCGCCTGGGAGCATAGGATATCAGCAGCAGGGGAGGATGCGGGCCTTGTATTTGACTATTACTGGGTTCCGGTGCAGGAGGCTGTGCTTGCCGGCGGGCAGGGGTATTGCTTGGATATAATGCAGTGACACGCTATATAAAAGCTCTCAGAGAATAATGAAAAGCGAGAAGGAGCGGAGGGGAAATTTGGAACTGTAGGAGCGGTAGCGACCGCCTTTGTCACCGGATTTCTACCGCGAACAGCGGTTTAAATCAAGAAATCTGGGGACAACAGCGGCCGGAAGTCCAAATGTTCACCGCAGTGACGATTACGCTTTCTAGTTCTTTTCTCTTGAGCTTTTTATAATCACACACAAATGGGGACAACAGCATGATGAGGATGTTCAGACATAAGGGTTATTTTATCGGAGTGCACATTGTATTGTGTATTTCCTTGTTCTCCACACTGTACGCGTATTCTCCGGTGATCCGGGTGAAGGTGAAGGAGATGATCGAGCCGGCGGACAAAGTCTATACGATTGCCCATCGCGGCGCATCCGGTTATGCTCCCGAGAACACGATACCGGCCTTCGAGCTGGCACGTGAGATGGGTGCCGACTCGATTGAGCTCGATATTCATTTGACCAAGGACCTGATTCCTGTTGTGATCCATGACGAGACGGTTAACCGTACCACGAGCGGCAAAGGTTTTGTGAAAAATATGACCCTGGAGCAGATTAAACAGCTCGATGCAGGCTCATGGTTCAATCAGGACTACCCGATGTTCGCCAGAGATCTATACACAGGGCTTACCGTCCCAACGCTTGAAGAAGTATTCGAGACATTCGGCAAGGACATCAACTATATGATCGAAATCAAGGAGCCTGCATCGAAGTTCGGGATCGAAGCGATCCTGAATGATACGATATTGAAATATGATCTCGCCAAAAGGGTGTCCGTTCACTCCTTCAGCGCAGCCAGTCTGAGGCAGCTTCATTCCATTAACCCGGATATTCCGCTATACCAGCTGGTATGGAATGATTATGCGGCTACGAGGGTGACTCAGTCCTATCTGGATACCGTGAAGACCTATGCCGTAGGCATCAGCCCGAATTTCCAGGGAATCAGCGGGGCTTATGTGGCTCAAGTGAAGCGGGCGGGGCTCAAGATCATCCCGTATACGGTGAACTACCAGCTCAATATGGATAAAGCCTACTCCTGGGGAGTAGACGGAGTGCATACGAATTATCCCGACCGCTTCCTTGAAGTAATTGCCGCCAACAGGGCAAATGCCAAATGGTAGGAGTGGATCTCTCACATTTAGGTGGAAAAACAGTATATTAAGTGCCCTTTTTTCAACTGTTCCCTGGAGAGGGCTGTTCTGTTCATGAGCAGGTGGAGAAAATCCACCTGTTTCTGGCGCGGCTCCTAATGGTGCTTAAAATGCACTCAACACGATATTCCGCAGCTTGCGCGTAATGGGCAGAGTACCGGAATCCTTCTTCTGGATCATGAACAGGATGGTCAGGCGTTCCAGCGGACAATTGGCAAAATAAGCTCCCAGCCAGCCGTCCCAGCCGTATTCTCCCAGGCTGCCGAGCCCTCCGGCTTGACCCGGATCGGTCAGGATGCGCATCTGATTGCCGTAGCTGTAGCCTTGCAGCGAATGCCAGGGATTGAAGCCTTGCTGCTGCGGGCTGGTCAAGCTGGCCGAGGTCATAAACTGAACGGTGCGGGGCTTCAGCAGCTGCACCCCGTTCAAGCTGCCCTGATTCATCAGCATGGTGGTGAATTTGGCTGCATCCTCAATCGTCGAGACCAGCCCGGCTCCGCCTGCCTCGTAAGCTGCCTCCCGGTCCATATGATGATTAACGCCCAGAGGACTCTCCGAAAAGGGTATCAATCCGCCTTCACCATCATCCTGGTAGACAGAGGCCAGCCGCTCTCTCTTGTCTTCGGGCAGCCAAAAGCCGGTATCGTTCATTTGCAGCGGACCGAAGATCTCCTGCTGCAGGAATTCGCCGTACCGCATGCCGCTGACGACTTCAACTAATGTACCTAGAACATCCGCAGAGGTTCCGTACTGCCAGGAGGTTCCCGGCTCGAAGGCCAGCGGGCCTTCTCCCAATCTGTTGGCGAATTCCAGTGTGCTCATCGGGTTCGTGCCAAGCAGGCGGCTGTTCAGTTCCTGGTACAGCGCCTCCGTATACTGACCCGCCAGGTCGTCGGCTCCGCCGTAGACCAGACCGGAGGTCATGTTCAGCAGGTCGTTAATATCAACCTCACGAGTTACGGGCACAAGCTCCCCGTTCTTCCCCACCTTCTGATTTTTAAATCCAGGTATGTACTGGCTGACCGGATCGAACAGGTCGATCTCCCCGCGCTCCAGGAGCAGCATAACGGCTGCGGCAGTAACCGGCTTCGTCATCGAGTAGAGGCGGAAGATCGAATCTCTGGACATTTTGCGTCCAGCTTCAATATCGGCATAGCCGTCTTCGTGATACCAGCTTTCTTGTCCGTCCTGAATCACCATGAAGTTCGCACCGGCGATTTCCTTATTGGCAATGCTTGCGCTCAGCGCTTTGGTGATTAGACGGGTAGTGTTTGAATCCAGCATCTCTAGGTCTCCTTTGGTATGATCCGTTATCTATATTCCAGGGTGAATAGCATTTCACATAGAGAATATTATACGTCTTTCAGAGTGAAATGTAAGCGCATTTCAGTGAAAAAATTGAATAAGTATAGTTTTTCGTTGCTTCGCTTAATTTAATGTTACCTTCCTGGTCATCTATACTAACGGAGAGACTAATACAGGGAGGGAATATTTTGAAAAAGAGAACAAGATGGCTTGCGGCGGTTCTTACTTTTACAATGCTAATCATGTCGCTGACTGCACTTGGATTACCGGCACAAGCTGGAGCGGTTCCGATTCCGCAATCCTTCGCCAAGGGCGCAGATGTCAGCTGGCTGCCGCAAATGGAAGCTGAGGGCTACAAATTCTATAACGATCAGGGAGACGAGGAGGACCTGCTCCAGATTCTAAAAGATCACGGAATCGATTCGATACGCCTCCGGGCTTTCGTCAATCCATCCGATGATCCGATCAACGGCCATAACAGCACCGAAGAGATGGTTACGCTGGCCTCCCGTGTAAGCGCTCTCGGATTCAGGGTGATGGTCGATCTGCACTACAGTGATTCCTGGGCCGATCCCGGGAAGCAGGTTACTCCGGCCGCCTGGGCCAGTGATAATCTGGAGCAGCTCAAAGCACATGTCTCAGAGTACACCACAGAGGTGATGCAAGCGCTGAAGACTGCGGGGGTAACCCCCGAGTGGGTGCAGATTGGCAATGAGATTAATAACGGGATGATGCATCCGCTGGGCAGCTATAGCAATACTGCGAATCTGGTGGAATTGATCCAGGCGGGATCACATGCGGCCAAGGCTGTTTTTCCTGAGACCAAAATCATTATTCATAGAGCCAACGGGGCAGACACCGGTGTAGATCCGTTCTATGCAGGTCTGGTCGAGGCGGGTCTTAAGGACAGTGATTATGACATTATCGGGTTATCTTATTACCCGGATTCTATCTACACTTCTTCTATTAATGAACTATCCTCCAACATGAATCTTCTGGCTGCAAAATATGGCAAGGAGGTCATGGTCGTCGAGGTTGGCGGCGATGTGAGCAAGAATGTGGATAATGTATACAACATGCTAGTTGCTGTGCAGGATGGCGTGAAGGCTGTACCTGGAGGCCAGGGAACAGGTGTGTTCTATTGGGCACCCGAGGGCGTCTACTTCGGCTATGGGCTGTCTGCCTGGAACCCGGACGGGAAGCCTTCCTTCGCGATGGATGCTTTTATCGACGGTGCTTCGGCAATCAACCGGGTACCCGTTCAGTCGGTAAAAGTTGAGAAGCAGACTGCTATCCTAGAAGTAGGCGGAACCGGCAGCGTTAAGGCAACGATCAGCCCGGCGAATGCAACCTATAAGGGGCTAACCTTCACCAGCTCGGATGAAGCCATCGTCAAGGTAGACAAGTATAAAGGAACCATCTCCGGGCTTGCTGCCGGGACCTCTACAGTAACAGCGGTTACGTATGACGGCGGATTTACAGATTCAACGGAGATCACAGTCTCGCCAAGCACAAGCTTCATTCAGAATCCAGGCTTCGAGGACGGGCTGAACGGCTGGACCGTAAGCGGCGATAGCGCGGCGGTCAATGTGGAGTCGGATGCCCATTCCGGTTCGGCTGCACTGCACTACTGGAGCTCAGGGGCTGCGGAATTCCAAATCTCCCAGACGGTCACCGGACTTGAAAATGGTACCTATCAGTTATCCGCTTGGGTCTCGGGCGGGGGAGGGGAAGAGACGGCAGAGATTTTTGCGGGCAATCAGAAGCAGCCGTTCGTCAACACAGGCTGGCAGCAATGGAGTAATCCAACCATCGATACCGTTGAAGTTACAGATGGAACGCTGACACTAGGCGCTAATCTGAAATACGCTGGAGACAAGTGGGGGAATATTGATGATTTCAAGCTGGTCAAAAAAGCCGGAGCCGTCAGCACCAATAATCTCACGGTGAACGGCGCTAAGTCCGACTGGTATCTGAGCGGCACCAAGCCCGCTACCTTCGGAGACAGCAATGCTTCAGGCGGCTTCGATTACGGGGATGACAAGCCGATTAACTTCAGCCTTACTCATGAAATGACCGGACTTGCGCCCGGAACCTATACCCTCCAGGCCAAAATCTTTGGGGACAAGGGTGAACCTTCTCCCGATTCGGTAATGTATGTGATCTCCGAGGGGCAGACGTATTCGGTGCCGGTTACCTATTCAGGCAGCGCCTGGCTGAAGCCCCGGACTCTGACGCTAAAGCATGTGCACATTGGGGAAGACGGCAGCGCATCGCTGGGCTTCAAAGTCCTCACGGACTCGGATAATCATTACGGCTATCTGCAAGAGGTGACCTTCGTGCGCAATAGCACAACTACACCTGAGGTTCCTAGCGAACCAAGTGAACCGAGTGAACCGGTAACACCTCCAGTAACGGAGCCTGTAACACCCCCGGTCACAGAGCCGGTGACACCTCCGGTAACAGAGCCAGTAACGCCTCCGGCAACGGAGCCGGTGACAAGTCCGGAAGCCAGTTCGGTACCAAGCCCGACTACGGCACCAGGAACGGGCTCCGGTTCAGGCTGGACAGCTCCGCTGGCAACAGCACAAGCTTCAGCTGCACCGCAAGCTACGCCGCAGCCGGAGATTCTGACTGTAACTGATCCGAAGGTGAATGCCCAGAACCAGATTGTGATTCCAATCGCTGAAGGGCAGAGCGAAGTAAGAATTCCCGCTGACGCTGCGGCCCTTAAGGGAATAGCCGCTCTGAAGGTGGAAGGCAAGACAGTGTCTGTAGAGATTCCAGGCAAGGTTCTTGAGCAGCTTCAAGCGTTGGCAGGACAGCAGCAGAAGGGCTCGATGATGTCTATCGTGCTTGAGCCATCGTCACCAGAGCAGAAGACGGCCTGGATACTTCAGGCGAATAAGAAGAATAAGGCTGAACTGAGAACAGCCGGAGAAATGTTCAATCTCAGGCTGTCTGTGCTGAATCAGCAGGGAGCTAAGACTCCTCTGGTCTCGTTCGCGGAACCAGTCAGTCTTCGCCTGAAGCTTCAGGCGAACGGCAATCCGAAGCTCGCAGGTGTGTATGCCACGGCAGACGATGGAACGCTCGAATATGCAGGCGGAACCTGGGAACCGTCCGTATTGACTGCACAGGTACGGCAATCCGGCAATTATGCTGTACTGGAGTATGACAAGAGCTTTGCAGATGTGACTCCGGCGGATTGGGCCTACTCAGTGATAAAAGAGATGGCTGCCAAGCATATTATCGAGGGCGACCGGGAAGGACACTTCGCTCCGAAGAGAGAAGTGTCCCGGGCCGAATTCGTTACGATGCTTGTCCGTGCCCTTGGGCTGAAGGCGGAAGGCCTGCGTTCGTTCGCTGACGTAGACAGCAGCAAGTGGTATTCGGGCGATGTGGCCGCCGCTTTTGCAGCCGGAATCGTTAAAGGGGACTCCACCGGCAAATTTGCCCCCGAGTCGCATATTACACGGCAAGAGATGGCAACGCTGCTTGTGAGAGCTTACGAGTTACATTCGGGAAGTCCGGCTCCGGCAGGTTCCTTGCCAGCTTTTGCCGATGCCGCCAAGATTGACAGCTGGGCTAAGGAAGCCGTAAGTTCCGCCGGTTCACTGGGCTTCATCACGGGGACTCCGGACGGATTCCTCAAGCCCCTGGCCAATGCGACGCGCGCAGAGTGTGCGAAGGTATTGAGTGTGTTGCTTAATCCGTAGGCCGGAGGATAACAGCATAAGTATAGTAGAGCAGCAATTCTCCTGATAATGGGGGGCGCTGCTCTTTTTTTACGGTATAGGAAAATGCGGGGGCGAGGGAGGGCAGATGGGCCGAACGTATGCGAAAAACCGAATACATTGGGCAGCGGCTTAGGCAACAGTAGGGGGGCCGCGCGCTTCCTAAAACTGAAACAGCTTTATTCTCGCTTGCAGCTCCGCTCTTACTTCATCCGGCATTTCCTTCACCTTAAGGTCATCGCCCAGAAATAACAGCCAATTCTTGACTTCCTTCAGCTCCTCCGTGCGGTTCACCTCGACTTCCATTTTCAGGATAGCGGTAGTTTGGTAGGGGTTAGTATAGGACAGCGTCACCCTGAACGGGTGATATTTCCGGTATTGGGCAATGGCCCGGGGACCGAGTTCCAGGACAAGGTTGTTCTTCACTTGCTGCTTGCTCAGCTTCTCTTTAATTTTTTTCGCGCTTGGCCTGTTGGAGCCCGGGTAGGGGATGACATCAGTTAGCTGATCAACCGGGATGATCCGTTTCCTGGAGGCGTCCAGGTCGAAGCCCTCGATGAGCCACAGGCTTTTCTGCTGATAGAGACGTAAAAGATACACAGCATAAGAGATATCCTTCTGGTCTTCCCGGCAGGTGATGAACAGATAACGGTCCGCCAGCAGGAGCCGGATCAGCTTGTCCAGCATAGGGTGGGGGAGATCGGACAGGTCCAGCAGATCAGGATTGCCCGGGTGGGTGCCCTCGAACAGCAGGATCTGATTGAGAAGAACAAGCTCCTCCTGCTGATTCTCCGAGATGAGCCCCAGTAATTTCTCCGTCAGCGACAGGCGGCTCTTGAGATAAGGAAGCTGGCCGTTTCTTGTCGCCATGAAGGCAATGAACAGCGCTTTGACCTCATTATCCGTGAACCGGACCACGGGAAGAAGAGAGTTACGCATAACGGAATACCCGCCATCCCGGCCCACCTCTGCAACCAGCGGCATTCCGAGCGCCTCAATCTCCCGGATATCCCGCTGGGCGGTCGAACGCGAAATATTGAATTCCCGCATGATTTCCGTCAGGGTAAAATGGGCACGATTGTTAATGTACCGCATGATGATGTTGATCCGTTCTACTTTTTTCATCGCGGCTCCTAAACAGGTTCATTTTTTGACATGGTTCAAGGTTATCATATACATAGCAGGTGAGGAACACAAATATGAATAAAGGCGGGATATAACAATGGCAGGGTATACTATCGAAGAGAAAGACAGCTTTACGGTGATTGGTCTGGGTGTTGATCTTAAGAGTGATTACACGGACTATGCCGGGATTCATAAGGAGAAGATGGATTTTTGGCAGGCGGTCAGTGAAGATGGCAGGCTCGACTTGTTAAAAGGGCTTGCGGCGAATGACTATGTGTTTGTGGTGAACGAAGCGGTGAACGGCAAGATGATGCATTATGCCGGGGTAATGGCAGGTGCAGCCGCACAGATTCCGCAGGAAGCCCGGGTGATTCAATTCCCGAAGGGGGAATACCTCGTAGTGGCAGGCGAAGGAGCGACAACGGAGGAATTAAGCAATACTTTGACGGGCCTGGCCTTCGGACAAGCTTTGCCGCAAGCAGAAGGATACGCCTACGTGGGCGGGCCGAATACGGCTGTGGAGATGGGCCGGAGGGACGGCTCTCTGTATGGTGAAATGTGGATTCCTGTACTCAGAAATTAATAATGTAATGGAGGATACGTAACTATGCCATATACAGTGGATTTCAAAGAGGTGTCTTTGCAAGGCCTGGAGTCATCGCCTGTTGCTGAAGCGCTGGCGGGTCTGCGTGCGAATGAGGCGCGGTATTTCATGAACAAATATAAGCATGAATTCACAGTCGTTCCTGCCAGTGAAAGCCAGGAGACGCTGGATTACGTGAACGGGATTCTGAGCAAGGAGCGGGGTCTTGAGTTTGCTGCCAAGCCACTCCAAACCTCGCAATTTCAGGTTGAGAACATTCGGTTCGCCTACGTTTTCTATGAGGATGGCCTTGCCCTTAACGTAATGTACACGGTGGATGATCCCAAGAAGCGGGCGGTCGGGTTCAAGCTCTCCGAGGGGATGGAGGTTCCGGCGGAGCTGGCGGACAAGTTCAAGTTCGCGCGGCAAAAGTCGAAGCTGGCTGGAACGATCCGGGGTTCGTTCTTTGTGATTAAGGGAGAGTATTAATAAAAATCCCCACAAAGTGAAGTTAAGCTTCGGAGTCTATTCAGATAATTTGCGGGGCCCCAAAACCATATACATTCTTGAACGGCCATAAGGGGCTGCCAATCTGGCAGCCCCTTGAATCGTTCAAATCTCCTCCGCTGTGTACGTCTTCTGGGTGCGGAGGACCGGGAAGAACCGGTACATCCAGAGCACGGTAATAATCAGGGTGCCAACTCCGCCGATCACGGTTGCAGGCACGGCCCCGACCAGCCCGGCCATCGTGCCGGACTCGAATTCGCCAAGCTGGTTCGAGGTGCCGATGAATAACGAATTCACTGCGTTCACCCGGCCCTGCATCTCCTGCGGCGTATTAACCTGCACCAGTGTCGAGCGGATAACGACACTCACGACATCCGAGCCGCCGATCAGAACGAGCGCGAACAAGGACAGCCAGAAGCTGTGGGAGATGCCGAACAGCATCGTGGCCAGGGCGAAGACGACCAGCGAGGCGAATAGCATCCGGCCGATGGCCCGTTCCACCGAATAGCGGGTCAGGATGAGTGAGACGATGATCGCGCCTACCGCCGGGGCGGAGCGCAGCAGGCCAAGACCGAGCGAGCCGGTCTTCAGAATATCCTCGGCGAAGATCGGCAGCAATGCCGTGGCCCCGCCAAGAAGTACAGCGAACAAGTCCAGCGAGATTGTACCCAGGATAATCTTGCGGGCGAAGACAAACCGCAGGCCGCTGAGGAAGGTGTCCATGCTGACCGCGTCCAGCTTCTTGACGAAATGAACAGTCTTGACGAAGAAGATCAGCACCGTAGATACCAGCAGGGCGGCAAGCGAGGCGATATAGGCGGCAGCCGTACCCCAGACCACGAGGACACCCCCGAGGGACGGGCCGACGATCATTGCCGTCTGCATAGCAGATGCAGACCAGGCCGCTGCCTTAGGTAACTGCTCACGGTCCACGATATCGGGGACCAGCGCCGCCGAGGCCGGACTCTCGAAGGTACGGCACGCGCCAAGGACTGCTGCGGCTGCCAGCAGGTGGACCGCGCTGAGCCAGCCTTCAATGCTGCCGAGGACAAGCAACAGCACGATGAGGCACTCTGTAAGCTGGCACAGGAACACAATGGTTCGGCGGTCATAGCGGTCTGCCGTCTGTCCGGCAGGCAATGTAAGCAGCAGCATGGGCAGGAATTGGGCCAGCCCGACCAGTCCAAGCTGGTAGGCGCTGCCGGTCAGCGCATACATCTGCCAGCCAATCGCCACCGACAGCATCTGGAAGGCACTGGTGGAGAAGATCCGCGCGATCCATAGGCGCAGGAATGAGCGGTTATGCAGTACAGACGAGCGTGGAGTATTCGCATTCGATGTATTCAGTGTATTCAATGGGTGTCATCCTCCAAGCGATTAGAATCGGGTTCAGATTCGGGGGCCGGCTTCCGCCCGCGCATCTCAGGGTGTTCCTGGAATATTAAGTCGTAATTCTTGCCGTAACGCGCCTCCAGCTCCGCGGCGAAATCCTGCTCTATGCGCATCATCACGACATCGTGATAATAAGACGTCTGAAGCACATCCAGCACAGCCGGATGGTTGCTCTCCAGCGCCGAAGCCTGCGAATGGCGGGTGAAGCTGCCCAGAAGCGAGGTCTCTTTATCCAGCAGGAGCGAGAAGTTCCGGGTGGTCTTCGGTCCGCCTGCCGGCACGCTATGCACAATGACACGCGACAGCGCTGTAGGTATGTCACCTATCACCATCAGGTGGACGGCAATGCCCCGTTCTTCGGCGGCAAGCAGTGTGTCTTCTATCCGGTGCAGATCCTCCGCCCAGATATCTACCAGAATCTCTGCGCTGGCATTGGCAGCAAGCCGCTTTACCGCCAGATCCACCTGAGCATCTCCCTTCCAGTTGCTGAAGAAGGGAGGTACAGCAGGCAGGTGGCCCAATTCGTTCTCCAGTAGGTGGGCGGTGCGCTCAAATTCCGCCTGAAGCAGCTTAACGACCTGCCGGACCGGAATGGCAGCGAAGGTCACCGGCTCGCCTTCGACTGTCCGGCAGACTCCTTTATCGACCAGACTGCGCAGCGCGGCGTATACATTGGACCGGGACACGGACACCTGCTTGGCGACCTCATAGCCCGAGGAGGGCGGCTGGCCGTGTAGCGCCAGGTAGCAGCGGGCTTCCAGATCGGATAAGCCGAGCTTGCGTAATGCTTCAATCATGGGGGAACCGCCTTTCTGTGAAAGTAAGTATTGCTTCGTTGTATTTAGAAGTATTTCAAAATACTACTCCGATCTCAAAGTGCTGTCAAGCAGCAATTCGCGTCCGTCCGCAGCACCGAGCGTCTCACAAAAATGATTACAGTCGGGTGAAATCAGGTAATAACTCTCAAGACGGCTTTAAAAGCCGATATGCAAGAGAGTCTCGACTATAAACCAATGACAGGATGAGGACTTATGCGAAAAGCAATTCTGACTACCATGCTCATCTCCAGTCTGTTAATGGCTGGCTGCGGCAATAACGGGGCGGCAAATGGCGGTACGGCGGCTACTCCAGAGACCGGACAAGCAGCGACGGCAAGCCCGGAGGTTACACCCGAGGTCACGCCGGAACCGGCAGCTGAGGCTACCGCAGAGCCCGCACCGGAAGCAACGGCACAGGCACCAGCACAGACGACCGCACCAGAAACCACGCCGAAGGCCAGTGCGGCGGCGGGGGATTCGCAGCGGCAGACTTATTTTGACAAGCTGGATAAGATTGAAGAGGGCCTTAGCGATCTGAAGGCAATGTCAGACAGCGGGGTCATGACTGATATGAAGGAGGCCGCCTCCAAGGAGCATGAGCGCTGGGACAAGGCGTTGAATGAAATCTACCAGGCGCTAAAAGTGCAGCTTAACGAAGCCGATATGGTGAAACTGAAAGAGGAACAACTAAACTGGATCAAGGAACGCGATAAAGCAGCAGAGGAAGCGGCTGCCAAGTATAAAGGCGGAACGATGGAGGGGCTGGAGTACGCGGCGACCTTGGCATCCGTGACGAAGGAACGTTGTTATAAGCTGGTGGAGTTGTATATGAAGTAATTCAAGAGCGCAGCGACTCTCTCGTAAGGAGGGCCGCTGCGCTGTTTTTTGACCATTTTCGTGACTGTACAGAACCTGTGAATTAGGTAATCATACTACAAGAGCATCCGCACAAAAGGAGTTAGTAGATAGTTAGGAGCAGAAATTGGGTGATAAGTGTATTCGGTGCAATTAAAAACAGTAAAAAGGAAGGAGTTTCTCTTCTAACTGTAGTCTATACAACTAAAACTGCCCGAAAGGGTGAGAACCGAGTTTTAGAGGTGTTTTAGATGTACGGAATACAGCTAAATGGATTTTCGGCGGTACATCAGGCGATATAGTTGTACGTAATGCAGCTAAGCCTAGTACTTCCGCATACACCTTAATCAGGGCACGATAAACCTTACGCAAGTGACTGGGTACATCTGTTTTCACTAGCTTAAATCCATTAACTTAATCAACCTGTGCCCGCCTAAGCAAGAATTGATTCAAATCCCCTGAATATCCTCTGGACACCAAAACACCCTGGTTAACCAATGCCCGCATTCTACTGAGTATAAATGAAGTGCCCAAGAACTGACGTGAGACTTCGAACACCCGGATGAAGACACTCCCTGCACTAACGTATCCCTTCCTGACCTGATTGCGCTCTTGCTCCAGTTCCAGTTCAATAACGGATCTAAGGATTATCTCATCCAGCGCACTTTCATCACAGCTAATAATGGCCCCATCTTTCCACAGACGCAGCATTTGATTTTCCTCAGCCAGCCTCAGCCAATCCGATTCATATCCCCTTCTCTGATCAGATGCAAGCGGGACGCCTTGACTATATTTTTTCACGATAAGCAAGTAACTCTCACGATCGATTGCGCCACTATAAAAGGGTACGAAACCATCTGAGCCATGAATCCCTGCTGATTGATATAGCTCAGTCACATTAACTATATGCACCGGCTGTATGCGATCCCGCAACACATGCAATACGAAACGCAGGCCGGTCTGGTCATGCGCATTATCCGCCACCCATATGATGATGCTGGCATGGTGCGGGATGCTCTTCACAGTCTGTACCATACGGACAAGCTGATTCTCTTGATTGTGCTGCTGACTAAGGCTGTAATTCTCATCACGTTCCATCATCCATAGCTGCCTGTTCTGCATTCCGGTTATGGTGTCCAAGCTTGATAAGGGCCCAATTGAGAATGACTCATTAAAAGCCAGGACTTGGTTTGTCTCACGTATGCCGAGGGCACTGAGCGTTACTTTTAAGGAACCTGCATCCGACATGCCGAAAAGAATATGTACATATTCTTGATTCATTCGTTCATTTGAAACTCCGTGTGCCTTTGCCATAAACACCCTCCTAACCAAACATATTCACCATGATACCACATATTGTAATCTTGCTTGCCCCTCATAAAAGTCGATTCTAGGCTGAAAGTGCTTTTTTTTGAGCAGAACGGATCCCTATTATTTGTTACGCTCCATATGAATGTTACCAGGAAAGGAGGCGGGAGCGCTCAAGCTCAAGCTGGAAGACAACTAGGAGAGCATCTGCACAAGTTTCCCCTGATTTCTAAATTGATTTTAGAATAATAGGAGGAGTTAAGCCCATGGGTAGAAAAAAGAGGTCTGTTCAGAATTCATTGCTCACATTCTTATTATCCTGTCTGCTGGTCTTACCGCTTGCTCTCCCGCCGGCACCGGCACATGCAGCTTCTACCGGAAATCTTCCTGCCAGGCAGGCAGAATATCTGGACCGTGGCTTGGTGGCGGTTCTGACCGATGGCGGCGTCTTTGTGAGCTGGAGGTACTTGAATACGGATTCGGATGAAATCGCTTACAACGTCTATAAGAACGGGATGAAGGTGAACCCCGCACCGATCGTAGACTCTACCAACTATGTGGATACGACGGGTGCAGACAGCTCGCAATATCAGATTTCTACGATTGTTGCCGGGAAGGAGGAAATGCAGCCGGAGCGGGCGGCAGTGTGGCATAACTCTTATCTGCCGATTCCGCTGGATAAGCCTGCTGATGGCCGGACCAAAGACGGGGGGACGTATTCCTATTATGCCGGAGATGCCTCTGTTGGGGATCTGGACGGGGACGGGGAATATGAGATCGTTTTCTTGTGGAGTCCCAGCAATTCTAAGGATAATTCACAAGCCGGCTATACCGGGAACGTCTACATCGATGCGGTCAAAATGGACGGCACCAAGCTCTGGCGCATTGATCTTGGCGTGAACATCCGGGCCGGGGCGCACTATACGCAGCTGATGGTGTATGATCTGGACGGCAACGGCAAAGCCGAGGTGGTGGTCAAAACGGCAGACGGCACCAAAGACGGTCAGGGTACAGTCATCGGTGACGGCACCAAGGATTACCGCAATGACGGCGGATATATCCTGGACGGGCCGGAATATTTAACGCTGTTCGACGGCCAGACCGGTGCTGCGGTGTCCACCGTTGACTATGACCCGCCAAGGGGCAATGTCAGCTCGTGGGGAGACGGATACGGCAACCGCGTCGACCGTTTCCTGGCCGGGATCGCATACCTGGACGGCGTGAAGCCGAGCGTTGTAATGGCCCGTGGCTATTATACAAGAACAACGCTTACCGCCTACGACTACACGAATGGCGCATTGGTGAAGCGCTGGAACTTCGACACGAACGAAGCTGGCGCACAATATGAAGCACAGGGTAATCACAACCTCAGTGTGCTGGATGCAGACGGTGACGGCCGGGATGAGATCATGTACGGTGCGCTGGCGATTGACGATGACGGCACACTGCTCTACAGCACCGGGCTTGGTCATGGAGATGCGATGCATGCCGGGAAGCTCGATCCGAACCGGGAAGGGTATCAGGTTGTCAGTGTGCATGAGCATAAGGATGCTGCTTACGGACTGGAGATGCGCGATGCTGCTACAGGAGAGATCCTCTGGGGACAATTCACCGGCAAAGATACCGGGCGGGGAATGTCAGCAGATATCGATCCGGAGCATCCCGGTTATGAGTCTTGGGCATCCACGATTGTGAATGGTCAGATGGACCCGTTATCCCGCGGCTATGCAGCGGACGGTGAGGTGATTTATGAACAGAATGAAGTGCCGCGAAGTGCGAATTTTGCGATCTGGTGGGACGGGGATCTTCAGCGGGAACTGTTCGACCACGACTGGAACAACACTACCGCGCAAGGCATTCCGCTGATTTATAAGTGGGATTACCGCAATAAGCAGCTGAAGGAGATTCTCCGGGCAGCCGGTTCATTGACCAATAATCATACCAAAGGCAACCCGGCCCTTCAGGCGGATCTCCTGGGCGATTGGCGCGAGGAGCTGCTGCTGCGCAGCGAAGACAGCACGGAGTTCCGGCTCTATACCACCACGATTCCAACCACCTACAGAATTCCAACGCTCATGCAAGACCCGGTGTACCGGCTGGGAATAGCCTGGCAGAATGTAGCGTACAACCAGCCGCCGCACACCAGCTTCTACCTCGGAACGGAGGCCACGGCATTCCCAAAAGCAAATCTTACACTGACCGGCGCGCCGCAACCGCTGGAGCAGCTCTACCACTTCGGGTTCGGTACGGAGCCGCCAGCAGGAACAACTTCTGTGCAGGCTACCCCTTACACGGAGGGAACGGGATATGGTTTCGAGAGCATAAGCGGAATCACTTTGGGTTCGAGCCACGCTTCCCTGCCGGAGAACACCAAGTTTGCGGTGGACCTACAGGATGCCAATTACAAGGTGACGCTCAAGCTGGGCAGCGGAGACAGAGACTCAAGTGTAGGGGTCAAATCTGAATTTGTGCAAAAGCTGGCGCTCACTCAAATCCGTGCCGGCACACCACTGCTCTACTCCTATGACATTGCAGTGGTGGACGGCCAGTTAGAGTTTATTTTCTCCGGCACGGCTGCCGATGTGCAGGAGATCAAGATTGAGAAGTACCCGCAGAAGACGCCGGGAACCGGAACAACCATCTATATGGCTGGTGACTCGACGATGCAGTCCTACAGCGGAATGCAGGCTCCGCAGGAAGGCTGGGGCCAGCAATTCAGTAAATACTTCAGCAGCGGAGTATCGATCCAGAATGATGCCATCGGCGGCAGAAGCAGCAAGTCGTTCATGGTGGATGGCCGTCTGGATAGTATCCTGCAGCGGATCAGGCCGGGCGATTATTTCTTCATCTCCTTCGGCCACAACGATGCCAGCGCGGGCATCCCTGACCGTTATGCCTCTCCGGCAGATTATGCAGCGTACTTGACCCGCTACGTGAACGGAGCGAAGCAGCGCAGGGCCACTCCGGTTCTGTTAACGCCGGTAGGACGCAGGGACTTCAATACGGTCACTCAAGAATTCAACGTAAGCTTTCCGGAATATGTGAAGGCGGCAAAAGAAACAGCGGCTGCGCTGAACGTGCCCCTGATCGATCTGAGCCAGCTCAGCATTGCGGAGTATAACCGTGTCGGCCTGGCCGCTACGGAGAAGCTTTTCCTGTATGCCAATCCTGGCGAATACCCGAAATACCCGAACGGGGTCAGCGATAATACCCATTTCAGCACGTATGGCGCACAGGTCATTGCCGGTCTGGTGGCGGGCGCAGTGAAGGAGATGAACCTCAGCATATCCCCGTTCGTGATTGATCCCGGTATTACCGAGCCGGAGCCAGAGCCGGAGGTGCAGCAGTATGCGGAGGACTTCGAGGGTGACCCGGCCGCAGCACAATATTCGATGGTGAATGCTACTGGCATTGCCGGAACTATGGCGGGGACGGTTACAGAAGAGAACGGGAACAAGGTATTGTCTGTGACGGGTTCCGGCTCCGGCAACCGCGCCAAGGTATTCCGCCTGTTCGATGCGGTGAACGGCGACATTGTGAATGTCGATTTCAATTGGCATTCCGGCAATGTGGGCGCTGTCCCGTCGGAGGGGCATTTAAGTCTGCAGGATGCCAGTGAGAATATTATTTTCACCCTGTTCACCAAGACTGGAGCGGCAAGCCCGAATACGAACATTCATTATTTCACCGGCCCGTACACACCAGACTATGGTACCGGCACCACTGCCATTCCAGGGGGCGGAACCGCTACGACTATTCCCAAGAATCAGTGGGTGAATATCAAGCTGAAGATTGATTTTGCTGAGAAAAGTCTGGATCTCACCTTGACCAGTCTCTCTAACCCAAGTGTCACCCAGACGATCCGCGATATTCCGCTGAGTCCGGGAGTCTATGACAATAACGTCAGGGGCTTGCGGTTCCTGGGTACGCGAAAAGGAGGAGGAGGTACGCTGAATTGGACCACCCAGATTGACAACGTGAAGATTGAGGGTACGAAGCTTCCGTTGGCGGCAGGCGATATGACGGCATTGATTGCGCTGCATCAGGAAGTGAAGGCTATCGATCTCACATCCTACACGGAAGCTTCTGTAGCTGTGGTGCATAGAGCCTTGAACGCTGCCGAGGCGCTAATCGGGACAACAGCCTCGCAGGCGCAAATCGATCATGCTGTGAATATGCTTAAGGTTGCACGCGACTCACTAACCCGTGAGCCTGCGGGTGATGTAAGCACGTACTCATTTGATTTTGGCTCCGGCAGCGCAGCAGACGGCTATACGAAGGTGGATGCCAAACGGGCCTACGTGGAAGGGAACGCATACGGGTTCGCCGACACCGCGCTGGTCCAGGACGAGAACCGGGGAACCGGCAACCCGCTGACAGAAGACTTCACCCGTGTGAACGGCACCTCGTTTCTGGTGGAGATGAAGCCGGCGAATTACCGTGTGACGATGACCATCGGGGATGCGCAAGAAGTGACCCAGACCGGTGTTACAGTGGAGCAAATGAACAAACTGCCGGCTGCCACCATCCCCTCAGGCCAATTCAAGGAAGTGACATATGATATCGCCCTGATCGATGGCGTATTTAATTTCAGCTTCTCCGGCAGTACGCCGAAGATCAACGCGCTGAAGATTGAGCGGCTGCCGGAGCAGGGCGTGGCCGATAAGCCAACGCTCTATCTGGCGAGTGATTCCACAGTGGCCAATTATGCGGAGAGCTACCGTCCGCAGGCCGGATGGGGCGAGACGCTGGGCCGTTATTTTGACACAGAGAAGATCAGTATTGATAACAGGGCAGTCGGCGGGCTAAGCAGCAAAACCTTCCTGAACGGCGGATATCTGAACGAGATTCTGCTAGGCATTCATGAAGGGGATTATCTGTTCATGCAGTGGTCGCATAATGATTCCACACCTTCCCGCCCGGAACGGTATCTTACTCCGGAGCAGTTCAAGGTGTATCTGAAGGATTACATTAACGGCGCTGTGCAGAGAGATGCGGTACCCGTGCTGGTTACACCTGTCAACCGGAGGGATTTCAGTGGTGAAGTGCTGAACAAAAGCTTCCCGGCATACGTACAGGCGATGAAGGAAACGGCGCATGAGACGGGCACGCTGCTGATTGATTTGAATCAAGCGAGCTGGGAGTATTTTCAGGAGCTGGGCACAGAGGGCACCAAATCCATCTTCATGTGGACGGGAACCACGGAGGACAACACCCATCTGCAGATGAACGGTGCGATTAAGGTATCGGAGCTGGTAGCGGGGCTGGTGAAGGAGCTGAATATTCCGTTGTCCGCCTTAGTTACTCTGGAAGGAGAGCAAACGGATCAGACCCCGCCGCATACGTCTGCGGCAGTGAAGGGGGCTGAGCAGAACGGCTGGTACACATCGGCGGCGGAAGTGACATTCACCGCGAGCGATGAGCAATCCGGGATTGACCAGACGTATTTCAAGGTGAATGGCGGGGAGCTTCAGACTGGCAGCAAGCTGACGATAAGTGAGGAGGGCAAGCATACTCTGACCTATTGGAGCGTGGATAAAGCGGGTAATAAGGAGACCGAGCAGACACTGGCAGTAGCGGTTGACCTCTCGCCTCCGGCGGTAATTATTCAGGGAGAGGCACAGTATACGATTGACCAGCAGGTCGAGATTAGCTATACGGCTTCCGATTCGGTGTCCGGTGTTGCGGAACCAAGCGGCGAGTTGCTGAATACACCTGCGTATACACTTGAACCCGGTCTGCATAAAATAACGGCCACCGTCAGCGACCTTGCTGGCCGTGAGACAAGTGTGGATTTCAGCTATAGTATTTACGCTACGTTTGCGAGTCTGGCTGAATTGACCCGTGCCTTCGCGGGTGAATCGGCAGACCCGGGTGCAGCGGCGCTTGCAGAGCAGCTCGCCAGTAAGTTAATGCTGGCGGAGCAAGTGGCGGGGGCGCGTGAAGGGGCGAAGGCCAGAACGCTGCTTGCAGCATACAGCCAGGAGGTCAGCTCTGGGGCCGCTGCGGCTTTTACGGTGGAACAAAGGAATGTGCTAACGAGATGGGCCGCATGGATCAGTCAGGGAATACCGCTCGCGGACAGCGCTCCAGGTATGCCGGTGCTGTCAGATAATAACGGGCATGATACGGGGCTGCGGGACGGCGATTATGCGGTTACGATGAATCTCTGGTGGGGCAACAATGGCACCGGCTTCAAGCTCTATGAGAATGGCGAAAAGATTGAAGAAGGCGCTCTGACAGACCAGTCACCGTCCGCCCAGTCCGTGCAGATTGATATTGCCGGCAGACCGAACGGGACATACGTCTATACGCTGGAGCTCAGCAATCTGCATGGATCGGTGACGAGCGCACCCTTGACGGTGACGGTCACCGATGCTTCTCCTGGGCAAGCGGTATTATCGGGTGATAACTGGGACGGGGACGGCAGCTATGCGGTGATGATGAATCTGTGGTGGGGGACGAATGCAACGGAATACCAGCTGTACGAGAATGGAGTATTGGTTGATACACAGACTCTACAGGCGCATACCCCGGATGCCCAATCCGCAGTCACTGCAATCTCCGGCAAAACCCCCGGAACCTATGAATACGAAGCCGTCTTGCGCAACGCAGCAGGCGAGACCAGATCTGCGAAGATGACAGTGACTGTAGGGAAGTGAGCGGCTGGCTGAAGACCGGATGATGCGCTTGATCGTGTGAAATTTAGTGGAAAAGCCCGGGGAACCGGGCTTTTTTGTGCTTCGAGAGATACATCTCAAGGCTTGGTCGGAATGGGGATGGAGGAGAGGCAGGAGGAGCATTAGTGCCCCAGAGTTATGCGAAAGTAGGCGGCAATCGTAAATGAAGAGCAAAAGTGCACCTGAATCCAGCGAATGCGGGCCGGACGGGGCAAATATAGTGCACTAGTGCCCCCGAATGTACCGGATACGAGCAAAACGAGCAAATAAGGAGCACTAATGCACCTCCCTACACTGGATGTTGCTAAAAGTAGGCGAAGAGTAAAAGAGAGTGGGCATTCGTGCAATTTGGTGCAGCTATTACAATAATAGCCGCCAGTTACAGCAATCTTGCAATAGTACAGTAACAATCCTTTAAGCAGCATGCTATTCTTGGTCCAGCAACAGTAACAGTAACAGTAACACTAGCAACTTGCGTACAGTAGCACATGTCACACACTAGGACCAGGCATACGAACACCAGGATAGTTGCTGGAACGGGGAGGCGGGGCCGGAGATATATGTATGCGCTTACACTTAGGTGGTTTTGTGTTCGTCGGTAATTTTGTATTCGTCTTTTTTTTGTGTTCGTTTCTCTTCGATAACATTCCATTCAGTAGGCAGGTAATGCGTTCACATGGCTACCCGGTATCTATTTATGTATGTAAGACCAAGAATTAAGGGAGGCGTAATCGTTGAAGCAGATCAAACAATGGATGCTTACTCTTATGATGACGTTGCTGCTGACTGTAGTGCCAGCGGGGGCGGGGAGCGCGGCGGCTGTGCTGGAGGAGGTGCCTTTTCCGATGGATTCCAGCAATCAGGCGGGATGGTGGTCTCCTCTTGCCACTTACGGGCTTGGTTATGAGTATGCTTATATGGCTTATAACGCCCCGGGATCGATCCCCGGCAAGCATACGGTAGCTATTGCAAGAAGAGACAACGACGGGATATGGAGCAAGCTTCCGCTCATGGATGGGACAACCCCGGCGGAATATCTGGACGATCTCGGGCATAACCAGCCTTCTGTGGCGAGAGACGGGAGCGGACGGTTCCACGTTTTTGCTTCCATGCACAGCAATCCCTGGCACTACTACCGCTCAGATACCGTGGGCGGGATTCCGCAGAATCACTCGGACGAGCTGCCCGCAGGCATGACAGTAACCTATCCGGTAGTGACGACTGCTCCGAATGGAGATTTGTATTTGCTGGTGCGCGTTGACAAAGACCCGGCGGGCAAAAGAGAGGCCGTGCTATTCCGCTGGAACAATGCCGATTCCGTATGGACTCAGGTCAAGACCATTGCGGCGCATCTGAACCGGTCTGTCTATCCGGATGACCTGGTTTTTGATGCGAATGGCGACCTGCATATCTTGTTCGAGTGGGCATACTTTGCCGCCAGCCCGCTGCGCCATCAGTTGTCCTATCTGAAGTACAGCCCGTTCACGGGGGTATTCAGCAAAGCGGATGGAGCTCCGGTTACAGCGCCAGTCTCCCTGACTACGGCGGATATTGTGCAGCCTATGGCTCCAAGTGAAGCCTATGTGCAGAGCGGCAGCGACCCCGGCGGACCGGGCGTGCAGAGTGCCAAGATGACGCTTGATTCAGCGGGACGTCCGGTGATCGCTTACCGCTACCGTGAGGAGGGCAGCACTAGCTTTGCTGTGAAGCAGGCCACTTACGGTGCAGGGGGCTGGAACTTACAGACCGTCTATAACGCTGCCCCCACCAACGCGGCCATTGATGTGACCTGGACGGGTACAACATCCAGAATCTATTATGTCAAAAGCAGCGGTACTGACCGTGCGTTCATGGCAGTGAATACCGGCGGAGGCTGGACAGAGAGCTCGCTTGCACCGGGTATTCCGGTGGAAAGGCTGGCGGTAGACCGCAGTCCGAAGGGCATTGACATCTTGTACCTGGTAGATGTAACGAACCTGAAGCTTTACTATGGTCGAAATAACTTAGTTGACCATCAGAATTCAACAAGTGATTTCATTCCATAAATGAGGTAAGGTACAGAGCTGCGTTCGGAACGAATAAACAGGGCTAAGTGTATTTTGTACAACTAAAAACAGGGAAACGGAAGACTTTCCACTTCTAATTGTAGTCTGTACAACTACATTTGCCCGGATGGGCGAAAATCCAGGTATAGGGGCATTTTAATTGCATGAACTACATCTAAACGGAGATTTGGCGGCATATCGGACGATTTAGTTGTACGAATTGCAATTAAGCCTATCCCTTCCACCCTAATCGGGCTGAGGCAACCCCTCAACAAGCCATTAGTAAAGTAATTCTCACACGTTTAAACCTGATGAGCTACTAGGCTGTGCTGGTGAGTAGCTGTAACCATGTTATCTACCAAAAGAAAGAACCCGGGCATTCGTCCGGGTTCTTTCTTATTGCATCTATACAATTCAATCAGCAGTTACACAGCATCTCTGCCGGCTCGGGAATGTTCTGGCGTACGATGTGCGCTCCATTGCAACGGCTGAGGATCTGCTGTAGGCGTGTTTTGCCGATCAACAGGATACGTACTTGAAAATTGTTGGCCTGGGCGCATTCTGAAGTACAAGGATACATTGATCTGCTATAATATTTCATTAAAGAATATTGCGAGGCAAGGGGGAACATCAAGATCATGATTATATCGCTTGAAAATGTATCCTGGCGGCGTGAGCAGACGATGATTCTGCACGAGATGAATTGGCAGGTGGAGAAGGGACAGCACTGGTGCATTGTTGGTCTGAACGGCTCAGGTAAGACGACTATGCTGAACGTTGTGAACGGCTATATCTGGCCAACGAAGGGACAAGTGGAGGTGCTGGGCCACCGCTTCGGCGATGTAGACCTGAGAGAGCTGCGCAAGCGGATCGGCTGGGTCAGCACCTCTTTGCAGCAGAAGCTGTACGGCCATCAGACGGCGCTGAACATCATACTGAGCGGCAAATTCGCCACGATCGGGCTGTACGACAAGACGGAAGTAGAGGATTTGAAGCAGGCAGAGGAACTGCTAGAATTCCTGGATTGCTCGGCCCTGGCTACACGCACTTATGATACCTTATCCCAGGGGCAGCGACAGAAGATCCTCATTGCCCGCGCGCTAATCGCCAATCCCGAGCTGCTTATTCTGGACGAGCCGTGCACAGGGCTGGATATTTTTGCGCGGGAGCAGCTGCTGCAGATGATCGAGAAAATCACGAAGCAGGAGGGCGGCCCCACTTTGCTGTATGTGACTCATCATATTGAGGAGATTACTCCCTGCTTCACACATACCCTGCTGGTTAAGAAAGGGGAAATCTACAAAGCTGACGAGACAGCAGAGTGCCTGAAGTCCGAGGTGCTTAGCGATTTCTTCGATATCCCGGTTGAGGTTCAGGAGCATCATGACCGGAGATGGCTGACTTTGGGCTAAAATAAGTGGCACGCCGAGGAAGGCATGACAATTAGTGTTTTGTACCCGGGAGACATGACGTGTCCATTCCATCAAGTCCGTAATATTGTGTAGGGCAGGACCATAAAAACCACAATATTAGGAGGAATGGATTATTGCAGACGAAGGATGCAATCAGACCGCTTCCGGATCTTGCTCACATGCAGAGGGGAACTCCACTTATGCAAACGGCTTTGCTTCCCATGCTGAGGGGTATGAGACCACAGCCTATGCTCCTGCGTCTCATGCTGAAGGCTACAAGACCATTGCATTTTTGGATACGGCCCATGCCGAAGGGAATGTCACGCTGGCATTATCACCAGCCTCACATGCGGAGGGCTACCAGACTCATGCAGTCAGTGACGCCGCCCACGCTGAGGGAGGTCTCACTACTGCTTCCGGAAGTCAATCTCACGCTGAGGGTGCTCAGACGACTGCTTCGGGTGTAGCTTCACATGCAGAAGGCAATCAGACGCTTGCATCTGGCCAATCTTCACATGCGGAAGGGAGAAACAGCATTGCAAGTGGTGATTTTTCCCACGCAGAGGGCGGTGATACCCTGGCTGCGGGTAGCGGTTCTCATGCAGAAGGCGCCCTTACTCAGGCCAATGGACTCGTTTCGCATGCAGAAGGTTTTTCCACAATTGCAGGCGGATTAAACTCACACGCTGAAGGTAGTTATACTGTCGTTCTTCCAGAACACTCTGATTCTCACATCATGGGTTCAGGTGGTCATACTCTTTATCCCGGTTCCTGGCATTTAGCCAACGGGAGTTCATCTGCCCCCGACTTGGCTGCTGTGCTTCAGGGGTCTACCGGAAATTTATACCTTCAAGGCACTGTAATAAATCCAGGGGCAGATTATGCCGAAATGTTTGAGACGGTGGACGGATTGCCGATAGAACCTGGCTATTTTGTTACTCTGGACGGGAAAAGGGTCAGAAAAGCAACCCCGGAAGATAAATACATCTTGGGCGTGGTCAGTGCTACCCCTTCTGTTCTTGGAGACGCAAGTCATTTGCACTGGAAGGGGAAATACGAAAGGGATGAATGGGGCAGGATCAAATATGATGAGCGGGAAGTGGAGGCAGTGAGAGACGACAAGGGCAAGGTTCTGATTCCTGCATATATTAGGAACACGGCAGTAATCAATTCCGAATTCGACCCTTCCCAAACTTATGTTTCGCGGATCGATCGCCCGGAGTGGGTGGCTGTCGGAACCATGGGCAAGCTTCTGGTCCGGGATAATGGAACCTGTCAGGTGAACGGATATTGTATGCCTGATGAGAACGGAGTGGCTACTGCTTCTGTCGACGGGTACCGCGTTATTGAACGAACAGCACCTGGTCAAATCAGAATTTATGTGAAATAAATGATTACTAAGACGTGTTTCAAGAATCCATAATAAATATTGTTTTGTACCCGGGAGACATGCCGTGTCCATTCCATCAAGTCCGTAATATTGTGTAGGGCAGGACCATAAAAACCACAATATTAGGAGGAATGGATTATGGCAGACGAAGGATGCAATCAGACCGCTTCCGGATCTTGCTCACATGCAGAGGGGAACTCCACGACCGCAAGCGGGTTTGCTTCTCACGCTGAGGGGTATGAGACTACATCCAGTGCCTCTGCGTCTCACGCTGAAGGCTACCAGACCATTGCATTTTTGGATATGGCCCATGCCGAAGGGAATGGTACGCTTGCATCAGGACCAGCCTCACATGCGGAAGGCTACAGGACCTTTGCTGTTAATGACGCTGCCCATGCTGAGGGAGGATTAACTACGGCTTCCGGAACTCAATCTCACGCTGAGGGTGCTCAGACGACTGCTTCGGGAACTCAATCCCACGCCGAGGGCAATCAAACGACTGCATCAGGTGAAATCTCACATGCGGAAGGGCAATATAGCACTGCAAGCGGTGCTTTTGCCCACGCAGAAGGCGGAGATACCCTGGCTGCCGGTAATGGTTCTCATGCAGAAGGGCTACTAACTCAGGCAAATGGACTCTCTTCGCATGCAGAAGGTTTTTCTACAATTGCAGGCGGATCAAATTCGCACGCTGAAGGTAGTAATACTATCGCTCTTCCTGACCACCCTAATTCTCACATCATGGGTACGAATGGTCAAACTCTTTACCCCGGTTCCTGGCATTTAGCCAACGGGAGTTCATCTGCCCCCGATTTGGCTGCGGTGCTCCAGGGTTCTACAGGAAATTTATATCTTCAAGGCACTGTAATATCTCCTGGGGCAGACTATGCCGAAATGTTTGAGACGGTGGATGGATTGCCGATAGAGCCTGGATATTTTGTAACCACGGATGGAGAGCGGGTCAGAAAAGCAACCCCGTCAGATCAATATATCTTGGGCGTGGTCAGTGCAAGTCCTTCCTTCCTTGGGAACGCAAGCCACTTGAACTGGTCAGGAAAATACGCAGTTGATAAATGGGGCAGGGTCATCTATGAAGATCGGGCAGTAGAGGCTGTGACAGATAATGAGGGAAATATCCTGGCACCTGCCCATTTTGTGAACACGGCCGTGATCAATCCCCAATTCGACCCTTCCCAAACCTATGTGTCACGGATGGATCGTCCAGAGTGGGTGGCTGTAGGAACCATGGGTAAGCTGCTGGTCCGTGATGATGGAACCTGTCAGGTGAACGGATTCTGTCTGCCTGGTGAGAATGGGGTAGCAACCGCTTCAGTAGAAGGGTACCGGGTTCTCGCCAGAACAGCACCTGATCAAATCCGAATTTATGTGAAATAAAGATGATTCAGCAAGAAGGTGCAGCTAAAAAATATAGAGCAGCGATCCCCTGTTAACGGAGATCGCTGCTTTTGTGATGGAGAAATTATTGATACTTCGGCAACCAGTCACCATGAGCCGCGATCAGGTCGTCGCACATGCTGACAATGTCGTCCATCGACAGTTCGGCGGCGGTATGCGGGTCCAGCATGGCGGCGTGATAGATATGCTCCTTTTTACGAGTCATAGCGGCTTCTATGGTCAGGAGCTGGGTGTTGATGTTGGTCCGGTTCAGCGCTGCGCACTGCGGAGGCAGATCACCCACGAAGGTTGGCGTTACGCCACTTCTGTCCACGAGACAAGGCACCTCGACACAAGCTTCCTTCGGCAGATTGGTGATTAGGCCAGTATTCATCACATTGCCGCCGATCTTGAACGGCACATCCGTCTCCATGGCTTCCAGGATGTAAGAGGCATACTCATGGGAACGCTCATGCGTCAGATCCTGGTTGTTCACCAGATCTCCGCGCATCTGCTCCCAGCCCTTAATCTGTTCCACGCAGCGGCGCGGATATTCATCCAGCGGAATCTGGAAGCGTTCGATCAGCTCCGGGTAGTTCCGCTTGATGAAGTACGGATGATACTCGGCATTGTGCTCGGAGGATTCCGTAATATAGTAGCCGAATTTCAGCATCATCTCATAGCGGACCATATCGTAGTGCGGCTCAAGCTGCTTCTCGGCCGCGCGCCGTTTGATCTCCGGGTACAGATCTTCGCCGTCTCTGGTGACTTCGAGCAGCCAGGCCATGTGGTTGATCCCGGCGATTTTGGCTTGAACGCCTGTCTTGTCAATGCCGAGGTGATCGAATAATCCGGGAATACATTGCTGTACGCTGTGACACAGGCCGATTGTATTCACGCCGCCGTAGGTATTCATGACATTCGTCAGAACGGCCATCGGGTTCGTATAATTCAGGAACAGCGCATTCGGGCACACCTCGCGGATATCCGCTGCAAAATCCAGCATCACCGGAATGGTCCGCAGGTTGCGGAAGATCCCGCCAATGCCCACGGTGTCAGCGATCGTCTGGCGCAGGCCGTATTTCTTGGGAATCTCAAAATCCGTAATCGTACAAGGATCGTACCCGCCAACCTGAATGGCGTTCACCACATATTTGGCACCGCGCAGCGCTTCCTTACGGTCGGTATATGTGGTCACAGTGCATGTGCTGCCGCTGCTTTTCTTCAGATTCTGGAGCATACTCGCTGAGTCATTCAAGCGCTGAAGATCGATATCGAATAATGCAAGCTCGAAGCCCTGAAGGGCAGGTGTAGCCATGATATCGCCGAGGACATTCTTCGCGAAGACGGTACTTCCGGCACCGATAAATGTAACTTTAGACATAAGTGATAAGCCTCCTATAAGATGCGTGAAAAGCCTTCTGTCATACAGCCGCTTGCGGACGAAACTGACATAAATGTGCTGAAACAGAAGCTTTTTTCGCTGATTTCTACTATAATCACTATAGAATAGAACCGCTGCGCGGGCTATGGAGAAAGACAAGATACATATGGAGGAATGTTGCATGGACCCGGAGCATTATGAATTCACCCTGGGCATCAACCTGACCCCGGAGGAGCAGGAGCTGTCCGTGCTGTTCAGCGGGGAAGGGAGGCCGCATCCCGGCCACACCGTCGGACCGTCTGTACATGATTTCTACCTGATCCATACCGTTCTTGCGGGCAGCGGCCGGTTCGAGACCGAAACGTTCTCGGCGGAGTGCAAGGCGGGCGACACCTTCGCGATTATCCCCGGCATGTTATTCAGCTACAAGGCGGATACGGACCACCCGTGGCATTATGCCTGGGTTGCCTTGCAGGGCATCGGCGTACTGGATCAGCTTCGGGCAGTAGGGATTACCAGGGAACGGCCCTTCGCCCATTCCGGCAATGTCCCGGAGCTGCATAGCCTGTATACCGGCATCCGGCAATCCTTCAAGCAATCCGCATATCCGCGGCTGGAGAGCCTGGAGGCTTCCGGCTGGGTGCGGCTGCTGCTTCACCGCTTCGGGCGGGACAATCTGGATCAATTGCCGCCGCATCCGTCTGAAATGCCGGAGATGATCGACCGGCAGATCGACCAGGCGATCCGTTGGATTACGCTGCAATTCCACCAGCAGCTCAGCATTGATCACATCGCGTCTTCGCTCGGCTATCACCGGGTTCATCTATCCAAGGCCTTCAAGCAGCGGACCGGAATGTCACCGAAGCAGTATCTGCTCAAAGTCAGGATGGACAAGGCCAAGGAGCTGCTCGCAAGCCCGCTGACCATCGAACAGGTGGCCTCCTCGGTCGGCTTCAATGATGCCCTGTATTTCTCCAAGCAATTCCGCAAAGCTACGGGCATGCCGCCGAGTGAATACCGGGCCGCACTTAGGAACGGGAACGAAAAAGATACAGGAGGATCAAACATATGAAACCGCAAGTTCAGCGAATCCGTGATCTGACCATAGTACGAAGAGAGGGAGGGCGCTTGCTGGTCATCGGCTGCGATTCCAGCGCCAGCATCGGGAATAAGCCGATGGATGCGGTGCAGACACCCCCGGCTGTTGCAGGCTATTATGCTGCCAGAGTTGCAGTAATGGAGGTGCTGTCTGTGGGGGCGGAGATCTTAACGGTCATCGACACCCTGGCGGTAGAGAAGGAGCCTACAGGGAATGAGATTATCGGGGGCATCCACAGGCTGCTTCAGGAAGCCGGACTGACTGCCGCCCACGTGAACGGCAGCACCGAGGATAATTTCGTGACCTGCCAGACAGGAATAGGAATCACTGTAATCGGGGAGGCGGATGAGACGCAGTTGAAGCTGGGGTGCTCACAGGGCGGAGACTGTATCGTGATGCTGGGCGAACCGCTGGTCGGAAGCGCTGTTCTGGAGCAGGAAGCAAGCCAGTGTACCCTCCGGCAGCTTCAGCTTCTGGCAGGCGCGCCGGAGGTCCACGACATTCACCCGGTCGGCTCGAAGGGAGCCGGGTATGAAGCAGGACTGCTGGCGGAGCTAAGCGGCTGCAGCTTCCAGCCGGTGCCAGGAATAGAGGATAAGCTGCAGGCATCCGGGGGGCCGGCGACAGCGGTGATTTTTGCGGCAGAGGAACGCAGGATTAGCGACCTTCAGTCCAGAGTAGGGGGTAAAATGGAGATTATCGGTTATTTGCAGCCTTGACTGGCCTGTGTAAGATCCATACAAGTGCGAATCAAGGCGGCTTGGATTAAGGCAAATCTGCCTTGCCAGCAAACAAATGGATAAACGTATCTTAATTTCCCTATTTCTGCGAAATGTCCTGAAGCAAGTGGAAAAATAGCAACTGCTGCTTACGGATTGGGCCGTTTCAGGTAAACAGTGATTATTTAAGTGCCATTTTTCCAATTGTTTACCTCGCGTGACCCATACGTTCCTCAGGAAGTGGAGAAAATCCAACTAAATGCTCTCCCGCAAGCATACACATCCCAGTCTCATGCGCTATCCAAGCGCAATGGTATGAGCTGGAGAATATACAACCTTTCTATCAATTTTTCAATCAGCATAAGCATCTGTTTCAATAAGGCTTAATAAGCGCCAGGAAGCGCCACAATTGACATCATTCAAATTCAAAGTTATTATAGACACACATAGTCCTTAATAAGGGCGATGCTGATGTACATTGCAGATAGGCGATGTAGATTGGACGATGCAGGTTGGTCGACGCAGATGTTCATTACAGATTGACAGTACAGATTGACATTACAGATTGGCAGTACAGATTGGTCGATGCAGTTGTGCGATACAGATTGGCGACGCAGGTGAGCGATGGAGATGCGGTGTCTATTTTTTTGTAATATTCACGGACTACAGAAGTCTCTAATATCCGCAAATCGACCTGCCGTCACCGCCACACCAGACACCAACCACTCAAACCAACCACAGGGAGGACTTACAAATGACGAATCTGAAAAATAATGATGCCGCAAATGTAGTTAATACAGATGCAGCAAATACCGCAAATGCAGATGCAGTAATTATCGGCGGTGGCCCAGCCGGGCTTAATGCTGCGCTGATGCTGGGCCGTGCACGCAAACGGACGATTGTTATAGATGCCGGGCAGCCGCGTAATGCGGTCACCCGGGAAGCGCACGGCTTTCTGACCCGGGACGGGATCGCTC
The DNA here is from genome assembly GCF_017874735.1 of Paenibacillus silagei. Taxonomy (GTDB): domain Bacteria; phylum Bacillota; class Bacilli; order Paenibacillales; family Paenibacillaceae; genus Paenibacillus_AQ; species Paenibacillus_AQ silagei. The sequence goes on from NZ_JAGGLV010000003.1 coordinate 318,682, forward strand.
CGTTCGAACTCCGGCGGATTGCCATAGAACAGCTAGGCGCTTATCCATCCGTTTCACACATTGAAGATACAGTAGTGTCCATTACCGGGGCGGATGGCGCCTTCCTGCTGGAGACGGCTTCAGGGCTTAAGCTGACCAGCAAGAAGCTGCTGTTCGCCGCAGGCATGAAGGACCGCAGGCTGGACATTCCGGGGCTGGCCAAGGTCTACGGGAAGAGCGCCTTTGTCTGTCCGTACTGCGATGGCTGGGAATTAAGAGATCAGCCGCTGGTAATCATCAGCAGAGGAGCAGCACTCATGCATCTGGCTCCGTTGTTATATGGGTGGACTAAGCAATTTGCGGTCTGCACGAATGGACCCGATGAGCTGACAGAAGCAGAACGCGAAGAATTGCGTGCCCACGCTATTCCGTTATTCGATACTCCTATTCGTGAGATTGCATCAGAGGAAGGCATGGTTAACCATGTGAAGCTTATGGATGGAACAGAAATTCCGTGTACCGGAATCTTCTTCCGGCCCGAGCTGGCTCCGGGAACGGATCTGCCGCATTCCCTGGGCTGCCGGATATCTGAGCAGGGTATCCTTGAAATCGGCGAGTCCGGCCAGACCAGCGTGCCCGGGATCTACGCCGCCGGGGATGCCGCCACCATGATGCATCAATCCATCGCTGCTGCCGCATCGGGCGCGCTGGCTGCTGCTGCGGTGAATGGCGAATTGAACCGGGAAGCCTGGAAGGCCGGGCTTGCATAATTTTTCCCCAAATAGCACAGGATAACATCACTATGAATATGAAATTCAAAGGATAGCGCAGGGAGGGAGTACGGATGAATACTGCATCGGAAGCAGAACAGGAGACCCAGCTGACCCGGCGGCTGGCAGAGAATGGACAGGTGCTGCGCGGAGTGTTTGCGGGCTGTGAGGATGTGGTGTTCCATTCGTTCCAGACGATTCATCGTACTTCCGCGCTCTGTGTGTACTGTACAGGATTATGTAATACGGAGCGGCTGGAGCAGCAATTGCTGGCCCCGCTGGAGCAGACTGGTCTTGCAGTTGAACCGGCAGTGGAAGGGTCTGCTGAGGTTCCGGTCGCCTCGATTCACCAGATTAGAACCGTAGGACAAGCCGTAACAGCGATCCTGGACGGTGAAGCTGTGCTTTTGCTGGACGGCCAGGCTTCGGGTAAGGGCTATCCTCTATACAAGGTGCCCACTCGGACTCCCGAAGAACCGGCGGCTGAATCCACTGTGCGCGGTGCCCGTGACGGATTCACGGAAGCTCTGGCTACGAATCAGTCTCTATTGCGTATGCGGCTTAAAACGCCAGCATTGAAGCTGCACTCTAACACTATTGGAGAGTACAGCCATACGAAGGTCACCCTCGTTTATGTGGAAGGAATCATTCAGCCGGGACTGGTCACTGAAGTCAATAAACGGCTAAGCCGCCTGAATATCAAGGATGTGCTGGAGAGCCAGTATATTGAACAGGGCATCATTGACCAGCCCTTTTCGCCGTTTCCGCAGATGATTGCCACGGAACGCCCGGATGTGGTGGTCTCCAATCTGCTGGAGGGCCGGTTTGCGCTCTTGATTGACGGGACTCCCTTCAGTCTGATTGCCCCGGTTAACATGTTCTCCATGCTGCAATCCCCGGAGGATTACTACGAGAACATTTACATGAGTATTTTTGTCCGCTGGCTCAGATACATCTTCTATGCTCTGTCGCTCCTGCTCCCTTCGGCTTACGTCGCCATCACCACCTTCCATCAGGAGATGATACCTACCGTACTGCTGCTGAGTATCGCGCGGGCGAGAGAGGAGATCCCTTTTCCGGCCCTGGTGGAAGCGCTCATTATGGAGATAGCCTTCGAGGCGCTGCGGGAGGCCGGCGTCCGGCTGCCGAAGCAGATAGGTTCCGCTGTCAGTATCGTGGGCGCACTAATCATAGGCCAGGCTGCCACCACTGCGGGAATTGTCTCTGCACCGATGATCATTATCGTGGCTATCACGGGCATTGCATCCTTCATGGTTCCGCGTTATTCCGCCAGTATCGCAACCCGTCTGCTGCGGTTCCCCATGATGATTCTGGCAGGCACGATGGGGCTGATCGGCGTCATGCTCGGCATCATCCTGGTGGTCATTCATCTTAGCAGTCTGCGTTCGTTCGGCAGGCCCTATCTGTCACCGGCAGCTCCGACATTCAGCAAGGGCTTGAAGGATGTATTGTGGATCTCGCAGCCGCGGAGCAAATGACGGCAGCCGGACTTCACCAGAGAAGGGGATTCTTATGTTGACTGACAAAGGGAAAATATCTGTTACCCAGCTGGCCTTCCTTGTTTTTCCCTCGATTCTTGCCACCGCTATCCTGTCTGTCCCCGGGATCACCATGCATTATGCAGGACATGATATGTGGTTATCGCCCATCCTGGGCTCGCTGATTGGTGTAACGGTTATAGGGATCTCGCTTGGACTGAACCGGCTTTATCCCGGCAAGACCATTATGCAGTCCAGTCTGCTGATCGCCGGGTGGCTGCCGGGCAAGGTGATCGGGCTGGGTTTTCTGCTCTTTCTGCCCCATTTGAACGGCCTGATTATTCTGGAATACGGCGAGTTCATTGTGAATAATGCACTTCCCAAGACGCCGCTGCTTGTCATTATGGGGACGATGGTTGCGGTCTGCGCGATTAATGTAAGGCAGGGCATAGAGGTGGTCAGCCGGACCGCCCAGGTGTTCGTTACGCTCCTGGTGGTGATGCTCTGCCTGATCTTTGTGCTCCTGACCGGAGAACTCCGGCCTGCCGAGCTGCTTCCGTTCATGGAGAACGGATTCGTTCCTATCGCCAAAGGCGCGGTGGCTCCGGCGGCATGGTTCAGTGAATATACTGTGCTGGCCTTTCTGCTGCCCTACATCAACAGCAAGAAACATCTGGGCCGGACGATGCTCGTTTCGCTTGTCGTAACGACACTGGCGATGACGGTGACCAATCTGTTCTGCCTGCTGCTGATGGGTGATTTGACGGACAGCTTTGCTTTTCCGGTGATGATTGCTGCACGTTACATTACGATTGCCGATTTCTTGCAGCATATTGAGGCGCTCATTATTGCGATCTGGATCTTCGGGATCTTTGTCAAAATCTCTGTCTTTCTCTACATCTTCGCCACCTCAGCCGCTGAATGGTTCGGGCTGGACGATTATAGACCGCTGGTGATACCGCTCGCCTTCGTAAGCATGTTGTTCTCTTACTGGGTAGTGACGGGCGCTGCGGGCGCGGCTGCGCTTATCAGTGCTTCGGCTAACATATATACAATGATGTTCCTGGTGGGGCTTCCCGCCGCAATCTATGGACTGGCTCTGCTAAAGAAGGGGCTGAAGCTTCTGAGCAAGGGATGATGATAAGGAGGGAGGGCAATGCGGGGCTGCAGAGTCATGATTATGCTGCTGCTGAGCAGTATACTGCTCAGCGGATGCTGGGACCGGACGGAGATCAATGACCTGGCCATCGTGCTCGCCACCGGCGTGGATTATAAAGACGGCCAGGCACAATTGACGGCCCAGATCTTCATTCCGCGTAAAGGAAGCGGCGGCTCGGAGAGCGGCGGGGCAGGCGAAAGCGCAAGCGGAGTCACCATGACCCGCACTGCTGAAGGAGTGAACATTGCGGAAGCCTTGAACCGGCTGCAGCGGAAGGTCGCCCGCCATATGTTCTGGGGCCAATGTGAGGTGATTGTGATCAGTGAAGAGGCGGGGAAGCAGGGGCTGCGTGAATTCGTCGATTTCTTCCTCCGTTATCCGCAGTTCCGCGAACATGCGTATATCTTCTCCAGCAAGGATTCCGCCAAGGATATTCTTGCCCTGCTGGACCCGCTGGAGCGCAGCTCCTCCGAATCTCTCCGGGAAATGGCGAATATGAACCTGGGCACGCGTGTGACTCTGCTGGAATTATCCCAATCCATTCAGGGAGCCAGCGGTTCGGCCATCTTAACCCGTATCCTGATTGCTCCCCCGGAACCGAACGATGGACCGAATGCGACGACCCCCTCACTCAAGGGGTTAAGCCTGTATAAGCACGGCCGTTATTCCCTCACTGTAAAAGAACCGGTAAGCCTCGGAGTACTGCTCATGATTAATGAGCTTAATAATATTATCATGCCGGTTACTCTGGAAGGGGAGAAGGGGGCCTTCTCGATCCTGTCTAAACAAATCACCACCATGCTGAAGCCAAGCATCGTCAACGGGGAATGGATGATGAAGGTCCGGATTGTGGCGAGTGGAGAGGTCGTTCTGAATACAACCGATGCCAATCTGACTGATCCGTCGAAGGTGATGGCGCTGAAGAAGGCTTGGGAGAAGCGGCTTAAGGAAGCTGCCGATCAGGCACTCCATATGTCCCAAAAGGAGCAGAAGACCGACTTTTACAGATTCGCCGATTCCTTCCGCAAACATTACCCGCAAGAGTGGAAGGCAAAGAAGGAACAGTGGGAGACTATGTACCCCGAGCTGCAGGTGGTGGTCTCCGTCAAGACGAGCATTACCGGGAACGGAAGATCAACCGGGCCCCAAGGCATACCAGAGCAATCGGCCAACTGACGGAGGGTACGCCTGAATTCCAGCAACCATACAAGGATGTGGGAAGCATGAAAATAGCAATGACCCTATCGATTCTGCTGCTTTCCTGCGGGATCATTATTTTTGAATTCCGGGGCAGTAAGGACAAGAAAGCCAGAAAGGTGATTGCAGGCATTACGTTTACTGCGGCGGGGCTTACCATTCTTCTGTTATTTCAACCAGGCCTGCCGGGTCCCACCGAGCTGGTGAAGCTGTTGTTCGGCAGAATCGATCTGATTATGAAATGAAGCTTAAGGCAGTCCCTCCGGGGGCTGTCTTTTAAGTTATTACCAAATTCATTTAAGCGATTACATTTTCATATCTTCCGGGGTAGCTATAATAAAGAACAAGAGAGCTCCTTAATACAGCCGGAGGGATGGGAGAAATGAAAGCGGTTTTAAACAATCAGCAAGATCAAATCGGACTCACGCGAAGACACACCTTTTGGCTCAGGATCAGGAGAGATGCCCTACTCTACATCCTTTTGCTGCTGCCACTCCTGTACATTGCCATTTTTAAATATGCACCGATTTACGGCTTGATTATGGCCTTTCAGGACTACAATATTTTTCAGGGGACGAGTGGAAGCGAATGGGTGGGACTGGATGTGTTCCGGTTTATTTTTCAGCAGGACAGCTTCTACCGTGCCCTCAAAAATACGCTGGTCCTGAATGTGCTGGATCTGGTGGCGGGCTTCCCGGCCCCGATTATCCTGGCGATTCTGCTTAACGAAGTCCGCATGGCAAGGTTCAAGAAATTAACGCAGACGATTCTCTATCTGCCTCACTTCATGTCCTGGGTAATTATCGGCGGGATTGTCTATCTGATGTTCTCTAACAGCGGGATGGTGAATCTATTCCTGGATAGCCTGGGCCTGTCGAAAATTGAATTTCTGTCGCAGAAGACCCCTTGGCTGGTCACCTATATTACTGTGGGGGTATGGCAGAACATCGGGTGGGGGACGATTATTTATCTCGCGGCGATTACCGGCATCAACAAGGAGCTGTATGAAGCGTCCGATATGGACGGCTGCAGCAGACTCCGCAAAATGTGGCATATTACACTGCCGGGCATTAAATCTACGATTAACATTCTGCTGATTCTTCAGATTGGCCGAATGGTATCGATCGGGTTCGACCGCCCGTTTGTCATGGGGAATTCACTGGTCAGCGAATATTCCGATGTCATCAGCACCTTCGTGTACAGAGTGGGTATCAGCTCGGGAGACTTCTCCCAGGCAACGGCCGTCGGGCTATTCCAGTCTGTGGTAGGTCTGACCCTGCTGATCGGTGCCAACTATATTGCGAAGAAATTGGGTGAGGATGGGATATGGTGAGAGCGGCAAGTACGATACGAGCAGGGCGGATTGGCCGGAAAACAAGTGTGGCAGATATTGCGATTATAGTCTTTATAGTGGCTTTGTCGTTCACCTGCATTGTCCCGTTTTTATATATGATAGCGCTATCATTCAGCTCCAACGAAGCGATTATCTCGCAAAAGGTTAGCTTATGGCCGGTAGACTTCACTGTAGAGACGTATAAGACGATTCTGAGCGATGCCGATATGCTGTATACGCTGGGCTATAGTATTGTCCTGACGATTTTTTACACGGTGGTGTGTATGTTCCTGACGATCTGTGCGGCGTACCCGTTAACGAAAAAGCGGCTGTGGGGGAGAAACTTCCTGTTGTCCGCTCTGGTCTTCACGATGTATTTCAGCGGCGGTCTGATTCCTTCCTATATCCTGATCAAGAACCTGGGGATGATGGATACGATATGGAGTCTGGTGCTGCCGGGCGCGATGAGTGTATTTAATCTGATTATCCTGAAAACCTTCTTCAGCTCCCTTCCGGAGAGTCTGGAGGAATCGGCGTCCATCGACGGGTGCTCGGATCTGGGAATTCTTCTCCGGATTGTCCTGCCCCTCTCACTGCCTTCGATTGCCACCTTAAGTCTCTTCTATGCCGTAGACCGGTGGAACGGATTCCAGGATGCGTTATTTTATATTACCAAAAAAGAGCTCTATCCCATGCAGCTCAAGCTGTACCAGATCATCTCAGCCAACCAGCAGCTGGACAGTCAGCAAGGCGGCGAGGGCAGTGTCGGCTCGTTCATCGTGCCAGAGTCGCTGAAGGCCGCAAGCGTCATGTTCACCACGATTCCGATTCTGCTGATCTACCCCAAGCTGCAGAAGTATTTCGTAGACGGTGTAATGACGGGCGCGATAAAGGGCTGAGCCGGGTATACTCTGCGGAAGGGGGGAGGCCAGACTGGGGGAAGTTGAAGCTGCCTGGGCAAGAAAGCTATAATCTGGATTATTATCATGATAAGAGATGAAAGGGTGGTATACGTGAAGACAGGCATCAAGAAAATATCGGCCGTTCTGTGCAGCACCGTGCTGCTGGCCGGCGTTGCAGCGGGCTGCGGCGGCAATGATAAAGAGAGCAAAGAGACAGCCGCGCCGGAGTCGTCTAATGCAGCAAAGTCTCCTTCTGATCCTCCTGCAAAGCTGACGGTGGAGGTGTTCGACAGAGGGGTTCAGGGCCAGCCGGATCTGAATAATAATTTCTGGACGAAATATGTGAATGAGCATTTCGGCAAGCCGAATAACGCCATTGTGGAATATGTACCGGTTCCCCGGTCCCAGGAGGTTGATAAGCTGAACGTATTAATGGCTGCGGGCCAGGCTCCGGACATCTCGTTCACCTATGACGGGACACTGGTGACCCGCTTTGCCAAAAGTGACGGCCTCTACACGCTCGACGAGCTGCTGGAGAGCCACGGCCAGCAATTAAAGGCTTATCTCGGGGAGAACGTTCTCGCTTACGGCAAATATAACGACAAGCAGGTATCCATCCCGGGCAAGCGCACCCTGCTGGCCTGGAACGGGATGTTCATCCGTAAGGATTGGCTCGACAAGCTCGGGATGCCGCTTCCGACCAATAGAGATGAGTTATACAATACGCTGGTGGCCTTCCGCGACAAGAACCCGGGCAATGTGAACGGCGTCATTCCCTGGGCAACGGCGGCAGCCGGCATGAACTACACCTTCGGCAACCTCGTTCAATCCTTCTGGGGCCAGATGTCAGAGGAGGAATTCGTCACCACGCCGAACTGGCTGAAGCCGGGCAACAAAGATGCCTACAAATGGCTGAATAAGCTGTATAATGAGAAGCTGATCAGCCCCGATTTTGCCCTGGACAAAACCACCAAGCAGGCGGATGCCGATGTCACCAACGGCAAGGTCGGCTTCTATGCCGCCAACTGGGATTATCCGATGACCCAGAAAATCCGTGAACCACTGAAGCAAAACTCGCCGGATGCCCACTATGTTCCGGTGGATACCTTCAAAAATGCCGAAGGCAAATACCTCAAAGAGGTATATAATGAGAACGGAATCTTCTCCTTCATTCCTAAAAGCAGCAAAAACGCGGAGCTGGCGGTCAAATATCTGAACTGGATGGCGGACCCAGAGGTGATGTTCTTCCTGCAGTTCGGTGAAGAAGGCGTTCACCATACCCTGAAAGACGGCATTCCGCAAGGGATATCACAGACCGGCGAGAAAATGCAGATGAGTAATTTGAACATGGATTATACGATGATTGTTAACGGCGCTGAGCTGGGTGACACCGAAAAGAACGTCAAAACCTATGCCGCAGCCCTGGCCTCCGGGGATAAGCAGTATGAGGAACTCGCTATGGAATCGTACAAAATTAACACAACAGACGGCTATTCATCCTTCTATTACGGGGTACCGAACGAATCCAACATCAAATACGGCAAGACGCTGGGCGATATGAACAAGCAGATGATTGACCGGTTGATCGTGGCCAAGGAGTCCGAATTCGACGCCTTGTACGATAAGCTGGTCAAAGAATACATGGATGCCGGCGGTAAAGCGGTTCAGGAAGAGAATGTGAAGAACTACAGGGAAGTCACAGCGAATAAGAAGTAACACCTGAAATACGGATAAACCACTGGCTGTTCATTGGCCTGGTTTATCCGCATTTCCTTTGTGTAACCACATCAGAAGAATCCACAGTCTCAGGAGGATATCCATGTACAAGGTCATTATTGTAGATGATGAGTCGTGGGCGATTAGAGGGATCAGCAATGCCTTTGACTGGGAGCAGTATGGCTTTGAAATCTCGGGACAGTTCACAAGTGCATATCAGGCGTGGGAAGCCATCGCCTTGCAGGAGCCGGATCTGGTGGTCACAGATATCCGGATGCCGGAGATTTCCGGGCTCGATCTGATGAAGCGGGCCAAAGCGCAGGGCATAGACTCGGAATTCGTCATTATAAGCGGGTATGCGGAATTTGAATACGCCCAGGAAGCGCTGCGCTACGGGGCCTTGGATTACTTCCTGAAGCCGCTGGATGTGGATATGACCGATACGTTCCTGGCGAAGCTCGCCCTGCACTTCTCCCGGCGAAGTGCGGCGCGCAATCATCTTCTATTGGATGCGCTTACCTCGGCAGATGAAGATGAGATCACGCGCTGCCTTCCTGCCGGCATGAGTGCAGGCGGCTGCCGGGTGCTTGCTGTCCATTATGAGGCAAACCGGCCGAAGCTCGGCGAATTGCTGAAGCTGGACGGGCAGCCGGTTCATGTGCTGGAGGTAGAGAACGGAGCAAGCACCCTGCTGGCGGTTCTGATCACAGAGCAGGAGAGTGAGCTGGAAGGAATCACGGATGAATGGCCTGCGGCCGCAGGCAGTCCAGGGCTTCCTGTGGTGGGGATCAGCAGCATCGGCAGCGGGCTTAAGCAGATCAGTAAGCTGATTAAGGAAGCAGAGCTGGCGGCCTCCCGGGTATTCGTGGATGATGCTTCCGGCGCATTTCACTATTATAATCCCAAGCTGCCTCTGGTGAAGCCCTGTATAGATGAGCTGCACTCTATAGTTCATGGTAATCAATATGACAGCATCGAGACATACATCCTGGGTTTGCAGGAATACTTCAGGCTTCATGAGCTGGGAATGATTGAGGTGGTCTACTTATGGAATCAGGCCGTCGGACTTCTGACTAGCGCTTATTCGGAAGAACTCAGAGACATGGAGCTGGAGTTCCTGAATTATGCCGAGCTGAAGGAGCGGTTCGAGGATCTGGAGTCGCTGTGCAGCTTCCTGCAAGACGTTCTTACTGTGCTCCGGCAAGGGAATAGCCGTGCTTTGCAGGAAGGGGATATTCTCTCCTGCTTCAACCGGATGGTCGCCTATATCGACCGGAATTATGAGCAGAAGCTGTATCTGAAGGAGCTGTCGGTCCAATTTTTCATCAATCAGGTGTATTGCTGTCAATTGTTCAAGAAGAATCTGGGCAAAACCTTCTCTGAATACGTGGCTGAGCTGAGGATCAGGAAAGCCCGCGGGCTTTTGCAGCAGACAGACCTGTCTATTGAGAGCATTGCCATCCAGTCCGGGTATGTAGATTACTATTATTTCAATAAGGTGTTCAAGAAGCACTGCGGGATGACGCCCGCCAAATTCAGAAAAAGGGAAAGTGAACGGAGCAACAGGCCATGAAGACCGGCAAGGTGAAATTGAAGCATCAGCTATGGCTGTTCATCGTGTGCTCCATCCTGATCTTCATGGTCATGGAGTTCTACTTCTTCTACAGCTTCTCGAATCTGACACAGAAGCGGGCGGTCACCTACAGCAACAAGATGATTGAGCAGACCCGCCGCAAGATTGATTCGGTGTTCAATGATATCCGGATCAGCACCGGCTTTGCGGTCAACAGCAAGCTGATTCAGGAATTCACCATCGCCGATGATGATTACAAAAGGGCGTTCGACAGCGCTCCCTATGCCCTGGATCTGATGGAATATATGCGGTCCTTCAATTCCTATGTGAACGGCATCATGATCAATGATCTCCAGGGAAGACGCCTCTCCAGCGAGGATTCTGCAAGCGGCGATATTTTTTATATTAACCTGTATGAGACCTTTATCCGCCCGTACAAGAACGATCCTGCGCTTCGGCAGAAGGGGAAGTTCACCGCCATTCTGAAGGATGACCGGACAGGGACAGATCAGTTCTTCTATATTGCTCCCATTGTGGAGTCGATCGGGGGCGTCCATTTCTCACAGATTACGGGTTACTGCATGGTGATGGTCAATATGGACAAAATGCAGGGACTGGTCGCGAATACGGAATTAACGCAGAACTCCACCTTGTATATTCTGAATAACCGGGACGAGGTGGTTGCTTCCACCAATTCCTATGCGCGGGGCAATGTGATCAAAGATGTGCTGTCTATGGACAAGAACCAATTGTTTAACGGGGTAAAAGCAACGATCGGCGGCAAGGAGGTTCTCGTTCAGGTTAAGGGGCTGGAGCAGGCTGACGGGTGGCGTGTGGTCAGTATGATCCCGGTGCAGGAACTGACGGCCGACATGATTCCCATGCGGAAGGTTAGCATTATGGTCGGCCTTGGTATTATTGTGAGTATGATTATTACAGGCAGCTTCTTCTTACACAATCTGATGCGTCCCCTGATGGGATTGGTCATGGATATGAAGAAGGTGGCAGGGCGGGACAGAGGCTTCCGGATCAAAGTCCGGTTCACCAACGAGGTGGGCCTGCTGGCCCAGGATATTAACCGGATGATGGACGAGATGGACGAAATGACCCGGGAGATGTTCAATACCCAGGCTAGACTATACGAATCCGAGCTGAGCCAGAAGCAGGCGGAGTTCTCTGCCCTGCAGAGCCAGATTAATCCCCACTTCCTGTATAATACGCTGAATTGTATCAGCAGCATCGGACTGGAGTATGGGAGCCGGGAGATTGCGCAAATTACGTACTGCATGTCCAAGATCTTCCGCTACAGCATCAAGAAGGATGATCTTGTGCAGATCCGTGAAGAGGTAGACTGCATACAAGCTTACATGAAGATCATCCTGATCCGCTACGAGAATAAATTCTCCTTATCGCTCGATGTGGAGGAGAGCTTGCTGGAGCTGCAGACCCCTAAGATGATCCTCCAGCCCATTGTGGAGAATTCGGTCTATCACGGGCTGGAGCGGATGGATCAGGGTGGAAGCCTTCAGATTACCGGGAGCCTGGATGCGCGCGGAGATGTGTGCTTCTGTATTACGGATACCGGCAGGGGAATGGAGCCGGAGGAACTGGCCGCCCTTCAGGCCAAGCTTGGCCTGGAGCATAAGGAACTGGCTCTGACCGGGCAATCGGCACAGGGCATCGGGCTGTTGAATATTCATAACCGGCTCCGCCATCTGTTCGGAGAAGGCTACGGACTTACCGTTGACAGCCGATTAGGCTATGGGACAACCGTGAACGTGAAGATTCCGAAGCTGCCGGGAGGAGTTAATAGTATATGAGTCTGGACAGGGTACCTCCGTTTAGCGGGAGGTGCCCTGTTTGCTGCAGGGGAGGGCAGGCTTCAGGATGATTCAGGCGGGAAGGGGGAACAGTTGGATTTACTCCACCTGCTGATGGAGATACGGCCTTGCCTGGCGCAGCAGGTGGATAAACAACACTTACTCAAGCGCTATTTACTTAAAGTGCCTGAATCCGTGAGCAGCAGTTGCTCTTTTTCCACTTGTTCCCCTGCAATCGCCAGATGTCGAGAAATTAAGCTACGTTTATCCAATTGTTTGTTTACTGACCTGGCTCGTTTCCGCAATGTAATTATTTTCTACTAAAACGGTTACAAAAACAATTTAAGATAGTCCATTTTTTTAAGCGGTCCTGGAGGGTATTATGAGTACGCTAGCCGGAGTCATCATTCGAACGAGAAGGAGATGAAAAAATGAAAGCGGTTAATTCAGCCCGGAAAGAACAGAAGTGGTCCAGAAGAAGCGTCAAAGCTCTGCTGCTCAGCCTAGCGGTCCTGCTCATGCTGCCTCAGTGGGGAGGGAGAGCTGCGGCGGAAGAGTCGGGGACGTCACTACCAGAGCCGGTAGTGGCTGCACAAGGAGGAACGAATGTGACGGATTTCTACAATGTCATCATGCAGACCGGGGCCGATCCCTGGGTATACAAGCACACGGACGGCTATTATTACAACACCTTTGTTAATGCCAGTGGAGTGATGGTCCGCAGGTCGAAGACGATTACCGGTATTGAAGCAGGTGAGCGGAGTCTGGCTTGGTCGCCGGTTAAGGGAACCATGTACAGCTCCAACGTGTGGGCGCCGGAGATGCATTATCTCAAAGATACGGACGGCCAGTACAAATGGTATATCTACGTTGCAGCCGATAACGGAACCAACGCTAACCACCGTATGTATGTGATGGAGAATGCCAGTGCCGATCCGATGACCGGAAGCTGGACCTTCAAAGGCAAGATTACCGATGCCACGGACCGCTGGGCGATTGACGGCACTGTGCTGACGATCGGTGACCAGCACTACTTCATCTGGTCCGGCTGGGAGGACACCGATGGCAGCTTTCAGAATCTGTACATCGCCAGAATGAGCAATCCATGGACGATCAGCTCGCAGCGCGTGCTCCTGTCCACACCGGAGTATGACTGGGAGACCTCACCCGGCCGGATTAATGAAGGCCCGCAGATTACGATCAAGGGGAACAAGATCAATCTGGTCTACTCCGCCAATGGGAGCTGGACAGACAGCTATAGTCTCGGCTTGATCACCGCCAGCACCAGCGCTGATCTGATGAATCCCGCTTCCTGGACCAAGCGTAATCAGCCGATCTTCTCCAGCGCGAACGGTGTCTACGGCCCGGGCCATCACAGTATCGTGACCTCACCGGACGGCAGCGAGGACTGGATCATCTACCATTCCGCCCGCTGGCCTGGCTCAGGCTGGACCCGCAATGTCCGCGCGCAGAAGTTCACCTGGAACGCAGATAATACGCCGAACCTGGGAGAACCCGTTAATCCGAACAGTCCGATAGCAATCCCATCAGGCGAGCCAGCCCGGATTCGTTATCAAGCTGAAGAAGCTCTGCTTGTAAAAGATCCGGCTGGCACTTCATCCCCGGCAGTCCGGCGCGAAAGCTCCGCCTCCGGCGGGATGAAAATTACCAACCTCGCGAACGCCTACGACTACGCCCAGTTCAACGTCAACGTGCCGGAAGCGGGCTTCTATGTGATGTCCGTGCGCAACAGCAACGGCTCGGCGAATGCGGGGGATGCCTCCCATATCCTGTCGGTCAACGGCGGGCCCGGAGCGTCGATGAATATTGTCTATTCCGGCGCGAACCGCTGGGGAGCCTCCACGGCGAAAATCTATCTTCAGCAGGGAGACAACGTTCTCCGCTTCACCAAGGGGAATAATCTGGCCGACATCGACAGCCTGGATCTATCCCGGCTGAATACATCGGAGCTGCTGTTCGGGACACCCGGATATACGCTTGGTCTTAACGAGACCCGCAGTCTGCCCCTTTATACAGTAACAGGAACTACCTATGCTGCTGTCACGGCAGGCGTGATGCTGACCTCGTCCGATACGAACGTAGCCGTGATTCAAGCAGGGAATCAGGTGAAGGCCACCGGGGCAGGAAGTGCAACGATTACCGCCACCTATAACGGCAAAACTGCTGCCGTTACAGTTAACGTTAAGGCTGAACCGAAAACAGTACAGTCCTTGACGCTCACCGGACCGGAGCCTGTGCTGATCAGCGGCCAGACCAGCTCACCGTTGCGGGCAACAGCATATTACAACAATTATGAAGTTTAGGATGTAACAGGAAGTGCGCAGTACACCAGCAGCAATCCAGGCGTGGCGGGAGTTGACCCGGCCACCCATACGGTAAATGCCGTTCAAGCGGGTACGGCGCTAATTACTGCCTCCTACGGTGGCAAGCAAACCACTCACCATATAACGGTCATTGCCGCTTCCGATGCCGTTCAGGTCACTTCAACAGTGAAGACACCTTCAGGCGTGGTTCCCGTGCTTCCGGGCGTTGTAAATGCCGTCTACCACAACCAGACGGTTCAGGCCCAGGTGACCGGCAGCGAGACGGCAGGACTGGACTTCAGCACCATTGGCACGGTTCAGATTCCTGTGACGCTCAAGATCAGCGGCCAGGAGTTCTCCTCCACTATCTCTGTAGAGGTTGTACCTGGTTATGGTCTGGATGAGATCGTAAGTCAGCTGCGCAGCAAGCTGGCAAATAACTCTTATCCGCTTGGAAACGGGGCAGGCAATTATAGTGCAGCCAAGTATGCGGACTTCGTTGCCGCCGTGGATCAGGCGGAGGCGCTGGCCGGCAATGCGGAGCTGACGGAGGCGCAGTTCAATGCAGCGCTTAATACGCTCACTGAAGCGGAAGCCGCTCTGCTGAATTCGCTGAATACCACGCAGAACGGTATAACTTATAAGGCATACCGGGATTTCTCCGGCGATACAGCAGGCAAATATCCTTACGGCATTACTGCGCAGGATTTGACGAATGGCGCTACGGCTGTAGTCCAGGAAGAAGCCGGCAACAAATTTCTGCGGCTGACCACGACCGCGGTATCAGGCAAAGCCAACCTGTTCCTGCCTTATCTTGGGGAGGTTAGTGCTGCGGGGAATCAGCGCATTGTCATAGAGTATCGCGTCCGGTTAAACAGCAACTTCCAGTATGCCAACGGCGCCATGGTAAGAAATGATAGCGGTACAAGCAACTATTCGATGGTTACAGCGTTCGATTCCGGTAAAATCCTTGTGCAAAATGGCGGTTCCAACAAGGTCAAGGTGAGAGACTTCTCGCTGGGCACATGGTACGCCATCAAAATGGTCGCGAACTGGGATGCCAAGACGTACAGCGTGTATATCAACAATGAATCTGTTCCGGTTGCTACGGATTTCGCCTTCCGCCACACTGGCGGCAGCACTCTGACCGGACAACTGTTCGGTGTTGACGGCTACGCGAATGCGTCCATCGACTTCGACGATTTCAAGGTTAGGGTTACCGGAGATTAACCAGCGGAGGGATAGACAACATGTCAAGTCAGGTCTACGAAAAGTTCACGCCGTTACACAACGCCAAGCTCGTTCTGGGGTATCTGACCTCTATGGTGGATGAGCAGGAAGACAATCTGCCCTACTGGCTGATACTGCCGCATAAGAAGCCTGCCGAGGCTGCCCATTGCCGGGTGGACGATGCGGAGCTGGTCGGCTCTTGGTATGAGGCGATAGACGCGGTACGCAAAATGCTGAAGACGGAGGAAGGCGCTGCGGTGCAGCAATCCTTTTACCGTCATCTCATGAAGTCCTGGGGGGAGCACGGCCTCCGCTTTCATGAGCCTTATCCATGGACGCATACGAATCATAGTTCTTTTCATGAAATGGGCTATATTCTGCCCGCGCTGAACCGCATGCTGGAGAATGATCCCGGGGATCAGGAGGCGGAGAGCAGAGCGGCCGGGCTGGTCAGAGGAATGCGCTCTCTGGTGATCGAGCGGAAGGTTCGAACGTTCTGGTCGGGGGATTATGAGGAGCAGGAGCCCCTGTACGAATTCCCCAATGATGTGTACCTGCAGGACGGCGGCTTCGAGCTGTCCAGGCATACCGGGCGGGGGGAGCAGGCGATCCGCAATGCCATTGTCCTACATTCTCTGGTGCGCAGATATGAAATTGCCGGAGATGAGGCCGCGCTTGATCTGGCAACGGGCATTGCCAACCATCTGCTCGGACCTTCTCGCTATTTCAATTACAGGATGGAATTCTTCGGCCATGTCCATTCCGCAGGCTGGGTAGCTTCCGGGCTGGTACGTCTGGGCCGCGTTACCGGGAAAGAGCGCTATATCAAGGCCGGTAAAGGAATCTATGATTATATCCGCAGCCTGTCCTCCTCCTTCGGCTGGGTGCCGGAATATGCCCAGTGGCATCCGCCGCATGAGGAGCATTGCGAGACCTGCTGCATCAAGGATATGATCGAATGTGCGAATGAGCTGATTCTGGCCGGTTATGAGGAATATTGGGAGGATATGACCTTGTTTGCGCGGAACCAGCTGGTGGAGAATCAGCTAAAGGTATCTTCCTACGTGGTCACAGACAACACCCGGGCTGACGAAGCAGGCATAACCTACAGGGAAATTGACAAAGAATGATCGGGGGCTTCACCGGAGGCTCGCTCGTGAATTCCATGTCGTTATCCAAGTTCAGATCGATTGCGGGCTGCTGCGTCGGCATGGCTCCGGTGGCCCTGGAGATCGTATGGAACCGGGCGGTGGAATTTCAGGACGGAATGGTAATCGTCAATATGCCGGTGGATAAGGAGACGGAGGAGGCTGCCGTCACGATGAGCTATCCCGATCAGGGCTATATGTCCATTACAGCCAAGCAGCCATGCGATGTTGCGGTAAGGGTCTATGACTGGATGGGAACGGATCTCACGGTGAGGATAAACGGAGCCGTATGCGTAGCCGCACGGGAAGGCAATCTGCTTGTAATCCGCAGTGTAAGAGCAGGCGACACTGTGGAGCTTACGCATCTGCTAGAAACGCTGACTGTGAAAGAGATCGTGCGCGGCGAGGAATACAAGGTATCCTGGAGAGGCTGTGATGTCGTGGATATCTCTCCCCGGGGAGAGCATTTGAGACTATATCAGCGGGATCTGCGCATCCCGAAAGTGTATCCCACCCCGGAAGATGTTCATTTCACCGGAGCTGCGAATTACGGGCCTACCCAGCAGGCGCAGGGGAGTAAGTGATTTTAGCACTGGAGCATTCATAAGCCGCAATTAAAGCATAAGCCATAGCTAAGCCGCAATTGAAAAACCGCACCGCGCAGACATTGCTTGCGGGGTGCGGTTTTTTGGCGTTTTAGACAGAATATGGACTTTAGCGCCGGGTAGATATTTCTCTGTTGCCGGTGAAAATTGAGACTGTACGGCTCACTTATTATTGGTCTTCCTGACCAAGTCCACGCCATCGTAAGCCAGACTGTCCACACTTGCCGCCTTCTGCCGGAGGTAATGATCCAAAAAGGTCTTCGTATAGTCTGTAACCAGATTTCGCATCTCCATCGCATCCCGTTTGCCTCTGAGTTCCTCACTAACACCGGTAAACACGATGTCACAGTAATCTAAATGCGCAACCCGGTCAACAGAGAAATAATAGGTTTCTCTGCTATTGTTAGCGCCAATGACCGCATTCATGTTGTAGTTGGGTTCACGATACAGCAGCAGGAAGGGCGTACTAAGATCGCTATCGAGGAGACCGAATGCACCGCTATCCAAGCCAATCCCGCAGGTAAACCGGTCGTCGTCCCGGCAGACCATCGCCGTCGTAAGCCCTCCATACGAATGCCCGACGATGCCCATGCCGGTGTCAACAAGCAATCTGCCTTTAAAGATAGAATCCAGCTCTCCAGTGTCCAGCTTGTGCAGAACATCGGCTACAAAACGCACATCTTCTGCCTGTAACTCACTAAACTCTGTTAACTTGGCAAGTACCGGGAGTGCAAGCACGTTACGGCACATCTGAACGGCAGCTTCATCGTCCGGCCGCATCTCCATCTTACCAGCCAGCGCCAGCATCTCCGGATCTTCAGACAACGCTATGATGGCATCGGAGAAGTCCTTGGATACATTAAACAGACGCCCGTCTTTACGCTTGTACATCGTGCTATTCGGATGGCCGATGCTTACCACAACATATCCCATACTGGCCAAGTCTGTACAGAGCACTGTGCCCCATTCCGGAGAGCCGCCCCCGCCGCAGACATAGAATAACACCGGATAGCGCTGCTCCTTCGCGGAGAGAGCAAGTTCTTCGTAACACCGGGTCTTGAACTCTATGGAGAAAAAATCGCTCGTAACATAGCCGGTGACGAGCGGCTGATCCTTTAACATCCCGTAGACTTCAGGAAACATGTATGCTGATGTAGCTTTACCTTCGCTGCTGTCAGACGGATAGAATACGAACGCTGTCAGTTCTCTTGTGGAATGGTCCGAAGCCGTGTACTCCAGATCCATCTGAGTCCGGCCAACCGTATAGCTGCCAACAGGTGCTGGAAAAACCTCATAAGTTTTCATACACTTCTACTCCTTTGCTTTTTTAATATCGCTAACCAGCTCGGAATATTTATGATCTTCAAGCAGACCATGACCCATAAAGTCAGCAAAGTATTTGCTAAGCTTATGCTGCATCTGAGAATCCTTAATCCCGAATTCCCTATAAAACATGACTAAATTAAACTGCATAGATTCAAACATAAATGAAATCAGGTCATCGTCAATATCAGGCCGGAGATATCCGTCCACCCTCAGCCGCCGTATAATATCCTTGATCAAGGGGAAGGACTCGCCCTTTAGCACGTTCAGATATACTTTCAGCAGTATGTCCTCGGGAATGTGTAAAAAAGTCTCAGTAAGCTTGATCTCCAGCTCATTCAGCGGCTCGGCCACCGTACCATTCACGTTACCAAATAAGCCGGTAAGGAAAGACCGGAACAGGGAATCCTCAGTACTGTTATTAAAATACGCTGCTCTTTTCCGGGTCACATTACGGATTAAGTGACAATACAGGTCATCTTTGTCTTCAAAATACCGGTAGAAGGTTCCGGGGTGCATAGACAAGCTATCCAGCACCATCTTCATCGATATATCCTCGTAAAGATGATCCACAAAAAGCTGCATAGCCCTGTTCGATATTTCCTCGCGCCTGGCTTCATCCAATCGAAAGAACGTATTTTTTGGCATCGCTTCCTCCTTTAATACGTGGTGTGAATCCATTCACACTATATCGATAATCAATTCACATGTCAAATATCCGAGCCGGAATAACGGCACAAAAAAACCACCCCCCGCAAGCATCTCTTGCGAATTGTGGTTTCTAAGTGTTAGAGCAGAATACGAACTTCGCCGCTGGACAGATATTCCTCGTCGCCATTCGGATACCGGACCTTCAGGCGGCAGTCGTTGTCGATATCAACGGCGGTTGCCGCTTGCTCTTGATGCTCCTTAACAACCATGACCGTCTCACCCAGCGACATCATGCGCTGCCGGTATTCGGGCAGAAACAGCCGTTCCTTAAGCTGCTCATAATAGCCCATGAAGCGGTTCAGCACTTCGGCTGTAAGCCGGTTCCGCAAATCCCCTTCGGGATTGCCGGCCTGATAGATAGAGGTTGCAATCTCAGACAGTCCGGCGGGGAAGCCTGCTGCGGGCAGTGCCACGTTGATCCCGATCCCGAGTACGGCATAATCCAGCCACTCATTCTCCAGGGACAGGGAAGCCTCGGTGAGGATTCCGCACACCTTTTTACCGTTCATGAATACGTCATTCACCCATTTGATCTGCGTGCTGAGGCCGGACACACTCTCGATCGCCAGAGCCACCGCAACGGCAGCAGAGGTAGTCAGAAGCGTAGCATCTGCCGCCGACAGCCGGGGCCGCAGCAGAATGCTCATATAGATGCCAGTTCCCGCAGGGGAAAAGAACGGCCGGCCTTTCCGGCCCCGCCCGGCGGTCTGCTCCTCCGAGAGGATGACTTTGCCTTCCGCTTCACCGCCGGAAGCCAGCGCCTTGACCAGCTCGTTCGTGGAAGCGACGCTCTTGAAGACTTCAAGCCGCAGCTTCTGCCCCCTGGCATCCAGGTATTTGGCAACCGCTGCGGTGGACAGAATGTCCGTCTGGGGGGACAGGGAGTATCCCTTATTGGTGACGGCCTGAATGGAATAGCCGTCACTCTGCAGCGCTTTGATGGCCTTCCACACTGCGCTGCGCGTCACGGATAACCGCCCGGCGATGTCCTCGCCGGAGAAGTATTTACCCTTATTGCTATCCAGTAAGGCCAGGATATGTTCTTTAACTGTCATGCCTATAACCCTCCACAAGTCTAACGTTCCGATCTCATTTCTTTAAATATATTAACATGCTTAGGATCATTAGAAAAATCAGGTATACTCACATCATGATTGTGAACCTATTAATAATTTATGGTTTACAATGAAGGCGTCCTCCACTATAATTCAGCTTGTTGGCTGGACTCCCTGACCGGAAGGCCGCCCAATTCCTGTATCTTATCTTGTGGAGGTTATTGAATTGAGAATCAAAGAGCTAGTCTATGCGGCCTTATTCGCCGCGCTTATCGCGGTGTTGGGCTTGGTTCCGCCCGTATCGCTAGGCATTATTCCTGTACCTGTCACTGCCCAGACGCTTGGTGTCATGCTGGCCGGCTGTTTTCTGGGCTGGCGGACAGGCGCACTCAGCCTGATCATTTTTCTTATCCTTATCGCTTTAGGCTTGCCGGTATTACCAGGCGGACGCGGCGGGCTGGCCATACTCGTTGGACCGACAGCAGGCTATCTGTTCAGCTGGCCGCTGGCCGCCGGGTTGATCGGCTGGTTCGCTGAAGCGGTCTGGCCGAAGCTCCGGGCCTGGAAGCTGTTCGCCGTTAATCTGATCTTTGGCGTTCTGCTCGTTAATCTAATCGGCGCTTCGACCATGGCCTGGATTACGAATACTCCGCTCTGGACCGGACTTGCCGGGTCTGCGGCTTTTCTGCCCGGAGATCTGATCAAGGCTCTGCTGGCCGCTGTCATCACCATGCAGCTCCGGGCGTTCAGTCCGGTTGAGGAGAAGAGGGGGGCGTGAGATTCCGGTGAATCTAGCAGAACACATTCTGGAACGTGCCGTACTCGTCCCTCACCGTATTGCAATTTCAGATGGACACGAAGACTGTACCTATGAGCAGCTCACGAAACGGGTTCAACAGGTTGCCAGCGGTCTGCGGCAGGGCGGACACACGAATCAGACCGTTGCGCTTCTATCCGGTAACCGCATGGAATTCGCCGAATTTGTCCTGGGTGCTATCTATGCAGGCTGCACTCCCGTACTGCTGGACCCGAAATGGTCTCCAGCAGAGCTGGAACAGGTCATCCAGCAATGCGCTCCAGGGCTAATTGTAAGTGAAGTATGCTTCGCAGCTGATCTGATTGGTCGTTACAGTGGAATTCCCCAGCTATATTTCGGCAGGGGACAGGTCTCCGGCAGCTATGAGGCTTGGGTAGCAGGCTTCGGGCCGGAGGCTGAAGCCGCAGATAGCCCTGAACTGCTGTTCATCGGGTATACCTCTGGCACCACAGGTATCCCGAAGGGGTATATGCGGACCCATCAGTCGTGGTTCAGCAGCTTGGAGGCTACAGAGAAGGCGTTCAGCCTGAACCGGATGCAGCATGTGCTTGCGCCCGGGCCGTTCGTGCATTCGCTGTCGCTGTTCGCCCTGCTGCAATCCCTGTACAGCAGAGCTACGTTCCATCTCCTTCCGGAATTCGATGCAGAGCGCGTACTCACCCTGTGCTCCCGTGTACCGGATATGATTCTGTTCGTTGTGCCCGCTATGACCGAGGCGTTATTGCGCCAAGCGGAGTCAAGCAACGCCGAGGTGTCCATTCAGGCCTTGATTAGCTCCGGCGGCAAATGGCCTGTGTCTTCAATACCTAAGTGCCGCGAGAGGTTCAACGGGGTTAGGCTCTATGAGTATTACGGCTCCTCTGAAGCCAGCTACATCAGCTATCTGGAGCTTACCGGAGCGGAGCCGCAGGACTCTCTGGGCCAGCCGTTCAGCGGTGTAGAGCTGTTGATCTGCGATGAACAGTTCCGCGAGGTTCCTCAAGGCACAGTGGGGGAGCTATACATCCGCAGCGATATGATCTTCTCCGGATATCATCTCCTGCCGGAAGAGACGGCGCGGGTATTCCGGGACGGCTGGCTGCGCACAGGGGATTACGTGTATCAGGACCGGCAGATGCATCTGCGCCTGGCCGGACGCGCGGGCAGCATGATCAAGAGCGGGGGGCTCAAGGTGTTCCCGGAAGAAGTGGAAGCAGTGCTGCTTCGCCATCCGAATATCCGGGAAGCGATGGTGTTCGGCATACCGGATGAACGCTGGGGGGAGCAGGTAACGTTACTGATACAGTGGCAGGGCCAGGAACGGCTTACACTCGATGAGATCAGGAAGTATTGCCGCCCCTATCTGGCCAGCTATAAGCTGCCTAAGCAGCTGATTAACGTAGAGGGATTCAGCTACACCGGTTCCGGCAAAATCGCCCGCCAGCTCATGAAGAGCCGCGTGGTAGAGGAGTTGACATGAAGAAGGCCGTGCAGGAAGAAGTTCCACCCATGCTCGTTTTTGACCAGGTAGACTTTGCTTACCGGAGAGGGCAGCCGGTTCTCCGTCAGCTCAGCTTTGACATACGCCAAGGCGAATTCGTTGCCATCATCGGCGCGAATGGCAGCGGTAAATCCACCATTGCCAAGCTAATGAACGGATTGCTGCTGCCAAGAGCCGGAGAGGTGAGGCTGGGAGCGCTGAGCACGTTGAAGCGCCAGGATCTCGTAAGCATCCGCGAGCAGGCCGGATTGGTCTTCCAGAATCCTGACGATCAGTTCATTACGGCTTCCGTGCTGGATGAGGTGGTCTTCGGGCTGGAGAATCTGCGTGTCCCGAGAACCGCAATGCTCAGCCGGGCAACCCGTGCGCTGCAAGCCGTTCATATGGAAGACTATATGGACGCCGCTCCGCATCAGCTGTCGGGCGGGCAGAAGCAGCGGGTTGCCGTAGCGGCGGTTCTGGCAATGGAGCCCTCCATCCTCATCCTGGATGAAGCCACCTCCATGCTTGATCCGCAGGGCAGGCAGGACCTCCTTCAGGTGATGCGCATGCTTCACCAGCAAGGGCTGACGATCATCCACATTACCCATCATATGGATGAGGTCCTGCCTTCTGACCGTGTGCTGCTGCTTAGCCGGGGAGAGCTGGCTTTTGACGGGACGCCCTCCGGCTTGTTCAGCAGTGTAAGCATGACGGAGCATCAGCTTGCGCCTCCTTTTGCCGTAAGATTATTCCAGGCGCTCGGGCTGGATGCTCCGCTGCATGCAGAATGGAAGGAGACGATCAGAACCTTATGGTCTACGCATTGCAGGATGTAAGTGTGAAGATGAACGGGCGGGACATTCTTGAGTCGGTAAGCTGCACGCTTCAGGAGGGCAAATGGATTTCGGTTATCGGTCAGTCCGGGGCCGGAAAATCCACCCTCGCCAAAGTATTCAAGGGTCTGCTGCCAATCTCAAAAGGCGAATATACGTATCGTCAGCAGCCATTGCCAAGCGATCCGCAAGGCAGGCTGAAGACTGTTCCGCACATCGGTTATGTCTTTCAGTATCCTGAGCAGCAGCTATTTGCGGCAACGGTCAATCAGGAGCTGGCTTTTGCGCTTACCATGAAGGGTGAATCCCGGGCGAACGTGGAGCAAGCGATCCGGCAGGTTATGGAGCAGTTGGGCTTACCCGCAGCGCTGCTTCAGCAGCATCCCTTACAGCTAAGTGGCGGACTTAAGCGGCTGGTGGCTATCGCTTCTGTGCTGATGGCCGGGCCGGAGCTGCTTATTCTGGATGAACCTACCGCTGGGCTTGATCCCGGGAACAAGAACGACTTGCTCAGAAGGCTTAAAAAGTGGCAGGAGGAGAACAAGCGGACCGTGCTGTTCCTGTCGCATCAGCTGGAGGATGTTGCCGAATACTCGGATGAGGTGATGGTTATGGCGCAGGGCCGGTTGTTAGGACATTGGGAGGTCAACGAACTGTTCCTGAAGCAGGCAGATTGCATGGAGCAAGCGGGTCTGCCTGCACCGGAACCGATTCAGCTCTTGAGAATCATTGAGGAAGTATCTGGAGCGAAGCCACGGCCTGCAAGCTGCAAGGAAGCAGAGATTTTTCGGACGGTGAATGCTATCTGGCAGGCAAAGGGTCTCTGAGCGATGACGGATAAAATTGTACTCGGGCAGTATGTCCCCTCAGACTCTGTCATCCACCGGCTTGATCCGCGAACCAAGCTACTCATCCTTGTAGCCTTCACAATTGGCAGTATGCATCTCCAGGCGATTACAGGATACATTGCTGCGACAGTTCTGGCGGGAGGACAGCTCCTCTTGTCCAGAGTTCCGCTTCGTATGCTCTTACGGGCATTGCAGCCGCTTCTATTCATCCTGCTGCTGCCAATGCTCTATCATCTCCTGTTCAACCAGGAAGGGATCAGGAATGAGCTCTTCGCACTCTGGCGGATTCTGCTCCTGGTCTCGCTTGCTCTCATCCTGACATTAACGACGAAACCGCTCGATCTGGCCAAAGGTCTGGAACAGCTGTGCCAGCCGTTATCCCGTCTGGGCGTTCCGGTAGAAGCGCTGGCCTTGACGGTCATGCTGGCTATTCGTTTTATCCCCACTATTACCCAGGAGCTGGACCGCATTCTTGTGGCGCAACAGGCCAGAGGGTATGATATCAAGGATACCAAAGGCCTTAACCGGATACAGGCTTACATCCAATTGGTGATTCCGCTGCTCGTCACCACCCTTGCGCGGGCGGAGCAGCTGGCGATGACGATTGAGGCAAGGGCTTACGGGAACGGGAAGGGACGGACTTCCTATCGGGTGCTAAAATATGCACGGATGGATTATGCAGCCGGCGGGATCATGCTTGCGTATGTTCTGCTGGGAATTCTGCTGGAGAGATGAGGAGATAGAGCTTGAACAGAACAGCCATACTGGAGCGGCTTCAGTCAGAGCTGCGCGAAGGCAACCATATTATTGGTGTCTCGACAGGTACGGGAATTACAGCCAAGGTTGCCGCTGACAGCGGAGCAGACTTCATTCTAATGCTGAACTCCGGCAAGTTCCGGCAGATGGGGAGAAGCTCGCTGGCGGGGTTCCTGCCCTTCTGCAACAGCAATGAGATGGTGATGGATTTTGCCTCGAAGGAGATTGTGCCGCTGGTAAGAGACACTCCGGTGCTGTTCGGGCTGAATGCGAATGATCCAACGAGAGAAATGTCCCTGTATATAGAAGAGATTAAGGCCAGAGGCTTCGCGGGAGTGAATAATTATCCGACGGTCGGCCTGATCGACGGGGTGTTCAGAGAGGCACTGGAGGAGGACGGTATCAGCTATGACAGGGAGGTTGAGGCTATACGTCTGGCTCATCAGCAGGAGCTGTTCACGGTGGCTTTCGTCTTCGACGAAGCCCAGGCGGTCCAGATGGCAGAGGCGGGGGCGGATGTGATCTGTGTGCATCTCGGCCTGACTGTAGGCGGATTGCTGGGGGCGCGGAAGGTGGTCTCTCTGGAAGCTGCCAAGGCGAAGGCGCTGCGTATTCTCACTGCCTGCGGAGAGGTTAAGCCTGAAGTCATTAAGATGATCTACGGCGGTCCGGTCAAGACTCCGGTTGATGTCCAGTATATGTACAGCAATAACACGCAGATTATGGGCTACATTGGCGGCTCTGCCTTTGAACGGATTCCCTCCGAGCAGTCGATTACAGCCATAACCCGCGATTTCAAGCGACTGGGCAAGCTGGATGAGGATGATCTCATGGTCAAAATGCTCAGCGGCATCACCCGGCATTACGATTACGTAGAATTCGTCAAAGAATATGTCGCCCAGAACTACAGCGAGGAAGTAGTGTTCGCGGATCTGGCCAAGGTGGCACATGTGTCACGCAGTTACCTGAGTAGCTTGTTTAAAAAGGAGGTAGGGTGCAGCTTCCAGAACTATCTGGTCGGCTTCCGTATGCAAAAGGCTGCCATCCTGCTCCAGGCCCCGCATCTGCAATTATCCGAGGTGTCCGCAATGGTCGGCTACCCCGACTATGCCCAGTTCAGCAGAATGTTCAAAAAGCTGATGGGCAGCTCGCCCAAGCAGTACAAATCTAACCTAAACACAAAAACATAGAACATAAAAGCGTTTTCATCCATAAAAATGCCCGGTATGATGAATCTATGATTCGTATACGAGGAGGCCACAGAATGAAGACGATCGCCATAGCTGGAACGTTTGATACGAAAGGTGAGGAGTACCTGTACATCAAGCAGCTTGCAGAGGAGCTGGGCCTCAGAGCCCTGATGATCCATACCGGTGTATTCGAGCCAGCCTTTCAACCCGATGTGTCTAACCGGGAGGTCGCATCCGCCGCTGGTGTGGAGCTGGACGAGCTTGCCGCGAAGAAGGACCGGGCGTTAGCTACAGAGGTCTTGTCCAAGGGGCTGGAGAAGCTTGTTCCCCGGTTATACCAGGAGGGGAAATTTGACGGCATCATATCCTTCGGGGGTACCGGCGGAACTTCACTGGTTGCCCCTGCCATGAGAGCCTTGCCGATCGGCGTACCGAAGGTGCTGGTATCCACGGTTGCCTCCGGAAATACCGCCCCCTATGTCGGGACCAGCGATATTATGATGATTCCGTCTGTCGTGGATGTCTCAGGCCTCAATTCGATCTCGACGAGAATATTCAGCAATGCGATGTTTGCCATCGCGGGCATGCTCCTGTTCGAAGCAGACTATGAACCGGAGAAAAAGCCGCTGGTAGCAGCCACCATGTTCGGAGTGACCACATCTTGTGTGACTGAAGCGCGCAAATACCTGGAGGAGCGCGGCTACGAGGTGCTGGTATTCCATGCAACCGGAATCGGCGGACAATCGATGGAGGCGCTGATCGAAGCGGGCTTCATTGAAGGGGTGCTGGACTTAACCACCACCGAATGGGCAGATGAACTGATCGGCGGCGTCTTGAACGCAGGACCGCACCGCCTGGAGGCCGCAGGCCGCAACCGCATTCCGCAGGTCGTCTCGGTGGGGGCCCTGGACATGTGCAACTTCGGCCCGGCGGATACCGTACCGGAGAAGTTCAAGGATCGCAAATTCTATCATCATAATCCTACAGTCACCCTGATGCGGACGACCGTGGAAGAGAATGAACAGCTCGGCAGGAAGCTCGCCGAGAAGCTCAATATGGCAACGGAGAGTACAGTGCTTATGCTGCCGCTTGGCGGTATTTCGGCGATTGATGTGGAGGGTCAGCCCTTCTACGGCCCTGAAGAGGACCGGATGCTGTTCGATACCCTGCGCCGGCAGGTGGACCGCTCAAGGGTTGAACTGATCGAAATGGACGAGGCGATCAACGATCCGGCCTTTGCCGGGGCGGCAGCCCAGAAGCTGATTGATCTCATGCAGGCCGCGAAGGCCTGAACCCCACAATAAGGAGGAGCTACTAATGAATAAGCAGACCAGAGCTGAGATTTTGGACAGATTCAAGCAAGAGGTGAAGGCGGGTAAGATTCTTCTTGGTGTCGGGGCAGGCACGGGGATTACCGCCAAGAGTAGTGAGGCAGGCGGAGCGGATATGCTGATTGTGTACAATTCCGGGCGTTACAGAATGGCAGGACGCGGTTCACTGGCAGGCTTGCTGTCGTATGGCGACGCCAATCAGATTGTAGTGGAGATGGGCTCGGAGGTGCTGCCTGTCGTCAAGGATACGCCCGTTCTGGCAGGGGTATGCGGCACCGACCCGTTCCGGGTGATGGAGGTATTCCTGAAGCAGCTGAAGGAGCAGGGCTTCAGCGGTGTGCAGAATTTCCCAACAGTGGGTCTGATCGATGGCGTCTTCCGCCAGAATTTGGAGGAGACCGGGATGGGCTACGGCCTGGAGGTTGAAATGATCCGCATCGCCCATGAGCTGGATATGCTGACGACCCCGTATGTGTTCGACCCGGAACAGGCACGGGCCATGGCAGAGGCGGGTGCAGATATTCTGGTCGCCCACATGGGCCTCACCACCAAGGGCACCATCGGCGCAGTTACCGCGCTGACCCTGGACGATTGTGTGGAGCGTATCGAGGCGATTATCGAAGCCGGACGGGCGGTCAACCCGGAGATTATGATTATCTGCCACGGCGGCCCGATTGCCGAGCCGGAGGATGCGGCTTATGTCATTCAGCGGACGAAGGGCATCCATGGATTCTTCGGCGCATCGAGCATAGAGCGCTTCGCGGCGGAGCAGGGAATTACCCGCCAGACCGAGTCGTTCAAAGCAATTCAGCAATAAGCAAGAAGACAGAATCAGTGACCACAGCCCGGCTTCCGCCGGTTGTGGTCTTTTTTATTTTCTGCGGAGAAGGTGTGTGTGAGGGAGCCATCTCCATGCTCAGTAGTCCGTAACATTTTAGAGAAATCCTGCAAAATATACAACAATGCTGGCCAATAGAAGCCCCTTACGCTGAAATCCTGCATGAAATGCAACAAAGTCAGCGTTAAGTTGCAATAAACACCGGAATTCCTGCAAATGATGCAACAATATAGCGTAACCCATAACATTTTTAGAGAAATCCTGCAAAATGTGCAACAATGCGATCCACACCATATGTAGAATGGATGTGGTTAATTATAGAAGGGACTACTGTTGTATGATAGTCAAAACGAAAGGATAAGGAGTGGATGATATATGACCAATAGTTTGTTCATAACCGAAGATGCACATGTTCTGCTGAAGCAGGAAGCAGGAGACGCTCTGCTGCTTAAGGGCGCCATTACCAGTGAGGGCTTCGCGGTCATTCATGCCTTTCATCGCGGCTGGCTGCCGTTCGGGTATCTGCAGGATGTCCGGGGGGTATGGTGGTTTGACGGACGTAAGAATAAAGTCACCTTAGTCAGCGGGGACGCCGGTGCCTTCCGTGTGCTGGATAATGACTATGGACTGGATACGCTGCATGTCTATTTGGAGGACAAGCAGATCCCGGGAGCAGACCCTGAGACCTTTAAGCTTCTGGAGGGCTCACCGTATTTCGCTAAAGACAAGCACCGTCTGTATGTGAAGAACGTTGACCGGTTTCATACCTGGGAGGATATCGATGTGGAGACTGCTGCGGCCTATATGGACTATTGCATGGACAAGGACCATGTACTGCATCTGTATCATTCCTTATCTTATGACAACGGCAGCAAGTCCGGGCTGGCCCACCAGCTGCGGGATGCTTATCCAGATGTGTACGGCTGGTGGCATGCCAGCTATGACAAGCCAGAGGCCGGAGCCAATCGGATTCAGGGAAATTGGTTCAAGACAGACCGGGCCGTCTTCTACGCTTCCGAGAACGGTGCTGCAGGAAGGACAGGGACGCGCCAGGTCTTCAATCTGGTGAGAGGGGCAGATCCGGTAACGTTTAAGGTGCTGGATGACGAGTATGGACAAGATGCGCAAGGAGTCTACTGTACCTGGAGGCGGGCCCGGACAGCGGATGTACTGACCTTCGAGGCCCTCGGGGGCCTGTTCGGAAGGGATGCGCAGAACGTCTTTTATAACGGATACCGGGTTGCTGGAGCAGACCCGGCCAGCTTCACTGTATTGGCGGGAGCAGGCAGCCAGGGGCTGTCCAAAGACAAGCGCCAGGTCTATCACGCCGCGTTCCGACGGACCTTCCAGCCGTTCGGTCACCCGGATTATATTCTGGAGCCGCTACCCGGAGCCGATCCGGAGAGCTTCACAGTCTTATCGGAGAATGGAAGCTGGGCGGTTGACCGGGAGAGGGTGTACCAGTGGGGAGATCCGGCCAGGAAGCTGGACCGCGACAGCTTCGTCTATCTGTTCGACCACGGCCCGGAGAGCTGGGCGGCAGACAAGTACGGACTGTACAATGCCAACGGCCGCCGCACGGTAAAGGGGATAGACGGGGAAAGCTTCCGTATGCTGAATTCATTCTGGGGCAAGGATGATTATGAGGTGTTCTGCTTCAGGACAGGAGGCGTGCAGCGCGCTGCGGACGCGGTTACCTTCCGGGTGACAGACAATGACGGTGGTGCAGAAGACGCCCGATTCATCTATACCGTTACGGATAACAATACGATTAAGAAGACGAAGAAGAAATGATCGGCCAAGACACTTAATCACATTTTAGACACATTTTTTGTCCGGGATAGCTAAAATGGGCTATGGTCAGCGGATCTCCATTTACCTACAATGGGAGCGTTATCATTACACGGCTATAAGGCTGGAATCGGGAACATTACTACGTCGAGGGAGTGAACAATGCTAATCGCACAAGGCTTTCGTCCATCCCGTAGCACCAAAGTAAGAGCTGTACTGCTGGCAGGCTTGTTCATTATATGCCTGTTCTTCTGCTCCTTCAATCATGGCACCATTGTAAGCGCAGACACCAGCACCGGAGTCCTTCCGCTGCAGCCCATCATCGACTCAGCCCGTGAGGGAGATCTTATCACCCTGGCTCCGGGAGCCTATTCCGGTCCGGTCCGGCTGGATAAGCGAGTGACGATTAACGGTAACGGCGAGGCGATTCTGCTGCATACGGCAAAGGACGAGCAGGCGGCGGTGCTGATCACGGCAGACAGTGTAAGGCTTGAGAACCTGAAGATTCAGCAGAATAACGACGGGGAAGCGGCGGCTGTACGCGTTGAAGCGGACAGGGTCACCCTGAAGGGGTTGGTCATTCATTCGGCAGGGTACGGCATACTCCTCCGTGAAGCCGATAGCGGGGTGATCTCGGACAATACAATAAGCTGGTTCATCCCCACAGGAGAAGCACCGGGAACGAGAGGCACCGGGATCGATCTCTATAACTCTCACGGCGCTGTGATCCGGGGCAACGACATCGCTTATCTGCGGGATGGCATCTATCTGGAGAACAGCCGCAATACGGTGGTGGACCAGAACAAGCTTACTTATCTGCGGTACGGGGTCCACTGCATGTATATCAATGGCTCGAAGGTCACTAACAACACCGGTGAATACAACATTACCGGCGCGATGGTGATGGGTGTTACGGGTGTGGTGGTGTCCGGGAACTCCTTCCGCAAGCAGAGCCGGAATGTGCATTCACAGGGAATTCTGCTCTACGATGTGCGGAATTCCGCGATTATAAACAACCGGGTGGAAGGCAACCGGGTGGGGATTTACATGCAGCAGTCCTCGGATAACAAGCTGCAGCAGAATCTGGTGCTCCGCAACTATATCGGCGTGCAGTTCGAGAATGCAGAGGGCAACCGCTTTGAGCGTAACGGGTTTGTTGCGAACGTCATTGAGGCCCAGGCCACAGGCAGCAGGGACAATGAGATGAACGGGAATTACTGGGACGCCTTTGGCGGACTGGATCTCACGGGGGATGGGGTCAGCGACCTGAAGTATGCGATCAACCCCTTCTATCAGCAATTGGTGGCGGGGAATGCAGCGTATCAGCTGTTTTTCCAGTCACCGGGGATGACCTTCCTGAGCGATATGTACACCGGCGGTTCGGCAGGGTGGTCCACCGATTCAGCGCCGCTCATGCAGCTTGAGGCAGGTACGGTTAGCCCGGATCAGGCGGCAGGGGGACAGGGCACGGTCATGGTAGCGGGCTGGCTGCTGCTGTTCCTATCCGTAATTACAATCATATACTTGGGGGTACTGCGATTATGAAACGATGGAGTCTGGTCTTGATGGTAGCAATGAGTCTGGTGATCCTCGCGGCCTGCGGACAGAAGAAATACGAGCCGGTAGCGATTAATGAAGACGTCGATATCTGTGTGGTCTGCAATATGCAGGTCAAGGATGATGCTTTCGCCACTCAGCTAACGACCAAGGACGGCAAGAATTACAAGTTCGACGATATCGGCTGTATGAATGAGTGGAAGAAGAGCAACGGCACGGAGCAGATCGGCATGGATTATGTCCGCGACTATAACGACAAGAGCTGGGTTGAATTCAGCAAGGCGAGCTATGTGTATGACGCTTCTCTGCGTACGCCGATGGCTTATGGAGTGATCAGCTTCAAGGATAAGGCGGCAGCAGAAGCATTCGTGAAGGAGCAGGCGCTAGGCACTGTGCTGACCGCCGGAGAGCTGGCCTCCCATGAATGGAAGCAGAACAAGGATATGATGAACATGGACATGCAGAGCGGAGAAGGTCATATGGAGGAGCATAGCTCAGAGGAAGGTACGCATTCCGAAGAGAAGGATATGTGAGTATGGCTGACATCCTGCATATTGCCCGCAGAGAGCTTAAGATCGGCTTCCGCAACCCGTGGGCCTATTCCTTCCTGGCCTTGTTCTGTACCTTCAGTCTCGGGCTGCTGCTGATCCATGTGAATAACGCGGTCGAAGGCTATACTGCGGTTACGGGCTCCATGCTGAGCCTGATTCTGTATCTTTTGCCGCTGATGACGTTATTTCTGGGCTCCTTCTCACTGACCTCGGAACGGGAAGACGGAAGCTGGCAGCTGTTATCCACCTATCCCATTGGAACCTTATCATTTGTCCTGGGAAAATATACCGGGCTAGCCGCTGTCCTGCTGACGATTGTAGCGTTTGGTTACGGGCTGATGGGGCTGCTCAGCGGCCTGCTCGGAATGGCTTTTGCGGCGGATACTTACTTCCTGTTCCTGGCCTTCTCGGCAGGTCTGGTCCTGTTGTTCCTGACCCTTGCCCTCATCATCGGCTCGTTATCCCGCAACCGCTGGCAGGCCTTGACGATCTCTGTAGCGGTCTGGTTCTTCGCGGTGATCGGCTGGCCGACATTCCTGATCGCAGGCCTAGGGCTGCTCCCGTATCTCTGGATCAAGCCAGCGCTGATTGTGCTGACGATGCTTAATCCGGCTGAGCTGGTGCGCCTGTTCGTGGTGGTGAAGCTGGGCGGAGGGTCGGTTCTGGGACCGGAATATTATCAGTGGGTGGAATGGATTAGCCGTCCGGGCGGCAGCCTGCTGTTCCTCGGGGTCTGCGCTGCCTGGGTGCTGCTGTCCATCTTAGCAGTATATTGGATCTGGGAGAGGGGGCGTTCCCGTGGATAATCCGCTAATTCAGGTGAAAGAGATTACCAAGGTCATCGGGCGGCAAACACTGGTCGAAGAGATCAGCTTCCAGGTTCCAGGCGGCAGCATACTTGCCCTGTGCGGCGGGAATGGGGCCGGCAAAAGCACGGTGCTGCGGATGGTAGCTGGCATTCTACAGCCGACTTCAGGCGAAATTACGGTAAACGGGCTGAAGTGGAAGCAATCCCGCAAGCGCTTTTCCATGCAGATCGGCTATATGCCGGATGATTATCAGTTCAGCCACGGGCTGTCTGCGGAAGAGCTGCTGAATTTCTGGGCGGCACTGCGCCGGATTCCCAGACGCAAACAGCGGGTAGAGGAGGTGCTGGCTCTAGTCGGACTTGCGGATAAGCGCAACAGCCTGGTAACCACCTTCTCCAAGGGGATGCGCCAGCGCGTCCTGTTCGCGCAAGCGCTGCTGGCGAAGCCGCCGCTCCTGATTATGGATGAGCCGACTAACGGGCTGGACCCGTTCTGGATGAACGAATTCGCGAAGCTGCTGCAGGGTATCCGGGAAGAGGGGCATACGGTCCTCTTTTCCACCCACCAGCTGGAGATTGCGGATCGGGTGTCCGATCAGATTGTCTTCCTGAATCAGGGCAAGCATGTGGGGTCAGGCACTACGGCAGAGATCCGTACAGAGTTCGGTTCGCTGTACGCCGCCTTTCACCATAGTCTGGGGCTGGGATGAAGCTGCGCCGGATCGTTACTCTGCTGATTATTGCCGCTGCCTGTGCTGCCGGAATCGGGGTTTATCTTCAGCAGTCCAGCCAACCTCCGGCCGGGAGAATGACCGCAGGTGCTTTGGCTCCGGCGTTCGAAGCGGTAACCTTGCAGGGGGAGAAGGTGCGCCTCAGCGAATATAAGGGCCGGGTCGTGCTGCTTAACTTCTGGGCGACCTGGTGCAAGCCTTGTATGCGGGAAATGCCGCTGTTAAATGAACTAAGCCAATCCGCTGAGCTTCCAGTCGAGACCTTGTTCGTGAACGCAGGAGAATCCAAGGGGACGGTATCGGAGTATATGGCGGAGCAACAATTCTCTTTTCCCGTCATTATCGATGTTACCGGAAGGATATCTGCCTCGTATAGCGTCAATGCACTGCCGTCAACTTATATCATCAATAAGGCGGGCGAGATAAGCAAAATCGTAGTCGGAGAGATCGGGGATCTCGATACGCTCAAGCAATGGCTGGCTGAGGCCGGAGCTGAATAATGAAGGGGATATTCTATTCTAACTACAGCCTCCGCCTGCCGGGAAAATGCTTCCGGTGCAGGCGGAGGCTGTTTTGCGGGCATAAAAAGAAAAATTATTTCTTTTTTTAATTTATTTTAGGAAAAATACTTCATTTAATTAAAATTTCTGATATACTCATTGCAAAGAGGGAGCAAAAAGTCAGGAACCTGACGCGGGAAGGGCGCTCGCCTTACACTTAATCTGAGGGGGAATATGGTGTGGGAACTAACAGAAAGGGCTTCACAGTATCGCTGCTGCTGACCATGTCTATGCTGCTTGCGGCTTGCGGAGGAAATGGCAATACGAAGGGGACACCGGCTGCCGGAAGCACCGGAGAACCCGGCACGGGCGCTGAAGCTACGGCTGCGGCGGAGCCGGTGAAGCTTGAATTCTGGACGATTGCACTTCAGCCAACGTTCAATGATTACTTCAATAATCTGATTACCCAGTATGAGGACAGCCACCCCGGAGTAACGGTGGAGTGGAAGGACTATCCCTATGATGCCATCTCGCAGCGGCTGTTGACCAGCACGGCCAGCGGCAAGAGCCCGGATGTCGTGAATCTGAACACCGAGTTCGCCAGCCAGCTAGGCAGCAAGGGAGCGCTGCTGAATCTGAGCGAGTATCTGACGGATGAGCAGGCGAAGAGTTATTTCGAGGGGATTTATAATTCTACAGTATTCGACGGCAAGGCGTATGCACTTCCCTGGTACACTGGCACAGAAGTGCTGTTCATGAACAAGAAGCTGGTGGAGAAGGCGGGCCTCGACCCTGCGAACCCGCCGCAGACCCGCGAGGAGCTGGTGGAGTGGGCGCGTCAGGTTCATGAGAAGACCGGAGCAGCCGGGTATGCCCAGCAGCTGGTCTCCAAGCTGTTCCCCATCGACGGCATCTCAATCCTGAATGAGGACAAGACAGCCGCCGCCTTCAATACGCCGGAAGCCGAAGCAATGATCTCCCAGATGCGCGATCTGATGAAGGAAGGGGTAGTGTTGAAGGAGGACGCTGATTTCAGTAAGCAGATTCAGTATTTCTCCGGTGAACAGGTAGCCTTCCAGTTGTCCGGCCCAACATTCATTAACTTCATCAAGACCTCTGCGCCGGATGTCTACAAGAATACCATTGCTGTCCCGCTGCCGACAGGCAAGGCGAACCTGCGTCTCTCCAATTCGATGAATCTGGTCGTGCCGCAGAAGTCGAAGAACCCGCAGCAGGCGGTGGAATTCGCTGCCTTCCTTACGAATGCCGAGAATCAGACAGCCTTCTCCAAGGCCGCCAACACGCTGCCATCGAGCAAGGCGTCCATTCAGGATCCGTTCTTCACCGAGTCTGACGGCTCTCTGGAAGCTGAAGCGAAGGTGGCTTCCTCGCAGAGTCTGGATAAGGCTACCGATTACATGGTCGGCGTTCCAAGCGCCGCAGATATCAACTCTGCGCTGGCGCGCGGATTGCAGGAGATTCTGATGAACGGCGCGGATATCAAAGAGACGCTGAACAAGGTGGAGAAGGAAGTCAATACTATTATCAGTCAGGGTTCCTAAGCTGCTGAAGCATAGCCGATAAGGGGGAGTTTCTCCCCCAATGGATATATTTTGAGGGTATTTGAAGGAGTGGGAGGTGTAGAGGGTGTACAAGGGGTTTCGGTCTGAATCTTTTACCGCATGGGCGTTTATGGCGCCGGGGCTGCTGTTTCTGGCGGTGTTTACCTTTTGGCCGATTATTTACGGTATACCGCTCTCGTTGACAGATTATTCTGTCATTACAGAGACGAATTATGTAGGTCTGGAGAACTTCACACGGGCCTTCCAAGATCATAATTTCCTGATTT
This sequence comes from Paenibacillus silagei, assembly GCF_017874735.1. Classification (GTDB taxonomy): domain Bacteria; phylum Bacillota; class Bacilli; order Paenibacillales; family Paenibacillaceae; genus Paenibacillus_AQ; species Paenibacillus_AQ silagei. The sequence continues at coordinate 354,888 of NZ_JAGGLV010000003.1, forward strand.
CACTGTGGAATTCACTGGTATATGTGCTGATTGTGCCGGTGATCCAGATCATTTCGATCTTAATGGCAATTCTGGTCAACAGCCGGATTCCTGGAGTCAAAATGTTCCGGGCCGCCTACTATATACCGGTCGTCACTTCGATGGTTGCGGTGGCGCTGATCTGGAGCTGGCTGCTCGGCAATAACGGAGTTGTCAATTACCTGCTGCTGAAGGCAGGGATTATCAGTGAGCAGGTCTCCTGGCTATCGACGAGCAGCACGGCGCTGTATGTTCTAATGTTCATTACGATGTGGAAGGGCCTCGGCTATTACATGATGCTCTATCTGGCTGGGCTTCAAGGCATTCCTGCAGATCTGTATGAGGCCGCAAGAGTGGATGGTGCAGGGCCGTTGCGGCTGATTGTACATGTGACGCTGCCGCTGTTGCGCCCGCATATTCTGTTCTGCACGCTGATCTCGGTGATGGGCGCGATCCGGGTGTTCGATGAGGTCTACATTCTGACTAAGGGCGGACCGGGGACGTCCACACTGACCTCAAGCGTCTATATTTTTCAAAAAGGGCTGGAGCAGTTCAACTTCGGCTATGCCTCGGCGCTCGGGCTGATCGTCAGTGTGATGGTGGGAGCGCTTAGTGTACTCGTATTCAGACTGAACCGGAAAGGCGGGGTGAATTCCTATTGATGCCGCGTAGCTTGCGTGTTCTAATCACTTATCTGCTGCTGATCCTGCTTGCCCTGTTCATGATGGGGCCGTTCCTGTGGCTGCTCAGTGTCTCGCTGATGCCGGGGCGCAACGTGTTTGCGAACCCGCCGGCCATTCTGCCCACCTTCATTGCGTTCGATAACTATGTGCAGGTGTGGAACTTCATGAATTTTCCGCGATACATTCTGAATACGGTCATCATCACACTGCTGGGAGTCGTGTTCAACATTATTCTATCCTGTCTGACGGCTTATCCGCTGGCGGCCTTCCGGTTCAAGGGCCGGAACCTGGTCTTCACGCTGCTGATCTCGACCATGATTATTCCGTCGGCCACCGCTATGATTGTGCATTATCTGACGATTCAGGCTTTTCAGCTGGGCAATACGTTCTTCGGCGTTGTTCTTCCGGCAGCGGTGTCCGTGTTCAATATCTTCCTGATGCGGCAGACGTTCCTGGGTATTCCGGCAGATATCCGGGATTCGGGTAAAATGGACGGAGCCTCAGAGCTGCGCATCTTCATTCAACTGGTCATGCCGCTCGTCAAGCCGGGGATTGCGGTGATTGGATTACTGGAGGTCATGGCGTTCTGGAACAACTTCCTGTGGCCGATTGTCGTCCTGGAGGACCCGGAGAAGTATCCGCTCGCTGCGGCGCTTACGTATCTGAACGGGCAATTCTCCTATAACTTCGGCTGGATTGCCGCCGGAACCATGATCTCGGTGCTGCCGATCATCCTCGTGTTCCTGTTCACGCAGAAGTATTATATGGAAGGGATTGCCGGCGCGATAAAAGGCTAACTAAGGAGGCATAACTCAATGGGAATTTCGTTACGGGACTGCCAATATCTGTTCCGCGACTATTATACGCAAGGGAAAGAGCTGGTGGTAGAGGGCCCGCAGCTGCGCTGTGAGCTGGCCTCGCGGTATGCGATGAATCAGGATGTAAACGGGCTACTTGCTGAAGGCGGAGACATCGTAATTCTGGAACCGGCCGGACCGGGCGTAGCCACCGCTGATAAAGGCAATGCGCAGCTGATGCTGGAGTATGACGGCGGGCTTGCTGCGGATGGATACCGGCTGGTGATTGGAGAGGATGCGAAGCTTGTTGTCGCTGCGTCTAACCGTCGGGGGCTGAAGTACGGGCTGGATGCGCTGAAAATGCTCCTGACCGTGGAGGAGGATTGCTGCCGCCTGCCGGTGGTTACGGTGGAGGATGAGCCTTCTTTTCCGGTGCGGGGCATTATTGAAGGCTTCTATGGCGTGCCATGGAGCTTCGCGGACCGGATGGATTCGGTCAGTTATATGAGCGGGCACCGGATGAACGCCTTCATGTACGCGCCGAAGGATGATCTCTATCACCGGAAGCTATGGCGTGAGCCGTACCCGGACGATGTGTTCACCAGAATTCATGACCTTAAGCAGGAATGCGACAAGCATCTGGTGGATTTCTACTATTGTATTAGCCCGGGCAATGATCTGGAATTCCGCAGCCAAGGCGACTTCGCGAAGCTGGAGGAGAAGCTTGCGGCCATGATCGCGATTGGAGTGCGGCATTTCGCACTGCTGATGGATGACATCGATTATGTGCTCCAAGGCGACAACAAGCAGTTCCTGGAGCGCTCCGGGACCGCCCATGCCTATGTGACAAACCGGGTCTATGATTACTTAGCCGGATGTCTGCCGCACTTCACCCTGGCTATGTGTCCTTCAGAATACTGGTCGTATTGGAATACGGAGTACAAAAAGGATATCCGGGAGCAGCTTCATCCCGCTGTCAAAGTGTTCTGGACCGGCTATTTCGTCTTCGCTCCGGAGATTGGCCGGGGGCATGCGGAAGATAATTACAGTTTTTACGGGCATGAACTGTGGCTGTGGGACAATATTCCGGTGAATGACTGCGATAAGGACCGGCTGTTCCTCGATCCGGTGCGCGGGCGCAGCTCGCGGCTCGGCAATTACGGGCATACAGCGGTCGTTGCCAATCCGATGAATCAGTGGGAATGCTCCAAGATCACGCTTAACACGATGGCCCATTATATGTGGAACAGCGAGCGCTACATGCCGGAGCTGTCCTGGGAGCTGTCTGTGCGTGAATTCGCCGGGGAGCTGGCGGAGGACATGATGTTCTTCTGCCGCCAGAATCTGAACAGCCGCCTGTATTCCGGCGGCTACCCGGAGCTGGACGATGCGCTGGCAGAGCGCGATCTGGAGCGGCTGGACGCTTATTTCAGCCGGCTGGAGCAGACGGCCGTGCGGCTTGGCGGCTTAGAGAATGCTAAATTCATCGAAGAGGCTGGGCCATGGCTGCGCCGGGCCATCGGGGATGCTGTACTGTGGCGGGCTGTGCGCAGACAACTGGAGGACCCGCTGAATCCGCAGGCACAGGCGGAGGTGCTCCAGCGGCTCGAGACCTGCCGCAGCTACGGGGTGCGGCTCGGCAGTGATCCGGCGGTGCGTGCGGCTGAGGCGCTGGGGATCGAGCTGCCGGTGATGGAGAAGGCGACAAAGGAGGAGGACCAGCATGTCTAAGCACCATAAGCTGATTCTGGTTCCGCTCGATGAGCGGCCCTGCAATTATGAATTCCCTTATCTGCTGGCACATGGAACAGATTATAGGGTAGAGCGTCCGCCCGCCGGGATTATGGGGCTGAAGAAACGCCCTGGAGATGTTGAACAGCTATGGTCCTGGTTCGAGGCTGCCTGCGAAGGGGCAGATGGGGCGGTGGTCGCGCTGGATACGCTGCTCTACGGCGGCATTATTCCCTCGCGGCTGCACCAGCTGGAGCTTGAAGTGCTGGCTGCGCGCCTGGAGCGGCTGCGGGAGATCCGGCGGCGTTATCCGCAGCTTAAGCTGTATGCGTTCCAGCTGATTATGCGCTGTCCGCAGTATTCTCTATCAGACGAGGAACCGGATTATTATGCCGACTGGGGCCGGGAGATTTTCCGCAAGGGCTTCATAGGCCACCGGCTGGAGCTGGGAATCGCCACCGATGAGGAGATTCGTGAGCTGGCGGATATTGATCACCGGCTTCCAGCCGAGGTGCTGCAGGATTATCTCGGCCGCCGGGCGATTAATATTGAAGCGAACAAGCAGGCGCTGGAGCTGGTCCGGGAGGGGGTGATCGACTTCATGATTGTTCCGCAGGATGATTCGGCGCCATATGGGCATACCGCCAAGGACCAGGAGAAGGTGCGGGCACGGATCACGGCGCTTGATCTGGAGCTTAAGGTCTATATGTATCCGGGAGCAGATGAGGTAGGCTGCACGCTGCTCGCCCGGATGCTGAACAAGGCCGAAGGACGGAGGCCGATGATCTACCCGCGTTTGTCCGCTGTGCAGGGGGCATTCGTGACGCCGCTGTTCGAGGACCGCTTTTTCTATGAGACGCTGAAGTATCAGATCCTGGCCGCCGGGGGGCTGATCGCATCCAGTGCTGCCGAGGCAGACCTGGTTCTGCTGGTCAGCACGCCGGGTGAGACGATGGAGGAGGCGGTGTCGCAGAAGCATGCTTTTCACAGCTATGACGTATACCGGAACCTGATGGAACTTGTAGAGTACGGGGACTACCTTCTGCAGAGCAAGGAGATGCCGGTGGCTGTTGCGGACGTAGGCTATGCCAATGGTGGAGACCAGAAGCTGGTTAAGATGCTGCGGCAGAATAACCTCCTTTTCGATGTGGCCGGATATGCCGCCTGGAATACCAGCTCCAATTCGCTTGGAACGGTAATCTCGCAGGCGATGATCTATCTGATCTACGGACGTACACAAGGGCATCTGGATTTCCTGGCGCTCCGCTATGCCGAGGATGTATGCTATTGTTCAGTAGTGCGCGGAGAGCTTAGTGAGGGCCCGGTGCAGGAGATGGGCTATGGCAAATACGAACTGGACGGACCGCGCGGCCGCGTAGCTGCCCGTGTACAGGAACGGCTGAGTGAGGAGCTGGCTGTACGGATCGACAGTCCAGCGGGAAGGGTTAAGATTACCGATTGTTATATGCCATGGAACCGGATGTTCGAGGTGGGCTTAACTGTGCAATATGAGCCATCGTGAGGGCAGGGCTGATAATATAAATTTGATTTGAAACAATACAGACAGGGAAGAGTGACGGAGGGGAATTTGGGAGCTGTAGGAGCGGTAGCAAGTTCAATTTATATATAATATAAGGAGAGAGGGTGGGGACCCTGAGCAAAAATATACTGGAAAGCCTGCATCTGGGGCTGATTGTATCCTGCCAGGCGCTGCCTGACGAGCCGCTGCACGGGCCGGAGATTATGGCCCGGATGGCGGTGGCGGCAGCGGAAGGCGGGGCCATCGCCATCCGGGCGAACGGGGCGGCAGATGTGCGGGCGATCAAGCAGGCAGTTGCGCTGCCGGTGATCGGTATCGTGAAGCGCAATTACCCGGATTCGGACGTCTATATTACCCCTACGCTTAGAGAGACTGAGGAGCTGCTGGAAGCGGGGGCGGATATTATAGCTTTTGACGGGACCCGGCAGACCCGGCCGGGGAATTGTACGCTGGAGCAGATCATAGACCTGCTCACGGCAAGCCCGGCGGCTTCCATGGCCGATATCTCCACTCTGGAGGAAGCGCTATACGCTGAGTCGCTGGGAGTCAGCTGCGTCTCGACCACCTTGTCGGGATATACACCGTATTCCCGCCAGCAGGAAGGGCCGAATCTGGAGTTGCTGGAGCAGGCTGCACAGCGGCTGAAGATTCCGGTCATTGCCGAAGGCCGGATCAGCCAGCCCGCCGAAGTAGAGGCAGCGCTGGACCTGGGGGCCTATGCGGTGGTGGTAGGCTCCGCAATTACCCGGCCGCAGCTGATCACCCGGCCGTTCGCAGCAGCGGCGAGAAAAGTGAGGATGAACCGTAATGGAAATGAATGACCGGATCAACACGTATTACCCGTCCATGACTAAGTCGGAGCAAAAGGTAGCCCGGTGTGTGCTTGAGCATCCGGATAATCTGATCTATCTGTCTGTGACTGAGCTGGCGGATTTCGCCGGAACGGGCGAGACCACGGTGATGCGCTTCTGCCGCAAAATCGGCTTCAAGGGCTATCAGGATTTCAAGCTGATGCTGGCCCAGGGCCTGCCGAAGCGGCAGACTCTGGCGGACGGCGAGCAGGGGGCAGGCGGAGGGGATTACGCCGACCACCTGTATGCCTTAATGGTTGGTGTATTGCAATCCAGCCTGGGCATGCTGGACCGGGAGCAGCTGCAGCAGGCGGTAGACGCTCTGGATCAGGCCCGGTATGTCCAGTTCTTCGGCGTAGGCTCATCCGGCATCACAGCACTGGACGCCAAGAACCGCTTCCTGCGGATCGGGCGGCGTGTCGAAGCCAATTCCGACAGCCATATTCAGTCGATGATGGCAGTGACGATGGGGGCGGGCGATGTGGCATTTGGCATCAGTGTATCAGGCAGCACACTGGATACGAATGACATGCTGATGAAGGCCAAGCAGAACGGGGCCAAAGTCATTGCCATGACTAACTATGCCAAGTCCCCGATTGCTTCCATTGCCGACATTGTGCTGCTGACAGCCGGGAAGGAATCCCCGCTGGAAGGCGGCTCTGTAGGGGCTAAGGTCTCCCAGCTGTTCATTATCGACCTGCTCTGCCAGGGGCTGGAGCAGCTCCATGCCGAAGAGACCAAGCGGATGAAGGAGCTCACCGCCCGGGCGGTCATTGACCGGATTTATTAGGATTCGGGGAATGAAGCGGTAGGGAGAAATGAAACGACTGGGAGAAATGAAGGGATAGTGAATTATGCATTACATTCCGGTTAAGGGAACAGCGTGGGTGATATAGGAGGCGTTGAGTTCGTCTGTCGAGGTAGGGGTATGAGAAAGAGGCGTGCAGGCGGAAAACCGAACACATTGGAGCCTGGGGCGGCGTGTTGGTCGAATGTAATCGAAAAACCGATTACAATGCACTCGTGAGAGGGCAGACGGCGGAATGTAATCGAAAAACCGATTACAATGCGCTCGCGAGAGGGCAGACGGCGGAATGTAATCGAAAAACCGATTACAATGCGCTCGCGAGAGGGCGGACGGCCAGATGTAATCGGAAAACCGATTACAATGCACTCGTGAGAGGGCGGACGGTCAGATGTAATCTGAAAACCGATTATAAGTGTATTGTTACTCAGGGATTATGCTCTATGCCGTCAGATAGCAGGCGAATGGAGATATATGAGGTGTCACTTATGAGCTGAAACTTAAGCCCTAAAACGGTACCTATCCTACAAGGATGGCAGCGCCGTTTCCGTGTGGTACAGACGAAGTAGTGGAGGTGATGCGAATGCGGCAAGTCATAGGTGTGGATATCGGAGGGACAGGCATCAAAGGGCTTGTAACCGATGAAGCGGGGACGATTCTCGCGGAAGCCGGACGCGACACGGAGGCCCGGCTGGGCCGGGAGGTTATTCTCGGCCAGCTCCACAGCCTGGTGGAGGAACTGCTGGCTGGCCATCCCGCGGTGGAAGCGCTGGGGATCGGCTCGGCGGGCAAGGTAAATGCGGATTCAGGCGAGGTGGTCTACGCCACCGATAATCTGCCCGGCTGGCAGGGGATGCAGCTTACGCAGTGGGCAACGGCTGCGTTCGGGCGGCCTGCGGCGGCCGATAATGATGCCAACGCGGCGCTGCTGGGCGAGGCCTGGCTAGGCGCGGGACGCGGCAGGGCGAGCCTGGTCATGCTGACCCTAGGCACCGGGGTCGGCGGGGCTAATCTGGCGGAAGACCGGCTGCTGCGCGGAGCCGCCTGGAGCGGTGGCGACTGGGGGCACAGCGTGCTGGTGCCGGGAGGTCGCCCCTGTAATTGCGGCAAGCGCGGCTGCGCGGAGCAATATGTGTCCGGCCAGGCGCTGCTGCGGCTGGCACTGGAGGAGACCGGCCGGGCGTATGCGCACGGGCGGGAGATTATGGCGGCGGCGGAGCGGGGCGACGCGTCAGCACTGGCGGTGCTGGAGCGCTTCACAGCGGATCTTGCGCTGGTGACAGCTAACATCGGGGCGGCGGTAGACCCCGAGCTGATTATTATCGGCGGCGGGGTCATTCAGAGCCGCGCGGTCTGGTGGCCGCTGCTGGCCGGGCAAGCGGGCGGTAGTTTGGCCGCCCGAATCATGCCGGCGGAGCTGGGCAACAGGGCAGGCTGCTTCGGCGCAGCCCGGCTGGCTCTGGAACGGCTGCGCCGGGACGAAGGCGAAAGACAGATCTAATTGCTGCGGCAGGGAGGAGACAGAGAGATGGCTGGCGAACAGGAGAAGCGTTCGGATGTAGTAATTATCGGCGGCGGACTTGGAGGAACGGCGGCGGCGCTGGCCGCAGCCAAGGCAGGACTGCGTGTGCTTGTGACAGAGGAGACGGACTGGCTGGGCGGGCAATTGACCTCCCAGGCCGTGCCGCCGGATGAGCACCGCTGGATTGAGGAATCGGGCAGTACCGCATCTTACCGGGAGTTCCGCAGCAGAGTCAGGGAGTATTACAGGCGGAATTATCCGCTTACGGAAGCTGCCAGGAGTAACCCTATACTGAATCCCGGTAACGGTTGGGTCAGCCGGCTGGCACATGAGCCGAAGGTGGCACTGGCTGTTCTGCAGGAGATGCTGGCCCCGTATGTGAACACCGGGCGAATCGAAGTGCTCTATCATACGGTGCCGGTCGCTGCTGATACAGAAGGGGATTACGTTACTGGAGTAACTGTCCGGCAGGGAACGGGTGGTGACCTGATCAGGCTGCGGGGAGCCTACTATCTGGATGCCACAGAGTGCGGCGATCTGCTTCCGCTGGCCGGAGTGGAGCATGTCAGCGGCGCTGAAGCCCGCAGCGAGACAGGGGAGCCGCACGCTCTGGAGGCACAGGACCCGCTCGACATGCAGTCGATTACCCACGTGGCGGCGGTGGACTATGTGCCGGGTGGAGACTATACGATTCCGCGTCCAAGAGATTATGATTACTGGCGCGAATATGTCCCATCGTTCTCGCAGTATCCGATCTTAAGCTGGTTCGCTTCAGATGCTGACGATACTAGCAAGCTGAAGCAGTTCACGATGTTCCCGAATGAGCAAGGGATTGTCTCCCTGTGGGATTACCGGCGGATCGTAGACCCGGCCATCTGGACGGAGCCGCTGAATGACGGCGAAGTCACTCTGCTGAACTGGGCACTGAACGATTACTATGCGGGGTCAATTATCGGCGTATCGCCGGAGGAACGGGAGCGGCACCTGGAGGGGGCGAGACAGCTTACCCTCTCACTCGTGTATTGGCTCCAGACCGAAGCGCCCCGCCTGGACGGCGGGCAGGGCTACCCGGGCGTGCGCCTGCGCGGAGATGTGCTCGGCACAGAAGACGGGCTGGCCAAGGCCCCTTATATCCGGGAATCCCGGCGCATCCGCGGATTGTACACGGTAGCAGAGCAGGATGTGAGCAAGGAGCTGCGCGGGCCGGCCGGGCCTAAGCGCTATGAGGACAGCGTAGGGGTAGGCAGCTATCATCTGGATCTTCATCCCACGACGGTGAGCCAGCGTACCTTTTATATCCCGAATCATCCTTATGAGATTCCTCTCGGATCATTGATCCCGGTGCGGGTCAAGAACCTGCTCCCAGCTTGCAAGAACATATCCATGACCCAGATTGCGAACGGCTGCTACCGCCTGCATCCCACAGAATGGAATATCGGCGAAGCGGCGGGCACCCTCGCGGCCTATGCCATCAGGCAACAGGTCGAACCATCGGCAGTCAGGGAATCAGCGGAACATCTAAGGGCCTATCAGCAGCAATTGATTGCGCTCGGTGTTCAGCTGCACTGGACCCCGGAGGAGCTGGAGGCTTAAGCACACCTTCTCCGGCCATCCAGTATAGCTCAAACGTCTATAATTATATATCCAAGGTAAGGTGCCTCGTCAGCGGGGTGCCTTTTTGGTATGGGCTACCTAGTTGTCGATGTTACCTGGAATCAAGTAGGTGGATAAACGTATCTTGTTTTATTGGTTTTAGCAGAAACGGAGGAAGCAAGTGGAAATTGTACAACTAAATTGCTTCAGTCTCGCTCCTCAGTAGAAAACATGAAAAATTAAGTGCCCTTTCTCCAACTCCTATCGTACTAGGGCCTAATCGTCCATCAGCAAGTGTAGAAAATCCAACTGTTTCCTCTTGCAAAGAATACTTTGTAGAGTAAACCCGTAAGCTTCTTTAAAGGTAATAGTAGAGAAATGTCGAATCTAGTCATTATGACATTTCAAGGAGTGAATTTATTTTGTGTAAGACGATCAAACTTGTATCCACCACTGTACTTGCTTTCCTGCTATGCTTCGTATCTATTTCATCCGTTTTTGCAGAAGCCGCTCTCATCACAGACAAGAATCTGGAACAGGCGATTCGTGCCGAGCTGAAGAAGCCGGGCGGTCCCCTTACCAAGGAAGATCTGCTGACCCTAACATCCCTCTATCCTAATGATCCTGAGCAGAAAATTAACAGTCTAAGCGGACTAGAGCACGCTGTTAATATGAAAAGCTTAATGCTCCCAGGGCTGGGCATTACCAATATTGAGCCCCTTCAAAATCTACATAAAGTCACCTTCTTGGCTCTGAACGACAATCAGATCACTGGGCTTGAACCGCTGCAAGCACTATCCCAACTGAAGCAGCTTAATCTCGATGGAAACAACATAGAGAAGCTTGATGCACTGGCAGGATTAATCCATCTAACCGATCTGTTAATCGGCAATAATCAGGTTAAGGATCTAACTCCCATCCAATCATTGGTTAAGCTGAACTGGTTAATCATAAACGATAACCAAATCCAGTCTCTTGAACCGCTAAGAAATCACCCGGAGCTGGAGCATGTCTACTTTGAGAATAATCTGGTCGAGGATATTAGTGTCTTAACCACTCTTCCGAAGCTTAAGGAGGTTTCCATCGGCAATAATCCTCTGAATGCAGGTGCACAGAAAATTCTAACCGAGCTCGCTGCCAAAGGCGTCGAAGTGCTTGATGAAGAGACCAAAGAAGCGGCCACACCTTCAAATCCTGACGAAATCATGGTGCATTTGAATGGCGAGCGTATTACATTCCAAGCTCCACCCATCCGGCAAAATGGATCGGTCATGGTTCCGTTCCGCACTATTTTTGAAGCATTGGGATTAAAGGTGGAATGGGACCCCAAAACCCAAACGATTAAAGGAAGCAAACCGGGTACGCTGATCAAGCTTAAGCTGGGTTCAACTACTGCTGAGATTAATGGCAATCAGAAAAAACTGACCGTCGCTCCTGCTAACATTAAGGGCACCACCTACGCTCCATTGCGTTTCATCGGCGAAGCTGTGGATGCGAAGGTGAGTTGGCTCGCTGAGCTTCAAACCGCCTTCATTTATACTAAGCAGCCATTTGCAACCAAAGATAAAAAAATCCAAATTACCGCCTACGGGGATTGGCAAGAATTACCGATTTCTATGGAGATTGCTGAAGATCTCCAGCTTATTATGGTCTCGCCCGAGAATAACACGCTTACCATTCGTCATTATAATAAGGATTATCTGGATATGAATTTCGAACAATTTGTCAGCTATCTCAAAAAAGATATAGCGAAGAAGGGTGCGTCGAAAATCACTCAGCAATCTGTAAAGATAGGTAAAATCGCTGCAAAGCAGTTGATCTATAGTGTGGGAGATGCAGATGGAAAGCTCGATTTTCAAATGATTCTGTTTGAGCAGAATAATGAAATCTACACCTTGTTGTCAACTTTCCCAGCGAAAATCAGCAGACAAGCCAAGTCGGAATTCAATGAAATATTGAAAAGCATACAAGTGAACTAACTTAACGGGTAAACCACTAAACGGTAGTCAAATAACAGCGGCAGTCTGAGACTTTTGTCAAGTCTTATTCTGCCGTTGTTTTATATTAAATTTTAAATATAAATTTATATATAAAAGTTCAGGCCTGTTATATACTCAATCTAGCTTTCCCAAGCAGCGTACACCATGAGATGAGGAGAACTGAGAGAACATGCCAATTCTGAACAGATTCAAAGGAAACACACAGGCAGATGCGCCGCCCCAAACAGACCGTCAGCTGATCGACCTATTACGAAACTATGTGGAGCGGGCTGAGCGCAAGGAAGAAGAGCAAGCCGATACATATTCTGCCGCAGTTCCTGATGAACTGCAAGCATTGTTAACGCGACTAACGTCCGTGATACATAAGCGTGAGGACTATTACAAGGTTCGGTTGGAGATGATCACTGAAGCGATTGAGATCTCCCTGTGGGAGATGGATGTATATGAGGGTGATCCGGTGAATCCGAATAATGAGTTCAGGTGGACGGATGAGCTGCGCCGGATGATCGGCTATACGGATGAGCATGATTTTCCCAATGTGCTGGAGAGCTGGTCCAATTGCCTTCATCCCGAGGATAAAGAGGGGGTACTGCAGCTGTTCGCAGATCATATGCTGGACCGGACGGGCACGATCAAATACGACATTGAATACCGGCTCAAGACGAAAGCAGGCGAGTACAAATGGTTCCAGGCGACGGGCACAACCGTACGTTCCGCTGACGGATCACCTATTATGGTAGCCGGAGCTTTGCTGGATATTCATGATAAAAAAATCAAGCAGGACGAGCTGGGCGCACTGGTGGTCCGCTATGATCTGGTGAACCGCGCCCTGGTGGAAGCACCTTGGGATATGGTGGTTATCGCAGGCGATCCGGTCAACCCGGATAATGAGTTCTGGTGGTCGGAGCAATTCCGCCGAACGATTGGTTTTGAAGGCGAGCATGATTTTCCGAACCTGTTAAGCAGCTGGAGCAACCAGCTACACCCCGAGGATCTTCAGCCCACGCTGGATGCCTTCGCCAATCATCTTAATGACTACACCGGGCAGACGGACTATACAGTGAACTACAGATTGCGCTCCAAAAATGGCGAGTATCGCTGGTATCACGCAGGCGGTGAAACGATCCGGGACGAGCAGGGTATCCCTCTGCGGGTAGCAGGAACGATTCGTGATATTACGCAGGAAATCAATAAAGAGGATACAATCAGACGGGTAAACCTGCAGATGGAAGGCTTGCTGACTGCGATTAACGAGATTGTTCACGGGATTGTATCGGTAACAGAGCAAGCTCAGGATATCGCCGAAGTCCAGGAGCAATCCTACAAGGCTGCAGTTGATGTGAAAGAAAAAACGAATGAAACCAAAGAAATCACCAAATTCATCAGTGAGGTCTCGAATCAGACCAGTCTGCTCGGGCTGAATGCTTCCATTGAAGCTGCTCATGCGGGGGAGTATGGCCGGGGCTTCTCTATTGTGGCAAGTGAGGTGCGCAAGCTCGCAGACCACAGCAAGATGGCTTCGAACAATATTGAGAAAACTACGCAGGAGATGAATGACCGGATCGATCATATTATCAGCACCATTAACGGCATGTCCAGCTTGACCGAGGCCCAGGCTGCACTGACGCAAGAGGTTAATGCTTCTGTCGAGGAAGTAAGCAGGATGTCGGAGGAGCTTTTAGGTATTCTGCGTACTTTATAAGCGTTAACTGGAATGGAACACCATAGCCTGAGATCAAAAAGCGGAACGGAGCTTCAAGCGTTTCGCTTTTTGATGTTGCAAATTAGATTCGATATCAGAATTGACAAATCATCAGAATCCAGCTATATTGAATTTCGGTAAATTATATTTCGCGCAATTAATAGGAGGAGCATACTGATGTCCGAATCCAATCATGCTTTTGGTCAAGCGCTGGTGAAATCTTTGGTAGGGGAGCGCGGACATATTGCGATCGCCCGGGCCTTGCCGGATCTGACACTGGAGCTTGCAGGTTATACAATAGAAGGAATTCCTTACTCCATCTATCAGCTGGTGAAGCATATGGGCTTCTGGCAGGATTTCATGCTGACCCACCTGGAGGGCGGCCAGCCTCAGCGGCCTACAAGCGTACAGGAGAGCTGGCCTGCGGAGAAGGCCCCGGCAGAGGAGTCCCAGCTTCAAGAGGCCATCGCGCATCTGCTGCAAGGTGTCGATAAGGCGGTTGCTATCGCTCAGAGCGCCAAGCTTGACGAGCCATTAGCCCATTTTCCCGGGGAGGCCAAGGGCGGGCTGCTGCGCAATATCGCCTCCCATAACTCCTACCATCTGGGAGAGATTGTTCTGCTCCGCCGTCTGCAGGGTGCGTGGCCACCGCCAGGGGGCGGGTATCCTGCTTAAAGAGAATAATCCTGGAAAAGTCTGCAATGCTAGGTTGCAGGCTTTTTGCTATGGAAGCAATAACATTCATTGACAGTTCGTGAAAAAGTAGATGATAATTTAGTAGATTCATCCTATAAATAATGGAAATTAGATCTATCAAATCTTCAAGGAGGCGGGCATGGAAGCAACCTATGATCTGTTTACGATTAAAACGCATTGCATGAATTTCCTGAACTACGCTTATCTCGGTATTGACAAGACTTCCCGCAAAGCTTTTGTAGTTGATCCATCCTGGGATGTATCGCAGATGATCCGTATTCTGGATTCGCATGAGGCCACAGTCACGGCTGTTCTGCTGACCCACTCTCATTTTGATCATACCAATATGGTGAAGAAGCTTGAGCTGCTCTACCGTCCTACTGTCTACATCTCCAAAACCGAGGCAGATTACTATAAATACCGCTGCAACCGGCTCCGAACCGTCGAGGACATGGACCTCATTCGTATCGGTGATTCACGGATTACCTGTCTTGTGACGCCCGGCCATACGCAGGGAAGTGTCTGTTATTGGGGGCAGGACCATCTGTTCTCCGGGGATACGGTATTTATTGAAGGCTGCGGCTTATGCGACAGTAGCGGAGGCTCGGCTGAGGATATGTTCAACAGCATCCACCGGCTCATCCGGCTGATTCCTCCCAGCACCCGGGTATACCCGGGACATTCCTTCGGCGATCCGCCAGGCAAAGAGATGAGCTATCTCTACAAAAATAATCTGTATTTCCAGATTGATGATATCAATCATTTTGTGAAATTCAGGAACCGTAAGAATAATGCCAGACTGCTTGATTTCAAATAAGCCGCTCTACAATCAGGGGGGACGGAAATGCACAGCGAAATCGTATTTATGTTCTCCGGGCAAGGCTCGCAATATAATAAAATGGGGCTTGAATTGTTCGGGAAGCAGCCGGTATTCCGGCAATCGATGGAACGCCTGGACCGGATTGTTCATCAGCTGACCGGCAAGAGCGTGATTGAAGAGCTGTATCAGAACTCACGAGGTAAGGGTGCCAGCTTCGAAAATATTATCTTTTCCCATCCTGCAATCTTCATGGTGCAATACGCGCTGGCGGAGACTCTGGAAGCTGAGGGAATCACCCCACGCTACACGCTGGGAGTCAGTCTCGGGGAGTATGTGGCGCTGGCGGTGGCTAAAGTACTGACGCCTGAACAGGTGCTGGAGCTGATTGTGACGCAAGTACGGCTGCTAGAGTATACCTGCGACAACGGCGCGATGATTGCTGTTCTGGATCATGTGCAGCTCTATCACCGGAACGCCGAGCTGAACACCCGCTCCGAGCTGATCGCTGTGAATTTCGACAAGCACTTCACCATCGCTTGCAGAAGCGGGCATACCGGCGAAATCCAGCAGTTCCTCAGAGCACAGGGTGTGGCCAGTCTGAGGCTGCCTGTGAACTACGCCTTCCATTCCTCGTGCATCGATGAACTGGAGAAGCCTTATCGTACATATATGCAAAAGATCGATTACAAGACGCCTGCTCCGGGAGTGACACTGGTATCGGCCATGACCGGGGGGAAGGTGCAGACGGTGGATGAATCCTTCCTGTGGGATGTGGTGAGGAAGCCGATGAATTTCCGCACAGCCCTGGAGGGTCTGACTGCCGGCGGGCCGCGGCTGCTGCTCGATCTGAGCCCGTCGGGTACACTGGAGAACTTCAGCAAGTATATTCTCGGCAAGCCGCTGGCCCATAAGGTCCGGTCAGTGATTACACCGATGGCCAGCGAGCTGAAGAAGCTGAATGAGATTGTGAATGATACCTTAGAAGTCTGATTAAGCCCAATCCCTACAAGCAGCGTTTTCTCTAAGTTATGGAGAGCCGCTGCTTTTCTGTTGTTGTAATTTGTGTATAATACATGTACAACCATACATGTAACGGAGGGAACGATGAAGCGGTTCATGCCATATCCATCCCTCTCGAAGAGGTTAAGGGCGTATATGCCCTTTCTATTCAGCGGAAGTATGCCGCTGCGGCGGAAGATTCTGCTAAGCAACCTCCTGATTGTCCTGCTGGCACTGGTGATTTTCATGGTCAGCATTCAGCGGATTGTCTTCAATCAGACCCTGGAGAGAACCACGGCAAGCTCACAGCAGGAAGTGAAGCTGGTCAAGCAGTCGATGGAGACGGTGTTCCAGTCGGTCCAGAATTTCACCAAGTTCGTGCTGATCAATCAGGACACCCAGAAGCTGCTCAGCAGCGATACCGGTACCGGCAATGATGTTGCTGCACTGAAGTCGATCTACAATACACTTGCAGCGATGCTAGTAACCGAGCCGAATATCGATTCCGTAATTATAGAATCCTTGAGCGGCAATCTCTATTACACCTCCAATCTGACCGGCGTGACCCGGGAGAGTCTGGGAATCTATCCCAAAGCGGAGATTGATGCAGCCAGAGGCGGGGCGGTCTGGGCGGATTCGCTTACGCCTGCTTTTCTGTCCGGGATGAAGCATAAGAATATGATCAGTGTGGGCAGGGTCATTAAGAGCATGGAGAAGGGGACCCCGCTTGGCTATATCTATGTCAACATTGACGAGCGGACGCTTGCCCGCCTCTATCATAATGAACAGAACCCGGAGAGCGCTACGCTGGTCATTAACCGGTATGGAAGAATCGTCTCTGCGAATGAAGCCACAAGGGTGAACCAGCCGGTTCCGGAGGAATCCCTCACGAATTGGGTCAAGTCAGTCTCTCAAGGGACCCGGACCCAGGAGGTCGACGGAGACCGTTATTTAGTATCCATGCAGAGTCTTGCTCCCTATGACTGGAAGGTAGTCCAGCTGGTGACGATATCAGAGCTAACCTACGGGTACTGGAAAATCGCTCTGCTGCTGGCCGGGTTTGGCCTGATCAGCATCCTGTCGGCCGTGCTTCTGTCTATTCTGTTCGCCCGCCGGCTGACCCGGCCGCTCAGCCAGCTTAGTGAGGTGATTGTCGAAGTGGGCAGCGGGAATCTGGAACGGCGCGCCGCCGCCGATTCTGAGGACGAGGTCGGGCGGCTCGGAGCTACCTTCAATGAAATGGTGGAGCGCATCCAGGGCTTGATGGTCCAGGTGGAGACGGAAGAGAGGACCAAACGGATGCTGGAGCTGCGGTTGCTCTATTCGCAGATCAAGCCGCATTTCCTGTACAATACACTGGATACCATTCGTGCGATGGCTGTGATGTCCGGGGCGAAGGACATTAGCAAGATGCTGAAGGCACTGGGTGAGTTCTACCGGATCTCGCTTAGCAACGGACAGGAGCTGATTACGGTGGCCCAGGAGCAGAAGCATCTGGAGAGCTACCTGTATATTCAGCAGATCCGTTTCCCTAAGCTGAACTACCGGATATGGATCGAGCCGGGGCTGGAGTCCTGCCTGGTGCCGACCATGCTGCTTCAGCCGCTGGTCGAGAATGCGATCCACCATGGCATTAGAGGGATGGCGGACGGAGGCTGGTGTGAAATTACCTGCGAAGCGGAGACCACGAATGGACAGAGGCGGCTCTGCTTCACTGTCTGCGACAACGGCAAAGGCATGAGCGAAGAGCAGCAGCAGATGATCTGGTCGGGGCATGACAGTGCGGAGAGGTACAGCTTCGGACTCCGAAACATTCAGGACCGCATCCGCCTGCGGTTCGGCGGGGCCTATGGAATCTCTCTGACCTCTGAGCCAGGCCAAGGCGTAGAAGTGAAGCTGCGCTTGCCGCTGCTTCTGCAGACGAACGAACAGGAAGAGGGGACAGTCAGACTATGAGTACAGCACCGGTAGCCCGCGTCCTGATTGTGGATGACGAATATTATTTCAGGCAACTCCTGATCCGTCTGGTGGACTGGGAGGCCGCCGGGTTCGAGGTCGCCGCAGAAGCGGATGACGGCACGACCGCATTGCAGATCATCGGGGAGCAGCCAATCGA
Organism: Paenibacillus silagei; assembly: GCF_017874735.1. Classification (GTDB taxonomy): domain Bacteria; phylum Bacillota; class Bacilli; order Paenibacillales; family Paenibacillaceae; genus Paenibacillus_AQ; species Paenibacillus_AQ silagei. The sequence continues at coordinate 372,761 of NZ_JAGGLV010000003.1, forward strand.
TCTCATCATTACGGATATTGAGATGCCGAATATGAACGGGCTTGAATTCATTGGAGAAGTCCGTAAGCTGAATTCGGCGGCCAAACTGATTTTTATCACCAGCTACGATAATTTCTCTTATGCCCAGCAGGCCATTTCGCTTGGAGCGGACCATTATCTGCTGAAGCCCGTCGATGAGGATGCTGTCGAACAGGCCCTCCGCACGATCCGGACGCAGCTGACGGAGAAGTGGGAGGCAGAGCGCTACATCAACCGGCTCAGAATCAAAGCCGGGGATGTGCAGGAGCCGCAGGCAGGCGATGCCCGTGCGCAGAAGCGTCAGAGCAGCGGCACGGCCTTAATCAGCAAGACCATCGCCTATGTGACGGCACATTACGCTGAGGATACATTGTCACTCCAGAGTACGGCCAGCGCCCTGTTTGTGAACCCGAGCTATTTAAGCCATGCGTTCAAGAAGGAGACCGGCGAGTCTTTTGTGGAATATGTAACGAACGTCCGTCTTGGGGAGGCTATGAAACTGCTCAGCCAGGGGGCCACCGGGGAGGAAGCCCCGGCACCCAAGATTGCGACGATTGCCCGGCAGGTGGGCTATAAAGACCCGTTCTATTTCAGCAAATGCTTCAAGAAACGTTACGGAATGACCCCGAATACCGTATACAGCGGTTCCTATTCGGATACATAAAGAGCAGCTATACTCAGAGTCCGGTGTTTTGCAGCCGGGCTTTTTCATTTGATTACATTTTCGCTGATTAAAGTTAACCCTGTGTAAAGCTGCCGTTAAGATGGGAACGCCCCGTAAATTAAGTGTAAAGTAAGCTGACATACCTAAAAATTTTACTGTTAGAACCAATATATCTCCATTCGTGCACGGCGGTTCACTTGTTAAGATGATACCTGTAAGTCAAATCCCGAAATATTGAAAGGTGGTCCAACACAAATGTTCGGAAAAAAGCTTGGGGTAGTTGCAGCATCCATCGCGCTCAGCAGTGTAGTGCTTAGTGCTTGCGGAGGAGCCAATGGTAACGAAGGGGCAACTCAGAATCAGGATGCGAAACCGGCGGAAGGCAAGGAATCTGTCTCCTTATGGATGTTCGATGCAGATCCGATGTATCAGGCTGCTGCCGAGGCTACCGCAGCGGAAGTCGGCGTGGATTTGAACTATGAGTACATACAAGACGAGACCTACAAGACCAAAATCAGTGTTGCACTGGCTGCCAATGAGCTGCCGGATGTCTTCCAGCAGCATGCCGGGAAGTCCTACCGGACCCCTGTACTGCAATCAAAAACGGTAGCCCCGCTGAACGATACCCTGGATTCCACGGGACTTGGGGCGAAATTTCTGGACAACCAGCTGGTGAAGGAGGAAGACGGCAATATCTATTCCGTTCCTTCCAACATCAGTACAACCCTGGTCTTCTACTATAACAAAAAGCTGATGAGCGATCTGGGCGCTACGCCTCCGGCAACCTGGGACGATCTTCAGGCACTTGTAACCAAGGCCGAAGCTAAAGGGATCATCCCTATCGCCCTCGGCGGCAAGGAAAGATGGCAGGGCGATCTGCTGTACAACATGCTCGTAGCGCGTCAGGACGTTAACGCCTTCGACAATGCGATTAAGGGCGATGCGAAGTTTACAGATGCTCCATTTGTAGATGCAGCGAAGCAGGTAGCCACCCTGGTAAGCAGCAATGCCTTCCAGAAGGGCTTCCTCGGCTCGGCTTACCTGGATGCCCAGGAGCTGTTCAAGAACGATAAGGCGCTGATCTGGATTGACGGCAGCTTCAACTTCGGCGCGCTGTCGAAGGCCATGGGCGATAATCTCGGATATATCGCATTCCCTAAGACTGGTGTAGAGGATGTCTACAGTGCGACGATCGGCTTCCAGAACTCGGCGGCACCTTACTCCTTGTTCGTGAACAACAGCTCTAAGCACGTGGGCAAAGCCAAGGAATTCGCTATTAAGCTGTCCCTCAAGCTCAATGATGAGTTCGTACGCAAAGGCCTGCCGGGCTATGCCGCCAGCGAAGTGAAGTCGGAGTCGCAGAATGAGCAGCTCTCCGCTTATGCTACGGATATCAGCAAAACAGCCAAAACCCAGGCGATGTGGTTCGGCCTGCTGTCGGCAGATACTGGTCAGGAATACCGCGATATGACGCAGCAGCTCTATGGCGGCAATCTGACGCCTGAGGAATACACAGCACAGCTGGAAACCTTGCTCCGTTCGGCAGAGTAAGACAGGTTTTACAAATATAATAGGGGAAAGGCGATGCAGTCTCTTGGACCGCATCGCTTTTCTGCACTCTGATAGGTGGATAGTGATGGAAAGAGCGCTCTCGGATAAGAAATTAATCGCTTTGTTTCTAGTGCCCGGCTTAACTATATTTCTGATCTTCTATTTCGTGCCGATCCTCATGACGGCGTACTACAGCTTCCAGGAGTGGGACGGGATTAACCCTATGGCCTTCGTGGGCCTGGACAATTACACCAAGATGTTCACCGCAGATAAAAGCTTCTGGAAGGCGGTATGGAACAGTGTGGCCTTCCTGCTGACAGGCGTGTTCGTTCAGCTTCCGCTCTCGTTCGGCCTGGCGCTGCTGGTCTCCCGAAAGATGAAGGGACGCAAATGGTTCCGCAATATTTACTTTTTCCCGGTGGTCATGTCAACGACGATGGTCAGTCTGCTGTGGGTCAAAATCTACGATCCGAACATCGGGATGCTCAACACGCTGCTGGAGGCTGCTCACCTGGGCAGCTGGGCCCAGGCCTGGCTTGGAGATACCAAGACGGCACTCTTGTCTGTCCTGATCGTAACGACCTGGCATTATGTAGGCTATAACATGCTGATCCTGTTCGCCGGTATCCAGGGCATCTCGGAGCAGTACTATGAGGCTGCGAAGCTGGACGGAGCCGTCGGCTGGAAGGCCGTCCGTTATATCACGCTTCCGTTATTGTCTGATGTGCTGCGGATCTGTGTCGTGCTGAACGTGATTTATGCGCTCAAGACTTTTGAAAGTGTGTATGTTATGACCAACGGCGGACCGCTGCATTCTACGACCATGATTGCCCTGAAAATGTTCCAGGAAGCGTTCCTGAAGCAGAACTTCGGTTACGGCAGCGCACTTGCTGTGTTCATGGTGCTGGAGTGTCTGATCATCGCCTGGGTGCTCAATAAAGTGCTTACCCGTGAAAAAATTGAATATTAAGGAGGACCGGACATGCTAAAGAGTACTAAAAACACAGGCCTCTATCTACTGATGGGCCTCATTGCCGTCCTCCAGTTGTTCCCGCTCTACTGGCTTGTGGTCAGTGCATTTAAGGATAATTCGGAGATTATCGGTGGAGTAGTCTGGGCGCTCCCTACAGAATGGCGGTTCAGCAATTTCTCAGAAGCCTGGGTAAGCGCCAAGGTGAATCAATACTTTTTCAATAGTGTGTCAGTTACGCTGATTACCCTCTTGTGCGTGCTGCTGTTCGCTTCGATGATGGCCTACGCGCTGACACGGATGAGATTCAAATATAACGGATTGATTCTGTTCATTCTGCTCATGGGGGTCATGGTGCCGATTCATGCTACGCTGATCCCGCTGTTCATGATCCTGAAGAATCTCGGCCTTCTCAGCTCACGGCTGTCGATTATCCTGCCGTACATCGCTGTGAATCTGCCGATTGGCGTCTATATGCTGTCGGCGTTCCTGCGGAGCATGCCGAAGGAGCTGGAGGAGGCTGCGTTCATCGACGGCTGCGGGGTGGTGAAGTCCTTCTTCAAGGTCGTGCTGCCGCTGCTGAAGCCGCCGCTGGCCTCGGTTGCGATCTTCGTGTTCCTCGCTGTGTGGAATGAGCTGTTGATGGCGGCAACCTTCATCCAAAAGGAATCGCTGCGGACGCTGCCACTCGGCTTGATGAACTTCAGCGGCCAGTATAGTATTAGCTGGGGACCGCTGGCCGCAGCGATGGTGATCTCTACGCTGCCGATTCTGCTCGCCTATGTGCTGTTCAGCGATCAGATGGAGAAGAGCTTCACCGCAGGTGCAATTCTGAAATAGAGAAAAGAGAAGGGTGAAAAGAGATGATGGTACCGGCAGCAAGCCGTAACCTGCGCAAGATCGTGATTATCGCTACCTCGGATGTTCATGGCAATCTGTGGGGCTACCGTTATGAAGACGGACTCGATACCGTAAATGACGGGCTCGCCAGAGTAGCCGCTTACGTCCGCGAACTTAGAGAGAGCGGGACGGAGATTCTGCTGATCGATAACGGTGACATCTTTCAGGGGAATATGCTGACTGACGATGTCTACAATAAGCGGCCGGATGAGAGGCATCCGGTTGCGGCGGCACTTAATGCCATGGGCTATGCCGCGCTGACCCTGGGCAATCATGAGTTTAACTTCGGCCTTAGCCTGATCGAGCGAATCAAGCAGGAGCTGAGCTTCCCGGTGCTCGCGGCGAATGTCTGGGATTCAGAAGGCAGACCGTTTGCAGAGCCGTATGTGATCCTTGAGCAGCAAGGCATCCGGATTGCGGTCATTGGACTGACGAACCCCAACGTTCCGCGCTGGGATGGAAGCAAGGTGGAGGGCCTAAGGTTCGGACATATGGCCGAGACCGCGCAGGCAATTGCCGCCTCCCTCCGCGCGGAAGGGAAGGCGGACCTGATTGTGATCAGTGCCCATGCGGGCATGGTCGCAGAGTTCGATGAAGAGAGCGGCTCGGATGCCGCCGGACGGATTGCGGAGCTAGTTCCTGAAGCAGATGTGCTGCTGGTCGGCCATATGCATATTACCGTGAACCAGCGTATCGGGAATACCGTTATTGGCGGACCGCGGGACCGGGGGCGGGAAGTTGTACGCTTCGACCTGACACTGGAGCTGGACAGTGGCCAGCCCAAGGTTGTGAGCCGGGAGGTCACGGTGGTAGATATGAGCGGCTGGGAGCCGGACCCGGAATTGCACACTCTGGTTGCCGAGGCGCATGAAGAGACCCTCCGGTTCATCGCCGGAGGCGGCGGAGGCTCTTCGATAGAGGGGGAGGGCGGCATCTTGGGCTATGCGGCCGCTGATTTCCAGCCTGAAGAGACTGCCGGCCTGCCGGCGGGACGAGTACAGGATACGGCGGTCATTACCTTGATCCAGCGTGCCATGCTGGAGGCCAGCGGAGCAGATGTTGCCGCTACAAGTCTGTTCAACGACAAGGCGGATCTGAAGCAGGGACCGCTGACGTATGCAGACGTCTACCGCATTTATCCTTTTGACAATGTGCTGTATGTCGTAACCGTCACCGGCAAGGAGCTGAAGGCTTATATGGAAGCTTCGGCTGCCCATTTCCGGCAGTGGCAGCAGGGGGACACGGAGATTGCCGCTGATCCCGAGGTGCCGAGCTACCTCTACGATATGTTCGCCGGGATTAATTATCAGATTGATATCTCCCAGCCGGTGGGCCGGCGGATCATCCATCTGGCCTACCGGGGCAGACCGCTTGCCGATACGGACGAGCTACAGCTTGCCGTTAACAATTACCGCTACAGCAGCCTGTTGAAAGCCTCTGGACTGGTCAGCGCCGTCAAGCACTGGGAGTCGGATTGCAGCGTCCGCGAGCTGCTGGTCCGTTACATCCGGGAGCGCCAGACGATCATACCGGAGGTCGATCATAACTGGTCTATTGTGGGGATGGATTGATCCCGAATGATTGAATTAAAATAGCCGAGTTCATACTCCGTTCATAATGCCGTCATGTTGAGGACATCTTAATCAAGTAGACTCTATCTATACCGCTAAGGCGAATCTACAGATAGAAGGACAGGAGAAGATGGACATGGCAGGAACCGCTGAAATAAATAAACCTGAAAAGGGACGCAAGAAACGGAGATTATGGTTGAAAATATTAGGTGGCATTATCGGAGTGCTCGTGCTGTTCATAGGCATCACCTTTATCGTTAATGTCATCAGTAACGGGATAGAGAAGAAGAAGATCGAATCGTACGGGCAATACGTCAATGTAGACGGGAAAAAGATGAATGTGCTGATTCAAGGCAGCGGTGAACAGACCATAGTTCTCTTGCCGGGGCAAGGAACCGCTTCGCCTGTGCTTGATTTCAAGCCGCTGATAGATCAATTGACGCCTTCGTACAAAGTCGTAGCCATCGAGCCTCTCGGCTATGGCCTGAGCGATGGGACAGATAAAGAAAGAACGACGGAGAATATCATCAGTGAAATTCATGAGGCTGTGGAGCAGCTCGGTCTGAAGCGTTATATTCTGATGGGACATTCCATTACAGGACTCTATGCTGTATCATATGTAAATGCTTATCCGGATGAAGTTCAAGCCTTCGTAGGAATTGACAGTAGTGTGCCCAATCAGCCAGGCATGGATGTGAAATTGCCGCTGAAGGCCATGAAGTTTGCCAAGGATTCAGGTGTGATGCGGCTGCTAACGAAGCTCAGCGGAGATTCGTTTAAATCGCTTGACTATGATGAGCATACCAAAGAGCAGATGAAACTGATCACCAATGTACACGGCAATAACTCCACACTGATGAATGAGCTTAGCCACCTTGGTTCCAATTTCAAAAACGGCTCAAAGCTGAAATACCCGCAGGATTTGCCGGTCTTGCTGTTCGCACAATCCAATAACGAGAACAACAAGCAGTGGATTCCGCTGCATGAGGAGCAGGCGAAGCAGTCTTCACAGGGTAAATTGATCCCAATGGTAGGCTCCCATTACCTGCACCATACGAAGTACAAAGAAATCGTCGAGGAATTCAAGGAATACATGAAGACCGTTCAATTGAAGCAAGCCCAGTAGGGAGAATGGAATACTATAGTGCGGCGCCCCTCGGGGTGCCGTTTTTTCGTAGAAAGATAAGAATTTATATGCTTCGCGCTATAATTATCCTTCTATTTCTCGCTGAAACGGTACCGTCCTTTAAAAGGATGGCAAACCCGTTTCCACTTGATATAACTAATTATAAATGCTCAATTTCGCAACCTATTCCAATTATTGGAGTCTAATTTAAGAATCAGCAATTCTACAAATTAGATGAAATGGATGAGATGCACGTATGAAAAAATGTAGTTGGTTCCTCCTGTTGGCTGTCCTATTCTTATGCTTCCCGCTCAACGGGCGGGCCAGTGCCGCTGTGAAGACAAGTCCGACCATAATACTGGACGGGCAAGCAATCCCTATGCAAAAGAAAGACAAAGTCGAATTGATCAACGGCAGTGTGATGGTTCCCTTGCGGATCATTGCGGAGAATATGGGAATGGGGGTTCTCTGGAATCAACAGGTTGGAACCGTAACCATCCCGAAGGAATCCGGCAGTATAGTGCTGACGATCGGCCAAAAGAAAGCCCTGATCGATGGGGCCTCCCATTCGCTGGCCACCGCTCCCCGGAACCGTAACGGAACCACGCTGGTTCCGCTAAGGTTCATCAGCGAAGCCATGGGTGTCCAGGTGAGCTGGGACAACAGTCTCAAGGTGGTGGGCTTGACTTCAGCCCCGCTTCCGCTGGAGCAGCCGGCCATCACTCCTGCTCCGGCAAGCCCTGAAGTCCCGGACCAGCCGGTGCCCCTGCCCGCCGCAGCCGCGGCGACTTCCACCGTCCATAGTCTCAGCTTCAGCGATGACCGCCTGATGCTTGCTTTTACCGGCGATGTCCAGCCGTCTGTACATACCGGAAACGAACCGCTGCAGATTGTAGTGGAGCTGCCCCGAACGAACTTTTCCGCAGATTTCTTACAGACAGTATCGTGGGATAGCCGCACCCAATCCGGCGAGCAGACCGTTACCGGCGTTCCCAATGTCAACAAGCTGTATTACGGGCTATTCGAACCGGAAGCCGCCACCTTGCGGGTTGTGATTGCGCTCTCTGCAGATACGAATTATACCAGTTACATCGAGGAGGATGCCGCCTCCCGGCTCCTGGTCGTCGATCTGAGCTCTGCCACAGCCGGATTGCCTCCGGCAGAGCCGGTCCAGCCGGGCAACGGGAAGAAGACCGTTGTTATTGATGCCGGCCATGGGGGTGCGGACCCGGGAACGATCGGCATTTCGAAGAAGCTGGAGAAAGATTTCAACCTTAGCGTCGCCTTGAAGGTGGAGCGCCTGCTGCTGCAGGAGCCGGCATTCAATGTTGTGATGACACGCCGTGAGGATACCTATCCGCCCAACAAGCAGCGGGCAGAGATGGCCAATGAGCTGCAGGCCGATGCCTTCGTCTCCATCCATGGCAATTCTGTCACAGGGTCGCCCAAGGTGCGGGGAACCGAAACCTATTATTACAGCCAGGAGAGTAAAGCCTTCGCCGATATCATGCATCGGCATCTGCAAGGGACCACCGGCTTTCCGGACCGCAAGGTTAAATACAACAAATATATCGTATTGAAATATTCCAACATGCCCGCTACGCTGCTGGAGGTTGGTTTCTTGTCCAATGCCGCCGAGGAAGCCATCCTGTTCTCCGACGATTTCCAGAACCGGGTAGCGGCTGCTATCGTAGCGGGGCTGAAGGAATATTTTGGGATCGCTTGACCCCGTCTGTTCCTGCATTTATAGCTTTCAAGATCGCGGTCCGCTCCTTATAATATAGAGAGTGAAAGGAGAACCCCGCCTTAAGAAGCTGAGCGTATTTTATCGATAAATAGGGGGTTAAACGATTGAATCAGCATGACCAAAGCGCAAATTCAGCAAGCCTGTTCCGTAATCGCTTTCTGCAGACGATTTTATTATCCAGCGTGCTGCTGCAGATCGGGATCTGGGTGCGTAATTTCGCGATTCTGCTCTATGTTGCGGAGCGGACCAATAATGATCCCTACGCCATTTCGCTGATCAGCGTAGCTGAATTTGCACCTATCTTTGTTTTTTCCTTCATTGGAGGAACCTTTGCGGACCGGTGGCGCCCGAAGCGGACGATGATCTGGTGCGATTCCCTGTCTGCGGTATCGGTGTTCGCCGTTCTGCTCAGCATTCACTTCGGCTCGTGGGAATCCGTGTATCTGGTCGCCTTCATCTCGGCCATTCTGTCGCAGTTCTCCCAGCCTTCCAGTATGCGGTTATTTAAGTTCCATGTACCGGAGGAACAGCTGCAGCAGGGGATGGCGCTCTTCCAATCGCTGATGGCCATCTTTATGGTTCTCGGACCGATGTTAGGCACTTTCGTATACAGCACCTTCGGCCTTGAGATCTCCATTGCCGTAATGGGCGTTGCTTTTCTGCTGTCGGCGCTCGTGCTTATTCGTCTGCCGGAGGATCATATGGAAGCCGGGACAGTTGCGGCGAAAGGGCAATTCCGTAAGGACTTCACCGAAGGCTTCCGGTATGTCTGGCAGAGCCAGGTGCTGCGGATGCTCGGACTTGCGTTTGTACTGGCGGGACTTGCCGTGGGCGCAGCCCAGGCACTGAATCTGTTCATCGTTACAGAGCGGCTTGGCCGAAGCAAGGAGTTCCTGCAATACATGCTTATGGTCAACGGTGCAGCCATGCTGATCGGGGGAGGGCTCGTAGCCGCCTTCGCCAAAAAAGTTCCGCCCCAGCTGCTGCTCGCCATGGGGATGCTGGCAGGTGCCGTATGTACGACCATTGTCGGGTTCTCGACAAGCATTCCGCTCACGCTGACCATCCAGTTCCTGAACGGGCTGATGTTCCCTTGTATTCATATCGGGATCAGTACGATGATTCTGAGATGGTCTAATAGCTCCATTGTCGGCCGGGTCAACGGGGTGCTGAATCCGATGTTCGTCGGGATGATGGTGGTGTCTATGTCTTTCTCGGGTGCGCTGAAGAGCGCTTTGCCGCTTAGTACCATTTACAGCGGAGCCGGACTCCTGTTCCTCCTGGGTGCACTTATGATGTTACCGATCATGAAGCATAAGGCGCCGGATCAGGCGCAGGCTGCCTAGTATTAATTTAATGATTTCTTTATAGGTACTCTTAATAAGAGTACCTTTTTATACATAACAGGCTACAACGGAGGCCCTTAAATATGACACAAATATTGCTGGTTGAAGACGATCCGGCCATTGCGCGAAACCTGGTGCTGCTGCTTCACTCGGAGGGGTTCACTGTCACGCACGCGCCTACGCGCAAGGAAGCAACGGCTGCGCTTGACGGATATATGTTTGACCTGGCGCTGATTGATATCTCATTGCCGGACGGCAATGGCTTTACGGTATGCACGGAGATCAAGGAGGAGCAGGACATTCCCGTCATCTTCCTGACGGCTTCGGGCGACGAGGCGAGTGTGGTGACGGGGCTGAATATGGGGGCGGACGACTACATCACCAAGCCGTTCCGGCCACGGGAGCTGATCGCGCGGATGGGCACGGCTCTGCGAAAAAGCGGGCGCTCCGGGTCTACTTTTGATCTCGGCGGGCTGCATGTTGATCCGGCCAGCGGAGTTGTGAAAAAAAACGGCCGGGAGGTATTCCTCTCCGCGCTGGAATACCGGCTGCTGCTCGTATTTGTGAACAATCCCAGAACCATTATTACACGGGGCAGACTGCTGGATGAATTGTGGGACGCAGCGGGCGAATTTGTTAATGACAATACGCTGACTGTATATATCAAGCGCTTGCGGGAGAAGATCGAGTGCGATCCGGCAAGCCCGAAGATCATCCTGACGGTGCGGGGGACGGGATACCGGCTGGGGGGCAGCGATGCTGCGCAATAGAGAGGTCCGGCAGTTTGCCGTGGTGTTCGTCCTCCTCGCCGCCGCCGCTGTAACGGCTGGATTCGTCATGAACACGGCAGCGGGCGTCCTGGCCATAGGCTGCACTGCTACTTTTGGCACAGCGTTCGTTGGATTTACCCGTGCCAGATACAGGAGCCTGGCGAGATTGTCCGATGAAATTGACCGGGTGCTGCATAATGCGGACCATCTGTTCATCGCTGATTCGGAAGAGGGCGAGTTATCCATCTTACATAGCGAGATTACCAAAATGACGCAGCGCATCCGCGATCAGAACCGCGAGCTGATTAAGGAAAAGGGCCATCTTGCCGATTCCCTGGCTGACATCGCCCACCAGCTCCGTACCCCGCTCACCTCGGTGAACCTGATTATGACGCTGCTTGCGAATAGTCCTGCGGAAGACGAGCGGAAAGCTTTTATACGGGAGACCGAGGAACTGCTGATGCAGATGGATTGGCTGATTACCTCTCTGCTCAGGCTATCCCGCCTGGATGCGGGTATTGTTGTATTTCAAAGCGGGCCTATCGCCGTTAACGACCTGCTCCGCACCGCTGTTCGTCCGTTCCTGATCCAGATGGAGCTGCGCAATGTAGACTTAAGGATCGATTGCCCTTCAGGAGTAGTGATCCAAGGCGATCCGGCCTGGCTTCCGGAAGCGATCCAGAATATCCTGAAGAATTGCCTGGAAAGCGCAGGGGAGAACGGGATGATTGAGCTGGTCTGCACAGACAATCCGCTGTATACCGAGCTGATAGTACATGACAACGGCCCGGGCTTCAGCAAGGAAGAAATCCCCCGGCTGTTCGACCGCTACTATCGCGGCAGTAACCCTAATCATGCAGGGTACGGAATCGGACTTGCCCTCTGCAAAATGATTATCACCCGGCAGGGAGGTACCGTTACCGCACATAATCACCCGCAAGGCGGTGCGCTCTTCAGGCTTCGTTTCCCTAAGTGACGGATCTCTCACCTGAAAGTCACAGAGATGTAAGCTTACGGCTCTATGATAGGGATAGATCAGGTGAAGGGAGAATTGCAGCATGGAGTTTTTGAGAATTGACAAGCTGAGCAAGGTCTACGGGAAGGGAGATAACCGGGTTACAGCGCTGGACGAAGTGTCTCTGACGATTGAGAAGGGGGAGTTCACGGCGATCATCGGCTCCTCCGGCTCCGGGAAGTCTACCTTGCTTCACATCATCGGCGGAGTCGATGTGCCGACAAGCGGCAACGTTTATCTGGACGGACAGGATGTATATGCGCAGAGCAATGACAAACTGGCGATCTTCCGCAGGCGGCAGGTCGGGCTGATCTACCAGTTCCACAATCTGATTCCCACGCTGGATGTGGTGGAGAATATCACCTTGCCGATTCTGATGGACAAACGCAAGGTCAACGAGGAGCGGCTGAACGATTTGCTTGAGCTGCTGGGGCTGACGGACCGGAGAACGCATCTGCCAAATCAGCTCTCGGGCGGACAGCAGCAGCGGGTATCCATCGGACGCGCACTGATGAATGCCCCGGCGGTCATGCTGGCGGATGAACCCACAGGCAGTCTGGACAGCCGGAATGGACATGAGATTATTAATCTGCTGAAATTAAGTAATCAGAAGTATAGGCAGACCCTACTCATCGTTACGCATGACGAGAATATTGCCCTCCAGGCAGACCGGATTATCGGCATCTCAGACGGCCGGGTTGTGCGGGACGAACGGGTACGGCCATGAATATTTTCAATAAGGTTACCCTCCAGAGCCTCAAAAAAAGCCGCACGCGGACCATTGTAACGATTATCGGAGTAATCCTATCCACTGCTATGATCACTGCTGTCTCCACCTTCGCCGTATCCTTGCAGAGCTATATGATCAAGGGCTCCATTGCCAAATACGGCGGCTGGCACATCGGGTTCCCGGCGGTGGATTCCTCCTTCCTGCAGGAACGGACACACGATCAGGCCGTAGCCCGTACAGCATCCTTCGAAAATATTGGCTATGCGGCACTTAGCGGCGGCAAGAACCCGGATAAGCCTTATCTGTTCATTGCTGGCGTAAGTGAAGACGAAGCTTCCCCCGGTACCCTGCCCGTCACTCTGGTCTCCGGCCGAATGCCGGATAACAGCAGTGAGATTCTAGTCCCGTCACATCTGGCGGCGAACGGCGGGATCAAGTTCGCGGAAGGCGACATGCTCACACTGGCTGTGGGAGACCGGATGAACGGCAACCAGCGGCTGAACCAGCATGATGCCTATCAGGCGGATAAGGCCGCTGAAGTTTTGGTGCCCCGTGCAGAGCGAACCTATAAGGTCGTCGGAATCTGCGCAAGGCCTGCTTTTGAGGAATCCACTGCACCAGGCTATACCCTGATTACCAGAGCCGATCCGTCAGAGCGGGCGGACAGCTTCAGCTTATATGTTACCCTGAAGCATCCGCGTGAAGTGAAGGCTTACGCAAGCAGCACCGCTTCAGGCCATGCTTACATCTACAACGATAATGTGCTGCGCTTCATGGGCGTCTCAAGCAGCGGGTTGCTAACTGCTCTACTGTACACGGTTGGTGGGATCGTCGCTTTTATTATTGTGGCCGGTTCGATCTTCATGATCTACAACGCCTTCACCATCTCCCTGAATGAGCGCACACGCCAGTTTGGCATTCTCTCATCGGTGGGAGCCACAGCGAAGCAGCTGCGTAACTCTGTGCTGTTCGAAGGTCTGTGTATTGGTGCGGCCGGAATACCGGCTGGCATTCTCTTGGGAATAGGCAGCATGGGACTTGTGCTAATGGCCGTATCCAGGAACTTCGGGAATATTCTCTATTCCGGTGTACCGCTGAGCTTGAAAGTGTCTGTTCCGGCCATTGTGTGTGCGGCAGCGCTAAGTATGGTTACGATTCTGATCTCGGCCTACATTCCGGCCAGGAAGGCGGCAGGCACTCCCGTGATGGAGAGTATCCGCCAGACGAACGAGGTCAAGGTTGAAGCCAAGGCCGTGAAGACGTCCAGCCGGGCGCAGCGTATCTACGGTCTCGAAGGCACCCTTGCACTTAAGAATTTCAAAAGAAACAAGAAACGCTACCGCAGCATTGTGCTGTCGCTCATGTTAAGCGTCGTGCTGTTTATATCGGCCAGCGCTTTTGTCACTGATTTGAAGCAGATGTCGGAACAGGCAGTAGCGTTCACCACCTATGATATCGGCTTCGCCACACCAACTATGAAAGACAGTGAAATGCTGGCGCTCTACGACAAGCTCAGAACCGCAGGCGGCATCTATGAGAGCTCTTACCAGACGCTGCTGAAAGTGACGGGGACAGCCCAGGCAAGCGAGCTCTCGGATGCCTATTGGGGCACAGAGGGGGACTCGGGGAAAGCAGTCAATGATGGAAAAGCAGGAAATGCAGGAAAAACAGGTGCTCCTTCGCCGGGCCGGTCGGATGAGCAGGCAACGCTGCCCGTAGATCTGCAATTTCTGGATGACAGCGCTTATCTGAAGATTCTCGAAGGGCTGGGCTTGTCCGCAGCGGAATATACAGGTCCGGACGCCAAGTTCCTCGCCGTTGCCAAATCGATGAGTCCTGCCGACGATAAGCGGCTGAAGGAGGCTGACGAGTTCCGTAATTTGTTCAAGCGTTCATCCTCTACCCTGACCATTGCCCCCGAATCAGAGGGAGGGTCGAAGATTGGGCAGGGGCATGACGTAACGGTTACGTTCGTAGAGACTGTACCGCCGGATACCCTGCCAGTTACAGGAAGCCCCGCCTCTAGTCAACCGTTCTTCTTCCGGATAATCGCTCCTTATTCACTCATCGGCAAGTTTGAGACGGCGGACAGTCCGCCGGCAGTGAAGGGCCTGACCTTTCGTTCCAAGCATCCGGCACAGTCGGTCGCGGAGATGGAGAAGACGATCCAGGGTGCGCAAATTACGGATGAATATAAGCTGTATAATGTGTATGCGATGATGGATGAGAGCCGCAATACGATATTCATCATCAACGTGTTCGCCTATACCTTCATTATCATGATCTCGCTGATCGCGATTGCCAATGTGTTCAACACGATCTCGACGAACATCAAGCTGCGCCGCCGGGAGCTTGCGATGCTCCGCTCTATAGGGATGTCCGACCGCAATTTCCAGCGGATGATGAATTTCGAGTGTGCCTTCTATGGCATGAGGGCGCTCTTGTTCGGGCTTCCCATTGGGTTGGCCTCCTCCTGGCTGATCTACCGGGGCATGCTCATCGGCGGGGCGGACCAGATTGACTATGTCTTCCCTTGGATCAGCATCGAAATCAGCGTGTTCAGCGTGCTCCTGATCGTATTCGTCACCATGCTGTATTCGGTCAGCACAATCAAGCGGGAGAATATCATTGATGCGCTGCGGGATGATATGACTTAGGCGATCCCATCGATCCCAAGCTTGACCCTGACGTATACTGGAGGGTTTACAATGGGGGCAGGAGGGATGCACAATGGATAGAATAACACTACCTGCAAGACACAACGATGGCCGGGGATCAGCCCGCAGCTGGCTGGCGATTACAGTGCTTGGGTGGCTGGCCATGACGCTGGGTCTGTTCACGGCTACGGTTGCCGGGAACGCCGTTCGTGCTTCTGGCGGGGCGGACAACACCATTGCTGTCGTCCAGGCTATGACCGCAGCGCTGCTTATTGTGCCCGCGGTCTATCTGATTCAGCGCCGGTTCCGCCTGACCGCCAGACTGCTGCCCTTGACACCGGCTGCGTTCCTGCATATGCTGGGCGGTGCAGCGTCAGCCTTGCTGATGGGTGGACTGGGCTTCATAATTACGGGTGCGCTGGGCTGGACCACCATTACAGCCTGGCATTTCTCTATGGACCTGCTGCTGGCTGTAGCCTTCAATACATGTATTGCCTTCCTGTACGAGGCGCTGCCGGAGGAATTGTCAATGAGAGGGATTGTATACAGCGGCTTACGGCTGCGCCTGCCTGCCTTCGCAGCTTACGGCGCTCAGGTGCTGCTGTTTGTGCTGGTGCCGGTTACGGTGAACCAGCTGCAAGCCTGGAGCGGAATAGGCCGCGGAAGCAGCATTAACGCAGAATATGTGATTATGCTGTTATGTTATGGCACGATGCTTCAGCTATGGCGCAGCTTGACCGGATCACTGTGGGCTTCCATCGGCTTTCATGTGGCCTATCTGGAAATTGCGCGGTTCGTTATCCTGCAGCAGGATCGGCGCTTGCTGACATACACTGAGCTGGAGACAGGGACCGGTCCCGTTGTGATCCAGTTTGGTATAATCATTGTCGGCAGCGCTGTGCTGCTGGTACTGCTCAATCTGTGGCGCCGGCGGCGTCTGCGGACAGCCTCGCAGTAATAAACCATCATCCGGGCATGCCAATGCCGGATGATTTACTGTGCCAAACCTTCTATATAAGAAGCACTAAAGTAATAAACTAAAAGAAAAAGAAGCGGAGGGGAAATTTGGAACTGTAGGAGCGTCAGCGACCGCCTTTAGGTTTGGATTTCTACCGCATTCAGCGGTATAAATTAGGAAATCCAAACCTAACAGCGGCCGGAAGTCCAAATGTTCACCGCAGTGACGATGAAGCTTCAAGTTCAACTCTTAAGTGCTTCTTATAGCCAATAATATTCCTATTTGGAGGGAAGCCGATGTATACCGTAGGGCAGCTGTCCAAGCTAACCGGCGTGTCTGTCCGCACCTTGCATTATTATGAAAAGATGGGACTGCTCCAGCCGGACAGGAATACCGGCAACCAGTACCGCTCTTATAGTGAGAATGATATTTTAAGGCTGCAGAAGATTGCTGTGCTGAAACATATGCATTTTAAACTGAGTGAGATCAAGATTGTCCTCGACAAAGGTGAAGTGGCTCACAACAATGTTGCCGTCTGGAGCCGGGCACTTACGCAGCAGATGGCCTTCGTGAAGCAGCAGCAGGAGAAATTGCAAGCGGTAGAGCATTTGCTGTATTCCACTCTGTACGCCATGAGGGCAAGCGAGCAGGTGAATATAGACGAGATGCTTGGATTTATCCGTGAGCTTGAACAGCCTCCGCAGGGCAAAGAGCTGAGACAGCAGTATTTCTCACCGGAGGAACTCGAGCTGCTGCCGATCAACGATGTAAGCAATCCGCTGGCTATGGAGTGGGCCGATATTCTCAGGCGGGTTAAGGGACTGCTGGCAGAGCCGCCCGATTCGCCAGCAGCGCAGCAGCTTGCATCCTCAATTATTGAATACGCCGATAAAATGTTTGGCGGAGACGAGCAGCTGATCCAAAAATATTGGGACTACATTACTCCGCAGGAGGACCAGTCTGCACGGGTGTACGGAATGACAACCGATGTCATGCAGTATATGGATGCGATCATCCGCATTTATATGGGCGGGGAAGATCCCCGCCCTTAATCGTTTTTCCATGAAGCGTGCCTGTAATGGGGCACGCTTGTTTATTCCTCCCCAGACGCCGAACCCAGCCCCTGATTATCCCCGCCAACCCGCTTCCGGTACTCGCCCGGAGTCAGGCCAGAGGCACGCTTGAACATGCGGATGAACGAGTTCACATTCTGGTAGCCGACCTGAAGCGCGATATCCTGGATGCGCAGGTCGATATTCACCAGCAGCTCCTTGGCCCGCTCGATCCGCAGTGTGTTGAGGTATTCACTGAAGTTGATACCGGTCTTCTCCTTGAAGATGCTCGACAGATAGCCGGAGGTCAGATTCAGCTTGTCGGCTACAATGTTCAGATTGATATCCTCACCGTAATGCTTGTCCAGATACTCCAGCACGAAGCTGATGACCGGGTCCCGGGTCTCCGAGCCGCTGCGGACCGCCGCAAGCACAGGAGTCACCAGCTCCTGGAGCCATTCACTATACTGCTGCGTGGAATAGAAGGCGGCGAATGGCTCGCCGGACAGGGCCGCGACCAGCCCCATTTCAAGCTCCGGCAGATTCAGCTTCATGACGGTCTTGCTTGTCTGTTCTGCCACTCCCGCAGCAAAAGCCCGGAAATCCTCCGCAGCGGCATCCTTATTCTGCAGCTGCTCCAGCTGGCGGTCCAGCCACCCGAACACCGCCTCCTCGCTGCCGGACTGCAGCAGGTTATGCAGCTCTTCTCCATGGGTGACCTTCAGATGAAACGCCTTAGCTGACGAGGCCCGCGGCTCCACGATGATCTGTGTCTCCCCGTTCAGTCTGCGTTCCTTCAGCAGCTCGGACAGGTTGTGGTAAGCATCGGTAAACGGGGTTTCCCCCGAATACACCGGGCTGACCGCTATCGTGAGGTAGAGGGAATGCTCCTCTGCCAGCAGCTCCTGCAAAGTGCTCAGCACCTGAAGAATGGCGCTCTGCGGACCGGGATCGAAGAGCAGCAGCAAGAGCAGATCCTGCTCTGGCTGCAAGGCGACATTCTCGGATTCCTCCCCGGTGAAGAGGCGCTGAATCAGCTGCCATAACGCCAGCGTATGCTTCTCCGGCTCCTCCGGCAGGCGGGTGAAGCTGAGCTTGAACAGGATGGAGGCATACGGCCGTTCGGAATGCAGGGCATCCTCCAGCTCATTCAGACTTGCGTTCAGCGGAATATTTTTTACCTTATGGGTATAAGCATACTGGCGGACCAGCGAATTCTTGTGCGCCAGATCGTTCTGGATGAACCGGTTGTTCTCCAGGATGGAGCTTAGGCGGTCGCCGATAATGGCGAACTCCTTGACGCTGCTCACCTTGCCGGGGACGCTGCCGGATTTGCGGTCGAACGCGGCGATCAGGCGCTGGAGCGGCTGGTTCAGCCGGTAGCTGAACAGGAGCGAGAACAGAAGGCTGACCAGCACCGCAGCAGCGAGCAGAACCGCGAGCAGCAGCCGCATGCCGCGCAGCCCGCTCGCGATGGCGGCAACCTCGGTGACCCGGACGTAGGTGAAGCCGGTCTGCGCCCCTTTTTGATAGAAATAATACTTGTCCCCGATCCGCTCATGAGCGCTTGTATTCACTGCATACTCCAGAGCTGGCAGCCCCGTCTCTGCGGTGGAGAAGAGCAGCCGGTCCTGCGCATCCATTATATAGAAGGGATTCTTCCCGGCATCCCCGTACGCCTGCTCCAGCCGCTGTGGATTCAGCATCACAATGCCGTAGACCTCTTCATAAGGAATAGCCTTGATCATAACCGGCATCAGCCGCCCGAGCGCACGCGTGGAGCTCATTGTTGTTTCCGTAAAAGAGGCGGCAGGGAGGACCTTCAGATACTGGTTGTCCATGGTCTGGCCGCTCCAGAAGTCCGCCGGATACTCCCCGCTGTAATAATATTTGCCGAACATGTCGGCCGCGGTACTCAGTCCCTCTTTCTCAAGAACATAGTCCTCCGCCTTGAAGTACAGAATGAAATTCTCAATGTGCATAAAAGGATTCCCGTACAGCGTCATCAGATCCGACTTGACCTCGCTGAGAATATCATACCGCCGGTTCTCCTTCAGATGGCTGAGAATGCCCAGGTTGGCTGTCCACGTATCCGACTGGGTCAGCGCCAGAATCATATTCTGCGTCAGCCGGAAGTGATTCTCGTACCCTTCCACCGTCTGCTTCAGACTCTGCTCGTTCTGCCGGACCACCTCCTGATAGACCTTCCCGCTAAGATATAGATGAGAGAACAGATTGAATGAAGCCAGCAGCAGGATGACGCTCAGGAAGCTGAGCATGAGCTTGACGAACAGGCCGCTAAGG
Organism: Paenibacillus silagei; assembly: GCF_017874735.1. Classification (GTDB taxonomy): domain Bacteria; phylum Bacillota; class Bacilli; order Paenibacillales; family Paenibacillaceae; genus Paenibacillus_AQ; species Paenibacillus_AQ silagei. Next base: position 392,140 of record NZ_JAGGLV010000003.1, read on the forward strand.
GCAAATTGGCTGGTAAGCGGTCTCTTCATATGTATTCCCCCTTCAGGTGCAGCCGCTTGGTTATCGTTTTATCCTATCATAGCGGCACAAAGCTGACACGCACAATATGCACTTTTGCTGATTTATACGCTATTCTAGGGAAATACGCAAATAGGGCGAAAAGATATATAACATGCTGATAGCGCTTCCCAAAGACTTGCCGCTATAATTCGGAGACAAACCCCGGAAGCAGAGGGGAAGTTAGCTGACATTCAGCGAGCTGCATCATTAAGAACAAGAGGGGAATGCCTATGGCTCAAACGAGTGTAGTACAAGACAACTTGCGAAAGGAAATGAAAGATCCTTACCGGCGTCAAGGGCGTCTGCTGCGGACCTGGAACCATAACAAAACGCTATGGCTGCTGTTCCTGCCGTGCCTGCTGTACTATCTGATTTTCCGGTATGCGCCGATGTTCGGCCTCGTCATTACGTTTAAGGATTATAATCTGTTTAAAGGAATCTGGGCCAGCGACTGGGTGGGGCTGAAGTATTACCGGATGTTTTTTGAGAATCCTGACTTTTGGCCGCTGATGAAGAACACCCTGCTCCTGGGTCTGTACAAGCTGGTGTTCGGTTTCCCTGCTCCGGTGATCCTGGCGATTCTGCTGAATGAAGTCCGTAAGGCTGCGTTCAAAAAATTCGTGCAGACCGTCAGCTATCTTCCGCATTTCATCTCGAATGTCATTGTGGCGAGCATGGTGATTATGTTCCTGTCGCCGACAGGCGGCCTGATTAACAATCTGCTGGGCACGTTCGGGATCGGACCGGTTAACTTCATGAATGAGCCGGGGATGTTCCGGGGGATCTATGTTCTCTCGGAAATCTGGCAGCATATCGGCTGGGAGACCATCATCTATCTGGCGGCATTAACGGCGATTGATCCCCAGCTCTATGAAGCAGCCGACATGGACGGGGCCAGCCGGATGCGCAAAATATGGCATGTCACGCTGCCCGGCATCTCACCCGCGATTGTCATCACGCTGATTCTGAATATCGGCAAGGTGCTGGAGATTGGCTTCGAGAAGGTATTCCTCATGCAGAACCCGGCGATCTATGATACAGCTGACATCATCAGCACGTATGTGTACCGGGTCGGGATGGAACAGGGGAACTTCAGCTATGGTGCGTCCATTGACCTGTTCATGGGGATTATCAGCCTGATCTTCATCTATAGCGCCAATTACATCAGCCGCCGCGTCAGTGAGACAAGTCTATGGTAGAGAAGAGGTGTGGTGATGAGATCACCGAGAATATCCTTGTTTAATATTGTCAGCACGTTCTTTCTGCTGATCGTTGTGGTGATTACGCTCTATCCGTTCCTGCACATGCTGGCGGTGTCTCTGAGCAGCGATATCAATGTGATCAAGAACACGGTCTCGTTCTGGCCCAAGGGCTTCAATGTGAAGATGTACGAGCTGGTGCTTGGAGACCCGAAGATCTGGACGGCCTATAAAAACACGCTGATCTACACCGTGCTCGGCACGCTGATCTCGCTGGTGGTTACGTCTACCGGGGCCTATGCGCTCTCCCGCCGGGATATGGCGCTGCGCAAGACCTTTACGATGCTGATCGTCGTGACGATGTTCTTCAGCGGCGGGATGATCCCGACCTTCCTCGTGGTCCGCTCCCTGAATATGGTCGATACCGTTTGGGGCATGGTCCTGCCGGGCGCGGTCAGCACCTGGAATCTGATTCTGATGCGTACTTTCTTCTCGGGCATTCCCAAGGAGCTGGAGGAATCCGGGCGCATCGACGGGTTGAATGATATCGGGATATTCATGCGCATCATCATTCCGCTGTCGAAGGCTTCCTTCGCCACTATTGCTTTATTTTACGCAGTGGGCATGTGGAATAACTTCATCTATCCGCTCCTGTATCTGCGCACCCCGGATTTGTTCCCGCTACAGGTGCTGCTCCGCAATCTGGTGCTGGCGGGAAGCGCAAGCTCGGGGGATGTGACCGGGATCGGGGGAGACAACCAGGTCGTTGAAGAGTCGCTCAAATATGCAACGATTATGGTCTCTACGCTGCCGATACTCACGGTATATCCGTTTGTTCAGAAGTATTTTGTCAAAGGCGCCATGATCGGTGCAGTGAAGGGCTGAACCGGTCTGAACCATAACTACTACTTAAGGGAGAGATGAAGAATGAACAAATGGAAGTCTGTAATGCTGCCCCTCGCGGCAGCGGCAATACTGGTGAGCGGCTGCAGCGGGGGCAATAACAATCCCGCTTCGCCTGCGGCTACGGCTGCACCTGGAGGAGAAGCTTCTCCGGCCACTTCGGAAGCGAAGCAGGCTCACACCTTCACCGCACTGCTGGACAACAATGCCACCTTCCCATATTCCAAGGACTGGCCGGTCTGGGGTTGGATCAAGGATCAGACCGGCGTCACGCTGGAGGTGCAGACACCATCCGGGAAGCTGGCTGAAGCGTTAAATCTCGCGGTGGCCTCCAATGCGCTGCCGGATCTGATGTATATGCCCAACCGCAAGGAATCGAACAAATTCGGTCAGCAGGGAGCACTCGTGGACCTGATGGAATACATGGACAAGCTGCCGAATCTGACCGCCTGGATGAAGCAATACCCGGATGAGGCGAAGGCGGCGCTCTCCGCTGACGGCAAGATGTATATGTTCCCGAACCAGGGCTTCGGGGAGACGAACCGGATGATCTGGATGTACCGCCAGGATGTTTTTGAGAAGGAAGGCATTCAGGCTCCCAAGACTTATGATGAGCTGCACACGGCTCTGAAGACGCTGAAGGCGAAATACCCGGACAGCTACCCGCTGTCGCTCCGTTACGGACAGATCCCCGATGAGATGAACACGAATATGACAGTCAACTATGGAACGGGCGAAGGGGCTTACTACGATTTCGATGCAAAAGAATGGCGCTATGGGCCGACAGAGGACAGCTACAAGGAAATGGTCGGCATGTGGAAGCAATTCTATGATGAAGGGCTGATTCCGCCGGACTTCCTCTCGCTGCAGACCAAGCAGTGGCAGGACATGGTGTCTACCGGCAAGTCTTTTGTAACCGTGGATTATATCAGCCGGGTGGACTTCTTCAATAATGCAATGCGCAAGGAGAATCCTGAGTTCAATATGCAGTTCTTGGCTCCTCCCGCAGGGCTTGAAGGCGGCAAGCAGCTGAATCCTTACTTCCATTACATGGAGGGCGGTCTGACGGTTGCTTCGACCTCGAAGAATATCGAAGATATCATGAATTATATGGACTTTTTCTATTCGGAAGACGGCCGCACGCTCAGCAGCTGGGGTGTGGAAGGCGAGACGTATGTGAAGGAAGGCGATACGATCAAGTTCAAGCCGGAATTCACCGATGTGATTGAAATGCGGAAAGCAACGGGACTTCAGACCAGTGGAACCTATACGTGGATTGACTTCAATGCCCATCTGTCCCTGTTCTCGGATGACCTGAAGCACGCCTATGAAGAAGCCGTCAAATACGATCCGGCCAACATGCAGCCGCGTCCGGCCTTCACCGAGAAGGAGAATGAAGTCATCTCGATCACCGGACAGGCGATCAAGAAGCACCGCGATGAGAGCTTCGCCAAGTTCGTGACTGGCTCCCGCAAGCTGGCAGACTGGGATAAATATGTTGAGGAGATCAACAATCTGGGCGTGGACAAGCTGCTGGCAACGTACAAGGAAGCGTATGACCGTGTTCAGAATATTCAATTGAGCAGCAACTAACCGGGTACTGACCGCAGGGAAGAACCACTGAAGCACAGGCAAGGCAATCAGGGTATTCGCTTGACCATTAAAGGAGGCGCCGCTTATGAAGCAATGGCTGCAAGGCTCTGGCAAACGGCTTGGATGGATTCTACCCATGGTAGGTCTGATTGTTGTACTCTCAGCAGTGGCGGTTCCGGGCACAGCCCGGGCCGCAGGCACCATTACACTGGATGAACCGCCCGGGGGATATGTCTCCTCCGGCGGGCCGGTGGAGGTCAGCGGAACGTATACCGGACTGTACGATGTCCGGTTGTACGTGAACGGGACGGCCCAGTTCGAGGCGCTGCTGGATGACACGGACGGGGATGACAGCGGCACCTGGTCTTATACGCTCGACACCTCACGTTACAACGGTTCGGTGGAGCTGGTGGCCCGCGGGCTGGATACCACCACCCGCTATGGGGTGTGGAGTCCGTCCGTCACCCTTGAGGTGAACAACCCGGCAGGCGTTGCGCCAGTGGTGACGATTACCGGACCGGACGAAGGCATTGCCGTGACTGGACAGGTGGCGGTCACCGTTCAGGCAGAATCGGCTACGCCGGTCTCGGGCGTGCAAGTCCGGGTGAACCGGGGACCGTGGCAGCAGGCCGCTTATAACGGCACGCAATATGTATATGCCTGGAATACGGCGGGCATCGGTGACCGCACGATCAGCCTGGAGGCCCGGGCCACGAATGCGCCCGGACGCTACGGCTACAGCCCGACCGTCTATGCGCAGGTCGGTGCGGGCACACATGAAACGGCGGTGCCTCTGCCCGACCAGGACCGGGCCATGTGGATCTGGGAGCCGGAGAGCTATAAGCTGCTGCTGAATCCGGGCTCGCGGGAGGTGCTGGAGTCCTTCGTTACGGACACCGCAACCTTCGGATCAGAGCCGGTGACGACGCTGTATCTGGCTGTGGGCAACTACGCAGGCTACCGGGCGCTGGAGGAGCAGGAGGATGAGCTGCGCTCTTTCATGCGCTGGGCGCATGAGCGGAACTTAAGCGTCCATGCCCTTGTCGCAGGCGGAACCTCCCCGGCTTATATGGGTGCTTATGAGCGCTACCATAGTCATGCCGTACGGGAGATCGAGCAGATTATCAACTACAATCTTGCGGTGGATGCGGATGAGAAGTTTGATGGAATCAATGTGGACATCGAGCCGTATATCTCCCCGGACTTCAAAGACCCAAGCAAGTTCCTGCAAAAGGAGTACCTGGATGGTCTGCAAAAAATGATTGACCGCCGGGATACAGCCGGTATCCAGCTGCCCTTCGGCCCTGCTGTCCCTAAATGGTATGATTCCTCCGAGCAGGGGGCGAATATCCAGTGGAACGGCACGACGAAATGGCTGTCCGAGCATATCCAGGATATCTCCGATTATATCTCGATCATGGATTACCGGGATTCCGCAGACGGCACAGCGGGCATCATTGCCGGCGCAGCTGGAGAGCTGGCTTATGCCGAGGCGATCGGCAAGCCGAATTCCGTAGTCATCGGGGTAGAGACGCTGGATATTGCGAACAGCGGTGACCCGGAGACCATCACCTTCCAGGAGGAAGGCCGCTCTCACATGGAAGCTGAGCTGGACAAGGTCTATGCCGCTTCCGGGCAGAGCAGCGCCTTCGGCGGAATTGCTGTCCATCATTATGATTCCTACCGGGCATTACCTTCATATTGGGGACCGGGCGGCGTCTTCTGGACAGCGCCGGAAGACCATGAAGCACCATCTGCACCTGCGGGTACGCCAACCGCTGTTGCCAGTGACTATCAGAGTATAAGGCTGAATTACGGAATGGCTACTGACAACTTGGAGGTAGACCGCTACATTATCTACCGCAGCACAGTACCCGGCTTTACGCCAACCTCTGCGGATATTGCCGGACTCGCCCGGGGCCTGAATTATCAGGACAAGGGACTGCTCCTGGATACCACTTATTATTACCGCATCGCCGCCCGTGATCTGGCGGGCAATATCGGGCCGGTCTCCAGCGAAGTGTCAGCTGTTACTGGAAGCACAGCGCTTAGGCCGATGATTGTGACCGACATGCAACTGTCGTATAACGGGACTGCGGCTTCCGCTACTATGAAAGTGCGCGACTATACCACAGGGGAGGTACTCGCAGGGGCTGCTATAGAAGGCCGTTTCACGTATTCGGCGGGCCGTTACGCGGCGGCAGTAACAGGAGCGGACGGGCGGGCAGCCTTCACTTCAGAGGCTATTCTGTCGGGGCGTCAAGCCGGATTCGAGCCGAGAAGAGTTCAGGCAGCCGGTTATTACTATGCCAGCGCCCATGACCTGCCGCATACTACCGCATTACTGTCGCATGGCGGGCTTAGTGGATTAACGTTATCGGCAGGAGTGTGGGATAAGCCTTTTGCTGCAAGTGACAAGGTCTATACCGTAACTGTCAATAGCAATGTGACTTCGCTGCAGGTCACCCATGTTACTGCCAAGGCATCAGATGCGGTAAGGATTAACGGACTGCCCGTGGCATCGGGAACGGCCGCGTCCGTTACGATCGGGTCAGAGCCTGCCGATGTATCGGTCCTGGTGTATCACGAGGATGGAACCGCAGATCTCTATCTGCTGCATATCGAGCGAAGTGCCCCGGCAGATCCGGTAATCCCGGTGACCATGGATGCCTATGTCCATGAGCATCAGCCTTCGGCCAATTTCGGGCAGGAGCCTGTGCTGGAGGTGGCCGATCTGCCGAATGCACAGGGCGGAGGGGACCGCATCGCCTTCATGAAGGCCGAGTTGAATCTCTCCGGGACGGCGGTGCAGTCCGTAACGCTGAACGTCTATGTTACCGCTGCTCCAGCTTCTCCGGTTACGCTTGCTCTGAAGGGCTACACCGGAGCGCAGTGGACCGAGAGTGGCATCACCTGGAATAACCGCCCTGTCAGCGGCGGAACGAATCTCGGAACAGTCCGGGTCACCGGGTCCGGGTGGTACAGCGCGGATGTGACCGCTTATGTTGTCGCGGCAGCAGCGGCTGGACTTACGCCGACCTTTCAGTGGAGCGACCCTAATACTACGGGAATCGTTGTAACGCTGGCCAGTTCAGAGAATTCGGATAACAAGCCATATCTGTTAGTTAATGACGGGTTGTAAAAGAGAAGGGGCGGTCACTTCCGCCCCAATAAGGAGGAGAGGGTTCATCATGGAAGAGACGTTGACTCCGGCGGCGGAGCATCTAGTGGAGCGTATGCGCGTTCTGGTCTATAACCAGCGCAGCGAGATGGGTGCTGCAGCGGCAGGAGCAGTTGGGCAGCGAATCAGAGACTTGCAGGGGAAGTCCCAGGCTCCGGTCCGCATTGTATTTGCCGCAGCTCCGTCACAGAATGAGCTGTATGAGGGGCTGGTGCGGGAGCAGGGGATTGACTGGTCCCGGGTGCACGCTTTTCATATGGATGAATATATCGGCCTGCCGGAGAAGGCCCCTCAGCGCTTCGGGAACTATTTGCAGGAACGGTTGTTCAGCAGAGTCAATCCCGGCCGGATCGAGCTGCTGGGCCGGACGGGCAATATTGAAGGGGAGTGCCGGAGATACGCGGAGCTGCTGAATGAAGCGCCTATTGATATCGTCTGCCTTGGCATCGGTGAGAACGGGCATATTGCGTTCAATGATCCGCCTGTAGCCGATTTCGCCGATCCGCTGCTTGTGAAAGCGGTCGAATTGGATGAAGCCTGCCGGACGCAGCAGGTGAATGACGGCTGCTTCGCCACGCTGGACGATGTCCCTACTCATGCGCTGACGCTGACCGTGCCCGCCTTGATGGCAGGCCGCCATCTGTTCGGGATTGTTCCCGGGAAGGCCAAGCAGGCCGCATTGCAAGCGGCGCTTCATGGCCCGCTCAGTACCGTGTGCCCGGCGAGCATCCTACGGACTCATCCCGCCATTACGCTGTTCACGGACCGGGATGCCTTCGGCTCATGAACGGTGTGATCTCGGGAAGACATTACAGAACCGGACTGCCGCTGGAGGTCCACGTTAACGGTGGCGTCATTGAATCGGTTCATACGCTAGCCGAGAGTCCGCATATGGCCGATTGGCCCTGGCTTGCGCCGGGTCTGGTTGATTTGCAGGTGAACGGCGGCTGGGGGCTTGACTTCAATACACTGCCGCTTGCACCGGAGACCGTAGCCGGACTCTCTCGCCGTTTGCTGGCCCGGGGAGTAACCTCTTATTGTCCGACCCTGATAACCAACGGGCCGGACCAGCTCGCACAGGCGGCGTCCGCAATTGCCGAAGCCGTGCGGACGCTGCCGGGTATAGCCGGGCTGATTGCAGGCATCCATCTGGAGGGACCATTCCTGTCGCCGGAGGACGGTCCGCGCGGTGCGCATCCCTTAGAGCATATCTGCCCGCCTGACTGGGAGGCCTTCTGCCGCTGGCAGGAGGCGGCGGAGGGGCTGATCCGGATCATTACCGTGTCGCCCGAATGGCCGGGAGCCGCAGCCTTCATCTCCAGATGCACCGCTTCCGGCGTGAGGGTCTCCATCGGACATACGGCAGCCTCCCCCGAGCAGATCCGGGAAGCGGTAGCTGCAGGCGCGGTGATGTCTACTCATCTGGGCAACGGTACGCATCTTACTCTGCCGCGCCATCCTCACTATCTGTGGGAGCAACTGGCTGCCGATGAGCTGTATGGCTGCATGATTGCCGACGGCTGCCATCTGCCGGATGCGCTGCTGAAGGTGATCCTGCGGGTGAAGCGGCAGAGGGCGATTCTGGTCAGCGATGCCGTCTCGCTGAGCGGCATGGCGCCGGGTGCCTACCGGCTGCATATCGGCGGCGACGTGGTGCTGACGCCGGAAGGAAGGCTGCATCTGGCTGGCCATCCGCGGCTGCTGGCCGGATCGGCCATGATGCTGGCGGACCAGGTGGCCTACCTGGCCCGGGCCGGGTTGGCACCGCTGGAGGAGGCGCTCGACTGCGCCTCACTTCACCCGGCCCGGCTGCTGGGGCTCCCGCAGGCTGCCGGACTTACCGCCGGTGCCCCAGCAGATCTGATCGGCTTCCGCAAGGGCAGCGGTGGGGGCCTGGAGATCCAGGCGGTATGGAAGAACGGCCGGATTACAGCGGCCAAGAAGGACTAGGAGAGTAACAGAATAAAAGAACTGATCCCATTTCATTAACGCGATAGGGCAGGACGTTGCGTTCGTGCCGAACAATCAGAGATAAATGTAATGGAGTGGTCATAATGAGGCCATCCGGCCCAATGTAGTCGAAAAACCGATCACATTGTAACAGGGGACGGCGCGCGAGCCAAATGTAATCGAAAAACCGATTACATTGCGACCAGGGACGGTGCGTAAGCCAAATGTAATCGAAAAACCGATTACATTGCGACCAGGGACGGTGCGTAGGCTAAATGTAATCGAAAAACCGATCACATTGCGACCAGGGACGGTGCGTAGAGCAAATGTAATCGAAAAACAGGCATGACAAGACAGAGGCCTTGTCACCCCCAGGAATGAAAATAAGTGGGTGGCATCCGTCGCATCCATTCTAAATGAGGCTGGAGTCGTCAACACTACATATACAAATCAAAGGGCGGAAACGGTTACTGGGACACACCCCGTGCGAAAAACCGTTCTATTGCGCTTTTCGAGCATCGCCTATTGTAGCCCCCAAAAGTACGTGTATTAAATTACACTCACTCGAGCGCATGATTTGTAAACTGACGATGGAGGATGGTTGGAATGGATGCTGTACGTATGTGTTGCGCCGGTCTGGACGTGCACCAGGAAACCGTTGTGGCCTGCGTGTTAAAAGGACCGATCGAACAGAAACCACAATGTCACCTGAAAACCTTTGGGACGACAACCCGAGAATTGCTAGGCCTGCAAGATTGGCTGAGTGAACACGGGTGCCGGGAGGTGGTGATGGAGAGCACCGGCGTGTTATGGAAACCGGTATGGAACATCTTAGAGGGCAGTTGTGACCTCGTCCTGGCCAACGCTAGGCGGGTCAAGAATACGCCAGGTCGAAAAAGTGACATTCAAGACGCGCGCTGGTTAGCGCAATTGCACCGTTGCGGGCTCATTGAAGGCAGTATGGTGCCCGAACAGGAGATCCGGGATTTGCGAGACTTGACCCGTTACCGGAGTAAGATGGTGCAGGCGGTGACGGCGGAGAAAAACCGCATCCACAAAATCCTGCAGGATGCCAACATCAAGCTAACCACCTTTATGTCCGATCTATATGGGGTTTCAGGAAGGGGCCTGCTCCAGAAGATCATGGACGGCGAGGTCATCGACGAAGTGACCGTTAAAAACCTGGTCAAAACCCGTTTAAAAAAGAAAGTGCCGCAGTTGCTAGACGCGCTCAATGGCAAGTTGCGTCGTCATCATCGGGAGATGATTCGAGACCATTGGGACCACTTAGTCTATTTGGAGAAAAGGATCACGGAACTGGAAGCTCGAATCGAGGCGAAGGCAGAACCGTACCTGGAGGTAATTGAACAAATTGACTCCATTCCAGGAATTGAGCGGACGTCTGCCGTGACCATCTTTGCCGAAGTGGGGCCGCATGTCGCGGAAATGTTCCCGAGTGATGCGTAGTTTGCTTCATGGGCGGGGGTGTGTCCAGGGAACAACGAAAGCGCGGGAAAGCGAAGAAAGTCAAAAACGATGCAAGGGAACAAGCACCTGAAAGGGGCGTTGTGTCAGGCGGCTTGGGCGAACGCTCGCTCCTCGAACCGGATCGGCCAATTTTTTCGACGAATTCGTAAGAGACGAGGAGATAAAAAAGCAAACGTCGCCACCGCGCATTTGCTGATTCGAATCCTCCATGCCCTGATGCGGGAGAAAAGGTCATACCAAGAAATAGACGTCTCACTAGGCGATGAGACGTCCAAGAAAAACCGGTTGGATCGGTACGTGCAATATATCCAGCAGTTAGGATATAGCGTGCAACTAAATCCTACCCCATAGTCTTCCCTTTTTCAAAAAAAACGAAACGTTTTTTGGGGGTGGTGGGTCTTTTTTTGTCAAAACCCAGTCTGCGGCGCGTTTTCCGGTACTTTTATTTTCGTATTAAACCGATTACATTCAGACCGGGGATGGCCCGTAGGCCCAATGTAATCGAAAAACCGATTACATTGCGACTGGGGGCGGCGCGTGAGCCCAATGTAATCGAAAAACCGATTACATTCGGACCGGGGATGGCCCGTAGGCCCAATGTAGACGAAAAACCGATTACATTGCGACTGGGAGCAGCGCGTGGAGCAAATGTAGTCGAAAAACCGACCACAATTGGACTGGGTGCGCCACGTAAGCCAAATGTAATCGAAAAACCGATCACATTGCGACCGGGGACGGTGCGTGGGCGCAATGTAGTCGAAAAACCGAACACAATGCGACTGGGGGCAGCGCGTAGGCCCAATGTAATCGAAAAACCGATCACAATAATAGGTGGTTTCGTCCTTACTGATCCAATCCATAAATTTAAACCTGACGATGTACTAGGAGGAGAAAGCGATGCTTAGCTTAATACCCGATCCGAAGCAGGTAAGGTTGACAGAGAAGGAGCCATGGCGGGCCGGCGGGGAATTCCGTCTGCAACTGGCTATGGAAGTGGAAGACCCCCGGCTGGTGCTTCATTGCCGGCGGGCTTTTCCCGGCAGGGAAGTCACCGCCGCCGTCTCGGGAGCAGGCGAGGGATACTCACTGCTGATTGAGGAGATTGTGAGAATCGAGGGAGCTGCGGGAACTGAGGACACTTCAGCGCAGGCTGAACCCGGAGCTTCCGGGCAGGATGCAGCCTGGGCAGTGCCTGGAGAAGCGGGACCGACTAACGGCCGGGCTTCGGCTGCTGATCCTGATGAGACAGACCTGTCCCCACTGAAGGGCCGGGCGGAAGGCTACCTTCTGGACGTTAGCGCAAACGGAGCTGTAATCCGCGCACTCGACGCCTCCGGACTCTATTACGGCTTGCAGACGCTGCTGCAATTGCAGAGCCTGCACGGCGACGGCAGTATTCCGGCGATGTCCATTACGGACTGGCCCGATACGGGGCTTCGGGTGATGAACTTCGATCTGCGCCAGACCTTCTCGAAGCCGGAGCGGCTGATCGAATATCTGGCTGAATTCTCCCGCTACAAGACGAACGCGGTGCTCATTGAATACGAGGACAAGTTCCCATTCCAGACGCACGGGGAATTCGCCCATCCGCAGCACGCGCTTAGCCGGGAAGAGCTGGAGACGCTCCAGGCTGCGGCCCAGGAGCATTATATCGAGATTATTCCGCTGCAGCAGAGCTTCGGCCACCTGGAGTATGTGCTGCGCCATGACGCCTGGAAGCATCTGCGGGAGACCGAGGAATCTACCGGGGAGATCTGTCCGTCCCATCCGCAGACGTATGAACTAATCACAGGCCTGCTTGCGGAGATGATGGAGGCTCATCCCGAATCTCGTTACATCCATCTGGGTTGTGACGAGGTGTACAGCCTGTGCGAATGTGAAGCGTGCCGGAAGGAATTCGGCGGCGTGAGGGAACGGGCCTTCATCTCCTTCCTGAACCGCCTGATCGAATTCACAGCCAGCCGGGGACGCCAGCCGATCTTCTGGCATGACATGCTGGACAAATGCCCGCCCGAGGAGCTGGCGAAGCTTGATCCGCGAAGCGCAGCTATGATCTGGATCTATAACGGCCGCAATATACAAGCGGAAGTTACTTCCCTGACCCATAAGTTCAGAGCGCTGGGCATTGAGGTGATGGGTGCTCCTGCTGTCCGCAGCTTCGACTGGGCGGAGCATCAGAACTACCCGGTCATTGATAACCGGACCGACAATCTGCTGCAGTGGGCAGAGACCGCTGAAAAGCTGGATATCCGCTGTATGGTCGCTACGAACTGGACCGGGCCGTTCAGCCTTGGCGTTCCTTATGGCGTATTCGAGACCACCTGGTATCCGATGCTGCTTCATGCCGATCTAGCCTGGAACCGGCGGGCAGATGCTGGTACGTTCATCGACCGCTTCCTGGAGCTATTCCATGGTGTATCACCCGAGACCGGCCATTCTAAGCTTGGCAATTACAAACTAGAGGATTACTACGATATCATCTGGAAGCTGCGGGAGGAGGTGCAGCGGAATCACGGCTACGCTGAGCTGATCGCGATCATGCATGATTTCGAGGTGGCCACCGACCGCTCCAGGGCGATCCATAAGTATGCCTACCGCTGGGAGCTGTACCCGGGCGACAGCGCGGAATGGCGCTCGCTGCTGAACAATTACACCCGTAACCATAACGGACGCGAAGCAGTCCGGCCCCGGATGCTGGAGGCGCTTCGGCAATACCAGCCCCGGGATATGGCTGAGCATTTCGTGAAATCGCGCTTCTATCTGCATGATTACCTGGAGCGGACGCTCTACCGGGAGATCGGGCTGGCCCAGGGAGAATGAGCACTCAATATACCGAGAGGAGGATGGAGCAATTATGCAGCTGAACGAAGCAAATCTAACGCATGATCAGGCCGCAATGAGCCTGGAGGACAAAATCGCGCTTATGTGCGTAGTCGGCACCCCTTCTATAGCGGCAGAGCCGGAGTTCCGTGAACGGATGTCCGGAAACCGGTTCGGCGGGATTGGCCTGTTCCCTCATAATGTGAAGGATGAGCAGCAGACGCTGAAGCTGATGGCGGAGGTTCAGGCCATTGCCGGAGACTCCGGCATTCCGCAGCCTTACTATGTGTCTATCGATGAGGAGGGAGGCACGCTCTCCAAGTTCAAGACCTTCTATCCTTACATTCCCGGCAACCGTGCTGCCGGATTAAGCCTGGATGCTGAGACCGCCTATCTCCAGGGTAAAATTATCGGCAGCCAGCTCCACGCGCTGGGCATCCCAATGAACTGGGCACCGGTGCTGGATGTGAATACGAATATAGACAATCCGGTTGTAGGAGTGCGCTCCTTCGGCGAAGACCCTGAAGTCGTAGCCGCTTTCGGCAAGGCATATATCCGCGGAATGCATGAGGCAGGCGTGGCGGTAACGGCCAAACATTTCCCCGGCCATGGACAAGTCAGCGGGGATTCCCACGTTGTCCTGCCAGAGTGCGAACTCACAATAGAGGAATTAATGAACGGGCCGCTGTTGCCATTTATCGCTGCCATCGAAGCCGGGGCCGATTCAATCATGATGGGCCATCTCGTCTTTCCTAACATTCCCGAGTCGGCAGGACTGCCTGCTTCACTGAGTCCCTTCTTTGCCGGAGACTTACTGCGCAGCAGGCTGGGCTTCCAGGGTATCGTCTGCACGGATGATATTGAGATGGGAGCGATCAAGAAGAATTTCAACCCGGATGAGGTGGGCGTACTGGCTGTGCTGGCCGGTAATGACATGATTCTGATGTGTCATACGCCGGAATTCCAGGAGCGGGTCATCGCGGGTATCCGAAAAGCTGTTCTGGACGGCGTCATCGCCGAATCCAGAATTGACGAATCAGTCAGCCGCATCCACCACCTCTATGCGAAATTCAGGCAATACCAGGCGGCAGCACAGCCCATTCCGCGTGGGAGCTGGAATGAGGCGGCTCTGCAATATGCACGTCGAACGGTCAAGATCAGCCGCGACCCGCAGCAATTGCTGCCGTTGTCTGCTGAACGCTCATATCTGCTGATCTTGCCGCGCCAGGAGCAGCTCACCATCGCCGACAACTCCGGCGGTCAGACCATAGGCCTTGCCGCGCTGCTGGAAGCCCGGGGCTTGTCCGTGCAGACAGAGTATTGCAGTATGAAGCCGGACGCCGCCGAAATTGCGAACCTGTGCGCCAAGGCCGCCGGCCGCACCGTCATTCAGGGAACACTGAACGCCCATCTGTTCCGGGGACAGCTCGAACTTGCCGCACAGCTTGCTGATGCCGGACCGCTGCTGACCCTGGGGTTACGCAACCCGTATGACGATGCTTACCTGCCGCAGAGTGCCGGCAGCATTCTGCTATGCTCCACCTCCGATTATTCGCTTCAGGCTCTAGCGGAAGTGTTGGTTAGACAGGCTTAATAACTCACTCAAGAGCAGACTCTCATACCATACATGAGGTCTGCTCTCATTTGTGTTGATAGAATAACATAGTATTATTATTGATATATGGGAAATAAGACGGTGTTCGTCACAGAGGAGGATCTACAGCATCTCTGATCCAGCGCACAATCGGCCAGAATTGATCGGTATGGATCAATTTTATCGTTGTATCCATCATTGGTTTGCGGGATGGGCT
The DNA here is from genome assembly GCF_017874735.1 of Paenibacillus silagei. Taxonomy (GTDB): domain Bacteria; phylum Bacillota; class Bacilli; order Paenibacillales; family Paenibacillaceae; genus Paenibacillus_AQ; species Paenibacillus_AQ silagei. Next base: position 407,145 of record NZ_JAGGLV010000003.1, read on the forward strand.
GCTTTATAATTTCATTGTGCAAGCAATGTAAGCAATGTCATTCTATTAAGGGGCTGCAGCAATGAGAGAACTGAAAGGCAAACAGGTCATTCTTCAAGATAATGATTTGATACGCAGAGAAGAGGCCAACCGCCGGTATCTGATGAAACTGACAAATGACAATCTCCTCTTTAACTATAAGGTGGAGGCAGGAAGATATGACGGCAGAGATATTCCAGCGGATGCACACGGGGGCTGGGAGACGCCGGTCTGCCAGATCCGCGGACATTTTCTGGGACACTGGCTGTCTGCGGCAGCGATCCGGTATCATGAGACCGGGGATATCGAAATCAAGGTAAAAGCCGATCTTATTTTGGACGAGCTGGCTGAATGCCAGAAGGACAACGGCGGGCAATGGGCTGCGCCGATTCCCGAGAAATATCTGCACTGGGTGGCCCAAGGCAAGGCGATCTGGGCGCCGCAATATAACATTCATAAGCTATTTATGGGTCTTGTCGATATGCATCATTTCACCGGGAGCCGTAAGGCGCTTGACATCGCGGACCGATTCGCCGACTGGTTCGTCGATTGGAGCAGTACCTTCACCAGAGAGAAGTTCGATGACATACTGGATATGGAGACAGGCGGTATGCTGGAGGCTTGGGCCGATCTGCTGGAGCTTACCGGGAACGATAAATACACTGTTTTGCTGGAGCGCTATTACCGCAGCAGACTGTTCCGCCCGATACTCGAAAATAAAGACCCGCTGACCAACATGCACGCCAACACGACCATTCCTGAGGTACTCGGCTGCGCCAGAGCTTACGAGGTCACCGGAGAGCAGCGCTGGATGGATATTGTCACGGCTTACTGGAAATGTGCTGTAACTGAACGGGGAATGCTGGCCACAGGCGGTAATACGGCCGGTGAGGTGTGGATGCCGAAGATGAAGATCAAGGCCCGCCTCGGAGACAAGAATCAGGAGCACTGTACGGTATATAATATGATCCGCCTGGCAGAATTCCTGTTCCGGCATACCTCAGATCCGGCCTATGCGCAATATATCGAATACAATATGTACAACGGGATTATGGCGCAGGCCTATTACCAGGAATATCATCTGACCGGCAATAAGCACAGCGACCCCGCCACCGGGCTGCTCACGTACTTCCTGCCGATGAAAGCCGGGCTGCGGAAGGACTGGAGCACGGAGACAGACAGCTTCTTCTGCTGCCACGGAACGATGGTCCAGGCTAATGCGGCGCTCAACAGAGGCATCTATTATCAGGAGCAGAACGATATCTATGTCTGCCAATATTTCCGTTCGGAGCTGACCACCGAGATCCATGGAGAGAGCGTGCGGATTCAGCAATCCCAGGATCATATGAGCGGAAGCATGCTGAACTCCTCGAACACAGCCGGGCAGCAGGAGCTGAATGAGATTACTGCACTTCATGAGAACATGCCGGATTACAGAAAATATGACTTCACCGTCCATACCCGCTCTGCCAGCGAGTTCGCCGTCCATCTGCGGATTCCAGACTGGATCATGTCAGAAGCTGTGATCTATGTGAACGGGGAGCTGCACGGGAAGTCTGCGGATCACTCCGCCTTCTATACGATACTGCGAGAGTGGCAGGACGGCGACCGGATCAGCATTATTCTGCCGGTAGGCATCCGCTTCATTCCTCTGCCGGACGACGAGCAGACCGGCGCGTTCCGCTATGGCCCTGAAGTACTGGCTGGCATCACCGAGAATGAACGGACCCTCTACACCCCGTTAGCGGATGCAGCCGGTGAGATCATCATGGAGAACGAACGGGAATGGGGGAGCTGGCGTTACTTCTTCAAGACCACCCGTCAGGACCCCGGCATCCAGCTCAGAAGAATCCGCGATATCGGGTATGAGCCTTATCAGGTGTATTTCCCGGTGAGAAACGAATAAATATTTTAGCTATGAGGTGATTAACATCAGTCCCTCCAGAAAATTAAGCAGCTTCAGCCAGCTTGATGACTTCATAACATACGGCGGTTATATGGAAATACCGGAGAATCACGGACGGACGCTACAGGAGCTTATGCTTGACTGTCAAGTCAGCTACAGAAGTGAGCACGGGCTCAGCCTGGAATTTGAGTTCCGGCAATGCAGGTTAACGGTGGTTTACACACAAAAAGGCTATTTCGGATCGCAGCTTGACTTCAGCCGCAGAGGACGAAGAGTTACGGGGAGTGACATGCTCCAATGGCAGGATTTTGCCAATTACCTGGCAGAGCTTGGGTTGACCACCGTCAACTTCACTCAGAACAGCAAGAGGATTAGAGCGCAGCTAAGCAACGGACTGCGGGTTATTTTCCAATACTCGGCGGACCATGGCGATTATCTGCTGGATCAGATCACCAGCCGTTACGGCAACCAGAGAAAATTGAACCGCATTATCGCTGAACCAATGATCCTGGATATGCAGAGCATGGGTTGTACGGTCAGCGAATACCTGAAGCACGGCGGTTTCTTCAAGCTGCCGGGGCAGCGGAACCTCCAGTTCCCGGAGCTGCTCACACTTTGCACCGCCAAAGAAAGCCACAGCAGTATCACAGGCACAATATTAGGATTTCAGTTCAAGCGTTGGCTGCTGGAGATCTTTTATGATGAGAAGCTGCAGTTCACAGGCGAGAATATGAAATTCATCGGGGAACACGGAGAGGATAGGAAAGAGGAGGGGCAGCAGCATAACGAATTCCTCACATGGGGAGATTTCCAGGCGTTTGCCCGGTATCACGGCATTCAGATCTTAGAGCAATGCCGCAGCCTGGATGTCATGATTGTCTTCCTGGATACAGGGGCCAATGTGCATTTTAATTATTCCGAAGACCTGAAGGATTATGTTGTCACTGTGTTAGAGGGCGACGGAATGCGCTTGCGCGACAACTACAGGAGAATTTATAAGGATTAATGCGTGTATTCATATGAAAATAAAAAAACCAACAGTGAAGATTTAGAACCTTCATCGGTGGTTTTTTTGCGTATAGAATGAACCTTTTGCCGTGAAAAATTTGACTATGGAAATTCAATTGCCATTTTTTTGCGCATCTGCACGTTGATTAGAGTATTTCCATTCATCAACTTCACGGGGATCAACACCACACAAGTGACTGATTAGAAGCGCCAATGTAACGTTCGGGAGTACCACACCGTACTCAATATTCTGGTAGTTGCGCAAGGTGCATTTCATGGTGTCGTTAATCTGATGTACGATGGATTCTTGGGTATACCCTGCGGCTTTCCGTGCATCCTTTATCCTCAAAATGCAATATCTCCCTCAACTTTTCGGTATGTTTTTATGATAGGGGAGGAGACCCGTTTATTTAACGCTTTATAATACACGAAATATATTGCGTAAATTGTTTTTAGGTATATAATAATAGATGTAAACGGGATAATTAGTAAAATATCCCTTTAAATTGACCGCCGTTTGATTCAGCCTTAGTATCAACTATACGTATGCTTTTAATCCTATTTTATGGGAGGAGATGTGTTAGTTTGGGATCGGTACATTCTATCCGGGAAGAACTGCTCGCGTATATGAACAGAAATCAATTGATACATTCCCATTTTGCAGAGTTAGCGGGTCTCAATTCAGGTACGCTCAGCCGGATCTTAAAAGGTAAACATCCAATCTCTATGGCACAGCTTGCTGCGATTACTGCTGGAATGAAGCTGCCGGAGGACTATTTTTTTGAAGACTACATAGAGGAATGCTTTTCTTTTGTAGTCTCCATGCGGCGGATACGACCCTTTATTTTCCGCTCAGCTGAGTTAGAACGTCTGGACTGTCTTGAACAGATTGTGAATCGTCTGCTGGAGGATTTGTCTTATGCATCTTTACTGTTTGAATTCGCTGAACTTTTCTATGAGGACAATAAAAGCCAAGCTGCAAGGATACTGTATCAGGGTGTGAGCGAAGCCGAAAAGTATCAGCATTCCGAACGGTTAGCATTATGCCAGTACCGTATATTTCAGATTGAATTAGAAGAACAACAGGATCTGGAGGAGAAGTTACGTGCAGCCGCTCAATTTGAGTTGTATGTCAACCGCTTAGACGCAGCCGATCAGCTCGATGCAATGAAACAGCTAATGCATATTTATGGTCTGGTACACAAGTGGAAGAGAGTAGACGAACTCGCTAAGGAAATGCACCGGATTGCATCCGTTCAATATGAGCTGGAAGGCCGCCGATCTAACACAATAGAAGAAAGGGTGAAGCGTCCTGATCGTCCTTTTTACTATTATATCCTGTACGCATACTTAGCCAGATCTACTGCCAGCGAAGAGTGCGGCGACTACAAGAGGGCATTATCCTTTGTGAAATTGTATGCAAATGGTGAACACTGGGTTCAGGAGAATGATGAAGAATCCCGGCAGGTCATTGCACAATTTACGGAATGGGCCGTTGCTAACACTTATCTGTACCGGTTAATGTCCGGAGATTTGGATGTAATACATGAGTACGCAGACTATATAGCTAATCAAGAGGATGAAATATTTGTGGCAGTGCGTTATATGGTTCAAGCGGCGAATGTATTTAAGCTTAATATCGACAGTATCTTAGAGCGGTTCGCGGCATACATACCTTATGAATCCAGCAAGACAGAGTTCGGTGAATACAATCAGGCCATCCTGCAAGAGAGCTACGCGCAATTCCTCATCGACCTTGCAGTCTATTTTTTCAATCACAGCAAGAGTAAGGAACAGGCATTGAACACGGTACTGAAAGGCTTGGAAATATCAATTACGATCAATAGCAGCAAAAATATCATTGTTTTTATGAGTCTTTATGAGCAATATAGGGAATTTACAGATCAGGAACTGGAGGAAAGATTCAAAAATCTATCAAGTGAGGTGTATCAGCCTGTAGTGTTTCAATTGTTATTTCAACGACGATAACCTTGGTGACTACACTGGGACATGGTTGGGGAACTTAATCATTTTCGCGAAAATATACAGGGGTGCTCCTGACATTTCGGGGGCGCCTCTTTTGTTATGTTCTGAAGTTATTTTGTGCAATGCAAAAGACATCCTATTATCTGTCATAAAACCCTAAGATAGCATAAAGGGAGGATTCTATGGTGAACAGAAATATGCTCGTGCAGGTCCGGATTGAACGTGCCCGGAAGCGGCTTCACATTCTGGCGGAGAAACATCATGATCTTCAGCACCCTGCGGTCCTTAAGCAATCCATGGTATTGGATGAATTGATTAACCAGTATAATATGGAGGGAGAGCAGCAGAGATTAATAGAGAGCAGGAAAACACTTGAGAACAAGCATACTTTATATTGAAGATAATGAGAAAATCGGCACTTGGGTCAAAGAGGAGCTGGAGCAGCGGGGATATTCGGTACAATGGCTGCAATCCGGTGAGGGAGCCGAGGCTGAGGTTACGCAGTATGATGTCGTTATTCTGGATATCATGTTACCGGGCTTAGATGGATTCACTATAGGCAAACGGTTAAAAAAAGCGGCCCCCGCCGTTCCAGTGCTGCTGTTGACCGCCCGGACCTCCGTCGACGATAAGGTGGAGGGCTTACAATTCGCGGATGACTATGTGACGAAGCCCTTCCATACCGATGAATTGGTGGCCAGGCTGGAGGTATTAATCCGCCGGAGTGGCGGAGTCTCTTCGGACCGCATTACACTGGGCACTCACATTGAAGTGGACACGAAGCTTCAGACCATCTATGACAAGCGTACAGGAGAAGAGATTATTTTGACAGGGAAGCAGCATCAGATTCTGATGTATTTCCTGCGCCATCCGAATCAGGTTCTGCCGAAGGAACAGCTCTATGAAGCCGTCTGGGAAGAAGCTTATATCCCTGGAGACAAGACGTTACTGGTACATCTCCACCGGCTGCGGCACAAGCTGGAGCGCGACCCGGAGACCCCGGAGATTATTGAGACGCTGAAGGGAATCGGCTACCGGGTGAAGCTATGAAGCAGCCCCGTTCCTTGTTCCGGCATTTTCTTAAGCTGCACTTTCTGTTCATCTTGCTGCCGCCCCTTGTGCTGATGGTATTCTCATCCTTCTTTGGCACTTCCGGGACAGAGCCAAGATTCAATACGTTGAACCTGTTTTACATTACAGTGCTTATGTTCACTGGTATTATTGTGGCGTTCGTTGTTCTATCCTGGCTGTTCTTCTGGAGACTCCGCAAACGTCTGACCCGCTTACAAGAAGCTATGTCCGCTACTCCCGCTGCTGCGGATTCGTCGCCTGAGCCTGTCCTGATTCAAAAGGACCGCATGGATGAAATAGACCAGTTAGGCGGTTCCTTCAACCGGATGATCCGGCAGCTGGAGGACAGCCGCAGGCGGGAGCAGGAAGAGGCAGGGCTGCGGCAACGGCTCATTGCCAACATGTCCCACGACCTTCGGACACCACTGACCATCATGCGGGGACATGTCACCCGGCTGAACAAAGAACCTATGAGTCCAGAAGGACAGAGCTCCTTAGCAGAGATCAACCAGACCATTACCCGGACCGGAGAGCTGATGGATGATTTGCTCTCGTACACCTTGCTTACCTCGGGAAAATATCCCTTCGAGCCTGCACCCACAGACATGGGGCGCCTGGTAAGAGCCTCGGTTGCTGCGTGGTATCCGGTTTTTGAAGAACATGGCATTCAAGTCGATGTTGATTTGCCCGCAGAAGAAACCTTCCACTGGACAGCAGATCCTGGGTGGATGACCCGGGTGCTGGATAATCTGTTTCAGAATATCATCCGCCATGCAGCGGACGGGAAATATGTTTATATTGCTGTAGACGTGCAGCAGGAACGGATTCTTGTGGCTGACAAAGGCCCTGGCATGGATCATTCTGCATACGGTGGCGGGGCGGGAATAGGGCTGTCTACCATACAATACATGTTGAATACAATGACCCTGAAGGCTGAATTCAGCTCAAGCGGGCAGGGGACAAATGTAGTCATTGGCAGAATGTAACCTGAAATTAACCCGGAAGTAAACGGCCTGCCCACCGGGATGTAACCTTGCATCTGTATACTTAACACCATAACGAAAGGATGTGTTATGGTGCTTACCATCAATAACTTAGTCAAACGCCGCGGTACGCAGGAGATTCTATCCGGGATCACCTTCGAAGCGAGACCCGGAAGAGTCACGGGATTCCTCGGGCCAAACGGGGCCGGCAAAAGCTCTACACTCCGCATTCTGCTCGGACTGGATCATGCCACCGCCGGCAGCGCCTTGATTCATGGCAAGCCCTTCGCAGAATTACAGCATCCACTGCGAACCGTAGGTGCTGCACTGGACGGATCTGGAGCCCATCCGATGCGGACAGGACAGGCACACCTGCGCTGGATCGCTTGCGCCGCCGGTCTGCCCCGCTCACGGGTCGAAGAGGTGCTGGATATTGTCGGTCTTACCAAGGCAGCAGGCACTAGAGTCAAGCGGTATTCTCTGGGCATGGGGAGAAGACTGGGGATTGCCGCAGCGCTGCTTGCAGACCCGGAGATTCTGATTCTGGATGAACCTGTGAACGGGCTCGACCCGGAAGGCATCCGCTGGATTCGGACATTTCTGCGTAAGCGGGCAGAAGCCGGGAATACGGTGCTGCTCTCCAGTCATCTTATGGGCGAGCTGGCCGAAACGGTGGATGATGTGGTGATCATTAAGCAGGGGAGAATTGTCGCAGACGGCACCTTGCAGGAGGTAACCGGCAGTCATTCCACGCTGGAGGATGCCTTCTTCGCCCTGACCTCTGAACAGGCAGGTGATGCTTGGTGAAGGCATTCCATGCAGAAATCTCGAAATTGCTCTCGCTGCCGGGGATCTGGCTCGCCCTGCTTATTGGAGCATTGGCTCCTGCGGTCATTGCTGCCTTGGACGCTATAGCAGAAAAAGAGGCGATTATAGCTGGAGTCAGCACACGGCTGCCCGAAATGGGCTACAGCGGATTAGGTCTTGGTGTGCAGGGCGTTATTATCCTTGGCGTGCTTGCAGTCAGCAGCGAGTACCGGACAGAGAGCAGTGAAGGGGCCGGAGGGCAGCAGATTTCCACAAGTCTGATGGTTGTGTCATCGCGGCTTCAGTTGTTTCTGGCCAAAGCAGGCGCTGTATCTGTCATCAGCATCCTCCTGTGTATCCTTGCTGTGATTCTGATTGTGCCAACCACACGCTATATATTAGGTGACTATGCCCCGCTACTTGAATGGACCCGGCTTGCCGGTGCCGTCTGCTACTGGACCTTCACTGCACTGTTGGCCTTCGGGCTGACGCTGCTGACGAAGCAGGGCATGATCCCGCTTACCATGCTCATGATTAATTCATCGCTGGTATCCTTCAGTGTCCTGCTTGCCAAGGTGACGAAGCTGGCATTCTATTTGCCGGACCGGGCCGGCATGGAGATGTTTATGTTCACTAAGAACAGTGCCTCGACCGAGGTTACAGGCAGTCTGTTCGACAGCTATCACACCCCGTTCACCGGCGGCTTGATCATGTTTGCCTGGGTAGCCGTGCTGCTTGGGATTGCAGCTATTGTATTTCATAGGAGGGATGTGGCGGCATGAGTGTCTCATCCGGCAGGAAGACTATACGAATCCTTAGGGCTGAACTGGACAAGCTGATGACATTGCCATGGATATGGACCGCAGTTACGGTTACATTTCTTGTTCATCTTCTTTTGACCGCGGCCTTCACTTCCGCCTCTCTGCAGGAAGGAGCCGCAGCACCCGGAATCCTGAATACAGGACTTGCCTCGATGAGCTATCTTCAGGCAGGGTTCATTATTCTGGGGATCTTGGCGGCTTGCTCCGAGTATACGGGCGGACAGATCCGCACAACGTTAACGGTAATCCCCTGGCGCGGGCGCCAATTATTCATGAAGCATCTGGCACTCACCCTGATTACGATTCCCGCCGCATTTATCCTTACGGCCTCAGGTGTCCTATATGCGGGCTGGAGGCTGGACGGTCATGCAGCAGGGGTTGAACCTCATGAAGTCATACAAGCATTGCTGGGGGCAACGGGCTATCTGACCTTGACCACACTGCTTAGCGCGGCGATAGGGGCTTTATTGAGAAGAACGCTTCCGGCCCTGGTGATCCTGCTCGGCTATTATTTCATTATCAGTCCATGGTCGCGGGGGCTTCTGCCGGCCTATTTCCCGGATACGGCTGGACGTTACATGTACCTGCTGCCTTCCTCTGGCGAACTGAATGTCCTTACGCCTGTGCAGGGGGCCGGTATTTTAATGATCTGGTCAGTATCCCTTGTGGCAGTAGCGATTGTTGTCTACCGTATCCGGGATGCTTGAAGCCACCGCTGATAATAGACAATGCTTAAAGCAAGCAGAACAGTGAAACTCCGGTGACGGGAGAATCGCTGCTCTGCTTTTTTGGGTTTGCAATCCTATACAACATGAAAGCTTCTGGCCGTTTCATTCTCGTTCCTTACGGTGAAGGCTATATTAGAAGCCGAAACATCCAGAGGGGGGAGCAGGCGATGAGAAAATCATATTTGTCCTTATTTACTCTGGTATTTTGGATTCCTGCAGTGATCCTTAGCATCCTGGTCTGGAACGATTATTCCGGTTATGTGCGCAGTGCAGCGGACCGCCTGCTCCCGGTCAAAGCGCTGTACTATCTGGACCAGGGCAAGAAGGTGCTTGCGGTCACGGACAGCAGCAACGGGCTAATGGCAACGTTGTATGACGCAGGCACCCATAAGGCTGAGCAGGAGGTGGAGCTGCGCTCAGACATCCACCGGCAGCGGCTGGTCTCTTATCAGGCCGGTAAGCTGGTGGTCGCAACCAAGGACAATATGAGCCTGCAGGTGAATGTTATTGATCCGGCGGATGGCGCAAAAGAGCTGGTGCAGGGAAGCTTTAATATCCCGACCTTTCTGAGCTCCGACGGGCATGAGTGGCGGGGCAGATTACTGTTCGCCGGGGCGGATAAAAGCTCAGCGGTCCATGTGGCAGAAGTCAGCCAGGCTCAGCTCCATTACGTGAATCTGAACGGCTCAGCCGCTCTTCCGGCACGGCCGGTCTCCATTCGTGAAGCCTTCTTCAGCTTCCAGGAGGCGCATTCTCTGCCCGTCTATGAGGTGGGACTCAAGGACGGGCGTACCGCTTATGCTTCTGCCCTCTTCGGCAAGGACGGCATACCTCTACTTGGGCTGAGGGGCGCGCAAGAGAGTGCTCCCGAAGCGCAGAAGAGGGTAGGACAGGAGTTTGCCGCGCAGCTCGGACTGGACAATACCCGGCTACTGCGGGTAAGCAGCGAATATCCAAAACAGGTTCACTATTACAATGAGGCTGCGGGTAAATGGGGCGAAGCCGTCAAGACGCCGGAGCCGGTCTATCAGGCCAGGCTCTTCCCGCTGAACGACCAGGAGACGCTTATTGCCGGGTCCACCACGGAAGACGAGATCAAGGGTACCTTACGCGGTTATTTGTATCATGAGCAGACCGGGGAATTTACGAATGTCAATGCCGCGCTTAAGACATTATCCTACGATCAGCTGCAAGATCCGAAGCTGAGCTTCTATAAAGAAGCGAATAATGATACACTGTACTATTCAAGTCCGGATTCATTGGGAGGCTGGCTGCTTGTCAAGGAGGGGCTTAGCGGACAGATCAGCAACGGGGAGCTGCAGCAATGGCAGATGGCTGCCGGGGAGGATCAATTATCTGCAGCGACCTTCAAGAACTATGTGCTGACATGGAATGCCCTGGTTGTGAACTGGGTGATCTGGCTCGCAATTCCTTTACTAATGGTGGTGGGACTACTCTGGCTGCCACAGCTTCTCATCCGCAAGCGGTGGCAGAAGCTGGCCGAGGGGGTTCTGATTCAAGGCACGGTTATTAATCTGGCCGAGACGGGGATGCTGGTCAACGAACAACCACAGGTCCGGCTCATCGTCCGTTTCACGGACCAGGGCCAGAGTAAGGAAGTCCAGATCAAGCAGGTCATTTCTTATCTGAACCCGATCCGTCCAGGCGATCAGGTGATGATTAGCTATAACCGGAGCAAGCATACGGCGACCCTGGTACGGGAGAGCGAGCTTAAGAACCAGGCGCCGCCCCGGATCATTCATGATGCGGTCTTAAGACAGATAGAAGCCTGCGGACCTGTAAACCGCGGGCAAGCACTGCTGCTGCACCTTGAGGCAGCAGGCCAAAGCTACAGTGTGCCTGTGGTGCAGCCCTCCGGCTTCGTCTACCGTACCGGAGAACGGGCAGATCTGATAATCACAAGCGGCAACGCCCGTTTGTTGAGATACGGTCCTGCGGAGCGGAGTGATCAGGCAAACCAGCTCACCTTAGAGGCTGAAATTACAAGAGTTCAGCGGTTGCCGGTAAAGATTGCCGGCCAGAATCTGCTGCTGCTTGAGATAGTGATGGTGAACGGAAAGGAACGTCTGCGCAAGGTGAACAGCCAGTTCGTCCCGGAGAATCTGGAAGTCACTGTAGGAGCAGTAGTTCCCGTAACTGCGAAGCCGGAGGAGGTTGCGCTTCAATCGCGGCTTCTGCAAGGCAAGCAAGGCAGTGCCAGCGTTCGATCGGTCGACTACCGGGGAACGACCGGCGACCGGCCGCTTGCCACGATCACCGTCGAACGCAGTGGACAGAGCTACCGGATCAGGCAATCTATAGAACCGGTGTATGGCGTAGAAGCCGGGGATGAATTATGGATTGCTTACGATGAGCGCACCGGGGAAGCCACTATTGTTAACTACGCCACGTAAGCACAGTCAAGGATTGGTAAATTCTTTTAATGAAGGGAGGGAACTGGAGATGGACAGCAGTAGTCGAATATACAATCTTACGAACCTATGGTTGTGGTTAAGCAGGAAGCATCCCATTCCCCCATTGCGGTATAGGTCTATTGTATTCAGTCTGTCTTCAGGCCCCCCTGGATGACTGAATCGGAATAGCCTTGCAGCTCTCGTGAATGAAGGAATGTGTAGCTCTCCCTGCTGATGCAGAGGAGAGTTTTTTATTTTATAGGAAACTATAGTTTCCTCCTGCTGTGGAAAAGGTGTGCGTACATTTGTGAATAAGAGTTCTTGGAAAGAATCGTAGAGTGACTTTAATGCTGAATGTGACTGAAGGCTGTATGTATGTGAAAAACAGCATACATTGTACTCGCAGCAGACATATGGTCAAAATGTATGTGAAAAACAGTATACATTGTGTTCGCAAGCAGACATATGGTCAAAATGTATGTGAAAAACAGCATACATTGTGCTCGCAAGCAGACATATGGTCAAAATGTATGTGAAAAACAGTATACATTGTGTTCGCAAGCAGGCATATGGACCAAATGTATGTGAAAAACAGCATACATTGTGCTTGCGCTAAAGTAATCTTATTCATCCGTTAGGATGATATTGTTCTTTGGAGCAGATTGGAGTTGTACATTATGCAAATGAACTTTTTCCAGCAAGGGAACCAGCGAAGATCATTCGGCTGGGCGGATATTCTCGTCATTTCCTTGTTGTTATCCATCCTCTATGCCGCAGCAAAGTTAGGCTCGGGTATGCAGGTGCCTTTAGATCCGGATGAACTGTCCTCCTTAAGCCTGGACCCCAAATGGCTGCCTTATTATGCAGGGCGTTCCCTTTTACGCATGTTTATCGCTTTTGCAGCATCCTTGATCTTCACCTTCGTGTACGGCCGCATCGCGGCGTATAACCGGACTGCTGAGAAATTCATGATTCCCGCCATTGATATCCTGCAATCCGTTCCGGTGCTTGGATTTCTTTCGGCCACAGTCCTGGCCTTCATGGCATTGTTTCCGGGGAGCCTGCTGGGAGTGGAAATGGCTTCAATCTTTGCTATTTTCACCAGCCAGGTCTGGAATATGACCCTTAGCTATTATCATTCCCTTAAGACGATTCCGCGCGAGCTGAATGAGGCTGCCGCGATGAACCAATTGGGCAGATGGCATCGGTTCACGAAGCTGGAAGCCCCCTTTTCGATGATCGGTCTGGTATGGAACAGCATGATGTCGTTTGGCGGAGGCTGGTTCTTTCTGGCGGCCAGTGAATCGATCAGCGTGCTGAATCAGGATCTGCATCTGCCGGGAATCGGGACGTACATGGCCTTGGCCGCAGATGACGGCAATATTAGGGCACTTATCTATGCGATCCTGACGATGGTTGTACTGATTGTGATGGTAGACCAATTATTCTGGCGTCCGGTGATTGCCTGGAGTCAGAAATTCAAGAATGAACAGACGGAAGCAGGCGAAGCGCCAACCTCCTGGGTGTTAGAGCTTCTGAAGCGGGCCAGCTTTGTTCATTATCTTAACCGTAAGCTGCACGGCGGCGTTCATGACGGATTCCTGCGGCTTGCCACCCGAAGCGCACAGTTGAAGCTGCCTCATGTCCCGTCAAGGGTCAAAAAGGCTCTTCAATGGCTATTCCTGTCTGCGGCCGCTGTGCTGATGCTCAAGTATTTGTATTCAGGCATTCTCGAGATTGCCCAATTAAGCTGGGGCGAGCTGATTCATGTGGTGTACCTCGGCCTGCTGACCGCACTGAGGGTAGTCGTCTCAACACTGCTGGCTGTAATCTGGACGCTGCCTGTAGGCGTGTTCATCGGAACGAATCCGCGGCTGTCAAGAATTGTTCAGCCTGTTGTGCAGGTTCTGTCTTCTTTTCCGGCCAACATGGCGTTTCCAATATTCACGATTCTGTACTTGAAGTTTGGAATATCGATGGAGATTGGGGCCATTCCGCTGATGATGCTGGGGACACAATGGTATGTATTATTTAATGTGATTGCCGGGGCAATGGCCATTCCTTCCGATCTTAAGGAAGCTGCGGTGACTTTGAAATTGACACGCTGGCAGACCTGGAAAAAACTAATTCTCCCCGCCGTCTTTCCATTTCTTGTAACCGGCTGTATTACGGCAAGCGGAGGCGCCTGGAATGCCAGTATTGTATCCGAAATTGTATCGTGGAAGGATCAGGATCTTCAAGCAGCCGGGTTAGGTACGTACATCGCTGAGGCCACTACGAACGGCAATTGGCCGGAGATTATCTGGGGAATATTCGTCATGTGCCTGCTCGTTGTAATTGTGAACCGTCTGGTGTGGCGCAGGCTGTATGCCTTAGCTGAAAGCAAATATCATTTGGATTAGAGGTGTAGAACATGACCAAAGTATTGATTGAATTAAAGCAAATCAGCAAACGTTATGATCAGCCGAAGCAGGCAAATGTGAGTATTATGGAGGATATTAATATCAATATTAAGGAGGGCGAGCTGGTATCCATCCTGGGACCTTCAGGGTCAGGGAAGTCGACTCTTTTGCGAATCATTGCGGGACTTGTCCCTCCTTCACAGGGCACGGTGCTCTATAATGGACGGGAGATTGCCGGTACCAATCCGGGTGTGGGGATGGTATTCCAATCATTTGCATTGTTTCCTTGGCTTACAGTCCTGGAGAATGTGAAGCTGGGGCTGGAGAACAAACCTCTACGCGAAGCCGACAAAATGCGTAAAGCCCTCTCGGTAATCGATATGATTGGGCTTGACGGATTTGAAGGAGCGTACCCCAAAGAATTGTCCGGAGGGATGCGCCAGCGTGTCGGTATCGGCCGGGCGCTCGTCATGGAGCCGGATATTCTCCTGATGGATGAGCCGTTCTCCGCCCTTGACGTATTGACCGCAGAGAACTTGAAGCGGGACCTGCTGGAATTATGGACGGAGAAGCAAATCCCTACCAAATGCATCATTATGGTCACCCACAGTATTGAGGAAGCCGTCTATATGTCGGACCGGGCCATCGTCCTCTCCAGGGACCCTGCCCGTGTAATCTCCGATATTCCCATTCCCATGGCGCACTGGAGGGATAAACAAGATCCGCAGTTCACATCGCTTGTGGACCAAATCTATTCCATACTGACCCAAAGGGAAGTGAAGCCTGCCGGTCCGGCCGAAGAAAAGCAAAATACCATCGAGAAAATACCACCGGTTCCGGCAGGCGCCCTCACAGGCTTCATTGAACTGATTGACGATCTGGGTCAACAAGTGGACTTGTACAAGTTGGCCGATCAATTAAGTCTGAAACTGGAAGATTTCCTGCCGATCGTCGAGGCGGTGGAAATGCTGCAATTTGCTACGGTTCTGCATGGAGATATCGAGTTGACAGAGCCAGGACGCCAGTTTGCCAATGCAAGTGTTCTCTTCCGGAAGGAAATTTTTAAAGACCAGGTGCTGGAGCATGTTCCCATCATGGAGAAAATCATCTGGATTCTGCAATCGAAATCAAATAATAAAATGGAAGGAGCCTTTTTCGTGGAGATTTTCGAAAAGCATTTTGAGGCAGAGGAAGCCGCACTTCAACTGGATATCCTGATCGACTGGGGCCGGTACGCGGAACTAATTGCCTACGACAAAAAAGCAAAGGTGTTGTATCTGGAAAATGATTCAGATTAACTTGGACATTCGCGCGGAGGAGGTTCCCGGTTTAAGAGAAGCCGTGGGCTGGGCAAGAAGAGACTCTGACTATCCCGCCCTGTTTCAGCGGTGCAATTTCTGGGCGGGAGCCAGAGATCCCGCAGGCAGACTCATTGCCTTTGGCTACGTTGCCGGAATCGGCCTGGAGCACGGGTATATGGAGGACATTATCATCCATCCAGATTATCAGAGGCGTGGAGTGGGGCAGCAGCTTGTTAAGGAGCTTTTGAACGAGTCTATTCGACGCGGATTGACCATAGTAACCCTCACTTATAGCCGTGAGCATAAGGAATTCTATGAAAAGTGCGGCTTCTCGCCTACAGCGGCCGGGATTTGGAAAGCGGAGGAAGGAAAGTAATTCATACAAGAACTGAGAAGCCAGCGAACCCTTATGGACGCTGGTTTTTTGGAGACCTTAAACCGACAGTAATTCTATGATATGTAAGGTAATTTACTATTATTAGGCAGGTTAATTCCATCATCCCGATCCGTTATGATTACATAAGCTGCGCTCTTTGAAGGAGGTTCTGCGGGCTTATGAATCCTACCCGAACGTTGATCAAGGAGATATTGTCTAATAGCAAGAGAATCCTTGTTATGATCCTAATCTTCAATATTTTAGCCGCATTCGTCTCGACTGTTCAGCCCCTCCTGTTCAAAGACCTATTCGATGACATCCTGCCTGACAAGCAGATCGGTACGGCTGCATTCTATATGCTCCTGCTAATTCTAATTCCCGTAATTTACGCCGCCTTGAACAGCGTCACCTCTTATTACAATAATGAGCTGGGCAACCATTTATCCAAGAATCTGCGCCTGCGGCTGTTCTCTGACGTACTCCAGACCCGGCCAAGAAACGTGGACAGCATCGGCAAGGGGAAAATCATTAACCGGATCACCTTGCAGGTGGGGATGCTATGTGAAATTTTCGTGATTGACACCCTGATGGCCATGGTCTCGAATGCTATTCTGCTGATCGCTACCCTGTGGATCATGTTCTCCATGAGTACCGAGCTTACACTCGCAGCCATCCTCTCATTCCCTCTATGTATGTATGGCTTCAAGCGCTTCAGGAGCAGGACGGAGCGCCTGGATAAGCAGTATCATGGCATTTTGGATAAAGGCATCAACTATTTGAATATCATTTCCATCATTACGGGCATCATTTACGGCTATAGTCTGTTCTTGATTCTAAAAGGTCGCATCTCACCAGGCACATTGCTGGCCTTTATTGTGATTCTTCCAAGACTGTATCAGATTTTCAAGTCGCTGTTTACGCTGAACATCGATAGGAGCCGCATGACGGTCATTATTAATAACCTGAATGACATCCTTGAACTGGAGAAAATTTCATCGGGTGATACAGCTCCCGACTATCACCGTGTCCCCCTCCTGCAGATGAGGAATGTCTCGTACCGTTACGCTCCAGCAGATTCTTTTGGGATCACGGACTTTACTCTGGACATTCAGCCCGGAGCCTTCGTGGGGATTGTTGGATTAAGCGGCTCAGGGAAATCTACGATATTCGAGCTGATCCACAGGTTCATAGAGCCGGATGAAGGGGAGATCTGCCTGGACGGTGTCTCGATCCAAGAACTGGACATTCATGAATTAAGACGATATGTCGGCTATTCTCCGCAAAAGGGAGTGCTATGGAACAAGTCTATTCTGGACAACATCATTTATCCTCTGCAAAAGGAAGACATGACTGAAGAGACATGGCGCAAATTCAGCACTGCTGTTGAGCTTGCCCATGTGAATTCATTCGTAGAAGCCATGCCTGAAGCGTATGATAAGCAGGTGGAGAACCATGGAGACAATCTCTCCGGCGGCGAGATCCAGCGGATTCTATTAGCACGGGCATTCATGAGTGACCCCCGGATTCTGATGCTGGATGAATACACCTCAGCTCTCGATGCCTTGACAGAGAGTGACTTGAACGATACCTTGTTGAGCCTGAAAGGGAAGCAGACGATCCTGGTGATTGCACACCGGCTGTCCACCGTGAAGAATGCAGATGTCATCCTGGTCGTGGATAAGGGAAGAATTGTTGAGCAGGGCAGCCCAGCCGAATTACTGGTCCAACAGGGAATGTATTACAAGATGGTGGAGAAGCAGAAAATTTAGCGCTTCAGCAGAATAACACAGCTTGCACCGCCTCAATTATCACCTTTTGGTGACTATATCACAAAAAAGTGGGTACTGTTTTTCTTGTAACTTTTCCTCCATACTAGCGTTCATAGGAACTACAAACCATAAGAGGAGTGTATAATAGTATGGGTAGATTTGATGGGAAAGTAGCAGTTGTAACCGGAGGAACAAGCGGCATCGGGCTTGCGGCGGCAGAGCAGTTCGTACGAGAAGGGGCTTACGTGTTTATCACAGGACGCAGACAACGTGAATTGGATGAAGCGGTACAGCAAATTGGTCAGAATGTTACAGGCATTCAAGGTGACATCTCCAAGCTGGAAGATCTGGACACCTTATTCGATACCGTCAAGCGGGAAAAGGGACATTTGGACATTCTGTTTGCCAATGCCGGACTAGGATCATTCCTGCCGTTAGGCGAAATTACGGAAGCCCACTACTACAAGACTTTTGATGTCAACGTGAAGGGAACTATTTTCACCGTTCAAAAGGCATTACCCTTGTTCCCTAACCAAAAAGGTTCCATTATCCTGACAGGCTCTACGGCCGGCTCAATGGGGGTACCCGCGTTCAGTATCTATGGCGCCTCCAAGGCAGCGATCAGACAGCTCGTCCGCAACTGGATTCTGGATATCAAAGGAACTGGAATTCGGATGAACGTCCTTAGTCCGGGTTCAGTCGTCACACCGGCGTACGATGAATTGTTCGGCTCTGAGCTTGACAATTACCTGGAACAGGCCAAAACAGATGTCCCGCTCGGCAGAGTAGGGCAGGTAGAAGAGATCGCAAATGCAGTCATGTTCCTGGCCTCTGAGGAGAGCAGTTATTTGAACGGCATTGAATTATTCGCAGACGGTGGAGTGGCTCAAATCTAAATCAGCTTAACGTTTGTGTATCAACTCAGGAGATGATGGATTGTTATGAAAATCTTTCACTGTGAACTGGAAGTTACACTAGAGGTGATCGGAGGGAAGTGGAAGGGGCTTGTTCTGTACTATTTAATCAAAGGACCCAAGCGGACAGGGGAGCTTAAACGGCTTGTTCATAATATCTCGCAAAAGATGCTGATCCAAACGCTCCGGGAACTGGAGACAGACGGATTAATCCGCAGAACCATGTACAATCAAGTACCGCCTAAGGTGGAATACTCAACGACAGAGCTGGGGCAATCCCTCGAACCCGTTTTGAGACTGCTTTGTAATTGGGGAGGGAATTACGCAGAACAATCCTACACTCCGGGCGAGTTTAAGATTTTGAATATGGATTAGGTGTTGTTTTTTTCATCCGGACATGTTAAAGTGGCTGTGTAAACGGTTAATTGATTTTTTCTTTCCGGAAAAATAAAAAATTAATTTCATATCATCCAATTACAGCGTGTTACTGTTCGGCAGGCAAGGCTTGAATTGGGTGGGAATGCTTGATATTCCTACCCGATTTGGGCCTTTTTTTATGCTCCTATTTCCTAATGTGAGGTGCTCAGCATGGACTACAAACAAACCGCGAAGACTATTTTTGACAAAGTAGGCGGGAATGATAATATCAATGAAGTCATTCATTGCTCTACCCGTCTGCGTATGAATCTGAAGAATCCGCAAGAAGCCAAAACCGATGAAATCAAAGCTATAGATGGGATCATGGGAGCCGTATACAGCGGCGGCCAATACCAGGTGATTGTTGGTAACGACGTAGGTTATGTGTACAATGAGTTTATCAAACTCATGGATACACAGAAGAAGCCAGCCCCGCAGGAACCGAAGAAAAGAGATCTGAGCTTCAAGGGACTCTTTGACAGCTTCGCGGGAATCATCACCGGGATCTTCCAACCGATCATTCCGGCGATTGCCGCCTCTGGGATGCTGAAGGCCTTGCTGCTGCTCAGCACCTCGCTGAACCTGCTGACCAAAGAGAGTCAGCTCTACCTGCTGCTGAGCTTCATTGCAGACGCCGCATTCTACTTCTTGCCCGTACTGCTGGCCTTCTCCAGCTCCCAGAAGTTCAAAACCAATCCGTACATCTCGGTTACTCTGGCCGGAGTGCTTTTACATCCCAAATTGATCGCCCTGTTGGCGGGTGAAGTGCCTGTCCAGTTCGCCGGACTACCGGTACCCAATGTCTCGTATGCATCAAGCGTTATCCCGATTATCCTTACCGTCTGGCTGATGTCATACGTGGAACGATTTGCCGAGAAGGTCTCGCCGGGACCCGTCAAGATTTTCCTCAAGCCGATGATTGTTATTCTGGTAATGGCTCCGCTGGCTTTAGTCGCACTGGGACCGCTCGGAAACTATCTGGGTCAAGGCTTGTCCGACGGAATCTTCTGGATTCAAGGGAAGTTCGGCTGGTTGACCGTAGTGATATTATCTGTCATTCTCCCGTTCATCGTCATGTTCGGGATGCACAAAGTGTTCTACCCGGTTATTTTTGCCGCAATGGTGTCGCCGGGGTATGAAACGCTGATTCACAGTGCCATGCTGTCCTCCAATATTGCCCAAGGCGCAGGCGCGCTCGCGGTATGGTTCCTGGCCAAAGATAAGAAGCTGAAGCAAATCGCCTTACCGGCAGGGATTTCGGGATTGTTCGGAATCTCAGAACCGGCATTATACGGAATACACCTGAAGCTGAAAAGAACCATGGTCGCCTGCATGATCGGGGCCGGTTCTGCCGGACTGTTCGCCGGGATCGTCAATCTGAAGGCTTACGCCGCAGTGGGTCCGGGTATCGCTTCACTGCCGATGTTTATCGGGGAAAAGAACAATTTCATGTACGCCCTGATTACGCTGGGGATCTCCCTGGTCGTTACGCCAATCGCGGTGTACTTCATAGGATTCAAAGAGGACACTGGCGGACTGCAGCCAGAAGCTGACACAGCGAAATCCGCCGATGTACCGGCAGCTCCGCAGGAAACTGGAAAACTCCAGTCCCGTACCGTCATCTTCGCACCGATTGAGGGAGAAGTGATTCCTTTGAGAGAGGTGAAGGATGAAGCCTTCGCGCAAGAGGCAATGGGCCAAGGAATGGCCATTAAGCCGAGCAAGGGCGAGGTCGTCGCACCTTTTGACGGAGCGGTGGAGACGGTATTCCGCACCAAACACTCCATTGGCCTGAAATCGGTGGAGGGCGTCGAGATCCTCATTCATGTCGGGCTGGATACCGTCAAGCTTAAGGGGCAGCACTTCAATGTAGTAGTGAATGAAGGCGACACCATCCGGCACGGACAACTGCTGATTGAATTCGACATGAAGGCAATCGAGGAAGCCGGATACGATACGACTACGCCAGTGATCGTCACCAACACTCCGGATTATCTGGAGATTCTCGGACATGAATACAGCGGGAAGATCGGGCCGGAGATGCCGTTAATTACTGTTTTATAAGACATTATTGGGTCTAAGATGCCCTGGAGAACGTGAGGTATACGCCGATGAGAGTAGTGAAAATTCTCAATGTAAACATAGTTCTGGCCGACCGCGAGGATGGCAAGGAAGTCATCGTGATGGGGAAGGGAATCGGCTTCAAAAGCAAGCCGGGGGATACCGTTAATGAGCACGAGATCGAGAAGGTCTACATCGTCGAGAACAAGGACATGGCTTCCGATATGACAGCCTTAATGAGAGAGACCCCTAAGGAATACCTGATTCTGGCCGATGAAATCATATCGTATGCAAAAGACGTTCTATCCAGGCATCTTAGCGAGAACCTCTATGTATCTCTGACCGATCACTTATATATGGCCGCCAAACGCTTCAAGTCCAATATAACGATCCAGAACCGGATGCGGTGGGAGGTACAGAAGTTCTACCCGCGTGAATATCAGATCGGGCTGCAGGCGCTGGGAATGATCAGGGAGAAGCTCGGAATCTCTCTGCCGGAAGAGGAAGCCGCGAACATCGCCTTTCATCTGGTGAATGCGCAGCAGACCGAGGACAACATGAGCCAGGTGCTGATGATGACCAAGACGGTCAACGATATTTTGAATATTATCAAAATCCATTACGGTGTTGATTTTGACACGATGAGCATTAACTATTCACGTTTCTTGACTCATCTCCAGTTCTTTGTCCAGCGCCTGATGGAGAACAAGATGCTTGAATCGCAGGACAGCGAGCTGCTTGACCAGATATCTAATAAATACCCGGAAGAAGGAAAGTGTGTAGCATCCATTAATACCTACATTGGAGCCAAATTCCACCGGCACATGTCTAATGAGGAGATGCTCTATCTCATTATCCATATCAGCCGGGTGATGAACAGAAAAGAATAGAGTAGTGGAGGGGTCATATTGAGTACACAGCGGATTTTTCCAGACGGATTCTTATGGGGCGGTGCCATCGCTGCCAATCAGGCAGAGGGTGCCTGGAACGTAGACGGTAAAGGGCTGTCCACGGCTGACATGGCTACTTACAAGAGAAACCTGGGCAAAGGTGATTATAAAAAGCATAATGCGGTAAGCGATGAGCAGTTGAAGAAAGCCATGGAAGACAAGTCTGACCAGGATTATCCCAAAAGAAGAGGCATTGACTTCTATCACCGGTACCCTGAGGATTTGGCCTACATGCAGGAAATGGGCCTGCGAACCTTGCGGCTCTCCATCGCCTGGACACGTATCTATCCAAATGGTGATGAAGCAGTGCCTAATGAGGCGGGCCTGGCGTTCTATGACCGGCTGTTCGATGAAATGCTGGGGCGCGGTATTGAGCCGCTGGTGACTCTGTCACATTATGAGATGCCTATGCATCTGGTGAACCAGTACGGGGGCTGGACCTCCCGTGAGGTGGTTGATTTCTTTGTGCGTTACTGCACAACCGTCTTTAACCGTTATAAAAACAAGGTGAAGTATTGGATCACCTTCAACGAGATTGACGGGATTGTCCGCCACCCGTTCACCAACGGCGGCATTGTACCAGACCGGTTCGGAGAGGCAGAGCAAGTGGAGCAGGCAGTCTATCAGGCGCTGCATCATCAGTTTGTGGCCAGTGCGCTGGCGGTGAAGCTATGTCACGAGATCATTCCTGGTGCACAGATCGGCTGTATGCTTACAAGCCTGCTGCATTACCCGCATACCTGCAATCCGCAGGATGTGCTCGCCGCGCATAAGAACAATGAATTCAACCTGTTCTTCACCGATGTTCAGGTTCGTGGAATTTATCCAGGCTATATTCAGCGTTTCTTCAAGGATAAGGGAATTGAAATTGCTAAAGCCGAAGGCGACGATCAGGCGCTACGCAAGCATACCGCAGATTTCATCTCCTTCAGCTACTACAACTCCTTCGTGGCCAGTGCGGAGAGCGAGGGACTGGAGAAGGTCAGCGGAAATACGATGGGCGGTATCAAAAATCCGCACCTCCCGCTCAGCGAATGGGGCTGGCAGATTGATCCAATCGGATTACGGCTGACGATGAGTAATCTGTATAACCGGTATCAGATCCCGCTGTATGTGGTCGAGAACGGACTCGGCGCTTATGATAAAGTGGAGGAAGATGGAGCCATTCATGATCCTTACCGGATTGACTACCTCCGCTCCCATATTGAACAAATACATGAAGCGATCCTTGACGGGGTAGAGGTTATCGGCTATACCGCCTGGGGAATCATTGACCTGATCAGCTACTCCTCCTCCGAGATGGAGAAGCGCTATGGTCTGATCCATGTGGACCAGGATAATGACGGAAATGGCACACTGGAGCGCAGACGGAAGGACAGCTTTTATTGGTATAAGGACGTAATCCGGAATAATGGCCTGTAGGCTGAGCGTAACCCGCACATCGTGCGGGTTTTCTTTATATACCCTGTCACAATTACGAGTCTGGAGACATCCGGCTGATGGGTTTGGAATATTTAGGATGCCAAATGAACCGAGGCTTAGTATAATAAGTGCAGACGGATTCCAAGGAGGAGGTGGTTGTATGAGTGCAGGCGATATTAGTGGCATTAGCGACATTAGTGGCATTACTCCGATGTTCCAATTGAATATGAAAAGGAGAGGCTTTCATGAGCTACAACCCCGAAATCCCGAGAACCCGGTATGACAACTATGGTGACCGTGAATGGACACGGCTTACGAAGGATGGTCCAGGCGAGCTTTTGTATCAGGTCCATTTGGACATCCTACAGCGCTATATCAAGCCTGGGGACCAAGTGTTGGAGATTGGTGCAGGTTCAGGCAGGTACACCAAAGATCTGGCTACCATGTGTTCTGAGTTGACCGTCGCTGATCTGTCCAGCCATCAGATTGAATTCAACAAGTCCAAAATGCAAGAGCTGTCCCTGGTGGACAGAATCAAGGCATACCATGTGCTAGATGTGCTGGATATGAGCGTGTTTGCAGATGCTTCTTTTGACTCAGTAGTATGTATTGGCGGTGTCATCAACTATCTCTTGGACAGAGAGGCGGATGGTATCCGGGAGCTGCTAAGAGTACTTAAGCCGGGCGGCATCCTGATTGTCGGGTTGATGAGCTTCATCGGCGCTTCCATGTATTATCTCGAAGGCATCCGCTATGAGAAGGACCAGTTCGGGATCGATGCTACAAGATGGCTCATGAATACAGGGGTTCAGGACGAAGATCATTATCCAGTTCCCAGCAAGCATTACGTCCATATGATGAGGAGCTCTGAACTGGATGCTTTATTTGCACAGTTTCCGGTTAATATTCTGGAGAGAAGCTCTGCCGGACTATATACGCAAGCTGGAGATGTTGCCTTGGAGAACGCCCGGGCTGACCAGGAATTCTGGAAGCTGCTTGTCGAACAGGAGATCGCGTTCACCAAACTGCCGGGCACGCTGGATTGCGGCATGAATCTCATCTACGTGGTGCGCAAGCTATAAGACTGCCGCTCAATAAGCATGACATAATCAAAATCCCGTCTGCCACAAACAGGCGGGACTTTTTATATCCGAAGGAACGGGGGATCACGGAAATGGGAGTATGGACTAGCTCAATGAATGGAGCACCTTGGACAAAAGGTAAAATGGATCAGGCGGTGAAGGAGCTCAGACAGCGGGAGCTTATTTCGTATGTCATCGATGTGGACAAGCTCCAGGATCTGCAGGAATTAGATCAGCATGTATTTGCCGAACGCCCGGATCTGGTCTTGTCAATTAGCCAAGCCGACAGGAAAGTGCGCTATTCCGAGGAATTGCTGCAGACCTTAGCGGAACTACAGCACATCACAGCCTTAGAGTTGAATCTGTTTCATAGTGTGGATCTGAGTGTGCTTGGCAAGTTGCAGCGACTGCAGTTTTTATCCATTTCGGCCAAAAAGCCGATAGACCTAAGCTTCCTCGCAAGCTTCAAGCAGCTACAATATCTCTCGGTCCATGGGCAGTTTCAGGACTTAACGCCGATAGGCGATGCCGCCAGCCTGGATACCTTAATCTTGCGGACTACGATTCATGAGCTGGAATTTGTGCGCCGGTTGCCAAAGCTGCTGTGCCTCTTCATTCATGACTCCATCTTGAAAGGATCAATGGATGCTCTCGCCGATTCTACCGTCCCCATGCTGAGTCTGGCGGCTATCCGCAACTTAACGGAGGTGGATGCCCTGGAGTCCATGAGCAATCTTACATACCTGAACTTATCCTTGCCGAAGCTTGAGGCTTTGTGTGACTTTTCGAATATGCCGGGGCTTATACAGCTTGAACTCGATCAGATGAAATCCCTGGAGGATATTGACCCTTTATGGACCGCAACGCAGCTTGAAATGTTACAGCTAAGAGAGATTTCAGCAGCTGTGACCGCGAAGGAGTTAGAGCCTTTGACCGCAATGAAGCATCTGAAGCAGATCGACTTCCAGTTCCTTGATCTCAAAAAAGGAAGGATCGCAGCCTTACGTGAGTCGTTTGCCCAGGCAGGCAAGAGCCACCTATTGTATGAGAATATCGCTGAAGCCCAGCGGATTAAGCCCATGTCACTAGTGCATTTACGCATGCATATGGGATTAGATCAATAAGTTAGTTCAATAAGACAGAAGATAGGAGTGATTGCGGTGATTGATTTAGTACAACTCCAGAAGAGAGTGTATCAGAATAAGCTGGAAAAGGGGTTCAATGTCACAGATATTTATCAGGAATTCTGTCTGACCCACGGCGAGCTGTCCGAAGCCTGCGATGCTTACCGGAAGAAGAAAGATGACCTCGGCGAAGAATTAGCGGATGTTGCCATCTACCTGATTGGACTGGCGGAGATTCTGGGGATTAACCTGGAAGAAGAGATCATGAACAAGATCGAAAAAAATGAAAGCAGAGTCTATGAGAATAGGGATGGAGTGCTCATAAAAGTTAAGGACTAAAGCGCATTCTCCAATCTTCATGCATAAGTACCCCGATAGTATGGAAAAACTTCTATAGTGCAGATAAACAGCATGAATAGATTTCTCAGGAGGTTAGCGTGATGACAACTCAGGACCCGAAGGAGCTTTTGAAGCTGAAGCATGAGCAAGACGAGGAGAAGAGACAGTTCACTAGCTTTGCCCGGGCTGTATCCGAAGATGGGGAAGTAGAAGCAGGTCAGGAATTCAGTCATGACCGGGTGCCTGACGACCAGAACCGTATGAAATCGGTGGAGAACAGACAGAACTGAGCAGGACCCTGACAGAAAAATACAATGGATGGACCCTCAGGAAGCCTTCCATGCGTTCCTGAGGTTTTTTTTGTTTATTATTGTATACATACACTACTCATGGAGGTTCATATATGGTTTTTATCATTTCAATTACCATCGTAGCGATTTTTGCCATATGGGGAGCAGTGGCGCCTGACCAGATGGCAAGTACCGCTAATGCCGCCTACACTTTCTCCATCCATAATTTCGGCTGGTTCTATTTGCTGGCGACTCTGTTCTTCTTGATCTTCACCTTCTATTTAGCCTTCAGCAGGTTCGGCAGTATCCGGCTGGGAGACGATGACGATGAACCGGAATATTCCACAGTCTCCTGGCTGTCGATGTTATTCAGCGCAGGAATGGGGATCGGGCTGGTCTACTGGGGAGTGGCTGAACCGCTGTCCCATTATTTATCTCCGCCGGAGGGCGTACCAGGAGGGACGACAGAAGCAGCACGGATCTCCATGCGCTATTCTTTTTTCCATTGGGGACTTCACCCATGGGCCATCTATGCCGTCATCGGATTGACACTTGCTTATTTCCAGTTCCGCAAAGGGTACAAAGGCTTGATCAGCTCTGCTTTTATCCCTCTACTCGGTGAGAGGCTGGTGTCCGGCTGGCTGGGTAAAGCCATCGATATTTTGGCGGTAATTGCCACAATTTTTGGAGTAGCGACTTCGCTTGGTCTCGGGGCTCTGCAGATTAACGGAGGGTTGCACTATTTATTCGGACTTCCGAACACCGTAGCCGCTCAGATTGCAATTATTGCTGTAGTGACCGTGCTGTTCCTCATCTCAGCTACCAGCGGTCTGGACAAGGGGATCAAAATCCTCAGCAACACCAACTTAGTGATCGCCGTTCTTTTGATGCTGTTCGTATGGATCACGGGTCCGACCTCGTTTATCTTTGATACCTTTACCACCACATTAGGCAGTTACCTGCAAAACATCGTCAATATGAGCTTGAGGTTAACGCCTTTTTCCAAGGGAACTTGGGTAGGGGCGTGGACCTTATTCTATTGGGCCTGGTGGATTGCCTGGGCACCCTTTGTCGGAACATTCATTGCTAGGATATCCAAAGGAAGAACTATCAAGGAATTTGTCATTTGTGTGCTGATTATACCGAGTCTGTTCGGTTTTATCTGGTTTTCGGTATTCGGGGGAACGGGCATGCAAATGGAGCTCTTCGATGGTGTCCAGCTGGCTGAAGCCGTTAAAGGAGACACGACCACCGCCCTTTTCGTCATGCTGGAGCAATTGCCTTTAGGCACCATAGTATCGTTAATAGCTACGATCCTGATTATGATCTTCTTCATTACATCAGCCGATTCGGCTACCTTTGTACTGGGCATGCTGACGTCAGACGGCAAGCTGAATCCCAGCGCAAGAGTCAAACTAACCTGGGGAATTCTGCAATCCTCCATCGCTGTTGTGCTGCTGATTAGCGGCGGCTTGGGCGGCCTTCAGACCGCTTCCATTGTAGCTGCGCTGCCTTTTGCCATTGTTCTGATCGGCATGTGCTTCTCCCTGCTTAAAGCGCTCAAGGAGGAGGACAAAGAGCGCCGTCAACGGGAAAAACGCCAACGCCAACAGCTGAAGCGGCTGCTGGAGGAGCATGAGGCTATCCAAGCTAATGCGGATTCCATTTGACCCGATGTTATCCTTATAACTAAAATTTTAAAAAGGTGTGTTAAAGATCACAACGGATAATCTAAGGATAGAAGCTAACAGAATGGAGCTAGTTGCAGAGAATTTATTAAAAGATTTCGGCGCGGTTAGCCTGAAATAATATACAATGGCTGAACCCTCAGGAACGCGATCCTAGCGTCCTGAGGTTTTTTTCGTAAAGCCTCTATTCACAATTCAGATTAATATCTTATAAGAAATTCTAGAAATCACAGAAATTTATCCGGGCAGGGGGTGCTACTATACAACTATAAATAGAGACGAGGTGATGACATGCAAGCGAAATTGGCAGCGGACGCCATGCCCCTACCCCAAAAGCGGAACTCATGGATAAGAACGATAAAAAAGTATAAAGTGATGTACGCGCTCCTGTTCCCGGCGTTAGTTTATTTTGCCGTATTCAAATACATTCCTATGGCGGGAATCATTATTGCTTTTAAGAACTATAACCTGGCTTTGGGGCTATGGGACAGCCCGTGGGTGGGATTTAGAAATTTCACGGATTTTATGAATGGCGTTTATTTCTGGGACATCATGAGAAACACGATTATCATATCGCTGTATAAGCTGTTGTTCGGTTTCTCGGCTCCGGTCCTTCTGGCTTTGCTGCTGAATGAAGTGTATACCCAGTGGTTTAAGAAAATCGTACAAACGATCACTTATTTGCCCCATTTTCTGTCATGGGTCATTGTGTATGGAATGATGGTGGCGTTATTGGCCCCGGGGGATGGGCTGTTCAACATGATTTTGAAGGAGGCTGGTGTTGAACCCATCTCATTCCTGACAGAACCTGCCTGGGGCCGGCTGCTGATTATCTTATCTGAAATATGGAAGGATATTGGCTGGGGCGCGATATTGTACCTTGCCGCATTAGCAGGAATCGATCCAAGCTTGTATGAAGCGGCCAGAATGGATGGCGCCTCCAAATGGAGACAGCTCTGGCATGTAACCCTTCCCGGCATCCGGGGAGTTATGATTCTGATGCTGATCCTCAAATTAAGCCATATTCTGGATGCAGGTTTTGACCAGATATTCATGTTTGCCAACAGCTTCAATCAGGAGAAGATCGACATTATTGACACCTGGGTCTACCGTGAAGGGCTTGAGCGGCTGAAGATTGGCCTGGCTACGGCTGTGGGATTGTTTAAAGCCGTCATCGGATTTGGTTTAGTGCTCGCGGCGAATAAGCTGGCCAAAAAATTCGATGGGCAAATCTGGTGAGGGGGTGATCCAAATGATCAATTTGACAACCGGGGAAAAAGTCTGGCAAGCCGTCGTTTATTTTATTCTGATTTTGCTGTCCTTGATGTGCTTACTGCCCTTTCTCTATGTGGTTGCTGTTTCAGTGACCCCGGAATCGGAAGTGTTAAGAAGAGGAATTGTGATTATACCAGAGACCTTTACCTTTCTAGCCTACAAAGAAGTATTCATTTCTCACGGGATCGGGCAGGCGTATAAAATCACCTTGTTTCGGACGATTGTAGGCACTTTGCTGAATGTGTTCTTTACGGTAATCGCGGCTTATCCCTTATCCAAAAAATATTTGCCGGGACGAAGCCCGTTCCTGCTATTCATTGTCTTCACCATGATGTTTGGGGGAGGATTAATTCCGACTTATTTATTAGTCCGCTCTCTGGGATTGCTGAACAGTCCATGGGTACTGATCATTCCACAGCTCATTAGTGCCTTTAATCTGGTCATCATCAAAGGGTTTTTCGAGCAATTGCCCGCAGAAATCGAGGAATCCGCGAGGGTGGACGGTGCAAGTGAGCTTCAGTCGTTATGGCGGATCATTTTACCCCTGTCACTGCCCGTCCTGTCCACAATTTCTTTGTTTTACGCAGTCGGGCACTGGAACAGTTACTTCGATGCTATTGTGTATATCAATGATTCGGGCCTAATGCCGCTTCAAGTGATCTTGCGCAACATCCTGCTTAACGTCGCCACACAAAGTGCGGATTCGCTTGCCAATTCCGGCACGGTTAGTACGTTCGCTGTGCAAATGGCTGCAGTTGTCGTGACTACGGTTCCGATTTTGATCGTCTACCCGTTTATGCAAAAGCATTTTACCAAAGGTGTGCTCTTGGGATCAGTTAAAGGTTAAAAGGCATTCCAACCTGAGTTGTTACGGGGAAACCGTGATAATATAGAAGCAAAGGAGAGGTCATTATGCAACGTAAAGCAATTACATTGGCTATGCTGACAGCAATAGTGGGTATGGGAACGGTATTGTCAGGATGTGGGGGACCCAAAGAGGAACCGCCGGCAGCATCGGGGAATTCAGAGGGCCAGCAGAGTCCCTTTGAAACCAAATTGAAAATTACGATGTTTAACCAGGGTACGTTCAATGCGGCTGCTCCGATTCCTCCACGTGAAGAAGATATTCAGCGCCAAATGCTGGAGGAAGCCGTAAACATTGACCTCGAAATGATGATTCCCCAATCCGGGCAAGCCACGACTAAATTAAATACGCTCATAGCCGGCGGAGATATTCCGGATTTGATCTTCTTGAAAAGCCGGGCGGATCTTGCGCAATATTATGATCAAGGCGTTCTTGCGGATCTGACACCGTATCTTGATCAATTTCCTGAATTGCAGAAACGTTTCAGCAGCGACTCCTGGGAGGCGGTAACCTATCAGGGACAAACCATTGGGGTTCCGGGTTATGATAATGTCAACGGTATCAGCCGAAGCTACTTCATCCGCCAGGATTGGCTGACAAAGCTGAATATGGAGGTGCCAACAACACCTGACGAGCTGTTTGAAGTTATGAAAGCCTTTACAGAGAAGGACCCGGACGGTAACGGCAAGAACGATACGTACGGATTCATCGGCGGTATGAATAAAGAAGGCAATCTGCAAACCTACGGCTTCGATAGTCTGATGTGGATGTTCGGTGTCAATCCTCCCTCAGCCATTGATGTGAAGGACAATGAACCGGTATTCCTGTATACCGATCCCAAAATGAAAGAAGCGCTCGCTTATATCCATAAAATGATGGAAGCCAAAGTTGTAGATCCGGACTGGGTGACGATGAATACGCCCGATTTGCTCGACCAAAAGTTATTTAAGGGGAAAGTGGGCTTCATGATCAGAGACGCCCGCAGGCTGGAGCCGGATTATCAGCAGAAAATGAAAGAAATCAGCGGAGAGGTGCCGGAATGGATCGTTATTCCTCCAATGACAGGTCCTTATGGTGATCAGATTGTAGAGAGAAAATCGTTCCAGGGCAATTCATGGGCCATATCCAAGAAAGCGGATAAGGAGAAAATCATCCGGATCTTGTCCATGCTGAATTATTTCTTCACGGACCAAGAAGCCTATCCGAATTTTGCCTACGGAATCAAAGGAATTCACTGGGATGTGGTGGACGGCAAGATCAAAAATAAAACCTCCGAATTATCGAAGGACATGAAAGAAAAGTACCTCTGGGTCGATCATTACAGAATGCCGCGCCGCGGGGATGATGCGGAGTACTTCAGCTTCCAGAATCCCAAGACGGCAGAAGCGTTTGAGAACAATCAGAAATACGTGGCGCCCACGTTGCCCGGGAACTTATTGACTGAAGACCCGAACGATTCATTGGCAGCTGACCGCCAGCGTTACATTAATGAGAGCCTGGTCAAATTTATGACTGGCAAGGAACCACTTTCGAACTGGGACAATTTCCTAGATACATTGGAGACCAAGTTTGACATGCAGAGATATAAGGAGTCTGTAATCAAACAATTTAAGGAAGCAGGCTTAATCAAGTAAAAATTAAACGAAGAGAGCGGCTATCCTTAGCCCTCTCTTTATTGTCATATGCTATGATTTGTTCCATACCGATGCAGAAGGAAGATGATCGATGCGAAGAAGAATCAGCCTGCCCTTAAAATTATTTTTGATCGTCTTTGCCTTTGTATTAAGCTGCATCATCTTGATCAGCCAATTATCTTACCGCTATGTCCAAAAGGAAATAAGAACCACGGATGTGTATTACACCAACCAAATTCTTGACAAGATAGACCAGTATTTCACCGTTAATTTCTCCTCCTTCCAGACGATCCTGTTCTCGGTGGAATCATCGGTGAAAGCCAATATTGACAATACGGACGTAATTAAAAAGCAATTAAGAGAGCTATATGAACTCAACAGCAGTTACGTCAGTAATATTTATCTGATCCAAAGCGATTTATCCATTCTAGGCGGAAGCACGGCTACCCGGATATTCGATGAACCTTTAGCTGAAAGAGAACCCTTGTTTGCTGCCGCTGACCAGAACAGAAGGACAACCTTTGTCAGCGACCCTTACAAATCTAAATATTCCGGCTGGACCGTTACCATGGTCCGGTATCTGAACGGCACTCCGTTTCCTATGGCTATTGCGGTAGATTTGGATCTCAATGCCATTGAAGAAACCTTGTTCAAGATTAACAGACAAGAACAAATGAATCTGGCTCTAATCACCGCATCGGGTAAAATCATTGCCGGATTTTCGGAAAATAAAGGCTCCCTGAATATTCAAGACCATACGTTTTCAATCGGTGAAACATCAGCGGAACAAATTCTGGATACCGCAGAAACAAGCCTTCAATTGCACACCAAGGAGGGAACTCAGGTCTCCCTTCTGAAAAAACCGACGGAAAAGTTCAACTGGACCATTATCTCAATCAACGATGAATCACGCTTGAAAGCGGCTTTGTCCAGATTGGAAACCTATTATATCGAGCTTCTGGCTGCGGGCTTTCTCTTAAGCCTGTTCGTATCCTTTTTTATTGCCAAATATATAAGAACTCCGCTCTACGCACTCAAAACAAAAATGAAACGGGTGGAGCAGGGTCTCCTGACAACTACTATATCTATTAACCGAAACGATGAGTTTGGCGATCTCTCCCGGGCATTCGATCGTATGCTGCAGCAAATTGTGGAACTGATCCGGGGAGCAGAGCTTCATCATGACCTTGAACGCAAGCTGGAAATTCAAGTGCTGCAGTCGCAAATCAACCCTCATTTCCTGTATAACACGCTTGGTTCTATCAGCAATGTCATACGGCTCGGACAGATTGAGAAAGTAGATGTGGTGATCGAGTCTCTGATTTCAATCCTGGAATACGGGATCGCCGACGCTTCGGAGAAGGTCTCACTGCGCCAGGAGCTGCAAAATGTATCGGACTATATCGCGATCCAGAACATCCGTTATAACCGGAGCTTTCAATTGATTGAAGATATCGAAGCAGGATTAACAGACTTTCCGGTATTTAGAATGCTGCTGCAGCCGCTTGTGGAGAACAGTATCTTCCATGGTTATAACGGAGGGGGGATCGAAGGCCCTATTACTATTCATGCGTACAGAGAGGGCGGCAGGGTCATCATAGAAGTCGTTGATCAAGGCGAGGGTATTCCGGCTGATACCATACAGCATATTTTAACTTCAGAACCCAGTGATGTGGAATTGAAAAGGAAAAGAATCGGATTAAACAATATTCATGACCGGATCAGACTTCACTACGGAGAACAATTCGGACTCCAAATCACGAGTATACCTAAGGAAATAACCCGTGTTCAGGCCGTATTCCCGGCAGGCTTGTTTAAAGGAGATGCATGATGGTGAGAGAATACACCTGCTTCATTGTTGATGATGAGGATCTGATCCTTCAGCGGCTGGAATTGTTTTTTCAAGAGCTCTCCCTTAGGGATAAGCGATTTCATTTGGTGGGCAAAGCGAATAATGGGCTGGAGGGGATAGAGGAGATCGTAAAGCTTAAGCCGGATATCGTGATATCTGATATCGTGATGCCGCGAATGGATGGGATTTCCATGATAGAGCAGCTAAAGTCAACGCTCCCCCGTACCCAGTTCATTCTTTTGACCGCTTATTCCTCCTTTGAATACGCCCAGAGAGCGATTCAAGCCAACGTAATGGAGTACATTGTTAAGGTTCCGCTCAGGGAAGCGGATTTGAACCGGGCTTTAGATAAGGCAGCCGGGAATTTAAATGAGCTTAAGAAAAAAGAAGCGGAATTTCAATCGTTAAACGTATCCGTGCTTGAAAATAAATATAGAGTCCGCAAGCAGTTTTTTAACGAGCTAATCAGAGGGGAAATTCCTTCTCACCGGGCATCGGATTTTGCCAACCGCATGCAGTTTCATTTCTTCCAAGCCAGCTATTGCTGTTTTATTGTCGAAATGAACAGGTATGAAAGTTTCCGGAACGCTTATTCAGCGTCTGATCAAAGCATCCTGAGGTATGCGATTACGAATATCATCGAGGAAACAGTGATGAATGGGGGCAGTGGTGTAGCTGCGGATTTATCCGCTAACCGTTTTATTGGCTTCCTATCCTGGGAGAATAACCGCAGTGATCTGGAAACGGAATATGATTGCCAGGCATTAGGGGGGCAGATCGTCTCCCATTTGCACCAATACTTGAATGTAAGGGTATCTGTCGCTTTTGGAGGTCCGCACCGGGGCTGGGAATCGATCAAACAGGCTTACACGGAAGCACAAAAGGTGAGTGATGATTTCTATTATCATACGGAGAAAGCAGTAAAAACACCTATGCACCGCTTCCAATACCACAATGACAGAAAAGAAGAATTTCAGCAGAGGCTGGCTGAATTTCTTGACGGGCTGAAAAGAAAGGTCTCCAAGGATGAGCTGGAGCAGGCCTTTGCTGATCTGAACCAGTTCGTTACGGAACATAAAATCCATAAGTCCATCATGGTGCCTATGCTGCGGGACTTGTACAGAGACATTACGGTGAAGTTTAAATCAGGAAACAAGCTGACCACGGAGGTAGCAGAGTTTCCCATCGAGTGTATGTCTTTCCGGGAGCAGCTGGCCTATATTGGCGACTTCACTTACGACTATGTACACGCCGGCCAGCTTTTACACCGCGCTGAAATCATGAGTGCTATACAGTTTATAGAGCGTAACCTGAAACAGCGGTTAACGCTCGAGGCGATTGCCGAGGAAGTGAATTTAGCTCCATCGTATTTTAGCAGCTTATTCAAAAAAACAATGAACGAGGGCGTGATCACTTACATCAACCGTAAAAAAATCCAATTAGCTCTCGAGCTGTTAAATGTTCGGGATTATTCAATATTGGAATTGTGCGAGGAAGTAGGGATTGTGAACGAAGGTTATTTTTGCAAATTATTTAAAGAATATACGGGGGATACGCCCAAGCAATACCGGATTAAAATGACCCGGTATGAATCCGGATAACCTTGCAACAATCGTATAATTTTTTCGTGAAATCATGTAAAAAAAAGCTCCTCAAAAAGCTTACCATGAGAGAAGGATCTAATCATGGAGGTTATCAAAATGGAGCTAATTAAAGCAGATGTAACTGTCGTAGGCGGAGGTATTGCCGGGATCTGCGCAGCCATTGCTGCCGCACGCCAAGGGCTGCAGGTCTCACTTATTAATGACCGGCCGGTCCTTGGGGGAAATGCGAGCAGCGAGGTCAGGGTTCATATCAACGGGTCGGCATATCTCGGAAACAGTCCATCCTATTATGCGCGCGAGGGCGGATTGGTGGAAGAGCTCAAGCTGAAGATTTTTCACTATAATCCGTTGTACAACAAGAAGCTTATGCTTTCGCTTTCGGATACGGTCTTGCTCGACATGGTCTATGGTGAGGCTAACATTGCTCTATTCCTGAATACATGTGTGCATGAAACGGGGATGGAGAACGGCAGAATTAAGTGGGTGGAGGGTCTTCAATTAGCTTCCGAAAGAAAATTCCGTTTCGAAAGCCGGACCTATATCGATTGTTCCGGCGATGGCATTGTCGGCTATCAGGCAGGGGCTCTCTTCCGGCAGGGGAGAGAGGCGAAGCATGAATATAAGGAAGAATTGGCACCTGAAGTGGCGGACCATTACACCATGGGCGATACGATCCTGTTTCAGGCCCGTGACGTAGGGTATTCCGTTCCCTACCAAAGACCTGGCTTTGCGTATGATATTACGAAGCTGGCTTTTTTCGATAGTATCAGACAAGGCTTAAACCACCGGTCTTTTCCAAGAAAAATCAACGGGCTTGGCGGATTGTGGTGGCTGGAATACGGCGGGCATCTGGATATTATCAAGAATAATGAAGAGATCGCCTTGGAGCTGCGGAAACTGGTATACGGAATTTGGGATTATATCAAAAATAGCGGCGAATTTGATGATGTAGCCAATCTCATCCTGGATTATGTATGCCCGATTCCGGGAAAGCGGGAGTCCAGGCGGTTTATTGGTGATCACATGCTGTCCCAGAACGATCTTACCACAAAGCCGCATTTCGAGGATGCTGTATCCGTCGGCGGATGGTATATGGACTTACATGCCAATAAGGGCATCTACGATGAGGGGCCGGCTACAGCCTGGAATTTCGTGCCCGGATTGTACAATATCCCTTTCCGCAGTTTATATTCACGAAATATTCCTAATCTTATGTTCGCCGGCCGCAATATAAGTGCTACCCATGTGGCCTTCGGATCAACCAGGGTAATGGCAACCTGCGGTTGTATGGGACAGGCGGTGGGAACGGCTGCTTCGTTATGCTTGAAATATGAGGCAGATCCTGCGGCTATAGCTGAGGATCATATGAGTGAGCTGCAGGCTTTGCTGCTCCGGGACGGACAGACGATTGTAGGGCTTCAGGAGGAATTGGACCCGTACTTCGCTGACGGATTAACGATTCGTGCTTCATCTCAGCGCAGCTACGACAATCTTCATCCAACCGAAGAGCTTTCCCTGGAGACAGGGTTATGTCTGGTCCTGCCGATTCAGACATCCGTAGCTGAAAGCGTACGGATCAAAATTAAAAACAGGTCCGGGCATCCGGAAACCCTGCAGGTGAAGCTGTTCGGCGGGGAACGGAAGGAAAATTATATTCCCGTCAGCGGGTTGAAAGAGTACAGCTTGGCTGTTGCACCCGGTCATGACGACTGGATTACGCTGGACCTCGGCTGCCAGAAACCGGCTGACGACAAAATCTACATCGTACTGGAAGGTACGGCGGGCCTTGCCGTATACGGCAATGAAGAGAAAATGACCGGAGCGGTCAGCTTCTATTATAGACCGGAAGAGCCGTCCGGACTGAAGAAATTCAATAAGAGCATTTGCTTCAAGGAGCTGTTGCCGGCCCAGGATATGTATAATCCGGGGAATGTCGTCAACGGCTTCTCCAGACCTTATGGTCTGCCGAACAGCTGGATTTCTGAGCGTACGGAAGGACAGGAATGGCTGGAATTTGGTTTGGCCAGCCCCAAAAATATGGACGAAATCCAGCTTATTTTCAACCCGCAGCTGAATTTG
Source organism: Paenibacillus silagei (assembly GCF_017874735.1). Lineage (GTDB taxonomy): Bacteria > Bacillota > Bacilli > Paenibacillales > Paenibacillaceae > Paenibacillus_AQ > Paenibacillus_AQ silagei. The sequence continues at coordinate 444,331 of NZ_JAGGLV010000003.1, forward strand.
GAGCATTTCGACGATCCGATTGAGTCTCTGATCCAAGATTATGAGTTGACCTTAACCTTAGAAGACGGAAGCGAGCGGACAATCATAACCCGCGGCAATTATCTCACCTTGAACAAACATAAGGTGGACGCGAAAGCGGTCACCCGAATTCGTTTTGATTTCTATGCAACGTATGGTTCGCCTTATTTTGAAGTGTTTGCTGTAAAATGCTTTGCTCCTAAAAACGATAAGTGAGGTCAGGTGAAGTCGAGATGAAGGATGTATTCCCTCGAAGAGGGCTCCCTAATGTCATTCAGAAGCTGGAAAATGGGGATACGGTCACCATCGTCTATTTCGGTGGCAGCAATACGCGTTCTGAAGGATACAGGGTCATGACGGCGGATTGGCTTCGTGAGCAATATCCCAAGGCGGATATCCGCGCGGTGAATGCAGGTATTAACGGGACAGGATCGGATCTGGGCTGTGCCCGTGTGGAGACAGATGTACTGCGTCACCGGCCTGATCTGGTATTTGTTGAATTTGTCGGTAACGATGGCGGAGATCCCGAATCCAAGGCGCGGATCGAAGGGATTGTCCGTCAGATCCGCAAGCGGAGCCGGTTTACCGATATCCTGTTCGTGTATACGCTGAAGGAGCGGGATGTGGCCTTGTTCCAGTCCGGGGAATATCAGAAGGGCGCTCTAATGCAAGAGGAAGTGGCCGACTATTATGGGATTCCTTCTATTCATCTGGGGGTAGCGGTCAGTCACCTGGTGTCGGAGGGACAACTCGTGTTCACCTCAAGAGAAGACGTATCCATTCCCGGCGCCGTTATTTTTACGCATGATTCGATCCATCCGACCATTCCCGAAGGACACCAGATTTACACGGATACGATCACCCGGTCCTTTGAGCTCATTAGAGAGCTTCAAGATCAGCCGGGAAGGTTCGTACATCACCTGCCTCAGAATCCGCTGGTCCCCGCTAATCCTTGGGAGTATGCGGCCATGCTGCCACTGGATAGTCTGACTACTTTTTCTGCAGGATGGTCATATCTGACACCGGGTGATTCTGCTCTAGCTCGCGAGTACAGCTGGTTGTTTCCCGGCCTGTGGCGGGCAGCCGATCCTGGAGAGGCGGTCACGGTGCAATTCGAGGGTACCCGTATCGGATTATTCGATATCGGAGGGCCTGATTCTGGCAGATTGAAGGTGTCGGTGGATGGAGGGGAACCCTTTATTATCGATCGGTTCACCCATTACAACGATCACAATCGTAATCAGTATGTATTCCTGCCGGAGCTCCCGAACGGGAAACATACGGTTCGCTTCGAGCTCGATACCGGCAAGACAGACAAAGCGGCCGTGTTCGAGGCATCCGGCAATGATCGGAGCAGTGAGCATTTCCGGCAGCATCCGGATTGGTATGATCAAACGGTGATCCGGCTTGGGAAGCTGTTACTGGTGCAGCCTCCCTTATAATGGCTCATTAGACATTGTACAATGGCTGAACCCTCAGGAACGCTATCCTAGCGTCCTGAGGGTTTTTAGCTTTTGATGCATTTCTTTTGTCCGTTCATATTCAGTTCATATTGACGTCACGGGGAATACACTTTCATTGGTTAAGCTTACATCTTAGCAAAAGAAGAAGTAGAAAGAGAGGGTGTCAAATGAGATTATTTGAGATACTTTTAGTTCTATCCTGTTTCGCGCTACTCTCAGATCTATTGTTTATCAGAAGAGGGGCAAAGACAACAGGACTGGTTTTGGGGATAGGAAGCAGCGTTATATTAGTAGTTCAATTATTTGTAGAGGGATACAGATGGCAGTTGCTTTTGGTATATATGATGACGGCGTTACTCATACTCATCGTTATACTCAGGCATTTAGGCAAGATGGGGAATATAAGGAATATAAAAGCAGGGAAGCTGTTGAAATATAGTTCATCTTCCATCATCGTCATTCTGCTTGTTATATCTACCGGCTTGTCTGTATACTTGCCAGTCTTTCATTTGCCGAAGCTTGAAGGTCCGGAGAAGGTGGGTACTCAAACCTTTCATTTTACGGATCAGAACAGAGATGAAGTCTTGACTGAAGATCCTAGCGATAAGAGGGAACTAATGGTTCAAGTGTGGTACCCTACTGCAAATAGCAGTAACAAGAAGAGTGAAGCTCTTTTTCCCAAAGATAAAGAAATGTTCAAAAAGTATATCCAGACCTATTCTAATTCATTAAACCTACCAGACTTTGTATTCGATTACTGGAAGTATAGTAAAACCAACTCTTATGAAAATGTAGAAATATTGCCTTCTACAAGTCCTTATCCTGTGGTACTGCTATCTCACGGTATGGGAACCAGTCGGGTTCTCCATGCATCACAGGCCGAGAATCTCGCCAGTCACGGGTATATCGTGGTCACTATCGATCATACGTATAGCACCTTTGCTACCATTTTTCCGGATGGCCGTGTAACGGACTATACCACCAAGACGACTACCGTAGAAGATCGCAGAAGAATCGGTAAGATATGGACGAAAGATGTGGAGTTTGTAATCGACGAAATTGAAAAGCTGAATTCAGGTGCAATCGAAAGTCAATTTAAAGGAAAAATCGATCTAAATCATCTAGGTGTAATGGGGCATTCCTTCGGGGGGGCAACAGCGTTTAATACTACTTATGTAGATCCTAGAATCAAGGCCGGGGTCAATATGGACGGGTCACTGATCGAAGTGGACAATAGAGATGATCTAAACAAGCCGTTTATGTTCATAAGATCGGGAGTTTTTAAAGACTGGTTGACAGATTTCAAGAAGGATACCAATCCGGATAACGAAGTCACCAAACAACTTGAAGAAGAGCTGCACATTATTAAAAATGTGATCAATCAGGGAGGACCTGCGATTTATATAGAGGGTACCCAGCACTTCAATTTCACGGACCTTCAGTTCTATTCTGAGCTGATCAAACTGACTGGAATCACAGGAGATATTAATGGTAAAAGAGGATCAGACGTCGTAAATCACTATGTCCTCGATTTCTTTAATAAGGCATTGAAAGGAGAAGGGGGACAACTATTGGAGGGGCCAAACGACAGTTATCCCGAGGTGAAATTTATAAATCCGGAAGAGCTTTAATATGAAACAATATACGATTTTGATATAAATACAGACGATTTCGGGAGCAGCACTCCCTTCTTTATACTATTCTGAGAATAGAAATAAGAAGGGGGTGCTGCTTATGATCGTTCAGGCTGCGATAGGAATTCTGTTGATTCCATTCCTGTTTTTCGGTATACGGGCAATAGTTCATTCTATATGGTGTGACAAACTAGCCAGACAGCAGGATAAACGGTTCACTTATTATATCAGTCAAGAATACGTTGACGGCAAGGAATGCCGTCGTTAAGAATCGTTGCCGGCAGCAGCAGATTGCTTGCGAAAGTCTTGCGGGATCTGTCCTAATTGTTTACCGAACACATACGAAAAATAACTTGCCGTTTGAAACCCGCAGGCCATGGCGATCTCTCCAACAGGCATCTTTGTCTCTTTCAGCATCTCACAGCTTTTTTGAAGACGGTAGCGGGTCAAATAATTATTGGGTGTCCATCCAACATGCTTTTTAAATAGCTCACAACATCTGCTTCTGCATACTGAACCGGCGGCTGCAATCTCATCAATGGTTAGTTTAGCGTCATAATGCTGGTGAATATACCCGGTCATTTTACGGATTGTCATCCATACCTGTTCATCATTCGGATTGCCCGGTGCCTGCTGTATATGATCGGCTATACCCGCACATATGGACACAGCCTGGGATAATAAGCGGAGCAGGTTCCCTTCATTACTGTGCACCTCATCATACAACTCAGTTAGCGCGAGCAGAATCGCATGCTGCCAAGACGTTTGGGAAGATAACAGTAAATAATCGTCGGTGTCGGAAGCGAATTTTTCTTCAAGATATGCTTTTCCCGCAAGCGTGTTTTCGCCCAGAAGGGCAGGATGAATGACGATGACCAGAAAAGTACAATCACTCTTCGCAGCAGAGAAGCCATAGTGGAGGCGTTTACTGTTAACGAAAATTCCATTCCCTTTATCGAGATGAACCGTTTGTCCATTCACATAATAATCCATTTCCCCGTCCAGCACTACAATGAACTCCAGGTCCGGATGCCAATGATACGCGGCCGCGAAGCGGTCAAATTGATGCAGCGCTCCCTTTTTAGCATACAGCGGGAAACCCGGCAGATTATAATTCAGTCTTTCGGATAAATCAGAGAATACCTCAAGGGCGAATTTATCCATAGCTACACCTCACTAGTGGATTATACGATTTTGACATAATGATAACTGATTCTGGAGGGTAAAACAAAAAAATGTCATAAGGATGGGATTTCCAAAGCAGAGGAAAGTTGTATAATAAAGCTTGGAAAGAACTTTTCTGTTTTTGCTACATGTAACCTACTCATGGAAATATGCTAGCAAGATTGGTAGAGACCTTTACTATGGGTAAAAAAGCGGGGATAAAGCATCTATGAAACAAAAGAGTTTGATTTATTCGCTAATGTTAGCACTTATATTATCGGTCGTATCTGGGGCTGGAAATATAAGTGCGGCTGCACGGAACATTACCGACATTGTCAAAGTAACCACACCTAGTGAGATTAAAATTGGAGAGTGGAAGTCATACGAAATAGCCATCACTGACTGGACAGATGGAGACGTTGCAGACCATGATTTTACTCCGATTTCTTCAGATGAGAATATTATAAAGGTTGTCCGGAAAACGAAATGGGTTTCTGAACTTCATGCCTTAAATAAAGGGACTGCCACCTTAACTGTCAATATTGGAGAAAAGTTTGAACCTTATGTGTTCACTGTTCAAGTGGTCGATGATTATACAGTTAAGCCTGAAACAACTCCTACACCAACTCCTGAACCAACAAGTCCAGGAGTCAAAAAATCACCTACCCACGAAGAAGTTATGGTTAAGGACTTTGAAGAGTATAACAAGCAATTGCAGATTATAGGAAAGTATGAAAATAAAGCCATCACTTTGTATAATGAGCTAATTGACTTAGGAATAAAAGACTCAACAAGAAAAACATTTTTTCTTTCTCTAAGCAATACTGTAGTGCCCAACTATACTAAGTTTGTATCCGGGTTGAAGTACCTAAAAGTGAATAATGCAGAGTTAAAAGAAATGCATAATCATTATCTAGCAGGGGCAAAACTCCAGTTAGAGGGGTTAACTATAATGCGGGATAGCCTGAAGACAACCAAAATAAATTATTCCAAATTCGAAGCAGGTTACAATAAGGTTGGAGAAGGAGTCAAGCAATTGAATAAAGCGGAGCTTCTCATGGATAATTACGGAAGTAAATACATCAAATAAATCATAAAAAGAAGGGGCTGTCCCAAAAGCCATGAAATGGCTGCTTGGGACAGCTTTTTATTTTGGAGTAGGATCAACGTGAGCACTTGGGTGGACGCTGCGCGAA
>NZ_JAGGLV010000004.1 GCF_017874735.1 Paenibacillus silagei
ACTCCCGTTGCGCCCGTCACTCCAGTTACCCCGGTTGCTCCGGTGACTCCCGTTACACCTGTGGCCCCGGTTGCTCCCGTAGTTCCCGTAGCTCCAGTCGCTCCTGTTACACCTGTGGTTCCGGTCTCTCCCGTCGCCCCCGTAATTCCAGTTGCCCCGGTTACTCCCGTTGCTCCGGTTGCTCCTGTAGTTCCCGTTACACCTGTGGTTCCGGTTGCTCCCGTAGTTCCCGTAGCTCCAGTAGTTCCCGTTACACCTGTGGTCCCGGTCTCCCCCGTTGCTCCCGTAGCTCCAGTAGTTCCCGTTACACCTGTGGTCCCGGTCTCCCCCGTTGCTCCCATAGCTCCAGTCGCTCCCGTTACACCTGTGGTCCCGGTTGCTCCCGTAGTTCCTGTAGCTCCAGTCGCTCCCGTTGCCCCGGTTGCTCCTGTGGCTCCCGTTACACCTGTGGTTCCGGTCTCGCCCGTTGCTCCTGTAACACCAGTTGTTCCCGTAATTCCAGTCGCCCCGGTGACTCCCGTTCCTCCCGTAACGCCTGTCGTCCCGGTAACTCCCGTTCCTCCCGTAACGCCTGTCGGCCCCGTCACTCCTGTTATACCACTCACTCCCGTGGCACCTGTCACGCCCGTTACGCCAGTCGCCCCGGTGACTCCAGTTCCTCCCGTCACGCCTGTCGGCCCCGTCACTCCTGTTATACCACTCACTCCCGTGGCACCTGTCACACCCGTTACGCCTGTCGCCCCTGTGACTCCAGTTCCTCCTGCTATTCCTGTCGTCCCTGTGGCTCCAGTTACACCAGTCGCTCCCGTTACTCCAGTCACGCCAACGGCTCCAGAATAACCTAATAATTCTGCTGAGACTAGCCGATGAGGCGTAGTTAGCTGTCCTGAGCTTCCTTTTCCCCATACGGATATATCTGTATTTTCTACAGCTCCGCCAGTGATTGTAAATACAAACTCAAAGGAATTAAGATTACTATAATAATTCTTTGAAAACACCGTATTCGGCAGAATCTCATCCTGACTCAAGATAAATAATGCTCTGGTCCCACTGAGATTGTATCCCTGTGTTAAGACAACTGCGGTTTGAGTTGTACTTTCATTGACGATGATTATAGTCGTTGATACCGTTGGTCTAGAGCCGTTAACAGCGTTATTCTCAATAGGCCCTGTATTCCATACCGCCATTACCCGCCCTCCTTATCTAGATTGAACTACACATTCATCCAGAACCTATCGGCTCCTTCTTTCTATATGAATCCTGTAATAAAATAGTATGTAGTCTATCCTATTCATGCTAATTCCAACTGCGTATGCCGTTGACCCTAGTAACCAGATTTTTAGTTCAATTCGTACCGGGGTTCAAGCTATGTATAAAGAAGTTACTATGTATGTAGGGAACAGACAAAGGGGTAAGCCGGATCGCTTCAAAAAAACAAGCCGTACGCCAGCAATCTGCTGATTCGTACGGCTTGTTTATATTAACGTAGATTCCAGAGTGTAATCCGCTCCGGCTAGTAACGCGTTACCCCATCCTTGGTCACCAGCGCAAAAACCAGCGGCTGCGGCGGAACCGGCTGAGCGGAGATGCGGTACGCCTCCAGCACTTTGCCTTCGGCTTCCTGCATCTTGCTCTCGCTGGCATCGTTCACATGCAGTACTGCCAGCGTATCGCCTGCGGCCACGGCGTCGCCGACCTTCAGCGAGAGCTGAATGCCGACCGCCAGATCGATCACGGACTCCTTCGTCTCGCGTCCGGCACCGAGCAGCATTGCGGCCACACCGATCTCTTCGGCCTGGATGCTCTCCACATAGCCTGCGGCTGCCGCCTTGACTTCAATGAATCTGCGGGCAGCGGGCAAAGTGTCAGGCGACTCGATCTGTGAGACATCTCCGCCCTGGGCAGATACCATCTGCTTGAATTTATCCAGCGCACTGCCGTCTTCGATATGAGACAGCAGCATGGAGCGTGCTTCTTCTTCGTCCTTCGCCTTACCGCCGAGTACAAGCATCTGGCTGCCCAGGATCAGGCAGACCTCCTGCAGATCCTTCGGCCCGTGGCCGTTCAAGGTCTCGATGCCCTCTTTGATCTCCAGGGCATTGCCGATGCCGAAACCCAGCGGCTGGTCCATGTCGCTGATGACCGCAACCGTGTTGCGGCCAAGGTGAGTGCCGATATCTACCATCGCCTGGGCGAGCGCAATGGAATCCTCCAGCGTCTTCATGAACGCGCCGCTGCCGGTCTTCACATCCAGCACGATGGCGTCCGCGCCTGCGGCGATCTTCTTGCTCATGACGGAGCTGGCGATCAGCGGAATGGATTCCACCGTGGCCGTCACATCACGCAACGCATACAGCTTCTTGTCGGCCGGCGTGATGTTGCCGGACTGGCCGATCACCGCCGCGCCAATCTCGCCCACCTGGGCGAAGAACCGTTCCCGGTCCATCTCCACCGAGAATCCCGTAATCGACTCCAGCTTGTCCAGCGTGCCTCCGGTGTGGCCGAGGCCGCGCCCGGACATTTTGGCTACCGGAACTCCGGCCGCTGCGACCAGCGGTGCCAGCACAACTGTCGTCTTGTCGCCCACGCCTCCGGTAGAATGCTTGTCCACCTTGATGCCCGCAATCGGGCTAAGGTCCACCTGGTCGCCGGACATTGCCATCTCCAGGGTCAGGTCACCGGTCTCGCGGGCGTTCATTCCGCGGAAATACACAGCCATCGCCCAGGCGGAAATTTGATAATCCGGGATTTCCCCTTTGCTGTAGCCTTGAATCAGAAATGCTATTTCTTCGCGGCTAAGCTCACCGCCGTCTCTTTTCTTCTGAATAAGATCAACAGCACGCATTAGATCTGTACCTCACGGACGAAGGAACGCACCAGTCCGATGAATTTGGGCTTGGTCAGGTTCGCCACTTTAACCACCTGCTCATGGGTGAGCGGCTCCAGCTCATCGCCAATCGCCATATCGGTGATACAGGTAATGCCGAGCACACGCAGCTTGCTGTGACTGGCCACGATAACCTCTGGCACGGTGGACATGCCTACGGCATCGCCGCCGAGATAAGCCAGCATTTTCAGCTCAGCCGGGGTCTCATAAGTCGGGCCGCTGATGCCGGCATATACGCCTTCCTGCAGGACAAGCGCTTCACCGTCCACACCTGTAACTCCGCCTGCAAGCTTTTTCGCAAGCTGGATATATTCAGGGTCATAAGCACTGGACATATCAGGGAATCTTACGCCCAGCTCCGGATCATTCGGTCCGATCAGCGGGTTGTCGCCGGTCATATTGAGGTGGTCGGTAATCAGCATCAGGTCGCCTGCCTTGAACGCTCTGTTCATCCCGCCGCCTGCGTTGGTAATAACAAGGGTGCCGATGCCCAGCTTAGCCATTACATAGACCGGAAGAACTACCTTGCGCATCTCATAACCTTCATAGTAGTGAAAACGGCCCTGCATGATCATAACAGCCTTGCCTTCCAGCTTACCGATCACGAACCGTCCGGCATGGCCTTCTACCGTTGAATGGGGGAAATGCGGAATTTCTTCATAAGGCAGGTAGACTGCATCTTCGATCTGATCGCCCAGGTCGCCAAGACCTGAACCCAGAATAAGGCCGATTGCCGGTATATAACCGCCGAATTTGGATTGAATATAAGCAGCCGCTTCCTGAACCTGGGTGCCGTATGGGACTGTTGTTGGTGTTGTCATAGGTTGATCCTCCCGGATATGAATTGTGTATAGAATAACGCGTATGTGAAGCAGTTCCTACATTTTGGGAATAAAAGCAAGCACAAGCTTCAGGAACTGCTCGCGCACACGCTCAGCGGTCTCCATCACCTCTGCATGATTCAGCGGCTGCGGCAGAATACCGGCTGCCATGTTGGTGATGCAGGAAATACCCAGCACTTCAATCCCGGCATGGCGGGCAACGATGGTCTCGGATACGGTGGACATGCCTACGGCATCTGCTCCCTGGCGGCGCAGCATCACGATCTCAGCAGGCGTCTCATAGTTCGGTCCGAGCAGACCCGCATATACGCCTTCCTTGAACTCAAAATTCAGGGCTGCGGCAGCTTCCTTGGCAGCTGCAATCAGACGCGGGCTGTACGCCGAGGACATATCCGGGAACCGAACGCCCAGCGCATTGTCATTCGGTCCGCTCAGCGGATTGCGGCCGGTCAGATTCAGATGGTCCGTAATCAGCATGAGATCGCCCGGTGTGTATTCGGTGTTGACGCCACCGGCAGCGTTGGTGACCAGCAGGCTGGTTACGCCCAGCTCCTTCATTACCCGCACCGGGAAGGCTGTAACCTCAGGGCCGTAGCCTTCATACATGTGGAAGCGGCCCTTCATCATGACCACGCGGCGGCCTTCGATCATGCCGATCAGCAGCTCACCTTCATGACCTTCTACCGTGGACACCGGGAAATGAGGAATCTCATGATAAGGAATAACGACTTCATCTGTGATCAGATCCGCCAGGATGCCTAGGCCGGAGCCCAGGATCAGCCCGATTTCGGGGGCGACGGTGCATTTATCTTTGATATATACGGCGGCTTCTTGAATTTTGCTTGAGGTTATAGTGGTCATGGGTTACACTCCTTCTTTTTTCAAAAAATCCAGTTCAAGCTGTGGTGTGATTACTGTAATTCAGACAAAAAGCTTGTCCCGTACTGCGGAGCCTTCGCCCCGAAGTTATCGGCGATTGTCGCGGCCACATCCGAGAAGGTCTGGCGGATGCCGAGGCTGCCGGGTGTCTTGAATCTTGGGCTGTAGACCAGGAGCGGCACATATTCGCGCGTATGATCTGTTCCTGCATGAACCGGGTCATTGCCATGGTCTGCGGAGATGATCAGCAGATCATCCTCACCAAGCGTAGCGAGCAGCTCAGGCAGCGCCTGATCGAACACCTCCAGCGCACGGCCGTAGCCTTCCGGATCACGGCGGTGGCCGTAGAGGGAATCGAAGTCCACCAGATTGGTGAACAGGAATCCGTCGAACGGCTTGCGCAGCTCATCAATGGTGATCTGGATGCCGTGTTCATTGCTTTTGGTCGGATAGGTTGCGGTTACCCCTTCACCCGTAAAAATATCATTAATCTTGCCGACAGCAATCACATCCTTGCCGATATCCTCCAGCGCGTTCATCACCGTAGGCTCCGGCGGCTTCACCGCATAGTCATGGCGGTTAGGTGTACGCACAAAATTCCCCGGCTCGCCGACATAAGGGCGGGCAATCACACGGCCTACGGAGAACTCGGGTGCCATCGTCAGCTCACGGGCAATTTTACAGGCGCTGTACAGCTCCTCCAGAGGAATAATATCTTCATGTGCCGCAAGCTGGAACACGCTGTCCGCCGAGGTATAGACAATCCATGCCCCCGTCTTCATCTGTTCCTCGCCGTATTCCACAAGAATCTCCGTGCCGGAGGCCGGCTTGTTGCCGATGACTTTGCGTCCGGTAGCCGCTTCGAATTTCTCGATCAGCTCCGCAGGGAAGCCGTCAAAGTAGGTGTTAAAAGGAACCTCGATCTTCAGCCCCATCAGCTCCCAGTGGCCGGTCATCGTGTCCTTGCCTACAGATACCTCCTGCATTTTGCCGTAGTAGCCTGTAGGGGCGGATACCGGTTCAAGCGGTGGCAGCGGTGCGATATTCGCCAGCCCGAGCTGCTGCAGATTCGGAAGCTTAAGACCCGGAACCCGTTCCAGAATATGGCCCAGCGTATGGGAGCCTGTATCTCCGAAATTAGCGGCATCCGGCGCTTCACCGATACCTACACTGTCCAGAACAATAAATCCGATGCGTTTAAATGAGGACATTGCCGTCTTCACTCCTTTTATAGTTTGCCTAATCTTGTCGTCTGCTCTAAGCATGAAGAAACTCCGGGAGACCCTCTCCCGGGAGCGATTTCTTCAGTATGATTCCATCATAACTTTCTTACTCACAAAAAGCATCTTTTCGGCCCAATCCGATCCGCCCGCCCGTATTCCTAAGGTCCCTCATCCCTGTACAGCCGGCTATTTCGCCCGGGGATGATGATTCTCGTAGACCTCCTTCATATTCTTGCGGGCAATTCCGCTGTATATCTGAGTGGTCGAACTATCGGAATGGCCCAGCATCTGCTGCACAGAGCGCAGGTCTGCCCCGCCTTCAAGCAGATGCGCAGCGAAGGAGTGGCGCAGAGTATGCGGTGTGATGTCCTGCTCAATCTGAGCTTCACGTGCGTATTTTTTGATGATTTTCCAAAAGCCCTGACGGGTCAGCCGTCCGCCCAGACTATTCAGGAACAGCGCAGGCTCCTCCCGGCTCGCACGCAGCAGCTTGTCCCGCATCCCTGAGGTATAACGGGCTACGCAATCAGCCGCAATCACGCCGATCGGGACCACACGCTCCTTGCCGGAGGCGCCGCTGCAGCGTGCGAACCGCAAGGATGTATTCACATCCTCCACATTCAGCGAGATCAGCTCCGTCACACGGATACCCGTCGCATACAGCAGCTCCAGCATAGCCTTATCGCGCATCCCCTGGGGAGCAGCTTCATCCGGAGCCGCCAGCAGACGCTCGATCTCCTCAATGCTGAGAATGATCGGCGGCTTGTGACTCGGCTTCATGGCTTCCATATCCAGCGTAGGATCTTGGACAATCAGCCGTTCCTTTAGCAAAAAATGAAAATAGGCGCGCAGCGATACCGTATTCCGGTTCACCGTGGCTGCTGCCTTCCCTGCTCCGCGCAGGGCACCCAAATAGAGCATAATATGCGTTCTTCTAATCTCTTCGGCCGCGTCCAGGCCCCGCTCTTCCGTAAACTCCAGAAACTGCGAAATATCCCGTCCATAGGATTCCAGCGTACTAGGAGACAATCCTTTGTCCCCGGACAAATACTGCATAAACGGCTGTAAGTATGACTTCATCAATTCACGCTCCTGTCAGACTCAGGCTGCTTCATGCGGCTTCGCAGCGGGTTGAGATCCAGCAGCCGGAACAGCGTTGTTCCATGACATGCTATAGATTGATTCGACATACTTCTCCCTTAATCCTGCAATCCGTCCCGTTACTCCCCGTACCAGTAAAAAAGGCGCAGGCGATCCCCTGCACTTATCCCCTGTTCCCCATACTGGACATCCTGAAACGCCCGGACGGCGGTGCCTTCCGGAATCTCAACATTGCGGGCCGGACTGATCCATGCGCTGACCCAGCTCAAAACATAATACAGCACACAGCTTACCGCCACAAGCATCGTCATGAAATACAGCCGTCGCACCGTGCGGGGGAGAGAAATAATCATCTTGGCAGCCTCCTCAAAATGAAATCAGCGTCTGCGTCAGCATTCTGCATATGCTCCCCTTCTGCTGCGCTTGCGCAAGCGCACGGCAGGGTTTCCAGCAGAAGGGATAACGGTAGAAGGGATAACAGCAGAAGGAACGTGAACAGAACTCGTCCTTCACTCTATGCGTCAGAAGGCCTTGTTATGTATGTCGGGGAACAAATTCGCCTTAGGTTACTTAATCTACCTCTGGCTGGCGGCATCCGGGTTAACGGGGTTTAATGAGGCGCACTTATACACCTCATTCGCTTCATATAGCCCGCATCCGCTCAATTCAGGGGCACTTGTGCTCTTCATTTGCCCATATAGCCCGCATCCGCTCAATTCAGGGGCACTTGTGCTCTTCATTTGCTCATATAGCTCGCATCCGCTGAATTCAGGGGCACTTGTGCTCTTCATTTGCCCATATAGCCCGCATCCGCTCAATTCAGGGGCACTTGTGCTCTTCATTCGCTCACTTAGCCCGCATCCGCTCAATTCAGGGGCACTTGTGCTCTTCATTCGCTCATATAGCTCGCATCCGCTCAATTCAGGGGCACTTGTGCTCTTCATTTGCTCATATATCCCACATCCGCTCAATTCAGGTGCACTTGTGCTCTTCATTCGCTCATATATCCCACATCCGCTCAATTCAGGTGCACTTGTGCTCTTCGTTACTCTCCCTCTACTATCCCTCCAGCCTACTTTAAGCGAATTTAGGGGGATTTATCCCTTTCATTCCTCTTCAACCCCGCCGCTGCCAGCTAACCTGCTCTCCAAGCATTAAAAAGCTCCCCTCCAGCCATTCAGCCGGGGGAGAGCTTGCGCGGTCATTCTTCATCTGAAGATGAACTTAGGAAATCCGCAATGAAGCATTCTTAAGTCCACATTCTATATACGCTTATTCGGGAGTATTGTCCTCTGCCGGGTTCTTATCCTTGCAGCGGTGGCATATTCCGTGAAAATCAAGTCTATGATCAACCACCGTGAAGTTGTATTCCTGCTCCAGCCGCTCTTCCAGCGGTCCCAGCCAATCCTCACGAATCTCATCCATACTTCCGCACTGCACACAAATCAAATGATGGTGATGATGCTTCGCCGTATCCGTACGCAGATCATAGCGGGCCACACCGTCTCCGAAATTGATCTTCTCCACGACATGAAGCTCGCTAAGCAGTTCCAGGGTACGATACACGGTGGCAAGACCGATCTCGGGCGCCTTTTCTTTTACAAGCATAAATACATCTTCCGCACTTAAATGATCATCCTCGTTCTCCAGGAGAACTCTTAAGGTCGCTTCCCGTTGAGGTGTAAGCTTGTATCCTTGGGATTGTAGTTGTTGCTTAATCTTGTCTATTCGGGCTTCCATTGTCTGCCTCCCCCTTGGAAAATTACCACACCGGGCTTCAAGCCACTTCTTCCATTATAGGGGGATTTCCTTTGAGAAGTCAAACGGTTTTAGCATCTCGATCGGGCTGGCCCGCACATTCACAGATCCTCCATATTTGAAAATTCTTCCTCACCCGGCCGACACCAGAAGCGGCGTCACCCAGCGCATCATCACCGGCGTCACCCAAGCCTCGAAGCCAGAGACCCCCATCACCAGCAGCGCCATCCCCAGCGAGAGCAGCGTATACATCATGAACGGATGAGTCACCTGCGTGCGGCGCTGCTGTCCCAGTACCCGGCTGCGGATCATTAGCAGGGAGAAACCGAGGGCCGCCGCGCTGCATACCAGCAGCACCGGAATCAGCACCAGATTATGCGGAGCGACGGAGACCAGGGCGAACAGCATACCGTGCCAGGAATATTGGCTGACGAGAGTGCCGACGGTGAAGCCGATCAGCACGCCTTTGAGAAAATCCAGAATCAGAATGCCCGGAAGTCCGATCACGGACAAGCCGAGCACCCAGATCAGGCCGACCCACTTCAGATGAAAAGCGGCGATGCTCCAGTATGAATCCTGCGCGGCAGGCAGTCCCTGCTGATCGACCGTCACGAAGAAATTGCTTAAGTAATCGCCCAGCTCCTGCTGCTGATCCAGCGTAAGCGCAGTGACGATAAGCGCTCCGAAGACCACCCCGACCAGAAATAATACCGCGACAAAAATATAAAGAGGCGTCTGTTCCTTCACCATCAGCTTTAGACTGCGCACCCTGACATTCCCCTTTCCGGTCACATGTTACACCATATGAGGGAATGTCCTGATCTATGACTTGTCCTTAGTTCTTGAGCACCTTGCCGTAGGTGCCTCCGCCACCCGAGGAGAGCACGAGCTGTCCTGTACGGGCCAGCACGATCAGCCCGGCCAGCTCCGCTCCCGCTACAGCGGCAAGCTCGGCTTCCGCAGCCCGGTGCAGAATGTTCATCTCTGTGCCAAAAGCCTCCAGCAGCTGGTTCAGCTTACGCTTGCCGAGGCCGGGAATGAATTCCAGCGGCACCTGGTAATGGTACGCAGGCCGATATTCCGGAACCTGCGGCAGCAGACGGTCGGCAATGTGCAGAATGCGGTCCAGCACACCCTGGACCAGCTTCGGACTGCCGCAATACGGGCAGCGCTCCGAGGTGCTGTAGGCTTCATCGATGATGCTGCCGCAGCCGCCGCAGTAGGTCCGGTGATATTTGCCCAGCCGGGGATTCAGCCCGAAGTTGGCGCTGACCCTGCGTCCTTCCGAGCGCCGGAGCGCCAGCTTCAGCTCCTCGAAGGAGGGCTCCCGCATCTCGATGACATTGTACTCGCGGCCAATTTTGCCGAGGGAGTGGGCATCGGAATTGGTCAGGAAGCTGTAACGGTCAAGCTCCGAGATATACCCTGCCATCTCTGAATCCGCACTGAGGCCAAGCTCCACCGCCGCGATGCGGTCCAGATCGAATAACTCCGCCATCCGCTCGGCCGCGCAGCCATAGAGCCCCTTATGAGGCGTGAAAATATGTGCCGGAATCAGCAGCCCGCCCCGCCCGGTAATCTCGTCCTGAAGCACCCTGGAAGGAGCGTACAGGCGCTGCGAGCTGAGATTCACATTACGCATATGGGCGCTCATCCATGTGCTGAAATCCTCCATCGTTCCAAGGTCCGGCATGAAGGCCAGGACATGGCACTCCCGCCGCCCGGGCTCACGGATCTCAATCTCGGTTCCCAGCAGGATCGTTGTCCCCCGGTACGCAATTCCACCGCCTGCGGCTATCGTCATTTCACCGGAATCCAGCGCGGTATGAATATCACGCAGCACGCCCGGTGAGTGGCTGTCGATAATGCCGATCAGGCCAATCCCCTTGCGCTCCGCCGCTTCCCGGGCAATCCCGGCGAAGGTCAGATCACGGCTGCCGCTGATTTTGACCGCCTGGCCCTCCGAAGTCCGTCCGATATGCACATGCAGATCGCAGTAGACGCTGCTGAGCTCCTCCGCTAGTGCCATTGGCCTGTCAGCGTGTAAAGATGCCAGGCATAGACCGCCATCATCGTCTTGGCATCGGCAATACGTCCGTCCGCAATGTACTGGTAGGCTTCCTCCAGCGTCAGCTCGGAGACCTCCAGGAACTCATCCTCATCCAGTGCCATCTCGCCCGGCTGGGCATCTTCGGTCACATAGAGGTGAATGATCTCGTCGGCGAAGCCGGGCGAGGTGTAGAACGACTTCAGCAGCTTCAGTCCCCCGCTATGAAAGCCGGTCTCCTCCTGAAGCTCACGGCCCGCAGCCGCCAGCGGATCTTCTCCCTGATCCAGCTTCCCTGCCGGAATCTCCACCTCGGTACGGTGCATCGGCTGACGGTACTGCTCTACGACAAGCATTTTACCCTGATTCAGGGCCAGCACGGCTACAGCTCCAGGGTGCTTCACGACCTCGCGGGTTGCGGTGTTGCCGTCAGGAAGCCTCACGGTATCCACCTGAAGCGAAATAATGTGGCCTGCAAAAATCGGCTTCGTTGATAATGTTTCTTCATCCAATGCGGGGTTGCGGTTTATTTCATCTTTTTTCATAGATTTGTGGTCTCCTTTGGCATCGTTATGCATAGGGTGTATTATAGCAAACTTAAGAAGAAAGAAGGAATGCAGGCATGAATAACATCCTTGTCCAAGCAAGCTCATCCGCAGTTACAATGGTAGGTAAACCGGAACAGATTATGGCCGTAATGGCCGGGTGGATGAAGCAATACGGGCGCGATATGCCCCTGGCTTACATCCTGCTGCTCCAGGCAGATTCGCGGATCAAAGCTTCCAAGGCTGGATAATGCCGCTTCGTTCTTCCGGCAGCGTCTATGATATTCCAGGGTATAAGAAGGAGCTGTCTCCCGGATCATCCCGGAAGCAGCTCCTTTAATGTTATTCTTAAGCGGCAGCAGACCGCCTCAGCAAAAGCCTTGCCCTGGCCGGTCCCTGCACAGCCTCTTATTTGGCTTAGCCCTTCTGGCTCTCGGCCACAATGGCTACAACCAGGCTGGCCACCTTGACGATGTCTGCGGCCTTGATCCGCTCCTTCGTGGTGTGGATATCCTCGTAGCCAACCGCCAGATTCACAACCGGAACGTTCAGGCCGTTGAACACATTGGCATCACTGCCGCCGCCGGAGGCGAACAGCCGGGTAGTCAGGCCCAGCGAAGTGATCGCCCGGTCAGCCAATTGAACAACCGGATCATTCCCATTAAAGCTGAACGCCGGATAGATAATCTCGCTGCGGAATTCACTCTGCGCGCCGTGGTCGCGTGCGGTAGTCTCCAGCGCCTCCCGCATGGAGGCAATCTGCAGTTCAACCTTCTCCTGCACAATACTGCGGGCCTCCGCATCCAGCTGCACATGGTCGCAGACCACATTCGTCGGTCCGCCGCCGGCGAACTTGCCGATATTCGCTGTCGTCTCGTTATCGATCCGTCCAAGCTTCATCGCCGAGATCGCTTTGCTCGCTACCTGAATGGCGCTGATGCCATCCTCCGGGTTCACGCCTGCATGGGCGGACTTGCCGAAGATCTGCATCGTTACCTTCGCTTGTGCCGGTGCTGCAATCGCGATGGCTCCCACTTCTCCGTTGGAATCCAGCGCGAAGCCCATGTCTGCATCCAGATATGCCGGGTCCATCGCACGTGCGCCCATCAGCCCGGACTCTTCGCCTGCCGTAATGACGAACTGAATCTGGCCGTGCGGCAGCTTCTGCTCCTGAATGACCCGGATTGCTTCGAACAGGGCAGCCAGTCCCGCTTTGTCATCCGCTCCAAGAATGGTGCTGCCATCACTTCGAATCCAGCCGTCTTCCCCCAGGGCAGGCTTGATCTTCTGGCCGGGCACCACGGTATCCATATGGCAGGTGAACAGCAGCTTCGGCGCGCTCACTCCGCTGTCCGCAGGCCAGGTCACGAACAGGTTGCCGGCTCCGTGCCCCGTTCTCTCCTGCGAATCGTCCTCCACCGCAGTCAGCCCCAGGCTGCTGAACTTCTCCTTAAGCACATCGGCAATCTGCCGTTCATTCCGGGTCTCACTGTCAATCTGGACAAGCTCCATGAACTCATGGATCAATCGGTCTTCTGATATCATATGGACTTCCCTCTCTTTCTCAGATACGTTACAATGGTTGTACTGCGTTCAATTGTGGGCTTATGCTCATAACTTAAACTAATCTCAAAGGAGTCACTCATGCAACGACAAAAATGGTTTCGCATTATCATCTACATCATGCTGTTCGCTATGATCGCCTCTACGGTGCTGTTCGTCATCGAACCGTTTATGGCCGGTTAATCATGCTTAGCGCTAATTAACAGCGTCCGGTTCCCCGGGCGCTGTTTGGCTATACGGAAACTGCTCCAGGAAATAAGGCACCAGCTCTTCAGCAACCGTTCCGATGTCAAAAGCGCGCCCTGTGCATTCCTCAAGCGAGGTCACTCCGTATTCCGCAATACCGCAAGGGATAATGCCTGTGAAGCCGCTTTGCCCGATCCCGGCCGATACGTTGAAGGCGAAGCCATGACTGGTGACAAACCCCCGGCGGAATTTACACTTATTGAACTTTACGCCGATTGCACAGATCTTCTCATCACCGACCCACACCCCGGTATACCCCTGCTTGCGGGTTCCCGTAATGCCATAGGCCTCCAGATACGCTATAATCACCGACTCCAGCTTGCGCAGATAGCCGTGCAGATCAACCTTGCCGTTCTCGCCCAGCTTCAAAAGCGGGTACCCGACCAGCTGGCCGGGCCCGTGATATGTAATATCTCCCCCGCGGTCAATCTCAAACAGTGCAATTCCCTGCTGCCTGAGCTGTTCCCCGCTGAGGAGCAGATGCTCCGGATGATTCTGCGAACCGATGGTGTATGTGGGCGGATGCTGCAAAAGAATCAACTGCTCGGAAGCAGTGCCCGCGTCAATCGCATGCACCGCTTCCTTTTGCAGCTCCCAGGCCGCCCCGTACTCCATCACCGGAAGAATGGTAACTGTAAGTTTGCTTAGGTTCAGGTTCTCCATCATCATAAGTTCCCCTTTGCTTCTCATTCTCCCTGTCCCAGGAGTCCGCAGCCGCCTTACTTAGTAGAGCTTCGTCTCCGGGGTGTAGCCTTCCACATTATCCTTCACGCGCTGCAGGAACCGTCCGCTGATGACTCCGTCCAGAATCCGGTGATCCAGCGACAGACAGATATTCGCCATCGAACGTACGGCAATCATATCATTGATGACGACAGGCTTTTTGACAATGGATTCAAAAGTCAGAATTGCCGCCTGCGGATAGTTAATTATCGGATAAGACAGAATCGAGCCGAACGAGCCGGTGTTGTTCACCGTGAATGTGCCGCCCTGCATATCGTCCAGACGCAGCTTGCCCTCCCGTGTCTTGAGTGCCAGTTCGTCGATCTCGCGGGCCAGCCCGGCGACATTCTTCTGATCGGCTTTTTTGATGACCGGCGTCATGACGGAATCCTCTGTGCCTACGGCCAGCGAGATGTTGATGTCGCGTTTGACGATGATTTTGTCAACGGCCCAGACCGAGTTCATGATCGGGTAATCCTTGATCGCACTGACCACAGCCTTCATCAGAAAAGCGAGATAGGTCAGGTTAATGCCCTCTTTGCGCTTGAACTCATCCTTCAGCTTGTTGCGCAGCACCACCAGATTGGTCACATCGACCTCGATCATCGTCCAGGCATGCGGGATCTCCGAGACGCTCTGGCGCATTCTTGTAGCGATCGTATTACGGATCGGCGTAACATCGATCAGATATTCCGAGCTGCTGCCCCGTCCGCCTTCGATCTCAATCGTCGGAATCTTCGGTGATTCGCTAAGGTGCAGGCCGGAGTTACGGACCTGCTGATGCTCATCATGTACCGGCTGGAACACAGGCTGCAGCGCAGCGGGTGCAGGAGCGGCGTCAGGTACAGGCGCAGCTGCAGGGGCTGCTGCGGGTGCCGGCGGCTGAACGGAGGCGCCGTTCTCCAGGAACGTGAGCACATCCTTGCGTGTGATACGTCCGCCCAGGCCGGTGCCCGGCACGGCCGCCAGGTTGATGCCGTGCTCGGCGGCCAGCGTCTGCACAGCCGGAGAGTAACGGGCCCGCATTGGAGCTGCGGCGTCATAAGCCGCAGCGGGCACGGGCGGCCGCGCGGCGGCGTGGGCCGCCTGCGGGGCGGTGCCGGATGCCGCAGCCGGGGCAGCGGCAGGTACAGTGGCGTCGCCGGAAGCTGCCGGTGACGGGGCCGCAGCGGCTGGCGCAGCGGAGCCAGCCACTGCGATGCGGGCGATGATCTCGCCGACGCTGACCGTCTGGCCCTCTTCGGCCAGCAGCTCGGCCATGGTGCCGTCTACCGTTGCAGGCAGCTCCGCGTTCACCTTATCCGTGATTAGCTCGCAGATTGGCTCATATTGCTCTATCGAATCACCCGGCTGCTTCAGCCACTTCCCGATAGTCGCTGACACCAGCGATTCAGCCAGCTGCGGCATAATTACATCCGTCAGCGTTGTATTGTCAGACATAATGTCACTCCTTAAAGTTTTGTAAGCGCGGACTTCTTGAATTTACTTTGTACAAAACTGCTTCGGAAGCATAGGCTTAGTTTTGTAAGCGTGGACTTCTTGAATTTGCTTCGTACAAAACTGGCTTCGAAAGCCAGCCATGAAATCCTGCACTTAATACAACATTCGCTCATACAAATCTGCCCAAAATCAAAAATGTTGCTCAAAACGCAGCAATTCTCTTCATTCGGGCGGCTGAGCGGACATATTGTTGTATTTCGTGCAGCATTCTTCCCAATTCACTGTATATTTCATATCCAAGTTGCACTTTCTGCAGCATTCTTGCTCGGGTCCCGGTCGCGGTGTCAGGTAGGATGAACTATTGAACTTAATACTGCGCCAGACGCAGCATCTCAGCCTTAACCTTATCCTTGCTGAGCAGGAAGAACTTCTCCATCGGCGGTGAGATTGGCATCGCCGGGACATCGGGTCCGCACAGGCGGAAGATTGGGGCATCGAGGTCAAACAGGCAGTGCTCGGCGATAATCGCCGCCACTTCAGCGCCGATGCCTCCGGTCTTGTTGTCCTCATGGACAATCAGCACCTTGCCGGTCTGCCGGACAGCGGCAATAATCGCTTCCCGGTCAAGCGGTTGGAGCGTACGCAGATCCAGGATATGCGCGGTGACGCCATGCTCCTTCTCCAGCTCCTCCGCTGCCTGCATCGCAAAATGCAGCGGCAGGCTATACCCGATCACCGTAATATCGCTGCCTTCACGCAGCAGATTCGCTTCACCAATCGGCACCGTGTAGTCGCCTTCCGGCACATCGCCCTTGATCAGCTTGTAGCACTTCTTGTTCTCGAAGAACAGCACCGGATCAGGATCACGGACAGCAGCCTTGAGCAGACCCTTCGCATCTGCAGCCGAATAAGGAGCCACAATCTTAAGCCCCGGCGTGCCGAAGAAGATAGACTCCGGGCACTGCGAATGGTACAGCCCGCCGAAGATGCCGCCGCCAATCGGCGCACGGATGACGACCGGACAGTTCCAGTCATTATTGGAACGGTAGCGAATTTTGGCGGCTTCGCTAATAATCTGGTTCGTTGCGGGCAGCATGAAATCCGAGTACTGCATCTCGGCAATCGGCTTCATGCCGTACATCGCAGCGCCGATGGCCACCCCTGCAATAGCAGATTCCGCAAGCGGCGTATCCAGTACCCGTTCTGCGCCGAACTGCTCCTGCAAGCCTTTGGTCGTTGTGAAGACGCCGCCCTTCACGCCGACATCCTCACCCAGCACGAACACCGACTCGTCACGTTCCATCTCTTCCTTCATCGCCAGCCGGATTGCATCGATATATTCCATCATCGCCATGGCTTAAGCGCCCCCCTTCAGGCCGGATTCATCGTAGACATGCAGCAGCGTATCTTCCGGTTTCGGGAACGGCGCATTCTCCGCGTAGGTTATAGCCTCTTTCAGTTCAAGATTATATTCGGCAGCCAGATCACGCTCCTGCTCGTCACTCCATAGACCGAGTCCGGTCAGATAAGTGCGGAACGCGGCGATGCCGTCTTTTTTCCAGTTCTCATCCACTTCCTCCTGGGTCCGGTAAGCCAGATCATTATCCGAAGTGGAGTGCGGCGACAAGCGGTACATCATCGCTTCAATCAAGGTCGGGCCTTCACCGGCAAGCGCACGTTCCCGGGCCTCCTTCACCACACGGTAGACCTCCAGCGGATCATTGCCGTCCACCCGGATGCCGGGGAAGCCGTAGCCGAGCGCACGGTCGCTGACCTTGCCGCCAAGCTGCTTGTGAGCAGGAATCGAGATCGCATACTGATTGTTCTGGCAAAAAATAATCATAGGCAGCTTATTCACACCGGCAAAGTTACACGCTTCATGGAAATCCCCCTGGTTGCTGGAGCCTTCCCCGAAGGTAACGAAGGAGACGAACTTCTTCTTCTGCATCTTCGCCGCCAGCGCGAAGCCTGCCGCATGCGGAACCTGGGTCGTGACCGGGCTGGAGCCCGTTACAATCCGCAGGCGCTTGCTGCCGAAATGGCCCGGCATCTGCCGGCCGCCGCTGTTCGGATCTTCCGCCTTGGCGAAGACGGAGAGCATCAGCTCGCGCGTGGTCATTCCGACAGAGAGGACAAACGCATAGTCCCGGTAATAGGGCAGGAAATAGTCATTCTCCCGGTCCAGTGCAAATGCCGCCGCGACCTGTGCCGCCTCCTGCCCGATGCCGGATACATGGAAATTGATCTTGCCCGCACGCTGCAGCAGCAGACTGCGCTCATCATATTTCCGTCCGAGCTGCATGAATCTGTACATATCGATAACCTGGCCGTCTGTGAGTCCAAGCTGCTTATGTCTGTTAACGGTGTCTACAGTACCTTGGGATTCCATATAAGAGGTACCTCCTAAAAAGTATTGCCGGCGCTCAGCTTCCAGCCCCGCTATCTCTAACAGGTTCAGGATGCGTCCGCCAGGCGGGTTGACCCTAATACTAAATATATATATGCCCTGATCCTATCACCAGGTACTAAATCCATTATAATCTTTTTCGCGGCAAAAAGAAAAGCCAAAATCCCTCCGCCAAGGCAAGGCTCTGGAACCGAACAAATATAGCCGGTATGGAGCGATATCGGCGCATTATGCGCCTCCCGCTCCCTCCGGCCTTCTTGTTAAGCTCTCTATCGCACGTTAGAATCCGATTGCTCTTCCATCCACCGCCAGCATCGCCTCGCCCAGCACCTCCGACAGTGTCGGATGAGCATGTACAGCCTCCCCGACCTCCCAAGGTGTAGCATCCAGGATCTGGGCCAGCGCCGCTTCGCCGATCAGATCGGTCACATGCGGGCCGATCATCTGCACGCCGAGGATATCCCCGTTCTTCGCGTCAGCCACCACCTTCACGAAGCCGTCCTTCATGCCGTAGACAATGGCTTTGCCGATGGCGGAGAACGGGAATTTGCCGGTCACCGTCTCACGGCCGAGCTCCTTCGCTTCCTTCTCTGTGTAACCGACACTTGCCACTTCCGGCCGTGTATAGACACAGCGGGGAACCAGATGAGTCTCATAAGGATGGAGCGCTTCGCCCGCCAGATGGTTGACCGCACGAATGCCTTCATGGCTGGCGGCGTGAGCCAGCTGCAGTCCGCCGATACAATCGCCAATCGCATAGATATGCGGCTCACCCGTCTGCATATTGGCATTTACCGCAATGACACCTGTATCGAAGCGGATATCTGTATTTTCCAGTCCGAGATTCTCGATGTTCGCCACGCGTCCCACGGATACGAGCAGCTTATCAGCCGATAGACTCTGGCTCTGCTCCCCCTTGCGGGCTTCAATCGTAATCCCTGTCTCTGACACCGTGCAGGTCTCTGCATCTACCGTTGTTCCGGTGAGCACCCGGACTCCGCGTTTCTTCAGCAGGCGCAGCAGCTCGCGGGCCACCT
Source organism: Paenibacillus silagei (assembly GCF_017874735.1). Taxonomy (GTDB): domain Bacteria; phylum Bacillota; class Bacilli; order Paenibacillales; family Paenibacillaceae; genus Paenibacillus_AQ; species Paenibacillus_AQ silagei. The sequence goes on from NZ_JAGGLV010000004.1 coordinate 18,699, forward strand.
CTTCATCCTCCTGCGGCAACAGCTGCCCGGCTGCCTCGACGACAGTCACCTGCACTCCGAAATCAGCCAGCATGGATGCCCACTCCACTCCGATTACCCCGCCGCCCACAATAATAATCGAGGCCGGTAGCTCCTCAAGCGTAAGCGCCTCTTCACTGCTCAGAATCACCTTGCCGTCAGGCACCAGGCCAGGCAGAATGCGCGGACGCGAGCCGGTAGCGATGATGAGATTCGTAGAGACCACGGTCTCCATCTCGCCATTCTCCAGTTCTACAGCTACAGCGCCGCTTCGCGGGGAGAAAATCGAAGGCCCGATGATCCGGCCTTTGCCCTTCAGCACCTGAATCTTGTGCTTGCGCATCAGATACTGCACCCCCTGATGTAGCTGCTCTACTACCGCTTCCTTGCGCTGCTGCACTTTGGGGAACACCAGCTTGGTGCCCGTAGTCTCTATACCGTAGCTTTCGCTCTCGTTGATTTCAGCCAATACCTCTGCACTGCGCAGCAGTGATTTGCTGGGAATACAGCCGCGGTGCAGGCAGGTTCCGCCCAGCTTGTCCATTTCAATAACGACAACGGATTTGCCCAGCTGCGCAGCGCGGATCGCTGCCACATAACCGCCGGTGCCTCCCCCAAGTATCGCCACATCACAGGTCATTGTCATGATATGTATCCTCCAGTCATTCCTCTTGAATTCAGTTCAATCTATTATATTGTACTCTCTTTCGGGAGTAATACAAAACATACAAACGTCATGTATTCATGGACTTTTGCAGGTTAAAGCGTTATCATATGGGTGAATTCAAACGGCTGCGAAGAGGAGCGACTGTGATGAAACTGCTGATTTCACGCTTCATTGCCATCCTTATTCTGGTGATCCCCGGCCTCCTGGCGATGACGGGCTTCCTGATGATGAAAGATGATCTGTTCAACTATTTCGCCATGCATGGCGATGAGACTGCTATTCCCAAATTTGCGTGGCTGCATTTCGGCGGCGGCCTGCTTTTATTCCTGGCGGGCATGACCTTCCTCGGCGGCTGGATTCTGGCCCGTGACCGCAAAAAGAACTACGTTGGCCCCCGCTTCCGGGAGAAGCAGCAAGCACAGCAGCCCCCGTCCTCCGAAGCCCGCTCCTAATTATATTCCATTGAAACAGGGGATGCCTCAAGCCATGAACGAACCGGCTGCTGAGGCATCCCCTTGTTGTTAGCTATCGAACTTTTAGCTGGAGGACTCCCGATACACACCAGACGCCGCGTGAACAGCACGCTGTACTCTGTGAGAGTGCGCTACGAGTCTATCGCTCAAAGTCTAAGAGTCTAGGGTTACGAGTCCATCACTCAGGCACTACGAATCTATCGCTCATGCGCTGCGAGTCTAACACTCATTGCGTTACGAGCCTGTGACCCAAGCGCTAAGTGTAGTTTGTACAACTATAATGCTTCGATTTCGGCCCATGGAGAGGTATAGCTGCACTTCGTACACTTATAAATCACTACTTTACGTATAAAGACTAATATGCCCAATCTTAGTTGTACGGAATACATCTATCCGAGCTTATTGGGTAATCCGCAGCTTTATAGCTGCACGAAATACAACTATCCGTGAGATTACGAGATACGAGATACGAGATACGAGATACGAGATACGAGATACGAGATACGAGATACGAATCACAGTATGCGGTACGATAGTAGAGCTTACCAACAGTACAATTGCACAATGTACAACAGAAAAGAGTAATATCAGGCAGAATTCAGAGGCTATTGCACTTCGTACAGCAGAATTCAGGCAAAACACGCTTTTCACCCTAAATCATCAAAATCTAATGTACCAAATACAATAGAATGCAATTTCCCGCTGAAAAATCAGATGTCTATTGCACAAAATACAGTTACCTTATAAATCATGCGCCACAGCTTCTGCATCCCGTTCGCCGTATGCACCAGTGTGAGCATTACCCCGCTTCTTCTCACTTACAACAACACTTGCCACACTTGCCGTACTTATCGCACTTACTGCACTTACAACACCTAATGCGCTTACAACACTTTCCATACTTGCCACACTTGTCGCATTTATCGTAATTACCTCACTTACCTCACTTGCCGCCTTACGCACTTACCCTTAACCCTCACTCATGCCTCAGCTTTGTCTCACCCATGCCTCAGCCAAGACTCACTTATGCCTCACTCATGCCTCAACCATCCCTCATCCTTACTCCTCGGCCGCGTCCTTACTTCCCCGCACCAGCTGACTATAGAGGCCGCCCTGCCGGAGCAGCTCCTCATGCGAGCCCTGCTGAAGCAGGCGTCCGCCCTCAAGCACCAGAATGCGGTCGGCTGCGCGGATCGTGCCCAGCCGGTGGGCGATCACGAAGCTGGTCCGGCCGCGCATCAGCGCCTGGAGCCCTTCCTGAATCTTGATCTCGGTCACCGTATCGATGCTGCTCGTCGCCTCATCCAGTACCAGCATAGACGGATTCGCCAAAATTGCCCGGGCAATCGCCAAGAGCTGCTTCTGTCCCTGGCTGATACCGCTGCCGTCCACAGACAGCATCCGGTCGTAGCCGTCCTGGAGTCTCATGATGAAGGCATGGGCATTGGCCAGCTTCGCAGCCTCCTCCACCTCTTCATCGGTTGCATCCAGCCGGCCGTAGCGGATATTATCGCGGATCGTACCTTTGAACAGGAAGGAGTCCTGGAGGACGAAGGCCATATGGCTGCGCAGACTCTCACGGGTGACCGTTGACAGCTCCCGCCCGTCCAGCGTAATGCTGCCCCGGCTCGGATCGTAGAAGCGGGACAGCAGGCCGATTAGCGTCGTTTTGCCAGCACCGGTAGGTCCGACCAGCGCAATCATCTCACCGGGCTTCGCTTCAAATGAAATATCCTGCAGCGTATCTGTCCCCCCATCATAGGAGAAGGAGACCTCCGAGAACTTCACAGCGCCCTCAACATGCGCAAGCTTCACCGCCGCGCCCTCATCCCGGGCCTCCGTCTCTTCATCCAACACCTCGAAGACGCGCTCCGCACCGGCGATCGCCGACAGCAGCGTGTTCCATTGGTTCGCCAGATCATTCAGCGGCCGGGTGAACTGGCGGGCATATTCGGCAAAAGCGATAATAATCCCCACCGTCACCAGCCCGCGGATCGCAAGCAGCCCCCCGACTCCGGCCACGATGGCAAAGCTCAGATTGTTCAGACCATTCATCAGCTTAGGAATGAAGCCCGAAATCGATTGCGCCCAATACCCCGACAGCATAATCCGTGTATTGCGCTCTCTGAAGCCGGTAATTACCCGCTCCTCCTGCGAGAAGGCTTTGATAATCCGCTGTCCAGACAAGGTCTCTTCAATGAACCCGTTCAGCTCCCCCATATTCCGCTGCCGCTCCTTGAACAGCGGGCCGGTCCGCCGGGTAATCCAGCGCATGCCCAGCATCATCAGCGGCACCACAATGAAGGTTAGCAGCGTCAAGAGCGGGCTGAGCCATAGCATTACGCCAACCGTTCCCACCAGCGTCAGAATACTGGAAAAAATCTGAATCGCCGAGCTGTTCAGCGTCGAGCTGATATTCTCGATATCATTGGTCAGACGGCTCATAATCTCTCCCTGCTGCCTGCGGTTGAAGAAGGAGATCGGCAGGCGGTGCAGGTGCGAGAACAGATCCGTCCGCATCCGGTAGACCGTCTCCTGGGCCACCTCGATCATCCAGACATTTTGCAGCCAGGAGACCAGGGAATTCAACAGGTAGACGAGCGCCAGCACCAGCAGGAAGAGGCCCCACGTTCTGCCGCCCTCCCCGCCCAGATAGTCGTCCACTGCCCGGCTGATCAGGTAGGGTCCAAGGAGCGACAAGGCTGAGCTTAGCAGAACCATGAACAGCACCAGTATCAGCTTTGTCCGGCGTTCAGCGAGATAAGTCCATATGCGTCCTAATGTGCCAGACCAGTTCTTGGCCTTCGCCTTCGGCTTCCGGCTGCCCATCGCCCCGAAGACCTTGGCTTCGCCGTGGCCTACTTCCAGCTTCGGATAGCGGAACGGCTCAATGAGTGCTTTGAACATGCTGCCCCTCCCCTGTCTGCGATTGATAGATTTTGCGGTACAGCGCGGACTCATCCATTAGTTCGGAATGGGTCCCCTGCGCAATGAGCCGGCCTTCGTCCAGCAGCAGAATTAGATCCGCCGAAGCAGTGGAGCTAATTTTCTGTGTGATCAGGAAGGTCGTGCAGGACAACTTCTTCAGCTCTGCCAGCAAAAGCCCCTCCGTCACCGCATCAAGCGCACTGGTGCTGTCATCCAGAATCAGGATCGCCGGTCTGCGCACCAGCGCCCGTGCAATGCTCAGACGCTGCTTCTGCCCGCCCGACAGATTAACTCCGCGTTGCCCAAGGGCAGTATCGTAGCCCTGCGGCAGCCCGGCAACTGTGTCATGAATCTGCGCTGCCGCTGCTGCCTGCTCAATCTCTGCCTGACTCGCCGCTGCATTTCCCCAGGCTATATTCTCCCGGATCGAGCCGGTGAATAGCAGCACCTCCTGAGGTACATAGCCAATCGAGCCCCGTAAGGTCTGCATATCCATCTCCGTATGCTTCTGTCCGTCCACCAGGATGCTCCCGCTGCCGCATTCATACAGCCTTGGAATCAGCGTTACCAGAGAGGATTTGCCTGAGCCGGTCGCGCCCATAATCGCCACTCGTTCCCCCGGCTGCACCGTGAAGGAGATATCGTCAAGCACCTTAATATCACTGCCGGGATAGCTGAAGCTGACCCGCTGGAATTCAACCTTGCCTTGAACAGCTGACGCAAGACCTTCTCCAGAAGTCATACCCAGCTCGCCCGGGCCATCGCTTGCCGCCATCACTTCAGTGACCCGTCCCGAAGACGCCCGTGCGCGGGAGAAGCTGACCATAATCCAGGATAGCGCTGACAGCGCTCCCATCGTCCGCAGCGAGTAGTTAATAACAGCAACCGTCTGTCCCAGCGTCGCATCCCCTGTAGAGATCTCTATCCGCCCAAACCATAACACGGCCAGAATACCGGCGTTGACGATGATCATAATGAACGGGGTCGAGGTCTCGGTAAGCCGCAGCGCAGCAATAGTCGATCTCATCAGCTCTCCGCTGAATGTTGCGAACCGTCCAATCTCATGGCCCATCCGCACAAATACACGGATCAGCCGGATTCCGGTCAAATTCTCCTGAATAACACCATTCACGCCGTCGAGCCGGCTCTGCACATTGCGGAACAGCTCGGACGCTCTGCGCATCAGCCAGATCATGAAAATCACCAAAAACGGCAGCGTCACGGTCAGCAGCAGCCCCAGCTTGATATGTACCACAAGCGCCATAATCACGCTTCCAATCACAACCAGCGGAATACGGGTCATGAACCGTAGCCCCATGAATATCGTATCCTGAATTTGTGTTACATCCCCGGTAAGGCGGGTGATCAGAGATGAGGTAGGGAAGCGGCTAAAAATATCGTAAGAGAACGACTGTACCTTTTCATACAGCTTGTCACGCAGGTCGAATGCAAACCCCTGACTGACATGCGACGCAAAAAAGGAGCTGAGTATTCCCGCCAGAAACGCCACAGCGGCACTCCCTACCAGCACCCCGCCCCACAGCCAGACGACAGCCGTGTCCTGTTGCCGGATACCGTCATCAATGATTTTGGAGATCAGCAGCGGCTGCGACAGCTCCACGGCCAGCTCAATCAGCATCATGACCAGCGCGGCAATAGCGGCGACCCGGTATTTTTTAAGAAAAGTCAACATTAGCTTCATCGAAGATACCCCATTTGCTTATTCGTAGAGCGCATCCCGCAGGCGGGTAGACATGGCAGAGCCTTGTCCCGACTTCAAAATGACCCGGCGCAGTGCCTTGTTGCTGCGGTTCAGCTCGGTGAGCTCGGCCAGCATGTCTTCCAGTAAATTCTCAGTATCGGGGATGAGCTCCCCCTTCTCCCGCAGCGCATTAATCCGTTCCTTATATTGCTCCAATTTCTCTGTCACCTGACTAACTTCCCTTCTGTTCACTATATTCTCCTGCTGAAGACACAATTGCGTTCATTATAGCACATCCCGGGCGGAAGCAATGTTTGCACTGGCTACTCCGGCCCCGAGTATGATACTCTAGAAAGGTCGATTTTTGGGTCGTGTTGCAGATTAGCTCAACAGTGAAAGGATAGATGGACGTGGCACAATTATTTTTCAGGTATGGAGCTATGAACAGCGGCAAATCCATTGAGATTCTCAAGGTTGCACATAATTATGAAGAGCAGGGCAAGTCGGTGCTCCTCTTCACACCTTCCATTGATAACCGGGATGAAGTGGGATACATCTCCTCCCGGATCGGACTGCGCAAGCAGGCCATTCCTATCGACGAGCAGACCGATATCTACAGCATTGTCAGCAGCAGTCTGCCGAAGCCGCACTGTGTACTGATCGACGAGTGCCAGTTCCTGAGCAAGGACTGCATCCTGCAGCTGGTGCGTATTGTGGATGAGCTTGACATTCCGGTGATGGCCTTCGGCCTCAAAAATGATTTCCAGAACAATCTGTTCGAAGGCAGCAAATATATGCTGATCTACGCCGACAAGATCGAAGAAATGAAGACCATCTGCTGGTTCTGCGCACGGAAAGCCACCATGGCGCTGCGGGTCGAGAACGGCAAGCCGGTATACAGCGGCAAACAGATCCAGATCGGCGGCAATGAAGCCTATTACCCGGTCTGCCGTAAATGCCACAAGAATCCTCCATTGTAAAATACCCTAAAACAGAACATTAAAACGCACTCCAGCCCTCAACAGGCCAGAATGCGTTTTTTTGTGTGCCAGTCTATTGAACCGCTTGAAGCGCCTTGTGCTCATCTTCCTTGCGGACGAACAGATCATGCTGGATCGTAGCCTTCCCGCCGAAGTTAGCACGCCTTGTGGTCTCTCTCATCCCGCCATTAATCCGGGAACGGTGCGGGATGCCCGCTTCTGCAAGGCGGCTTTTGACCCGGAGATATTGTCCCTGATCGAAAGTAGTGTACACTAATGTGCGCTCCCTCGGGACGAAGACATGCCAGATACCTCTAAGCAAGCCCACATGCGTCTCCTCCCTTTAGTTCAGATAACGTTCATGAAGAACCCGCAGATGATGCCGTTCATGCCCGATGATCAGAGCAATCTGCGCTCTAACCGACATCGCAATGCCATTGGAGCTGCCTGTACGGGTATAATCATTATCCACCAGACTGTCTACCAGCGCCAAGGTGGACTCGCGGACGATCCGGTAGTGCGCAAGCATCTCTTGCAGTGTGAAGCGGTCGAACGCCCCGGCAGCCGCATAATCATTCTCCTCATAGCCCGGCAGCGGCGCCTGTTCTCCCCTCGCAAAACAAAGCAAGCGGTAAGACATAATGCGGTCATTATCCGTCAGATGCCCTAGCATTTCCTTGATACTCCACTTCCCGGGGGCATAGCGGTAAGCCCCTTGCTCCTCTGTCAGCCCGCCAAGCAGAGCCAGCACCTCCTGAGTCTGCTCTCTTAGAATAGCGCTCAGTTCTCCTTCCGGCGGCACCAGTGTAATATATCTGGACTGAAATTCGGTATACTCTCCTTGCGCAGGACGCTGATTCATGGTAAAAACCCCTCTCCAAACCAATTTTCAAGAAATATTTGCCGGATTGTGTCAAAACCTGTTGTTGTATCTTAGCCTATTATGTATAATATCACCAGGATTACAGATTTGTTAATCTATTTCCCGGGAGTGTAAGCATGCTGGATTTTGTGCTTTATATGGTATTTTCCATATTGGAAACATACGCAATGTTTTATTTGGCTTTTAAAGTTTTTAAGATTGATCTTTATCCTATAGAAATGGTATTTGCTTCTACATTAATGGCATTTGTCTCGTTTGTTCTCCGTAATGACTATAAAATGATATTAACTGATGTATTCTTCCAATATTTATTGACCTTCTGCTTTATCTGGCTTTTATTTAGAATTCATATTTTTTACGCTGTTTCTATGACAGGACTGACATACCTTGCCTATATGTTCATTCAATCCTCATGCTATCTCTTTATGAAATTAATAGGACTGTACCACCTTGGTTCACCTTACGCGACAATTGGTGTTTATATTCTTCAACTTATTTCTGCTCTCACAGCCATGGCTATTGGGCTTTATATAGGTAAAAAGAAAAAAGGATTCGACTTCGTGCCTGACAAACAAAATGTCAAAATTAAAATTGAACTACGTGAAATTAAAATTTTCATTCTGAGTGCACCCTCCTTAATCTTTGTTATATTATTGGTGATCCTAACAGAAAAATATTCGCAATATTTCTTCCTTATGCCCATGATTTATGCTGTTTTGCTGTATGCTTACCTATACCTTTCATATAAAAAGGATCGAACGCACAATGAATTTATTAGCTAATAAGATTGCAATCTCAATTAAAAATGCTAATCCTGAAGAAACTCATTCTGTTGAAATCATGCAATACTCGCTGGGCATTATATTAAATACATTACTTATCATAGTAAGTACAGCAGTTATAGGCCTTTTTGCCGGCCGTTTTGCAGAATGTATGCTCTTTCTGTTAAGCTTCTGCACATTGCGCCTCGCCTCTGGCGGGTTTCATCTAAAAACAGCGATGGCTTGTAATATTGCCACCACTTTATTAAGTACATTACTGCCCTCTCTAATAATCTTGTCAGAATCCGGCTTTTGGGTTGCTAGCTCGTTCAGCTTAATCATGATGATTCTCTTCGCACCGAATCCTGACAGAAATGCAAGAATTCCGGCTTCGATATATCCTTTATTGAAGTTGATTTCTATAGTAATGGTCTTTACTAATTTCTTTCTTCAATCAACTGTGCTAGGATTGGCCTTTTTGGTCCAATCATTAACAGTAATTCCCTGGACAAGGAGGCAGACACATTGAGAAAAACGATCGCAAAACAGCTTTCATCCGCTCTTGCCGGATCAGCGCGTTTTTTTGTTTCAATCATGAAACCAGCGATTCACAGCCCGGAAGCACCAAAAGAATTACGTAAGTAATTACACAAGGATGGGGAGTACATGCGTGTCTTACTAAACGACGGCTCATCCCGCAATATTGAGGATGAGGAGATATTGTATTTCTCTAACCATAAGAATACGATATTTGTCCATACGAAAGAAGGCGAATTTGTTCTCCCTACCACTCTTTCCGATTTGTACATAGCTTACGGAGGCATGGGCTTTGAACGTCTTGACCGCAGCAATGTAGTCAACATTGGCAATATTGACGGTTATGATCCGGAACGGAAGATTGTTCTGTTCAATCAAGGGGAACAATTTGCAACGGTATCTGAATCCAATGAACCACGTATCCGCAGATTTTTGGCTTCGCATAAGAACGAACCACAGTCATAGAATGTAAAGAGAGCAGCGATCCTTTTTATAGGTTCGCTGCTTTTTTGTAGTCATGACAGGCTAAGAGAAACAAAATCAATCATTATCACATATTATCCAACTTATGTAAAGTAAAATTCAGAGGGCGAATGACAGCAGACGGATTATATTCCAGATGGTACCATTTACATAGAAGCATTTCATTAATATCTTAATTATCTTTTCCACTACTCTCAACCATGATGGAGGAATACAATGGATACTTACTTTCATCCTTCTCCGCGCCCCTCATCACTTGAGCTATTGTCTAACGAACAATTAATGAACATCTACGAATTGGCGCTGGAAGCCAAGGCTTCACCGGATTTTATCCAGATTATCAGGAATGTTCTCACCACGCGGAATCTTTCAGGTACCCAACATCATTAGAATGCGAAGCTCTCCACCCATAGGATATACCTCCACAGATGCCAAAAAACCATCCTCCACAATGTGCGGGGATGGTTTTTGGTGAGCAGCAAGCTTACGCCTACTCGATGATTTCGGTCTTGAACACATTCTCCAGCTTCCCGCCGAGCCGCTTCTTGAGGGGAACCTTGATATCGCGTCCCAGCTCCTTGAAGAAGGTCTCGGCATCACATTTGACGTTCTGGGCCATAGCAATGACGGTTCCATCGGCAACGATATTCTGATTCACTTCAAGCGGCACATCTACTTCAATATCGTATTTTTTGGTCAGTGTCTTGATGTATCTTGCAAAAATCTCCAACAGCTCTTCGTTGTTGAAATTCTCGATGGCCGCTTTCCCTTTGCTGGTGAACTTCATATTGATTCTCATGATTCTTATCCCCTTTTCTGTCTAACCATTTGTAGTTTGTTTATGGATCAAGATGAATAGATGGCTGCAAGAAAGGGCAACATTATTCATTTTGCAAGCACGCTAAGCCGGGCCCTTCTTTACTTGTACACGCCCTTGATCTGTTGTACTTTGAACTGGGTGAATTCCTTCAAGGCCTGAATGACCTGGTCCTGTTCCTCTTCCTTCAGCTCGAAGATACCTTCACGCAGCCATTCTCCGAATAAGTATGCCTGACGCCCTTGGCGCGGCTGCCTGCGGAGACTGTCCAGACTTCCCTCGAATATATCGTTAAGCACATCGGTCAGGTTGTACTTCTCGATCTTCTCTATAACCATTCCTGCCCCATATTCCGTCTCATAAACGATGACCTCGTCAGAATCAAAGGAAACATATGACGTTTCTTTGTCTTCCTTCGCCCGGAATTCCTTCAGCTTGTTGAACGCCGTCTCGTAAATGTAGTCCTGGGACTGATTATGCTTAGGCAGCTTGTAGCCCTGCTTCAGCGTCTTGATGTACTCAATATCAGGCATATAGTCGGCCAAATGATACATCCGGTTCTTGAGATCCCCTCCGAGTGCTTCAATGATCTTATCCAGGTTATCCTTAAGCGGGATACTCTCTCCCCGTTCAATCTTGCTGAGCTGTGAATAACTGATGCCGCTCTTCTCTTCCAGCCCCCTGAGGGTTAACCCCCGGGCCTTCCTGAAGTGCCGGATGAAATTCCCCAGCTCATCGGGGTAATTATCGAAATCGTTCATAAGAGCCACCTCTACCTATATCATAACACAAGACAACAATTTGTGTTTCATAATAACAATTGTTTGTGTAAATTCTTTAGGCGAGAAGCGTAAAACCCTCCATATCCCCTTAATATATGGGGTTAATTCCCATAAATGAGAACCATTCTAATCCGTTTTCCTTATTCTCTCAAATAGACCCCAATCTTATCCGATATAACCTAATGTAAACTTAATACCACAACTGGAGGAATGTTCATGTCTTACACAATGGAAGTCAATCTTGCAAAAAACCAGGTGATCGTTAGAGCCTACGGCCTCACTGAGAGTGACGTACCCGCCTACATAGCAGATTTTGAAAACGCTCTGAAGCAGCTGAAGCCAGGCTTTACCGGAGTAACTGATGTGACAGGTTCCCCAACCGTGCTCTCTCCTGAAGTAGCCGCAATGCTCGCTCCCACCGGTGACCGCGCGGTAGAAGCAGGAGTAGGCGGCTGGGTATACGTTGCAGACTCCCCGGTCTGGAAAATGCAAATGAAAAGACTGTTCGGCAAATTCGCCGTACATTATCCTACATATCAAGAAGCCGATGCTTACCTGAGCAGTCTGGGCAACCAGTCCGTTAATTAAGGTATATGAAATATAAGTTTATATTTATAACAAAACCGACCAAGCAATGGCTTGGTCGGTTTCTTTTACAGAACAGTATCAGCCAATTCGGTAACTAGCTGCTATAGATTCACCACATGTAATGACCCAGGTGTTTTTTGTTATTCCTTAATACCCCGGCCAAGGACGCCGCACACAATATAATATAGAGTCCCAGGAAAAGCGGCATGGACAGGACCGCTTTACGCTCAACAATCCCCATTCCAATAAAAGTCATCCCTAATATGAGATAGGGCAGGACCATCCCTCTTTGAAAAGAGGCCCGCGCCTCCTTACTCAAACTATCCCTAACGGATTGCCGAAGGAACACATCAAGTCCAAAAAAGTGACAAGCCGCTTGTGTGAGCATCCAGATCCCTAAAAGAATCTGCGCTATGATTTCTCCCACCTCCTTTGCTTATCCCTTCATTATAAACTAAAAAAGCCACTCGAATGAAGGAGTGACTTGATTTACTACCTATTTGTCGTACAGTCTAATGAATGGCTAAGTATCTTTATTGCCTTCGTTGCAATGTATGTATGCGCTTGTAACTGGTGTTTTCAGACTCACACGCAAGTCATGACCCAGACGCGGCTGTTAATCAATGGGGACTGTCTCGGGAGCCTGATTGTTGCACATTTTGCAGGATTACACTTAAAAATATTAATGGCCACGGTGCATTGTTGCATTATTTTCAGTAATTCAGACTGTTTAAAAAGTCTTTATTTCACACGACACCGCGTTAATTTGGTATAATATAGGTAACTTTATTTGGAAAGCGCGGTGTCTTATGTTAAACGAAAAGGATCATGGAGATAGAGGGAAATATCAAATGGAGCTTGTTTGTTTAGACCAATTGGTCCCTCCCGATCACCTCCTTCGCTTGATCGAAAAACATGTGGATTTTTCGTTCATCACCGAAAAGGTACGCTCCCTGTACAGCGAATCCCAAGGGCGCCCTTCGATTCCCCCCATTCGTTTATTCAAAATGATGCTGATTGGCTACCTCTTTAATATCGGCTCTGAACGGATTCTGGAGAAAGACATTGGTGTGAACCTGGCCTACCGCTGGTTTTTGGGCCTGGGCCTCAGCGACCGCGTTCCAGACCACTCCACGATTAGTGCCAATCGCAATGTACGATTCAAGGGAACGACCGTCTTTCAGGATATTTTCGACGAAGTGGTACGGCTTGCGATCTCTCACCACATGATTGCAGGACGGCTTCTCATCACCGATTCGACGCATATCCAGGCCGATGCCAATCACAATCGTTACACGCAACAAATCACAAGCGCGTCGCCTCAGGCCTATCTGCAGGAATTGGACCAGGCCGTTCAAGAAAGCCGGGAGGCTCATGGAAAAAAGCCCCTGGCTCCTCTACGTAAAAGAGCGGCAGAGGAGCCACTGAAAAAGGAAAAGGTGAGTCTGACCGATCCCGAGAGCGGCTACATGAGCCGGAAGAACAAACCGGAAGGGTTCTTTTACCTGGACCACCGGACGGTGGACCACAAATACAATATGATTAGCGATGTGTATGTGACGCCAGGCAATGTCAATGATTCCACGGTATATATGGAACGTTTGAACCGGCAACTGGAGACGTTTGGTTTTGGAGACACGCTGGAGGCCATCGCCTTGGATTCAGGCTACATGGTCCCCCATATTTGCAAGCAAACGATCTCCTGGATGACGGTCATTGCCGAGCGTAAACCCCCTAGCAAGCCTGGCTTTTATACGAAAGAAGACTTCACGTATGACAAGGAGAATGATCTGTACCTCTGTCCTTTAGGACACCAACTTGGTTACCGAACGACAAGCCGGGCAGGCTATGATGAATACCTCTCGGACAAGCAACACTGCAAGAGCTGCCCGATGTTGGCACAATGTACCGAAAACAAGAAGCACGAGCGCTTGATTCAGCGGCATGTCTGGGAGGAATATAAAGAAAGAGTGCAGCAAAACAAGAAAAGTCCGGAAGGCGAAAAGATCTACAAGTACCGCGCTCAAACCATTGAGCGTAGCTTTGCTGATGCCAAAAACCTCCATGGGTACCGTCGATGCCGGATGCGAGGCAAAGCCAAGGTACAGGAGCAGGCGTTGATGACGGCTATGACGCAGAATCTGAAGAAAATTGCCCGGCATTTAGCCAAAAAGGAGGCCTACGTTTTGCATGTGGATCTGAAAAACGATAGATCTTCTGGTTTTAGCTATTATTTAGGGAATGCAGCAGCTTGAAAATCGGCTTTTTCAACAGTCTGCAGTAATTCCGTTGTTTAGAGCAAGTTAGCGCTGGCTTTGTTGCATTTCATGCAGGATTTCAGCATCGGTCGATTCTATTGGGCAACATTGCTGCACTTCTTGCAGGATTTCTCTACAATGTTACGGGCTGTTAAGCATTAGGCCCATACATCATCGCAGCAGTATAAATTGTATTCGGTTTTTCGCATACAAACTACTTGGGTGTAGTAAAACAAAATACCACTTGCTATTGGGGAATACAATTTCCCATTAGCAAGTGGTATTTATTATTATGCTATTCCGGTATTTTTAGGCTCTAGACTACTTAACCCTCCACATATCCAGCTCCTAACCCTTTCAAGACACCTTATGCTCAATGCGCAGCTTGTCGGCGACCATGGCAATAAATTCCGAGTTAGTTGGCTTGGATTTGGAGATATTAATGGTATAGCCGAACAGGTGGGAGATGCTGTCGATGTTGCCACGGGTCCAGGCGACTTCAATCGCATGGCGGATGGCGCGTTCTACGCGGGAAGGCGTGGTCTTGAATTTCTCGGCTATCGCCGGATACAGCGTCTTGGTGATGGCACCAAGGATCTCAATGTTGTTATAGACCATGGTGATGGCTTCACGCAGGTACTGATAGCCTTTGATATGCGCAGCGACGCCGATTTCATGAATGATTGAGGTAATATTCGCATCCAGGTTCTTGCCCTTGGACAGCGGAACCACATTACTGGAAGATCTGGAAGAAGAATAGCCGGACATGCTTCCGGAAGTGCTCATACTGCCCTGCGTGCCGACCAGCTGGCGCACACGGTTCGCCAGAACCTCCATGTCAAACGGTTTCAGAATATAATAAGAGGCGCCAAGCTGAACGGCTCTCTGCGTAATATTCTCCTGGCCAAAAGCGGTCAGCATAATGATCTTGGGCTGCGGGTTCAGATCCATATCACGCAGGCGTTCCAGCACGCCGAGGCCGTCCAGATGCGGCATAATGATATCAAGAATAAGGACATCGGGGATCTTACGTGCTCCGCTGAGCATCTGTAGTACCTCTTCCCCATTATAGGCAATGCCTGTTACGGTCATATCTTCTTGTTCAGTAATGTACTCGGCGAGCAAGTTCGTGAACTCCCTGTTATCATCGGCCAACAACACTTCAATATTCTGCACTGGCTACTTCCTCCTTATATATCTGCTATTCAGAAAATAATGATCATCTTCTCTCCCTATAACTTTCGACATCAGGTTTGAATATCCTTCTGTCGAAAATTATTTTTCTTTATTTTTTTTCGGTGTTGATTTATAATTAAATATTTTGTTTCACGTTTCGAGGATAATCGCTGCCCTTCGACAAAAAAATCTTAAGGCTAAACCGCCTTAAGATTGTATTGAGGCTCCTGATCCTGTTGAACCACACCGGAGTCCCTGAGCATCCACTCAATGAAGCAGCCATACCCTGACTTGGGATCATTGACGAACACATGGGTCACTGCACCGATTAGACGGCCGTTCTGGACAATCGGGCTGCCGCTCATTCCCTGGACAATCCCTCCGGTCTTATCGAGCAGACGCGGGTCGGTGATGCGCAGCACCATACCCTTAGTAGCAGGTGTCTGCTGACGGGCCACATGGATGATCTCTACGTTGAAGCGTTCGACCTGCTGACCATCGACAACGGTAAGAATTTGCGCCGGTCCTTCCTTCACTTCAGTGCTCATGGCCACCGGAATCGGCTCCTGATATAGGCTGTGCTCAGGATTACGGGTCATTTTACCGAATATTCCGAAATCCGTGTTGCTCTCCACATTCCCGAGAACCTGGCTTTCCTTCAGAAAATGGGCCCGTTTCTCCCCAGGATCGCCATCCTGGCTCTTGGAGATTGAAGTGACGCTGGACTGCACGATATGGCCGCTGCCGACCACAATCGGCGTACCTGTGTTCATGTCGGTGATGACATGCCCAAGGGCCCCGTACACACCCTGCTTCGGGGCGTAGAAAGTGAGGGTCCCTACACCTGCTGCGGAATCACGGATGTAGAGACCGAGCCGCCACACCTTGTCTGTGCGGTCATACGCGGGCTTTAGCTGAGCTGTGTGCTCTTTACCGCCGCGTTTGTAGACGATGCTTAAGGAATCATTGCTCCGGCCGGCTTGCTCGACCAGCCTTGCTACCTTCGATACCTCGTCCAGCTTCACCCCGTTAATGGAGATCATCAGATCGCCGGGCAGGATGCCGCTGTTCTCGCCGGGTGAAATCTTGGACTGCTCCGATACTTCAATCAGATGATGACCAACAACCAGCACGCCTGCCGACTTCACCTTCACGCCAATCGTCTGACCTCCGGGGATGACCTTAAGTTCACTCTCGGTTCCCTGTACCGCCCTAAGCGGCTGATGTTCAAGCGGTGCTGCGTGGATCTGTGAGGGTCCCGTTATGCCTGATAAACTGAGAAAGAAGGCAAATAAAAGGCCGGGCATTAACTTCCTGAGGTTAGGCTTCAATGGCTGTCACACTCCCTTTTGCTTCTTTCGCTTGACGAAAAAGGTGGTCGCCAATTGCGTACCTATAAGATAACCTTGCCCTCAGGCTTTTATTACTGTCAATCATTGTCCCGCTTAGCTTGCAGCTGCCTTGCTGGCCTCGGCCAGACCCAGCATCTCCTGCGCGTGATGCAATGTTTTTTCGGTAATTTCCACACCGCCCAGCATCCGGGCCAGCTCCATTACGCGGCCTTCGGCCGAGAGGGAGTCCACCTCAGTCATCGTGCGTCCGTCTTCGACTTTTTTGGCAATCAGATATTGATGATCCGCCATACAGGCCACCTGCGGCAGGTGGGTAATGGAGAACACCTGGCAGGTGGAGGACAGCTTATATAGCTTGTCCGCGATGGACTGGGCCGCCCGTCCGCTGACCCCGGTATCCACCTCATCGAAGATAAGGACAGGAATCGCATCATGCCGCGCAAAAATACTCTTCATCGCCAGCATGATCCGCGACAGCTCTCCGCCGGAGGCGATCTTGCCCAGCGGACGCAGCGGCTCGCCGGGATTCGGCGAGATCATGAATTCAGCGCTGTCGATCCCCTGCCGGGTCAGACGGTACCGCCGTCCCTGATACTCCATACCGCGCGGATCTTCGAGCGTCTCCATCTTCACCTGGAGGGAGGTCCGCTCCATCTGCAGATCCTTCAACTCCCCTTCGACCTGTGAAGCAAGCTCAGTTGCGCACTGCCGCCGCGCTCCGCTCAGCGCTTCGGCTGACTCCATTAAGATATGAAGCAGGCCATCGCGTTTGGCCGTTAATTTCTCAATATATTCGTCCTTATTCTCCAGAAGATCCGTCTCCCGCTCAATCTGCTGATAATACTCCAGAATCTGCTCCACGCTATCCCCGTATTTGCGCTGCAGTCCGGTGATCAGATCTAGCCGGTTTTCAATATCCTCCAGCCGTGCCGGATTGAATTCGATCTCTTCACGGTAGTCGCGCAGCTGAAACGCCGCATCCTCCAGCTGGTAATAAGCCGACTGCAATTGCTCGAAGACTGCCCGCAGACCCTTTTCGTCATACCGCACCGCATCTTCAAGCCTGGAGATTACATTGCCAATGGACTCCAGCCCTTGCCTGTCATACAGCAGCTCGTATGCGCCGGATACTGAATCCATCATTTTCTCACTGTGGGATAGTTTTACCCGTTCTTCGGCAAGTAATTCATCTTCTCCCGGTTTTAGTCCCGCAGCAGAAATTTCCTCCAGCTGAAAACGGTACAAATCCAGCATCTGATACGCCTTTTGACTGGATTCCTGAAGTTCCCGGAGTTCTTTTTCCACTTTGGCGAAGGCTGTATATTTCTCCTGATAATCCGCTTTGAGCGGTCCGATTACCGCCTCCCCATAGGTATCCAGCAGACCCAGGTGACGTTCAGCCTTCAAAAGGTTCTGATGCTCATGCTGTCCATGAATATTGACCAGCTGCTCCCCGATTTCGCGCAGCATGCTCAGATTGACCATCTGACCGTTCACGCGCGAAGTACTCTTGCCCTGGGAGGTAATCTCCCGGCGGATCACCAGATGCTCCTCACGTTCTGCCCCGATGCCCAGCCGCTCCAGTGTATCCCAGACCGGATGACTTCCCGGCAGGCTGAAAAGCGCTTCCATTTCGGCCTTCTCACACCCATACCGGATGGAGTCAGCGGAACCGCGGCCCCCGGCAATGAGTGCGAGCGCGTCGATAATAATTGATTTCCCGGCACCGGTCTCCCCTGTAAGGACATGGAACCCCGGATAAAAATGCACATCCACCGCCTCAACCACGGCCAGATTGCGTATAGACAATGTCTCTAACACGAATACAGCACCTCCGACATGATGATTGCCTGTCTGCCCGTAAGCAGAACTACGATATATAGCCCATAATTTGTGAAATAACGTCCTTGCTGTCCTCCGGCTGGCGGCAGATTATCAGAATGGTGTCGTCTCCTGAGATCGTACCCATAATTTGGGGCCAGTCGATATTATCGATCAGCGCAGCCACGGAATTGGCCGTTCCCGGCAGACATTTCATCACCACAAGATTCGCGGAATAGTCGATTTGCACAAAATTGTCCACCAGCACCCGCTTCAGCTTCTGGGTCGGGTTGTAACGCTGGTCGGTGGGCAGGGAATACTTGTAACGCCCGTCATCCATCGGAACCTTGATCAGCAGCAGTTCCTTGATATCGCGGGATACGGTAGCCTGTGTGACTTGAAAACCCGATTCACGCAGTGCCTCCACCAGATCATCCTGGGTTTCGATTTCCTTTTGCGAGATAATCTCTCTAATCTTGATATGCCTGTGTCCCTTCATTGTTGCCTCCCGTATTTATATAGTGCTTAACTGGATTCTCCGTCGTCCTTGCCGAAATTAATTACATGAATGTTGGAATTCACCGTATCCACATAGAGTACCCCGCTGCAATCCGGGTAGATCAGCAGATAGGGGAGGATATGGTCCCGAAGTCCGCTGCCGGTGAATTCAAGCTCCTTGCGGGGGCGGGACAGGATGACCAGATAATAATGCTCCTCATTCCTGGTAGCTACATAATCAATGAACAGCCTGCTGTACATCGGTGCCCCATTCACCTGAAAAGACAGCGGAATCTTCAGTTTGCCGCCGATGACCTCATATCCCGCATCCTCCAGCAGAGTGATGGACGGATGGGACTGAATGACCTTGTTGATCGGCACCCGGTCCTTCATGAAGGAACCCGGAGACCCCTGCAGCCAGATATAGATTCTATAAAGGATAAAGATTGCCGCCGCCAGTCCCATAAGTGCCACTACAGCCTTGTCCGAGCTCGCCACTCCCATCACCTCGGTGAATCTATTCGCGCGAGGGCGGGCGAAATCCTGCTTCGGTCTGACAATCTGCCGTTAATTTCCGGTTCGGGGAGACCTGTAATTTCTTATATTGGCAGCAAAAGAAACTCATCTCTTAGATGAGTTTCCATGGCCCGCAGCGCTGAAGGTTGCATTCGCTTCCTTAATGACCGAGTCGGCAAGCGCGGCGAAATTATTCGGCTGTGCTTCAGCCGCAGAAGTCTGCTGCACTGAAGGCTGCTCCGCAGCCTCAGCAGGAAGCAGCTTCCAGTGTGCCAGAAATTCAATATTGCCTTCCCCGCCGGTAATGGGGGAATACGTCAGTCCTGCAAGCATGTAGCCCAGTTCGGCTGCCATGGACAGTACGTTTATCAGCACCTCCCGGTGAACAGCCGGTTCGCGCACAACTCCAGACTTGCCCACCTTCTCGCGCCCGGCTTCGAACTGCGGCTTAATCAGCGCAGCGATATCAGCAGGACGGTTCAGCAGCGCCATAAGCGGCGGCAGGATGATCTTCAGTGAAATGAAGGAGACATCGATACTTGCAAAGTCAGGTACCGGTCCCTTCAAATCGGGCGGGGTCATGTAACGGAAGTTGGTCTGCTCCATTACGGTTACCCGTTCATCATTACGCAGGCTCCAGTCAAGCTGGTTATGTCCCACATCGATCGCGTACACATGGGCCGCTCCGTTCTGAAGTGCACAATCGGTGAAGCCTCCTGTTGAGGAGCCGATATCCAGCATATTGCGGCCGGTCAGCTCGATGCCGAACTGCCGCAAGGCCTTCTCCAGCTTCAAGCCGCCGCGGCTGACATAGGGGTGCAGTGCTCCCTTGACTCTTAGAACAGAGCTGCGCAGCACTTTCATCCCCGGCTTTTCTATCCGTTCTTCGTTCGCAAGCACAAGCCCCGCCATAATGGCAGCCTTGGCCTTCTCCCGGCTGTCGTAGAAGCCTTGCTCCACTAACAGCACATCAATTCGTTCCTTAGGGTGTTCCATGTTCATCTCCCGATCACTTCGGTCCGCCTTCCGCCCCTGCCCTTACGAGGTGGAAGTTGACTTATAGGTATAAGTGCTAAGACCCTTCATTGACTTTATACGTGCGCACACGGCTTCAACGGTAAGGCCGGTTTCCTGGCGTTGCTCCTTAATCGACCCATGCTCGACGAAAATATCCGGCACGCCCATCAGGTGGACATGCGCATCATATATCTCATGCTCTGCAAAGAACTCCAGCACCGCACTGCCAAGGCTGCCGGCCTGGCTCGCTTCTTCCAGCACCACCATCCCTGTTCCGGCATGTGCCAGATCAAGCAGCATGGTGTTATCCAGCGGCTTCAGGAAGCGCGCATTCACCACACCGACCTGAATCCCTTCACGCTTGAGCACTTCTGCCGCCTCTTCAGCAACCTGAACCATCGGGCCGCAGGCAAGCACGGCATAATCCTCACCAGGACGCAGACGTTCCCAGGTGCCGATAGGCAGACTGTGCAGCTCAGCATCCATAGCCACACCCGTGCCGTTAATCCGCGGATAACGGTAAGCAATCGGTCCTTCATTATAGTCCAGCGCCGTCTTCATCATGTGGCGCAGCTCATTCTCATCCTTCGGCATCATAAGCACCATGTTCGGGATATGACGCATAAAAGCGATATCGTACACGCCCTGATGGGTCTCCCCGTCCGCGCCGACGAAGCCAGCACGGTCGATGGCGAACATAACATTGGCATTATGGCGGCAAATGTCATGAACGATCTGATCATAGGCACGCTGCATGAAGGTGGAATAGACGGCAAATACCGGCTTCATGCCTTCCATAGCCAAGGCCGCACATAATGTGGCAGCATGCTGCTCCGCAATCCCGACATCAATCATCCGGTCCGGGAATTCCTTGGCGAACGGGAAAAGTCCCGAGCCGCCCGGCATCGCCGGTGTGACTGCAATCAGCCGCTTGTCCTGATGCCCCAGCTCAATTAACGTCTGTCCGAAGACTTCCGTGTACATCGGATTGCCGACCGCTTGAAGCACCTGGCCAGATTCGATTTTGTAGGGGGAAATGCCGTGCCATTTATAGGAATCAACTTCCGCCGGTTTGTAGCCCTTGCCTTTGGTGGTAAGCACATGCACCAGCACAGGCCCAGATACATTATCCGCCTGATGGAAGGTGTCGATCATCTTCTCCAGATCATGGCCGTCCACGGGTCCCAGATAGGTAAATCCGAGTTCTTCAAACAGAACGCCGGGCACCAGCATGTTCTTCAGGCCATCCTTCACATTCTGCGCAGTCTTCGCCAGACGTCCGCCGATGGCCGGAATTTTCTTCAGCAGGCCTTCGACCTCGTCCTTGGCCCGCAGATAATGACGGTCTGAACGGATCTTGCTTAGATAGTTATGCATAGCCCCTACATTAGGAGCAATCGACATTTCATTATCATTAAGGATAACCATCAGCTTGCGGCCCTCATGTCCAATATGGTTCAAGGCTTCAAAAGCCATACCGCCGGTAAGGGCACCGTCGCCGATCACGGCAATTACCTTATTGTCCCCGCCCTTCAAATCACGGGCCATCGCCATACCCATGGCTGCGGACAAAGAGGTACTGCTGTGTCCGGCTTCCCAGACATCATGCTCGCTCTCTGTACGCTTGACGAAGCCGCATAATCCGCCGTGCTTGCGCAGTGAATCGAACCGGTCCTGGCGGCCGGTTAATATTTTGTGGACATACGCCTGATGCCCTACGTCATAAATCATTTTGTCCCGTGGACTGTCATAACAGTAATGCAGGGCCAGTGTAAGCTCCACGACGCCCAGATTGGATGCGAGATGCCCCCCTGTTACAGACAGCTTCTCGATCAGAAACTGGCGGATCTCCTCCGCAAGTGCAGCCAGTTCCCCGACTGATAGAGATTTAAGTTGCTGAGGATCATTTATTTGTGGAA
This sequence comes from Paenibacillus silagei, assembly GCF_017874735.1. GTDB lineage: Bacteria > Bacillota > Bacilli > Paenibacillales > Paenibacillaceae > Paenibacillus_AQ > Paenibacillus_AQ silagei. Next base: position 40,875 of record NZ_JAGGLV010000004.1, read on the forward strand.
GCAGCACGAGTATTCCCCGCTTTCCTAGATGTTGTAAAATATAAACCCCATTATAACACAAACGAAACGGCTGTCGAAACACAGCCGTTTGCGAAACTTCATTTAGTGATCGCGTGACATCAAATAATCGGCAATTTCCAGCAGCCGGGAAGGGTCCTGGAACCCACCCTCAAGGATCGCATGACGCGCTGCTGCGGTCAATTCCTTGACCTCCGCGCGCGAAGCTTCCAGCCCGATGAAATACGGATAGGTTACTTTTTGCTGCTTGATATCACTGCCGGTTTTTTTGCCCAGCTTGCTCTCATCGCCGATGAGGTCCAGAATATCATCCTGAATCTGGAAGGCCAAGCCAATCTGTGTGCCGAAGCGGCGCAGGGCTTCCAGCTGCTGCTCATTCGCACCGGCGATTCTGCCGCCCGCAAGCAAGGAGAAGATCATCAGATCGCCGGTCTTGTGCAGATGAATGTACTGAAGCTGCTGCAGATCGGTCATTCCCTGCTCGCCTTCCATATCAGCTACCTGACCGCCGACCATACCGCGCGGGCCGGCCATCTCGGCCAGATCCTCCACGATGGAGAGCACGCGCTCTGCCGGAACCCCATGCTTACGGGAGGCTTGTACCACACTGTAGAACGCATGGGTCAGCAGCGAATCCCCGGCCAGAATGGCCATCGCTTCCCCAAAGACCTTATGGTTCGTCAGCTTGCCGCGCCGGTAATCATCATTATCCATCGCCGGCAGATCGTCATGAATCAGAGAATAGGTATGCACCATTTCAATCGCTGCTGCTACAGGCAGCGCAGCTTCACGGCTGCCGCCCAGCGCCTCGCAGGCAGCGGTGACCAGCAGCGGCCGCAGGCGCTTACCACCAGCTTGCAGTGAGTATTCCATCGACTCTCTTAGGACCCGGGGGACGTCCCACTGCTCCGGTACAACCCCGCTGAGAGCAGCGGCAACCCAGCGGCTAACGTCTGCTATATATTCCTCCAGCGGTTCGCGGCCCTGCGCCGCTGCCGAACCGCCCGATGGCTCAAGCTCAGAATGACTCATCGCTATCGCCTTCCAGCCGGTTGCCGAATGGCTTCTTGCGAAGTTCGCCATCCTCCACAGTGATCATTTCAATTTTGCGTTCCACTTGCTCCAGCTTACTGCCGCATAGCTGCGAGAGCTTCATTCCCTGCTGGAATAAATCAATCGCCTTCTCCAGGGGAACGTCACCGTGTTCAAGCTCACGCACGATACCCTCCAGGCGCTCCATAGCTCCCTCAAAATCCAGTTCAGCTTCCTTCGCCATTCGCTTTGCCATCCTCCTTCATTCCCCATACGTGGCAGTTTAATTGTCCGTCATTAAGCTTTATGTTGACCACATCGCCAAGCTCTACTTCCTTCAGCGATTTGATTAAATGCTGTTCTTTCTCGTCATACACAAGGCTGTAGCCCCGTGACATGACCTTAAGCGGGCTGAGCGCATCCAGATGGCGCAGCTCTGCCCCGAACCGCGCGCGCTTATCTGCAAGGCGCGCCTGCATGGCCGCCGTCAGCTCACGGGTGAGGCCATCCGTGCGCCGGCGGGCAGCGCTGACGCTGCTAAGCGGATGGAAGCGCTGCAGGCTCTGGTGCAGCAGCGCGCTGCGCCCCTGCGCGCGGCTGTGCCTTGCCTCTGCTGCGCGGAGCAGGGCCGCGCGCAGCATGTCCAGCCGCTGCGCGTGCTGGGCCAGCTGCCGGCGGGGGCCGGCCAGCGCCAGCGAGCGCTGCAGCGCAGCGAGGCGTTCGCCGCCGCGCTGCGAGCGGCGCAGCAGCCCTTGGCGCAGCCGCTGCCGGGCCATGCGCAGCTGCCCGGCCAGCTCGGCTGCGCTCGGCACAGCGAGCTCCGCCGCTGCCGTAGGGGTGGCCGCCCGGAGATCGGCGGCGAAATCGGCGATCGTGAAGTCGGTCTCGTGGCCCACGGCCGAGATGACCGGAATCCCGGAGGCCGCAATCGCCCGGGCAACGGCCTCTTCATTGAAGGCCCACAGCTCCTCCAGGGAGCCGCCGCCGCGCCCGACGATCAGCACATCGGCCTCTCCCATGGCATTCAGGTTCTGTATCGCCTGTACAATGGACGGTCCAGCCCCCTTACCCTGAACTAGTACAGGGTGGAGTACAATCGCAACCTGCGGGTAGCGCCGCTGCAGGGTGATGATGATATCCCTCACAGCCGCTCCTGTCGGGGAGGTCACAACCCCGATGCAGCGCGGGAATTGCGGCAGCGGACGCTTGCGCTCCGCTGCGAACAGGCCTTCCTTCTCCAGCTTGCTCTTCAGCTGCTCGTAAGCCAGATACAGACTGCCGATTCCGTCAGGCTGCATATGCGTTGCATAGAACTGGTATTGCCCGTCCCGTTCATATACAGTCACATTTCCCCTGGCGATTACCTTCGTGCCTTCCTTCGGCACGAACGGCAGCCGCGAGTTATGCGAAGCGAACATGATGGCTTTGATCCGGCTGCTCTCATCCTTCAGCGTGAAGTACATATGCCCGCTTCCGTGATGGGTGAAATTCGAGATTTCACCGCGAATCCATACGTCGGACAGCAGCACATCCGAATCCAGCTTCATACGGATATATTTGTTAAGCTCCTTGATGGAGTAGATCTGCCGCTCTGCCGCCATAAGTCCGGCCTACTTCAGGCCGCGGCGGCGTTTGGCCGCGATCAGCGTGTTGCTCATCAGCATGGTGATGGTCATCGGTCCCACTCCGCCCGGCACCGGCGTAATGAACCCGGCCACTTCCCGGGCACTCTCATAATCGACATCGCCGGCAAGCTTTCCGGTATCCAGACGGTTCATGCCGACATCAATCACAATCGCACCCGGCTTCACGAACGAAGCATCGATGAAGTTGGCTCGTCCAATCGCTACCACCAGGATATCGGCCTGACGGCTAAGCTCAGCCATATTCGCTGTGCGCGAGTGGCACATGGTTACTGTGGCATTCTCCCGCTGTAACAGCAGGGATACAGGCTTGCCGACAATATTACTGCGGCCGATCACTACCGCATGCTTGCCGGAAATGTCCGTACCGGTCCGCTTGATCAGTTCAATGACCCCGGCAGGCGTGCAGGGAAGCAGACTGTCGTCCCCGATGACGAGGTTCCCCACATTGACCGGGTGGAAGCCGTCCACATCCTTCTCTACCGAGATCGCATCAATTACAGCCTTCTCCTCAATATGCTTCGGAAGCGGCAGCTGAACGAGGATGCCGTCAATATCACTGCGGCCGTTCAGGTCTGCCACCAGTGCCAGCAGCTCCTGCTGGGTGGTAGCGGCATCCAGCCGGTGCACCTCGGAATGGAAGCCCAGCTCAATACAGGACTTCTCCTTGTTGCGCACATAGACCTGGGAAGCCGGATCTTCACCGACCAGAACGACAGCCAGACCCGGCTTCACGCCGCGCTCTGCTAAATCTGCAACCTCCCGGGCAATCCCGATCCGAATGTCGTCCGATACCTGTTTACCGCTGATAATCGCTGCTGTCATGTAAAGTCTCTCCCCTATATGTCTATTGAAGGCTTATAAGCCTGTTACTGCCGCATGCTGCTCAACCTGAATCTGAAGCTGAAGCTGAACTACAGCTCAGCTCTAAGCGTGTCCACATCCTGAATCATTTTGCCGAGAACACCGTTTACGAATTTACCGGAATCCTCTGTGCCGAAATGCTTGGCCAGATCAATCGCCTCATTGACAGACACCTTGGCCGGCACATCGCTGGCGAAGATCATCTCGAAGGTAGCCAGACGCAGAATCTGACGGTCTACACGTGACAAGCGGCTCATCTGCCAGCCCTTGAGATAATGCTCCAGCATATCGTCAATCGCCATTTTGTGCTCCCACACGCCGTTGACATGCGTAACTACATATGCCTTCAGTTCAATCTCATCTGTAATAACGCGCTCGATTTCATTCTCATCTGCCGCTTCTTCAATCAGCATGTCAACCGCTTCGGTAACCTCTACATCGTTCATTTCCATCTGGTACAGGCTTTGTACAATAATTTCTCTCGCTAAACGTCTCTTCATGTGTTCCTCCTACGAACTAACCTCTTGTTTTGGTGTTACAGATTACAACGATTATAACCGGACCAGCTTCTATACTACATTTCCTCACATAAACAGCCGCATAGGCTGATATAGGAGCATTTATACCCTTAATTTTCTTAAAAAGCCCACTCCGGGCAATTTATATTGCCTTTTCAGCAAAAAACCGCGCAGCCTTTCTTCCGCAGGTCAGCAACTCAAAGTAACGGGTTCCAGGCTTCCGGGAGAAAGACTATCGCGGTTCATTTGAAGGGACGCCAGCGTCCGGACAGCCGCTCTGCGATCTCCTGCCATTGAAACAGGGGACCCTGCGCGGTATCCTTTCGTTTGCCGAACGTATATCCGATGAACACTACCAGTGCAAAGAACAGCATATCCCAAAAACCGCTAATCAGATAAATCAATCCGAGAAAGACACCGAAGGCAACTCCGGTAATTCTACCCCCGTGACTTTCCCATACTTCTCTCCAGGACATAAGGGAAACTCACCTCTATTCCACTCGACTTTTGAAGCTTGGTGCCTGTGTGAGGTTAGCAATGTATACAGACACATCTGCAACCGGAATTCCGGTTGTCTCCTGTACGAAATCATGCACCTGGCGCTGTACATCCGTAGTAAGCAGCGGCAGTGAATGCTCGCCGTCGACGACCGCCCGGATCATAATCTCAAGACCCGCCTGTGAGACACGGATGCGCGATTTCAGGTCGCGGATGCCCTTCACTTTGCCCGCAGCCTTCAGACTCAGGTTCTCAATGGTCTCCATTGAGATCTGAATATCCCCATACTCTGTACGCTGATCCACAGACGGCAGGGAAGCGCGGTCGCGGCGCAGGGAGATGTAGAAGAAGCGGATGCTCAGCAGGAACAGAATGACCGCCACCGAGATCGCAGCGATATAGACCGCCGGTCCGTCCGAAATCTCATACTTGTCCGGAATGACACCGCTTAAGAGGAGGATGGCAGTTACAGATAGTATTCCAATGCTTAAGCTGTACAGGAACAGCAGAAGCCTGTCCAGAATTTTGGCCACGAGTCTCACAACCTCCTTAAATTAAGGTAAACCCTCGACGCACTGTCGGGGGTTTATGGAAGAACTGAACCCTTACTTCACGCGGATAACCGCATCCGTGTCCTCGCTCTTGTCAATGCTTGTATTGCTTTTGAACTGCACATCATGGATATGAACGTTCACTTCCACAACGGTCAGACCGGTCATGGTTTCGATGGAACGCTTAACATTGCGCTGAATTTCAGCAGCCACTTCCGGAAGACGGTAGCCGTATTCGATAATTACGGACACATCCACCGCAGCCTCGCGCTGTCCAACCTCAACCTTAACCCCTTTGGACAGGTTCTTGCGTCCGAGAAGCTCCACGATTCCGCCGGCGAAACCGCCGCTCATTCCGGCCACACCTTTCACCTCAACGGTTGCCAAACCGGCGATAACCTCGATCACCTCTGGAGCGATCTGGATTTCACCGATTTCCGTACGTTCAAATTCTGTCGGCAATGTACTCATTTGGACTTCACACCTTTCCAGCAAAAAAGTTGTAGGGGCACTTCAAGCGGGCAGTACGCCTCTTATTAAACATACTATATCATTTGACGAACTTTATGACAAACCATGAGAAGCCGTCCTAAACTTCATACTCCTCAAGGAACTTGATATCGAAGTTCCCGTCCAAAAACACCGGATGCTCCAGCAGTCTCTGGTGGAATGAAATGGTGGTATGTATGCCCTCCACCGCAAATTCAGCCAGTGCACGCTTCATCTTGGCTATAGCCTCTTCCCGGGTCGGTGCCCAGACGATCAGCTTGGCAATCATGGAGTCATAAAAAGGTGAAATGGTATAGCCCGGATACGCCGCGCTGTCGACCCGCACCCCAAATCCGCCCGGTGGCAGATAGAAGCCGATTTTGCCCGGAGACGGCATGAAATTACGCTCAGGGTCCTCGGCATTAATGCGGCATTCAATCGACCAGCCGTTGATCACAATATCCTCCTGGGTGAAGGAGAGGGGATTACCTTCCGCTACTGAGATCATTTCCTTAATGAGATCGACGCCGGTGACCATCTCCGTTACCGGATGCTCCACCTGAATCCGTGTATTCATCTCCATGAAATAGAAATGTCCGTCAGGACCCAGCAGGAATTCCAGGGTACCTGCCCCCGAGTAATTAACCGCCAGTGCAGCCCGTACCGCCGCTTGGCCCATCGCATCGCGGACCTCCGGGGTAAGTACGGCGCAAGGCGCTTCTTCGATCAGCTTCTGGCGGCGGCGCTGCACAGAGCAGTCACGCTCGCCCAAGTGGACGACGTTGCCGTGATTATCGGCGATGATCTGAATCTCCACATGCTTCATGCCGGTCAGGAATTTCTCCAAATAGACTCCGGCGTTGCCGAAATTCTTCTGCGCTTCCTGCTGGGCAGCGGTAATCTGCTTCACCAGTGACTCTTCATCCTCGGCGATGCGGATGCCCTTGCCTCCGCCGCCTGCCGTAGCTTTGACGATAAGCGGGTACCCGATATCACGGCCGAGCATCACGGCTTCCTCTAAGTCACCGACAATCCCGTCCGAGCCCGGTATAATCGGAACTCCGGCCAGCTTCATCGTTTCTTTGGCAACAGCCTTGTCGCCCATCCGGGTAATCGCATCCGGAGACGGGCCGATGAAGGTAATGTTACAGGATTCACAGATCTCGGCGAAATCCGCGTTCTCGGCCAGGAAGCCATAGCCGGGGTGAATAGCATCGCATTCCGTCAGCGTGGCAACGCTCATAATATTAGTAAAGTTCAGATAGCTGTCCTTGGCGGGCATCGGTCCGATACAGTACGCCTCATCCGCAAGACGTACATGCAGGGAATCGCGGTCCGGCTCCGAATAGACAGCCACGGTGGCAATACCCAGCTCGCGGCAGGCCCGGATAATGCGGACCGCAATCTCGCCGCGGTTGGCAATCAACACTTTTTGAATGTTCATGCGTTTCCTCCCAAAGTTTAGCGAAGCTTGCAAGCTCCTCTTCATTCTCGCGGCAATTATTCCGCTCTCACCAGAAACAGCGGCTGACCGTATTCCACCAGTTGGCCGTTCTCAACCAGGACAGAGACAATCTCGCCCTTCACTTCGGCTTCCAGCTCATTCATCAGCTTCATCGCTTCAATGATGCAGACCGTAGATTTCTCATTCACCCGGTCTCCGACATTAACAAAGGAAGGCGTCTCCGGTGAAGCGGCACTATAGAAGGTCCCAACCATCGGCGAGACGATTTTATGTAATGCGCCTTCAGCGGAGGTTGCGGGCTGCTGCGCCGCAGCAGGAACTTCACTAACAGCCTGAGGGGCAATAATCTGCGGACTTTGCGGCTGCGGGGCTGGCGTAAAGGGGTAGGTATAAGGAGCCGCCTGAATTACTGTTCCTTCAGCTTCAGAGCGATCCGGTTTACGGATAGCCAGCTTCATACCTTCGCTTTCAATCTCCAGCTCGTGCACGGAGGAAGTCTGGTCCAGCAATTGAATCAATTCCTTAATCTCGCTTAACTTGAACATTGGGTAGTTCACTCCTTCAGCTTTCTCTCGAAGCCATTTTGGGACGCTGGCTGAGCAGGGTACGATATCCGTCCTGACAAGCATACCCATAACGCGGGTCTGCTCTGTAATTCTCTTGAATCGCTACCTTGTGTAACCGCTGCCTGCGTAATCTTCTTTTTCTATGCATCGATAACTTTATGTATTATATCACAAACGCTAGAAATGGAAAGAGCCTGGGACGCGCCCGGGCTCTTTCGGCATTTTATTCTATTTTCCCTGATTTTATTCAGCCGGCTTACTGCTCCGAGACGTATTGGACCTTAATCTTGTCCTGGGTAACGCTCAGTTCCTTCATTACAAAATCCACGATGCCGACCGCCTGCTTCACATCCAGCTTATCGCTAAGCACCACGATCGTGTAGGCATCACCGGCTTCTTCTTTCACAATGGCCTCACCGTATTTTTGTTGAAGCTTCTCTTCAATCCCAGTGATCTTGGACTCTTTCTCTTCCAGCTTGCTGAGCTGCTCCTGGGCTGCTGCATTCTCAGCCGGTGTCTTATCCATATCGTTAATCAGCGCCAGCAGATCATTGTGATCCTTCAGGTTCTTCTGTTCGCGTTCGTACAGGTAGTTCGTGAACAGGCTGCTCGCCGATACGCTCTGCGAAGCAACTTCATCCAGAATCGCCTCGTCGTCCTTTGCCGGAGTCTTGTCTACAGCGGCTGACGTATCCTTGCTGTCTTTGCTGTCCTTAGTATCCTTGGCATCCTTGGTGTCCTTATTTTCCTTGGTATCCTTGCTGCCAGCCGTATCCTTGCCTTTATCAGCCGTAGTAGTGGCCGCCTTGTCCGTTGCAGCAGTTGTATCCTTGGCAGTGTTACTGCTGTCAGCAACCACACTGCTGTCATCTATCACGGCCGGAGTCGTGCTGTCATCCGTTGCCACTGTCGATGCCGCTTCATCCTTGGTGGTCTTGCTGCTGTCATCCACGGTTCCTACTGCAATTCCTTTGTCCGTGCTGACCTCTTTGATGACAAGTCCGCTGTCCAGCGTAGTCGCGGTTCCGCCGCCCGTTCCGTCTTTTATAGTGTCCACCTGGATGCTGCCTGCGGTTTCTTTGGGGATGGGAGCCCCCGTATCTTCCGTGAACAGATAATATGCAGAGAGCACTACCATCAAACTGAGCATAGAAACCAGCCAAATCGTTTGTCTTTTGCCCTTCATTGTTTATACCTCCTATAATTTTGTTGCCAGCCCTCTTGTCGTCTCTGAGTCGTGTGCATCGTACAAGCCTCTTCTGTTAAAGCATATGCCGGGGTTGCCGGAGACATGCCTATTCCTGCTTGCGCGGGACAACAGAAATCCGGTAGACCGGTACGTTAAGCCCTTTTTCAACCGCCTGCTCAATCAGACTGCGCACGACCTTGTTCTCTGCCCCTTTGGCGACCACCAGCACTCCCCGTACCTGAGGCTTCACCCGCTTGGTGATGATCGGAGCCTCGTTCCCTGACTGGCTGTAAGTGACGATCTGGCCGTCCCTGGTGTACTGTGTGGTATGGCGTTTACCGCCGCTGGCATCTGTTTCTTCACTTTGCTGCTGCGAGTCGTTCATATTGCGCTGCACGATAATCTCCTCTGTGGAATCTACGGTGACCATGATATCCACAGTACCGACCCCCACGATTTTCTCCAGAATCTCCTTCGTGCGGTTCTCCATCGCCAGTTCGATGCTGTCAAAAGAATTCGCGCTCCCGGTCTCCTGCTGCAGGACTGTCTGCGAGGTCCCGCTGTCCGGCGGTTCACGCCCTGTGTTCTCGTTGTCCAGCTTCTTCACATTCACGAAGGAGTTGAACAGCATAATTGCAACACCCAGCAGGCCGATAATGATCAGCCAGCGGAAGGTGTGGCTGCGCTTCGGGCTGCCGCCCCCGCCACCGGCCCACTGCTCCAGCTTTTTCAGCCAATTGCCCATTGATTTCCCTCCTTCAATTATGATTTCACGGTACCGCCCCCGCTGCTTTGCACCTTGATCAGAGCGGGGTCCAGGTTCCAGTTCTTCTCCAGCAGCTGGATAATTGTTCCGGCTTCTTCCGCCTGGGTCTCCTGCACTCCCTCAGTGCCGCTCCCGGAAGAGGAGGACGCCGGAGCCGAACCACCACCTGAGGATGACGCTTCCTGCGCTTCACCCTCTCCCCCGCTGCCTTCCAGGCTGACCTGGACCGGCTCCACAGGGTTAATCTGTATCGGCCCGGCTGACGGGAGGGATGATGCGCCCCCACCCTGGACAGCGCCTCCAGAGGCGCTCTGCTCCGGCGGAAGCGCTACTGTGACCGAGGAGATCAGCGGCACCTCCTCGCCGAGCGGCGCATTTGGATTCGGGCCCATGGCCAGGGCCACCGTTACCTTCACCCCGCCGAGCCCGGTGCTCCCGGCAATCTGGTCGCGCATCTGGCCGGCGATTTCCTCGGCAGCCAGCTTCAGGCTCTGGTCGCGGGCTCCGGCAGCCAGCATCCGCCCGTCCGCCAGAATCTTGTCCAGCGAATCCGGTGCGCCCTCCGCTCTGTTCAGCAGCCCCCCGCTTCTCTCCTGCTGCTGCATCGCCACGGTCAGCTCCTTGCTGGCATCCCCCTTCAGCAGAGAGATTATCGGGCTTAGCATTGTCAGCAGAACCAGCAGGCTGAGCACCAGTCTGGCGTAGCGTTCCATGGATTTGCTGGGCAGCAGCATCTCCACGAATGCAGCCATCAGCACGACGAGAATCAGCTCATGGAGCCAACTGCTGAGCCAGGACATGGCGCACCTCCTTATCATTTCGTTCTAGCGCATCATCACGGTGACATTGCCCGCAGTCAGCATAATGGTTACCGCCAGGAAGAACATCAGCGAGACGGCGGCCAGCGCCGCGAAGACATAAATCATGCTTTTGCCGATCGTCTGCAGGCAGGTCACGATCGGTGTCTCGCCCAGCGGCTGCATAACGGCGGCGGCCAGATTGTAGATCAGGGCGAGGATCAGAATTTTGATTGCCGGGAACGCACACAGGAAGAGGATAATGATCACTCCCGACAGCCCGATGGCGTTCTTCACCAGCAGCGAGGCCGAGATGACCGTGTCCGTAGCATCCGCGAACATTTTACCGATCACCGGCACGAAATTCCCTGTAATATATTTGGCCGCGCGTATTGTCACTCCGTCTGTAACCGAGCTGGTAATCCCCCGGACGGAGATCACGCCGAGGAACACCGTCAGCAGCACTCCGAGCAGCCCGGCCCCGATATTGCGCAGCAGATTCGCCAGATGGGTCAGCTTATATTTCTCTGACATGGCGCTCACCAAATGCAGCACCGCCGAGAAGAACAGCAGCGGGAAGACCAGGGTATGAATCAGCGTGCCTACGGTATGGATCATGAATACGATCAGCGGATGGGTCACCGACACCGTGACGATATTGCCCATTGAGGCCAGCAGCGCGAACAGCAGCGGAATCATAGCCATCATGAAGTCGATCATCCGGTCAATGGCATCCTTGGCATAGCCGATAGCGACATTGAAGCTGTTAACGGCGATGACCAGCACCACCATGTAGCAGAGCATATAAGCAATCTTGCTGACAGATTTCCGTTCAAAAGCGGTCTGAAGCGTCTCCAGAATCATACTCAGCACACTGATCATCACAATCGTGACCAGCAGCTTGCCGTTGTAGAGCACCTCATGCCACATGAAGTTCATCAGGCCGGACAATACGCTTTTGAAGCTTAAGCCCTTATCTCCCGGCAGCAGCATATCCATCAAGGAAGGTGTCCGTCCCTCCGGGAAAAATCCCCCGTAATCCTTCATCAGCTGGTCCCAGTAAGACTCGACTTTATCTTTTGGCAGATGCTCCACCTGCCCTTTCACCCACTGGTCAACAGGAGACGTAGGGCCTCCGCTGCCGCCTGTAGCCGGAGCTGAAGGAACAGGGGACCCGCTTGCAGTACTTGCCACACTTCCCGCGCTTGCAGCATTCGCAACACTTGCCGCACTAGCCGTGCTTCCACACAACAGAAGCAGCTGGAGCACCAGCAGCAGAGCTGGCAGAAGCAGGAGCGCTTTTACCCCTTTTGGCGGCCGAAAAATACTATGCTCCTGCATTCCCCTCACCTCCGCTCTACTCCAACTTGTCCGGCATGTCCGCTGTATCAGGCTGGCAGCAGCTTCATGACCGTTTCAATAATAATGCTGATAATCGGAACAGCCAGCACCATGATCAGCACCTTGCCGGCCAGCTCAATCTTGGAAGCAATCGATTCCTGCCCGGCATCCCTCACGATCTGCGCTCCGAATTCCGCGATATAGGAGATGCCGATGATTTTGAACACGGTTTTGATGTGGATCATTTCCATCCCGGAGGACTCCGCCACCCGCTCCAGCGTACCGAGAATCGTTCCGATCTTGCCGATCAGGAACAGGAAGATCAGGATGCCGGCCGCAGTGGTCAGCAGGAAGGCGAATACCGGCTTTTGTTCCTTCAGGACGAGGATAAGGACCGTCGCCAAGATGCCGATTCCCACAATCTGAATGATTTCCATAACCTCAGCCTACTGAAAAAGAAAAATCGTTTTGATTTCCTGCAGCAGCCCATCCAGCATCCGGATGACCATGAACAGGACGATGATAAAGCCGACAATCGTTACCCAGTGGGCGATATCCTCTTTGCCCATCTGCTTAAGCACCGTATGGATCATGGCGATAATGATGCCGATGCCGGCAATCTGAAAGATCGCGTTGACTTCAATATTCATTCCTGGCACCTCGCTAAAAGATCAAAATGACGATCAATGCTCCAAGCAGCAGACCCAGGCTTTTACTCACCTTCTCATACTTGCCCTGATCTTCTCTGGCCGCTGTCTCCTCCTGCTTCAATTGCTGTAAAGCCAGTGCAATATGCGTGCTCTGATTCGGCCGGTCACTGGTTCCGAGCGTGCAGCTAAGCTGCCGGATGATCTCCTTCTCCGTGCCCCGCAGCGATGCGCTGCTCCAGTGGGTTTCCATCGCCCGCCGGATGGCCTCTTCCGCACTGTAGTTATGCGGCGGGTTCATCTCCTCCGCCGCCTTAAGGAAGAAGGCCCGCAGCGGCTCCTTCGTCTGCATTCCAATCCGGCGCAGCGCCTCCGGCAGCGGCGTGTAGCCGTACTGGATCTCGGTCTCCAGCCGCTGGAGCGCTGCAATCAAGGCCCGGATATGTCTCGGCCGGTCAGCATACTGGGCCGCCCGCTTGAAGCCGGCCAGGGTTCCCGCCAGCACGATCAGTACCGCGCCAAGCAGCTTAAGCATGGCGGTCACCCCCTGACACCGGCTGCTGCTCCGGCGAGACCAGCAGCAGAGCCCGCTTCTGGGCGTCCAGAATGCGGAAGGACAAGCCAGAGGCTCCGCGGTGCAGTATCACATACCGCTCGAACATCCGGTGCTCCAGCAGCCCGCCAAGTCCGGGCCGCCGGGCAAGCTCGGACACTTCCTTGCCGTGCGCAGAAGCGACCACCGAGATCCCGGCGTGCAGCGCCTCGGTCACCGCCTCTGCATCCTCCATGCGGCCGATTTCATCGGCGATAAGCACATCGGGCGACAGGGAGCGGATCATCATCATCATGCCCTCCGCCTTGGGGCAGCCGTCCAGAATGTCCGTACGCGGCCCGACATCGAAGGCCGGAATTCCCCGGCGGCTGCCTGCGATCTCAGAGCGTTCGTCGACGATGCCGACCTTCAGCCCCGGCCGGCTGCCTTCCCGGCCGCCGCTTGTACCTGCCGACAGCTGCCTGGCCAGATCGCGCAGCAGCGTGGTCTTGCCATGCTGCGGCGGGGACAGAATCAGCGTATGCATCACACGCTGCCGCCCCCGGTCCAGCAGATACGGCAGTACGCCGTCGGCGATGCCGTGCACCTCACGGGCAATCCGCACGTTGAAGCCGGTAATATCACGCAGATGCTCCACGCCGCCCCCGCTCAGCACCGTCCGGCCGCAGAGACCGATCCGGTGTCCGCCGGGAATCGTGATGAAGCCCTTGCGCAGCTCCTCTTCCATCGTATAGAGGGAATGATTGCTGATGAGGTCCAGCAGCCGGTGCGTATCCTCCCGGTCCGGCCGGTAAGCCTCGCCGGGAAGCTGGGTCAGGGTGCCGCCGGCACCGATGAAATGATACTTGCCGGAATAGTTGATCTCTAGCGGCCGTCCCTCACGGACGCGAATCTCCTCCACCTTGTCCAGGAGCGCAGCGGGGAGGCCGCCGAGCAGCGCTCTTACTTTTTCGGGAAACAACAAAAGCCAGTCATTTGCCATACCAGGTCCCCCCAAGCTGTCCTCTACTAAATAGCTTTATCTCATATTTATGCTTGTACTTATGCTTTATGCCTATCATCTATCATTTCTTGAGAATCCCGAATAAGAGAATAGCCACCCCGCAGCCAATCCAGCCGAGCTTCCCCCAGGACAGCTGCTCTGCCATCCCTGTAAGGCCCACAGCCGTAGTCAGAATGAGAATCGTAGGGCCGACAAGCGCCAGTCCCGAATTGACAGCCAGTGCCTTATCCACCTGATTCAGCTTCAGCATAATCAAAGCCGCCGCAATCTCTACACTGCCAGACAGCAGCCGCAGGGCCGACATCCAGCTTACATACTTGTCCAAATATCCCATCTCCCTTTTCCAAATCTATGGGCCCGCCCGCCATTTCACTGCAAATCAAACAAGCTGTTATCCATGGATATGCGGAAGGGGGCGACTTTAGACAAGAAGAAATGGGGATACTAGCACAGATTTCAGGAGGTGTGAAAGATATCATAGTGCCGCCCTCCATAAAAAAATATCATCGGTATGATAAAATTAATTTTTCCGCATCCAAAGATAACTGAGCAAAGAAGGGGATCACAATCATGCAAGTTCGTAATTTCGTAGTACCGCTTGTATCAGGAACGATAGGCAGACAGGTAAAAGAGGTAGCTATCATTGTATTTTCAGCCTTTCTGGTAGCAGCCGGGCTCCGCCTGTTCCTGATTCCGCATCAGCTGCTCAGCGGCGGTGTAGCCGGGACAGCTTCCATCATCGGGTATTTGACCCATCCAAAGTATATTTCGTTGTATTATTTCGCCATCAATCTCCCGATCCTGATCTGGGGCTTCGTCGCCGTGGGCAAAAAGTACATCTGCTATAGCATGCTGTCTGTACTCTCCACCACCTGGTTCCTGAACGTGATCCCTGTGGTGAAGCTTACCAAGGACCCGATTCTGGCCAGTATCTTCGGCGGGGTGATTATTGCGGGAGGGGTTGGCTTCTCTCTGCGGGCGGGAGGATCTTCCGGGGGCTTCGACATTCTCGGCTCCATCATTACCCGCAAGCGGGATATTCCCATGGGCACCGTGCTGTTCGTCATGGACGGTCTCGTCATTCTGTGTCTGGGCTTCTTCAAAAGCTGGGATTCCGCGCTGTACGCGATGCTCTGTATCTTCGTCAAAAGCCGGGTGGTGGACATGATCCACATCCGCCATATCAAGCTGACCTGCTTCATCGTCACGAAGGAGCGCGAGAAAATGCTGAACCGGCTGACCAGTCTGCCGCACGGCATCACGGTTGTGAACGCCGAGGGCGGATACAGTCACGAAGGCAATACGATGCTGATGACCGTAACCACCCGCTATGAGCTGGCAGATCTGCGCAAGACGATTTTGGAGACCGATCCGAAATCCTTCGTTAACGTGCTGGAGACCGTGGAGATTATGGGCAGGTTCCGGCGGCTGAGCTAACCAGGAGCGAGCTTGCTGCCACCCGCCGGAACGTCAGGCAAGCAACATATTTTGCGGCAAAAGAAAAGAGTGCTGTTCTCCGCTTTTGCGGGTAACAGCACTCTTTTTAACTTAAGATTAAGGGAGCGGTTGTTCACTGTGTCTTTATCTTATACATAAACCGCTTTACGACGCTTACGTCGGTACAGGTCCGGCTCATTTAGCCTTTCGTAGGCGTAATGTATTCGGTTTTTGGCATACATTCAGACCACCTAGCCTTTTTCGGGCATGTACAGGACTTTCCCTAATCCGAAGAGGACTCCCCAGCCGCCATACGCCGAACAGGGATGCCCGCCAGCCTTCCAGCTGAAGAACATCCCCGATGTATTGTTGTAACTGACTATCCAGCGGCTTAGCGGCGGTCCTGTGGACCTCCAACGAAGGCTTGCTCTTGTGTATCCAGGTTATAGGCGGTATGCAGCGCCTGGATGATCTGCTGCAGGTTGCCGGATTCAATCACACAGGATACCTTGATCTCGGAAGTGCTCACCATCTTGATGCTCACGCCTTCATTCGAGATCACCTCGAACATTTTGGCGGCAACCCCCGGGTGGCTGACCATCCCGGCGCCGACAATCGACACCTTGACCAGACTGTCCTCGGAAGTCACTTCACGGTAAGGCAATACGCTGTGCAGCCCTTCGATGACCTCTTTGGCCTTCACAAGATCTCCAAGCGCTACAGTGAAGGAGAAGTCAGCCGTCTTGTTCTGCACTCCGCTCTGCACGATAATATCGACATCCACACCTTCATCGGCCAGCTTGCCGAATACCTGGGCGAGTACCCCCGGCACATCTGGAACTCCCAGAATACTGATCCGGGCCACATTTTTATCATAGGCAATTCCGCTAACTACTACACCTTGCTCCATGCTTGCTTCCTCCTTCACCACAGTACCTTCATTATGGTTAAAGCTTGATCTTACGACCAGCTTCACTTGATATCGTTTGGCATATTCCACGGCACGCGGATGCAGCACGGCTGCCCCGAGATTCGCCAGCTCCAGCATCTCGTCATAGGAGATTTCCTTCAGCTTGCGCGCCGTCTTCACAATCCGCGGGTCAGTAGAGTAGATTCCGTCTACATCGGTATAAATCTCGCAGACATCCGCCTTGATGGCTGCAGCCAGCGCAACCGCTGTCGTATCTGAGCCTCCTCGGCCCAGCGTAGTGATCTCGCCATCCAGCGTCATGCCCTGGAAGCCGGCTACAATCACAATCTGCTCCCGCTCCAGCGACTCCAGCACCCGGCGCGGAACAATCTCACTGATCCGTGCCCGGCCGTGGGTCTCATCGGTGCGGAACCCGGCCTGCCAGCCTGTATAGGATACGGCATTCCGGCCGATCCCGTGAAGCGCGATCGACAGAAGCGCTACGGAGATCTGCTCCCCTGTAGTCATCAGCATATCCATCTCGCGTGCGGGGGGCTGACCGTTCAGCTGATTCGCCTGATCGATCAGATCATCTGTGGTATCTCCCATAGCGGAGACCACCACAACGCAGCGATGTCCTTCATCCTGCTTGGCTGCGATCCGCCCGGCGACCCGCTTCATACGTTCAATGTCGCCGACGGAGCTGCCCCCGAATTTCATGACATAAAGTGACAAAGTTCCATTCACTCCCTATTTCGCTCTAAAGTAGCTTAAATTTTGGTTAATGCTTTAACACAGTATAATACGAAAATCATAACATGCGTTAATGGTTTCACAAAATAAAGTGCCCATTTTTGATGAACCCGGCCTTAACCCCGAACCCGCACGGCCGGAATCAGGTGCACTAATGCTCCTCATTCGCTCATCCAGCCCGCTTCGGCCCAATTCAGGGGCACTAATGCTCCTCATTCGCTCATCCAGCCCGCTTCGGCCCAATTCAGGAGCACTAATGCTCCTTATTCGCTCATCCAGCCCGCTTCAGCCCAATTCAGGGGCACTAATGCTCCTCATTTGCTCATGTAGCCCGCTTCGGCCCAATTCAGGGGCACTAATGCTCCTCATTCGCTCATCCAGCCCGCTTCGGCCCAATTCAGGGGCACTAATGCTCCTTATTCGCTCATCCAGCCCGCTTCGGCCCAATTCAGGGGCACTAATGCTCCTTATTACTCACCTACACTCCATATTCGCCCCACCGGAGACGTCCGTCAGAGGGCTTTATCCCTTTGTTTCCCATTATGCCGTACGCTTTCTGCAAATCTGAGGGACTTATCCCTTTAATCCCCCCATTCAGCTAACATTCCACTATATCAGAGGGATTTATCCCTTTCATCATTTTCATCCCCTTTCCCTTCACTTCTTCCTTCTCTCCCAGCCTGACACAGCAAAAAGACCTCCGCCGCATCAAGCGGGGAGGCCCTCAAGTTACATCTGAAATCCAAAAAGGCTCTACGCGCGGGAGATATATTTACCTTCGCGGGTATCGACCAGAAGAACATCTCCTTCATTGATGAACAGCGGTACCTGGACCGTATGACCGGTCTCCAGAACAGCGGCTTTGGTCGCGCCTTGAGCCGTGTTGCCCTTCACGCCCGGTTCGGTCTCAGTTACCTTCAGCTCTACGCTGGTCGGCAGGTTGATCCCGAGGATTTCGCCCTGGTAGCTGACGATATTCACGGTCATGTTCTCTCTGAGGAAGTTAAGCTCCCATTCAAGCTGCTTGGCTGTCAATTCGAACTGGTCATAAGTCTCGTTGTCCATGAACACATGTTCAGAGCCGCTTGCATACAGGTACTGTACACCACGGTTCTCGATGATGGCGCGGCCAATGGTTTCACCGGCACGGAACGTGCGCTCAACCGTATTGCCGTTACGCAGGTTCTTCAGCTTGGAGCGGACGAAGGCTGCGCCTTTACCCGGCTTCACGTGCTGGAAATCTAGGACGGTGAAGATGTCCCCTTCTACTTCTACGGTCAGGCCTGTCTTAAAATCGTTAACTGAAATCACAAAAAATCCCTCCTGGAATCCATAAATGAACTGAATGATAGTGTCTTACAGTACCAAATAATCCTTCGATGAATGTGTCAGCAGCGTGATGCCGCTCTCGGTAATGACAATATCATCTTCAATCCGTACGCCGCCAAGGCCCGAGAGATAGATTCCCGGTTCCACAGTGACAACCATCCCCGGCTGGATGACTTCATCCGCCAGCTTGGACAAGCGCGGCCATTCATGTACTTCCATCCCGAGACCATGGCCTGTGCTGTGGCCGAAGTATTCACCATACCCGTAGCGGGTGATGATATCTCGGGCCAGGGCATCACATTCACGGCCGGTCATGCCGGGCTTGATATGCGCCAGCGTATGAAGCTGCGCTTCAAGCACAATATCGTAGATCTCCTTCAGCTTAGGGTCCGGTGATCCCAGAGCAATCGTGCGGGTCACATCGGAGCAGTAACCGTCCAGGAGCGCGCCGAAATCGAAGGTGACGAATTCGTTGTTCCCGATAACCTTGCTGCTCGCTACACCATGCGGCATAGCTGAACGCTCACCGGAAGCGACGATTGTATCGAACGAAGACGAAGTTGCACCATGCGTACGCATGTAGAATTCCATTTCCAGATCGACATCGCGTTCCGTCATGCCCGGCTTGATCACATTCAGGATATGACTGAAGGTGGCGTCTGCCAGATCGGCAGCCCGCTGCATCACAGCCAGCTCTTCCTCGTCCTTGAACATGCGCAGGTTCTCAACAGCCTTCGATACCGGTACCATGGCTGCCGGGGCAAGAGCCTCCGCATAAGCGGTGTACGCACTGAAGGTCACATCATCCTGCTCGAAGCCGACACGGACTTGTCCGCCCTTCGGCAGCAGTTCCCGCACGGTGTCAATGAATTTCGAGTCATGCTGTACCACCTTGAGGCCATTCACCTGTTCCGAGGCCTGTGTCATATACCGGAAGTCCGTCAGCAGATAACTGTCATCACCGGTAACCAGTACGTACCCGGAGGAGCCGGTGAACCCACTCAAATAGCGGCGGTTATATCCGCTGGTAATTAACATCGCATCCAGTCCCAGTTCCTGCAGAACCTTACGCAGCTTGGAGACGCGCTTGTTGCCCATTTTCATTCTCCTCTCGAAATAGCCACATTGTATTTTACCATAGCGGCAGGCCAACTGAGAAGTTTTTTCGAAGGGCCTAGGCCAGCTTCGTCTGCTGTTCGCGTTTGCGTTCATCCGTATACTCGATTGCCGCTGTATATCCGATGAATAATCCCCAGAGCAGGAAGAGACAGAATTCGCTGATCACCGTGTCCCACGGCAGCTTGAACGGCGGCTGGAGCAGGAATAAGCGCGAGCAAGCCAGGAACAGGACCGACCACCACAGCACCCCGTATATCATCCCAGGCCAAGGTCCGTTAAGCTTCCGGAGAATAAACACGTAGATCAGGGAAGCTAATACGGAGAGTACAATGAAGCATAAATATCCGAGCAGATACCCGGCAGGGGTCAGCAGAAATTCATGCTTGAAAAAGGGCTCCGCCAAAAATCCCGGAATGACCTTAGTGAAGTGCAGAACATACATCAGCCAGTGCAACCCTCCCCAGATTAAACCGGCGAAATAACCCAGTTCAATGGAGAAATAAAAAGGATTCGTCTGGACACTCTTAGGCTTGCTTGAAGAACTCATAGAGCTCCCTCTCTTTCGGTATGGGGTTAATCCGGTTTCCACTCCGCTCTCTACAGCTAGTATGTACAGCTAACGGCAATCCAACTAGTAATGTGTTTAAAAATTAGTTACAATGTATTATATAAATCATATCAATATACGGGAAGGTGAATTGGTTGTCCCAGGAAACTCCCAGTTACGGCGGCCAAGCCGTCATCGAAGGCGTCATGTTCGGCGGCAAGCATGTCAACGTAACAGCCGTAAGACGAAAGAATCAGGAGATTACATTTTTGGAGGTGCCGAAGAGCGATAAGAGCTGGGTCCTTAAACTGCGCAAGATTCCGCTGCTTCGCGGCATTGTCAGTATTATAGATTCCAGCGCCAAAGGCTCGAAGCATCTGAACTATTCGGCAGAATCCTATGCCGAGGATGAGACGGAGCCGGAAGAGCTTGCCAAGCAGCAGGCGAAGAACAAGAAGAAGGACGAAGGCTGGAGCCTAGGAATGATCTTCGGCGTAGCTATAATGGGGATTCTGTCTTTCCTGTTCGGTAAGCTGATTTTCACGCTGGTCCCGGTATTCGTAGAAGATTTTTTGTTCAAAAATGTATTTGACAACTATATTCTGCACAACCTTGTGGAAGGCGGCATCAAGCTGATTCTCCTGCTCGTCTATCTCTGGGCGATCTCGCAGACGCCAGTGATCAAGCGGCTCTTCCAATATCACGGAGCTGAGCACAAGGTCATCAGCGCCTTTGAAGCCGGTGAAGAGCTGACCGTAGCGAACGTACAGAAATACAGCCGTCTGCATTACCGCTGCGGAAGCAGCTTTATGATGCTGACGATTATCCTCGGTGTAATTATCTACTCGGTCGTCCCGTGGGATTCCCTGATGGAACGGGTGCTTCAGCGTATCGTTCTTTTACCGGTGGTCATCGGAATCTCGTTCGAGGTACTGAAGGGCACGAATGCGGTAAGAGATATTCCCGGCCTTAAGTATTTGGGATACCCGGGCCTGTGGCTGCAGCTGTTGACTACCAAGGAACCTAAGGACGATATGGTAGAGGTGTCGATCGCTTCCTTCAACCGGATGCGGGAGCTGGACGCTGCAATTGAAGCAAAAGGATATTCGGAGGCAAGTGTGTCAGGCGGCATTTTGGATCCTGCGAAAGGATGATTAGCCAATGATCAGACATGCTTTGATATTTTGGATTACGACAGCTCTTGCCGTATGGGGCCTGGTGCTGGATATTATGGCACGCGGCCTGGCGGCCCTGTCCTTCTTCATCTTCCCCCTGATTCTGCTGGGACTGTTGTATTACGCCTACAAGGTAGCCCCCGGCAGAATGGGAGGCGGACCCGGACGTCCGCGCACTAAGGTTAAGCCTTCGGCCAAGACGATGTCCAAGGTTGCCGGCATCCGCAAGACCACTGGCTCACCGGGCAAGCGCAAAAGCTATCCCTTCCAGGTCATCGAAGGCAGTAAGGGTAAGAATGACGATCAGTTGCCCAAATATCACTGAATACTGAATGTAACGAAGCAGAGCTGCAAAAGGCATCCCCACGTGATTTCATCACGTGGGGATGCCTTTTTTCTGGAAAGATAAGAATTTATATGTTGTGGTTTTGTTACCGTCTTGGACCTGCGGCCTGAAGGGGTGCCCTCCTGGTGTAGGACGGCGGTGCCGGACGATAGTTAGCGAAGAACTCTTCTCCGGCTGCGATGCCCGCCGTATACAAGGCGTCCGTCTGTGCCTGCGTGATATGAAACTCGGTGGTGGAGATGCCCAGCGTAGGGATTTTGACCGTACGAACGAATTTATCCGTCTCAATATACCGTTCATCATGCGCGGAGAGCATCGTTTCCACCATCGCCTCCAGCATGCTGAACGGACCCGTAATATGATGCGGCTGCGGAGCTGTCTTCCCAATCAGCTGATAGCCTATGGTTGGTGTCCTGCGCAGCGGCGAGAGGAAGCCGTCCTTCTTCTCATCAAACAGCCAGAGCGGAAAATTACTCAGCACTCCCCCGTCCACCATATAGACCAGCTGCCCGCTGAACGATTTCCCCCGGGCCGCCTCTCCAGCCAGCCGCAGGATCACCGGATCGAAGAAATAAGGAATGCTGCAGCTCATCCGCACCGCCTTGGCAACTTCGAAGCTGTCAGGCTCGATCCCGTACAGCACCAGATCATCTGGCAGCACCACAATCCGCCCGTTGGTGATATCTGATGTAATCACCCGCAGCTTGCCGCGCGGCAGATCCCGGAACGTAACAACCCCCTGCTCCAGCAGCAGGTTGCGTATCCACGCTTCCAGCGCCTGGCCTGAGTACAGCCCCTTCTTGAGCAGCACACGCAAGGCCGGCCCAACGAAAGCGGTGTTGTAGAGCGCTCCCCGCTTCAGGAAGGAGGTGAACGGTGTCCGCCGGATAATCCGGCTCATGGTCTCTCCGCTGTACCCCGCTGCCAGCAGCGAGGCAATGATCGAACCGGAAGAGGTTCCTGCTACCCGCCCGAAGGTACGGCCCGCGCGTTCCGTCGCCTCCACCGCACCTGCCAGGGCAATTCCTTTGACTCCCCCGCCTTCAAATACCGCGTTAATCTCCATACATGGCAAACCCCCGTTCCATAGAATGTATTGTTATCTATGAGCACGGGGGACTATTCATGACTTAACTCTTGAAATAGAAGCTGAGCAGACTGGCTAGCCCGTACGGGTCACGGACCACAATATCATTCGCCCGGAACAGGATGCTGCCAGCCACCTCATCGTATTTCTCATTATATTTGAGCTGGTTGATAATCTGATCTCCGCTCTGCCATTCCGCAGTCTGCTTGGTATCCCCTACCTTGTAGGAGGCAAGACCGATATACAGCTTAACCTTCGTTCCCTTAACCTCGTTCACCCACCAGTCCACCAGCTTATCATAACGGGCGGCGCTGAAGGAGAGGCTCCAATAGACCTGCGGGGCAACATAATCGATCCAGCCGCTCTGAATCCAGGTGCGCACATCCGCATACATGTCATCATAGGCTGACACCCCTGCTGTAGTATCTGAGCCGGTGCTGTCCGCTTTTTTGTTGCGCCATACCCCGAACGGGCTGACCCCGTAAGAAACGGACGGCTTGGCTGCATGAATCTCCTGCCCCAGCTGACGGATGAACTGGTTGATATTATCCCGCCGCCAGTTGCCTTTGCTGCTAATCCCTTGTGTATTGAAGGTCTTGAAGGCCGTATCATCGGCAAAAGCTACATTGGACGGATAGAAATAATCATCCAGATGTACCCCGTCGATATCATACCCTCTGACCACCTCCATCACCGTGTCAATAATATGCTGCCGAGCTTCCGGAATTCCCGGGTTTATGTACAGCTTGTTCTCCGCCTTGACGATCCAGTCCGGATGAAGCTTGGCTACATGGTTAGGGGCTAGACTGCTGGTAGAAGCGTCTGTCGTAGCCCGGAACGGATTGAACCAGGCGTGCAGCTGCATTCCCCGGCTGTGGGCACTGCTAACCATATAGGCCAGCGGGTCGTAGCCGGGCTCCTTACCCTGAGTCCCGCTAAGCACCTTGGACCAGGGCACGATCTGAGAAGGATAAAGTGCATCTCCAGACGGTCTGACCTGGACGAATACACTATTGAACCCGGCCGCCTTCAGCTTGTCCAGCAGGCTGTCGAACTCCTTTTTCTGCTTGTCGGGATTACCTGCCGAAGACGTTGAGGGCCAATCCAGATTATACACGGTGGATACCCAGGCGCCCTTCATCGCCTTACTGGTCTTGGCACCAGGAATGGAAGGTACGGTTGGTGACGGTACCGTTGGTATTGGCACAGATGGCGTAGGTACAGTTGGTGTAGGCACTGACGGAACTGTCGGCGTCACAGGTGTAGAAGGGCCGCCGATCTCCATGCCGGAATATAAGGAGATATGCTTCGTAGCCTGATCCCAGAGTACTTGAAGCCCAAGCTGCTCGCTTACAAACCGCAGCGGCACCATGACCCGCCCCTGTGTGATCTGCACAGAAGTATCCAGACGGACGGCTGTACCGTTAACGATAGCACTTGTTTTGCCGCTGGTCAGCTGCAGTACATTATTATCCTTGCTTATGGTTGCTGTTTTACTGGTCTGATCCCATTTCACACCGGCCCCCAGTCCCTGGCTGATCACTCCAGCCGGCACCATCGTAACATTAGTACGTGTAATATACGGCGGCACATCCGGGTTCAGCGTCTCTCCATCCAGTTCAATGGTGATTTGCACAGAAGCTGCGCGCACACCCGGCGTCCATACAGGCAGACATAGCATAATCACGAGCAGTCCTACGATCCATTTACGGTAATTCATAATTCCTCCCAGGTCTTGAAGTTGTATAGACAAAAAAATAGCCCTCTCGTCCTTGGGTCAGGGAGAAGGCCGTTCTTTTGTAAACGGAATCCTTCCTTAGTGAAAAAGGAACGGTATCCGTTTTGACGTAAAAAAACTGGAAAGGTTGCGCTAATCAAACAAAAAAAGCCACGTTTATGAATCGCTGGCTATCTCATGGTGAATATCGTACAAGGTCTGCACACGCGCTTCATCCCGGCGGAAATACTCCACCAGCGTTTCGATCCGGGTGATGGAATCCCAGCTCAAGTGATGCTCAATGCCTTCAACATCCTTATAAATATGCTCTTGCTGTACCCCAATAATCCCGAGGAACTCCTCCAGCAGCTGATGGCGGTCCACAAGACGTTTCCCCACTTTTTTTCCTTTGCTTGTTAGGACAAGCCCACGATATTTCTCATAGATGAGATATTCGTCCTTATCCAGTTTTTGGATCATCTTGGTCACAGAGGAGGGATGGACTTCCAGCCCCTCGGCAATATCCGAGACCCGCGCATAACCCTTCTCGTCGATGAGCTTATATATGCGCTCCAAATAATCCTCCATGCTGGGTGTTGGCATTCTAGCTTACCTCTTTTCTATAATGAGCGTAACGGTGGGACCGGGCCTTGCTCTAACAATGATACATGCTTCTGCCGCTCCTTGGCAAGTCCTGCCGGTCATCCGCTTCCCCGCTTAGTGATGTTTACCATGATTCCATTCGCCTGAGGATTGGCACAATAACGGTATCCTCATCCCTAAGGAGCGTGAAATTATGAGCATAGTCACACCCGAACGCCCTCCTGCTAAAAGAACGCGCAAGCCTACCGGCCTGTTCATCCCAGAGCTTGTCTTCTTTGAACCTGATGCGCTGAATTATCCCAAAGGGGAGCGGATTATGGAATGGGTCAAGTCCCGCAATATTCCCTACCGCATGACCACCTCGCATAACCGGATTACCAATCTGCCGGGCGAGACAGAAGTCGAGCAATACAAAATCGCCAAACGGACGCTTGTGGTCGGCTTGCGCAAGACGCTCACTTTTGACCAGTCGAAGCCGTCGGCCGATTATGCGATTCCGATTGCCACCGGGTGCATGGGCCACTGCCATTATTGTTACCTGCAGACTACGCTTGGAGCGAAGCCCTACATCCGTGTCTATGTCAACACCGGGGACATCATCGATGCCGCAAAAAAATACATCACCGAGCGTTCCCCGGAAATCACGACGTTCGAAGCGGCCTGTACCTCAGATCCGCTCGGCCTTGAGCATATTACCGGCTCGCTGACGGAACTGATCGAATTCATGGCGGAGGAGCCGCTCGGGCGGCTGCGCTTCGTGACCAAATACCAGCATGTCGAGCCGCTGCTTAAGCTGAAGCATAACGGTCATACCCGTGTGCGTTTCAGCGTGAATGCCGACTATGTGATCAAGAACTTCGAGCCGGCCACCTCACGCTTCGAGGAACGGATTGAGGCCGCCGGACAGATCGCCCGTGCCGGGTATCCGCTGGGCTTCATCATTGCCCCTATTATCTGGCATGACGGCTGGGAAGAAGGCTACAGCGAGCTATTAGAGAAGCTGGCGCATGCCCTGCCGCCGGGGATTGGCCAAGGGCTGACCTTTGAAATGATCCAGCACCGCTTCACCAAGACGGCCAAGACCGTCATCGAGAAGCGTTATCCGAAGTCGAAGCTGGAGATGGACATCGAGAAGCGCAAGAAGAAATGGGGCAAATGGGGACAGAACAAATATGTCTACCCGGACGAACAGCAAACCGCCCTGCGCGAATTCATCACAGAGCGGATTTTTGAACATTTTCCGGAAGCAGCTATTGATTATTTCACTTAAGTCCTTGAGTTAGAAAATCAGCCAGCGCGGCGTGATGCCCTGCAGCCAAATCGTAATGCGGAACATCTGGTCGGTGAACAGCAGGATGCCCATGAATACCATCAGCCCGCCGCCCAGCTTCATCAGCAGGTTGGAGTATTTCAGGATCTTGCGCGCCCCGCCCAGGAAAAAGGCCAGTCCAAAGAACGGCAGGGCAAAGCCGATACTGTATGCCGTAATCATCGTAAACCACGTTCCCGGATCACTGGCCGATAGCGCAATTATAGCGGTTAGAATGGGACCTATGCAGGGCGACCAGCCTGCTGAGAACCCGATGCCGAAGATGAAGGAGCCCAGGTACCCGGCAGGCTTCCATCTCAGCTCCAGCTTGCGTTCCCGGAGCAGGAACTGCGGCTGGAAGACGCCCAGCAGGAAGAGCCCCATGACAATAATAAGGATCGCCGATAATTGCCGGATCAGATCCCGCTGGCCGTTGAAGAATTCACCGAACAAGCCGGCTCCAAAGCCAAGCGTATAGAACACTGCCGAAAAGCCAAGAATGAACGCCAGCGTATGCGAGAGGGTCCGGAGACGGACCTCTTTGCTGTTGCTGCCACTCTTCAGCTCCTGCACCGATAAGCCGGTAATATAAGATAGATAAGAAGGATAGAGCGGCAGGCAGCAAGGCGATATGAATGACGCCACTCCGGCGGCAAAAGCGATTCCTGCATTCAGGTTGGACACGGGCGCATCTCCTTCCATAGTCGGGGTCACTCGGGTCACTTCATGTAGCAGCAGTACAGATACAATTATGTAGTTGGTGCTAAGGGC
Organism: Paenibacillus silagei; assembly: GCF_017874735.1. Lineage (GTDB taxonomy): Bacteria > Bacillota > Bacilli > Paenibacillales > Paenibacillaceae > Paenibacillus_AQ > Paenibacillus_AQ silagei. Next base: position 67,918 of record NZ_JAGGLV010000004.1, read on the forward strand.
GGCCGGTTATACGCTTGTTTGTTAGGCTGGCAGCCCTTTTTTGCCGATGAGGGTTAGGGTCAATAGTGCAATTAACAGCAGAACAATCGTTGCTCCAGGAGCCAGATTCCATACTCCAGCAATGACCAGTCCGGCAATAACGGCAATCTCGGCAATCGCCACGGACAGAATAACCGAAGACTTGAAGCTCCGTGACAGCAGCAGACTAATGGCCACAGGAATGGTCAACAGTGCAGAGACCAGCAGCGAGCCGACAATCTTGATCGCCGTACTGATTACCAGAGCCGTTAACACCGTAATTAGCATATTGAGCAGCTTCACCGGAAGTCCGCTGACACTGGCCGCGTCCTCCTCGAAGCTGAGCAGGAAGAATTCCTTGAAAAATAAGGTTACGACGACCACAACGGCAATCGTTACGATTCCCACCACGATAAGATCAGTAGTATTGAGCGTATAGATGCTGCCGAACAGATAGCTCATTACATCTGCATTATACCCTTTGCCCAGGGTGAAAAAAAGGGAGGCCAGCGCTACACCGCCCGACATGATGATGGCAATGGACAGCTCGGCGTAGCTTTTGTAGGCTTTGCGCAGCTTCTCAATCGCAAATGAGGCCACAACCGCAAAGACCAGCCCCGCCCCGAGCGGATAAAAACCCGTCAGAAAGCCCAGCGCTACCCCGGCAATCGTAACATGCGCCAGCGTATCTCCGATCATAGACAGACGCCGCAGCACCAGAAAAACGCCGATCAGCGGCGCCGTAATGCCAATCATCAGCCCGCCGGCCAGCGCCCGCTGGAAAAAATCACTATACAGGATTTCCAAGATGTATATCTCCTTTACAATTATAAAACCTTTTAGGGTAAAAGCTTTTTCGAAACCTTTTTCGAAAGCTTTTTCGAAACCTTTTCGATCCCTCCCAAACCCTCCCTTCGCCAAGGGAGGGCCCCAAGGGCTCTGCCCTCTGGACACCCGCTAAGTGCAATTGGCGTGTGAGGACCGATTTGCGGCGCTTAGAGACGTTTGCGGAAGGATCGCTTTGCCTCCCTTCGGGATACGCTTCACAGCAGGCGGGATTTACTTACGTCCCAAGACTTTCACCTCATATATTTGACCTGCTGGCCTTATCATGCCACTCTACTATTTTATTTCCATAAATACAGTAAGGATGAAGCTGCGTTCGTAGCGAATAATCAGAGATAAGTGTAGTCTGTGCAACTAAAAACAGTAAAACGGAAGGCTTTCCTCTTCTAATTGTATTCTGTACAACTATATTTGCCCGGATGGCCGAAAATCCAGGTACGAAGGCATTTTAATTGTACGAAATACATCAAAACAGAGATTTGGCGGCGCATCTGACGATTTAGTTGTACGAATTGCAATTAACCCACCCTTTCCCCCTAATCTGGGCACGGCAAACCCTCAGCAAGCGGGAGTTAAAAGTAATCCTCACACGTTTAAAACTGATTGCAGAATGTACAACAGAACTATCACTTTTGAGCGTATAATCAGATTCTGTTGTATTTCGTACAATTGATATTGGCAGAAAGGCTGGAAAAAGGTCCATTTCAAAAAATCTAATGTACAAACTGCAACAGAAGAGCAAAAAGGGCAGAAATTCGTGCAATCTACTGTACAAAATACAATAGGCTGCGGTTCGAGCAGTTAAACCGTAAAATGATCAGGGTAACTATCCTCTTATCAGCCAATCTCAACGATCAGGACAACGTATGCTGCAGGTTATCGACAGCGCAGTCCTGCACATCATGCGAGTGGCGGCAGTAGAAGTTGATTTTACCGTTCTTCTGGACCGGCTCGCTGCCCAGGTAGTTCTTCATCATGTCGATATCATGCGAGACCATCAGGAAGGTCATATGATGATGGGCATGCATGTGCATGATCAGCTCGAAGAATCCGGCCTGGGTCTCGGCGTCAATGCCGACGGTAGGCTCATCCAGAATCAGAAGATCCGGGTGGTTGATCAGCGCACGGGCCAGGAAGACACGCTGCTGCTGGCCGCCGGACAGCTGGCCGACTCTTTTCTCGGCAATATCCTGAATCCGCATCACTTCAAGCGCATCCTCACACTGCCGGTGCTGGGCCTTCGAGACCCGCCGGATCAGATTCTTGTTGTTATACAGGCCGGACAATACGACCTCACGGACAGTTGCCGGAAACAGCGGGTTGAACGCATTCTTCTGCGGAACGTAGCCGATCCGCTCCCAGTCCTTGAACCTCCGCACCGGCTGGCCGAATAATTTGATTTCCCCGCTGGTGGCAGGCAGCAAGCCGACGATCATCTTAAGCAGCGTAGTCTTGCCCGCACCGTTAGAACCGAGGATACCGAGGAAATCACGTTCTTTTACCGTATAATTCAGATTCGAGATGACCTTCTGTTCCCCGTAGGAGAAGGACAAATCCTGTATTTCGATCATATGCTGATGGCAGTCCAGGGATACCGGTTGCATGTGAAGTACCGCCTTTCACTTATACTTTCCTTATTATTGTAAGGCTAGAATGAGATTTTGCAAATTTTTCTCCATTAAGGTGAAATAATTGTCCCCGTTCTTCTGCTGGGCCTCGGTCAGCCCTTCTACCGGATTCAGCACCATCGTGGATACACCGGTCTCACTTGCCAGTGTCTTAGCCAGCTTATCAGATACAAGCTCCTCGAAGAAAATATAACGGATGCCCTCTGCCTTAACCAGCGCCGCCAGCTTCACCAGATCCTGCCCGCGCGGCTCAGCGTCAGGTGACAGCCCCATAATCGCATGCTGCGACAGGCCGTAGTCACGTGCCAGATACGAGAAGGCCTGATGAGATACGACAATCTCCTTGCCCGGCAGCTTGCCCAGCTCTTCGGTGAACTTCAGATCCAGCGCGCTCAGGCGGTCCGCCAGCTTCTGGTAGCGCTCCTCATAGCCTTCAGTATGCGCAGGATCAACGGATTGAAGACTATCCTTGATATTCTTGGCCATTACAAGCGCCGATTTCGGGCTTACCCAGGTATGCGGGTCCGTGTGCAGGCTGTCGCCATGCCCGTCTGCTTCAGCCTCTTCACCTTCATGGCCGTGATCATGCCCATCGTCTTCATCCGTTGTAATCAGCTTCACCCCTTGGCTAACCTCTACAGCCTTAGTTTTACTGTCACGGTCAAGGCTCTTGAGGAAATTAGGTACCCAGCCCTCCAGCCCGGCTCCGTTATAGAGGAACAGCTGCGCCTTAGAGGTACTGATGATATCCTGGCTGCGCGGGGTCCAGTCATGCGGCTCTACCCCTACAGGAAGCAGGTTGATAACATTGGCATCTTCGCCGCCGATTTCGGCAGTGAATTCATATATAGGATAAAAAGTAGTTATAACGTTCACTTTTCCTTCCACAATGCTTCCGTTGCTCTTCGGTCCGCATGCGGCCAGCGACAGCGTAAGCAACAGGACAGCGGCGAGCAGCAGCCCTTTTTGCAAACTTTTTGTAACCATTTCTCTATCGACCCCTTAAATCGTAAAATTTACTATCAGAATTATAATAGTAATCGTTACGATAAGTCAACTCCGATCTACATTTCGTAGTCTGCAAGCTGCCTTCTACCCGGTTATCTTGGAGCAAAAAGAAGCAATCCCCGCTGCCTGTGGCCTGCGGAGATTGCTGTACGGTCATTATGCGGATGCTCTTGGCATCCTTATTTCACAATCGCTCCATTCGGCATGCTGTCCGGCACAGTTGCAATGGTCAGCTGCTCGCCCTTGGAAGCGGCCAGGATCATGCCCTGCGACAGCTCACCGCGCAGCTTCACCGGCTTCAGGTTCACAATGCAGATCACCTTGCGGCCCACCAATTCCTCCGGTGTGTAGAACTTTGCAATGCCGGATACCACTTGGCGCTGCTCATAACCAAGATCCAGCTGCAGCTTCAGCAGCTTATCCGCTTTCTTCACCGGCTCGCAGGCGATGACCTGGGCTACGCGCAGCTCTGCTTTGGCGAAATCGTCGATGCCGATTTCTTCCTTATGCTCCTCTTCCTCCGGATCGGCAGCCGCCGCCTCCGGAGTCACAGCAGCCGCTGCCGGCGCCGCCTCTGCAGCGGCCGGCTTCCCGGCTCCCATCGCTTCGGCGATGTACGCTACTTCCTGCGCCACATCCAGGCGCGGGAAGATCGGGTCGCCCTTCACCAGCTTAGTACCTGCTGGAATCAGGCCGAAGGACCTGCCGCTCTCCCAAGTGGTCAGCTCGCCCGGCTGAATGCCCAGCTGCTCCCAGATCTTCGCCGGAGCGCCGGTCAGGAACGGCTGGAGCAGAATGGATGCGGTGCGCAGTCCCTCGACCAGATGTCTCATCACCGAAGCCAGCTCCCCGCTGCGGCTCTCTTCCTTCGCGAGTACCCATGGCTGGGTCTCGTCAATGTATTTATTCGTCCGGCTGATCAACGCGCCGATCGCAGTCAGAGCTACGGAGAATTCCATCTTCTCCATCGCTTCTTCCACCTTGGCGTAAGTGCTCTGCACCATTGCCTCAAGGTCACCGTCAAATGCGGTAACCTGACCGGCATAAGCCGGAAGCTCGCCGCCGAAATATTTCTCCACCATCGCCCCCGTCCGGTTCAGCAGGTTACCGAGATCATTGGCCAGATCGTAGTTAATCCGGTCCACGAAGCTCTCCGGCGTGAAGGTTCCGTCCGAGCCGAAGGGAACCTCCCGCAGCAGATAATAGCGCAGGGCATCCAGACCGTAGCGGTCAATCAGCGTCACCGGATCAACCACATTGCCCTTGGATTTGGACATCTTGCCGTCCTTCATCAACAGCCAGCCATGTGCGAATACCTTCTTCGGCAGCGGTTCGCCGAGCGCCATCAGAATAATCGGCCAGTAGATCGTATGGAAGCGGACAATTTCCTTCCCGACGATGTGTACATCTGCAGGCCAGTACTTGTCATACAGACTACGGTCCTCGGAGCCGTAGCCAAGGGCCGTAATGTAGTTAGTAAGGGCATCGATCCATACATAGACTACATGCTTCTCGTCGCCTTTTACCTTAACGCCCCAGTCAAAAGTCGTACGGGATACAGCCAGATCCTCCAGACCCGGCTTGATGAAGTTGTTAATCATCTCGTTCTTACGGGATTCCGGCAGGATAAACTCCGGGTTCTCTTCGTAGAACTTCAGCAGGCGGTCAGCATACTTGCTCATGCGGAAGAAGTAGCTCTCCTCCTTGACCAGCTCCACCGGATGACCGCTGTCCGGACTTTTTCCTCCGGTAATCTTGCCGTCAGCATCTCGTTCAATATCCACCAGCTGGGTCTCGGTGTAGAAGGTCTCATCCGAAATACAGTACCAGCCTTCGTACTCCCCTTTGTAGATATCCCCCTGCTTCAGCAGGCGGTCAAAAATATCCGCAACCACCTTCTTGTGGCGCTCCTCCGTGGTACGGATGAAATCATCATTCGAGATGTCCAGCTTCTTCCACAGATCCTTAATGCCGACTACAATCCCGTCCACGAACTCCTGAGGGGTCTTCCCGGCCTTCCCGGCCTTCTCTTCAATCTTCTGCCCATGCTCGTCCGTTCCGGTCAGATAGCGCACCTCATAGCCGCGCAGCCGCTTGTAGCGGGCCATCGCATCACCGGCTACCGTAGAATACGCATGCCCGATATGCAGCTTGTCGCTCGGATAATAGATCGGTGTTGTCAGATAAAAGGTTTTGTTCTCACTCATTACTTCATCATCCCTTCGTTATCCCTAATCGTCCATTTCACACAAAAAACTCCCGCCCCTCTATGGGGCGAGAGTAAACTCACGCGATACCACCCAACATTCCCCGGCTCCTCACAGAGCGCAGGCTTCGTCAGTTCCTTAACGGAACTGTCCATTAACGCTGGAACACGCCGTGCGCTTACGCAGGCCCCGGCTTCAGGCCTTCTGCTCGAACACAGTTCCTCCCGGACCATATTCAATCTGGCGTCCCATACCGGCTCCCAGCAGCCCCGGCTCTCTGTAATGGTGTCCACATCTACTTATCCGTTCCTCGGAATATCACTTATTATTCAAAATATACCCATCCCGGCGGCCTGTGTCAAGTCGTATGCAGCGGCTTGTCCCCGGATGGCTGCTCTTTGCGCGGCGGCACCGGGTCAAGACCTCCCGGATGGAAGGGATGACAGCGGGCGATCCGCCTGGCAGCGAGCCATGAGCCCTTAAGCGGCCCATGGACCTCAATAGCCTCCAGCGCATAGGCCGAACAGGTCGGGTAGAACCGGCAGGTGGCGGGCTTTAGCGGCGAAATGAACTTGCGGTAGACCCGGATAGGGGCCTGTACCGTTCTTCGTAGGTTAGCCATATTCAGCGTCCCTCTTTGCTACGTGCGGCCCCGGCCGGCTCTTCTTCTCTTCCCTGCTCACAATCCTTGCAGTAGCCGAAGACCTCGAATTTATGCTTGACCACCCGGAACTGATCCGGCGGGTCGGTTAGATTCATCGGGCAGAATTGAATCGGGTACGTCTTCATACACTGCAGACAAATCATATGGTGATGATGGTGATCCTGACTGCAGCTTGCCTTGAATTTGACGCCTTCTTCAAATACAATCTGCTCCAGTACCCCCAGCTCCTCCATAACGCGCAGGTTACGGTAGACTGTATCGAAGCTCAGCCCGCTATACTTGCGGCCCATATGCTCATATACATCCTTCGCAGACAAATATCCCGTATTCTCGCCGAATAATTTGGCAAGCGTCTTGCGCTGATCGGTGATTCGCAGCCCCTGCCCCGACATGGCTTCCAGGATTTGATCTGTCGACAGCATTCGCTCATCTCCCATAACATTAGATCATTTGTGTTGCACTCTCTTTATAATGCCCCAAAAGCACTGCCCCGTCAATAAAGGTGCCTGTTGCCTCCCCGCATCCAGATACTTGCGGAAGAATACAAAACGGCAGCCGCCCCCTCAGGAGCGCTGCCGTTTGTATTGTAGAAGAAATTATTTTTTCGCCGGAAGCGGGGTGAATACAAAGTTAACGGGCAGGTTGCTGCCGGAAGCCACGGAGAACACAATCTCCACACGCCCTTCATATTCTCCGGTGCGGTAGATGACAGCATTCGTGTCTGAGGATAAGCCTAATACGCCCTTATTGGGCAGGTTCACCATTGTACCGTTTACGATCAACGGCCCCAGATAAGGACCCCCGCGCGGATTGAAGGTGATCAGCGTGTTTGCTGCAACACGATCCAATACGATTTTGTACAGTACCCCGAAGTTACCGGCGTTAGAAACATATGTTCCATTCATTGGATCCATGCCGTCCAGGTTTTTGTCCATTTTATTGTCGCCCAGAAGCAGCTTGCTTTGCGTGGTACCCACCAGATCGGTCACGTTCATGACGCGGGTAGAATCGGGGAAGGTTCCCCGGGTATGCACGCCGTCAATGTCAAGAACCGGCAGATAAGGCAGCTCGGCGACAGGATCTTTGCTCTGCTCCACCATAACTACATTATACTGAATCGGCAGATCACTGAACAGGTCTGCGCTCAGCGACATTACGTCTTTGGGCTTCATGGCGATTTTGTTCAGGTCTGTCATAATCGGAAGACTTTGCCCCGGCTGCAGGGTAATTTGCGATTGGGCCAAGCCGGTAACCATGGAATTGAAGTATTTCTCCATCGATACTTTTCCAGTATATTCCGGTGAGGTCACCGGTCCGGCAATCCCTAGATATTGGATGTTAATAGTTGTCGGATACAGGTTGTTATTCGTTGCAATCACATAGAGCTTCTGTCTGGTAGCCATATTGTTCATATGATGCACCAGGAAGCGCGTATTGCCCACTGAACTCTCCCGGTACAGTACACCTTCCGTCTGAACGGTCTCCGGGCTGTTACTGCGGATCAGGGTGTAGCCTTCGGACGACAACGTATACGGTAGGTTAGGGAGCGCCGGAATCATCCCGCCGTCCAAACTGATGATATCCCCCGGAATGGTGAACAGCTTCGTTACTTCATCCTGTGTATAGAGTTGTTCATTGGTGATTGTAATCATCTTCTCAAAAGTACTGCTAAGACCGTGCTTGTCCGTAACCGTCAGCTGAATGGACAGCGGTCCCGGGGTGAAGTACGCCAGGGAACGATTGTTCCAGGTTGCGGTCAGCTCTTCATTCTCAGGATCATAGCTGGTATCGGTCAGGACTACCGGCTCACCCATTTTGTATTCTTCTTTATCTGTTGTGAATTGGGCTACTGGCGGCTGATTAGGCTGCAGTACCTGAATGGTTACCGGATAAGGGTCACTCCACATGTTGTTGGCATCCCGTACCGAATACATAACCGTATAGAAGCCCGGCTGATCATAGATATCCTGCTTGTTGTCGCTCCAACGTTCTTCAACAATCGGCGTACCGTTCGGGGAAGAGCTGTAGGTTACATAATTCACAGTAGTCTCACCAGCATAGATTTCTTTGGGCTGAACTGTGAAGGAGGCAGTCGGCTTCGTATTCAGCGTAAGAATAACCCGCTTCTGCACATTGTCCACGGTATAAGGAATATTAAGTGCATAGGTAATGGACGTTAACGGAATCATGAAGGTGCCTTTGAACTGGTAAGCCGGTCCCTTCATAGTGAACTTGGTACCATTGACGGTATAGATTTTGCTGTCGGTCTTGAACCGCATAATGCTGGTACCCTTGGTCACAATGACCTCTTTGGTTTTGGCGTCATAGGTAAAGGCAACGCCGACCATTTCCACCATTGCGCGGATCGATACGTAGGAGACGCCGTTCTTGACTGCCATCGGCTGATTGGCGGTGTAAGGCGTTCCGTTTCTGAACATCTTGTTGCTGTTCATCATCAGAATAAGCTGGCCTGCCCCTGCAGCAGAAGTAGTAGTCATGCTTGGGGTTACAGGCGTATCCGTTAACGGAGTAGCCGTAGGCATAACGGCATCAGTCGGCACAGTACCGTCCACAGGAGCAGCTGTTGCGCCTGGAACCTCAGTAGCAGCCGGAGCTGGAGTCTCTGTTATTGCTGGAATGCCTTGAACCGGTGATGCTGTAGGAACAGGTGTTGGTGTGGGTACCACTGTACCTGCAGGCGGTTCAGTCATTAACGGAGGCAACGGGTCTGTTGACTCAGGCTGAAGCTGTGTTTCAGAAGTATCCACCGCTGCGGCAACATGGCCTGTTACGGTTTGTGTGCTGACTGGAGCTGCAAAAGCCGGAACGGCTGCTGCTAATTGTGATACAGCTAATACTGTTACCAAGAACATTTTCCTAAAATTCATTGTACGACTCCTTCTGCTCCCATTGTAGTGTATAAGGCAGTATATTCAATGCTTTCTGTCCACCTTATAATCCCCGCAAAAACGCAACCGCCCTCTTCAGGACGGCAGCATATTTTGCCACGTTCATTTTACAAAACATAGTATTAGACGCAAGCAACGGAGAAAAGTTTCATTCTGTGTAAAGAAAGATCTATATAAATCCAATTAGCTCCATTATTAATGGGTGCCCCCACCTGTCACCAGAAGAGTATAATAGTAGCAGACTTCATGTGAAAGGAGTATTTAAGCTGAAATGAATCCATCTGAAGGGTTATACAAACTTATCGACGCCCGCTGTGTTAATCCGGCTGGATCTGAATCTGAAATACATAAGTCAGACAGGCATACCCTCCTCATAGGAATTAAAGGCAGCGGCGAAGTCGAAGCTAAAGGCTATTGCTCTGAATTTGGTTCTTGCGATGTACTGCTGCTGCTCCCTGATACACCGTGGCGCTTGTTAGGGAAGGAGAAGAACTCTCTGGAATACTGCTGTTTTACCTTTGATGTATATACTATGGACGGACAGCATACGCTTCAGCGCGGAGAGCTGGAGGCCGATATTTTCCCGCCTGCCCATTGGTCTGAAGCGTTAACTAAGACTGACCTGATCTGCTCTTGCTGGCAGGGCAGCAGCTGGGACAGAATGGAGTCATCTATCCGTTTCCAGGAATTGCTGCTTCATTTATGGAGACCAGACAGTCCGGAGAATAAGCATCGCACTCCCTCAACTGCAATAATTGACCAGTCCAAAGCCTATATAGACAGTCATTTCGGGCAGCCCATGACCAGAGAAAAGCTTGCCGAAATGACAGGAATGAGCGTCGCCCATTATTCCCGGCTGTTCAAAAAACAGGTGGGCCGGAGCCCGATGGAATATCTGAATTCTGTCCGCATTCGTCATGCGGGTGATTTGTTGCTCCGCTCTGAAATGACGCTCCGTGACACAGCGCACCATGTAGGCTATCAGGATGAGTTCTATTTCAGCCGTAAATTCAAATCAGCCATTGGCATTTCACCATCTGTATATGTTAAAAAACACCGTATGTCCACTCGAATTGCCTCCATGGCCCATCCCTATACCTCTCATTTGCTGGCATTAGGTTTAACGCCTTATGCGGCATTGATTAATAATTCACGCGGATCTGCCTATAGCTTGAATAACGTTATCAGCTTGGGGCATGATCAGCCCGACCTCGGTAGACTGGCAAATGCCCGGCCGGAGCTGATTATCAGCTTCGAACATTCAGATTATGCGGAACCAGACAAAGCAGGCTTGTTCCCCCATATTGCCCCAACGTGTACCGTACCATTTGAAGGGGATTGGCGTGAGCATCTCCGGATAATTGCGAGAGCGGTGAACCGTCTGGAGATCGCCCGGCAGTGGCTTGAGGCGTACGAAGAGCTGGCTGAGAGTCTTCGGCTCAGTGTCAGAGAAAAGCTGGAGGACGAAAAAGTTGCTGTGGCGCAATATGAGAACGGGTGCTTCCGCCTGTTCGGCAACCGTAACTTGGGTACCGTGCTGTATAAAGATCTGCAGCTTGAGAGACCCCGGCAATTACTGAATGTAGAGCATTCCATTCTTCTTACTCCAGATCAGCTTTCGGAATGCAGCATTGACCATCTGATTCTGTTTACATCGGGTAACTCCGCACAGCGTGATTTGATCCATCGTTCGCTAGCTTCACAAGAAGTATGGAGGGAGTTAAATGCCGTACGAAAAGGAAACGTCTACGAGGCCGCTGATTCAAGTCTCTATTCCTGTTACACCTCGATGGCCCACGATTTATTTCTGCGCCGTTCAAGCGATTTGCTCCTGAGCCATATGTCCAGGCGATGAGCATTTTTGTCCATGGCACCCACCTATGCCACTCCTTATAATTAAATTGTGATAATGATTATCAAAATCAATTGCGAAAGGTGTGTGGCTTGTGTTTCCTTGTACTCGAAAATTCAAACACAAATTTAGCCGTGGAGTCATCGGCCTGCTTGGAGTAATAATGCTGGGGCTAGTCGTTGGATGCAGCAACAGCGGGAATAATGGAGGTTCGGCGGTTGCCGGTTCCACCTCTCCAGTACCTGCCAAGACGACTGAAAATACGGATACCCGTATCATCTCAACCATTAAGGGAGATATAGAAATTCCGGCACATCCGAAAAAGGTTGCGGGCATGCTTTATGTTTTTGCTGACCATCTGCTGGCACTTGGAATTGAACCTCATGCAATGGTTACATACAACGATTTGGGATTCCCCCAATACCTGTCAGACCAAATGAAGGATACTATCGTTATTGGCTCAGGAGAAGCACCTAACTTGGAAGCACTGCTCGAAGCGGAGCCGGATCTCATTCTTGCTTCTAAGACACTGAACGAAGCGAACTATGAGCAGCTATCAAGGATTGCGCCAACGATACTTTTCGACAATGAAAATGAAGATGATTGGACCCGATTCCGGCAAACGGCAGAAATCTTCGGAAAAGAAACTGTGGCTGATCAGGTCCACGCCGATTATGAATCAAAGATAGCTGCGGTAAGGAACGAATTGGCTGCCACTGCTGCCACTGAGACTGTCGCCTATATGCGAATACAGGACAAGCAATTGCAGCTGATTCAACCGGGAGATAATTTTACGCTCTTCGGCCCTCTGGGACTAACCCCCGCTTCCACAGAAGGTATAGATTTCAAGGACTCATGGAATGTAGCCATCTCCGAAGAAGTACTTCCCGAGCTGAATCCTGACCGTATGTTCATCATTCTTCGCCCAGGTGACAGTAATCAGACGGCTCTGGATAATATTATGAGTACTTCAATCTGGGCCAACCTTACAGCTGTCAAGAACAAACATGTGTATATCGGTGATGCAAATCTGTGGTTTGCCGGCTATGGCCCAATCGGACTAAGCAAGGTTATCGATGAAATCTCGAATGCCTACCTGCCGGAATCGTGAGGGACGAGCCATGACTCCCGCTCCAGACAGCCTGCTCATACGAACGATACGCGACAGAAGAACCATACAGGAATTTAATGGAATGCCCATTGCCCGGAGCACACTGCTCAACTTGCTGGACAATGCGGTATGGGCACCTTTTCATTCCAAAAAAGAGCCTTGGCGATTCATCCTGTTCACAGGGGAGGGCCGGACAATATTTGCCGACGCTATTCTGAAGACACGCCCGGAAGCATTCGTTCAACAATTCGGTGCACAGATACATGATACGTATTGCAGGCGGATTCCGGTCCACCTCATCGTGATCATGCATAGCGCCCTTCCTCCAAAAGCCTGGGAGGAGGCCCTGGCAGCAACTGCCGCTCTGATTCAGAACATTCAGCTGCTGGCCTGGGAACAAGGAATCGGCGTGGTATGGAAGACCACTGCTTTTAATGAAGATTCCTCATTTCGGTCAGCAGCTGGTGTAACTCCTAACGAGAAAATCGTTGGCACCTTGCATATGGGATATTTCGATCCCGAAGACAAGCCTGCTCCAAAACCGCGTACTGCTGCTGTAGACTTGCTGACAGTTATAGAAGGCAATCATTCGGATAATTGTTGACAAGAGATCGTGGCCGGTTCCTGCTTAAAAAAAACAGAGGGCTGTCCCGCAAGGCCATTTCACGGCTTTGCGGGACAGCCCTAATTACTGAAAAAGCAGACTTACTGTGCTTCAGCCGTCCTGAACCTGCTGCGGTATTCTTTGGGGGTCATTCCCGTCTGCTTCAAGAACACCTTGGTGAAATAACGGCGCTCCTGATAACCGACGCCCGAGCTGATGGCCGTGATGCTCTTATCACTGCTGGCGAGCATGAATTTGGCAGCTTCAATCCGCTGCTGGGTGACATATTCCACGAAGGTCACCCCGAAGCGGTTCTTGAACAGGAGGCAGAAATAACTGCTGCTGATGCCAATCGTATTCGCCACCTCATCAATGCCGAGATCCGCATGAAGGCGTTCCGTAATGAACTGTGCGGCCTGGTTCATCAGCTGCTCCGCTGTTTTTTTGGCAGGCTCATCAGCCACAGGCACTTCCTGAAACAACGGGATGCTGTTGTACAACTTATCCTTATACTGCCTGCTGCGAATCCGCGAACCGATCTCCCGCACCTTGTCGCCAAGCTCCCCGTAATGAATCGGCTTGCAGATATACTCCTTCACACCCAGCCGGATGGCTTCACGCGCATAATCGAATTCCTGGTAGCCGCTGAGCAGCAGCACCTCACTCGTAAGCCCCATCTCCCGCAGCTTGCCGATGAATGTCAGCCCATCCATGACCGGCATACGGATATCACAGAGCACCAGATCGGGTGGACAGTCCTCGGCTATGCGCAGCGCCTCCATCCCGCTGCGGGCCATCCCCGCAACCTCCATCCCCATGTCCTGCCAGGGCAGCACAGTGTTGAGATTGCTCAGAATAGGCGCTTCATCGTCAACCAATAATACTTTTAGCATAATGGCCTTCCCCCTGCCCGTATTTCGGAATGACGCACTGGATGATCGTTCCTTCCCCAGGACTTGCACATATGAAAATCCCATATCTGTCGCCGTATTCGATCCGTATCCGGTCCGCAACACTTCGTACCCCTAGCCCTCGCCGCTCCAGATGAATGCCCTGCCCAGGCTTGCCTTCCGGCTGCTGCTCTGCCGCGTCATTCACCATGTATTGAAACATCGATAGCTGAGACGGGGTCATCCCGATTCCGTTATCCTGTATCCGCAGCACCAGATTGCCTTGGGTCTCCCACACCTTGACACTCACGAGACCCTTATACCCGATCCCCTCAAAACCATGCTGAATACTGTTCTCCACCAGCGGCTGGAGCGTAAGCTTCAGAATCCCGCAGCCCATCAGCTCTGGCGGAATTTCAAGCTCATAATCGAACAGATCCTCGAACCGGAACTTCTGGATATCCAGATAATTGCGCAGATGCTTAACCTCTTCCTCCAGCGTAATCTCATCCCTGTCCTGAATGCTGATCCGCAGAATACTCGCCAGCCGGTAGACCATCTCACTGACCTTGCGGCCTTCATTCTGCACAGCCAGCACATTGATTGATTCCAGGGTATTGAACAAAAAATGCGGCTTGATCTGGGCCTGCAGCACACGCATTTCCGCCTGATTCTTGCGCTGCTGCTCCACATGAACCCGGCTGAACAATGTATTGATTTTGTCCATCAGATCATTGAAGCCTCTGGCCAGCAGCGTCATCTCGTCGTTGCCCTTCTCCTCGACACGGGTAGTAAGGTCACCGTCCTCCACCCGGCGCATGAAGCGCACGATCACAGCAATCCCGCCTGTAATCCGGTTCATGAAGAACAGATTGAAGATGACAGCACCCAGGAGGCACAGGAACATCACTACGACGAACCAGCGGGCAAACACCGTCACCTCATGAGACAAAGTATCCCAAGAAGTGATGGAGACCAGACTCCAGGGATACTCCTTGAGATGGTAGACCGACAGAATGCTTTTCTCGCCGCCGAACTGTGTCTTGAAGCTCTGAAAGCCGGGCTTAAACGTAATCTCCTTCGTGGTGAAGCCGCAGAAATCCTGCCCGTCCAGCTGCCTGTCCGGGTCCAGCAGAATCATCCCGGCATCGTTAACCAGCATGAAAGACACCTTCTGGTCGGTCCCGCCAATCTTAAGATTGCGAAAAATCGACTCGAACTCCCAGTTCTTGATCTGCACCACCAGAATGCCGATATTCTGAAAGAAGCTAAGCTCCTTAATCAGCCGGATTTGCGTAAATACAGCCTCCGTCCCGGTCAGCTCAGGGTACTCATGCGGGGCCAGCCATTTCGGAACCCCGTTCAGCTTCATGACCTCCTGGTACAGCTCGCTGCCTTTGAACTTATCATAGGGCAGGGTGCGGAAGTTCTCCTTGTTGAAGACCGAGACGATCTCTGAGCTGCCTTTACCGTTGAAATTATACAGGAAAGCATAGCTGATTGATGGATGATTATAGAGCAGACTGCGGAAATTGCGCTGGCTGGCATTCAGGCTGAGCTGCTCGGCATCGGTTAAATCCTGCTTGGAGGGATCATCCGCACTGAGCGCCATATGAAAGACCGAAGTGGCAATTCCGTTGTCAGTCACATTGTCCATATCCTTGAACACATTAGAAATGCTGTAGCTGATCGCTTTGAGCGAATATTCGGACTGCTGGCTGTATTTCTTCTCAATCGAATTATAAGTCACGAAGAACATAATCATGCCAAGAATAAACAGCGGAATGATAATCAGGCCTAAGAATGCCGTAAACAATTTGTAGCGCAGATTCATCGGCTGTTGCTCCTGACATGATTGATATTATCCTTTTACACTGCCTGCGGTGACGCCTTCAATAATCTTCTCTTGCAGAACCGCATAAATCACTATAACCGGAACCACACTGTAGACAATCCCCGCCGACATCTGTGCGTAATTCATCTGATACTGATCGCGGAACTGGACCATCCCCACCGGGAGCGTACGCAGCTCGTCATTGGAGAGAAAATAGTTGGCCAGCAGGAACTCATTCCAATTTCCCAGGAAATTAACAATGAATACCGTAACCATCGCCGGAACTGTCAAAGGTACAATAATTCTAGCAAATATACCCGGGGCCTTCAAGCCATCCATGACCGCCGCTTCTTCAATTTCACTGGGCAGCGAACGCATGAAGGCCGCCAGAATAATGATCGTGAACGGGATCGCATTAGCAATGTAAGGAATAATCAGCGCCCAGTGGGTATTGAGAATATGCAGCTTGCGGACAATCGTATAGATGGGCAGCATCAGCGCATTATTCGGAATCAGCATCCCGATCAGAACCAGCGAGAAGAGGATGCCGTTCCACTTCCCCTGACGCATCCGCGTGACCGCGAAGGCGAACATAGACGCCAGCAGAATAGACACTACAGAGGCCAGAACCGAAATATATAAGCTATTGAAAAAATAAGTGCTGATCTTGGCATTTACCCACGCTTCCACATAGTTGGACCATTCGAAGCTCTTCGGAATGCCGAAGGGGTTGAGGGCAATCGCATTATTATCCTTCTTCACCGAAGAGAAAAGGACAAAGAGGAACGGAAACAGCACAATCACCAGATACCCCAGCAGGGCGATGTGCGGCAGACTTTTTTTCAGCGGGCGCGGCATCAGTATTCAATCCTTTCCGTACGGCGGGCAAACACCAGCTGGTAGAGGGCGGTTACCACGAGTGTGAACAAGAAGATCAGAACAGCGATCGTATTGCCGTACCCGTATTTGAAGTTGGTAATCGCATACTTAATCATATAGGTGGCCATCACCTCGGTTGAACCCGCAGGACCGCCCTTGGTCATAACAATGACGATATCGGCAGCCTTCATCGCTCCGGCAATGGAGAGCATAATCACCACCGAGATGATCGGTACGATCAGCGGCAGAGTGATGCGTGTAGCCCGCTGGAACCCTGTAGCGCCATCGATGGCCGCTGCTTCATCCAGCTCACCGGGAATGGAGAGAATCGCCGCCAGTACCATTACAATGTAGAATCCGGTCCACTGCCAAGCGTTCGTAATCAGAATTGACAGCATGGCGAAGCGCTCATCCGACAGCCAGTAGACCGGCTCAATGCCGACAAGGCCAAGCACTTTGTTGAACAAGCCAATATTCGGCTCATAGATGAAGCCCCAGAGAATCCCGATAACCGCGGTAGACATAATGGATGGCATGAATACCGCCGTCTTGTACAGTCCCTTCAGCTTCTTCACATTCGCAATCAGTAAGGAGAAGAACACAATCAGCGGCACCTGTATGCCTACGGAGAAGAGAATGAACCACCCGTTATTTTTCACAGAAATCCAGAAGCGTTCATCTCCCAGCGCTTTCTTGAAGTTGTCCACTCCGGCATATTTGACCGTCTCGGATACACCGTTCCAGCTGGTGAAGCTATAGTAGATTGAGCTGAAGATGGGATAGATGAAGAACATTACGAACAGCACCAGTGCCGGAATAACGAACAGAATGAACACCAGAGGATTTCTCAGTGCCTTATTCATAGCTACCTCCATATTGCTTTCTTTTGAAAAATGCACCCTGGAGCAAGCACCAGGGCACATACAGTTCACCGTTTCTTATTCCACCGCTGCATTAGCCTCTTCCTGTATCTTCTGAAGCGCTTCGCCCATCTTCTCAGGAGTCGTCTGCCCGCCGATCAGGCTCTGAATCTGGATATTACTGATTTCAGTGGTGACATCCGCCTGCACCAGCGAATCAAAGGCCGGGAAGGACGACTGGGAGCTATTCAATACCGCGACAATCTCACTCATCAGATCATCCGTAATGTTCTTGTTCAGCACAGCCTGATCGATCTTCATGGCTGGCAGGACTCCGTCCTCTACCAGACCGCGCAGCTGCATCTCTTCATTGAACATATTCTTAATGAAGGATTTCACTGCTGCAAGCTGCCGCTCATCTTCACCCGCCGAAGCGGAGAAGCCATAACCATTGTTCACATCGCGCATCAGCGCCGTCTGATCCCCCACTCCGCCTTCAACAGCCGGAATATTGAAGAAGCCGACCTTGCCGATTAGACCTTCGCCGGATTGGCCGGCTTTGAACACGGAAGACTTCCAGGTCCCGTCATACATCAGGATGGCTTCACCGCTGGTGAACTGGGTCGTATATTCAGCATATTCGAAGCCCAGCTCTCCCTTCTTGAAGTAGCCTTTATCCACCCATTCCTTATATTTCGCCAAGCCCTTGATAACATTCGGATCATTCCACTTCGCTTCACCGGTAGCGAACTTCGCGGTCACATCCGGTCCGGCATAACGGGACCAGAGATGGTTGGCCAGCATCAGCGGTACCCAGCCTGCTTTGGAGGCACCGGCCATCGGCACTTTACCATCTGCTTTAATATCAGCCAGTTGCTTCTCCAGTTCGGCGAAGGTTGTCGGAGCCTTCCAGCCCTTGCTGGTATAGTATTCTTTATTATAGAAGAACCCCTCTCCGGAGCCACCGATCGGCAGACCGTAAATCTTACCTTCATAGGTGAACGGGTCCAGATTAGAGAATTTGTCTTTGATGCCTAATTCATCAAGGATCGGGGTCAGGTCCAGCAGCTTGCCTTCTTTGGCATAGATCTTGGAGTCCGGGCTGCCGAACAGGTCGAAGATCTCCGGAGGGTTACCGGCCGCCATTTCACCGCGCAGCTTCTCCTTACGGTTCACATCCGAATCTACTCCATCAAGCTTGAAGGTCAGTCCAGGCACATCCGCCTGCACCTTGCCCACCACATCCTCCAGAATAGCCAGTCGTTTCTGTTTGTCCGCTCCAACCTGGGTATGACGGATCGTCATTTCAAAAGGCTCAGCATTAGCCGGTTCTTCCGTTGCGGTAGCATTGGTAGCAGCAGCCTCATTCGTTGCAGCAGGCTCTGTCGTCGGAGACGCATTATTCTTGTTGCCTCCACAGCCAGCCAGCAGCGCCGAGCTAACGAACATCAGGGACAACAGCAGTGTTAGACTTTTTCTCATTACGGGTGACCCTCCCTATTTCATGATTTCCCTTACAACTCTAATTATAGAAAATCACATTTGTAATCGTAAGGTTAAGATTTATCTTTAATAGGGATAAAATCCTCTAATGGAAGCGGATTCAGTCAGGTTTCCTGACATAGAAAAAAGCGAAACTCCTCAGAATAGAAGCTTCGCTTTCGATAATTAATATATGCAATTAGACCAATGCGGTCTGCATACGGCCTTCTTCAATCAGCCGGTATGCACGCTGCACTTCTTCATCGGAAGGTGACTCTACCCCTTCAAGCTCATAGGGACGGCCAAGCTCCTTCCATTTGTAGATGCCCATTACGTGATAAGGCAGGATTTCGAACTTCTCTACTCCATTAAGCGTTCCAATAAAGCGTCCAAGGTTCTGCAAATCCTCTTCCTTATTGTGAATGCCGGGAACATAGACATGGCGAATCCACATTTTACGGTTATTATCGGATAACCAGCGGGCCAGCTTCAAGGTACGGTCGTTGGACTTACCGGTCAGCTTGATATGCGCTTCATCATCAATATGCTTCAGATCCAAAAGTACCAGGTCGGTAACATCCAGCAGGTCGCTGATTTTCGATCCATCATTATAGCCGTTGGTATCAAGCGTGGTATGCAGATTCCAGCGTTTCTTCACCTCGGTGAACAGTTGCTTCACGAAATGCGCCTGGAGGGTTGGTTCACCGCCGGATACGGTCAGGCCGCCGCCGGACGTTTTATAATAATTCAGGTAAGGCTCAATTTCCGCCAGTACTTCCTCGACGGTCATTTCCTTGCCTTCATTGAGTTCCCATGTGTCCGGGTTGTGGCAGTATTGACACTTGAGCAGGCAGCCCTGCATAAAAAGCACGAAGCGGATACCCGGGCCATCCACCGTTCCAAACGTCTCCAAAGAGTGGATATGTCCTTTAAGCATGAGATGTCATCCTTTCGAAAAAAACTTAAAATTTTAACCACTTTCAGACAAGAGTGTACCGCCCTCTTGCAAGGGCGGCAGCTCTTTGATTGATTTCAGTTCTTGTAGAACAAGAATGCTTCTTACATGGAATCGTGGAATGTACGGTTGATAACATCCATCTGTTGTTCACGGGTCAGCTTGATGAAGTTAACAGCATAGCCGGATACGCGAATGGTCAACTGTGGATAGTTCTCTGGGTGATCCATAGCGTCAAGCAGCTGCTCACGGTTAAATACGTTAACGTTCAAGTGCTGAGCGTTATTGTGGAAATATCCGTCCATCATGAAGACCAGGTTGGACTTACGGGAATCTTCGTCTTTACCCAGCGCCTTAGGAACGATGGAGAAGGTATTCGAGATACCATCCTGTGCATCGGAGTAAGGAAGTTTGGCAACAGAGTTCAGGGATGCCAGGGCGCCCTTCTTGTCGCGTCCGTGCATTGGGTTAGCACCAGGAGCGAATGGTTCACCTTTTTTACGTCCGTCAGGAGTAGTACCAGTCTTTTTACCATAAACAACGTTTGAAGTGATAGTCAGTACCGATTGAGTCGGCACAGCATCACGATACGTTTTGTTTTTGCGGATCATCGACATGAAGGTTTCAACCAGTTCAACAGCAATGCCGTCAACAGCGTCGTCGTTGTTACCGTAGCAAGGGAATTCACCCTCAGTTTCAAAGTCGATAGCAATGCCTTCTTCGTTGCGGATTGGCTTAACCTTAGCGTATTTGATTGCGCTCAGGGAGTCAGCAGCAACGGACAGTCCGGCAATACCGCAAGCCATAGTACGCAGAATGTCGCGGTCATGCAACGCCATTTCGATACGTTCGTAGGAATATTTGTCATGCATATAGTGAATGATGTTCAGCGTATTGACATAAGTCTTAGCCAGCCATTCCATCATTGGTTTGAAGCGTTTCATTACTTCATCATAATCCAGGTATTCAGAAGTGATCGCAGGATATTCAGGACCTACCTGAGCACCGGATTTCTCATCTTTACCGCCATTGATCGCATATAGCAGAGCCTTAGCCAGGTTGGCACGGGCACCGAAGAACTGCATTTGCTTACCGATACGCATTGGGGATACGCAGCAGGCAATCGCATAATCTTCACCCCAGTATGGACGCATTACATCATCGTTCTCATATTGGATAGCGCTGGTCTCAATAGATACCTTAGCACAATATTTTTTGAAGCCTTCAGGAAGCTTCTCGGACCACAGTACAGTCAGGTTTGGTTCTGGAGCAGGTCCCAGATTGTACAGGGTATGCAGGAAGCGGAAGCTGTTCTTGGTTACGCGGGTTGTGCCGTCTTCAGCCATACCACCGATGGATTCTGTAACCCAAGTTGGGTCGCCGGAGAACAGGTCGTTATAGTCAGGCGTACGCAGGAATTTCACGATACGCAGCTTCATTACGAAATGGTCAACGATTTCTTGAGCTTGCTCTTCTGTCAGAGTACCTTCTTCAACGTCGCGTTGAACATAGATATCAAGGAAGGAAGATACGCGTCCAAGGGACATAGCCGCACCATTCTGTTCTTTAACAGCTGCCAGATAACCGAAGTATACCCATTGTGTAGCTTCTTTGAAGTTCGTAGCCGGTTTGGAAATATCCATACCATGAGCTGCAGCCATTTGTTTCAGTTCGCCCAGAGCACGCATTTGCTCGGACAGCTCTTCACGCAGACGGATAACATCTTCTGTCATGGAGTCTACTTCAAGCTCAGTCAGTTGCTGCTTCTTGTCTTTAATCAGGAAATCAATACCATACAGAGCAATACGGCGATAGTCGCCGATGATACGTCCGCGGCCATAAGCATCAGGAAGGCCTGTGATTACGCCCGATTTACGCACAGCTCTCATATCTGGTGTATATGCATCAAATACGCCTTGGTTATGCGTTTTGCGGATGTTCGTGAACATGTCAACGATATTCTGCGGAAGCTCGAAGCCGTATGCCTTAGTAGCATCGATCATCATCTTGATACCGCCGAACGGCTGAATGGAACGTCTGAAAGGCGCGTCAGTCTGAACGCCGACAATCTGTTCCTTGTCCTTGTCAATGTAGCCAGGAGCGTGGGAAGTGATGGTGGAGACAGTATCGAGGGATACATCCCATACGCCGCCTCTTTCTCTTTCTTCCTTGCTCAGCTGGGAGATAATCTTCCACAGTTCAGTTGTATTGCTGGTAGGTCCAACCAGGAAATCTTCAGTTCCTTCATAAGGCTTGATGTTCTTGGCAATAAAGTTGTTAACGTCAACTTTCTTGGCCCAGACACCTTTTGTGAAATTTCTCCAACCCGATTTTGCTTCTAATACTTCTTTTTCAATCACCGACATGCTAAATCCCTCCATTTATATTTATTATATTTGTAGAGATCGCGGGCTTGAAGGTTAATCCCGTGTCTCGTGATCCCGAGGCTAATAGTTGTTATAAAATTCACAATCACATCTTCATAACGGGGATCGTTGTCTATATAAACATTTTAGTTTATTTTCTGAAAAAGGACTGTGACAAATATCACTCTTTCGGTGATATTTGTCACTTCCATCCAGTCCCATATTAACCTTTAACCTTATTCTTTGCCAGGCAACCGTTAATTAGTTATCGAATTTGCCGTAGAATGCGTTGCGGTATACATCAGCAAGCTCGGAGACCAGCGGCATTTTAGGATTGGCAGTAGTACATTGGTCTTCAAATGCACGGTCAGCCAGATAGTCAACACGGGATTCGAAGTCCTTAGGATCGAAACCAAGAGCCGAGAAGGATTCTTCGATACCGAGTTTTTTGTTCATGTCGCGGATTGCATTGATTAGGCTCGTTACGCCTTCTTCGGTAGTGCGTGCAGGCAATCCCAGAATACGGGCGATTTCTGCGTACCGTTCGTCAGCTACAAAGTGCGAATATTTAGGGAACGAAGCGAACTTCGTAGGTTTCTTGGCATTGTAACGGATAACATGCGGCATCAGGATCGCATTGGTACGGCCGTGCGCGGTGTGATACTGTCCGCCCCATTTGTGTGCCAAGCTGTGGTTAATCCCCAGGAATGCGTTGGCAAAGGCCATACCGGCAAGCGTCGAAGCATTGTGCATTTTCTCACGGGCCAGCTTGTCACCTTGCAGTGCGGATTTCTCCAGCCACTGGAACACCAGTTGGATGGCTTTGATTGCCAGACCATCGGTATAGTCACTGGCCATTACAGATACATAAGCTTCGATAGCATGTGTCAATACGTCCATTCCTGTATCGGCAACTGCAGTCTTAGGCAAGCTGTAGACAAACTCAGGGTCAATAATTGCTACGTCTGGAGTCAGCTCATAGTCAGCGAGCGGATACTTGGTATTATTGCCTGTTGTCTTGTCTGTGATAACTGCGAACGATGTTACTTCAGAACCTGTACCCGAAGTGGTTGGAATGGCAACGAATTTCGCTTTGTTGCCGAGCTTAGGGAATTTGTATACCCGTTTGCGGATATCCATGAATTTCTGTTTCAGGCCGTTGAAGTCTGCATCCGGATGTTCGTAGAACAGCCACATGCCCTTGGCAGCATCCATTGGGGAACCACCGCCGAGTGCGATGATGCAGTCCGGCTGGAATCTGTTCATCATAGCTGTACCTTTTTCTACAGTAGTAGTCGATGGATCCGGTTCAACTTCCGAGAACACCTCGATCGCTACAGGAGTCTGGCGCTGACGCAGATAGTGCTCAACTCTTTCAACATACCCCAGTTTAACCATTACAGGGTCAGTGATGATAGCAACGCGTGTGATATCAGGCATTTTGGCCAGGTACTGAGTGGCTCCCTTTTCGAAGTAAATCTTGTCAGGTACTTTAAACCATTGCATATTCACGGTACGACGATTCACCCTTTTCACGTTGATCAGATTGATTGCAGTGACGTTCTGCGATACCGAGTTGCGTCCGTAAGATCCGCAGCCCAGTGTCAATGAAGGGATATTAGTGTTGTAAATGTCGCCGATTGCGCCGTGAGTCGATGGCGAGTTGACGAGAATACGTCCGGTCTGCAGACGGTTGGAGAACTTCATGATTACTTCTTCGTTGTTGGAATGGATAGCCGAGCTGTGGCCCATGCCGCCAAATTCAACGATTTGAGCTGCGCGCTCGATACCCTGGTCAGCATTCTTCACTTTGTAGCAAGCCAGAACCGGGCTCAGCTTCTCAGCGGACAATGGATATTTAGTACCTACACCTTCAAGCTCAGCTACCAGGATCTTCGTTCCGGCAGGAACCTGAATGCCGCACATTTCAGCGATCTTCACAGCGGATTGGCCAACGATAGCCGGGTTAACTGCACATTTCTCTACGTTCATTGCGCCGCTGGTCAGTTTAGCTGCTTCTTCTTTGTTCACAAAGTAACAGCCGTTTGCAATCATTTTCTTTTTCACTTGATCGAAGATGGCTTCTTCAATGATAACTGCCTGCTCGGAAGCACAGATCATACCATTATCAAAAGTCTTCGACAGGATAAGGTCTGTTACAGCCTGATCAATATCAGCACTCTTCTCAATGAAGGCAGGCACGTTACCAGGACCTACGCCGAGTGCCGGCTTGCCGCAGCTGTAAGCTGCCTTGACCATTGCCGATCCGCCGGTTGCCAGAATCAGTGCAACGTCCGGATTGTTCATCAGTGCGTTTGTTTTGTCCATCGTAGGAAGCTCAATCCATTGGATGAAGTTCTCAGGTGCGCCTGCTGCTACGCCTGCATCATGCAGAATTTTGGCTGCTGCCGCACTGCACTCTTGCGCTGACGGGTGGAAACCGAATATAATAGGGTTACGTGTCTTAGCGGAAATCAAAGCTTTAAACATCGTGGTGGATGTTGGATTGGTTACCGGTGTGATACCCATAATGATTCCGACTGGTTCAGCAATCTTCTGGAAGCTGTCATAAGCGTTATCCTCAATAACGCCTACAGTCTTGTCGTACTTAATACCGTGCCAGATATATTCAGTGGAGAAGATGTTCTTTGTAATTTTGTCTTCGTATACTCCGCGTCCTGTTTCTTCAACAGCCAGTTTTGCCAGGTACATATGCTTGTCGAGTCCGGCCAGCGCCATTGCATGAACGATTGTGTTTGTCTGCTCTTGATCCAGGCCCATGAATGCTTCGTGGGCTTTCTTTGCTTTATCCACCAAAACCTGAATATACTCTTCAGCGGTGGTTTGTTTCACTTGGGCGGCGACTTCGTTTTTAACTGCCATCTCCCTCGTCCTCCTGTCAATTTTTAGGTTGTTTCTTTCTATACATTTATCTTAGCACATCCTTTTCACCTTGTATAGTGAAATCTTTCACAAAGTTTAAAGTTTTTTTTGAGTTGTTTTCAAAGCGCTTTCATTCGATCATTTACCGGTATTTCTTCCACATTATATGTAATATTTAATTAATATTTGTCTATTCTGCGAACGCAATACGATAGTCTGCAGCGTTGATAGCCCATCTTGCCTTGCAATGCCGGTTGGGCTTCGGGAATTTTGCTCATGAATGCCAAGCCTCCACTTCGGTTCATCCGTCGCTCTTCTACAGACTCACTCTGACGGTGAATATAAATATAAATTTCTGCCAAGTGGAAACGGCTTTGCCGTCCTTTTAAAGGGCGGTAAATTACCCTGCGGGTGAACGCATGCTAATGCCTCTCTCACCGTCCGCTTTTAAGGAGCAGTAATGTTGCAGTTTTTGCAGGATTTCTATATACCTTTTACGGGTTGCAAGTACAATGTTGCATTATTTGCACAAATTTCGGTGTTTAGAGCACGTTAGCGCTGAATTTGTTGCAGTTCGTGCAGGATTTCAGCATAGAACGCTTCTTTGGGGCAGTAATGTTGCACTTTTGGCAGGATTCCTCTTAAAATGTTATTGGCATAATTTCCTGAAAGGAAAAAAAGGAGACAGCATCTCTGCTGCCCCCCTTATTCATCTCTTCCCCTAAGTCTAGAAAGAGACATCCCAGGCTACTCCACCTTAATGGTATCGAAAAATTTCTTCTGTACGGTTGCGGCTGCTGCATCAAGCTGGGCCTTGGAGTCCGTGCCTTCCTTGGCGAACAGCTCCTGAATGACATTGGACATGGTTGCATAGTAGTCCTGGGTATTGTACTGCGCCTCAGGCTTGCCGTCGAGCAGAGCCATAATATCTGTATTGTATTGATATACAATATCAGAGTATTTGTCATACACTGCTTTGGTCTTCTTGCCGAAGTCGGAATCGGCAGCATAGTAATCAAGAAGCGGCGGAATGAAGTATTTGCCGTCCGCCTTGCGCTGCTGCAGAATGGCATCGAGCGCTTCCAGACCTTTATCCGAGAAATAGTCGAAGGTAATATAACGGAAGGCCATCTCCTGCTCATCCTTGCTGGCATTAGGGTTGATGACCAGATAGTCGCCGCCGAGAACACCGGTATGCTTGCCGCCCTTCTCAGCCGCAGGCATTGGATAGGTCAGCACATCCTCAGGCTTGAACCCGCCCTGGTTAAGCGCCTGTTCAATGACTCCGTCAGATCCGGCCATTACCATCGCGGTACGGCCCTGCTGGAAGGCACCTACAGCATCGCCCCAGCCGAGCGCCCAATCCTGGGGAACCGCTTTGGCTTCCCATCTCAGCTTTTTATAGAAGTCCAGCGCTTTAACACCAGCTTCGGAATTGAAGGTGGCCACCACCTTGCCGCCCTCAATCTTCTGAATCTCACCGCCTGCTTCGAACAGGAAGTTGGTCCAGTTCCAGCCGGCTTCGTTGCCTTTGCCCATCGGGGCAATCCCGGAGATGCCTTTCTTGGGATCGGCCACTCCTTTGGCTGTGTTCAGCATGTCGTCCCAGGTCCAATCCATTGGAGGGACGGCTACACCTTTGTCATCCAGCATCTTCTTGTTGATCATTGTTGTAGTGACGTAACCCTTTTGTGTAACCCCATACACCTTGCCGTCAATAATGAACTGGTTCTGCAGCACAGGATTGATCTGATCCTTGAACTCATAGTTGTTCCACAGATCGGTGATGTCGGCAACCCAGCCCTTCTCAATCAGGAATTTGGCTTCGGTGGCATACGTGTTGAAGAAGGTCGGCGCTTCATTCGCTGCCATCTTCACCCCGATCTCGCTTACATTATACTGCCAGTCGTCCTTGACGATCTCCACGTTCGGATAGACTTCCTGGAACCGCTTGATTTTGTCATCCTCCTGCGCTCTCACCTCGGTCAGGTCCGGCGTAGGATAGTGGATTTTGATTGTTACCTTTCTCTGGGTGATATCGTCAGCCGGTGCTGCAGACGGAGTGGCTGACTCTTCCGCCGCCTGGGTTGCTGCTGGTGCAGGTGTCGCTTCTCCCCCGTCAGCCGCCGGCTTGTTGCCGTTATTATTGCCGCCGCAAGCGGACAATAAGGTCCCCGTGACCAGGAGACAGGCGAATACGCTGGAAACTTTACGCATGGTAACTCCCCTTTTCCATATCATAATGAGCTTACAAATTCATCTTAAAAGAGAAACCGTTTACAAACGAGGTGTATTTATATTCCCTTCATGTGCAGGAGTACGATCTCTAACGGACCTCATCCTTCCTGCTCAGCCTTTGACAGCAGACAATGAAACTCCGCGCATAATGAACTTCTGGAAGACCAGGAAGACCAGGATCGGCGGCAGAGAGACAATGAACAGAATTGCGAATTTGATGTTCGTATTCAGCGCTTTTACATTGATAACGTACTTATAGATAGCGGTAGCGAGCGTATACTTCTCCTCACTGTGCATGACCAGCGACGGCCAGAACCAGTCATTCCAGGCTGTGGAGAAGATGAAGATCGCCAGTGTTGCAAAAATCGGAATCGACAGCGGCACCGCGATGGTGAAGAAGCTTCTCGGCTCCGAGGCCCCGTCCATCCGCGCGGCTTCCAGAATCTCGGGATGAATCCCGTCGAAGAAATTCTTAAGCAGCAGGAAGAAGAACGTGTTCGCGCCTGCCGGCAGCCAGAAGGCCGCATATTGATTGAGCAGGCCCAGCTCCTTTAGATTGACAAAGTTCGGAATCATATAGCTCGTAGCCGGAATGAACAGCGTCATCAGGAAGAAGAAATAGAAGGCCTTGCGGTAAGGCACATTCATCCGTGAGATACTGAAGGACGCGAGTCCCAGTACAATTAGCGTGGCGACCATATTCCCTGCAAAAATATACAGGGTGTTCCGCAGAAACATGGCCAGATCGATGTAATCCAGCGCATCCTTCAGGTTACCGAAATGCCATTCCTGCGGAAAAAAATGCGGCGGAAAGGAATTGACCTCGATATTCGACTTCAGCCCGTTGAACATCGTCATGAGGATGGGGTACAGCATGCTGAATATCATCAGGACAATGAACAGCACCATAATTCCGTAGACCACCCTGTTGCTGGTCTTTTTCAGGTCATGCTCCGAGAGAATACCTCTGTCTGCGCTCTTCATCCTAGTTGTCCTCCTTGTTAAGCTTGAACTGAAGAATGCCCAAACCGCCCAGAACAACAAACATCAGCATCCCCAGCGCAGTCGCCGTACCATAATCCAGTCTGGTAAAAGCATACTTCACAATAAGCAGCGCATACGTCAACGTAGCATTGTTCGGCCCCCCGTCCAGCAAGGCTAGCTGTGACTGGTAGCCCTGAGAGGTGGCAATCACCTGAAGAATCAGCATCAGCAGAATCAGATTGCGCAGCGAAGGCAGGGTGATGTGGCGGATACGGGCCCAGACTCCGGCTCCGTCAATCTCGGCGGCTTCATACCAGTCCCGGGGAATACTTAACACCGCAGCAAGATAGATCAGCATCCCCGAGCCGAATTGCTGCCAGGTCTCCATGAAGACCAGCGAGATCATCGACCACCGGGTATCGGTCAGGAAGGCGATCTGCTCCGCTCCGGTGCTGCCGATTACGGCATTTATCGGTCCAACCGGATCGTACAGCCAGCGCCACAGCCCGTATAGGACTACAGCAGGCATGACATATGGCAAATACGCAGCAACGCGCACGAATCCGCCGAATTTCCGCAGCTCGGAGATGGCAATGGCAAAGGCAATCGGAACCCAGAAGCCGATCACCAGGCAGAGCAGCATATAGTACAGGGTGTTTTGGACAGCAATCAGTACATCGGGGTCGGTAAGCGCCCTGGCGTAATTGTCCAAGCCAACGAAGGTATTCCCTTTGACGAAATCAACGGTGTAGAAGCTGTACAGGAACCCTTTGAAGATAGGCACCCACATAAACATAATGAAGATAATCAATGCGGGGACAAGAAACATCACGCCCCAATAATTCTTTTTCCAACGGTTCTGCTTGTACGGCTTGCTCTCCAGCTCCGCTGGAAGGTGATCATGTAATGCAGCAGACTGATTCATTCCGGCTCCCTCATTCCTGTCGTCTTTCAGCACTTTATGGGAAAGCGCCTCCTGTCTTCATTGTAGGAAATGAGGGAAAGACTTAACATGTCTATATCTATGGCAATCGTAAGCGTTCTTACTTCTTCAGTTCGCTGGGGCTGAGCCCAAAGTATTTTTTGAAAATTTTGCTGAAATGCTCCGGCGACTCGTATCCTACCCGCTCCGCAATCTCATACCGCCGCAGATCCGTGTTCAGAATCATCTCCCGGCTGTCCTCCATCCGCAGCTTAATGACATATTCCCAGAGGTTATAGCCTGTATTCTTCTTGAACAGATAGCTCAGGTAATTAGGGCTGACATGATTCTTCTTTGCTACTTCATGGATCGTCAGCCCCTTCTGGGCGTAATTCCCGTCAATGTATTCCTTCGCCTTCTGCACGATCAGATTGCTGTGCGTATGCAGCTCCTCGGGTGACGGATCAGCAGCATAGTTGTTCCAGTTGAAATCCCCATAATAGAACACATAATGATCGGCATGCTCGTTGTTCCAGAGTATGGCCTTCGAGGCTTGCCGGTTCAGCACATCCATGAAGCTCAGCCCCTTCAGAATCTGGCTGATGCCAATGACAGCCCGGAGCTGCAAATAGCGGTTAATATTGTAATGGAGGCTGCGACCCAGCACCTCCAGCCGACTCAGCTGGCCGGTGGACGGCTCCTCGTAGCTCTGCTCATCCCACTGGATAATGACCGTAATCTCCTGGTCCGGCGAATAGAAGGCAGTGGAATTCCACTCCTGATCCAGCAGCTCCTTGGCAATATTCAAGGCGGCGTAACGCAGCAAATTATGATCGCGGGTAGTGTACCTCTGCTCAGGCCGGTCTTGCGGCAGGGGAAGCTTGATTTTGATCACCGCAAAAAACGGCCCCTGCAGCCTCAACTCATCCAGCTTGCGCCGCTTCTCCTCTGCCCCCAGCACCGCCGCAGTCTCCGTAAGCAGGCTGTTCAGCAGCTCGCTGTACTCGGGAAGCGGCTCCTCCAGGCGGAAGCGGTCAGCATTCCCATCCATATAAGTGGCCAGCTCCGGCGACGGTCTATTCATCTTCAGGACGACACTGCGCACCGAATCCAGGAACTGCTCACTGTTCAGCGGCTTGATCAGATAGTCTCTCGCACCCAGCCGGACGGCCATCTGGGCGTACTGAAAGGTCTCATGCGCAGAGATGACGATCGTCTGCATCCAGGGCCTGGTTATTTTGGCATGCTGCATCAGTTCGATCCCGCTCATAGCCCCCATCTGGATATCGGTCACAAGCAGATCAATCTCCTCCATGCGGATACAATCCAGTGCCTCATACCCGCTGCCAGCCGTATAGATATGGTCAATATCCAGCCCGGAAGCAGCCAGCAGACTGCTCAATCCTTTGCAAATGAGCGGCTCATCATCAACAACAAGTATATTGAACACCGTATTCTCTCCTCTACTCTATAGTCTCTGACTTCGGAAGGATCACACTTACTATCGTGCCTCCGCACTCGCGCGGTCTGTAGCTGATCCCGTAATCCCCGCCGAAGTGCAGTTGCACACGCTGATGGATATTGCGTATACCGTAGCCGTTAACCGGGTTCGGGCTGTCATCATTGAGTATCTGTTCGATAGCCTTATAATCCACCTGCTTATAACCGTTATCCTCAATGGTAATCCGAATCCGGCCATCCTCCAGCACAGAGGTAATAATGATTTCGCCGTCCTCCTCCATATGCTTAACCCCGTGGATAATCGCATTCTCGATCAGGGGCTGCAGCGTGATCTTGGGGATCAGATTCCTGGTCGTCCCGGGAGCAATATTCCAGATAACGGCGAACACATAATCATGCCGGTGCTGCTGGAGCTTGATGTAGGCACCGGCATGCTCAAGCTCCTCTTCGAGCGTGATCAGCTCCCGGCCCCGGCTTAAGCTGATCTTCATCAGCTTGGATAATTCCTTGATCATTTCCGCGGATTCCACGTTGCCTTCGAGCGAGCTTTTCCAATAAATACTCTCCAGGGTGTTGTACAGCAGATGCGGGTTGATCTGCTGATAGAGCAGCTGCAGCTGCGATTCCTTCTGCTTCAGCTCCATCTGGTATTTGTACATAATCAGGCTGTTGAGCCTGCGGGCCATATCGTACGTGGCGTTAATCAGCACACTGACCTCATCGTTGCTTCCTCTGCGTGGAGTCTCGGGCACACGGTTGCCCGGCTCATACTTGCGCACAAAAAAAGCCAGCTTCTGCAAAGGAGTCATCAGCGAACGCCAGAAGTAGGTAATGATGATCAATCCGAACAGCGCATAGGCCACTGTTATGTATTGAATGACGCGTTTCATTTCGTTTTGCTGCTGGAGCAGGGATTTGACGGGTACCTTGTAGACCAGCTTTTGCTCAAAGGCATGATTGTTGTTCACCACATAGATGAAGTCATCAGTGATAATATCCTCGGTCCCTTCCGGATCTCCCGCCTCCGAGCCGTCCGGCAGAACGATCACCTCTCCAGTTGAATTCGTGGTGGAGGCCAGCACACGGTTGCCCATGTCCGTCAGATAGATTTCCCCGTCCGGCAGTGAGATGGACCTTAGCGATTCACCGATCTTCGATTCCATCTTGGTCACCACCAGCACGCCGAGCGTTCCTTCCCCCCGGTAGATATTATTGACAGCCCTGACATAAGTGAGCGTCTTCAGATCTTCGGCCTGCGGACTCAGCTTCTCGGTGAACATCAGGGTACCGCGGCCTTTCTGCTGCACCACCTGTTCAAACCAGTACGGCTGTTCCTCTTTGGAGAAAAAATAAACCCCCGCCTTCTTCACCTGCGGAAAATTGGGAGCGAAAAAGTAGTAGTTATCTGGATCATATACGTACAGCGAGTAGTAAATGCCGTCCCCCCGCTCCGCTCCCTGCGAATAGCTGCCGAGCAGCTTCTCGATGGTCTCATAACGTTCCACCCGCTCCAGCACCGTATCATTCCCGCTCATGTTGAGCTG
The DNA here is from genome assembly GCF_017874735.1 of Paenibacillus silagei. Classification (GTDB taxonomy): domain Bacteria; phylum Bacillota; class Bacilli; order Paenibacillales; family Paenibacillaceae; genus Paenibacillus_AQ; species Paenibacillus_AQ silagei. The sequence continues at coordinate 100,063 of NZ_JAGGLV010000004.1, forward strand.
CTGCAGGACCGGATTCTGGATGACGGTGGTCGTTATTTTATTCACCGTATCGATGTCTCTGTTAATGATGGCGAAATTCTGCTTGTTCAGCTCCACATAGGCATTGGTCACATGGCGCTTCAGAATCTCCTCTGCCTTGTAGTTGCCGTAGCTGTTCAGAATCAGAATAGGCGTAATCATAATCAGGAACAGCAGAATCAACTGCTGCTTAACACTGAGCCTGACAATGGGTTTCACAAGCATGGACAACATCTGGATTCACCTCCAGTTTTAATAATATAACAAACGTATAAGCGCTTACACAGGTTTATTTCAAAGTTCTTTATGTCCATTTGTATGGAGTTTCTTACCCAAATAAAAACCAGCCCTCACACGAACATCCCGCGTTGGACTGGTTTTATAGTGCTTCATCCTGAGCACATTGAGCCGGACGGCTTATGCTAGCTGTAATTCTTCCTCTACTGTTCTCAAAAAAGCAAGCACAGCAGCAATCATCTGCTCCAGCCCCGGTTGTTCAATCGGAAAATGACCTGCACCCTCTAAAATCACAGATTCTTTTCTGCTTTTAAGATGGTCATAAAATGGTCTGCTGAAGCGGTAAGGAGTCATAGGGTCTAATTGAGGATGAACCCGAACCCTTGTTCATGAATATGTAGTTCCTTTCCACGCTTCCTCGCTTAGGAGACAGGAATTTCTTTTTCCATAATGTAATCATCCATAACAAATCCATTGCCGATATCCGCCATTTGTCCCCGTAGGGTCCGGAAGCCTTTTTTCTTATATACTGCAATACTGGATTCGTTATCACGATTGACTGTCAGCCAGATATGAGTCAGATTACGGTCCTGACACAGCTTCTCCAGGAAGGCCAACGCTTGGCTGGCATAGCTGCGCCCCCTGTACTCCTTACTGATATAAAACTTGCTCAAAAAGAGCTTCCCTTCCTCTTCTCTGGCCGACATATATCCGGCTGTGGAGCCTTCGCCGTTATGGATCAAGTAATATTCGTAGCCCTGATGATGGATCTGATCCGTTATCGCGGGAACCGATTGGAACTTTTCAATCATGTAATCAATCTGCGCGACGGTAATAATGGAGACATAATGTTCGTGCCATATTTCTGCTGCCAACCGGGCAACCTCAGCAGTTTCTTCCGCTGTATTCACTTGTGAAAATCTAAGCTCCATAATATGTACCTGCCTTTCCTGAGTCTCTCGTATCACCCTATCCTTGGACACGGACATTGAAGCAGAAGTTCACGCTCTGGTATACCCGTTCAATTGCAGCCACGAGGCACAGGCATCCGTCCAGGTCTTGGTGTGCGGTTCTTCAGGAGCTAAGCCCAGACCGTGTACGCCGTGCGCATAGATATGCAGATCGAATGGAACCTTATAACGGCTAAGTCCTGCGGCGAACAGCAGGCTGTTCTCCACAGGAACATAATCATCGTCCGAGGTATGCCAGAGGAACGTTGGCGGCGTGTCCGGGGTTACCTGGAACTCGCTGCTGAGCTTAAGCGACAGCTCCGCATCAGGAATGTCTCCCAGCAGATTCTCCTTCGAGCCCTGATGTGTGACCCCTTCGGTCATCGAGATGACCGGGTAGCATAGAATCAGGCGGTCAGGACGGCTGGACAGCCGCTCCAATGGCTCCGGGTGATCAGGATTACCGAGATCATAAGATACCCCTGCGGTAGAAGCGAGATGTCCGCCTGCCGAGAAGCCAAGAATGCCGAGCCGAGCCGGGTCAATGCCGAATTCGTCCGCGCGGAAGCGGATCGTACGCAGCGCCCGCTGCGCATCCTGAAGCGCACTCGGGTATTGATAGGGCGCTACACGATAGCGCAATACGAAGGCGGAGATGCCCAGTGTATTCAGCCACTGCGCCACGGGCCCTCCCTCATGATCGGCACGCATAGCGTACCCACCTCCCGGACAGACCAGCACAGCAGCATTCCCCTTGCCTTCTACTAAATACGGTATAATCGCAGGCTGATCCTCTTCGCTGGTTCCCAGCGCTCCAGGCGCCCCTTCAGGCCATAGCAACAACGTTTCCATCATCATCCCTCAAGCTTTCCTTCTATAATAGAATAGATAATAGAGGAAAAAAGTTCCTCAAGGGCCATTCTATCAAGCTCTTACAATTCATGCAATCCGGATATCACCAGATCCGCTGCCTTCAGCACTTCAGGCTTCCCGATACCTACCACCTGCATTCCGGCCGCCTTCCCGGCGGCTACTCCAGCCTCAGCATCCTCGAACACCACACAGTCCTGCGGCTCCAGCCCCAGCTCCCGGCAGGCAGACTGGAACACCTCAGGGTCCGGCTTAGCCCGGGCTACCTTATTGCCGTCAATAACAACGTCGAACAGCCCCGCAATATTCAGCTTCTCCAGTATGAATTCCGCATTCTTACTCGCAGAGCCAAGGGCAATAGCCACGCCGCGTGCTCTGAGCGCATTCAGATAGGCTCTGACTCCAGGCAGCAGCTCTGATTCATCCAGACCTGAGATATATTCTACATAAAGGTGGTTCTTCTTCTCCGCCATCGCCAGCTTCTCTGCTTCGCTGTATTCAAGGCCGCCAATCTCTAGAAGAATATCCAGGGATCTCATCCGGCTGACGCCCTTGAGCCGCTCATTGTCCTGTTCGGTGAACGGGAAGCCCAGCTCCCCGGCGAGCGAGCGCCAGGCCAGATAATGATACTTCGCCGTGTCTACAATCACGCCATCCAGATCGAAGATAGCGCCCTTCATATGCTCCAGCATCATGGTCATGCTCCTCTCTGATTGGACTCAGACGCTAACTCCAGGATCGCACCGGGAGGGCACGGCACCACCTCACCGCCGAACCCGGCGAAGCTTACCGCTTCGCTGTTGCCCGGCGCTGCCGTAACCGTGATCTCTTCGTGGCCGATCCGCAGCCGGAAGCTGCCTCCGCGCAGGATTACCGGCAGCTCAATGGAACTCCAGGTCTCCGGCAGAGACGGCTTAAGGGTGACGGTCTGTCCATCAAATCGCACACCCGCGAAGCCAAGAACCGCAGCCATCCACGCGCCACCGTTCGCCGCCGGATGCGTCCCGCCAATATAGAGGTCACCGACATACTGCTTCGACTCGCCGGTAAGATCGACCGTGGCCGTGCGCATGAAATACGGATATCCCCAATCCGGCAAGCCGATATCCGCTGCAGCCAGCGCATAGATACACGCGCTGAGGCTGGAGCCATGCTCGGTTCGCGGCTCATAGAATTTCCAGTTGGCCTGTTTCACTTCCCTGCTTCATCTGTCCCGGAACAGATGAAGCATGAGCACCACATCGGCCTGCTTCAGGATTCTTGTGGTTGTTGCCAGCCCGTTGCCTCCGCCCCAGTACTCATTCGGGTGAATGATCCGTGCCTTCAGCTCAGCCAGAGACACATCCTCCAGTTGCAGATAACGGTCGAATTGTTCAATCACCAGCGTATCCGGGTCCGGCTGCGGAACATAGAGATGTGCCAGCATTGCTGTGAACTCATCCAGGAACGGCCCGTCTGCATACGATTCAGCAAGACCGTTATACACAGCCGGATATTTGTCCTGCAACCGTTCTGCTGTCTGCAAGGCAATCTTCAGTGTCTCCTGAACCATGGCGCTCGTAAATGCGTTATTATTCACCCGCTCATGATATTCATCCGGCCCGGTAACATCCAGCAGCTCATAACGCCGCTTCACAGGATTATAGTAAGCATAGGAATAGAAGAAACGCGCACATTCCCAGATCACCTCCGCCCCGCCGTCCGCCAGGATGCTGTCATCTCCCGTGAAGGTCACGTATTGCCAGAGTCCGTGCACGACATCTGCACTGATATGAATCTGCTTATCGCGGAAATAGGTCCGCATGGGGCGCCCGGTAAATACATCGTTCACATTGAACAGAGTGCAGGCATCATCCCCGGAGTCCTGACTCTCCCATGCGTAGAAGGCGCCTAAATATCCGTATTCCTCCGCCTTCCGCCGTGCTCCGTCCAGCGTGTGGATGCGGTACATCATCAGATTGCGGGCAATCCCAGGATCACTGTGCAGGAAAAAGGGCAGCATGAACATCTCCGTATCCCAGAATACGGCCCCCTTATAGACCTGCCCGGACAAGCCGCGCGCCGGAATCGAGACCTTCTCCGACTTCGTCGGTGCAATGATCAGCAGCTGATACATACTGTACCGCAGCGCGAACTGCGCCTCCACATCGCCTTCAATGATACAATCGCTGCGTGACCATCGCTCCGCCCACTTGCGCCGGTGAGCCTCCAGCAGGCCGGGATACCCTGTAGCGGCGGCCTCCTGGACGGCCCGCACCGCCTGCTCATCAGGGCTGCCTTCCGCAGGAGCGCCTTCTATATCCAGGCCCGTGTACACGGCTGCATATTTGCACCATGTATGAGTCTCACCTGCCTTGGCTTCTATAGAAATATGGCGCAGCGCGGTTCCTCCATCCAGCTCGATAACAGCGTCAACCCGCTTCGCCTGTTCAGCGGTACCGAACACTATAAGCTCCGCCACCGCCACCGGCAACCCCAGCTCCCCGGTAACTGCTGTTGACAGCAGCGCCCCGCCGTGCGAGCGGCTCTGTTGCTCCAGCAGATGGGGACCGTTGATATCCCACACTGCGGCATCGATTCCTGTAGTAATCTCTATCCGGCAGTCGGCGGTGCAGTGAAGGGTCCATCTGGCAGCCAGCAGATGGAGCTGATCCATGCTGACGAACCGCTCGGCGGTCAGGGTCCCCCTTCCGCCTTCTCCGATCTCAAATACCGTCTCCCGCCGGTGCATAGCGAAGCGGAGATCCAGGCTCTGTGTATGAGCCAGAGGCCTGGTCTCCAGCACACTTAGCTTGCAGCCGTTGGCGCTGACTACCGTATACAGCCCGTTCGGTGCGTTCACCGGCTCACGCCATTTGTCGCCCACCCGGTCATACACTCCGGCCAATGTAACCGCCGCAAGCTGCTCCTTCCCGAACTCCTCAAGGACTCCCCGGAAGCCCATATAGCCATTGCCGGTCATAAATTTGTTGCCGTTCGCCGTAATCCGCCCAGGCTCGAAGCTGCGCTCACTTACCGTCCAGTCCATTACACAGTCATCCCTTCAGCGAGAGGAAGCTCGATTCCTGCTTCATCTACGGTCACCCGCTGATCATAGATCAGCACCTCTGTGCTTCCGCCATTGACTGCTCTGAAAGAAACTGACTCTGCATTTACCGTAATACCCAGCAGTACGCCCCTGCACATCGCCTGGAAGCTGTAAGCGGTCCACTTCTGCGGCAGCACCGGCCGGAAGGACAGACAATCTCCATCCGAGCGCATCCCCCCGAAGCCGTAGACGATGTTCATCCACGCTGCGGCGATCGATGTGGTGTGCAGCCCTTCCCGGGTATTTCGGTTATAGTTGTCCAGATCCAGGCGCGTGGCGAACTCGAAGAACCGGTACGCTTCCTCCGATTTGCCCAGCTCACTGGCCAGAATCGAGTGAATCGACGGCGAGAGCGAGGACTCATGAATACATCTCGGTTCATAATATTCATAATTCGCCAGCTTGGTCTCGCGGGAGAACTGCCCGTTGTACAGGAACATGAACATCAGCACATCCGGCTGCTTGATCATATCGTAACGGTACAGGCGGTCATACGACCAATTCGAGTACAGCGGGAACTCAGTCACCGGAATGGAGTGAATGTCGATATGCGGCATATCAAAAAATCCGTCATGCTCCTCGTAGATGCCGCTGCCGGGATCGAACGGGATTTTCATATGGACACGCTTGTGGTCCCAGTCAGCCAATTCCTCCTCGCGGAGTGCAGTAACCGCTATAACCGCCGCATATTCTTCAGGCGCCTCCGCCTTCATGAGGGCTACTGTTTCGAGCGTATATTCGAATAACTTCTGAGCCAACAGATTGATGTAGCAGTTATTGTTAACCATCAGCTGGAATTCATCCGGCCCCATCACGCCGAAATATCCGTATTCCCCGCTGCGTTGACCCCACTGGCCGCGGGATGCGTAGAAACGGCTGATCTGAATCAGCATTTCGGCGCCTTTGCTGTAGAGGAATTCCAGATCGCCGGTGTTCTTCACATAATGCCAGATGCCGTAGGCGACTGCTGTCCCGACATGAAGCTGCAGATTGGAATGCTGCCACAGGTCACAGCTCTCTGTCCCGTCAATCGTGGCAATCGGATAGAATGCGCCCGCGCAATCCACATCCTTCCCGCGCTGGAGCGCCTGAGGCAGCGTCTTGTAGCGGAATTCCAGCAGACTGCGGGCCGCCTTCGGGTTATTGAACAGATAGAACGGCAGACAGTAGGACTCGGTATCCCAGAAGGCAAGCCCCCGGTAAGCTTCGCCGGTTAACCCTTTGGCACCGATGTTATACCCGGGATGGTCCCCGTGATATGTCTGATACAGCTGAAAAATACAAAAACGGATGCCCTGCTGATTCTCCGGATCGCCCTCAATCCGGATATCGCTGGTTGCCCAGATGCTGCTCCAATAGGAGGCTTGGTCAGCAACCACCTCTTCCTCCACCAGCCGGTCCGCCGCTGCTGCAAGCTCCATGCCTTTTGTCCAGAGACGGTCTGTAGCTGGGGCAGCATCCGTGCCTGTCACATTGACCACAAGCTTCGTGAAGGATGCAGGCTCCCCTTCAGCCAGCATAAGTGAGAATTGCCGCCCGATATACCGGTCATCTTCCACAAGCTCCGTATGCAGCGCCTGTGAAGACTTCAGGACAAAGCCCGAGAACAGCTGATTTCCGGTTGTCAGCGTACGGGCCATAATGGCAGTTATTGCTCCTTCCCCGCCGCGCTGCTGCTCTTTCCACATACTCTGGCCGTGTTCCTCATGAACCATGCCGAAGTCAAGGCCAGTACAAATATCTACCTTACCCGTGAAATTAAGCGCGGTGAAGCTAATCTGCTGCAGTCCCAGATGGGACAGAGTCATGCTGACCAAGCGTGTGAAGCAGAGCTTCAGCTTTTTCCCGTCCGCCAGCAGCCAGATGAACTCCCGTGTATAGGTTCCCGTCTGGAAATCCAGTCTGCGCGTATACGCCTCTATGCGGGAGTGAGCCAGATCCAGGGTTTCACCGTCCACCGAGATCCGGGTATGCAGCCAGTCCACGCTATTCACCATGTAGCGCAGCGACCGGATAATGCCTTTATAATGATTGCCAACCTCCATTTGCTCATTCAACCCGTTGAAATAGCTCCCCGGCAAGGAATCGCCGCTGTAGCCCTCGTCCGCATACCCCCGTACCCCCATATACTCATTGCCCAGTGAAAAAATAGATTCCGAAGTCCGGTTGCGTTCCGGATCAAAGCCTTCCTCAATAATTGCCCAGGGATCGACCTTCAGATAGGGATCTGCTACTTTTGCCATAATTGAAACTCTCCTTCGCTAAGTGAGGCTTGGTCCGCTCCTCCGCTCACACAGCGGAAACAACAGACACTTTAGTTCCAGAGTATCGCTAAGCCCGCCCGTGACCAAGGTCCGCCTGTAAGCGAGTTATGTGCATTTGTACGGATCATATGGAATACGGACGACAAACGCAAAAAAGCCGCCCCCTCTGCATCTATCCAGAACAGGTGACAACTGATATAATATCCTTTGAATCATGTAAAGAAGCCTATCATACGCCCAAAAACATAAGCTTTCTCACACAAATGAAGTGAAATTTATCACAATGTTAAAAATTCGACACTTTTATACGAAAATACTTACCCATAAAGAGGAATTTCAAGGTATAATTAATTTAAAATTTACTGAAAAACTGAGGGAATAAAGGGGATGTCGATTATGATAAAGGAACATTATAATGTTATCGAAGCCCGCGGCAATACAAACTGTTTCTCCGAGCAGAACTTTAACCGCCTGTTGGTCACCATGAAGGAACGTGTAGTCCCTGAAGGATCACACCTGTTCTGGGAAGGCGATTTCTCGGATAAACTGTTTTATATCAAGCGTGGACGTGTGAAATTGACCAAATCTACAGACGAAGGCAAGGAACTGATTCTGTATATGTATCAGGCTGGCGATATGGTAGGTCAGGCTGACCCGTTCTTCAGCACGAAGCATAGCTTCACGGCCGAAGTCATTGAAGAGAGTGAGGTTGGCGTGATCGAGCAGAAGGATCTGGAGATTCTGATCTGCCAGCACTGCGACTTCTCCATTGACTTCATGAAATGGATGGGGATCCATCACCGTCTCACACAGACCAAATTCCGCGATCTGATGATGTACGGCAAACCGGGCGCACTCTGCTCCACACTGATCCGTCTTGGCAACACCTATGGTGAGAAGACAGGCGACAGCATTCTAATCAACAAAAAAATCACGCATACAGATCTGTCCAACATGATCGGCGCTACCCGTGAGAGCGTTAACCGGATGCTTAGTGATCTGCGCAAAAAAGATGCAGTGGAGTATGAGAATGGCATGATCGTCATCAAGGATCTGGCGATGCTTCAGGAAATCTGCCACTGCGAATTATGTCCCAATGAAATTTGCCGAATTTAATTTCCTATCAATAATACCCTCTATTCACCTCATTGAAACATATCTGACCCAATAAATTTAATAGAGTGGTCAAGGCGCCCTGTCCGGCGTCTTTTTTTCTTGTCTGGCGATGAATTTACCTCACTGGTGGCACATCCTATGTACCTTTTACTTCCCAATCATCATAATATTCTGGTGTTAAAGGCAGTTCCTCATTCCTAAGGAACTTCGCAGCATATACGGCTAGCGGAGAAGCTGAATCGAGGGTTATTCTAGTGATATCCACCCATTCCGCCCCGCGGGAATCCTGTTCTTCGAACATTGAAATGGCAACAGGCTCTTCTTCCCCGGTCATTTCAACCTGATACAAGGCTGCCAGATGATGCATTTGTGTAAAGTGATCTTCGTTATGCCGGATAAAGAAATCGTAGGTGCCAAGGTTCTGTTTTACCTTTACTGTATAACCAGTCTCTTCAATAAACTCTCTGACCAAGCCGTCAACCAGTGATTCACCAGCCTCCAGTCTTCCCCCAGGCAGATCGTATCTTCCGCTATAAGGGCCTCTTCCTTTATGGATCACTAACAGCCTGCCGTCACGCTGACAAATTCCATATACGCCAAAATGGTTAAAGCTTGCCATCGCCGCCCTCTCCTCCGTTCATTTTCTAAATAGATCACCTCTATCAGTAAGCAATACCGACACGGGATCTTATGAAATCGCTAGTATCAATCTGACTATAGGTGAATTCCGCTGTATCCGCTACAGATATTTCAGTACCGCCTCCGGGCAAAATATCTCGTCTCACACGATAGGTCCCCATACGTTCTCCTTCCACCAGAGCGGTTGGGCACACAATGGTCCATTTCAGAGTCGATCGCTCCAGCAAGCGATAGGCTTGTTCATGTTCTTCTGCAGCACGGGTGGACCTGCGTTTAGATTCGCTGGATTGGTAACGCAGGAGTTCCGGGGAAAGCTCACTTTGAAGAATACCCGCAGTTCCTACGGTAATAATGCGCTCTATCCCTTCCTGATACATGGCTTCAATGATAAAAGGCATGCTGTCTGTAAGCGTGGTTGTCCCATCGGTGTTCAATGCACTAATCACTACATCATTTCCCTGCACTGCCCGGGCAACATCTTCTTGATTAATAACATTACCTTCGATAATCGTCAGGTTGGCATGGAGCGGATGAACCTTCTCCGGCGTGCGGACCAATACTTTCACATGATGTCCATCCTGAAGAGCATGGGTAACAATGTTGCTCCCCACCCGGCCGGTGGCACCTAGAATCAATATATTCATATGAAAATAACCTCCTGGTAAGAATTATCCCTATTATAGCAGGGATAGAGCGGCAAAAAAGCCCCGCAGCCATGTAGCAGCTGCGGGGCTTGATATTGGATCTAGCTTGCTTTCTTCGTCTGAGGAGGAGCTGATACGTTACGCGGAGTCCGTACTGGCGAGATTAGCCAGTAAGCCATTCCGACAAAGACACCGCCGCCGATGATATTGCCAAGCGTAACAGGAATCATGTTGTGGAACCAGCCGGCGATGCTCACTGTCTCTGGATGATTCGGCAGCAGCACGGCTACGCTCAGGAGCGTCATGTTCGCTACACTGTGTTCATAGCCGCTCGCGATGAAGGCGAACAGACACCACCAGATCAGGACCAGCTTCGCCGCTTCACTCTTGGCGCGGGAGGACATCCACAGTGCCAGGCAGACCAGCCAGTTACAGAGAATGCCGCGGAAGAACAGCTCTGAGAACGGAAGGCTCATCTTTTTGGCGGCGGCTGCGAAGATCAGATGCTCGGCAGGCGCTGCCTTGAAGAGGCCCGATCCCTGAATCAGCAGCGCCAGCACCACTGCACCAGCTACATTGCCGAGGAATACCAGGACCCAGTTCTTCACCGTGTCCCAGACTGTAGTTCTCCCGGCAAGTGTGCTTACCGTGAAGAACATATTATTACCTGTAAACAGCTCTGAGCCTGCGAATACAACCAAGGTCAAGGCAATCCCGAAGGATGCTCCCATAATCAGCGGCTGGAACGGTGACTTAATCGCTGCCAGCGGTGCCCCCAGTGAGAAGATGAGAATAATACCAATACCCACATATGCTCCTGCCAGGAGGGCCGCCAAAAAATATTTGGGCAGGCTCTCATTCATTTTGTCGCGTTTCCCTACGGCTGTCTCAACGATATTCTCTACGCTCTGCGTAAACATATCCGCACCTGCTCTTCCTTTAATTTAGGGTTGTTACTGCCGCAGGCAGAGTGACCTTAACAACTCCGCCCTCTACTGTAACCGGATAGACTTCTGCCTGCCCCCGGTCCGGTGCCTGAACCTCTCCGGTACGAAGGTCTATCTTCCAGTCATGCAGCGGATCATATAAATAATAGCCTGATACGATGCCTTCCGCGAGCGGACCGCCCTTCGGGTGGGGACTGTGGTTGCGGACCGCATAGACTGCGCCGTCCGATGTGCGGAATATGGCTAATTCCACCTCTCCTGCATGAACTACCCGGCCGATCTGCAGCATGAAATCTTCCACTGCACCTATCGTATATTCCCGATTGCTCCGTTCCATTATGCTCTCTCCCTCTCCCTTTAGACTATACCTGTGTCTCTTCGAACAGCGCAGTACGGGTGTTTTTGTCATCCAGCATTTTCCGCCAAGGATCACTCACCTGGGCCAGTGCAAAGTCAATACGTGCCGCAAGCTCTTTACGGTTGTCGTCATTCCCCATAACCACAGTCTGGATATGCTCAAGACCCATACGCTCTACCCATTCGGAGGTTCTCTCCAGGTAATTGCCGGTCTCACGGTAGTACTGGATAACAGCGGAGCAGACCTCAACCAGCTCCTCGTCGGTCTTCACCTTGCAGAAGGCATCTGCGATGCGCGGCTTAATCCCGCCGTTCCCGCCGATGAACACTTCCCAGCCGCCGTCATTGCCGACAATCCCGATGTCCTTCGTGCAGGATTCTGCACAGTTGCGCGGGCAGCCGTTCACCGCCATTTTGAACTTGGCCGGCATATCCAGCCGTTCGTACTTGCGTTCCAGCATAGCGCCCATGCCCATGGAATCCTGTGTACCGAAGCGGCAGAACTGCGAACCCACGCAAGTTTTTACCGTACGCAGCGACTTCGCATAACCATAGCCGGACGGCATATCCAGCTCCTCCCACACCTTAGGTACATCTTCTTTTTTGACACCGATCAGGTCAAGACGTTGTCCGCCCGTTACCTTCACAACCTTCACATCATACTTCAGGGACACATCGGCAATCCGCTTCAAATCCTCAGGAGTGGTCACCCCGCCATACATCCGCGGTATAACTGTATAAGTTCCGTCCTTCTGAATATTGGCGCTCATCCGTTCATTGACGAACCGGGATTCCTTCTCGTCCTCGTGTGTGTCAGGATAGATCATCCCCAGATAATAGTTCACTGCAGGGCGGCATTTCGAACAGCCTTCTGCCTGCTTCCAGTCCAGGACATGCATGACTTCCTTGGTGGTCCGGAGGCCTTTAGCCGTAATCTCGGCTACGATCTCATCCCGGCTAAGTGAGGTGCAGCTGCAGATTCCCTGCTTGGCACTCTGCTGGAAGCTGTCTCCGAGAACGAATTGCAGAATCTGCTCTACCACCGGCTTACAGCCGCCGCAGGAGCGGGTTGCCCCCGTGCAGGCTTTGATCTCATCCACCGTAGTGAAGCCGTTCTCCGTAACAGCATCCACAATCGCTTTTTTGGTTACGCCGTTGCAGCCGCAGACGATTTCTTCATCGGCCATCGCTTCAACGGACATGCCCTTCTTGGCTCCGCCTCCGCCGCAGCAGCTTGTGCCCATAACCTCATCATAGATTTCATTAGTCATCTCTGTGCTGTTTTTCACAAGCTTCTGCAGGTTGGCAGATTCCGTTACATCACCGAACAAGACGGCACCGACAATCACATTATCCTTAAGCAAAATCTTCTTGTAGGTTCGCTTCCATTCATCCTTGGCAGAAATGACGGTATGCTCCGGTGTTTCGGTAAATTCACCAGCGGAGAATACATCTACCCCGGAAATTTTGAGCTTGGTTGCTACAACTGAGCCTTCATAGCCTGGAGTCTGTACACCAGACAAATGCTTGGCAAGAACCATGCCCTGCTCGAATAACGGTGCAACGAGTCCGTAGCAGGTTCCACGGTGCTCTGTACATTCGCCGACAGAATACACATCAGCCATAGAAGTCTGCATATAATCGTCAACTACGATCCCGCGGTTAACGGTGATTCCGCTGTCCTTCGCAAGCTGGACATTCGGCTTGATTCCAACAGCCATCACTACAAACTCTGCCGGCAGCTCACTGCCGTCACTGAAGCGTAGTCCAGTTACCCGTTCTTCGCCAGTTAATTCAACCGTCTGCTTGCCCATGGCGAATTTCACACCTTGACGCGTAAGCTCTGCCTGCAGCATTGAAGAAGCGGTACGGTCCAACTGGCGCTCCATCAGATCCTCCAGCAGATGCACAACGGTAACATCCATACCCAGGTTGACCAGGCCTTTCGCAGCTTCAAGACCTAGCAGTCCTCCACCGATCACAGCCGCCGTGCGGTACTGCTTCGCCGCTGCCAGCATCGCATCGCAGTCTGCGATATCGCGGAAGCCGACTACCCCATCCTTGGTGCTGCCGGGTACGGGGAGAATGAAAGAATTCGAGCCTGTTGCAATAATTGCTTTATCGTAAGGAACCGCCAGTCCATTATCGGTCAATATGAGTTTGTTCGATTCATCAATCCGGGTAACCGTCGTGCCGGTATGCAGTGTAATATGATTATCTTCATACCACCCGAGATCGTTGAGAATGATGTCTTCAATTGTTTTGCTGCCTTCAAGTACATAGGACAACATAATCCGGTTATAGTTGGGATGCGGCTCACTGCCGAAGACAGTAATATCATAAGCGCCGCCCAGCTTCAGAATCTGCTCAATAGTGCCTACTCCCGCCATGCCATTCCCAATCAGCACTAACTTTTCTCTTTCCGCTGCCACTGGTAGACCCTCCTTCAGAAACTCTGATTTCTTCAATAACTTTACCTGATAGAGAAATTATACTGTCCCCAATTCCATGACAAGTGTGACCACAGTCACACATTATGTGAATTTTTTCACACAAGTGGAGATGACTTCTCCTGTCCAAAAAAAACGGATACCCATGCAGTTTCGCACAGATATCCATTCATTTGATACACGATCTCACTCCTATACTTCATTCACTTATTTCAGTACCAGAGAGATCTCCAGCTTGTCCTGCGGACTGAGCTTCATGTCCACTCCATTACCGAGCAGACCTTTATCATTGACCTTCAGTCTCCATTCCTCGCTGCTGAGCGGGGTATATTCCATCACGGTAAGCACCGTCCGGTTATCCTCGGCAAGCCGGACCATACCGCTGTTCTTGAGCAGTCCCTTGACGGACATATCCTGCATAAAAGAAAGCACATGCGAATGTGTCAGCTCCGGCTGCTCGCTCCCCCCGTTCACCGTGATGATGACAGGCTGAAACATCTTTCCGGTTCCGGCAGGCCCTGCTGACATCGTAACGGCCGAACCCGGTTCCAGCGTCGTATTCAGCTCTTGAACCTTCTTGCCGTTCACCTGAACCTCCCAGCTCATATCCGGACCCAGGGAGACCTTATTCACCTCAAGAATACTAGTTCCATCCGCTGAAAATGTAACAACGCCGCTCTTTCTGAACAGCTCTATTATTGAATTCCCAGGCACGTAAGCTTCGTTAAGCAATCTGGCCGAGCTTCCGGCCATTTCACTGTCACCCACCTTGACTGAAAAGGTTAATCCTTGGCCTCCGTTACTGCTGCCGCCATTCTCTGATCCCAAGCCACAACCGCTTGCCGCGGCCAGCAAGAGAAGGCACAGCATGAAGCGCATCCATTTCGTGGACATCCCACGGCACCGCCTTCATATGTATTTTCCCAGACTCTTTAAGGATAACGCATAGAGGAAGGGTTCTCAAATCATTTCTGCCTGAAGAAAAAGTAAAAAGCCCCCGAAGGGACTTCTACCTTGCAGCAGGTCCTATTGATAACGCAGGAACAAAATATTGTTCTCCAGATGTACATGTTCGAAAGTCATGCCTTCGAGTTCTTCAAGGCGGGCATAGGTCAGGCGATAAGTCGTGCAGGCATGTGCGGGCGGTGTGTAGTCATTAGTTACTCTGCGCAGCTCGCGCAGAATCTCTCCGGCCCCGTCATGCTCAGCTTCCAAATTATGCAGCAGTCCGCGCAGCTCCGCAAGTCCTTCTTCGGTCGGGTTCTGAGTGTAGGCCAGCATCTTAGGGAATTCGCTCTCTTCTTCCTTCGCTGTATGCTGCAGCAGCTCTTCACGCAGCATATTGAACAGACGGTGCATCTCTCCGAGGTGCGGTGAATCCTCACCGTGAACGCGGAACACCTTGGTTACATTTTGGCTGATTAGCGGAAGCTCTTCACGCAGATAACGGTGATGCTTGTTCACAATATAATCCACCAGCTCCTCCGAAGAAGCCTCGTTCCAGGCGGTATCCTCTTCCAGAACCGGGTGCTGCTCTTGCAGCTTGTTCAGCTCCTGCACCATTGCTGCCGGATCAAGACCCTTCTCGGCAGCGGCTTCAGCCAGCGGCTTGGCACCTCCGCAGCAGAAATCGATCCGCTGTGCTTTGAAATAATCTGCTGCTTTGGGGAACTGCAGAACAATATCTCTGACCATTGCTTCCGGGGTGAACCCAGGATGAATTGTAGTATCGTTTAATTGATTGGACGCCATGTTGGCCCCTCCTCAGGTTAGATGTAGGTTTGTGCTTCTTTTCACTTCTATACCTTATCACTGGCCTTAGGCGGAACTTGTGATTGTACGCACTGAATATAACAAATTTTAATGAACGCGAACTTTTAGTATTCTTATGTAAAATATACTAGACATTTTGTTTTATATATTTTACAATATGCGTGAGGTGAGGGAATGGGGAAGAATCTGAGGCTCAAAGCCTCCAGAGCGGCAAAAGACATGTCGCAAAAGCAGCTGGCGGATGCCGTGGGGGTCACAAGACAGACAATTATCGCGATTGAGAATGGTGATTACAACCCCACCCTGAGGTTGTGTATTGACATTTGTGTAACCCTTGGGAAGACGCTGGATCAATTATTTTGGGAGGGAACGAAGGATGAGCAGAACGAACCTGGATGAGAGACAATTGCAGCAGCGGCACAAGGCGGGGAATCAGGCATTTCTTTTGATGGCATTCTTATTGCTGGCAGACATGGCGCTGCAAAACTACGGAATGAAGTGGCTGGAATATCCGCTTAGTAATTACGCAATTTTCATGCTGGGTGTGGGTTCCTATCTCGTACGGCTGATCTGGAGCGGTGCATATGTGGGACCGGGCGGAGCACAGGGCGGAGCAAAAGGGAAAAACGTTCTGGGTGCACTGCTGGCGATCGTGGTGGCAGCCTGCATCCTTATCGTTACCTTCGTGAATCCAACCGCCCAATCAGCAGCAAACAGCGGTGCGAACGGGAAGGTGATTCTGATCATTTCCGTTACAGCAGGACTGGTCATCTTAAGCACCGTGTACTTGATCCGGCGGAGGAATAACCGGGCGGAGTAGAGTGGCTTGTACTGCTGAAGCAAAAGAAGCGGAGGGGAAATTTGGAACTGGAGGAGCGGAGCGATCGCCTTTGTGTTTGGATTTCTACCGCGAAGAGCGGTTTGTATCAGGAAATCCAAACACAATAGCGGCCGGAAGTTCAAATGTTCACCGCAGCGACGACTTGGTTTCAAGTTCAACTCTTTTTTTCGAGCTTCACCTTTTCTATCGAACCGTCGCCTGCATGTAAGTCCGCTTGCCCTGCGCATCCTTCAGGTAGGGGCCAAGTCCGGCGAACCGCGAATGATCCACATATACACCCGTCATCCATCTGCCTTCGGTCAGGCCGCCGTTCCACTGCAGCACCAGATCGGGGGCAGAGATCCATTCCTGATACACTCTGATGTTCTTATCCTTATATTCTTTGGCCGGTTTGTTCAATTCGCTCAGCGGTGCCGGGGTAAGGTAGGTGGGCACGAAATATACAGAGATCAGCTCCATATCCTCCTCACTCAGAAAAGCCTCCTCCCCCAAGTAAGGCTGGAGCAGCCGGGTATTCTCATACATGGACCATATCACAGCTTGAAGTACCATGCTCTGGCTAATTCCATTATGAAAAGTAAAACGGCGCTGAGCATTTGAGCCACTCCCTCCCTTAGCCGTTACCGGCTCCAGGCAATGCCGTTCACAACCGATACATTTCCAGCCGGACGGGCCTTGAATCCATTTCTGAAACACACTCCCGCTGTCATTATCCCCTTTATATAGAGAAGAAATGATCTCATACGGCACACCGATCCACGCAGCCCACAGAGAATCCGGGAGATAGCTATGAAGCATGAACAACACCTTGTCATAGATCAGCTGTACTTTAATCGAAGCAGTCTCCAGTTCGGCGACATCCTTTTTTCCATAGGTTATTTCCCGGGAAAACAAGGTGATGGTCATGGTCCTCGCCTCCTAAAAGTTGTGTGAGCCCTCCGCTTCCTTCCATCAGCATCGTCCAAAACACATCCCGTAAGCATCCGCCTGCCGCATAACCCTGGGCTTTTCCTACTTTTGTTAACGCTTCCACACATCCGTAATATTTAGTATGTTCTATTATATTACACAGGTAGGGCCTAAGTGCAAGGTTTATTTGGGCAAAATTTGCATAAACAAGCGGAAACGGCATTGCCGTCCTTATAAAGGACGGTACCGTTTCAGCGAGAAATAGAAGGATAAGTTATCGTGTGCAACCTATAAATTCTTATCTTTCAAGCAGAACAGCATATGAAAAGCCCCTTACCCGGATACCCGGCAAGAGGCTGTCATCAAAAATATATTACGGTACTGCTACTCCACCCAGCTCTCGGCCCAGGACTGGATTTGCTGCATGACCGGCTCAAGCGCACGGCCCTTCACTGTTAATTCATACTCAATGCGCACCGGTGTCTCCGGGTACACATGACGTACCAGAATGCCCTCGCATTCCAGATCCTTCATGCGCTCGGACAGCATCTTATCGCTCATTGACGGAATCAGTCCGGAAATATCCTTGAACCGCTTGGGGCCGCTCATCAAGGTCTGAATAATGAGTCCGTTCCAACGCTTGCCCAGAAACGAAAACGCCGTCTCAAATCTCGGGCACATCGTCAGTTGATGTTCTTCCATGGTTATCACCTCTCACTTATGAAGCTTACAATTAGTTAGTATATATAATTTTACCACATTTATTCTGGAATGAACATCGTTTGTCAAAAAAAAGTTCATTAACCACTATTATTATATTTCCGCTCTCAATCCTTGGTGTCTTCTCCCTTGTGTCTTAGCTGGATGGCCTCTGTAACCACATAGGCAAGATCATCGTTGCTATAGAGAGAGAGTACGCCCAACACCGTATCATCAGATATGAACCCGGCCTCCTCCTCGGATACCGTCAGAGCCAGCGCATTGGCCAGCGCCTGATTGCCCTCCTGCTGCGGATAAGCCTGCAGATATAGGGCATGCGGGTCCAGCTTGTTATTCACACACCACTGGGCAAATACGAGAATCATCATTTCCTCGTCCCGCTTATAGCTCTCGATGATCCGCTCTTCCATCGACTTGTTGTCATAATCCTCCATGTTGTTCTCCTCTCTGCTGCGAATCTGACCGCTCAGCGGCTTAGTCTTGCTGCTAATTCATGGCTCGGCAATACAGCCGAAGCGGAAATGCCACACTGCTCCGGTGTCGCTATATTGCTGAGATAATGGCTGACCGCTCCGCTGAAACCTCTGCGCTCCAGCACGGTATCCCAACTTCCGAAGTTCTGCGTGCGCGGCAACGAGCCCTGCTCATATAATATAACCCGTTCCATGTCCGTCACCTCAACCGATCTGCCATGTCCGTGCAGCTCCAGCTTCTCCAGGTCGGCCCCGGCATCCCGGACCATGCTGTAATGGCCGTTGGTGCCGTTCTCCCAGCCCAGCATTCCCGAAGCCTGCAGAAGTCGCCCCTCCACATCCGCCTTCAGGCTGCTGTGCAGCAGCTCATAATCCCCGCCGGACAGCCAGAGCAGCAGATCCAGCATATGGATCAGGTCATCATGGATCGTCTCATGGCTGCTACCCTGCTGCAGCTTCGTCCGGTGTTTGACTGCGGTGGCTTGGCTGATGCCTCCGGCCTTATGCAGCCAGGATTTGGCGGCGGCATACATCGGAGCATAGCGGCGGTTGAAGCCCACTCCCAGCAGCAGCCCCTTGTTCTCAGCAAGCTCTGCCATCCGGCGGGATTCATCCAGATCATAGGAGAGCGGCTTGTCCACATACACGGACACCCCATGCTCCAGGCAAGAGGTCACAAGCTCATAATGCGTAGTTGTAGGACTATGTATGAACACAGCGTCCAGATCCCAGGACAGCAGCTCCGTAAGCTCGGTTGTCCCCCGCTGAAGGCGATATGCCTGGACTGCCCGCTCGACCGTAGCAGAGGAATGGCTGAGCACTCCCACCACCTCGGCCTGATCATGCCGGGAGAGCAGCGGCAAATAGACTTTACGGGCAATATCGCCTATGCCGATCATTGCCACTCTTTTGCGGACAGGTAGTTTCATTAACAGCATCTCTCCTTACATGTTGGGGGAATTTCTATTCCCTTATAGATGTATTATACCGTGACATGCTGCGGGAACAATGATCTTTGCTTCAATAATTGCTTTAATTGCTTTTTTTTCAGTATGATGAAATGGATGGAGTGAAGAAGGGGCATAGTATAATGAGAAAATGGCTAACGGTTATTCTATATGTTTCGTGCATAATCCTCGCGTTTATCTACAGGTATGAACTCCTGGCCTGGCTTAGAGAGGATCATCCCTTGTATTTGTCCATGCTCGCCGCCACAGTGCTGGCCTTATTTCCGGTCCTGCCCTACAAGCTGATTATCGGTCTGTTCGGGTATGCCTATGGAAGCTTCGCAGGAGCGTTAATCTGCTGGAGTGCTACTACGATCGCGGCAGCCCTTGTCTATGGAGTCGTTACATCCATGTTCCGGAGCAAATCTATGGCCTATCTAAGCAGTATTTCGGCGCTGGACAGATTTGTGTCCGCTGTGGAGCAGCGTCCTTTTGCATCCGTAGTGATTGCCCGGCTGGCACCGTTTATCCCGCAGATGGCTGTGAATATCTACGCCGGTGCCGCCGGACTGCCTTTCTGGAGCTATCTTGGAGCCACCGCACTTGGCAAAATCCCCGGCATCGCCCTCTACGCCTTCCTCGGAGGACAGATGTTCCAGCACCCGCGAAGTGCAGCTGTAGCTATAATCGTGTATATTGCCGTACTGGCTGTGGCCGGATTATCCATGCGCCGCCGTCCTACTGCGGGCCGCTAACGCTTCAAGAATTTCCGGTGTGCTGGCAGTAAGCCTCTATTTGATTTATAATTAAATTGTGATCTATTTAATTGCATTCTACAGATGGAGGGATAACAATGAGTGAATTTCAAGCTGATTCTATAAATGTCAAGACCGAGCAAGCCACCTTCGCCGGTGGATGCTTCTGGTGTATGGTATCCCCTTTTGAAGAGCTTCCCGGCATTGTCAAAATTATCTCCGGCTATACAGGCGGACATACCGTGAATCCGACCTACGAGGAAGTATGCTCGGAAACGACGGGACATGTTGAGGCGGTGCAAATTACGTTCAATCCGGATATTTTCCCATATAGCAAGCTGCTTGAGCTGTTCTGGCAGCAGATTGACCCCACCGATGCCGGAGGGCAATTCCATGACCGCGGCACTTCTTACGGAACGGCCATCTTCACCCATTCGGAGGAGCAGCGCCAGCAGGCAGAGGCTTCCAAGGCGGCCCTTCAAGCCAGCGGACGATTCTCAGCTCCCATTGTGACGCCTATTCTTCCAGCTAAGCCCTTCTATCCCGCTGAAGAATATCATCAGGGCTATCATCACAAGAATCCAGCCCATTACAAGCGTTACCGCAAGGGTTCGGGCCGGGAAGCATTCATCGAAGCTCACTGGACGCATAAGGAGGACCCGCAGAGCCTGAAGGAGCGCCTGACTCCGCTTCAATATGAAGTAACGCAGAACAGCGCTACGGAATCTCCATTCCGCAACGAATTCTGGGATCACCACGGAGACGGGATCTATGTGGATATTGTCTCCGGGGAGCCACTGTTCAGCTCAGAGGACAAGTTCGATTCCGGCTGCGGCTGGCCGAGCTTCACGCGTCCGATCCGGGACTATGTGGTCAAGGAGAAAACCGACCTCAGCCACCTGATGGTCCGCACTGAGGTACGCAGCAAGACAGCGGATTCCCACTTGGGCCATGTATTCAATGACGGACCCGGAGCGAACGGACTGCGGTACTGTATCAACTCGGCAGCTCTGCGCTTTGTTCCCAAAGAGGACCTGGAGAAGGAAGGCTATGGCGAGTACCGTGTGCTCTTCCAGCATGCTTAAGGCTGGAGATCCCGGCTTGCCTCAAGCTATAGCTTCATAAATTGCATAACTTACGTGTGGCTCGAATGTATACTGTTTTCCGCATACATTCGGGCCACACGCCTGTGCATCAGCACAATGTATGCTGTTTTTCGCATACATTCGGGCCACATGCCTGCGTACCTGTACAATGTGTGCTGTTTTCCACATACATTCGGGCCACACGCCTTCGTATCAGCAAATGTATGTTGTTTTCCGCATACATTCGGGCCACACGCCTGCGTACCTGTACAATGTGTGCTGTTTTCCACATACATTCGGGCCACACGCCTTCGTATCAGCAAATGTATGTTGTTTTCCGCATACATTCGGGCCACACGCCTTCGTATCAGCAAATGTATGTTGTTTTCCGCATACATTCGGGCCACACGCCTTCGTATCAGCAAATGCACGTTTTTTTCCGCATACATTCGGGCACACACTTTATCCACAACAGAAGAAAATCATAAATTCCTGAACAACAAGTGGAAACGGCATTGCCGTCCCTATAGAGGACGGTACCGTTTCAGCGAGAAAGATAAGGATAATTATAGCGCGAAGCATATGTATTCTTATCTTTGAATAAAGCCTCCAGCCCGGATTCACGGGTAGGGAGGCTTTATTCTTTACATAAATGATCCTATGTTTATTCGTACAGCCTGCTCTACTTGTTCTGCTTATCTGAATTCTCCTCTTCCGGTGCGGCCGGTACTACAGGTGCCACTTCAGGATGAGGCTGCGATTCCCGGCCTGGCAGACGGTTGCCGCCCAACCGCACTTGTTCAGGATGTGCAGGTTGCCGACGCTTGAAGCTTTTCCGTAACCAGAGCACCAGCGCAACCACCACTCCAGCTACCAGCAGGACGGGGAGAGCAGCCGCCAGTACAACAACAAGCCACTGGAACATCACAGACAACGCCTTCATGCTGCTCTTGAGCGCTTCCGAAGCCCGTTCACCCAGCGGCCCCTCGGAATTAGTCTGTGTAAGGGTAAGACTCTTCTCCGTCTGGTAGAGGCGAAGCTCCACTGTAGAGAACGATACGTTCTGATCAATATACCGCATTCTGCCCTTGATCTGTTCGATTTGCTCCTGAATTTCCCCAAGCTGGTTGGCGAACTGGACGAGATCGGCCGGTTTGGTTGCTTTTTTCATAAAATCAGTATACTGCGCCTCCATCATCTGCTTCGCCTTAAGACGTGACTCCAGGTCCACATATTCCTCCGACACATCCTGCCCCTGGATGCTTCTCTGAAGCTTCTCATGTTTAATCTTCTCCAGATTGTTCAGAAACGGTGAGAAGCCCGCCGCAGGCACTTTTAGGATAAAGGTTCCACCCTGTTCATATTCAGACATATTCTCTGAGAATTCAATAATGTAGCCCCCTGCCAGAGTAACCATATTCCGCACTTCAGTCTGCGCTGCCCCGTAGTCGGTTACCTCCATATTGAGGTTCGCCTTGTAGATCAGCTTCTTGTTCAGCCCTGCTACCACATCGGTTCCGGTGAATCCGGGAGAAGCATCTGCCCCTTGCTCAGCCCCCGCCCCAGGGACTGCCGAATTTCCGCCGCCGCCCTTCACTGCAGCCTGATCATTGACAGCCATCGCCGTGTTAGCTAGACTATCCTCCTTAGCCTCTACCGCAGCAGGCGCACTCTCCGCTGATCCGTCTGATGCTGCTTGATTACTGAACGCGCTTTCTGAATTCGCTGCCGAATCTGAATTGTTACTCGACGCGCCGCATCCCGTCAGAACCACGGCTACAACCACTAGATACAATAAGTAATGCAGACCCCATTTTCGCATGCTCATTCCTCCACTAAGTGTAATTGTATACTGCTTCCGGTGCTTCAGCTTCCGCGGCGAAAGGCCGTTATCTGTATCGGTCCGTTCCGCGCTTATCCCTCTTGACGTTCCAAAAGCTGGAAGGTTGCAGTCATTTAAGCAAAATAACAAATAAGACCATTCAGCCATAGATAGCCTAGTCTGGTCCTGTTTGCGTATTGCCTCTTTATTTGTTACAATTACGATGATAAAACGGCAAAAAAACACCAAAAACCCTATTCGCATAGAATAAGGTTATGGCGCTATTCGGACAAGCTCCACCTTGCCCGGGCAGCTGTAATTGATTTCTTGCCGATTTATGATGCCTACTACTACAAGAGGAGGTGAACCCTCATGGCAAAAGACGTATTGTGCGCAGTTAATTCTTGCACCTACTGGGCTGAAGAGAACAAATGCAACGCTGAGTCCATCTTCGTTGCCTACCACAGCTCCAAGCAGCCTACACAATCTGAGGAAACAGATTGCAAAACCTTCGAAAGCAAATAATGAATCTTTACAGAATATGAAGGAGCCCTCCACAGGTTCCTTCTTTCTTTTTTCATTCTATCAAGAATGAGAATTATTATCAAGTGTTTCCTGCAAAAAACAAACCACTGCGGGCCGGGGATTATACTCTCCCGCTTGCAGTGGTTTTTCTGTCCAAATCTAAGAATCTTAAACGGAATAGCTCCGCCCTGTTAACGGGTCACTGCGCCATGCTGCTCTCTCACCAGGACAGCGGCCTTCACCATGTTGCGCAGTGCGCCTGTGGTCTCTTCCCAGCCCCGTGTCTTCAGTCCGCAGTCGGGGTTAATCCAGAACTGCTGGACATCCAGCACGCGCAGCGCACGTTCGATGGCTGAAGTCATCTCCTCTACCACCGGCACGCGCGGACTGTGAATATCATACACACCCAGTCCAATCCCCTTGTCGTATTCCTGCTCCTCGAAGCTGACGATTAGCTCACCATGGCTGCGCGAGGTCTCAATGGAGATGACATCCGCATCCATCGCCGAGATCGAACCGATCATGTCGTTAAATTCACTGTAGCACATATGCGTATGCACCTGCGTGGTGTCCTTGACATGGTTCGTGGCGGTCCGGAAGGATTTCACCGCCCAGTTGAGGTAACACTCATGATCTCTCGCCTTCAGCGGCAGGCCTTCGCGGATCGCCGGCTCATCGACCTGGATCATCTCGATACCAGCCTCCTCGAGTGCGGATACTTCATGACGCAGGGCGAGGGCGATCTGTCCGGCCACCGCCTCGCGGCTGAGGTCATCGCGGACAAAGGACCAGTTCAGGATCGTGACCGGTCCGGTCAGCATTCCCTTAACAGGCAGCTTCGTTAGTGACTGGGCATACACGCTCTCCTTGACGGTCATCGGCTCGATAAAAGCAACATCGGCATAGATTACCGGCGGCTTCACGCAGCGTGATCCGTAGGACTGAACCCAGCCGCCTGCGGTGAACAGATAGCCGGCCAGCTTCTCCCCGAAGAATTCCACCATATCCGTACGCTCGAACTCTCCGTGTACCAGCACATCCAGACCTAGCTCCTCCTGAAGCGTAATCGCTTCAGCGATCTGCCGCTTGATGAACAAGTCATAACGCTCCTGGTTCCAGACTCCCTTGCGCCATTTCAGACGGGCCTGGCGGACTTCAGCCGTCTGCGGGAAGCTGCCGATGGTCGTGGTCGGCAGCAGCGGCAGACGCCACTTCTCCTGCTGAACCTTGACACGCTCGGCGAAAGGAAGACTGCGGCGGTCCGGCAGCTGGGCAAGGGCACGCACCTGCTCGGCTACATCCTCACGCCCGCGCTCCGGCAGAGCACGGAATACGGCCAGCACCTCACGGCTGCGCTCCAGCTCGGCGGCATAACGCTCTCTTCCCTCGTTCGCGGCTGCCGCAATGAGAACCAGCTCGGCCAGCTTCTCATTGGCAAACGCCAAGGCATTCTTGACCGCAGCCTTCAGCTTGACCTCGCCCTCAACCGTTACAGGCACATGCAGCAGACTTGACGCTGGCTGGAGAATTAACCGCTCCTGAGGCACATAGGTCAGCAGCTTCGCTACCAGCTCCAGCTTGGCATCGGTATCGGCGCGCCAGATGTTGCGTCCGTCAAGGATACCGGCTCCGAGTGTCTTATCCTGCGGCCACCCGAGGCGAGCAACCGACTCCAGATTCTTGCCGCCGTCATGGACGAAGTCAAGACCCAGACCCTGCACAGGCAGCGCCAGCAATGCTTCAAGCGGCTCTGCAGCTTCGAAGTACGTCTGCAGCATCAGGTTCAGTCCTGGTACGGCAGCAGCAATCTCACTGTAAATGTTCTGGAGCAGTGCGGTATCCTCAGCCGTTAAGCCGGTAACAATCGCCGGTTCATCGATCTGTACCCAGGCCACTCCTTCAGCCTGCAGCTCCTGCAGCAGTTGTACATACAACGGGAGGAAGCGTGCGGCAACGGCGGCGATGTCTGCTGCCGGGAAGCCCTTGGACAGCTTCAGGAAGGTATACAGTCCGACTATAACGGGCTTGCCCTCAATGCCTGCCCGCTCCTTGGCGAAGCGGTAGGCAGCCAGCGGTTTATTCGCTGTCAATACCGGAGTCAGGCTGCCGATCTCAGGCACAATGTAATGGTAATTCGTATTGAACCATTTCGTCATCTCACAGGCCGGGGCCTCTGCATTGCCGCGCGCCATTGCAAAATACAGATCAAGCGGAATCTCTCCGCCCTTATATCCGTAACGCGCCGGTACGATCCCGAACATAGCGGCGGTATCCAGCACATGGTCATAGAAGGTGAAATCGCCCACCGGAATCAGATCAATTCCGGCCTGCTGCTGGGTCTGCAAATGCTGAAGCTGAATATCCTCCATCTGCGAGCGGAAGCTCTGCTCATCGATTTTCCCGGCCCAATAAGCCTCCAATAATTTCTTCCATTCACGGTTCTTGCCGATTCTCGGATAACCGAGGCTGCTTGTCTTGATTCCTTTACTCATAGGTGTCCACTCCTCTGTATAATTGTCTGCCCTCATGTCTGCAAGCCTTAATCTGATGCCATCTTACTGCACGCCTTCCGCGCCCTGCAACAGATTCCACGCAATCCGGCTATACAGATTCCCTATAGCAAAACGCCAAAAAAAGCTGCACCCCCATGAAGGAGGAGCAACTTAGACTCTGAGACCCGGCGAAATCAGAACCAGATCAGATAGACCACACCGGCAAGCACAATCCGGTAGATTGCGAAGGGCAACAGCTTGATCCGGTTAATCAGCTTCAGGAAGAAACGCATCGATACCAGTGCGAATACGAAGGCGCTGATGAACCCGGCAATGAAGAACGGCAAGGCATCCAGCGTAAAATACTGCCAGTTCTTCAGCAGTGAAATCAGGCTCGCCCCGGCCATAATCGGCACCGCCATGATGAAGGTGAAATCGGCTGCCGCACGGTGGCTCATGCCCAGCAGAACCCCGCCGGATATCGTCGACCCGGACCGCGAGAAGCCCGGCCACAGGGAGATACATTGGATCAATCCGACTGATAGCGCCTGCCTATATGTAATTTGATCCACACTCTCAGTCCGGGCATTCGCAGGCGCAAAACGGTCGGCACAAATCATGAATAACGCTCCAACCACCAGTCCAATCAGCACAGTAAAGGTTGAGAACAGATGCTCATCGATGTAATCCTCCAGCAGAAATCCGAAGATGCCGGCCGGTAGCAGTCCGACAAGGATATGTGTCAGCTTCAGCCGCCCTTCCGCCGGAGCCTGCCGCTGCCCTTCCGGCACTACGGCCAAGTCCTTGCGGCTGAGCTTCCCGAGGCCCAGCAGATCAATGAACCGGTTACGGAAAATAATTACGACTGCAAGAATGGAGCCTAATTGAATCACTACCTTGAAGGAGTTGGCCGTGTACTTCCCCAGGAACTCCTGCGATTTAAGCCACATATCATCTACGATGATCATATGGCCTGTCGAGGATACCGGAGCGAATTCGGTCAGCCCTTCCACAATTCCCAGAATGATTGCTTTGACAATGGTCAGCAGCTCCATGGCGATCCCCCTTTATTGTTTTCAATATAATAATTGTAAACTCGCACAGCTATTTCTGAAACTTACAGCTCTCTTGCAGTATGGAAAATTTTAATCATAACGCTGACTTGACAGGCAGAAACCAACAGCATATATTTATATGCATGCGCATGCATTTATTGTGTATCCATCCCATGTAGAACGAAGGAGCGAAATTCATGACGAAAGATCTGTTCACCCCCTATGAGTATAAAAACTTAAAACTGAAGAACCGGGTGGTAATGCCGCCCATGTGCCAATATTCAGTTACCAATAAGGATGGCATCGCTAACGACTGGCATTACAACCACTATGTAAGCCGCGCTGTCGGCGGCACCGGACTGATCATTGTCGAGATGGCTGATGTGGACCCGGACGGCCGGATTACCGATTATGATCTGGGCCTCTGGTCTGATGAGCAGATTCCTGCGCTGGCGCGGATTGTGGAAGCCAGTCATGCCCATGGAGCCAAAATCGGAATTCAGGTGGCCCATGCCGGACGCAAGGCGGAGGATGCCAAGGTTCCTGTCTCTTCTTCCGCTATTCCTTTTGACGGCAAGTCCAAGACTCCTCATGCCCTGACAACAGAAGAAGTTAAAGACATGGTACAGAAATTCAAACGGGGCGTAGAGCGTGCGGTCCAGGCCGGATTCGACACTATTGAGCTGCACGGCGCCCACGGCTATCTGATTCACCAGTTCCACTCGCCGCTGACCAACCAGCGGACTGATGAATACGGACAGGATCTGACCTTGTTCGGCCGGGAGGTTATCGCTGCCGCCAAGAGCGTGATGCCTGAGGATATGCCACTGATCATGCGGATTTCCGTCAGAGAATATGTGAAAGGCGGCTACGGCCTCCAAGAGGGTCTGGAGATCAGCAGAGCCTATAAGGAAGCCGGGGCCGATATTTTCCATATCAGTTCAGGTGGTGAAGGAGCCGTTGACGCAGAGAATGGACCGGGCAACCATGCAGCCTATCAGTTACCGCTGGCCAGAACGATCCGCCAGGAGCTGAACGTACCGGTGATTGCTGTCGGCCGCTTGGATGAAGCGGTTCTTGCCAACGCCGTCATTAGCAATGAAGAAGCTGACTTGGTGGCGGTGGGCCGGGGAATGCTCCGTAATCCTTACTGGACGCTGGAAGCCGGTGTGACGCTGCGCAAAGACGCAAATATACCTAAGCAGTACGCATTAGGATTCCCGCGTTAAGGACAATTCGTCAGCAGCTTGCCTATGGTGATGGTATACTGTATAACAACTACTATTCATTACAGGTATACACCGGGAGGATGAAGACATGACTAACCCCCCTTCAAATGATCTGATTAACAGCTGGTTATCGCTCTCTCTGATACAGATGAAGGTGGCCGCAGTCCTTGAAGCGAAGCTGACCGAGAACTATGAGCTATCGCTTAAGGAATTCTATGTATTGCTGTTTCTGTCCGAAGCCCCTGAGCAAAAGCTGAAGCTCCAGCAGCTGGAATCGATGGTCGGGCTTAGCCAGAGTGCTGTGTCCCGGCTGGTCAGCCGCTTCGAAGCCAAGGGCTGCGGAGCGCTGGAGCGCAAGTCCTGCGAGGCAGACCGCAGAAGCATCTATACGTCCCTGACTGCCATTGGGCAGGACAAGGTTGACCGGGCGAAGCAGACCGTTCATGAAGTGCTGCAGGAAGCCTTTCCTGTAGACGACACGCAGCAGCTGCTGAAGCAGCTTATCCAGCTGAAGCAATCCTAGACCCGGGCAGCTGCCTGCCGGGTGAACCCGCCGTCCCTCCCGAGGGGCGGCGGGTTTTTGTCTGAACCTCCCTCTCCCCCTGAGCATACACCATACTATTAAGAAATTAAGTATAGCGGGGTGCAGCATATGTTATTCACAGCTATGCAGCTGGTTGGCGGTCTTATTCTCTCTGTAGGCTGGATTCCGCAGATTGTGCAGATCATCAGGACCCGTTCGGTTGCAGATCTCAATCTGAAAGCTTACCTGCTGATGCTGCTGGGCATCCTTCTTATGGAGGCTTATGCGGTTAATCTGGCGGCGCAGGGGGTCGGACTTGCTTTTCTGATCACCAATTCCCTGTCGCTGGCGGTCGTAACAACGGTCGTCCTGCTGATTATCCGCTACCGTTCCCGAGGGCAACAATGAATTCTGTAGGCTGCACCTCCGTCCCATCTGCGTTATACTTTCTGTAATAAAAGGATGTGGGAGGTTCAATGAATGAAGCAAAATAAGTATGACGACGCGGGTTTTTTTGCGAATTACAGCCAGATGCCCCGCTCTACGGGCGGACTGGAGGCTGCCGGAGAATGGGAGGTCTTCCGTACCCTGCTGCCTGATCTGGCGGGCCAGCGGGTGCTTGATCTAGGGTGCGGGTTCGGCTGGCACTGCCGGTATGCCCGGGAGCAGGGGGCGGCTTCCGTCGTAGGCATAGATCTCTCCGCCAATATGCTGGAGCGTGCCCGTACGATGACAGACGACCCGAAGATTGAGTATCTTCAGCTCGCGATTGAGGATGCCGCATTCGGGGCAGAGCAATTTGATACCGTGATCAGCTCGCTGGCGATCCACTATATTGAGGATTTCGGCAGCCTCTGCCGCCAGGTCCGGCATTGCCTGAAGCCCGGGGGAGCCTTCGTCTTCTCTGTAGAGCATCCGATCTTCACCGCGCTCGCCGCGCAGGATTGGCATTACAGCCCGGACGGGAAGAAGCAGCATTGGCCCGTGGACAACTACCATCTCGAAGGGCTAAGACTGGCTGATTTTCTCGAACACGAGGTTGCAAAATACCACCGGACCACAGCCACCTACCTGGGTACGCTGCTCGAATCAGGCTTCGTCCTGAAGCAGCTGTCGGAGCTGCAGCCGACCCCTGAGATGCTGGAGAAGAATCCGGCCTGGCAGGAGGAGACGCGGCGTCCGATGTTCCTGCTGCTGTCGGCGGTGAAGCAGGAATAGCCGAATTCCGCAGAACAAAATCATCGTACTGGATGAATGAGATTACCTGCGCGCCAGCACAATGTATGCTGTTTTTACCATACATTCGAGCCATGCACCTGCGCGCCCGCATATTGTATGCTGTTTTTACCATACATTCGAGCCATGCACCTGCGCGCCCGCATATTGTATGCTGTTTTTACCATACATTCGGGCCATGCACCTGCGCGCCCGCATAATGTATGCTGTTTTTACCATACATTCGGGCCATAGGCCTGCGCACCGCACAATGTATGCTGTTTTTACCATACATTCGGGCCATAGGCCTGCGCACCGCACAATGTATGCTGTTTTTACCATACATTCGGGCCGCATAATTAAATAAGGGGTAAGCTTCGCTTCCCCCAAAACATATAAATTCTTATCTTTTCAAAAAAAAGACCAGCCGGACGGTAGTCCGCTGACCTTTTATCATCCCCGTGGTTCACGGAGTTCACATTGCATTATTCACATTCACTGTACCTTCCTGAGTCTTGGCAAGTGCGGACGGAATCTTAGGTGCCTGAACCAGCTTCCGTCTGCCCAGAGAGGTTGTAAAAGTGATTACATAACCGGCTACAACTACAGCCATCACAGTGTACAGGGTTTCTCTTAACGGCATATAGAAGAGGGAAAAAGCCAGAACGATTACATCCATCAGGATAAATACGGTTCCTACCTTAATACCTTTCCATTCACTGATCAGCACGGACAAAATATCGTCCCCGCCGCTCGCCCCGCCGCCCAGCAGGACCATTCCTGCGCCCAGACCTGTCAATACCCCGGACAACAGCGCCGCAACCGGCAAGTTATCCTGCAGGTCAATAACCCAGCCGGAATAGCGTTCCATCAGCCCGTAGAATACCGTGAAGGCCACTACGGAGATGAAGGTGTTCACTACGAATGATTTTCCTTTGAAAATGATTGCGATGATGAGTACCGGAATGTCCAAAATCAGGATGCTAAGTGATGGTGAAATCCCCAGTACATACTTGCCGAGCAGCGACAATCCTACGAATCCGCCTTCGGTCAAGTGGTTCTGATAATTAATGTGATAATACGTAAATGCAAGCAATAGTGTTCCGGTCAAAATAATAGCTAACCGGAGCGGCAAACTCATGCCACTGTCTTGTTTCCTCATTACTCGGTCTCCCCTTATCGTATATGGCGGCTAGACGTTCGTGCCAGCCTCTACGGGGGGTTATACCGGAGGAGATGTTGCTCCTTCGCATACAATACTCCCTTCCCTTCGCAGAAGCGGCTTCGTCAATGAACAACGGTTCGCGCACATTCTACAGGGAAGCTAAGTATAAGACAGATCATAACGTTTCCAAATCGTCCTTTGGGGAATCGTCCTTCGGGGACACATGGTATCCTGATCCTTTCTTTAGTTTGATATGTTCTGAATAGATTATACCACGCGGAGGGGCCACTCTAAACAGTTTCCATTAAAAATAAGCAATCAGCCCGGATTCCGCAGCAGACGGTTGACAGTCTCGCGGCGGACGCCGATCAATTGTCCGATCTCTTCCTGTGTCAGCAGATCTGTGAGCTGTGCGCCATGAGAATATTCGGTCAGCCAGCGGGTCAGCAGGGCCATCCGCTCCCCCGGCGTTCCAACCGTGAGATGATCGAGCCTCGTCTGCATGAACCGCACCTTCTCCTGAAGCAACAGGGCGATCTCCATCACCTTCTCAGGCTTCTCCCTCAGCTCCCGGTACCATTCTGCAGCCGGAATCAGCTCGACTTCACTTTTCATCATTGCCACTGCGGTTCCATGCGCCTCCTTCGGCGAAATGAGGGAATGATGCGGAACGGTCTCACCCGGATATAGCAGGTTGAACAATACCATGTTCCCGTTCTCATGCAGTCTCGTGACCTTGAACAGTCCGCTCTTCACCTTGAACAGGTTCTGGCCGCCGTCTCCCTGGCGGAATAAGACCTCACCTCTGTGCAGAATCATTTCGCATTCTCCTTTGCCTTCTCTGTATATATATTTTTAATTATACCGAAATAAGACACCAAATTGGAGGGGCAAGCGTAAAACAGCCATTCTCCCAGAGTTCAACAGCAAAGAAACCGCCTGGGAGCAGAGACTCTTCTCTGCCCCCAGGCGGTTCCAGGGATAGGTATAATACGTTATTTCACTGTGACCGGCTTCTTCCAAAGTCCCAGGATCAGCCCGGAAATTACAGAGCCGATCAGCACAGCCAGCAGGAACAGCGCGGCATTGCTGGACAGGAAGGCTACGAACACACCGCCATGCGGTGCGGGAACATTGAGGTTCCACAACTGGGTAAGTCCGCCGGCTACGGCAGAGCCCAGAATACAGGAGGTGAGCACACGAAGCGGATCAGCCGCAGCGAACGGAATGGCCCCTTCGGTGATGAACGACAAGCCCAGCACATAGTTGGTTACACCGGATTTGCGTTCGGTCTCCGTGAATTTATTCTTGAAGAACGAGGTTGCCAGGGCAATCGCCAGCGGAGGCACCATCCCTCCGGCCATCACTGCTGCCATCATCATTCCGTTTGTATTGCCGCTGGACGTAAACACGCCGATGGCAAAGGTGTAGGCTGCCTTGTTGAATGGACCGCCCATATCAATGGCCATCATCCCGCCAAGCACCAAGCCCAGCAGAATCTTGTTGCCGGTACCCAGATTGTTAAGCGCATCGGTCAGTCCTCCGTTAATCCAGCTGAATAACGGATCGAACAGGAAGAACATAACCGCGCCGGTAATTAGCAAGCTGAATACGGGATAGAGCAGAATCGGCTTCAGACCGTCCAGTGTGCGCGGCAGGCCGGAGAAGGCTTTGCGGAGCATTACCACTACATAACCAGCCAGGAACCCGGCAGCCAGACCGCCGAGGAAGCCTGAATTGGAGTTAAGGGCCATCAGACCGCCGACCATACCCGGCATCAGCGCAGGCCGGTCACCGATGCTCATCGCGATAAATCCGGCAAGGATCGGAATCAGGAAGTGGAAGGCTCCGTCACCGCCGCCGATGCTCTGCAGCAGCTTGACCAGCGCATTGTCGGGACTGGCCACCTGTTCAATCAGGAAGGAGATCGCCAGCAGAATGCCTCCGCCGACTACGAACGGCAGCATATGCGAGATGCCGTTCATCAGGTCTTTGTAGATTTTGCTTCCAATAGAACCGGACTTCACAGGTGCTGAGCCTTCTTCATTGCGTCCAGAGCCGCGGTAGATAGGTGCATCTCCTGCAACTGCGATCCGGATCAGCTCCTCTGACTTGCGGATACCGTCGCTAACCGGACGCTGAAGCACAGGCTTGCCGCTGAAGCGCTCCATCTCCACGTTCTTGTCGGCGGCAACAATGACCCCGCTGGCCCGGGCGATCTCGTCTGCGGTCAGCACATTCTGCGCACCCTCCGAGCCGTTCGTTTCGACACGGATATTGACCCCCATCTCCTTAGCCTTCTTCTTGAGGGCATCCTCTGCCATGTAGGTATGGGCAATACCTGTAGGACACGCTGTTACAGCAACAACGAAGCTCTGTGAATCCGGGTTCCCGGTAATGATTCGTGCCGGTTCAGCTTGCGGTGCGGCTGCCTTAGGAGCAGCCTTCACTGCCGCTGCTTTGGCTTCCGCTTCTGCCTGGGCTTCAGCCTCCGCTTGCTTGGCATCGAATAAGGCGGACACCTCGGCAGGGGTCTTGGCACTCATAATTTGTTCGATGAATTCGCTTTCAATGAGTAACCTGGACAGTGCAGCGAGTGTCCGCAGGTGCATATTTCCAGCTCCGTCCGGCGCCGCGATCATGAAGAATAGGTGGGCCGGCGCTTCATCCAGGGAGGCAAAATCAATTCCGGCGCTGCTCTTCGCAAATACCACCGTTGCTTCGCTAACGGCCTTGGTCTTGGCATGAGGCATAGCAATGCCTCCGCCAATGCCTGTGCTGGACTGGGCTTCACGCTCCATAATCTTCTCCTTGAACAGCTTCGCATCCGTGATGCGTCCGCTGGCCGCGAGACTGGCAATCAGCTCGTCAATGGCTCCTTCTTTCGTTGTAGCCTGCAGCTCCATAATCATCGTTTCCTGTATCATTAAATCTGTAATTTTCATCAATTCTCAACTCCCCGAATGTACTTGAACCTGTTAACCTCTGTTATTCATAGCTGAGATATGGCAATAAGCGGACGAAGCTCTTCAATTAAAACCCGGTCTGCCAGATCATCAGAGAACGCTGTGGCACTTCCTGATGCCACACCGGCACGGAATGCTTCCAGCACATTCCCTGTCAGCGACAAGGTGCCCACGAATCCGGCAATCATCGAATCTCCCGCACCTACTGAATTCCTAACCTGGCCCTTAGGAGCGCTGGCGTGGTAGACTTCTTGCCCCGTAATGAACAATGCACCTTCGCCAGCCATGGAGACCAGTACATGCTTGGCCCCGCCCGTAAGCAGCTTGCGTCCGTAAGTGATAATCTCCTCCCGGGTGCTGATCTGAACTCCGAACAGCTCTGCCAGCTCATGGTGATTCGGCTTGACCAGCAGCGGTCCCTGGGATAAGGCGTCCTGCAAGGCCTGCCCGGTCGTATCAATAACGAACTCCGCACCCTTCTGCTTGATTACTGCAATCAGTTTGCTGTAGAAATCTCCGCCCAGCGAAGGTGGCGTGCTGCCTGACAGAATCACTATGTCACCCGGCTTCAGGGCTTCCAGCTTGTGCAGCAGTGAAGCCGTCTCGGTCTCCGTAATGACAGGGCCGGCCCCGTTAATCTCCGTCTCCTGGCCAGCTTTAAGCTTAATATTGATCCGGGTATCGTCCGCAATAGTAACGAATTCGCCGGCTATTCCCTCCTGGCCCAGCCAGGTGTCAATGTAGCCGCCGGTGAAGCCGCCAAGAAATCCGGTGGCCGTATTCTCGACGCCGAGCTGCTTTAGAACACGGGATACGTTAATCCCTTTCCCTCCGGGCAGCTTCATATCGCGCTTCATCCGGTTGAGTCCGCCCAGTGTTAGCTCTTCTACCTCCACGATATAATCGACGGAAGGATTGAGTGTCACCGTATAAATCATCATTCATCCCTCATTTATAATGTTTGTCTTCCCATCCCATCACACCAGTGTATAATCCACATCCAGCTTCTCAAGCTGCCTCCGGAAGCTATCCGGAATCCCCGTATCCAAAATGCAGTGGTCCATCTCCTGCAGATCCGCAACCTTGCAGAAGGAGATCTGCCCGATCTTGCTATGGTCGGCCAGCAGGATCGTCTGCTTCGCTACCGCGATCATTTTGCGCTTGGTGGCCGCTTCCAGCATATTCGGCGTCGTAATCCCTTCGCGGATATCCAGCCCGTTGGTGCCGAGGAAGGCCTTATCTACCCGAACCATATCCAGCGAGCGTTCGGTCATCGGTCCGACAAAAGCCATGGTGTCCGGCCTTAGCATCCCGCCTGTAATAGACACCTCAATATGGCGGCAGTCCTTCAGCTCGTTCAGCGCCATGATTGAGTTGGTAATGACCTTGAGATTGCGGAACGATTTCAGCGCCCGGGCAATCTGCAGGGTGGTGGTACCTCCGTCAAGGAGAATGGCATCACCATCTTCAATCATCTCCACAGCCTTCCCGGCAATCCGCAGCTTCTCTTCCAGGAACCGGTCTTCCTTGTCAGGAACCGCCGCTTCAAAGTTCACACTCTGCAGGGACACCGCCCCGCCATGCGTACGCTTCAGCAGCCGCGCCTCTTCCAGCTCCTTGAGGTCCCTGCGGATGGTGGATTCAGAGACGGACAGCTCCTGGCCCAGCTCCTGAACCGAAGCTCTTGTATGCTTCTCGACAAACAGCAGAATCATCCGTTTGCGTTCTTCTTCAAACATGCAGCTCACTCCTTAGGATGTGCAGCTACCCGCTGCCGGATTCCTATATATACAGTAACTACTGAATTGAAAGATAAGATGACTGGATTCAAATCACTTGTGACTGATGTTGATCATTTGTGCTCATTTATGATTGTAACAGCGTTTTCATGAACTGTAAAGAGGCTTTCTCTGCTTATTTTTCGCCATAAAATCATGAGTTTAACCCTAACTTTCCAGCCGGATACACTATTGCTGTAAGAATTGGCGTATGCTCTGCTCATTTATGCTCATTTCAGCCTTGTAACTATATCATCCGGTGCGGCAAATTACCTCCCGATTGCCCATTTCACAATGGCAGCGAGCGACATATTTATATTACATATGGGGAAAAGCGGGTGAACAGGAGATGGCCTATTACAATAACAACGGATATGGCAGCGCGGGCGGTAACGGCGGTAATGGCAGTAGCAGCGGCATTAACGGCCACGGAGGGGGCGGCAGTGACGGCCCAGTAGAAACCGAGGAGCTCAGTGCAGAGGATTATGCGATTATTGCCGCCGGCTTCGGCGTGCTCGGGGAACTGTTTGCTTTTTTCTCTCTGGTAAAAGCCAAGCAGGTGACCAAGGAAACTGGCGGGAAGGTAGCTACAGACATCGACCCGGTGCTGTTCGTACAGAACCGCAAAAAAAAAGCAGCCAGACGAAAGTCCCGCCGGCTGCGTTGATCCCTTATATTTTCCGAATCCATCACTTACTTCAAAGGAATGACCTCATGCTTCGCAAATATGACCTGCACCTTCTCCCTCAGCTCCTCTTCGGGCAGAAGGACAATGACAATAATATGCTCCAGATCAGCATGCTCCGCATACGCCTCCGCGTCATCTTGCGGAATCCCCATTCCGATCAGGCTGACCGCAAGACCATCTGTCTCCAGATCCGCCCCCGCGAGCTTGCGGGCTGCCGGACCTGCTGCGACCGCAGAATCCGCGACCATATCCAGGCCTACCCCAAGCCCGCGGGCTGTACCGTACAATCCATTATTCCCCTGCCCCGTCTCCACATCTCCAATCGCGGCATCCTTGCTGATGATCTCCAGCGTGTTCTTCTGCTTCGTGACAGCAGAGATATGCTTCGCCTTGATCCCATTCTTCTTCAATTCTTCGATCGCCAGCACCGCATCACTCCGGTGTCCAAAAATCCCCAATACCAATGTTGGCATGCGGCATCCCTCCTATTACTGCTGCTGCAATATTACCACTCTGCTACTGCGATATTACCACTCTGCCTGTGGCTTGAATCCCGCATGTGGCGGCGGCTCCCGGTCAGGCCTGAATCAATCTCTTCTAATTGGGTTATAAAGATACGTATACATAAACATAACTTAAGAGATAGGGGGGGCTGCTGTGCTTCAAAGCAAGTATTTTCGGACCTGCCTGGCCATTATCGCCTTTTTGACGATTCTGTACCTGGGCTCGAAGGTCATTTTTCTGTTCACACCGCTGGTATCTATCATTCAACTGCTGCTCGTACCCATGATGCTGTCGGGCTTTATGTATTACCTTCTGCGGCCGATTGTCAACTATCTGGGGACCAAAAATGTTAACCGCGGGTTGTCCGTCCTGCTGATTTATCTTGTGTTTACCGGACTGTTCGTCTTATTCTGGGTGCTGGTCTGGCCTACACTGCGCGAGCAAATCCAGAACTTCATTGACAATACGCCTTATCTGGTCGAGGGTATACAGAATCAGTTCAACAAGCTCCAGAATGATCCGTCGTTCTCCCGCTTCTTCAAGGGTGACACGGATGTGACCACACGCCTGACGGAGTATGTGAACAGTGCCATTAATTGGGTGACCAATTCGATGTCCAACCTGATCACAGTGATCTCCAGTATTGTCGTGGTTATCGCTACCCTGCCGATCATTCTCTATTACATGCTGAAGGACGGGCACAAGCTGTCCCCGATTCTTCAGGGCCTGATTCCGAGAAAGTACCGCAAGGAAGGCCAGGAGATGTTCAAGGATATTGACTCTGCACTCAGCGGCTTCATCGTTACACGTGTCCTGCTTAATGTGGTGCTGGGCATCTTGCTATACATCGGATTTTTGCTGATCGGCCTGCCTTATTCTCTGCTGCTCGCCGTGATCTCCATCCCGCTGAATTTCATTCCCTATGTGGGCTCGCTGCTGGCGGCGGTTCCGGTTGTTATCGTGGGGTTCATAGAATCGCCTTCTATGGCTATCTGGTCAGCGGTCGTCATTCTGATCGCGCAGCAGATTCAGGATAACGTGCTGTCACCGGTCATCTATGGCAAGTCGCTGGATGTTCACCCGTTGACAACAGTGCTGCTTGTACTTGTGGGGGGCGACTTCTATGGACTGATCGGCGTCCTCATTGCGCTTCCGGTCTATATGATTATCAAAATCATCTTCCTGCGCATTTACGAGATCATTATCGCCGAACGGGTGGATCAACCCGTACCCGAGCCAAGTGCTCCGCCGGGGATTGAGATTGAGATCGTCAAGGACGATAAGGTATAGTAAAACAACCCCACAAAGTGGGGCTTTAGCGTAGGTGATAACTCAGGTACTTTGCGGGGGCCCCAAAACATATAAATTCTTATCTTGTAATAAAAAGCCCTCCGGCGCTGATGATCTCCGCGCCGGAGGGCTTTTCAATGTACATGCTTGAATGTATCCAGACTTTAGCCCCGCAGCGAGCGGACCACGAAAGTGTGGTTGCCCTTAGGCAGGTTTTGCCCGCCATGCAGCGTCACGGAGCCTTTGGTATGTGCGATGATCGTCGCATTGAATGCCACCAGCTGGTCCCCTTTCCAGACAGTAACCGCTGATTTGAAATAGACGGCATTATCAAACTGCAGACGTTCTCTCATGATATATCCGACCGAATGGAGAACCGGGGGCAAAGCCCTCTCTTTGGGAGCCAGAGCTTTGATGTACACAATATCGCGGAAAGGGACGGCAATCTCCTGATGCCCAATGACAGCTACCGAAGCTGCAAGATCCCATCTGCGCAGAACGCCTTTCATGATCGTATATGGCTGCTCGCCGCAGTACATAATGACCGGTCTGCCAACCCAATGCTTCATGGCTCCACGCCCTTCCCTGTGCCTGAACTACTTATACCTTCGGTATGGACCAGTCTATGCCCTTAAGCCCATGCTGCTCCAGATACTGGTTGGCCTGAGAGAACGGGCGGCTGCCGAGAAATCCCCGGTGTGCAGAGAACGGGCTCGGATGCGGAGACTGGATCACCTTATGCCTGCTGCGGTCAACTACCGCGCCCTTGAGCTGGGCATGACTGCCCCACAGGATGAACACCATCGGTTCTGTACGCTCGTTCAGCTTCTCCATAATAGCATCCGTGAAGGTCTCCCAGCCCAGCCCCTTATGCGAATTCGGCTGGCCCTCGCGTACTGTCAGGACGGCATTAAGCATCAGCACGCCCTCTTCCGCCCAGTGCAGCAGCGATCCGTGGCCCGGCACCTCTATACCGAGATCACTGTGCAGCTCAGCGTAGATATTGCGCAGCGACGGCGGAATCCTTACACCCGGCTCTACCGAGAAGCTAAGGCCATGGGCCTGTCCTGCGCCGTGATAGGGGTCCTGTCCGAGAATCACTACCCGGGTCTTGCTGTAAGGCGTCAGCTTCAGCGCCGAGAACAGCTTGTCCTTCGGGGGGTAGACTGTATACTGCTTATACTCGCGTGCCAGGGCATAGCGCAATTCCTCAAAGTAAGGCTTCTGCGTCTCTTCCTGCAGCACTTCATCCCAATCGTTGCCAAACATTCGGTTCTCCTCCCAATTCCCCTGCTATTAGTATTGTTTCATTACCTGTTATTAACCAGAATAACAGGAACTTATTTGCGGCCATAGTCCGCCTTGATCTCGCCCCATGACTTCGTCTGCCATTTCAGCACCTTGTTGTCATAAGTATGGCTGCGCAGCCAGCTCTCCGCCCGGTCAATCAGCTGCCAGATCTCCTCTGTAGAGGCATCTCGGGGCAAGGTCGTGGCCACCTTTTTCTGCTTGACCCATTTCATTGCATTGACAGAATCACTATAGACCGTCTTGCTGCTGCCTTCCTGCTTAAGATGAGCCAGCGCATGCACAATCGCCAGGAACTCTCCAAGGTTATTAGTCCCTTTGCGGATCGGACCGCAGGAGAAAATCACATCCCCGGTCTGGGTATCTACGCCTTTGTATTCGACCGGTCCGGGATTCCCCCGGGTGCCTACATCCACGGAGATGCTGTCATAATCAATCTCCTCAGATGTCTCCACGCCAGCACTCCTGCTCCAGGACTTGCCTGATTTGCTTGTGCCGGACGCCCCTGAAGCTGCCGCACCGGTTCCCCAGTTGCCCTTCCAGCCTGCCTTGAAGGCTGTCTCAGCCGCCGACTTGCTCTCATAAGACTTATATTTCGCTCCGGTATAATGATCCGTCTGCGCCTGGCATTCCGCCCATGTATTGTAGACTCCAGGCTGCTTGCCTTCCCATACAACGTAGTATTTCTGCTTAGCCATTCCTGTTGCTCCCTCCTGCCGGTGTAACCTTATCCAGAAATCTATTGTAATGCATACCGCGTTCATATTGAAGCCTGAACACACTCACACGCCTGCTGCCAGCCCGAATATCTATTTGGATAAATACCGGCAGGCGCGTTCATACTAATACGGCAGCTCAGTCCAGCACAGCCAGCGTAGTATCAATAATGGTCTGGAGCTTGCCCGCATCCCCCGTTGCCTTGACCATAACCCGCAGTCCAACTAAGGCATTGTGCAGATAAGCAGCAAGCGCCGGAGCCGCATGCCGGGAGGAGAGTTCTCCGGTCTCCTGTCCATGCAGGATCAGCTGTTCCATTAATCTCTCGGTATTCAAAAAAGCCTCATTGGCCCGCTCAGCAGCTTCCGGATCATGAGCCGACAGCTCCACTGCCGTATTCACTAGCATACAGCCCTTCGGCTCCGCTTCACTTCTGTGAACTGTGGCTTCGAATAAGAGGCGGATGGCAGCCTTGGCAGAGGTGATGCCCTCGATCCGGCTCTCCAGCCGGGAGCTTTGAAGGGCTGCAAAGCGCTCCAGCGCTTTTATATATAAGGTATGCTTGTCTCCAAAGGTGTCATACATGCTTCGCTTGTGAATTCCCATGCCGGCTACAAGATCCTGCATGGACGTCTTCTCATAGCCCTGCTGCCAGAAAATCGTCATTGCCTTGAGCAATACATCATCAATGTCAAACTCTTTGCTTCGCGCCATGATCATGCTCCTTTCGCGGTCTATTTTACCATTTATAGAACGATCGGTAAATATTATTGTAGCCGTGTTAACTAAATCACATTAATTCCGCACCAATCATTCTATATTAATTTCAAGGAAAATACCATCAGCATTACACACCCCAAGGAGGTTAACACAATGAGAAAGTTCGCAGTAATACTGGCGGCATTCACCCTGACCCTGCTCATCGGCTGCGGCAACGCAAATAAAAATGCAGGCAACACGGGCACAGCAGGGAACACGGGCAATACGGCAGCTACTGCTGCACCGGATGCAGTCACTTCAGCTTCGGTAGTCGATAACGGAGAAGCCTTCAAGAAGGCGATCAGCAAAGACGGCACCTGGATTGCAGCTACGCTGAAGGACTTGAGCTTCTCCGAGGAGCTTGTGCTCGACGGACAATTCATCCATAAGGAAGAGCCTGCCCGCAAAATCGCGCTCTATACCCAGGATGCCGATCACAACATCACGAACTCCTTCAAGCTCACCGCGCCCAAATTAACGATCCGTAGCGAGAATGCCCGGATTCAGGGAGGGACCTTTGTGGGTGATGTCTACGTAGAGGCTAACGGCTTCGCCGTCGTGAATGCCACCATTGAAGGTAATGTCTATTTCTCCGATGACAAATATCAGGCTACCTATTCCGCAGCAGACCAGGGTAAGGTAACCGGCGTCACCGAAGTGAAAAAATAATGCGGCAGGGTGCGGGGTGTTCCTCTTCGGGCAAGCGGCCGGGGAGAATACCCCTTTTTCTTGTTGTTGCCCGCGAAAAGAGGTGCTGGCCTAATGAAGTTCATCCATAAGTATGCTATCCTTCCCCTTCTGCTCGTGATTCTCTCCTCCTGCGGCGGACAGGACTTAGCGGAGCCGGAGCCGCAATACCGGATTCAGTCCGGCCATGATCTGAGGATTCTGACAACGAGTGACACCCATTATTTAGCGCAGGAGCTAAGGGATCTCGGACCTGCCTTCCAGCAGTTTCTGGCTGCCGGTGACGGCAAGCAGCTCGGCTACAGCAAGGAGATGATGGAGGCGCTGGGCTATGATATCGGAATCCGCAAGCCGGATGTAATGATTATCAGCGGGGATCTCAGCAACAACGGGGAAGAAGCCAGCCATAAGGAGCTGGCCGGACATCTGAAGCGCATCGAGCAAGACACCGGAACCCGGATCTATGTGATCCCGGGCAATCATGATATCCGGAATCCCTGGGCCCGGAGCTTCCGCGATAAGCGCCAATACGCCACAGATTCCGTGAGCGCCAAGGCATTCCGCCAGATCTATGGCAGCTTCGGTTATGATGAAGCCCTGCTGAGAGACGAGGATTCGCTCAGCTATCTAGCTGCCCCGTCAGAGGAGCTATGGCTGCTAATGCTCGATACTGCACAGTACGGAGACAATAAAGCGCTGGGCCATCCCCAGCTGGAGGGCCGGGTCAGTGACCGGACCCTGGAATGGATCGCCGCCTGCGGTGCGAAGGCCGCTGCCGCAGGCGCGCAGCTCGTGACGGTCATGCATCACAGCCTGCTGAATCACAGTGAATTCATTCAGGAGGGCTTCACTGTAGAGGACCATGCCAAGGTTACAGATGCCTTGATGCAGAGCGGTGTACGGACGGTTCTCAGCGGGCATATACACATTCAGGACATCAGTGAATATAGCCATGACGGGGAGCGTATCTATGACATCGCCAGCAGTGCTTTATCTGTTTTTCCCCATCAATACGGACTCTTAACCTATTCCTCCGCCCGTCAGACTCTGGATTACAGCACACAGCGATTAGGGATGGAGCAATGGGCAGCAGCCACCGGCAATACCGATCCGAATCTGCTGGGCTTCAGGGCCTACAGTGAAGCCAATTTCCGCAAGCGGTCTGCCACCCGGAGTTATTCCCGTCTGGCTGAAGATCCCGCTTACGCCAGTTATACGGAGACTGAGCTGAAGCAAATGGCTGACGTTGTCGGAAGGCTGAACGAGAATTACTTCGCAGGCTCTGCCAGTACGGGCAATGCCGCCGTGACCGCCACAGCAGGCTACCGGCTCTGGCAGGACGCCCCGGCAAGCGGAACGAGAAGCTATGTTCTGGAGATGGCCTCGCAGCAGCCGAAGAACAATCATGAACTGCATGTCCAGCTTCCTCAGCGGTGATGTTTGAAAAACTGGAAATAGGTGTAAAATAGACAAGTATGCTTACACCTACTGCTGAGGAGATGATGATCACCATGTTCACACGTATGGATGAGATTATGATTGAAATCCCGGACGTCGAGAAACCAGATCCTAATGCTGCAGCAGCCGTACAAGAGCTGCTCGGAGGCAAATTCGGTGAAATGTCAACACTCAATAACTACTTGTACCAGTCCTTCAACTTCCGCTCCAAGGACAAGCTGAAGCCCTTCTACGACCTGGTAATGAGCATTACCGCCGAAGAGCTGGGCCATGTTGAGCTGGTCTCCCACGCCGTGAACAAATGTCTAAGAGGTTCCACGGCTTATAAGAAACCGGATTCCACACCGCTTGCGGATGTCAAAGACGCACGGCTGTCTTATCATTTCCTGGCGGGCGCGCAGGGGGCCATGCCGTTCGATTCGATGGGCAATCCATGGACCGGAGCCAATGTGTTCAACAGCGGTAATCTGGTGGAGGACCTGCTGCATAACTTCTTCCTGGAATGCGGGGCCAGAACCCATAAAATGAAGGTCTACGAAATGACCGACCACCCTGCAGCCCGGGCGGTAGTCGGCTTCCTGCTTGTCCGTGGAGGTGTTCACGTGGTCGCTTACGCCAAGGCGCTGGAGATTGCCACAGGCGTCAATGTTACCAAGCTGGTGCCCATTCCTTCCTTGGACAACAAAGCTTTCAATGAAGCCAGAAAGTACGAGGAAAAAGGCGTTCATACGAAGCTGTACACCTGGAGCGATAAGGATTTCAGCTCCATTGACCAGATCTGGAAGGGTACTCATCCCGAGGACGGGCTTCCGCTTGAGGTTATTCAGGGCGTACCGGAAGGCTTCCCTATCCCCGAGGCTCCGGAAGTGAAGGAAGAATTCGCACCGGGCATCTCTGCCGAGGAATTCAAGGAGATTGCAAAACGGCTGAAAATGGCCGGGAATATTCATGACTAGCAGCCAGAGCCAAGCCTAGCGGATAATAGCACCGATAGAGAAGCGGATGTCCCGGAAGCCATGAACTGGCTGCCGGAACATCCGCTTTGTTTGGGTATGGATACTTCTAAGATCTCTGCCTTATAACTCCGGCTCAAGCAGCAGTGAGGTATCGGCAACAGCCCGCCCATTCACAAGCAGCACAAGGGTATGCTCTCCGGGATAGTGCTTCCGTGTAGTCAGGTTGGCCCAGCGGTGGGTCCGTGTACCGGAGAGTCTGGTGCCGCCGGGCACGGTTTTGTCGGATAACAGAAACAGCTTGCGCGAGGTCTTGCCGCCGGCCTTGACGA
Organism: Paenibacillus silagei; assembly: GCF_017874735.1. GTDB lineage: Bacteria > Bacillota > Bacilli > Paenibacillales > Paenibacillaceae > Paenibacillus_AQ > Paenibacillus_AQ silagei. Next base: position 144,612 of record NZ_JAGGLV010000004.1, read on the forward strand.
AGTTGATCCCGTATTCAATGCGGATGCGCACCGGACCGCCCTCCCGGATTGTCAGAGTGTATTGCAGCTCACAGTGCTCCCCAATCCGCAGCTCGGCCGGGTCGGCCGTTAGGACAGCCAAGCTGACCAGCGGGGTGCCGCTCTCCTCCGGGGCATATCCGAACAGCTCCATGATCTCAGGGTCCGCCTTGCGGATCAGAGAGCGGCAGCCATGCCGCACAATCCAGTTCGTCTTTACATTACTGCCCAGCCAGCGGCGGGCGGTAGCTATCACGATATCAGGGTGATCCTTCGCGATATCGTTCAGGTTGTTGGCTACACTTTTGCGCACATAGAGTGACGGGTCAGCCTTCAGCTTCTCCAGCAGCGGCAATAGCGGAGACGGATCGCGCTTGAACATCGGCAATGCCTGGCCCCAGGGCAGGCGGGGACGGCTGCCCTCGCTGGCGAGCCGCCGCACATGCTCCCCCGGATGCTCCGCCCAGACCAGCATTTGAGCCATCATCCGCTGCGGGTCACGCAGCAGGAACGGCCTGACGGCAAATTCCGCCGAGGACTTCGGGGTGAACCGTTCCAGCGCCTCCATCGACAGCTCCCAGTGCTCTTCGCTTCCGCCATACACTTCCACGAAATCCGGGAAGATCAGATACGGGAAGCCGACACAGTCCTTATCTATCGCATACAATATCTTCAGTGCTTCCTCATAGGCCGGGGGCAGGCAGCTGCCCAGCGTCTCTGTAATCCTCCGCATCCGTGCCTTCAGCTCCAGCTCCTCCCACGGCTCCCTCATCGCCTCAGCCATGAAGCAGCCTAGCTCGAACGAACTGTAAACGGTTTTAATTTTCATTCCCAGGCTATGCAGGAATTCTTGGTTGTACATTGCTTTCAGGGGTTCGGCCATTCTTGAATTCCTCCTGCTGATGTAATTGGATTCTCTTATAATGAGAGCATACCATACGAACCGGACATCCCTGTGTCAACTTTCGGCTGGATATATATACACCAAGTATAGCCTATGTTCAAATCCGGCAGCCTGTCGTACAATAAGATTTAAGTTTTTTCCCGCTGACGATGAACTTATTTGATGAAAGGACTGGGACTTTTGCCACAGACACTTATTAAAAACATTGACTTTTTCGTAGCCGCACTGTCACAGACCTTCGTATCCGCCCTCCAGCTTGACCCTGACGGAATGTACTCCCAGGTAGGCAGCGGAGTCGTTGACAAATTCTCTGATGAGTATGTCCGGCTAAAAAGATTCGACGGCACCACCTCGCATTACGCCCGCGATATTACAAAATTCCAGCATAACCATGCCTGAGAAGCTTCGGGGTCTCTTCATCAGAGGAGAAGCAGCGCTCGCCTGTGATCCTTTCTCCCCTCTTCAAACGCAGACCCTGGACCCTGATCCGGGTCTGTTTTTGCGTTAACTTTTCACAAAATATTAACGTGTGCATTTCAATAAACTATTGACTTGACGCTGCTGGAGAACTAAACTGAAATCGTTAACAATTCCATGTACCCGGGGAGAACCTATGATTACCATCAAAGATATTGCCCGTGTTGCCGGTGTGTCCCATACTACTGTATCGAGGGCGCTGAACGGCAACCCGCTGATCAAGAAGGCCACCCGGGATAAGATTGAACGGATTGCCGCCGAAATGAATTATGTGCCCAATTACAGTGCCAAGAGCCTGGTCACCAAAAGATCGTTCATCATCGGCCTGTTCTTCTCCAGTATTGAGCAGGGGACTTCCTCAAGCTTCCTGGTGGATGCCATCAAAGGCATTACGCACATTCTCGATGAGAACTATAATCTGACGGTGAACGGGATCGACGGTGTGCAGCATTTCAGCAATATTCAGCCGCAGCGCTTCGACGGCATTCTGGTCATGAGCCAGAGCGATGAAGACAATGCCTTCATCTATCATGTGAAGAAAACCGGCATTCCGCTAGTGGTGCTGAACCGCCAGCTGGAGGACCCCGGCATCATGAACGTGGTCGCCAATGACCGCGAAGGCGTCAAGGAAGCGATTGATTATGCTGTGCAGCAGGGTCACCGCAAGCTGGCTATTATTGAAGGCAAGCCCGGCTTCAAGTCCTCAAGCGAACGTAAGCAGGGCTTCCTGGACAGTCTGATTGCAGGCCGGCTTCCGCTGAACCCTGATTATTTTGCCCCGGGAGATTACAGCATCGAGAGCGGATATGCGGCGATGAGCAAGCTGCTTAGCCTGGAGGACCGGCCTACGGCTGTGTTCTGCTCCAATGATGATATGGCGATTGGCGCCATGAATGCCTGCTATGCCCACAAGGTGCAGGTGCCGGAGCAGATCTCACTGATCGGCTTCGATGATATGATGTTCGCCCGCTATACGAATCCTGCCCTGACCACGGTCCGCAAGCCGATTGCCGAGATCAGTGAGCTCGGCATTACCATGCTGATCCAGCTTCTTCAGCAGCCGGAGACCCCGCCGCAGCAGCTGTTCGTTAACACTTCGCTGGTGGTAAGGGATACGGTTGCAGGAATATAACTCTATTTCAACCCACCGCTATTTTCTGCAGATACGGAGCCTTCCTGGACAAGAGAAGGAATTCCGGATCTTGCTTAAAATAAAATGTTAACGTGTGCAATTTATCACTGTATTCTAAAGGAGATCATGACCACTATGACAAACCGTTTATCCAGAAGCACTCACCCGGGGCTAACCCTCCATCCGGAACGGATGATTCAGTTCGGCGAAGGCAACTTCATGCGTGCGTTCGTAGACTGGCAGCTGCAGCAAATGAACAATCAGGGTCTGTTCAACGGAAGCGCTGTCCTCATTCAGCCCATTGCGCAGGGAACCGGAGGCGTAGCTGATCTGATGGCCGCTCAAGACAACCTCTACACCGTGCTGCTTAATGGCATCATGGACAACGAGACCGTCAATTCCCGCGAAATTATCAGCTCGGTCAGCCGGGTGATTAACCCATACATGGATTATGAAGCTTATCTCGCGCTCGCCGAGAATGATGATCTGGAGTTCATCACCTCCAATACTACCGAAGCCGGCATTGCCTATCTTCCAGGCGACCGCGCAGACGATGCCCCCCCTAAGAGCTTCCCAGGCAAGCTGACTGCGCTGCTCCACCGCCGCTTCGAGCTTGGCAAGAAAGGCTTCGTCATTATCCCCTGCGAGCTGATTGACCGCAACGGCGAGAAATTACGTGAGATCGTAGAACGTTATGCGGCTGACTGGAATCTTGGTGCTGAATTCCTGCAATGGCTAAAGTCCGAGAATACCTTCTGCTGCAGTCTGGTGGACCGGATTGTCCCTGGTTATCCGCGTGACCAGGCTGCCGCCCTCGAAGCTGAACTCGGCTATCTTGATAACGTAATGGTAACCGCAGAGCCGTTCCTCTTCTGGGTCATTGAAGGACCGGAGTCTCTGACAGAGCGCCTGCCGCTGGCTAAGGCCGGACTGAATGTCGTGGTGACACCGGATATGACGCCTTACCGCGAACGCAAGGTTCATCTGCTGAACGGACCGCATACCGCTATGGTCCCTCTGGGCCTGCTCGCCGGTCTTGAGACGGTTGAAGACGTCATGAATGACGGTACCTTCTCCCGCTTCGTGAAGCAGTTGATTGAAGAGGAGCTGATCCCTATGCTGGATCTGCCTGCCGGGCAGCTATTGTCCTACGCCGATGCCGTACAGGAGCGCTTCCGCAATCCGTTCATCCGCCATGAGCTGACCTCCATCTCGCTCAACAGCATTTCCAAATTCAAGGCCCGCCTGCTCCCGGTTCTGCTTCGCTACCAGCAGGAACGCGGCCAGCTTCCGGAGCGGATGACCCTCGCCTTCGCCGCCCTGCTGCTCAGCTACCGGGGCGACCGTATTCCCCGGCAGGACGGCGCAGAGGTACTGGCAGTGTTCGATCAGGCCTGGAGCCAGCCGGACAGCTTCGTGAACACCATTCTTGGCGACAGCAGCCTGTGGGGACAGGATCTGACCCGGCTGCCGGGACTGGCTGATGCGATAGCCGCCCATTTGCAGCAGCTGGAGCATGAAGATTCCCGCGCAGCATTACAGGAACTCGTCGGCTGAACCCGCGAGTTTGCACGAAGAAGTTCAGGGAAGCGCAGCTTACAAACTTTTAGGAGGGCCAACATGAAAAACTTAATGAAAATGAACCCGAGAGATACGGTAGCTGTAGCCTTACGGCCGATTGCTGCCGGAGAAGAACTCACGATAGACGGACTAACGCTTCAGGCCGCCCAGGAGATTCCGCAGGGGCATAAGATTGCCCTGACGGGTTTCAGCAGCGGAGACATCATTACCAAATACGGTTCCCCGATCGGCCATGCCACGGCTCCGATTGCCGCAGGCGACTGGATTCATACGCATAACATCAAAACCAATCTGTCCGGGGAGGAAGAATACGAGTATGTGCCTGATGTCCATCCGGTAATTTATCCGCGCCGTGATTTGACCTTCCAGGGGTACCGGCGGAGTAACGGCAAGGTGGGCATCCGTAATGATCTGTTCATTATTCCGACCGTGGGCTGTGTGAACGGCGTTGCCGAGCAGATGCTTCAGGAGTTCAAGGCCGAGCATCCCGATCTTGGCGGATTCGACAACCTGACCGTGCTGAAGCATCCTTACGGCTGCTCCCAGCTGGGCGATGATCACCGCATGACCCGCAGCATTCTGCTCGATGCCGTTAATCATCCCAATGCAGGCGGTGTACTCGTCTTCGGCCTTGGCTGCGAGAACAATATCGTCTCCGAGTTCCGCAGCATGCTGGGCGATTATGACGGGTCCCGGGTTAAGTTCCTTGTGGCCCAGGAGGTAGGCAATGAGCTGGAAGCCGGTCTTGTGCTGCTGGAGGAGCTGTATGAAGCCGCTGCGAACGACGTTCGTGAGCCGGTTCCGCTCAGTGAGCTGAACATCGGGCTGAAATGCGGCGGCTCGGACGGATTCTCCGGCATTACGGCCAACCCGCTGCTGGGCGCATTCTCCGACTTCATCATCTCTCAGGGCGGAACCTCGGTGCTGACTGAGGTGCCGGAAATGTTCGGTGCGGAGAAGGTGCTGATGGCCCGTGCAGAGAGCAAGGAAGTCTATGAAGATATCGTCTCACTGATCAATAACTTCAAGCAGTATTTCCTCTCTTACGGCGAGCCTGTCTATGAGAATCCGTCTCCGGGCAACAAGGCCGGCGGCATCAGCACACTGGAGGACAAATCGCTCGGCTGCACCCAGAAGGCCGGTTCGTCGCCAGTGGTGGATGTATTGCAGTATGGCGTGAAGCTGCGCAAAAAAGGGCTGAGCCTCTTACAGGCTCCCGGCAACGATCTGGTCGCTGCGTCTGCGCTTGCCGCTTCCGACTGCCAGCTCGTGCTGTTCACCACCGGCCGCGGCACGCCTTTCGGCAGCTTTGTGCCTACGGTTAAGATAGCAACGAACAACGACCTTTTTGCCAAAAAAGGCCACTGGATGGACTTCAACGCAGGCCCCCTGCTGGAAACACCGATGGCCGATGTGCTGGAGGAATTCATCACGTATATCATTGATGTCGCCAGCGGCCAAAAAACACGGAACGAGCAGAATGAAGTGCGTGAGCTGGCTATTTTCAAAACAGGCGTAACTTTATAGAACTTATCCTATATCGATTGAACTTGAAGATTACAGATAAGGAAAAGTGACGGAGGAGAATTTTGGAACTGTAGGAGCGATAGCGTCCGCCTTTGTCACCGGATTTCTACCGCGATTAGCGGTTTAAATCAAGAAATCTGGGGACAACAGCGGCCGGAGGGCCAAACATTCTCTGGAGTCACGGAAATCCTATAACAGAAATATACAAGTACAATCTATATAATAATCCATTCAAAGGGAGATCCTACTCATGTTCCTAAACGAGGACTTCATGTTGTCCGGCGAAACAGCACGGCTACTCTTTCATAATCACGCCAAAACCATGCCCATTATCGATTACCATTGCCATCTGGACCCGCGCGAAATCTATGAGGACCAGCCCTTTGAGAATCTGACCGCAGCCTGGCTGTACGGTGATCATTACAAGTGGCGGCTGATGCGCGCGAACGGCGTTCCTGAATCGCATATTACCGGCGACGCCTCTGATTATGATAAATTTCTGGCCTGGGCCCGTACACTGCCTAAGGCAGTAGGCAACCCTCTGTATAGCTGGACGCATCTGGAGCTCCGCCGTTTCTTCGGTGTAGAGGAGCTGCTGAATGAAGCCACGGCGCCGGCCATCTGGGAGAAGGTCAACCGCAAGCTGGCTGAACCGGGCTTCACCCGGCGCGGCCTGATCCGCAGCAGCGGTGTCAAGGTGATCTGCACCACCGATGATCCGGCAGATTCCCTGGAGTATCACAAGCTGCTGCAGGGGAGTGAGACCGCCTTCCAGGTGTTCCCGACCTTCCGTCCTGACAAGGCGCTGAACATCGATGCCGAAGGCTTCGCCGCCTGGACCCTTAAGCTGGAGTCGGCCTCCGGCCTGCCGGTCAAGAGCTACGCCGGGCTGCTGGATGCCCTGCGTAACCGGGTTGCTTTCTTCCACGAGCAGGGCTGCCGCCTGTCGGACCATGCGCTGGATATCCTGCGTTACGAAGCAGGTGCGCCTGAGATCGTTGAAGCTATATTCGCCAAAAGAATGCAGGGTGCTGTGCTGTCACCGGAGGAAATCACCCGCTACCGCACAGAGCTGCTGACCGCGCTGATCGGCTTCTATCATGACAAGGGCTGGACCATGCAGCTTCACCTGCATGCTTACCGCAACAATAACACGCCGATGTTCCAGCGATTGGGACCGGATACCGGCTATGACGGCATCAACGATCTGCCGCTGACCACAGCGCTGTCGCAGCTGCTTGACCGGGCCGAGAGCGGCAGCGGCCTGCCGAAGACGATCCTCTACTCGCTGAATCCCGGCGACTACCCTGCCCTGCTGGCTCTGCTGGGCTGCTACCAGAAGGACACCCCCGGCAAGCTCCAGCTTGGCTCCGGCTGGTGGTACAACGATACGCGCAGCGGCATGCGCCAGCAGCTGACCCTGCTGGCTGAGGGCAGCCTGCTCGGCAACTTCGTCGGCATGCTGACCGATTCGCGCAGCTTCCTGTCGTATACCCGGCATGAATATTTCCGCCGGGTTCTATGCGGGCTGCTCGGTGAACTTGCCGAACGCGGGGAAGCGCCGGATGACCTCGAGGTCCTGGGGGCTATGGTCCGGGATATCTCTTACAATAACGCAGCCGGATATTTCGGTTTCCAGACTGCCGGCAGCGAAGCCGAAGTCACCGTCTAGATGGAGGCATGCTGAAGATGCCTACTCTCTATATCGCAGGAGACTCTACCGCCGCCCAGAAGGGCGGCGGGGAATGGCCAATGGCCGGATGGGGCGAGTACCTGCAGCAGTATGTCAGCCGGAAGGTGCAGATTGAGAACCGGGCCATCAACGGACGGAGCACACGCTCCTTCCTGGCAGAGGGCAGACTGGCAGACATGGAGCGGGATTTCCTCCCCGGAGACTTTCTCCTGATCCAGTTCGGCCATAATGACCAGAAGCTGGAGGACCCTCTCCGTTACACGGAGCCGCATACCGAATACCGCCGGAATCTGAAGATATTCATTGATTCCGCCCGCAGCCGGGGCAGCTTCCCTGTACTGCTGACTTCCGTGAGCCGCCGCCGCTTCACTACGGACGGGGAACCGGACCCGCAGGCTGTCGGACTCTATCCGCAGGTTATGCGGGAGGTTGCAGGGGAGACCGGGACACCTCTGCTTGATATTTTTGCCGCCTCCCAGCAGCTCTACCGCAGACTGGGAGTGGAAGCATCGGCCGGGCTGTTCATGCACCTGCCGCCGGGCGCACGCCCCAACTACCCGGACGGCATTACCGATGACACGCATTTCTGCAGCTCCGGGGCGCAGCAGATCGCAGCGCTGGTAGCCCAAGCGCTCGCACAGTGCGCGGAGCTGAAGCTGCTGCATCCGTATCTGCGTGCGGGTGTAGCTGGGGGTCGGCAGGCGAGGTAGCCGAAACGCTAGCGCAGTCCGTGAAGCTGAAACTACTGCACCCGTAGCTGTGGGAAGCAGACAAGTGTGTAGTGCGGATTAGGTTATGCATGAGCCTGTGGAGCATTGCAAACATAGCGCACATTATTCGCCATCCTTACATGTTGCTTCAATCCTCAGACAGTATGATCGGGCCGCCTGTGACCACTTTTGGACATAGGCGGCCTTTTTAGTGGAAACCTGCCCTTCGGCGCTCCATGCGAACTCTTATATCTGAATACAAAGGAGTCTAACCCTATGACCGTTCCATTTCACCTGGGCGTCCGTGCCCATGACTTCAAGCGGTGTCCGCTGCCGCAATTAATAGATAAGCTGAAGGAGCATGGCTTCCCGGCGATTCAGTTGGCGTTACATAAATCTTTTCCGGAGAGTGTGGCTGAGCTTGGCGCACTAAGTCCGGGTGCTGCTGCGTACTATGGCGATGCCTTCAGACAAGCAGGTATCAAGATTGCTGTCCTTGGCTGTTATGTGAACATTATTGATGCTGACCCTGCCAAGCGCGCGCAGGCGCTGAGCGACTTCAACACTCATCTGCGGCTGGCCCGAGACTTCGGCGCGAGTCTGGTCGGTACAGAGACCGGCAGTGTAGGTCAGGGGTATACACCGGATAACTTCACGGAGGAGGCTTTTGAACAAGTGGTTGACTCCGTCAGTGCCATGGTTGCTGAGGCCGAACGCTTCGGAGTAACTGTAGGCATCGAGGCAGGCGTCAACCACCCGCTCTACACGGCTCCGTTAGCCCGGCGTCTGCTGGATACTGTACCGTCTAATAACCTGCAAATTATACTGGATGCCGCGAATCTGATGACCCCGGACAATTACCTTCAGCAGGAGCAGATTGTGGCAGAAGCACTGGAGCTCCTCGGAGACCGGATCGCGGTCCTGCATCTGAAGGATTTCACGGTGAAGAACGGCGCCATCGACATCGTTCCTGCCGGACAAGGCATGCTGAACTTCACCCCGCTGCTCCGCTACATGAAATATAAGCGCCCGCATATCCAAGGCCTGCTGGAGAGTACTCCTGAGGAATATCTCCAGGCCAGCGCGCAATTCCTGCGGAACATGTATAACGAGGTTTAACAAAAGTGCTCTGCGGATGGATGTTGGGAGGTTGGATGGGAGATGCTGGATGAGAGATTAGAGATGATGAATGATGAATGCTGAAAGATGAATGAGAGATAATGAATGAGAGATGAGATAAGGAGTTATACGGTCCACACAGTTGGTGTCCTTACCTCTGCCTTACCCATCCGCTCACCTTTGGGGCATTCGCGAATTCAGGGGCATTAGTGCTCTTCATTTGCTCATTTCGCCTGCGTGTGCTGAATTCAGGGGCATTAGTGCTCTTCATTTGCTCATTTCGCCTGCGTGTGCTGATTTCAGGGGCATTAGTGCTCTTCATTTGCTCATTTCGCCTGCCTGTGCTGAATTCAGGGGCATTAGTGCTCCTCATTTGCTCATTTCGCCTGCATGTGCTGAATTCAGGGGCATTAGTGCTCTTCATTTGCTCATTTCGCCTGCATGTGCTGATTTCAGGGGCATTAGTGCTCTTTATTTGCTCATTTCGCCTGCATGTGCTGAATTCAGGGGCACTTGTGCTCCTCAGTAACTCCCTTTGGGCTTTATCCTTCTTTACGCGCGCCTGTGACTGCCCAATGTATTCAGTTTTTCACACACATTTGCTCCACTTGCCTCACTACCCAATGTATTCGGTTTTCCATACACATTTGTTCTACGTGCCTCACTGCAGCCCAATGAATTCGGTTTTTCACACACATTTGGTCCACTTGCCTCACTACTGCCTATTGTATTCGATTTTTCGCACACATTTGCTCTACGTGCCTCACTACTGCCCATTGTATTCGGTTTTTCACACACATTTGCTCCACTCACCTTCGCGCCAGCACATTGCGTCCCAACTTTATACTCCTCTCTACACACAGACGCATATTACAATTACTGTATAGTACAAATAGTGCCCCCGTATCGACGTATGAGGCACTTGTACTGCATTCTTGTGCTGGATTCCTGCACTATAATGTACAGTGGGCAGATACTTTATACGTAAGACTAACAGAGTAATAGAGTAATAGCATAACAAAGCAATCGAGCAATAGACTTTCAAACTAACACCAATAATCTTGCACAAACTGCAGCTTCTCCCCCAACATATACACTCATAGCTGGAATTGTTGCACAAAAGGCAGGATTCCTCCTCTAACTAAGCATCTTGGCCTGCACATTCCTGCATTTCCTGCAACAATCCTCTAGCAGGCCCCTATTTCGGGGTAGCCAGGTTGCATAACTTGCAACATTTGAGGGTATTTGCTCTAAGTGAGCGGTCCTCTAAACGAGTGCTCCCGTAAGCGGATCACTTTAGAAATAGCAATAATACCGCCCAGAGTTAACCGGGCGGTCCGTTGCTTGGTGCAGCTATTCCCCGGCCTCGGGGGAAATCACACCTTTTTTGAGTATAATATTCCCGTAGAGTGCCTCTTCCCCTGTAATTAGAATGGCGTAGCTGTGCTTGGAGCGGTCATAGAAGTCGAAACGCTCTTCATACTCCACCTGCACCGCAGGATCATGCCGGGTGAGAATCTCCTTGTACGTGTCCCATATCACAGGGACTGTGGGGTCTCCCTCCACTACAGCCATGAAGGCCGCCTGAGCCGGAGCATAATGATCCAGCGGTAGCAGCTCCAGGATGGCGTCCAGCAGCCGGGGGATACCGATTCCGTCAGCCCGCAGCACCCGGGAATGCAGCGCATGTCCCGGATAATTGGCGTCTGCCAGCACCAGCTCATCCCCGTGGCCCATCTCCATCAGGGTGCGGACGAGCTCGGGGGAGAGCAGTTTGGGTATTTTTTTGAGCATATTCCTATCTCCTCTCGGCTTCATTACATCCCGTAAAATGATCTCAGCGCCACCAGCTCCTCAATCCGGTGCGGCGGCAGCTCACGCTCTCCCCCGATCATGCGGGTCAGGAAGGTCAGCTTCGCCGTGTACTCAAGCCGCTCCATGTTCATATAAGCAGCCATTACATCCTTGCCCCAGGTCAGGGCCCCGTGGCTCTCCAGCAGCACAGCGGTCTTCTTGCCCAGGAAGGGAGTCAGCGAATCCGGGATCTCTTCGGTCGAAGGCGTCCCGTATACCGCCAGTGGAATGTCTCCCATGGCAATGACGGATTCCGGCATCATCATTTTGTCCAGCGCTTCCCCCTTGATGGCAAAAGCGGTAGCATACGGCGGATGCGCATGAACCACCCCGCCCATCTCCGGCAGCTCGTTGTAGATCTTCAGGTGCATCTTCACTTCCGTGGACGGCCGGTAGCCCTCCGCTGCATCCAGGATCTCTCCCTGCAGATTGACTTTGACCAGCATATGCGGCTGCAGATAGCCTTTGCTGACTCCTGTGGGCGAAGTAATGACCTCAGTGGCCGACAAGCGGGCTGAGATATTGCCGTCATTGGCCGCGATGAAGTCCTTGTTGAACAGATTCCGGCCGATATCGCAGATTAGACGCCGTAGTTCTTCTTCATGATTATTCATAATTGCCCCCTTGATTGCTGCTTGATTGCTGTATGATTGCTGTATGAAGCTTGTCAGTTCTGATGTGAAAAAGACGGCTGGTACCGGAGCGTTGAACAGGACCGGGCTGCCACCCTTCGGACCTCTGCGGGATCGACAGCACCGAGCGCCGTCAATTGCACCAAAAGGTTGCCGATCGCGCTCGCTTCTACCGGTCCGGCAATAACCTCTTTACCGGTGGCATCCGCCGTCAGCTGGCACAGCAGCTTGTTCTGAATGCCGCCGCCGACCATGTGAATACGGCGCACCGGACGGCCGGTGAGCGCCTCCAGCTCGCGGATCGTATCCGCATAAGACCGGGCCAAACTCTCCAGAATCGAGCGGATGATCTCCGCCCGGGTCTGCGGCACCGGCTGCCCGGTGCGGATGCAGTAGGATTCAATCCGCAGCGGCATATCGCCCGGTGTGCTGAAGAGCGGATCATTCGGGTCCAACATGGCGATGCACGCCTTGGACCGGTCCAGCTGCCCGGCCAGCTCGGCGGCTTCCTGATGGCTGAGCGGTTCGCCCGCTTCAGCCCAGCACCGCTGGGTCTCCTGGAGCAGCCAGAGGCCGGTGATATTCTTCAGCAGCCGGTTGGTGCCGCCGAAGCCGCTCTCGTTGGTGAAGCCTCTGGCCCGGGCGGCATCGCATAATACAGGCTCTGCTGTCTCCAGGCCCACCAGCGACCAGGTTCCGCAGCTGATGAATGCAGCGGACGGCAGCGTGGGGCTGAGTCCGGCGGGCCGGTCAGGTCCGGCGGAGCTTGGATCTGGGGAGCTAAGATCGGCGTTGCTAGGATCAGCGCTGCCAGGGCCGACACAGCTAGCATCGGCACAGTTAGAGTCGAAGCCGCAGTAAGGAATGGACGCCACGGCCGATGCGGTGTCATGTGAAGCTCCGGCGATGATCTGGAGCGGGCCGCTGCCCAGCTCTTCCTGGAGTGCGGGCCGGAGCTCCCCCAGCACCGTGCCTGCCGGAACCAGCCGGGGCACAAGCGTCACCGGCAGCTCCAGCCTGCGCAGCACTTCGGCTGCAGGCGCTGTGGACTGCGGATTGAGCAGGCCGCTGGTGCTCCAGATGGTCTGCTCGGCCACGGCCACACCGCTGAGCATATAATTGAACAGATCCGGCATCAGCAGCAGCTGTCTGGCGGTTGTCCGCAGCTCCGGCTTCGCCATAAGATCGGCAAACAATTGATACACCGTATTAATCGGGCTGGATTGGTTGCCCGTCAGCTTGAATTGCTCTGCCGGAGGCAGCGCAGCCTCTAGTACTGAAGCGAAGTCCGCCGTCCGCTGATCCCTGTAATGATGCGGAGCGTACAGCAGCCCGCCCTGCTCATCCAGCAGGCCGTAGTCGACTCCCCAGGTATCCACGCTCAGAGAGCGCAGCGGGCCATACTTTGCCGCAGCCGCTGCAATCCCTTGCTTGATCTCCTCAAGCAGCCGCTGCACATCCCAGTGCAAATGTCCGTTGACCTCTACCGGTCCGTTAGGGAAGCGGTGAATCTCCTCCACTGTCACCTTCCCGTCCCTGTAGCTTCCCAGCATCACTCTGCCGGAGCTGGCTCCCAGGTCGATGGCCAGCAGCCGGATTCCTTGGTTACCGGTTACCTCCATAACTTGCGTCTTCGCCTCTGTCATCTTCCCACCTCTTCACGTGGAGGATTAGTAGAGCGGGCCAAAGTTGCGGCAGGCTCTGTAATCGGCACTCTCCAGATTCTCTGTGCCGAACAGCGACCAGACGCGCGGGCGGAAAATCCGCGCTTCTTCCACGTTATGCATACTAACCGGAATCCGCAGGATCGAGGCCAGCGTAATGAGATCTGCGCCAATATGTCCGTAGCTGATCGCCCCGTGATTGGCACCCCAATTGTTCATCACATCGTAGACAGACTGGAAGGAGCCATGACCGGTCAGCTTCGGAGCGAACCAAGTTGTCGGCCAGGTAGGGTCTGTGCGCTGGTCGAGCGTGTCATGAACCTCTCCCGGCAGTTCTACAGTGTAGCCCTCTACCAGCTGGAGTACAGGTCCCAGCCCCTTGACCAGATTGAGCCGGGCCATGGTGACCGGCATGCCGCCCCGGGTCAGGTAGTCCGTGGAGAAGCCGCCTCCCCGGAAATATTCCTGGGAAGCCGGGCGGAACTGGGTCTGTGCGATACAGGCAGCTGCCTCTTCATCCGTGATGTCCCAGAACGGCTTGATCGCCGGCTTGCCGTCAATGCTCTGCTCGCCGGTGCCGTCCAGCGCTGCCGAGCCCGAATTAATCAGATGCAGCAGACCGCCTGCTGCCGCTCCCTCCAGCTCATACCCGGTCACTCGCTTCACGGCAGCCGGACTCCAGAAGGTGCGCACATCGGCAAAGATCTGCGCTGTATTCGTCAGCAGATAATTGAACAGCATCGTTACCCCGTTCAGGCTGTCATTCTCGGTGGCGACGATATAAGGCGCCCGTCTGCCGTTCCAGTCGAACGAGGAGTTCAGAATCGTCTCCATGAAGTCGCCGTTCGGGAAATGGTCGGTCCATTGCCGCTGGCCCTGGAAGCCGCCCAGCAGGGCATTGTGACCGCCCGCTTCCTCCTCGAAGCCGAGCTTCGCAAGCTGCGGATTGCCGGTCATGAGATCACGGGCAATCAGCGTCATTTTGACAACCGTCTCCCACTGCTCTTCCTTAACCTCTTCACTGAGCTGCAGATGCTGCGGGTTATTATCCGCCCCCACTCGGCAGTTGTCCTTCACCCAGGCCAGCGCCCGCGCGAACTCCTCAGGATCATAGATCCCTTCCTCAAATCTGCGTACAAATTCAGACATATCGATGTATTCATTGCGCATGCCGAGATATTCCTGGAAGAACTGCTCGTTCACGATGGAACCGGCGATTCCCATAGACACGGAGCCCATCGACAGATAGGACTTCCCCTTCATCAGAGCGGCCGCCAGCGCGGACCTCGCGAACTGCAGCAGCTTCACCTGAACATCTGCCGGGATCTCCTCGCTGCTGGATTCCTGGACATCCTCTCCGTAGATGCCGAAGGCCGGAATGCCTTTTTGCGCATAAGCAGACAGAACTGCCGCCAGATATACCGCCCCGGGGCGCTCCGTTCCGTTGAAACCCCATACCGCATGCGGGATGGTCGCATCCATGTCCATCGTTTCCGATCCATAACACCAGCACGGGGTGACTGTAATGGATACGCCTACACCGGCACCCGCGAACTTCTGCGCCGCCGCCGCAGCCTCCTTCACGCCGCCAATCGTAGAATCGGCAATGATACACTCCACCTGTGAACCATCCGGATACCTTACATTCTCCTGCAAAAATGCCGCTACGCGCTGCGCCATGCCCATCGTTTGTGCCTCCAGCGATTCGCGCACCCCGCGTCTTCTGCCGTCAATCGTCGGCCGGATTCCAATCTTCGGATAATTTGCTGTCACTGCTGTTCCTCCCCGAATCGTAAGTTGATAGTATGAGAACATTACACTGGAGCTATGGCTCCGATTAGTAAGCGCTACCAAATACAGCCTCTGCGGTCTGCACACTTTTGTCTTTCATCGCAGGCTTTCCATTTCTTCTACATCATAAAATCACTCACCTTCAAAGTCAACACTATTCCACACATTAATTTTGGTTGTTATGTGGTTTTGTGTGATATAATGACGTTAAACTGTGGAATCCTCTGTAATTGCGGGATTTATGTTAGGCGGCAGATTATAGTAAACTGTATACAACTACATAACGTAAGGGTGGGCATGATATGAAGGCTTTTGAACGGCGGGATCTGGTCATTAATGAGCTCTACAGGCATAAGAAGGTTCACGTTGCGGATCTGGCGCAGAAATTCGGTGTATCGGAGGAGACGATCCGGCGCGATCTCGACCGGCTGGACAAGGAGGGCATTGCCAAGAAGAATTACGGCGGGGCGATTCTGAACGCTCACACCAACGAGGACCCCTCTTACTCGCACAGGCATCAGGTCAACATTGAAGCGAAGCGGAGGATTGCGGTAAGGCTGCTGGAGCTGATTAATGACGGGGACAGTGTGATGACGGACACCAGCACAACGGCTTTTGAAGGCTTGCGGAGAATCGTGGAGGACAAAAAAAATCTGACCATCATCACCAATTCCCTGGCGGTATTGTCAGAATTCCAGCATTCCGGGCAAAAGCTCATCTGCACGGGAGGCCTGCTCGGGCCGGAGACCAGCTCTTTCGTAGGGCCTACGGCCTCGCAGACGATTCTGAAATATAATGTGGATGTGGCCATATTCAGCTGCAAGGCACTCTCCATGGCGGGCGGACTCTGTGATTCCAACGAAGCGGAGACCGAGCTTAAGGTGCTGATGCAGCAGCAGGCGAGCAAGGTGATCCTTCTGGCTGACCATTCCAAGTTCGACCGAATCGCCTTCATCCGTCTGTTCAGCTTCGACAAGGTCGATTATATCGTCACCGATCAGCGGCCGTCTGAGGAATGGATGGAGTTCCTTGCCAAGTATCAGATCTCCCTGCTCTACCCTGTTGACTCACAATAAGTCTTAATTTTCACGCTTAAAAGCCTGCGCCGACACGTACACGAACCGTTCCGCTCTGGCCATCATATGGAACTTCTGCTCCGGGAAGTGGCGGTACAGGTAATCCACGAAATAGCCCGGATTCTCGGCATTGCCGGCGAACAGGTCATAATGCAGCGGCACCACAGTCTCAAAGCCTGAGGTCGCCGCGAACTCCGCCGCTTCCCGGTAATTCATATTGCCGACGATATTGCGGCTCCCCCGGTAATAATCGCGTCCATTAATCGGCAGCAGCGCCAGATCGATCTTCCGGCTGCCTACCTCCTCAATCAGCTCAGGGAACAGCACGGTATCCCCGGCATGATACAGCCTGACCCCGTTCAGCTCCAGAATGTAGCCCACGTACTTAGGATGACCCTGTTCATCACGCTCCAGTTGCTCATGCGCCGCTGCCACCGGATATACCTTCAGCCCTTGTGCGGGCTCTGCCTCCTGACCGGGCAGGGCAGCAGCCAGACGCTCCGTGCCGATGCCCAGCTCCTGCAGACGCTCCAGGCAGACAGCCGGAGCCATGAACTGCGCGCCCGGATTCAGTCCGGCCAGCACCGGGAGGGCCTCCTCATCCAGATGATCCGAATGGTCGTGGGTAATCAGGCAGACCTCCATATTCGTAATCTCCCCGGGCAGGGCTGGCGGCGGGAAAGTGCGGTCCGGGTTCGGGGATACATAAGGATCAATATAGACGGTCACCCCCGCCCCCTTGACAATAACGCTGGCTTGTCCGAGGAACCAGACCGCCAGGCAGCCGTAAGGCACCTCTGTGCTGCGGATTTCTTCGATCAATTCTTGTCCTGTTAATGGCATAATAGTATGCTCCCTTCCTCTTCTATCTCTCATTCATCATGGCTGGCTGTTACATCCCTGTTTAGTTTATACCCGCCGGAAGTCAAATGGAAGCGCTTGTACAAATCCCTGCTTGTTACGGGTGCCGAATGATGGGTACAATTATTAAATAGTGTAACTACAACAGGATAGGTAAAGGACAGGTGAAATGAATGCAGAATTACGGATTCGCAAGAGTCGCCGCCGCTTCCCCGGAACTCCGGGTGGCTGACTGCGTATTCAATGCAGACCAGATTATTGAAGCCATCAATACAGCCAGCACCCAGGAGGTGGAGTACCTGGTACTCCCGGAGCTGTGCATCACCGGCTACAGCTGTGCGGACCTGTTCCTCCAGCCCCGGCTGCTGGAATCCGCGATGCAGGCGCTGCTGCGGATTACAGCCGCAACGGCAGAGCACCGGATGATTGTCATTGCCGGTCTGCCGGTCTCCATCAAGAGCAGGCTGTTTAACTGTGCCGCTGTCCTCCAGCAGGGCCGGATTCTAGGGATTGTGGTCAAGACCTGCATTCCCGGCTACAGCGAATTCTATGAGCCGCGCTGGTTCGCCGGAGCGGAGGAGCTGGAGGTGACCGAGCTGCGGATCGGCGGATCGGCGGTGCCGGTGGGCAATGATCTGATTTTTGCCTGTGAGAGTGACGGGAACCTGTCGTTCGGTGTGGAGATCTGCGAGGATCTCTGGGTGCCGGTGCCGCCAAGCAGCCTGCTGGCCCAGGCCGGGGCCACGCTGCTGTTCAACCCGTCAGCCAGCAACGAGCTGGTCGGCAAGGCTGATTACCGCCGCCAGCTGGTCGGCAGCCAGTCTGCCTCCTGTGTGGCCGGTTATGTCTATGCCAGCTGTAATACCGGCGAGTCGACAACAGACGTTGTCTTCGGTGGACATTCGCTGATCGCAGAGAACGGCCAGCTGCTGGCCGAATCGGAACGCTTCACCCACGAGAGCCGGATGATTACCGCCGACATTGACCTTCCGCGGCTTCAGTATTCCCGCACCGTGATGGGAACGTTCCGGGCCGGCAAGGGCGGACGCAATTACCGCGAGATTCTCTACGCTGCGCCGCTCAGCAGCAGCACCCGGCGGGAGCTGAAACGAAGCGTAGGCGTCAACCCGTTCGTGCCGGGCAATCCGCTCCAGCGGGACGAACGCTGCCAGGAGATTCTCTCGATCCAGACCTCCGGCCTGATGAAGCGTATCCGTCACATCGGCACCAAGCAGGCTGTGATCGGCATCTCCGGCGGCCTCGACTCTACGCTTGCGCTGCTGGTTGCCGTGCGGGCTATGGAGCTGCTCGGGCGTCCGGCCAGTGATGTGCTGGCGGTCACAATGCCGGGCTTCGGCACGACCAGCCGCACGTACGACAACGCGGTAGGCTTGATCAAGGCACTCGGCGCCTCGATGAAGGTCGTTGACATCAAGGCGGCCTGCCTCCAGCATTTCGCGGACATCGGCCACGACCCCGAGGTGCATGACCTGACTTACGAGAACGTACAAGCCCGCGAGCGTACCCAGATTCTGATGGACCTCGCCAACAAGAACGGCGGGATTGTCATAGGTACAGGCGACCTGTCCGAGCTTGCGCTGGGCTGGTGTACCTATAACGGCGATCATATGTCGATGTACAGCGTGAATTCGGGCATTCCGAAGACGCTGATCCAGTATGTTGTCGCCTGGTATGCGGACCACGAAGCAGACGAGACGGTGAGCAAGTATCTCTACAGCATCATCGAGACCGGAATCAGTCCGGAGCTGCTGCCGCCTTCGGCAACCGGAGAGATTGTCCAGCTGACCGAGAATATTCTGGGCCCTTACATTGTGCATGACTTCTTCCTGTATTACATGCTGCGTACAGGCGCTTCTCCCGGCAAAATGCTCTATCTCGCCCAGCACGCCTTCGGCGAAGCCTACCCTAAGGAGCAACTAACCGCCTGGCTGAAGGTGTTCGTCACCCGCTTCTTCACCCAGCAGTTCAAGCGCTCCTGCCTGCCGGACGGACCGAAGGTCGGTACGGTCAGCCTCTCGCCGCGCGGCGACTGGCGCATGCCAAGCGATGCTTCCGCCGCGCTCTGGCTCCAGGAAATCGAAGAACTGTAGCTCCTGGCCGCAGCAGCATGGCCTAAGGCAAAGAGGCGTCCCCCATCATCACAGGATGATCAGGGACGCCTCTTTTGTCAGCAATCTGCTTCACTCATACCGATTATCAAGAATCAAGACTTCATCGCTGCCGAACGGAGTCTGAATCGTTACCGTCTCTCCCGGGCACGCCAGAATCAGCCCTCTGCCCATGGGCGACCAGAGTGAGATGCAGAATTCATCCAGCTCGGCTTCACCGGGGATGACAATCCGGTACGGCTCATCAAGCGTCTCCTGGCCGATCCGCAGCGACACCCGGGACCCGACCAGCACCATAGAACGCTCCAGCGCATCGTTGTCACCGGACAGAATCCGCTCCACCGTCTCCTGATAGCGCTTGATCATCGCCTGTACCTCTGCCCGCTCAGCCGGAGACTCCCACGTTCCCCTGTCCAGAATGGAGAATTTATGCTCATCGAGATAGACCAGCTGCTGCACCAGCTCCTCGCGTAAGGAAACGGTTCTGAGACTATGGCTCATAGTAGATTTCACCTACCTTCTTCATCAGGTCATGCTCGAAAATACGCTGGTTCCTGCTCATAGCCCTCAGTCCTCCTATATAAGAAAATAGGTCCCGCGCAGGGACCTATTCTCTATGATAGCATCTTTCCCGGGAAAGACAATCTCATGTGCAGGGGATGGCGTGCTCCGGTTCAACCCTTCACAGAATCGGCAGATTTCCCGGATGTTCCGGCAGCGGCCCGGCTGTACATATTCAGGTCCTGCAGCTTAATCAGCACCTTGCCGAATCGTCCTCCTTGGCGGACAACGACTTGCTGCTGCGGGTAGGCCGTGTGCAGATAGTCTGTAACTACCTTGAGGGTAGCCTCTCCCCCGTCCAGATGATGCAGCGGCAGCATCTCCATCACCTCAGCGGCTGCTGCTTCCAGTGACAGCTCCTTGCTTTTCGCTTCGCGGGTAATGATCGTCTCATAGGAATAGCCCTTCAAATATAATAATTGGGTCAGATAAGCCATATCCGAGGACTCTGCATGAACCTCCCGGCCCGTCAGCAGCGGCAATACTTCATTCATCAGGCTATGCTCCTGCACACCTGCCGAGGTGCTGATATAGCAGTATTGCCGGGCACAGCTGATCACCTTCTCCGTGCTCTCCCAGTCGAAGACCGCAGGACACATGGAGACGAAGACCAGATCGAAGGCGTTCAGCCAACCCCGTGCGGCAATGTCGATATTCTCGAATGCTTCATGCACCAGCTCCACCTGTCCCGTAGCCGCTCCGGCCGTGTTCTTCAGGAACAGCTCCGCCAAGGGAACATTAGGCTCTACTGCTGTAACCTTGGCCCCCCGCTCGATAAAAGGAACCGTGAACCCGCCCGAAGCCGCCCCCACATCGAGAACAGTCAACCCGTTAAAATCCACGCCCTGGCCTTCCATCCAGCCGATAATCCGCTCGCTCCGGTCCCGCCCGGCACTGCTGAATACCTCTTCATTGAACACCTGCGCTTTATGATCGAAGCTCGTGTGCGGATTCATACCCATCGCCTTGAACTTGTTGGCCATTGCCTTGGGATCTTCCTTCCAGGCCTTCTCCCATACGCTTGCATCGAATAATCCGTTATTCATTACTAATTCATCCTCTCCTGAATGTCTTGATTTTCTTAACTGCAATGCAATTACATAGACTTAAAAGATTTTGAATATCTATAATACCCGCTAAATAAAAACGGCTGTACCGCCCCTGAGGGGACGGTATCCGTTGCAGCGGGAAATAGCAGCACACAGAATGGCGCAGAATGACATTGCATGATGCCAGCGCTTATTGACAGGCCAGCATCTTCTCGGCAAGCTCGGACATCATTTTGTTACGCAAATAGTCTTCCATCTGCCCTTCGGCCTTGACCATCTCCTGCTGAATCAGACACTCACTGGGATGGTCCAGGGTACAGTCGAACAGCGACGCTGTGCCTTCAATGGCATGGATGATATCCAGAAACGAGATTTCGTCCCCCTTGCGCCGCAGACGATACCCGCCATTCGCCCCGGAGGCAGACTCGATCAGCCCGGCCTTGACCAGCTTCGTCAGAATCTTAGATAAATACGTAGGCGATACATTCTGCCGCTCGGCCAGCTGCTGCACGCCCATCGGCTTATCGGGAGTGTGCGCGACCAGGAACAGCATCGTGTGCAGAGCGTAGTTCGTTGCTTTGGAGTATTTCATCTCTTATTCCACCTTACATAAGGACTATGTCTGAAATTACAGACTTTATTTATCTATAATAGCGCTTATGTGGGGAGATTGCAAGGGGCAGGGGGGAATGAATGGGGCAAGGGATGGGGGAAGAATCAAAAGTGAATGCTGCTTTGTTGTTATTTCAGCAGGCAACCTACGTCCGCACCGGCACATTGCATTCGGTTTTCCGCCTACATCCAGCCCGCGCGCCTCCGCACTGCCCATTGTGTTCGGTTTTTCGCCTACATTTGGTTCGCGCGGTTCACACCTGCCCAATGTGATCGGTTTTTCGATTACATCTGGTCCGCACAGCACCATCCAGCGCAATGTGATCGGTTTTTCGATTACATCTGGTCCGCACAGCACCATCCAGCGCAATGTGATCGGTTTTTCGATTACATTCGGTCCGCGCACTACCATCCAGCGCAATGTGATCGGTTTTTCGATTACATTCGGTCCGCGCACTACCATCCAGCGCAATGTGATCGGTTTTTCGATTACATCTGGTCCGCGCACTACCATCCAGCGCAATGTGATCGGTTTTTCGATTACATTCGGTCCGCGCACTACCATCCAGCGCAATGTGATCGGTTTTTCGATTACATTTGGTCCGCGCACTACCATCCAGCACAATGTGATCGGTTTTTCGATTACATTCGGTCCGCGTACTACCATCCAGCGCAATGTGATCGGTTTTTCGATTACATTCGGTCCGCGCACCTCGCACTGGCACAATGTATTCACACTTTCCAGCACAACAAAAAAACAGAGCCCCGTACTCCCGAGGGCTCTGCATCGCAGCATTATCAATGGCTGAAATAGCCCGTCTACACGCCACTTACTTCCGCAAAGGGTACTGGAATCTGTATTCCCCGGAGCCGAGTGTAACCTTCACCACCTGTGCCAGCTGCTCAGCGGAATGAATGCCGGGGACCTGCTCAAGCGGCTGCCCGGCCGCCATTCCTGTCTCCGACACTTCGCCCAGCAAGGCGTCCGGCAACAGCACCGTAGCTGAGGTATTCGGGGGAATCACGGCGATCAGCCCGATTGTCCCGGAATCTATCGTCCATTCGGAGCGGATCGTCCCGTACATGGATTCCAGACTGGCGGCAGCCGAGGTCAGTCCGCCTCCCGGATGCGGCTGGATCAGGAACTGCTTATAGCCCGGCCCTTCCTCTGTCTGCTCGATCCCGGCCACATGGCGGTACAGGAAATCCCCTACCGCCCCATAAGCATAGTGGTTGAAGGAATTCATCGACGCACTCCAGAAGCTTCCGTCCTCCTTCACTCCGTCCCAGTGCTCCCAGATCGTAGTTGCGCCGTGGGTAATCGGATACAGCCAGGATGGATAGTCCGTCTGGAGCAGCAGCTTGTAGGCAGCCTCGGAATGTCCCGCATCCGCCAGCACCAGATTCAGATAAGGCGTTCCGACGAAGCCGGTCGTAAGGTGATACCCGCTCGCTTCCAGCAGCTGTATTAGTCTCGCCACCGTACGGTCCTTCGCACTCCCCTCCACTAGTCCGAACATTAACGCCAGCACACAGGCCGTCTGGGTAGCTGGCCCTTCCTCCCCCGCTGGCAGGATATACGCTTGGTTGAACGCATCTTTGACCTGGTGATGAAGCTGAGAGTATTTCTCTACATCTTCTGTCCTGCCCAGCACCTTCGCCGTCTTCTCCATCAGCTGGACCGAATAGGCATAGAAGGCCGTTGCGATATAATTCCGGTCCGTTGCACCCACATGACTGTCGGCCTTGGCATCCAGACCCAGCCAATCTCCGAAGTGGTCGCCGGTATTCCACAGGAACTCATCCGTACCCTGGCGGCGGATATACTCCACCCAGCCCTGCATGCTGCTGTACTGCTGCTCCAGAATCCGCTTATCCCCGTAACACTGGTAGACTGTCCACGGACAGATGACCGCCGCATCGCCCCAGGCTGCAGAGGAATGCGCCTCCTCCCCAAGCACATGCGGAATCACGTAGGGAACGCCGCCATCCTCCCGCTGATCCGCAGCCAGATCCCCCAGCCATTTGCTGAAAAACGGTGCTACATTCATCAGATACGCCGCCGTGCGGATGAACATCTGTGCGTCGCCGGTCCACCCCAGCCGTTCATCCCGCTGCGGGCAGTCGGTCGGCACATCGACGAAATTGCCCTTTTGCCCCCAGAGGATATTGTGCTGGAGCTGATTCAGCAGTGCATTGGAGCAGGTGAAGGTGCCGGTCGGCTCCATATCGGAATGCAGCACCACGCCTGTGAAGTCCTGCAGGTCCAGCGGGTCCGGGAAGCCGATCAGCTGGACATACCGGAAGCCCTGGAAGGTAAAACGCGGCTGGAAGCTCTCCCGGCCCCCGCCTCCGGCGATATAAGTAACGGTCTGCCGGGCTGTCCGCAGGTTCTCGGTATATACATTTCCCTGCTGATCCAGCACCTCGAAATGCCGCAGCTGATATTCCTGACCCGCCGCGCCATCTACGGTGAACCGCAGCCAGCCGACCATATTCTGGCCCATATCGAGCACTGTCTCCCCCGCAGGAGTGCGGATGAGAGCAACAGGTGCCAATTCCTGGACCGCCCGGACCGGATCATTCTCCTGTGCAAGCAGAATATGCTTGGCATACGGAAGAATCTCCGCAGCCAGCCACAGCGTGTCATCGTAACCCGGCGTGCTGAAGCCGAGCTGCGCCAGGCGGGCGTCATAGGTCTCCCCGTGATACAGCTCCGACATTAGCAGCGGGCCGGGCAACACCTTCCACTGCGGACCGCTCCCTATGATCTGCTCCGTGCCGTCCTTATAGGTGAGATGGAGCTGCAACAGCAGCGCTGTGCGGTTGCCATAGATATGCTTCCTGTGCTCCCAGCCGAGATTCCCTTTGTACCAGCCGTTCCCGAGCCAAGCTCCGGCCACATTGTCCCCTACCACCAGTTGTTCCGTTACATCATACGTCTGATACTGCAGGCGGTGGCTGTAACTGGTCCACCCAGGATTAAGATAAGTATCTCCGACCCGCACTCCGTTCAGCTCCAGCTCGTACAACCCGAGACTGGTCACATAGATCCGGGCCCGGGCGAGCGGCCGGTCCACCTGGAAGCTTCCGCGCAGCAGCGGACTTTGCTCCGCATCTTCCGCAAGGCAGGCCAAAGGAGCCGTAATCCATTCTGCGGTCCACTCCTCCGGCGAGAGCAGCCCCATCTCCCACCAGGCCGCCTGTGACCACTCCGTAGGGCGGTTGTGCTGATCCCATATTTTCACCCGGTAATAATAAATCTGCCTGGACTGCAGCTCCAGCCCCTTCAACTCGATATGGAGAGATTCACCAGACTCCACTCTGCCCGAGTCCCACCATATGCTCCCGAAATCCGCCGCACCTGCCACCTGTAATTGATACGCCTGCTGCCTCACATCGCGCTCATCCGCATGCAGCTGCCAGCTGATTCTCGGTAAGCGGATATCCAGTCCCAACGGATTCTCCTGGTACTCCACTCGCGGTTTTTGGATAGCTATCATTGAATACACCTCACCTTTTATAGGATTAATCCTGTATACCTGTATATATGATGCGCTTTCTATTACAATTATAGGATTCCGCTTGGTTTGCATGACCTGCAATATGGACATTACACCGGGGTAAAAAGGACTTTATGCCATCTGGAGGAGGGAACTGATGGATTCGGCCAACCATACGCTAAAAGGGGAGTATTTCTTCCGGGGCAATCTCCTGTTATATGTGAACCGCGCTACCGAGACCTATGATCTTCCGCTTCACTCCCATGACTTCATGGAGCTGACCTTCGTGGCCGAGGGCAAAGGATTTCATTATATCGGCCAGAAGGCTCACCCGACCGGCAAGGGCCAGCTGCACTTCATTCCTGTCGGCGTGTCCCATGTCTTCCGTCCGTCTTCACCCAGCTCTCTGCATGAGCCGCTTGTCGTGTACAATTGTTTGTTTAAGCCGGAGCTGCTGGACCGTCTTGCCTGCGTGATTCAAGACCCGCCGATTGCCTCCTACCTGGAGCAGATCAGAGAACAACGGCTGCCTTCCTTCTCCCTGACGGATCTGAATGGTTCCATAGAGAACCTGTTTCTGGCGCTTCACCGTGAGTTTCACCTGCCGCAGAGCGGCTCGGACGGCTATTTGCTGACCCTGTTCATTCAACTGCTGATCAGTATCTACAGGCTGGAGCATGATGAGATTCAGTTTCCGCTGGGCAAGCAGACGCAATTTTTGCAGATTCTGAATTACGTCCACCTGAACTATGTGCAGGAGATTACCCTGACGCATCTCTCACGCAGCTTCGACTGGAGTGAACGGCATCTTCAGCGGCTGTTCAAGGCACATACCGGGCAGACCTTCTACCGGTACCTGCAGAACGTCCGGATTCAGAAAAGCTGTCTGCTGCTAATCCAGCAGCCCAATTCGCCCGTTCACCTCATTGCAGAGCAGGTAGGCTACCGCGATCCGTCAACGTTCAATCTGGTGTTCAAGCGGATTATCGGCACCACACCGGGGATCTACCGACAAACACCGGGAAGGAAACAGATGGAAGCGGTGAACCCGGAGGAACAACTTTAACGCGGAATCATTGATGTTATTAGGAAATAGTGTTAGGCTATCAACGGTAAACTCCATTCCAGCTACACAGAAAGGTAGTCCTATGATTAAAGTTCAACACCTGTCCTTCTCCTTCCCGCAAAAAGAGCTCTACACTGACATTTCGTTTACGCTCGAAGAGGCGCAGCATTGCGCTTTTATCGGAACCAGCGGCAGCGGAAAAAGCACCCTGATCGATATCCTTATCGACCGGAACAGATATTTGTTCGACGGTACAATAGAGATGGAGCCTGATTGCAGCATCGGGTATGTGAGCCAGTTCGCCAAACCTGACCAGTCTCTAGACACCACCGTGTTTGAATATATAGCCGGACCTTTCATTAAGCTACAGGAGGAAATACAGCTCATCTGCACTGAGATGGAGACCTCGGCGGATATTGAGCCGCTGCTGGAGAAGTATCAACTGGCTCTGGACGCTTTTGAGGCTTTGGGCGGAGATGATTACGAGAGTCTCATTCACAAAAAGCTGAATCTGGCTGACCTCATGAAGCGCAGGGATCTTAAGGTATCCGAGCTGAGCGGCGGGGAATTCAAGCTTGTTCAGGTAATGAAGGAAATGCTGAACCGCCCCGACTTCCTGATTATGGATGAGCCGGATGTCTTCCTGGACTTCGAGAACCTGAATGCGCTCCGGCAGCTGATTAACGCTCATAAGGGAATTCTGCTGGTGGTTACGCACAACCGTTATCTGCTTAACCATTGTTTTAACAAAATCATTCACCTGGAAAATAAGGAGCTTCAGGAGTTTGACGGCCGTTATCTGGAGTACAACCTCTCCCTCCTTCAAACCAAAATAGAGCTGCAGGAGCTGGCCCTCGCTGAACAGGAAGAGATTGAGCGCAACGAGAACATCATCGATAACCTCCGGGCGATCGCCACGTATAATTCAGAAGCCTCCAGAGGAAGAGCACTGAAAGCGAGAGTGAAGTTCCAGGAAAGACTGGAGGCCCGCAGAATCAAAGCGCCGTTCGTGGACATTAAGCAGCCGCAGATTCATTTGGGGATGGTGCGTGAGCCGCAGGACACTGACGCTCCTGTAGTCACAGTCCAGGATTACCGGGCGGCCTTCGATGAGCTGCTGCTGGACAAGGTTAGCTTCGAGCTGAATGCTGGTGATAAAGTCGCCCTGATCGGTCCGAACGGTACCGGCAAAACAACCCTGCTGCGCGATATTGCGCGGGGCCGGCACGACTCTATAACCCTCAATCCGGAGGCTGCGGTAGCTTATCTGTCCCAGCTTCAAGGCGAAGTGCTGAACGATTCCAACACCCTGCTCGAAGAATTCATCGAGGCCGGGATGGCTACGTATGATGAGATCCGCTCCCATCTGGCAGGCTACGGCTTTGAAGGCGAGATCGTGAACCAGAGAATAGCAGCCCTGTCCGGCGGCGAAAAGAATTTGTTACAGCTGGCCAAGGTGTCTGCCCTGAAGGCCAATGTCCTGCTGCTAGACGAGCCGACCAGCCATCTGGACACCTACACGCAAATCGCGCTGGACCAAGCTATCCAGGAGTACAAGGGCGCGATTCTCATGATCTCCCATGATTTCTATTCCGTAGTCAACGGGATGGATTATGTACTGATCATTGACGATAAGACGGTCCGCAAAATGACGATCAAGAAATTCAAGAAGATGATCTATGCCCGGCATTTCGATAAAGATTACCTGGAGCTGGAGCAGAAGAAGAAAGCAGCCGAGACCCGGGTAGAACTGGCGCTGAAGGATAATAATTTTGAGCTTGCCAAAAGTCTGGTTGCTGAGCTAGAAGAGCTGATTAAACGGATGTAAGCAGACAAGAACAGTTATATGTTCAAAAAAAGGCCGCCAATTTCGGCAGGATGTAGTGAAAACTCTCCTGCCGAAATGGCGGCCTTATTGATGTGCATTACCCTGCCTGGACGGGCAGATCAGACGCAAGAATCAGGCAAAAGTCAAATGAACCGTATGGATCTCATAAGGCTTGAAATCAAGCCGGATCGCAGGCCCCTCTACTGCCTCAGTATCCAGCGGGCGTTCCATCAGATCGCGCACCTGCCAGGAGGAGACGGCATAATCGCTGCTGACATCCGCCGTGCAGCGTGTTCCGGTGAACTCATGCAGCCGGACGATACAGCCACTGCCGTCTTCGGCCAGCTTCACAGCATCGATCGCAATGTTCGGGGCATCGCAGATGATCAGGGATTTGCCGGCTCCGGCAGTGTAGGCTCCTTCGACGGCCAGCAGCGGCTGGTTCAGCGCCCATGCTTCCTGCACCGTGCCCGCAGCCACCCAATCCCCTTCATGCGGAAGCAGCGCATACGTGAAGTTATGCTCGCCCTGATCCGCCAGCCGGTCAGGGCTGGTTGCCGATTTGATCAGCGACAGCCGCATCGTATGAGCCTTGATGTCATAGCCGTATTTGCAGTCGTTCAGCAGGCTGACCCCGTAGCCCCGCTCCGACAGATCGGCCCACTGATGGCCCACACTCTCAAACCGTGCATAATCCCAGCTTGTATTCCAGTGAGTCGGCCGCTTCACATTGCCGAACTGGATATCATAGGTCGCTTCCGTAGCCCTCACGGCAACCGGGAAGGCCGCCTTCAGCAACTGGTGCTGCTCATGCCAGTCTACATAGGTCTCGAAATCAATCCGTGCGCTTCCGGCATACACCTTGACCTTCTGGATAATCGAGGAATCCATGTAGCTCCAGACGAATTCCAGCACCGCCTGGAGCGGGCCGCATTCGGTCAGCTTGACGGAGCGCAGATTGGTGATGACCTGCATTTTCTCCTGGTAGAAGAGGTCGATATCCCACGCATCAAACATCTTCGGCTTATCCTCGAACACTTGGAGTACATTGCCGCATTCGCCCGGTGCCAGCACCTCGCGCGCGGCGCTGCGGTCGAAGACCCGGCTAAGCTGTCCAGATGCATTCCACTCCAGAATATAATAAGGAGTCGTTAGTGTGGAATCCTGCCAGTGGAAAGGAACGGTAGGTTCCGGCTGAGCGGCTTCGGAACCGCCAGGCTCAGCGGCCACAATCACTGCGCTCCCCATTGCCGGGACCGCCGGCGTCTCCACCAGCCACTGCCCGCCGGAGCGCTGTGCAGTAAGCCGGTTACCTTCAGCATCTGTCCAGACAGCATTCTCCGCATCATGAGGCACAGTTGCCAGCCGGGGAGCGGTGAAGAATGCGCTGTTAAACAGCGTATATTCTGTCTGCACCGGGGCTTCCGCCGGAGGGAGGTCTGCTTGCGCCGCAAGCGAACCTTCGGCAGACGCAGACGCGGGACCGACAAGTCCCTCCACAGCCGCTGTCCGCGCCGCCAGGCCAAGCTGCTCTGCTTCGGCATATTCCACCCGGGAATCCTGGTACACCTCATGAATGGAGGAGCCGGGAATAATATCGTGGAACTGGTTGCGCAGAATGATCTGCCAGCCTTCCAGGAGCGCGTCCGCAGGATACTGGCCGAATCCGCCGCTCTCCGCCGCCCAGAGCATCTGCAGCCATTCCGCTTCGCGGTATAGCAGCTCCAGCTTGCGGTTCATTTTTTTATTATAGGCCTGGCTGGTATAAGTTCCCCGGTGGTACTCCAGATATAGCTCCCCGTCCCAGGTATGCACATACTCCTCCGTAGCATCTATCGTCTCATGGAGACGCTCGAAGTACTCCGCTGCCCGGCCTGTCTTCACCTGCGGAAGACCCGGCATCGTATCCAGCCGCCGCCGCATCTCCAGCATCTCGCGGTTAACACCGCCGCCCCCGTCCCCGTAACCATAGGACAACAGCAGCTCACGGTTCAGGTTCTTGTCCCGGTACTGTTCCCAGATGCCCTGCACAGAGAAAGGCTCGATCAGGCCGTTATAGGTGTAATACCAGGCCCCCGAATCCGGTCCCTCGGGTGTGGTGATGAAGTGGGTCAGCACCTCACTGCCGTCAATCCCCCTCCACTGGAAGGTATCATGCGGCATCCGGTTGTACTGGCTCCAGCTGATCTTGGTGGTCATGAAGGTGTCAATACCCGACTTGCGCAGAATCTGCGGCAGCGCCCAGCTATACCCGAACACATCCGGCAGCCATAGATATTTGCAGTCCACCCCGAACTCCTCGCGGAAAAACTTCGTCCCGTACAGAATCTGCCGCACCAGCGACTCACCGCTCGTCAGATTGCAGTCCGCTTCCAGCCACATTGCCCCTCCGGCTTCCCAGCGGCCTTCCTCTACACGCTCTTTGATCTCACTGTAAATTTCCGGGTAATCCTGCTTGATATAGGCATAGAGCTGAGGCTGGGTCTGCAAAAAAATGTACTCCGGGAACTCCTTCATCAGCCGCAGTACGGTGGAGAAGGAGCGGGCCGCTTTCTCCCGGGTGTGGGTAAGCCGCCACAGCCAGGCCACATCGATGTGTGTATGGCCGATGGCGGTTACCGTTACGGGATGCTCCTGCTCCAGCCGGGACAGGTCTGCGAGCAGGCTTGACTCGGCCTCCTGAACTGAGGCATAGAACGCCGCGCTTCCGGGTCTGGACCAGTCCAGCTTGTTAAAGGCCTTGTTCAAGGCGGTTAGCAGCTCATGCTTCTGAATCTGGCTGTCTTGTAGCTGCTTGATCGTACCCAGCGCAGCCCGGCCGGTATAATAGAGATTGTCAGTGGACTCATCCAGATAGGCCAGCTCCGCCCGCTTGATCTTGTGCTCCTGCGGGATGAGCTGCCCGTCGCCGTTCAGGCCTGACCATAAGCGGAAGGTGAATTTCAGCTCCCGCCCGGCCGCGCCGTCTTCCAGAAATACCTCCTGATGGTTGGAGTCCACCCCCTGATAAGGCTTCCCGTCCAGGTACAGCAGCGATTCGAACCCGCTGTTATTGCCCCCGCCGGTACGTCCGAAATCGAACAGCCCGACAACACGTTTCCCCCGCCATTCGGCTGGAACGGTTACCTTGCGGTGCAGCCACAGATAAGCATCATAGCCGGTCCAATGCTCCCCGGTCCGCAGCTTCCTGTCACCATCAAGAACAGGCGGATAGGCACCATTAGCCCCCTCCAGATCCTCAGTAACCTGCCACTCCTCAAGCATAATCCCCTCACGGTACCTGTAACTCTCCAGCTCTCTCAACCGCGCACCAAGCTTATCTTCTGTCCAGAACATTAACATTCTCCTCTCATGTTATAACACGTGTTATTAAGCAGGCAAAAGTAGTGGGCGGGCTGAGATCAGGTGCATTAGTGCTCCTTATTGGCTCTCCTAGCCCACTTTCGGCTAATTCAGGGGCACTAGTGCTCCTCATTCACTCACCCAGCCCACTTTCGGCTAATTCAGGGGCACTAATGCTCCTCATTCGCTCTCCCAGCCCACATTCGGCTAATTCAGGGGCACTAATGCTCCTCATTCGCTCTCCCAGCTCACTTTCGACAAATTCAGGGGCACTTGTGCTCCTCATTCACTCACCCAGCCCACTTTCGGTAAATTCAGGTGCACTTGTGCTCCTCAGTCGCTCATCTAGCTCACCTCAAGTAGCACATCCAGCCCACTTCCAGCCAACTCAAAGGGATTTATCCCTCTCCTTCCTGCTTCTGGCCCATCCGGCGCACTCCACGCTACCAGCCGCGTCAGCTCCACTACCTCCAGCACTTAACACTTTAGCTCCGCTTCCACCAGCAGCTACGCGCTTTCCCCCGCCCTCAACACGGCCGGGAGCCAGATTTTCCCGGCCTGATGACCAGCCTTGTTGCCGTTCCCTCCGCTCATCTGTGCGAGCAGGCAGCGGACGGCTTCCTCTCCCATACTCACATAGGGGATCTCTACGCAGCTTAAGGAGGGCAGGCTGAGCCGGTCGCCTTGAATCGTGTTGTCTGCTGCCATAATACGCAGGTCTGCGCCGATCCGTAGGCCCAGCTTATGAGCAGCCCGGTACAGGTCAGGGATCGCGCTCGACCAGTTAACCAGGAGCGGCGCAGACGGCTGACCGCTGCCCACCGTAAGCCTCTGGAGACAATCTGCCCACGCGCCGCCATGCTCCTCCAAACGAACGATTACCGGCTCCATCCCGCGCGATGTACACCAGCTTGTGTAGGCCTCCCGGCGGTTCCGCTCCGCCCAGTTATCCGCCTCCCCCTCGTGGTACACCTCGGCGTAGACCGGCCCCGGCTGCTGTGCCGTGCTTTCCCGCATCAAATAATTCATTGCGGTCTCCACACTGCCTGAATAATCGGCCAGTACAGACTGTACTCCCGGCACTTCCGCATACCCTTCCACGGAGACGTAGGGGACTCCGGCAGCGCTGACACGGGAGGCCCATTCCTCGTCCCGGTAGCTGGTGTGGTCCAGAGTGACAATGCCGTCGATCTTCCGTTGGTGATACAATTCCAGCAGCTCGGCTCTGCCGCCCGCATTCCCCTTGGGGCGCGGGGAACAGAGCAGGATGTGATACCCGCCCAGCTCACACTCCCGCTGCATTCCTTCCAGCAGCCGGATGAACAGCGGATGACGCGTATCCCCGTAAGCGGCCAGCGTCATGCTTCTTCCTGTCTTCATGCTGCGCGCACCCGCGTCCACATGATAATTCAGCTCACGGATGGCTTCCAGCACAGCCTCGCGCGTATCGGCTCCAACGCCAATGCCGGGCGTATCGTTCAGCACCGCAGAGACTACACTGCGCGACACGCCAGCCCTTTTGGCTACATCGAAGCTGGTCACTCTTTTTTTGCTCATACTAATTAGCACCTCAAGGGAAGTATAACACGTGTTATAAATCAATGTATAGCGTCTTAATCATCATACCCATCCGCCCCAAAAAGCCCCGCAGCCCATAATCAACATCATTCATGGCACGGGGCAATTTATTTATTTCTGCAGCTCCTGGTCCTTTTGCTTCAGCAGGTCGGCGTATTCTTCCTTGTACTGTTCCAGCTTCTGCTTGAGCTCGGCATTGCCGGGACTCGTCTTCAGCAGGCTGCTGGTGGTCAGGATGTTAGTTACCACGGAATCAATCTTCTCGTCAATAATATCAATTTTGCTCTTGGCCGCAGTCAAAGCAGGATCTGGTGTAGTCACCGGCACTGGACCAACCAGCGAGCTTCTCTCGTCGGACAACGGAGGAGCGGCTTGTCCTTTATCATCCAGGCTAATCGTTTTGCCCTTCACTGTCACTTTGAACCCGGCCAATTCACCAATCGCCCGTACGGGCGCGTAGCTCTTGCCATCAATCACAATGGCCGGATCTGCCAGCTTTTTTCCATACACATTTACCGTATACTCCGCCTGAATGGCCTTTCCTACCAGTGTTGCAGAAGCACCCAGCGCCTGCGCACCCACCATCAGTATCGCTCCGGCAATGACGCCGGCAGCAATCTTTTTCATAAGAAATTCACTCCCTGTATAAGACTATGACTATTATTCTATCATTTTATAGCGGCGGGTGCTTCTCTTCAGTTGTAAATTGGCTTACAGTTATTTTTTCCCAATGAGAAAAGAGTTCTGATTGTCCCCTACTTACCTTGGATCAGACCAACTTAGAGATTGACAAAGCGGTATTTCCTCTCTATCATAGTTAAATGATAATGATTATCATCTTCATTCAACTACATACCTTCTAAAGGAGCATAGCACATGCCAAGCCTCAAAAAATTAGTACTCCCGTTAACCCTGCTTCTCTTCACCTTGATCCTGGCCTCCTGTGGCCAACCGGATAACTCGGCTGCGACAGCTCCGGCAGCAGCCGCCACAAGTCAGGCAACCGTAGCGCCTGAGGCCAGCCCGGCAGCTGTCACGGAAGCGGCTGCTGCAACACGGAAGTATACCGATTACAAGAAACGGGAGGTTGAAATCCCCGCCGATCCCCAGAAGATTGTGTATGTCGGCAGTAATCCGGGTGACCTGCTGGCGCTGGGGATTAAGCCTGCGGGAGCTTCGCTAAGCGTCATCGGTACTCAGGTGGCTTACCCCGATCTGCTCGAAGGGATTGAGGACATCGGGTATCCGTTCTCTGCTGAGAAGATTCTGGCCTTATCCCCGGACCTGATTATCTTCGACGATTGGGACGAGACCGGGATTGAAGCGTTAAGCAAAATCGCACCGACCGTGGTCGTAGGACTGGACGGCACCTTCCCGACGGAGGAGCGTGTCCGGCAGCTCGCTGATTTGTTCGGCCGCACGGAAGCTGCTGACCGCTGGTTCAATGATTACCAGGCGAAGGTGGAGTCTGTGAAGAAGCAGCTCAATCTTACTGAAGGTGATACAGCTACCTCCCTGCTGGTGCTTGGCTCCGAGCTGTACATTATGGGCGGCAAAGGTCTGAACGAAACGCTGTACGGACAGCTTGGCTTCAAGCCGGCGGAAGGCGTACAGAAGCTGGTCGATGCCGGCGAACGGTTCGTAACCATCTCTGACGAGGTGCTGCCACAGTATATTGGAAAGCATATGTTCCTCCTTACCGACACCAGCAGCAAGACGGCTGCAAGACAGAGCGCGCTGATGGACAGCGGCTTATGGAAAGCGATCCCTGCCGTCAAGGAGGGCCGTGTATACACCTTCGACAGCAAATATAACTTCGATGACCCGATTACCCTCGACCGGCTGCTGGATGAGATCGTGGAGATTTTTGGCAGCAAGGGTAAACAGTAATTAGAAAAATATCGCGCTGGCGAATTGTATTCGGTTTTTCGCATACATTTAGACCGCATACCTCGTGTGTGCTCATTGTAATCGGTTTTCCGATTACATTTAGACCGCATACCTCGTGTGTGCTCATTGTAATCGGTTTTTCGATTACATTTAGACCGCGTACCTCGTGTGTGCTCATTGTAATCGGTTTTTCGATTACATTTAGACCGCATACCTCGTGTGTGCTCATTGTAATCGGTTTTTCGATTACATTCGGCCCACATGCCTCGCGACAGCGTATTGTAATCGGTTTTCCGCACACATTCCGTCCACGCACATCTCGCCAGCCGATTGTGTTCGCTTTTCTGCATACATTCCGCCCACGCACCATCACACTACTCCTAAAAAAGACTTAGGCTGCCCGGGAACATCCCGGCAGCCTAAGTCTTTGTCTAGCCTATACTTCTACTCCCGCTTACCTGCCCGCCCTCACCGAAACCGCACCCTTCGCGGCGATATCAAGGGTCAATAATTTTTCCCCCTCCAGCCGCACAGCCACGGTCTCCGGGGTCTCTCCGTCGTTGAACAGGACGACTGCGATGGACCCGTCGCGGTTGCGGAAGGCTACGGAACGCACGGGCTCATGACTGGCGGCAGACTCCAGGCGCAATGCTCCGGGGCGGATCACCTTGCTGAAATGTGCCAGTGCATAGTAGTCCAGAGTGTACGTCAGCTCCCGGGTCTGCTGGTTGACCGTCACTACCCCGCGGCAGGTGCTCTCCCCGAAGCCGGGCACCGTAGGGCCGTTCAGTTCATCCAAGGCCATATTCCATAGCACGAACGATTTGCTGTGATTCCGCAGAATCTCAATTCCCGTGCGCATCACATTGGAGAAGGCCTGCTCGAACGGGGGAATCCATTCCCCGCCGGAGCCTTCGGTGAAATGGACCTCATGATCCGGGTAGGCCGCCTGCACCTCCGACTGCGCGGACGCCGCGCCGCCGTACCAGTGCCAGGCTACGCCGTCCACCTCTTCCGCGGCTGCCTCCAGCACAGACAGCGGATAATCCGGCCGGTCCCAGTTATGGTCGTAGCAGAAGATTTTGGCGGCCAGCCCGTGCTGCCTGAACGCAGGCTTCAGATAGTCCCGGATGAACTCCCGCTGCTCCTCCGGCAGCATCAGCATACTGGGGTAATGCTGCGGCTCATAGAGCGGCTCGTTCTGCACAGTGACAGCATAGATAGGTAAGCCATGAGCGGCATAAGCCTGAATATAGCGGACAAAATAATCCGCATACACCCGGTAATACTCTGGCTTCAGCCGTCCGGCGATCATCGAGCCGCTGGTCTTCATCCAGCCCGGCGCACTCCAGGGGGAGGCCATCAGCTTCAGCTCAGGATTAAGTCTAAGTGCCTCCTGCACCAAAGGAATGATGTCTGCTTCATCGTGGGCGATGGAGAATCCGGCCAACTCCGGATCGCTCCCGCCTTCAGGCAGGTCGTTATAGCTATAAACCGTTCTGGCATAATCCGAGGCTCCCATGGGATTACGCAGGAAGGACAGGCCGATGCCCGCCTGCGGATCGAACAGCTTGCGCATTACCTCCGTCCGCTGCTCTGCACCCAGCACCTGATGGATCAGGTAGGCGGCCGAGTCGGTGAAGGAAGCCCCGAAGCCATCCATCTCCTGATAGGTCTTACTCGCATCAATGTCTACGGTGACCGTAACTGCATCATCAGAAATCTGCGGCAGCTGTGCTGCGGACTGCTCTATAAACAGCTCGTTCTCTCCGCTGGACTGGTACATGATCATTTCCCGCATGTGTTATCCCTCCATCTTCTTATATAAAAGGGCCCAAAACGGGCCCTCCCTTGCGCCTTGCCTACTTAATGCCCAGCTTGGCCTTATTGGCTTTCATCTTCTCGCTGCGGACCTCTACGATTTTGCTCCAGTTGTTCTTGTCCAGGAAGGCCTTATGCTCCGCCAGAATGCTGTCAAAGGTTGCCTCGTCCTTGGCACGGATCATGCTGACCAGCGTGGTGTTCCAGTTCGTATTAATGGCCGTCTGGTCGCGGGCCTCCGCCGTCCCCTGATCGGGGTTAATATTCTCCAGGATGAAATGCGGCTTCAGCTTGCCTTTACCCCATTCCTGCATCTGCTTGATCGACTCGGGGAAGGCGTCCTTGCTCAGCGCTTTGTGGCGGTCATGTCCGAAGAACATGAATTCGCCCATCCGGTAGTCCTTCTTGAACTTATCCGCATTATTAAGCTGCAGGTCCTTCACTTCCGGCAGCAGCTCAACCGTACCGTCGGGATTGGATTTATAAGTTACACCTTCAATCCCGTAGTTCATCAGCTTCTGCCCTTCTTCGCTCAGCAGATACGTGAAGATCTGAATCGCTTTGGCCGGGTCCTTGCAATTCTTGGTGATGTAATTGATCATCCAGCCGGTAATCCCGGATTGATTGAGGGTCGGCTGATGCCCTACGGTGCTCTGCGGCCCGTCAACAGCCATATACTCCTTGCCGGGATTGGCACTCATGAAAATCTGCAAATTGCCGCCCTGCTGTGGAGTACCGTCAAGCAGCATGGTCGCATATTTGCCGGACTTCACCTTTTCCTCAAAGCCGGTTCCGTCATCTGCGAAGCTGTCATCACTGATCGCCCCGTCCCGGTACACGGCATTCAGCGTCCGCAGCCAGGTCAGATAATCCTCATCCAGATTGCGGTTGTAGAACTTGCCGTCCTCCGTCTCCAGCGGAACGCCGATGAAATCCTGCAGCGCATCCCCGAGCGAGCCGGTCCCTTCCCCGATAGCATTGAACCCGAAGGGAATCATATCCGGGAATTTGCTCTTAATCTCATTCATTGTCTTCTGGAAGGCCTCCGGGGTCCCGAAGTCAGGGCTGCCCAGCGCTTTATACACATCCTTGCGGATGACAAAAGCCGTCTTCGCCGGAATATTGCCGCTGTCATAATCCGCCTGTGTATTGGAATAGTTCGGATAACCGTAGGTTTTGCCGTCCTTCAGCTGGAACCAGTTCAGCGTGTCGGCAGCAGCCACCTTGTTGAAATACGGGTCATACTTCTCCGCCAGCTCATTGAGCGGAAGCGCCCAGGTGGAGGCCTTTTGCACAACCGGGGAATTGGAGTCGAAGATCGTCAGCAGATCCGGCATATCGCCGCCCGCGAAGAACGTATTCAGCTTCGTATCGTCCCCGGTAATGAACTTGATGTTGATGTTCAGATCCTCTTTGATTTTCTTGGTGACTACATCCTTGCCGAAGTCCGTATTCCACCAGTCTGCGTTCACATACCAGGTTAAGTCCGTAGTCTCCTCTTTCTTATCGAGCTGCCAGGCCGGAGTCTCCGGGTCTACCGTATACCGGTTGTCCAGGGACACCTCTACCGCCTTAGTGGAGCCGCCGCCCGAGCTGCAGCCTGCCGCCACCAGCATAGCCGCCATCAGGAGCAGCGCGGATTTTAGCGTTTTTGTGCCGAGAACCTTAGTCATCTTGATCATCTTCTTGACCTCCTATAATGTAGTGAACCTCTTCTACTCCTTGACTGCCCCCAGCATCATGCCCGAGATGAAGTACCGCTGAAGAATGGGATACATCGCAACAATCGGCAGTGTGGTAATGACAATGGTGGCCAGCTGAACTCCTTTGGTGGTGGTCTCAATGACGACGGAGCCGCCGATATTCTGCATGGACTGGGTCTGCGACTGCACAATAATCTCATACAGCTTCATCTGCAGCGGGTAGAGCGCCTGATCGGTGATATACAGCTTCGTGGTCATGAAGTCGTTCCATTGTCCCACCCCGTTGAACAGGGCGATGGTGGCCATCGCGGGCATGGACAGCGGAATGAAGATTTTGAGGAAAATATGCCAGTCGCCTGCGCCGTCAATCTTGGCCGACTCCTCCAGCGAATCCGGCACGTTCCGGAAAAAGTTCATCAGAATCACCACATCGTAATAACTGAATAATGCGGGGATAATGTAGACCCAGAAGCTGTTCAGCAGCCCGAGCGATTTGATAAGCAGATACGTCGGAATCATTCCGCCGGAGAAAAACATCGTGATGACGCCCATCGCCACATACAGCTTGCGGCCGCGGATGTATCTTTTGCTGAGACCGTAGCCGATCATTGCGCAAAAGAACACGTGGGTGATCACCCCGAGAAACGTCTTGGCGACCGAGACAACGAAGGATTGACCGATCGTGCTGTCATTGAAGACCGCCCGGTAATTCTCCAGCGAGAATTCTTTGGACCAGAAGATGAATCCGCCCTCGGCAAGCGCCCTGCCCGAACTAAGGGAGGAGATAATTACGTTCCATAGGGGAACGAGGATAATAACCATGAAGCAGACCAACAGCACCTTATTCACCGCATCAAAGATCCGGCTGTCGAGATCTTCCCGTATGACCTTCCGATTCACTCTAACGCCCCCTCTACAACACGGATTGATTATCGTTCAATTTACTGGTGACCTTGTTGGCCATAAGCAGCAGGATTACCGAGACAATGGAGACACCGAGGCCGACAGCCGTAGCATAAGAGAAATCGCCCTGCGTCATCCCCATGCGGTAGACATAAGAGTTGATAACCTCTGCTTTCTCCCGGTTCTGCGAGTTCATCAAGACCAGCGTCTGATCCAGATTCGAGCCGAGTAGGCCGCTTACCGTCAAAATCAGATTCAGGCTGATGATCGCCTTCATGTTCGGAAGGGTGATATTCCAGATCTGACGCAGCCGGCCGGCTCCATCAATCCGGGCCGCTTCGTAGTAGGTGGGGTCAATCTTGGCCATAATCGCCAGATACAGAATGGTGCCCCAGCCGGCTTCCTTCCAGATATCGGACAACGTGGCAATCCACCAGTACTTGCCTGCATCCAGCAGGATGTTGGAAGGCTTCGAGATCAGCCCAAGATTCAGCAGCAGCTCATTGAACAGCCCCGAGGTGGAGAACCAGGTGATCAGCATCCCGCCCAGGACGATCCACGACAGGAAATGCGGCAGATAGGAGATCGTTTGGACGAATTTTTTGAAGCGGCCCATGTTCAGCTCGTAGATCATAATGGCGAGGATAATCGGAATGATGAACCCGATCCCAAGCTTCAGGAAGCTGATGCCCAGCGTATTGATGACAGCATCCCAGAAATATTCGTCCGACAGAATAATCCTGAAGTTGTCCAGGCCCACCCAAGGTGCAGTAGACAGGGTATCAATGACCGTGTAATTCTTGAAGGCAATGGTCAGCCCGTAGATAGGTATGTAGCAGAAAATAATCATAAAAATAATGCCCGGCAGCACCATCGATTGAATCTCCCACTGCCTCTTGTAATCGGTTACAAATTCTTTGATCCGCTGCCCCACAGGCTTCTTGGCGGACGGCGGAACAGCTGGCGGGATGGAAGCTGATGTTGTAGACGCTGATGTTTTATTCATGATCTTGTCCCCCTCTCCATTGAGATATCCTGATGGTGCTCACATTGGTGCTCAAAGCAATAAAAAC
The DNA here is from genome assembly GCF_017874735.1 of Paenibacillus silagei. Taxonomy (GTDB): domain Bacteria; phylum Bacillota; class Bacilli; order Paenibacillales; family Paenibacillaceae; genus Paenibacillus_AQ; species Paenibacillus_AQ silagei. The sequence continues at coordinate 184,709 of NZ_JAGGLV010000004.1, forward strand.
GTTTTTATTTTGGCGCAAAAAATCCCCCTCCTGTAAAATCAGTTTCACCCGCTGCCCTCTATCTGCGGTCCTTCCGCTCCAGCTTCACATGACTTGAGCCTCTTACTACAAGCTCACCCTGCAGCTTCTGTGCTGCGCCCTGCTCCTTGTCTTGAATCATGCGGACCAGATGATCGATCGCCAGCATGCCCTGTCTTGCAATCTGATTCCTTACCGTCGTGAGCGGCGGCGAATAATAAGGGGCGATATCAATATCATCGAAGCCCATCACGCTAACATCCTGCGGCACTTCATAACCGTAGCTCTTGAGCGCTTGAATACAGCCCATTGCACTGATATCATTGCCGGCCAGGAAGGCGTCGGGGACTCTCGCGGGATGCAGGCGGAGGTAAGACTTCACGGCATTATAGGTGCTGTCCTCCTCAAAATACCCCTGGAGGATAAACTCCTCCTCCACCGGAAGCTGGTATTCACGCAGCGCGGCCAGATAGCCTTCCTTCCGCTGCACGCTATCGAACATCGTATCCACGCCGGAGATATAGGCAATCCGCTTATGCCCCAGGCTGATTAAATACTTCGTAGCCTCATAGCCTGATTCATAGGAATCAAAGATAATGCTGCCCATCCCTTCATCCTCCAGCACCCGGTCCAGAAACACCGCCTTGATCTTGTCTTTCTTCATAGCGGCAATGTCCTGCTCGTCGATGCCCAGCTCCTCATAGATAATGACACCATCCACCCGCCGTCCGAGGATATTGCTCATAATGACTTGTTTGTCCTTGGTGACGAATACATTCAGGCCATAGCCCAGGCGGTCGCACTGACGGGACATGGATTCTACCAGCTTGTAGAAGTATGGACCGGATACACTTGTTGTGAAAAAACCCAGCATCTTCGTGGTACCCGATTTCAGCAGCTTACCGTTCAGATTCGGCACGTAATTCAGGCGCTGGGCCACCTTCAGAATATGCGCTTTGGTCTCCGGGCTCAGCACATCCACATCGTTCAGGGCGTTGGAGACCGTCGAGATGGAGACCCCGGCTTCCCGTGCGACATCTTTGATCGTTATCTTAGCCATATCAATGTTCCTTTTTGATAAAAACGTTTTTATTGACTCTAAAGTAACATGAAACCGCTTTAAATACAACACTTTTTCTCATGGGCTTGTCCTGCCACCTTTTCCGCTCATTATTGCCCGCCAGACACAAGGCCTAACCTCTGTCTAGCATACAATAACTTCTATGTCATTAAATTCATCTTATTTTACTATAAGACAGCGGGATTTAGCTATGCCGGAGTAAGGTTACACATCACAGCCTTATGCCGAAGAAAGGCCTTGCACAGCTTGGCAGGCCCTCCTTTGGCATATCGTATTATTTGGTCAAGCCCACACGCCGGTAACGCATCACTCTGCGGTACATGGATTTATCCTTCAGCTGATTAAAAATGTAGGGATCGGGATTCATATTCACTTCAATGATCCACGGCTTCAGTGAGTGGTCTAGTCCGACATCTACACCGAATTGCCGGTGGTGCGGATAAGTCTTTTTCAGTTGCCGCGCTATGCGTGTGCCCAGCCGGTTCATTTCCCCCTTAAGCTGCACAAGCTGCTGCGCAGACAGATGGGTAGAGAGCAAATGCTCCACTGCGGTCGGTTTGCCGCCGCTGTGGTAATTGGTCACAATTTTGCGCGGATGCCCCAGCCGCCCGATAATCCCCGTAGCTTCCCATACGCCCTTGGGACTGAGCTGCACCATCACCCGGATATCGAAACGGCGCCCGTGATGCTTCAGCAGATGGATACCTTTTTGCAGCAGATAACTCCTCTTCCCGATTCTTGTCGCCAGACTGTGATGAAAAGCCTCAAACGTAGCGAAACGGCGCACGGTCTCCTCATACTGATACATATATCCCTGCCGGTCCTTCCACTCCGCGCGGATCACGCCCATGCCATACGTTCCCCGTTCCGGCTTGATATAGATCATTCCATAGCCGTGCATCATCTGCTCCAGATTACGCCTGTTAAATCTCCGGGTATCGGGGATGAACCCCTTAATACTCTCGTTCTTAAGCAGCAGTTGTGTCTTATACCATTTGCTCAGTCCTGAATGAATGGGTTTGGCTGTCACTTATGCACTCTCCTGTCCGGGCTGGGAGCCAACGCTCCGTTTTAACATAAGATTACATATTCACTGCATCCTATGCCGCCGGAGGTGCCGTGGAATATATCATTTGCCCCGTATAGAAAGATTAACTTGTGCGGGATAATTGCCCTCTCCATAGCAGCTCAGCAGGCATACGCTAGTGAAGACGATCAAATGTCAATATATGTATGGAGATGAATCTATGTCCCTTGCTGCTGTAAGTGTAACCTCAAGCGCTCCACCGATCGACGTCCTGATTCCTGCTATCGAAAAGGATCTCGCCACCCTCCCTTATGTGATTGATAGTCTTCGCCGTTATGTTCAGCACTCTATCAGCAATATCTACATTGTCTCGCCGGAGAATAGTAGAATCAGACAGCTGTGCTCCCGGAAAGCTTGCATCTTTGTCAATGAAACCACCGTCCTCCCATTCACCAAAAAAGCGATCCGCTATTCCTCCTCCCGCTGGAACCGGTCAGGCTGGCTGTATCAGCAGCTGCTCAAGATGAATGGGGATCAGGTGTGCCGTGAGAAGTATTTCCTGGTCATTGATGCAGATACGGTGCTCATCCGTCCCCATCGCTTCCGTGCCGGCGGGAAAAGTATCTTCTATTGCCGCAACTGGAGCCAGCCGGAGTATTTCCGCACCTACCGCAAGCTGCTCGGTACCCCTGCGCCTTCACCCAAGTCGTTCGTGACCCACTACATGCTGTTTGATTCCGCGAAGCTGGCCAGTCTCAAAAGAAAAATAGCAGCCCGCCACGGCATGTCCTGGCACGCGGCTATTCTGCACTCTATCAACAAGAAGCGGCAGTTCGGCTTCTCCGAATTCGAGACTTATGCCAACTACGTGTACAGCGCAGACCGCACCTCTGTGCTGCTCAAGAATGCCAATAATAAAGCACTGAAGACCCCGGCGGGCTCGCTGACTGAGGCGCAAATCCGGAAGTACGCCGGGACTTACCGTTCGCTCTCCTTCCACCAGCGCAAGGGATACTCCACTCCGGGCAAGCCTTAAGGAGGCAAGAAACGTGATGCATACTATTCTTCTGTGCGGCGGCTCCGGCCAGCGGCTGTGGCCTCTGTCCGGCAGCATCCGCTCCAAGATGTTCCTGCAGCTCCTGCCTGCACCGGGCGGGGACACAGAATCCATGATCGGGCGGGTATGCCGTCAGCTCAGTCAGGCCGGACTGGATAAATCCCTGTTGCTCGTGGCCCATCAGGAGCAGGTAGCCCTCACGCAGCGGTATACCGGAAGCAATTATCCGGTAATTGGAGAGCCGTGCAAGCGCGGCACCTTCACTGCTGCCGCGTTCGGCGCGCTGCACTTGCTTGCCACCGGAAAGGCACAGCCGGAGGACATCATCTGTATCGCTCCAGCAGACATGTATGCGGATGATGATTTCTTCCGCCAGTTCCATCGATTCGAGGCACTTCTGCCCGATTCTGGGGCCGAACTCCTCCTGCTTGGAACGAAGCCTGCCTATCCCTCAGAGCAATACGGCTATATCGTCCCGGCACAGGAGGACGATGGCGGGTATGCTCCGGTACTATCTTTTGCAGAGAAGCCGGATAAAGTTAAAGCCCTGGAGTTGATGCAGGAGAAGGCCTTATGGAATTGCGGGGTGTTCGCTGCGCGGCTCGGCTTCCTGCTGGAGCATCTGGAGCGGCTGGGGCTGCCTGTGGAATTCGCAGCATTAACCGCACTGTACCCAGAGCTCCCGGTGCGCAGCTTCGACAAGGAAGTGGCAGAACGCAACACCAAGGCTGTTGTCGTAAGGCATGAGGGGGAATGGTCCGACCTGGGAAGCTGGGATACGCTGACAGCCCGGCTGCCATCGCAGGTTATTGGAGTAGGCGGGCTATGGGGAGAATGCGGAGACAGTCACCTTATCAACGAGCTGGAGGTGCCGCTGCATGTCATTGGGGTCTCCGGTATAGTCGCCATAGCCGGTCCCGAAGGCATCCTGATCGCAGATAAGAAGGACGCTAACACCATCAAGGATATTCTGGCGGAGAATTCAGTAACGGAGCCGAGGTATGGTGAAACGGGCTGGGGCAGTTATACCGTGCTGGACCGGGAATCAGACGGCTCCCGGCTTGTCCTTACGGCAATGCTTACCCTGCTGCCGGGCCATAGCATACCTGAGATGACCTGTGATCATTGTACCAAGTCCTGGATGATTGCGTCCGGCCACGGTGAGGTACGGGTGGATGGGTGCGCAGCTGAAGCAGCGGCAGGCGGGATCTATACCATAGCCAGAGGACAACGACATACGGTCAGCGCCTGGAGCGCAATGAAGCTCATTGAGGTGCAGATAGGCGAAGCGGGGGATAACCAGCGTAGGCAGAATCGCTGACACAACAAAGAGATATCCCAAACAGCCGTGGCGGGCGGTTAGGGATATCTCTAAGCTACGCTAATTATAGGATTTGAAACACTGGCTGCTCTTGAATGTATTGTACCGGCACCTCCGGGAACTGACGGCTCAGCCGCGCCGCCAGCAGCTTCATTCCCGGCGCTTCGCTCTCGGCATGGCCGAGCATGATGAGTCCCCTGTCCTTGCCCTGCCGGACCGCATCGCGGATATACTCAGGCACCTCCCATTCGGGCCCTTCACCGGCGATGACCAGATCAAGCGACTCCTGCTCATACATCGGGATGACCGAATGGCCATTCCCCCGGTAACCGACCAGTACCCCCACTCTGGAGCAGGTGGCGGAGAGGTTCCCGGCAACGCGGACATAAGGGATATTCAACTTCTGCTTCAGATACTCTGCAACCCCGGAAACGGTCATCTCAGGAATGGAGAGGATCGACACCTCGGGCAGATGCCTCTCCACATAGGCTTCCCATTCCAGCTCCTGCAGCAGTCCTTCCACGATCCCGTCCAGCGCATAGCGGTGTATCGTGTCATGGAAGCGGTAGATGCCTACCCCGCTGCTTGAAATCAGTGCAGACTTCTCCTGGTAGACGGAATCCTGCTCCAGCGCGCTACCGTGACCTTGGTGGCTATAAAATACACCTTCATGCGTGATCACCAGGTTGGCGCCAAGCCGGGCCGCCTGCTCCACTACATATTGCGAAGCGGCGAAGGCAGTCACGATTCCCTGCACTTCTGTTCCCGCAGCGTCCGGCTCAAGCTTATCCACCGTATTCACGGGCAGCTGTATCCCTGCGGCTAAATGCTCCATCACATCACTGAACGTCAGTGCCATGATCTTCTCCTCCTTGATATTACCTATAATTTAATAAATAGTCCGTCCCAATGCATCTGCAATCCCGCTCTTGCGGTAGAAATACGTATTGATCTGGTCGCGCCATTCCTTGGCATGAGCCGCCTGCCCCTGAAGGCGCTCCTCCACCTGAGTGTACAGGCCTTCTGCGATGCTGCCCTTCAGTCCGCCCCATGCGTCCAGCAGCCCCTCGGCACGCTCTGCACCTTCGAAATGCGTATCGTAAATATGCTGGATCACGGTTTTGCCGGAATGCAGCACATGAGTGTACGGCACATGATGGAAGAACAGCAGCAGCTCATCAGGGCATTCCTCCAGGGAATCATAACGTACGGCGTTGCTGCCCATATACTGGGCGCTGTACCCTGTGCCTGTCGCCACGGTCCGGTCTACCCCGATGCCCTGATGATCGGCATAGTGGTAGGTGCCCCACATTGAATATTCATAGCCGTCCACATTCGGGCCGTAGTGATGCTCGGGATTGATCATCCAGCCTACGCCAAGCGGCGATGTATAAGACTCATAGATCTCCCAGGAGTCCAGCAAAATCCGGCTGATCACTCCGGCAACCGCTGTGTCCGTGCCGAATGTCAAGGCGATCCATTCGGCCGCAATCTCCTCCGCACTCAGCTCAGGATTCCAGGCCAGCCGGCCGAAGCCGTAGAGATTCGCCTGAGCCAGCAGATGGCCGGTCCAGTTGCGGTCATTGCCCACATTGGATACCGCCGCAATCCCGCTCAGGCGGTTGCCCCACAGTGATCCGTCAACGATCCGCTTAACTGGGGCCGGACCGCCCTTGGCCTGCGTATCGAATTCCATAATCTCCTTCCACTGCGGAACGAGATAGCAGACATGGCGCTGCTGTCCGGTATATTCCTGGGCGATCTGGAATTCGATCACATGGTTCGTCCGTTCCAGGGCACCGAAGAGCGGAGATACCGGCTCTCTGACCTGGAAATCCATCGGGCCGTTCTTGATCTGCAGAATGACATTATCATGGAACTGGCCGTCCAGCGGCTTGAAATGATCATAAGCCGCTCTGGCCCGATCTGTCTTGCGGTCACGCCAGTCCTGCTTGCAGTTGTATACAAAGCAGCGCCAGATCACGATGCCGCCGTAAGGCTCCAGGGCTTCCGCCAGCATGTTGGCCCCGTCTGCATGGTTCCGTCCGTAAGTGAACGGGCCGGGACGGTTCTCCGAATCGGCCTTGACCACGAAGCCGCCGAAATCGGGAATAGCAGCATAGATGTCTGCGGCTCTCGACTTCCACCATTCCTTCACGCCGGCATCCAGCGGATCAGCGGTGCCTACTTCCCCTTCATGCATAGGTCCGGCGAAGTTCACGCACAGGTACAGACGGATGCCATAGATGCGGAAGATATCCGCGATTCTGGCCACATCCGGCAGATAGGTGGAGATAAACAGCGTCTCCAGCGCATGAACGTTCACGTTGTTGATCGCTATAGCGTTAATGCCGGCGGTAGACATCAGCCGCGCATAGTCTGTAATTCTGTCCATATCCTTCGTGAACTGGTTATTCTCATACAGGAAGGATCTGCCGGAATAGCCGCGCTCCACACTGCCGTCGAAATTATCCCAGTGATTAATCATCCGCAGCGAATTCACAGGATTCACTATTTCATCCAGATTCTCAATGTCCTTGCCGCTGGCAATCAGGCGCAAAAGATGGAAGACGCCGTATAACACACCTGCCTGGGAGGAAGCCCCTACAGCGATGCATTTAAGGGACTGGCTGGTTCGGATGGCGAACCCTTCTACTCCTACAGCTTGGACGGTCTCGTCCTCGAACAAGCCCTGGAGCAGCGGATGATCACCCGTGAAGGTGCCGAAGGCCACACCGAAATCTTCAAGCTGCGGCTTGGAGACAGCCTCAAGGTCCAATAGTGAGGCAATGCCTCTTGTCCATTCCTGAAGTGCAGCCTGGATGGTCTCCCCGCCTTCTGTAACGGATACTGCTCCGCACCATTTCGCATATTGCTTATATAGGGGGCCTTGTTGAAGCTTAGGATAGCTTAACCACGCATTGTATCCGCTGTCATATTGTGCAGCATACTCATTCCCGGATTGTTGTCTCATGTCCATATCTCCTCTGCATACATCTTGTATACTAGATTTCATTCAGGTTCATCCTACCACGCAGCCGCAGCCCCGGAACATTGTCAAATCACGCTAATATTTACCCAAATCAAGCAGAATCCTGTATACTAATAACAAGTGTACATCCCTATCATGAGAACGCAAAGTATCAGGGGGCGATCCTATTGGTTGCAGCTTTTGAACCGCCGGTCCCGGGGCAAAGCCTTAGTGAAACTATCATCCCGGATGTGAAAACCACGCTCAACCTGTTCGGCATGCATCTGCGCAAGGTGAGCGGGGAATGGGATTATCCGCAGCACGCCCATCCCCAATATGAATTCAATTATGTGCTTGAAGGAGAGCAGCTGCTCACCGTCAACAACCACAGCTACCTTCAGCGCGCCGGGGATCTGGTCCTCTTGAGGCCGGGCGACATCCACTCCAGCCGCAGCGGAAACGGCGGGGCCTTCACCTATTTTTGCATCCATTTCGATATTGATGACAAGCTGTTCATTTCACTTCTCAGCCGGTTGAATCATGTATTATTCACCTCAGAGAGCAATGTTGCCCACAGATTAGGACCGCTCCTCAGCAGGCTGGTGGAGATTTCCACCTCCGGCTCCGGCAGCATCACGATCTCCCAGCGCATGAGGCTGCAGTCTGCCGTCTTCGAGCTGTTCGCCCAGCTCTGGGAGGTCTTCTCCCTGGAGGCTGACAATTCCTCCCCGGGCACTTATGAGCGGATCGAGCTGGCCCACCAGATCCGCAGCCGTCTCCAGGGGCTGGTCTATCAGCAGTTCAAGCAGGAGGTACCCTATGACAGCCATTATGGCGTTGACGACATCGCCGCTGAGCTGGGGATCAGCCCTTCGCACTGCTACCGGGTCTTCCGCCAGGTATTCGGCCTCTCCCCCCGCGTCTACCTGTCTGAGCAGATGCTGCATGAAGCCAAGGTACTGCTGGATGACCACAGCCTGAGCGTCAGCCAGATCTCCGGCTTGCTCGGCTACCGCGATATCGCCCATTTCAGCAGACAGTTCAAGCGCTGGAGCGGCCAGTCGCCGCGGGAATACCGCGAGGGCAGGAGCTAGGCAGAGCGCGGAGCCTGTACAGCTGTATATCAAGTAGAAGCGGCTTCGCCGTCCTTTTAAAGGACGGTACCGTTTCAGCGGGAAATAGAAGGATAAGTTATCGTGTGCAACCTATAAGTTCTTATATTTTTAGTAAAAGCCTGCCTCCATCGTTGATGAGGGCGGGCTTTTTGCGCTATTGCGGGCGGGGCTTGCTGAAGGCCAGCCCTATTTTTTGATATACGTGGCGAAATGCTCCTGGAGGTTCTTGGAGTCGATATCCGCCCGCAGATGGTGGTGCAGCAGCTCGTCGATCCCGGCGGTGTCCCCCTGCACGATATAATCCAGCAGCTGCTGGTGCTCCTGCCGGATGGCGGCCAGCTTCTCATCCTTCAGCATGTGCAGCTTCCGGTAGCGGATATAGTGCACATTGAACTGCTGGAGCACACCCCACAGGAATTCGCGCCCGGCCAGGCCGAACATGGTGCGGTGGAACTGGTCATCAAGCTGCAGGAACACCTCTGCTCCCTCCGCCTGCTCAATACACTTCTGCTGCTGCGCAAGGTTGTCCCTCAGCTCATGCAGCCCTTTAAGCGGGATATTCCCGGCCAGCGATTTCATAATCTCCTTCTCCAGCACATTGCGCAGGTAGATAATCTGTTCCACGGACTCCAGGTCTATGAAGGATACGAGATTGCCTTTTTTGGGATAAATATCGACGTATTGCTCCAGGGACAGCTGCTTCAGCACATCACGGATCGGCGTCCGCGACAGCTGGAAGCGCTCGGACAGAGCCGTCTCACTGATCATCGCCCCCGGCTTCAGCTCAAGGGAGAGAATCTCCTGCTTGAGGTAGGCCATTATTTCTTTTTTGGAAGTCATGGAATAGACCAACTTTCTGTTCGGGATTGTTCTTCCCCCCATTATATAGAAAAGGGATATGAATTTCATTGACAAAGATGAACGCATATTCTATGATCATTACGAATCCTATCTTGTATACAAGATTGTGCCACATGTAACGCTGGTTCTGTAAGGTCAATTGTCACAAGGCTTCGAATGGTTATCATTTGTATTTATGCTTATCTTACTTAAGGAGGAAAATGATAATGAATATGACTTGGAGATGGTACGGCGAGGGCAATGACAACATCACTCTTGACCACATCCGTCAAATCCCGGGCGTTATGGGCATCGTCTGGTCGCTGCACCACAAGGTGGCCGGTGAGGTCTGGGAGATGGAAGACATCCAAAAGGTTGCCGATCAGATCACAGCCAAGGGGTTCAGCACAGCGGTTGTTGAAAGTGTCAACGTTCATGATGATATCAAAATCGGACTGCCGTCCCGCGACAAATACATTGACATCTATATCGATACCATCCGCAAGCTCGCCAAGGTTGGCGTCAAGGTCATCTGCTACAACTTCATGCCGGTGTTCGACTGGACCCGTACCGAGCTGTACAAGGAGCTGCCGGACGGCTCGAACGCCCTCTTTTATGAAAAGGCTGCCATTACTGATAATCCGCGCGAGATGGTAGACCGCATTCTGAAGGGTGCCGGACAATTCACGATGCCTGGCTGGGAGCCGGAGCGGCTGGCCAAGCTGGATGAGCTGTTCGCGGCCTATGCTGACGTTACCGAAGATAAGCTGTTCGACAACCTGAAATATTTCCTGGAGCGCATCATTCCGGTGTGTGAAGAAGTGGATATCAAAATGGCAATTCACCCGGATGATCCGGCCTGGCCGATCTTCGGACTGCCGCGCATTATCCGCAGCCGCGATACGATCCGCCGCTTCCTGGACATGGTGGACAGCCCGTATAACGGCCTGACCTTCTGCACCGGCTCTCTCGGCACCAACCCGGAGAATGATCTTCCGGCGATGATCCGCGAGTTCCACGACCGGATTTATTTTGCCCATATCCGTAATGTGAAGGTGTTCGAGAACGGCGACTTCATTGAGGTATCCCACCGGGGCCGTGATGGCAGCGTAGATGTTGCGGAGGTTGTTAAGGCGTATCATGAGAGCGGCTTCACCGGTTATGTGCGTCCGGACCATGGCAGACATCTCTGGGGCGAGGAAAAGAACTGCCGTCCGGGATATGGCCTCTACGACAGAGCGATGGGCATCATGTATCTGCTCGGCGTATGGGACAGCCTGGAGAATGTCAAGGGGGCCAAGTAAATGCTGAGTCTGAGCAGAAGCAGCATCGCGGACCGGGAAGCCTGGGAAGCCGCAGGGGTAGAGCTGCCGCAGTTCGATTTCGCAGCGGTAGCGCAGAATACGTTAGAGAAGCCGGAGTGGGTTCACTTCGGGGCGGGGAATATTTTCAGAGGCTTCGTGGCGAATGCGCACCAGAAGCTGCTGGACAGCGGCAAGGCCAATACCGGCATCATCGCCGCCGAGACCTTCGACTTCGAGATGATCGACAAGGTCTATAAGCCTTACGATAATCTGACCCTGCTGGTGCTGATGAATGCAGCCGGCGACTTCCAGAAGCGGATCGTCAGCAGCATTGTCGAAGGCATCACTGCAGATAAAACGCGGGAAGCGGACTACAGCCGCCTGACTGAGATTTTCGAGAATCCCAGTCTGCAGATGGCGAGCTTCACGATTACGGAGAAGGGATATTCGCTGACCGGTCCTGATGGGCAGTATCTTGGCATTGTGCAGAAGGACATTGCCGGCGGACCGGAGCATCCGGTTCATGCCATGAGCATCGTGGCTTCCTTCGCCTACAAGCGTTACCTGAAGGGCCAGTACCCGATGACCTTCGTCAGCATGGACAATTGCTCGCATAACGGCGACAAGCTGAAGAACGGCATGGTTACCATCGCCAAGGAATGGGCCGCCAAAGGTCTTGTAGAGGAAGGGTTCGTGGCTTACCTGGAGGATGAGCAGAAGATCACCTTCCCGCTGTCCATGATCGACAAAATCACCCCGCGCCCGTCCGAATCCGTCCAGGCAGCATTGCTGGAACAGGGAATCGGCGGCATGGATGTGATCGTCACCTCCAAGAACACGTACACTGCTCCCTTCGTTAACGCGGAGATCAGCGAGTATCTGGTCATTGAGGATAAGTTCACCAACGGACGTCCGGCGCTTGAAGAAGCCGGTATTATCTTCACGGACCGCGACACGGTTAACAACGTGGAGACGATGAAGGTAACCACCTGCCTCAACCCGCTACATACGGCGCTGGCGGTAACCGGCTGTCTGCTCGGCTACACGCTCATTGCCGATGAGATGAAGGACGCCACACTTCGCAAGCTCGTGGAGACCATCGGCTACAAGGAAGGCCTGCCGGTTGTGGTTGATCCCGGCATCCTGAGTCCGAAGCAATTCCTGGACGAGGTGCTGCAGGAACGGTTCGCCAACCCGTTCATCCCTGACACTCCGCAGCGGATCGCCACCGATACTTCACAGAAGGTCGGCATCCGCTTCGGCGAGACGATCAAGTCGTATATCCGGCGGGATGATCTTGACCCGGCCCAGTTAACGGCCATCCCGCTGGCAATTGCCGCCTGGTGCCGGTATCTGCTGGGCGTGAACGATGAAGGCGCTGCGTTCACGCTCAGTTCCGACCCGCTGCTGGAATCGCTGCAAGCGCGGCTTGAAGGTGTTGCCTTGGGCGCGGATGCTGCTACGGCTGCTGGCGTGCGCGCGGTGCTGGAGGACCAGGCCATCTTCGGCGTGGACCTGTACGCCGCCGGACTCGGCGGGACGATCGAGGGCATGTTCACCGAGATGCTGGCTGGTCCGGGCGCGGTAAGAGCTACGCTGGAGAAGTACACCGCCTGAGGACGGGCGGATGTGCGCGAACATAAGTAGAAAGGCTAGGCTCTCCTTGAAAAAGGAGGGCCTAGCCTTTCTTGTATGGTGACCTTGTAAGGATCTCTTTGGTAGGGTGATAATGTATAAACCGGTCTGCTTAGCTGAGTGTTGCGTTTCTGCTGCACCAAATCACACTAGACTGCGGAAGTTGGCCCGCGCTGGCGGTGGAAGCTGAGGCACTCTGCTCTTCATTTACTCACTTTGCCCGCTTCCGGAGGATTCAGGGGCACTTGTGCTCCTCATTTACTTGTTTAGCCAACTTTTCAGGGATTCAGGGGCACTTGTGCCCCTCATTTGCTCGTTTAGCCAACTTTTCAGGGATTCAGGGGCACTTGTGCTCCTCATTTGCTCGTTTAGCCAACTTTTCAGGGATTCAGGGGCACTTGTGCCCCTCATTTGCTCGTTTAGCCAACTTTTCAGGGATTCAGGGGCACTTGTGCTCCTCATTAACTCAGTTGGCGCGCATCTGGAGAAATTAGTGGGATTTATCCCTTTCATTTCCTACGATCGGCCGATTTTGGCAGATTTAATGGGATTTATCCTTCTCATTTCCTCCTGCCGCCCATTTTTAATGAATTCAATGGGATTTATCCCTTTCAATTGTTCATTCCACTAGTTTCCCTTTCAGCCTTAGTCTCATGGGAGCATCCTTTTCGATGCTCCAGGTATAGGCCAATGCTACTCCTGCTCCAGATACTCGAAGTAATCAAAATCCGCCGGATGCAGCGTGCCGCTGAGGTCCTGGGCGCATATACCGATGAAAGTTCCGGTAAAACGGATATAAGCCGGGAAGTCATCGGACAGATGATAGATTTCCAGGGCCGGGCCGATCTTCTCCCAAGTGGATTCGCTAACCTTGTAATAGAACTGGGCGAACTCGCCGTCGATGATGACCTTAAGCGACACGCTTACTCCGGCAGGCAACGGAATCTCAGGCGTCAGGGTGTCTTCATAGACTCCATCCTTGGAACGGATGAGTCCCAGGGTTCGGCCACCGAGGACTTCATCGTGCGTGATCCGCAGATAGAGGTAATCCTTCGTGTCGTAATAGACGATCAGGCCGGCCATCTGCTGGAAATGCTGCGGCTCGAAGTCGACCGAGGTCTCGGCGCTACAGCGGAAGGCCTGCTGGCGCAGGGCGACCAGGCTCTGGCGGTGCATGGAGCTCATCGACTCCCTGCCCTTCAGGCGCAGATAGCCCGGACGCTCCTGAAGCGAGAGCCAGGATTCATCAGCCGGCACGCGGAGCGTGCTCCAGCGGACATCCAGCTGCGGAGCCTCGAAGTCGTCACGCGGAGCGGCTGCGGCAAAAGGATGCGCCGGAAGATCCGGTCCCTCCACCGTCAGCGCTGGAGCGTTTCCGCCCCCGGACAAGGCCAGCCAGCCGTCGGCGGTGAATTCGACGCGCTGAATCGCAGTCTCCCGGCCCAGATTGCAGTACTTGTCCTTGACCGGACGGCCGCACAGATGGACCATGTACCATTCACCGGTCTGGGTCTCGACCAGGCTGGCATGGCCCGCTTTTTGCAGCGGCAGTTCAGGGTTGCCTGCCGAGGTCAGCAGCGGATTAACCGGAGCGGTCTCGTAAGGGCCTTCAATCTGCTTTGCGCGGGCTACGGTCACCGCATGATCATACTGCGTACCGCCCTCAGCGGTAATCAGATAATACCAGCCGTCCTTGCGGTACAGATGCGGGCCTTCGGTTAGGGCCAGCTCCGTTCCCTTATAGATCGGAGTAACCGGTCCGACCAGGCGCTGCTCTTCCACCGAATATTCCTGGAGCACAATACCGGCAAAGCTGTTGCGGCCGGTACGGTGATCCCACAGCATATTGACCAGCCATTTGCGCCCGTCTTCATCATGGAACAGCGAAGGGTCGAAACCGCTGCTGTTCAGGTACACAGGCTCTGACCAGGGGCCTTCGATATTCTCCGCAGTCACCAGATAGTTAGGTGTATCCTTGAAGGCACCCTGGCGGCTTTTGACATCGGTATAGATCAGATAAAAGAGTCCATTGTCGTACGTGAGGCAAGGTGCCCAGATGCCGCCCGAATCAAGGTCCCCTTCCATATTGAGCTGCGAGCTGCGGGTCAGCGCATACGTAAGCGGCCGCCAGTTCACCAGATCGCGCGAATGATGAATCCGCACGCCGGGGAACCATTCAAAGGTTGAAGTAGCAATGTAGTAGTCATCTCCAGCCCGGCAGATCGACGGGTCCGGATGAAATCCGCGCAGAATCGGATTATGAATCAGATTTCGGCTCATAGTTTCTCCTCCAATGCTTGCCGTCCTGCTTCCAGTAAGGCAATGATTTTGTCAGTGTCGTAAATGCAGCCCTTCCAGGTTCCGCCGCTGGCCGCCTGCAAAGCAGCCCACAGCCGGGTGTCCTCCGGCAGACCCGGATCTACCGCCAGGCCCGGATGCGGCGTCCGCGAAGCCAGAATCAGCGTCCCCGCTTCCTTGGTCAGCGGCTCATCTCCCTCACCCACCAGATTGACGCTTCCTTCCAGGTTCACGGTATCAATGCGCACTTCCACCCAGTCATTATCGCGAAGCTTGCCGAGCGGGCCGCCTGCCAGCGCTTCCGGCCCCATATGGCCGATGCAGGCACCGGTGGATACGCCGGAGAAGCGGGCATCTGTGATCAGGGTGACATATTTGCCGTAAGGCAGATGCTTGAGCGCCGAGGTGAGCTGATAAGTCTCCTCCATCCCCGTTCCACTCGGTCCGCGGCCGATAACGGCCAGAATATCCCCGGCATGAACCATACCCAGCTTGATACTGCGGATGGCGGCTCTCTCTGTGGTGAACACCTTCACTCGTCCGGTATGGCGATAGACACCCTCGCTGTCCAGAACGGCAGGATCGATCGCGGCCGATTTGATGACTGCGCCTTCCGGGCAGAGATTCCCGACCGGGAACGTCATGGTGGACGCCATGCCCTGGCGCTTGGCCTCTTCCGGGCTCATGATTACAGAATCCGGGTCTACGCCGTCTGCTTCCAGCAGCCGCTGGCGCAGCTCCGTCCGGCGCTGGGAGGTCTCCCACCAATCCAGATTCTCGCCCAGTGTCCGCCCGGTCACCGTCAGCACGGACTCGTCAATCAGTCCCAGCTTGCGCAGATGGAGCATCACCTCAGGAACGCCCCCTGCCAGGAACACCCGAATTGTCGGATGCGGTACCGGACCATTCGGCAGTACGCTGACGAGGCGCGGAACCATCCGGTTCACCCGGTTCCAGTCCTCGACGGTCGGAACCTTCAGCCCGGCGGCATGGGCGATGGCCGGCAGATGCAGCAGCAGATTCGTTGAACCGCCGAAGGCAGCGTGCAGCACCATCGCATTCTGGATCGACTGATCTGTCAGAATATCGCTCATGACGATTCCGTTCTGATCCAGATGCTGAAGGGCCCGGGCCGACTGGCGGCCGATGTTCTTCCAGATCGGCTGCCCCGATGGGGACAGGGCCGAGTGCGGCAGCGCCATGCCCAGCGCCTCTGCAATGACCTGAGCGGTCGCGGCGGTGCCAAGGAATTGACAGCCGCCGCCCGGCGTCGCGCAGGCCCGGCAGCCGAGATCCGCCGCTTCTTCGAGGGACAACTCTCCGTTGCTATACCGTGCCCCGATGCTCTGTACCTTACCTGCGTCTTCCCCCTCCACCGGCGGAAGGGTTACACCGCCGGGGACGATAACTCCGGGCAGCTTATGCATACCGGCAAGAGCCAGCAGCATAGCGGGCAGGCCTTTGTCGCAGGTAGCTACGCCAAGCACACCCTTGCGGGTAGGGAGTGAACGAATCAGCCGCCGCAGCACGATGGCCGCATCATTGCGGTAAGGCAAGGAATCGAACATGCCTGTGGTTCCCTGGGAACGGCCGTCACAGGGATCGCTGACATAACCGGCGAACGGAATTCCCTCATTCGCGGTAAGCTCCTCCGCAATCGCTTCCATCATCACGCCGATCTCCCAGTGACCGGTATGGTATCCGAGCGCCAGCGGAGTGCCGTCCTCACGCCGGATGCCGCCCATCGTTCCGAGAATCAGGTACTGGGGCCGGTTCAGCAGCAACGGATTCCAGCCCATCCCGGCATTCTGTGTCATCCCAAAAATCTCTCCGCTCGGCGCATTCCGCAGCACCTCCCCGGTGATCGGCAGCTGGCCTGCCGGACCTTCCGCAGCGGTATGTACCGGAACAGCTTCGATGATGTCTTCCTTCATAATCTCTTGTACGGTCAATTTCATATAAATCCCTTCTCTCCCTCAGAATGAATGTGCCCGGATGTCTATGACAACGAGAGCTTCGCCGCAAGCAGGGTTACCTCCCGGACCGCAGCTTCCTGCTTCGCTGTGAAGGCATGCTGAAGCATCGAAGTACTGACAGCGGCAACGGCCTTGCCTGCGGCATCCAGAACAGGCGCAGCGGCGCAGCTAATGCCTTCGATAATCTCTTCGCGGTCCATGGCATAGCCAGTTCTGCGAATATCGGCCAAGGCCGCTGTGAATTCAGCCCAATCCGTCAGCGTATGTGAGGTGACTGCGGATAAGCTTTTGCCGGAATAACGCCGTTCCAGTTCTCCCTCCGGCAGCAGCGCCAGCATCATCTTGCCCATCGCCGTCGCATGTGCCGGAAACCGCATCCCGGGGCTGGACTCCAGCCTTACCAGGGATTGCCCCTCCTGCTTGGCTAAATAAATAATCTCATCGCGGTCCAGCACCGACAGCTGAAAGGTCTCCCCCACCGCCGCGACACTCTGCACCGACTCTGCCAGAAACCGCTCTACCAGATTCATATTCTGCTTAAGCGAATCATTATAGACGGTATTATAATAGGAGATCCCGGCGCCAAGCACATACCTCTCGCCCGCACCCTTCACCACCCACCCCAGAGTCTCCATTGTGCGCAGCAGCGAGAACATCGAGCTTTTGTTAATGCCGGTCTCCTCGCAGAGATCTGTCATTTTGAGCGCTCCGGTCTGTCTTGAGATGGCCTTAAGAATCAGATCAGCCCGTTCCAATGCCGGAACCCAGTACTTCTGGTCCACACCTTCATTCCCCTCTCATAAATCCATTGATTAAGCCTTTCAAGTTCACTATAATAATCATATGTTTATAATACCAAACCAGGAGGCAAAAATAAAATGAAACTTAGCCACCCGAATGCAGGTGTCATTCCTCCCGTTCCGACCATTCTGGATTCCGCCGGAAAATTCGACCGTGACGGAATGAAGCTGCTGATCGACAGCCTGATCGCCAAAGGGGTTCACGGTCTGTTTTTCCTTGGAACGGCCGGAGAATTCACCCTGTTCACCGCAGAGCAGCGTGAGGAGATCGCAGAGCTATGCCTGGAGTATACGAATGGCCGTCTTCCGGCCTGGATCGGCACCGGCAGCAATACCGTTGCTGAGACCCTCCGGCTCTCCCGGCATGCCGCTGAGCATGGAGCTACCGGCATCGTCATTATGAATCCGTATTACTACAAGCTGAGCGGGGACGCCCTGTTCGCCCATTATGCCGCTGTGCTGGAAGCGGTCGATGTGCCGCTCATGCTGTACAACTTCCCGGCCATGACCGGCCAGGATCTGACTCCGGCGTTCGTTGCCCGCCTGGCCGCACATTATCCGAATGTACTCGGCATCAAGGATACCGTGGACCAGCTTAGCCACATCCGCCAGATGATCATGCAGGTTAAGGCGGTTAGTCCGGACTTTTCCGTCTTCTGCGGCTTCGACGAATATTTGCTGCCTACGCTGGCTGCCGGAGGAGACGGGGCGATCGCTGCCAGTGCGAACTTCGCTCCAGAGCTGATGCTCGGCGTGTATGACAGCTTCAAGCAGGGGGACTTAGCCGGAGTACTGTCCTTCCAGCAGCGGCTGATCGAGATTCCGGCGCTGTATGCCATCGATGACCCGTTCATCGCTTCGATCAAGGAAGCCGTCCGCTTGTCGGGTGTTCCAGTATCCACCTTCAGCCTGGCTTCGCCTGGGATATGGAGTGCGGAGCATGAGGAGAAGCTGAAGCTGATTTTCAGCCGGGCGGGTATTGCCCAAGAGTAAGCGAAATTTATAGCACCTACTCATCCATTCTTATTTTTCACAATTCCCCCTTCTATTAAGGTCAGCCCGTATTGGGGCTGGCTTTTTTTGGTGCTGGGCGGTGCTTAGTCCTTTTCCTAGTGCGTCTTCTTGTACGTTTCCCTCGTAAAATTCCTCGTGAGATTCCTTGCAAGGCTCTTAGTGAGGTTCCTCCTTTCTTCGCGGTGAAGGTTGGTCTATAATTTTGTTCAGATGCACAATGAGTGAAGTAGAGGCAATATTGGCGGTTACCCGCTCAAGACGAGGAGGGCGTTCCGGTTGTTTCAGCTATCGGAGAAGCAGGCGCAGGAGATTGTAGACAAGATGATGATGGACATCCCTTATAACATCAACATCATGAATCATGAGGGGATCATCATCGGCAGCGGACATAAGGCAAGGGTCGGCACCGTTCATCAGGGGGCTGTCGAGGCGCTGTCCACCGGGCAGAGGGTCGAAGTCATGGAGGACGGGCGATATGAGAAAAAGGGCACCAACGAACCGATTGTCATCGGCAATACCCGCGTAGGTGTAATCGGGATCTCCGGCAGCCCGGAAGAGGTCCGGCCCTTCTGCAATATCGTAAGAACCACGGTATCGCTGCTCATTGAACAAAGAAACACGCTCGAGCATCTGGCCAGCGAAGCCAGTCGCAAGAAGGCTCTGCTGGAGATGCTCCTTGACCATCAGGGAGCATATTCCCAGAAGCTGCGGAAAGAAGCCGCAGCCTATCAGATAGATCTTCTGCTGAAGACCACCGTGCTGTATCTCAAGCATGTGCAGCCGGAGCTGGATGAGGCGAAGCTTCTGTTCCTTCACCCGTCCTTCCAGCTCGACGGGGATACATGGGTAATCCTAGTCCAGAACCGGCCGGACTGCAGCCGATTAATCGCGGAGCTGATGCATAATCAGCCTCAGCTCCTGCTGTCTTCGGGCCGGCTGGAAGCCAGTATCGCGGAGGGCTACCGTCAGGCCAAAGCTGCCCTCGGCGTTCTTCTGGCGCTCCGCCCTGCTGCGCAATCGATCCGCTACGAGGACGCGGAATTCCTGGTGAAGCTCAGCCAGTCGAGCCTGTCAGACAAGCCCGGCACGGCAATCAAGCTGGAGGATACCGCCGATCTGCTGGAGACGCTCCGCAGCTTCATCAATCACAATTGCAGCGTCTCGCAGACGGCTGAGCAGCTGAACATCCACCGCAATACACTGCAATACCGCCTGAAGCGGATCGAGAGCATCACCGGCAAGGACCCGAAGAACCTGCTGCAGCTCTTCGAGCTTACGCATGAGCTGCTGGCGCTGTATAAGTAGATACTATAAAAGAAGCACTTGCGATTAGAACTCAAAGCCTGGTCGTCGCTGCGGTGAACATTTGGACTTCCGGCCGCTCTTGTGTTTGGATTTCCTGATTTCAAACGCTTCTCGCGGTAGAAATCCAAACACAAAGGCGGTCGCTAACGCTCCTCCAGTTCCAAATTTCCCCTCCGCTTCTTTTTGCTTATTGTTAATTTCTTAAGTGCTTCTTCTATAAGCTAAAATTTCAGTACGATCATAGGTGGATTAAGTACATCTAATTTCCGGCTGATGGGTACGCTGGGGAATTTAATTGGAAAAAGGGCATTTAATTCAGCCCAGCTCCCGCCAAACGCAGGTTTCGGGCTAAGCAGTTGTACTTTTTCCATCTAAAATCCTCAAATATAAGATTTCAGAGAAATTAAATGCCCTTTTTCCACTTCTTACTTGGGAGTAAGGTTGCGGCACCCCGTCAATAAAAGCAATTGCCCCGGAGGATCATATCCACCGGGGCAATTCTATGCAACGTAACTATTAGCTACATTCCAATATTCACTTACCTTTGCTATTCACTAGGTTCCGCTACATTAAACTCCGCTGCTCCATTCACTTAACTAATCTTACTGCCCGCTAAGCTTCAGCAGCCTGGCGATATTCTCGCAGGTCCGCTCGACATTGGCGGGGCCGTCAGCCAGCAGCTTCTCCAGGCTCGAAGCGCCGGGAACGATGCCGAAGACGGCGTCGATCCCTTCGGCGTAGAGCGTCTCGATTCCCTCGCCGATATAACCGGCCAGGGCGATGACTTTTTTGCCGCTGGCTTTGGCGGTGCGGGCTACGCCGTACGGCGTTTTGCCGAATTTGGTCTGGAAGTCAATCCCGCCTTCTCCGGTGAAGACGAAGTCCGCCTGCTCCAGCTTCTGCTGAAGCCCTGTGTATTCAATCACGATCTCGATTCCCTTCTGCAGCGTGGCCTGCGTGAAGATCATCAGACCCGCGCCCAGTCCCCCCGCTGCACCAGCTCCGGGAAGGTCACGGACATCCTTGTGAAGCTGCTGCTTCACCACCGCCGCATAATGGGCCAGATTGGCGTCAAGCTGCTGCACCATGTCGGGCGTGGCCCCTTTTTGCGGACCGAATACGGCTGAAGCCCCCTGCTCCCCGCAGAGCGGATTGGTCACATCGCAGGCAACGATGAGCTGAACCTGCTGCAGTCTCGCATCTAGCCCGCTAACATCTACACTCGCCAGCCGTCCCAGGCTGCCGCCGCCGCGCGGAAGCAACTCTCCCGCTTCATCCAGGAATCGGGCGCCGAGCGCCTCCGCCATTCCGGCACCCCCGTCATTGGTAGCGCTGCCGCCGATGCCGATGATGATTTTGCGGATACCACGGTTCAGACATTCCAGAATCAGCTCGCCCGTGCCATAGGTAGTGGTGATCAGCGGATTCCGCTCCGCCTTATCCACCCGCTGAATGCCGCTGGCCGAAGCCATCTCGATTGCCGCCGTCTGGCCGTCACCGAGAATGCCGAATTGTGCCGTCACCGGCTGTCCCAGCGGTCCTGCAACTTCCAGATAATGAATCTCTCCGCCGGATGCGTCGACAAGGGATTGTACGGTTCCCTCCCCGCCGTCCGCCATCGGAACATGGATGTAGGTTGCTTCAGGGTATATTTTGCGGAGTCCGGCCTCCATCGCTGTACATACTTCTTTCGCGGTCATGCTCTCCTTGAAGGAATCCGGCGCCAGCACAAAGGTTCTCTCTCTCATGTCCACACCTCATCTATTATATTGATCTTAGAGTAAAAATCCGTAAACCAGCGTAGCCACAATCGTCATCGTGCCGCCAACTATGGCCTCATACGGGATGAGCCCCATACGTTGCTTGATCGACATTTTCATACTGTCCGCCGTAACATGGAAGTAAGTGCCCTGCGGCAGCGAGTCGATCACCGTAGCTCCGGTATGAACCATTACAGCTGCAGCCAGCGGAGCCGTGCCCATATTCAGAATGGCCTGTCCGAAGGAGCCGGTAGCGACAATAACACCCGTGGATGTTGAGGCGGTAGCCGCAGCCATCAGTATCCCGGAGATCGGTGCCAGGAACGTCCCGGAAATCCCGGACAGCTCAATCAGATGCACCACCTGGGCGGACAGATCGGAAGCGGAGATCAGACCGGCGATGCCGCCTGCTCCGATCAGGATCAGGATGGTTGCAGTCATTTTGCTAAGGCCGGAGGATGTGTATTGCAGCACCTTGTTGCCTTGTCCCATCGCCAGCATCCCGATAATCCCCGCCAGCGGCAGAATATAGAGCGCATCCACCTTAAGCTTGGTTAACGCTTCGATCCCGGAGATGGAGCCGATCGGGTTAATCATGAGCAGGACGATAGCCACGAGCGGAGCCACAATCGCTCTGCTAAGCGGCGGGTAAGCGGCCGTATTCGCGTTGTCTGCACCGTTTGCAGCTTCTGCCGTGGTAACCATGACGCCTTTTTTCTTCAGCAGGGTTGCTAAGATAACGGTTACAATTAATCCGCAGATTGCCGGAATCACGCCTGCCAGCATGACATTACTCAGATCAAGATCAAAGCCGCGCGCAGCAGCAATCGTATTCGGATTCGGTGAGATAATGTTACCTGCCTTCCCTCCGCCCGACAAGGCCAGCAGCAGCGCCAGCTTGGAGATCTCCATTTTGTTGCCTACAGATAAAGCAATTGGAGCCACAATCAGCACCGCTACCGGAATGAATACGCCCATTGCCGTAATGACCATAGTTGCCAGCGCGAGGGCCAGAATGGCCTTGCTTCCGCCGAACTTTCGGACAATAGCCTGGGCTATGGCTTCAGCCGCACCCGACTCCATCATCACACCAGCGAGCACACCGGCGGCCAGCACCCGCAGCACCGTGCCCATTACACTTTGTGTACCGCTTACAAGAACACTTACGGTCTGTTCGAGATTGGCTCCGCCGATCAGCGCCCCTACAATGGCACCCAGGAACAGAGCGTAGACCGGATTCAATTTTCTAAGGATCAGAATAATGGCAATTGCCAGTCCTGCGAGCGCTCCATACCAACCAATGATTAATCCTTCCATTTCAAATATCCCCCTAACAACTTGTTGAACACGCTCTCATTATAAGGTCTGGGGGGAGGAAAAGAATATTGATGAACGGACGAAATGCATTGTGCAAGTGACCAACGGATTAGAAGGTTATACGGATCATTTCTCTAGCAGTGTGGTTAACAGCTTTTGCTGATTGCGGTACTCCAGCGGGCTTACACCTTCGTCACACTATCTGATGATTTTCTCATTCGGTTAAATCTTCGAACAGGCATGAAAAGTTAGCTTAACGACGGTGCTTAGGTAAATAAAAAAACAAGTCAATCATGGTAGCATCTGACCATAATGACCTGTTTGATGTTTAGTAAAACTTCATATGGGGCTGATTTGGGTAAAGTCTGTTTGAGCATTGCTACCCATTTCACTCGGCACTGGTAGCCAATTCCTCTTAGCCACTTACTTCACATTTTTCTAACATCCATTTCTTTGCTTCATCTGATTTCAACAAAATCGGCTTCTCCAACGTACCAATATTAATACTTTTAATATGAGCTTCTTCTATACCTTTAATATTATTTAAAGTCACTCCGCTTAATAATGTTTCTTCAAATGTCGCTACACTTATATCTATATTTTCTAGTCTTGCCCAACTAAAATCCGTTAAGTAAAACGATACATTAATCAAATTACAATCTAGTAAATATGCATTTCTAAATATTGCTTCCCAACAATCACCTTTACTAAATCTACTGTTTTTAATGACGCAGTTGGTAAAATCCGTATATCTAAGATCTGATTTATAAAAATCACATTTATCTATATATGCATTTTTAAATGTTGACGAGGCTAATAATGATGTGTGAAAATCAATATTTTCCAGTCTGAGATCATCAAAAGTACACTCAATTAAATATGCTTGTTCAAACAATATATCGGATAAATCAATACTTCTTAAGTCCACTTCATCTAACTTTAACATTTCGCCTTCTTTTCCAATTGTCTCAACCCACTTTTTATGCAAA
This sequence comes from Paenibacillus silagei, assembly GCF_017874735.1. Classification (GTDB taxonomy): domain Bacteria; phylum Bacillota; class Bacilli; order Paenibacillales; family Paenibacillaceae; genus Paenibacillus_AQ; species Paenibacillus_AQ silagei. The sequence continues at coordinate 208,537 of NZ_JAGGLV010000004.1, forward strand.
TCAAACTTCCTATTAAGATTCCCTTCCATTTTCCCACTCCTTAAGGATACCATATTATTTTATCTGTTACTCCTTCTTCATCAATTGCTTTCTTGAGTTGTTCAACATGCTCAGGCTCCATTTTTCTTGTGTCAATAATTACGTTGTTCCCATTATCAAATTCTTTTTGTAGCTTTTTCATACCTTGTTTGATAGTAAAGGCACCTTTTTTTGGGATTTGTTATAGGAATTCCATTGTCACCACTTGGGTATGATTCAAAGCTTTTCACGTCCCACTTTAAACCTGAAAAAGTATCAATAAACTCTGCTCCATTTTCTGCTTGAGGATCACGTACTAGCTTTCCCAATTGACCTCTTTCTTCTACTGCTAATCCAACTTCCCTTTCCCTGATATTTTTAGGTTCTATTTTCCCATTACTTGCTGGATCCCGAGCTAAGTCATCCAATTCCTTCTGAGTTCTACCGCCCTTATAATTTCCAGCCTTATCATAAAAGTTAGGTTTGCTACCTTCTGCCGTCCCATCAATCTTACCGCTCCCACCCTCCAAACCATCCATATACCGCTGCTGCACCGGCGTCTTCGGCAAGGCTGGAGTATCGGGAATCTCTCCTATCTTGAAAATAAACCCTTCCGGCGTCTGCACTGCCCGTCTCCTATTTCGTGCCCATACGTCTGATTAAACCACCCCACGTAGCTCGTATAATTCATTCGACACTGGGTAGGGTCTATTTCATTTACCGCCGCCATCCATGTCACAGAATGAAAAAGCCACAATACGAAACATTAGCTCGTATTGTGACAATAGTATTACAGGATTTTTGCAGGACTCATTCGGTTAACATATTTAGAAACTCTCCCAAGCTATAACTTGTAAAAAAAAGTTGCGGGTTCTAAATCTGAGTCCTCTATATGATTTCAAACGCAAATAGATGGCTTTTTTTATCAAGAATTCATTCGGCACTGGGTAGCCCCATGTAAGGACAATAACTTTGATTAAATTACCCTAACTCAAGAAGCGTATGACGTTGTATCAGGAAAAACTCCATCTCCTTGTTTAAGTATTCTAATAAGTTTTGAAGCCGCAGAAAAATAATAAAAATTAGTATTCGTATCTGGAACCTTCTCAAGCTCTTCAGGTTCTCCACTAATTTTGTCCAACCTTAACTTCCCCAATCTATCTTTATCAGGACCAAATTTATACACTACAAAATCTTCTGTTTCTTCTTCCTTTACCAATAAAACGTATGTAGCCATGCTTATCTCCTCCTCATTCTTCGAATACGCTATCTGACCAATTATAATACTTTTGAGCTTCTGCATGTCCTTGTTCGTAGGAAGCTCCATGCTTTTTCATGTAATTAGATTCAAACAATTCATGGTTAAGCAATGAGATGTCATTCTTATTATAGTTCCCTTTCATTAATCGTTCCCACGCTAAAGCTTGTTGATAATTTGGATCAAATAGCCTTACTTCACCATTATCAAATTTATGCTTTTCAATGAATAGATGATTCTTAATCTGCAGAATATCAGCCTCCTTCCAACCTGTGTTCTTAGCTATGTCACTCGTATCATTTTTCATAATTTTAAAATCTTTATACATATTTATTGCCGCATCTTCTTGTCTCATATACTCAGTTACGGAAGTGAATTTCGCTTTAGGAACATCTACATTATCAATTCGTTCACCCTTAGCATTGTGCGTTGGGTTAGGCGTCCCGTTAGGATGAATTTTACCCGTCCCCTTAACCCCACCACCCTCCAAACCATCCATATACCGCTGCTGCACCGGCGTCTTCGGCAAGGCTGGAGTATCGGGAATCTCTCCTATCTTGAAAACAAACCCTTCCGGCGTTTGCACTGCCCGTCCCAGATCCGGGAGCTTTTGCTTGATCCCTTGCAGGGCCTCCTTCGCTGCTTGGGTGACGGCTTCTTCTACCTCACCCAATACTTTTCCTACTTTGCCAGCCTTCGTGACTTGTAGTCCAGGAACCAGGATAGAAGCGACCGAGCCCAGCATTTTCGCCTTCTCTTCGAGTGTACCTTCGTCAAACTGATGATACGCCTTCTTCGCCGCTTCGACCAGCACTTCCGGATGCTCGATGAGGTATTGCGCTTGCTGCTTCATTTCTGTGGTGGTTTTGACCGGGTCCACCACTAGCTTGAAGGCAAGGGTTGCCGTATCCGCCACACCCATGGCGACTTCTTTTACCAATCCTTCGGTAAATGCCAGCACCACCGCGTCCGCCTGACGAACCCAATGCTCCCCTTTCGTTAGCCCGTATGTCTGTTTCAGCCACTCTACATAACTCGTATACATCGGAGTGAGATATTCATTCGGCACATAGACTTTCGCCTGATAAAAGTCCCAGGTGGTCTCATTTTCCTTGTTGTCTGCAGTAATTGGCGTGCCGTCCGGCAGGGTGAGGGGCGGCCCGTTCAACCGCCGCTCCGCTTCGATCTGCTCCTGAACCTGCTTAAGAGCCGATGCGATCTGAATTTCCTGCCGCTTGGCTGCAAGCTGACCCCGCGCATACGCTCCGGCGGCAGTCTTCTCCATCGCCAGCCGCAGGAGCAGCAGATATTCTTCGTTATGTAGTAAGGGGACCTTGTCCGCTGTAATCGACGGATCATACTCACAGGCGGTAACCGCTGGTTGCTTATAATGGGCGCTTAGATCCTTGCCGGATTCATAGTAGATCTTGGCTACGCCTAGAGAAGCCAGCTTCTGCCGGGCCTCTTCGGCCTTCGCATGAACAGCCTCCATCTGGGCCTGATTGCCGAACGCCTGATACACTTTGAAGGCCATCTGTGCCTTGGCGATCTGATTCCGCGCCGCGAAGATATCGTTCAGCTTACTTTGTGCAGCGATTCTTTCTACGGTCAAGAGGCCGGAGGTCTGAATAACATTCCTGAGCTGCTGCACCACCGGGTCCCTGCTAAGTTCATCTTTTCTGGATAGAGCCACAATCGAAGTGATGAGATTCGTCGCACTTCGCTGCACAAATTCAGGGATGGAGACACGCCCGTTGGGTGCTTGCAGCCCCAAGCTGCCGAAGGCTGCAAGCAAAATAGTAAACTGCCCGCTCAGCTTGTCCGCCTGCCGCTTATTCTCTTCCTGCAACTCCGAGACGCCTCTCAGGGCGACCCGGATAATATCCTCTAATTTCTCCGCTTCTACGGTTAATTCATTAATCAGGACCTGGGCCTTGATCATATGATCGCCCATCGGAATCCCGCCCCAGCCGCTGGACTGGCCCTTCAATTGAAGATATAACCGATTGGTGTCCTGACTCACTTGGCCGATCTTCGTTTGCAGGCGCCTGACTTCATCTTCGTTAAATACAAGCTTCGTGGATGCCATCTTCACCCTCCCGTCGTACACCATACTTACCTGTAAGTTATGTACACAAATTCATAGAATCATGGACTTGCAACTTCTTGCAAATATACTGAGTTCTCAGATGATTCATTAACTCGCTTGAAAGATACTTTTTCTGGTATTGATCCAAGGTTGTATTTATGATTACGTTACCATCCAAGTAGAAGTCACCGGGCCAAATGTATGTGGAAAACCGAATACAATGTGCTTCCGCGAAGGGATTCGGGCCAATGTATGCCAAAAACAGCATACATTGTGCCGGTGCGCAGGTGTGGCCCGTATGTATGTGGAAAACAGCATACATTTGCTTGCGCACAGGCGCTCGGCCCAAATGTATGCCAAAAACAGCATACATTGTGCCGGTGCGCAGGTGTGTGGCCCGAATGTATGCCAAATACAGCACACATTGTGCCGGTGCGCAGGTGCATAGGCCAAATGTATGCGATAAACCGAACACAATAGATGGTCCCGCATACTTCTTCAGAATGGAGTTCCAGTATTCCATCTAAGTATTCAATAATTATCCAATATTGATGTGCAGATCCCTTTATTATCGGAATTCGTTTCCATAAAGTTTATCAAAAAAATATTTTCATGACATATATTGGCTGCCTGTTTCGCGCTATACTCTATTGTAAGCGTTATTATAATTGTGCTTACGGAGGCGATTTCATTCGTGTATACCCGTATCATCACCTTCATGAACAACCTGAGGCTCAGGACCAAGCTCTTTCTCTCTTTCGGCAGCGTCGTCCTGATTCCGGTGCTCATTGTGGGGGTGTTCCTGACCAGTGAGCTGCGGAATATGGCAATGAACAATGCGCTAAAGCAGATTACGGCGAATGTCGACCGTGTGAAAAAACGGACCAGTGAGATGCTGAACGTTCCGGTGGATATCGTCTACCGCCTGTCCAATGACAGCCGGCTGGAGGAGGCTGCGAATCACCGGTACGAATCAGTCTATGATGTGGTGCAGGCCTATTGGGATTATCCCGACTTCCGGGATTTCGTCCGCCTGTACAAAGAAATCTCCAGCATCCGGCTGTATATCGACAACCCGACGGTGCTTAACAACTGGGAATTCCTCCAGGCTGATGCCGCAGTTACCCGGGAGCCCTGGTACCAGCTCGCCCTCGCCCAGAAGGGACTCGCGTTCTGGAGTTATATCCCCGACAGCCGCAACGGCCAGTATTATCTCAGCCTGATCCGCAAGGTGGACTTCCTCAAGCAGCGCACAACCGGTGTGCTGGTCGTGAATGTCAATTCGGATCAGCTCAGCAGCATCCTGAAGCAGGAGACCTTCGAGACCTTTATCGTCGATGAGAACGATCATATTGTCGCCTCCAACCGGGCAGGTACCCTCGGCAAGTCGCTGCACGAAATCAACCTGAAGCCGCTGTCCACCCTTGCCGGGCACGGGCCTGCGGATATCACGATCGACGGGCAGTCCTTCAAAATGCTGATCGACGATTGGCATCCTGTGGGCAGCCTGAACAGCCTGCGGATCATCTCTATTTTCTCCGTAGAGAGTATTGTAAGTGAGCCTAACCGGATTATTTCCCTGGCTTCTTCCGTCATTATCTCCTCCCTATTCCTTGCAATCATCCTAATCTACTACTTCTCCCGCCTGCTCACCGGACGCATGCTGCATCTCAGCAAGCATATCTCCAAGGTTGCCTCCGGCAATCTGGAAGCCAGGCTCGTGATCGACGGCAAAGATGAGATCGGCCAGCTGGCCCGGCAGTTCAACCACATGGTCCGCAATGTCAACGAGCTGATGAGCGAGGTGCAGGAGTCCAACCAGCAGAAGAATGCTATCCTGCTGAAGCAGAATGAGATCAAATTCAAAATGATGGCCAGCCAGATCAACCCCCATTTCCTGTTCAATGCCCTGGAGTCGATCCGGATGAAGGCCCACACCCGCGGCCAGACCGATATTGCACAGGTCGTCCGGCTGCTGGGCAAGATGATGCGCAAGAATCTGGAGGTCGGCGGGGGCAGAATTACCCTGCAAAGTGAGCTGGAGACCGTAAACTGTTACCTGGTCATCCAGAAATTCCGCTACAATGACCGGCTCGCCTACGAGCTGTATGTTGATCCGGCAGCGAATACCTTAAAAATTCCGCCGCTTATTATTCAGCCGCTGGTGGAGAATTGTGTCATACACGGCCTGGAGGACCGGATGGACGGCGGAATGGTCCGGGTGGATATCCGGGTGGAGGATGCCCTGCTTAAGGTTCAGGTCTCCGATAACGGAACCGGAATCCCGCCGGCCCGGCTCGCAGAGCTGCGGCAGATGCTGGACAATAACGATGACTATGAGACCCACAGTATCGGAATGCGTAACATCCATCTGCGGCTGAAGCTGACCTACGGCCCGGAATGCGGCCTGGTTCTGTCCAGCCAGAGCGGATACGGCACACAGATCAGCTTCGCCATCCCTATAAGGAGTGATTCCTATGTATAGTGTGTTAATTGTTGATGATGAATTGTCTATCCGCGAAGGGCTTGTTACTCTGTTGGATTGGGAGAGTCTGGGCTACCGGGTAGTGGATACAGCTGCCAACGCGGTTGAAGCCAGGCATAAGGCTATGCTGTATTCTCCGGACCTGATGATTGTCGATATCCGTATGCCCGGGAAGGACGGGCTGGAGCTGATCGGCGAGCTGCGGGAGGATCATGAGGAGCTGCATATTCTCATCCTGAGCGGCTATGCCGACTTCAGCTATGCCAAGCGTGCACTGTCTTACAATATCGATAACTATCTGCTTAAGCCGGTCGATGAAGAGGAATTGCAGCTGTATCTTACCGGCCTGTCCACCGTACTGAATGCGCGGCTGACGCACCGCAAGAATCATGAGGCTGTTAAGGTCTGGAGCCGGGAGATGCTGGTTCAGTCCCTGCTGATGGAGAGCGGTCTGCATCCCGCCCCGGCGCTGATGGAGTCGGCGCTGGAAGCAGGGCTGCTCTGGGATGCCTACCAGATCGTGCTGATCCGGCTGCTGCTCCAGGATCATGCGGACAACGGACCTTCCAGCAGCGTCAAGTCCCGGCTGACGTCAAGCTTCGAGGACAATAGCCGGGGCATCGTATTCGCGCTTGATTCTTATCTCGGGGTGCTGCTTCAGCCCTCTTATCAGAAGGAGCTGGTAAGCAAACGGATGGCCCGGCAGATCCGTGAGGCCGCTGCCGCTGAAGGACTGGAGTGCATCATCACCGCCGGGGATATGGTGGACAGTCTGGCGGAGCTGCAGCTCTCCCATCAGTCGGCGCTGGCGCGGATGAAGGATCACTTCTTCTATGATGAGCCGGGGATGATCGGCCCGGATTCGCTCAAGCTGAAGCAGGGGCTGCCTGCGAACCCCCAGGATACGGAGAGCAGGCTCGCCCCTGTGATGGACCGGCTCTATTTCGCCATGGATACCGGCAATCTCAGCGTAATCTCTGACCTGATCCAGGAAGCAGGGGACCTTATGGCTGCTGCGGGCTTATCCGAGATGGCGGTGAAATCCTACTATGTCCGGGCCGTCACTACTATGTCCGGCAAGCTCTCCGTTCATTATAAGGAGCTTAGCGCTGCGCAGAGCCTGATGGAGGAGCAGATTCAGCAGATCTACAGGCATACCTCCCTCCCCCAGCTCCAGCGTTATATCTCAGGTCTGCTGGAGGAATACGCTGGCGGGATTATACGCGACGATATGGATGTCCTGATGAAACGGATGGTCGATCTGATCCACCGGCACTATGACGAGAATCTGAAGCTGGAGACGCTGGCCGATGTGTTCACCTATAGCAGTGCCTATCTGGGTAAGCTGTTCAAGAACACCATGGGCTGCTCCTTCAACACTTATCTGGATACGATCCGCATTGAGAAGGCCAAGGAGCTGCTGGACCAGGGCTGCAAAATCCATCAGGCTGCCAGCAGTGTCGGCTTCAGCGATGTCGATTATTTCCGCGAGAAATTCAAAAAAATCGCAGGCATCTCCCCTTCCGCTTACCGGAGAAAGGAGCCGGAGAATACCTTTTCAGAAAGCGCTTACGAAAAAGACTGATTTCCCCCTGTTTTTACACTTAAATCTTCGGGTGTTTCCCGTCCTGGCGGCAGATTATGATAAAGCTATATCGAAGGAGGGACATAAATGAAAGCGATTACCACCACGATGAAGCCGGAGCCGAAGAAATCTGCTGCAAGCTTCTGGGGGAAATTCCGGCAGCAGAAATACCTCTATATGATGGCTGTTCCTTTTGTCCTCTGGGCCTTTGTCTTCAGCTATCTTCCGTTATGGGGGTGGATGATGGCCTTCCAGAAGTATAAGCCGGGCAAATCCTTTTTCGAGCAAAAATGGGTCGGCCTCCAGTACTTCCGGGAGCTGTTCCAGGATGAGCAATTCTTCAACGCCCTGCGCAATACGCTGGCCATGAGTATCATGGGACTGCTGGCGGGCTTTATCATTCCGATTATCTTCGCCATTCTGCTGAATGAGGTACGGCTGCAGGTGCTGAAGCGCTTTGTTCAGACGGTGTCGTATCTGCCGCACTTTGTGTCCTGGGTGGTTGCCGCCGGGATCATTACCAAGATGCTCTCCACGGACAACGGTGCCGTCAATGACCTGCTGATGGGCCTTCATATCATCAGTGAACCGATCCAGTTCATGGCCAAAGGCAATCTGTTCTGGGGCATTGTCACCGCCTCGGATGTCTGGAAGGAGACGGGCTGGAACACCATTATCTATCTGGCCGCCATCTCGGGCATCGGACCGGAGCTGTACGAAGCAGCCAGGGTGGACGGAGCCAGCCGGCTCCAGCAGGTGCGTCATATTACTTTTCCGGGCATCCGGGGTACCATCGTGATCCTGCTAATCATGTCCATCGGCCATCTGATCAGCATCGGGTTCGAGAAGCAGTTCCTGCTCGGCAACAATCTGGTGCGTGACTACTCGCAGACTCTCGACCTGTATGCCCTGAATTACGGGCTGGGGATGGGACGGTTCTCCTTCGGGACGGCGATTAATATTTTCAATTCCGTGGTGAGTGTAATTCTGCTCTTTACAGCCAACGGCATCTTCAAAAAAATAACCAAGGAAAGCATCATATAGGAGGCCCTGCTCATGATTAAAAAACTGGCTGCGGCATCCTGGTCGGACCGCATCTTCGATTTGGTTGTCTATCTCGCGATTACGGTGGTTACTGTTGCTACGCTGTACCCTTTTCTGAATGTACTGGCGATCTCCTTTAATGACTCGACGGACAGCATCAAGGGCGGGATTACGATCTATCCCCGGGTGTTCACCTTCAAGAATTATGAGACGATCTTCGCCTTCTCCGGCCTGATTACCGGCTTCAAAATCTCGGTACTGCGCACGGTTATCGGGACTCTGCTCGGACTGGTCAGTGCCTCCATGCTGGCCTTCACCTTAAGCCGGGTGGACTTCCAGGCCCGCAAGTTCGTCTCTACCTTCCTGGCGCTGACGATGTATGTATCGGGAGGCCTGATCCCCTTTTACATTCTGATTAAAGATCTGCATATGATGGGCACCTTCGGCGTGTATGTTCTGCCCGGTCTGGTGAGCGCCTTCAATGTGTTCGTGATCCGCTCCTTCATCGACGGTCTGCCTTACGCTCTTCAGGAATCTGCCAAGCTGGACGGAGCCAATGACTTCACCATCTACTGGCGTGTTATTCTGCCTCTGACCAAGCCAGCCTTGGCAACCATCGCCCTGTTCCTGGCCGTCGGCCAGTGGAATGCGTGGATTGACACCTATCTGTATAACGGCTCGAAGGACTCGCTGACCACGCTGCAATTCGAGCTGATGAAGGTCATTCAGAGCACCACGACCAACGCGGATAATTTCCGCGGACGCAATATGACAGAGGTCATGGCCCAGATCTCCCCGGAATCGGTCAAAATGGCAATCACCATTGTCGTCACCGTTCCCATTCTGATAGTCTATCCGTTCCTGCAGCGCTATTTCGTCAAAGGCATGACGCTGGGTTCGGTCAAAAGCTAATCGGCTTAAGCGGTATCTTCAGGCTGAGGCCTGTGAATACAATATGTTTCTACCAGACAAAGGGAGGGTTTCTATTCATGACAAGAAAGACGGCGAAACCGGTTGTGGCGCTGATGGTGCTGACCTTGCTGCTTAGTGTGCTAGCAGGCTGCGGCGGAGGCAATAATAACGGCAACAAGAATACGGCTGAGAATACCGGGGCCAAGGCTACGAACAGCGGCAATGCCACGGCAACAGCTGAGGCTACGGCGGCGGCTGAGGACCTAAGTCCCCTGACACTATCCTTCTTCGCTGAAGACCCTAATCCGAACTGGAACAATATGAAGGATGAGGTCAGCACTGTCATTACGCAAAAGACCGGCGTCACCCTCGATGCCGAATTCGCTGTCGGTGATCCGCAGCAGAAGATTGCCCTCATTGCAGCGGGCGGGGATTATCCCGATATTATCTCGGCTAAAGGCGACATTGGTAAGCTGGTGGATGCCGGCGCGGTCCTTGATCTGACTGATCTAATCGATAAGCATGCCCCTAACATTAAACGCGTGCTCGGCGATAATCTGGCCCGGGCCAAGTACACGAATGAAGACCAGTCAATCTACGCTATCCCAACCTGGGCAGCCGTGGATGAGAAGAAATTCGTAGCGGGCGGCGGCTTCGAGCTGCAGCACCGGGTATTGAAGGAAGCCGGGTATCCGGAGATCCGCACGGTGAAGGATTATGAGAACGTAATCAAAGCCTATCTGGAGAAGCACCCTACAGATGAGAACGGCAACAAAAACATCGGCGTCTCCCTCAACGCGGATGACTGGCATATGTACATTTCCGTTACCAACCCTGCGGTAGCTACAACCGGCGGCTCCGATGACGGAGAATATTACGTCGATCAGGAGACGCATGAAGCGATCTACCACTTCCGCCGCCCGGAAGAGAAGGAGTATTTCCGCTGGCTGAACCACATGAACGATATCGGCCTGCTTGACAAGGAGAGCTTCGTGCAGAAATACGACCAGTACAAAGCCAAAGTAGCGACTGGACGCGTGCTTGGCCTAATTGACCAAGACTGGGACTACAATGACGCACAGCAGGCGCTCAAAGCCGCCGGCAAATTCGATCAGACTTACGGACATTATCCGGTCACCTTAACTGAAGAATACAAGGAAACCAGCTTCTGGCCTACCGGCTTCATGGGCGGCTACGGCATCTCTATCTCCACCACTAACCCCGACCCGGTGCGGACGATCAAGTTCCTGGATTACCTGGCCTCCGATGAAGGTCAGATCCTGAACAACTGGGGTATTGAAGGCAAGCACTATAAAGTGGAGAACGGCAAACGCGTAGTTCCGCAGGAAGTCCAGGACCGCATCAACAACGACAACACCGCCTTCACGAAGGAAACGGGCATTGGCTTCTACTGGAATATGATGGTCCATTACGGCGACGGTGCCAAGGATTCCACCGGCAACTACTACACCAAGAACTTCCCTGAGCAGCTCGTGCTTGGCTATAGCGATGTAGAGAAGGAGACGCTGGCAGCTTACAAAGCTACTACCTGGAAGGACCTGTTCCCGAAAGAAGAGGAATTCAAGGAGAAAGCCTACGGCGCAGCCTGGAACATTTCCATTCCCGGTGAGGATGAAGTCTCCATTTTGGGCAATAAAATGAAGGATATTACCTGGAAGCGCATCCCGCAGGCCATTCTGGCCAAACCGGCTGAATTCGATAAAATCTGGGATGATTACATGGCCGATCTGGAAAAAGCCGGCGTTAAGAAAATGGAAGCTGGCTATACCAAGTATGTGCAGGACCGTGTGGAGCTGTGGACCAGCAAATAAACAATTGATATAACTTGAGCTAAAATGCACAGATCAAAGGAGTAGTCGCCACTGCGGAGATTTTGGACTTCCGGTCGCTGTTGTTTCCAGATTTGCTGATTAAGACCGCTGGTTGCGGTAGAAATCCGGAAACTGCTGATGCTTTCGAAGCTAGCTTTCCTGCGGAAAGCTTTCAGGCGAACGCTACGCTCCTACAGTTCCAAAATCCCCTCCGTTGCTCCCTCCTATTTTCTAAAGTTTGTAGTTCAACCTATATTTCATTGCAAAGGACACCCGTGCGGAATCGCACGGGTGTTGTTTGCTGTAATAAGGATGGTTAGTGGCTCATCGGATCTAAACGTGTGAGAATTACTTTAACTAACGGCTTGCTGAGGGGTTACCTCACCCCGAATCAGGTGCAAGGGGAAGTCTTAATTGTAATTCGTACAACTAAATCGTCCGATGTGCCGCCAAATCTCCGTTTAGATGTAGTTCGTACAATTAAAATGCCCCTATATCTGGATTTTCGCCCATCCGGGCAAATGTAGTTGTACAGACTACAATTAGAAGAGGATGTCCATCCGTTTCACAGTTTTTAGTTGCACAGAATACACTTATGCCTGTTTTTTCGCTATAAACATAGCTTCACTCCTTACTGCACTTATGGGATAAATCACTTGTTTAATTCTGATGGTCTACTAGCTATGCAGCTCGTGGTAAGTTTTGTTAATCATTTCGGTGTATATGGAAGGCGGGTATTCCTTCACCTGATCGTAGGCGAATTGGGACAGCCGCAGTGCTTCCTCCTTCATGCCCCGGCGCATACAGATCTGTGCGCGGTAAGCATAAGCTGTCAGCAGGTTGGCGCGGTCAAGCGGGTGGTAGACCTGATCACCCGGCTCGGCTTTGGACAGGCTGATCAGCGCTTCATCGTCCTGGCCGAGATGATACCTTGCGATGCCGGACATGAGCTGGACGCTGGACGCGTACTGTTCATCCTCCTGCGGATACTGCTCCGCCAGCGCAAGAACCTTGCTGTACTCTCCCTTAGCTACCGCAAGTCTGATCTCTCCGATCACCACCAGCTTCAGCGAATCCTCAGATTCGGTGAATTCTGCGAATGCCCGGGCCTTCTTCATGTCCTCCTCTGCCGCCAAGGTCTCTCCTTCGGTCAGCGCCAGGATACCGAGCACCCGGTACAGATGATCCGTCATATAGTAGATTCCCTCTTCCCGTGAAACCTGCAGCGCCGCCAATGCAGCTTCACGGCTTCCCGCATAATCCCCCAGGGCAGACAGACTAATACTCTCGGCATAATGAAGATCGATTTCAAAGATAAAATCATTCCCCACCTTATTATCCTCGTACTCCTTGCGGACCCGGCGGATCAGCTCCAGCCCGTCCGCGTATCTGTTCTGCGCGAAATTCAGGGCATAGGAAATATACTGCACCTTCGCCCGTTCCACGAATAAGCCGAAGCGTTCATAGATCAGTGCTGCCCGTTCCAGCTCCGCTTCCCCGCCTCCGGCTCCCGTATAGAAAAGGGAACTTACATAGAACTCCAGCAGACGCGCAGCATCAATCGTCATCGGAAGCGTACGCTCCGTGAGCGGCTGAAGCCGCTGGATGACCTCCCTGTAATTCTTCGCCTTGAACTCAGCCTCCATCTCCCGGACAAGCGGAGCAAGCTCCGCCTCCTCCTCGCCTTCGAGGAAGTAGCCCGGATCAACTCCCAGCCTGCCGGCCAGAACCTGCAAGCTGTTCATCGAGGGCAAGGCGCGTCCATTCTCGATTTGACTCAGCATGCTCTTGGTCATATGGTCTCCGGCAAGGTCCGTCTGCGTAAGCCCCTTAGCCTTGCGCAATTGCTTGACTTTCTCTCCGATGGTTTGTTTGGTGGTCATCTGCTTGCCAACTTTCCAGGTAGCTTTTCTTTTCAGTATAGCTTACCTATACCCTAAGAGAAAGCTGAAAATACGCTAAAGTTAAATTATATTAAACTTTTTGTTGTATTCTTCAACTTTTACTCATACAATAAGTTTAATTAAACTTAGCTTTTTGATCAAAGGGAGTGCTATTATGTCTCAAATAACATCCGCAGCCCATGATAAGGCAGCGACTAACCGTAACATATTTCTCTTCTTTAGCAGCAAGCTGGTCTCTGTTCTCGGCTCCAGTATGTACACCTTCGTAGCTGGTCTGTTCATTCTGAATGAGACTGGTTCAGGGAGCAGCTTCGCCGTTACACTGCTGTGCGGGCTGCTGCCCGGTATCCTGCTGTCCCCCTTCGCCGGTGTGCTCGCCGACAGAGTTAACCGCCGCAGGCTGCTGATCGGCTCGGACCTGGCCAGTGCCCTGATTATGTCCCTGGCCTTTCTATTCGTCTCGCTGGAGGGAATGTCCCTATGGACTATCTATTTGTCGCTCATTCTATTATCTATCTGCTCTACCTTCTATAGTATTTCAGTCTCCTCCTCGATGATGATGCTTGTAGACAGCGGCTCCGTCCAGCGGGCCGGATCACTGAATCAGATTGCCGGATCGGCTGGCCACCTGCTGGCTCCGATTCTCGCCGGTCTTCTGTATGCCTTCCTTCCCCTTCAGGATTTCATGCTGCTGAACGCGGCAGGCTTCATCGTTTCGACCGTGATGGGCTGCATGCTGAGATACAAGCCGATTCCACGGCTTCATGCTGCCCTTGAACCTGCCGAAGCCGCTGGCCCCCAGCCGCTCCGCGAACGTCTGGGCACTGCTGTTAACGGGGTACGCACGAATCTGAAGGAAGGCTTCGCTTATGTGATCCGCCGTCCGGTCCTCCGCTCCCTGATGGGGATTGTGTTCTGGATTAATTTCTTCGTCGTCGCCCTGAATGTTGTGCTGCCCTACGTTGCAGTACAGACACTCGGACTCTCCTCGAAGCAATATGGAGTCCTCGAAGCGATGCTGGCGGCAGGCGTACTGCTGATGTCGCTGCTGCTTGCTATACTTCCCCAGAGCAAGAGTCCGGTGAAGCCGATCCTCGGAGGCTTAAGCGCGCTGGGAGTGTTATTCCTCGCACTGGCGGTTCCGCTGCTGCTGCATTTCACCCCGAAGGCCACCTTCCTTCTCTTCCTGCCGCTGCTGGTCCTTATCGGCGTCATGATTATGGTCATTAATATTCCGATTCAGGTCTATCTGCAGCAGACCACCGGGGAAGAGTATCGTGGACGCGTATTCGGGCTGGTGGAGGGCATCGCCGGTTCCATCGCTCCGCTCGGAATGCTGCTCTATGGAGTCCTCCTCGACCGGATTCCCGGCTCGTTCATTCTGCTCGTCTCCGGTGCAGCTATTCTGGCGGTTACGCTGGCCGGACAGAGAGGCCTTGTCCGCAGCAGTGCCGCTGATCAACAGGCCGCTCAGGGGAAGACAGAGCAGGCGGGGGCCTGAATGTCTGAATTGACCATAGCTGGCAAGCTGTCCAATTGATACGCTTAACGCAGCAGAATCTAATCAAGGAGGCGGAACGTTATATGTACGCGCACCACAGGCAGACGCTGGAGAAGCTGGCGGAGAAGCTGGAGCAAGACCCTGCTTGTCTGGCGGCAATCACCAGCGGATCTGTAGCCAAGGGAACCGCCAGCGAGACCTCGGATGTGGATGTTCATCTGGTCTTCACAGATGAAGCCTATGCGGAATATGAGCAGAACGGCAGGCTCTCCTACGTGGACCGGGAAGTCAGCACCTATGAAGGCGGATATGCCGATATCAAGGTGATCAACCGCCGGTTTCTGGAGCTTGCCGCCCAGCGCGGCAATGAGCCGACGAGGTATGCTTTTACCGGTGCAGAGGTACTATTCTCCAGAATTCCGGAGCTGTATGAGCTGGTGGCCCGGATTCCCGTCTATCCCGAGGAGAACCGCGAGCGTAATTTGCGGGAATTCTGTGCCCAGATCTACCTGTACGGGCTGTATTTCGCCAAGGAAGCGGGCCAAAAAAATGACGCCTACCTGCTCGCTCATACGGCGGTCCAACTGGTGTTTTTCAGCGGACGGATGATTCTGGCGTATAACCGGCTGCTTTTTCCAAGCCCTAAAGGGCTGCTGGATGCTGTCGATGCTGCGGAAGCCCAGCCGAAGAATTTCCGTACACTGGCAACAGAGCTGCTGCAATCGCCCAGTGCACATAAGAGTGTGCGCTTCGCCGCGAAGATGCTGACTTTCTATAATCATGGCTTGTCCTTCGAGCAGGCACTCGGGATCTATGTGCTGAACAACGAGCGTGCCTGGATGGAGCAGCCTCCTTCCTTACAGGATCGCTAGTGTAGACAGACATTCATATTTGGGCATACTTACTGGAATCTCCAGCGGACTAGTGAAACAGCAAACAGCGGCCCCCACAAAGGGAGTCGCTGTTTGCTGTTGCTGGAATTAGCTGCTGTCAATGGTCTCACTCTGCTAGCACAATCGCTATAGTGGAAGCACCTCAGAGACCCGGCGCCGCTGCGCCTCAGCCATGATCCGGGCTTGCAGCTGCACCCGTTCCCAGGTAGCACTCAGGCCCTCGGCCTGCTGCCCGCTCATGATCGCTGCAAAAGCCTCCAGCTGGCCCACATAATAGTTCAGCGGTTCGAATTCGCATAGGGTGGTACGGTTGTCCGGCAGATCATGCCGGATTTTGAGCTTATAGAACCCCTTGATCGGCCGGAAGAAATCGGGGACCGTCAGCACGGTATGGTCGAAATACAGGGTATGCGAGGCCCGGAAGGGCAGCTCAAAGGAAGTGAGACACTCGGCCCTCAGCCCGTTCTTGTATTGCAACGCCGCCTGAAAGGTCCAATCGCAGCCATCCGGCCCGTCAAAGGCCGACTGTGCCAGGATCTCCTCCGGCTCAAGACCGGCAAGGGTCTGCACGAATTGCAGCCAATAGCAGCCCAGATCGGCAAAAGCGCCTCCGCCCTTAGCCTTAACACTCCGGTAATTTCCGGCATGCCTGTTCTTGGCAGGAACGGAGATTCGGGTGCTGATCCTGCGCAGCGCGCCGAATTCGCCCGAATCGACGATGCCCTTCAGCGACTGCTGCCAGGGGTGACAGGCAATCATCAGCCCCTCGGTGAGCTTCGGGGCTGCAGGGTTCTCCTTCGCCAGCCTTAACTGTTCCGCTTCTTCAGGATGGAGACAGATCGGCTTTTCCACCAAGACATGCTTGCCCGCATTCAAGGCCCGGATCGCCCACTGCGCATGAAGCTCATTGCTGAGCGCAATATATACTCCATCCAGATCGTCCAGCTCCAGCAACTCGTCCAGACTAGCCGCCACATAGGGAATTTGGTACGCCTCAGCCATGGCCTCCGCTTTCGCCAAGGTACGGTTGGCAATCGCCGTGATCTTCACCTTGTCCACTATCCGTGCCGGCTCCAGCATCGCTGGAACCGCAATACTCGAGGCGCCCAGAATGCCGAGCTTATAGCTTGGCTCCTCTACCACACTGCTCATATCTGAGCCAGCGCAGCATAGGTGTTGAGGTACAGCACATTACATTTGGAGCAGGCCGGGGACAGGCCTTCGTCCAGAATCCGCCGCAGCCGGTCGTAGCGCGCTGAATTCCATATTTCGGTGAGCGAGTATTCATTCACATTGCCAATCGCCAGCTCGCCAAAAAATTTACAGGCACTCACCATCCCGTTCGGGGCAATATCCACCCGGGTACTGAGCGCCAGACATTTCGACGTACTGCGGGATTTCATCGGCTTGCCGGCCACGAAATCCTCAATCTCATCAAAATCGAGACCCGGCTGGTAGCGGATTCGGGTATTGTGCCAGGTATTGCTGTTAATCCGCCGCAGATCTTCGGTCAGCCTGGTGATATTCTCCGGCTTGATATGGTATTTGAACGCATGCCAGCTGCTCCGTTGATCCGGCGGAAGCTCGGCCAGCCACTGGAAGTGTTCATCGTAGAAGCGGTCCATCGCAAAACTGGTGTCTTCCGAGATATACCATGGGAAGCAGAGCAGGACCAGATCCACACCCTTTTGTTCAAAAAACTCCACTAGCTCATATAATCTCCCGATCATATTGTCGTTGATCACATTATGCACCGAGATCCGGCCGCGGAAGCGGCCCTGCTCGCGCAGCTCCAGCAAACGGTCAACGGCGTCGATGACCTTCTGGAACGAATTCTTGCCGCGCAGGAAATCATGCTCCTCCTGGAACCCCTCGATCGGGATCAGCAGCTCCAGATTGTCCGAGATTGCACACAGTTCCTCCTCGAACTTAGGGATCATATAGGCATTGGTACAGATCGTAGTATCGCGGGGATGCTCCTTAAGAAGGTCCAGAATCTCCTTGGCCTGCCGGTGAAACAGCGGCTCCCCTCCCCATAAATACAGGCGGGACTGCGCTTCGTCCGTCTCCTCCAGCAGCCTCTGGATCATTCCCAGATCCATATCCAGGTTCTGCTCTGCGGTATCCATATCATGATGGTAGCCGGATTCATTCCATTGATAGCAATGCTTGCAGCGCAGATTGCAGCGGTTGGTCAGCTTGAGGGACATAATCTCCGGCATCACTGTCTTGAAGCCGGGATCATGCTTGCGTTCCCTGTGCGGGACCACCACATTCTTGATCGTACGTTTCAATGCCTCGAAGGACTGCTCGTCCAGGCTCACTCTGCTGGTTGGCTGCATCAGCTTCTCCCTCCTGCTGTGGATAATTGTTCGGCATAGCTTGCCGCATAGTCCGGGTATTGACCTCTAGCGGCTCTGAGATTATTCGCCAGCTTGCGAAGTACATCATCATCATATCCTGACTCTGCCCACTCCCCGTAAGTAATACCGTAACCAAGCCCGACCCACAGATCACTGTTGATCTTCTCGTGCGGGCCGAAGGGGTCGAGCAGCACCAGCGGTGTACCCGAAGCCAGCGAATCTATCAAAGCGCCGCCGCCCGGCTTGCTGATAACAGCGGACGCCTGCCGGATGACTCCGTACATCCCCTCCCCGTAGCTCTGGCAGGGCGGGAAACGCTCTGTCCGGTTACCGGTTACCTCTGCAAACGGCGGGAAGGTATACTGCCCGCTGTCATCCTTCGTCCAGGTCCGCCACTGCGGATCATTCATATAATAACGTCTGCCGCGGACAGGCCCGCCGATCTCCTCAATGCTGTAAGCGGCAATATCCAGCTCGTACCCCGCCGACTCCAGCGCGTCAAATTTCTCGCGGAAGGTGCCGATTCCCCAGCCGCCCCCATGAACGACCAGCCGCCCGTTCCTCGCCGCAGCAGGCAGTGCTTCCCCAGATCCGGCATCGATGCTGCACATAATCTCCTGCTTCCCGGGATCATACATACTTACTTCATGGTAGCCTTCTGCGTAAGCCGGATTCAGCTTGCGCAGATTCTTCCACGATGGCGACAGGTCAGCGTCAATATACAGCAGGTCAGCATACACGCTTACCCCCGCCAGCTCACGGTACTGGTCCATAACATGCACCCAATGCCCGGACAAGACGATGAAGTGCTGCCGTTCCTCCTGCTTCCATTGCTGCAGCAAATGCTCAACGGCTGCGGGATCAAGGCTGCTTCTTATATCGGACGGTATTTTCTGAGAAGTCAGGGCTACGGCGAAGCTCTGCTGGTACGCCCTGCGGCTGTTGTCTGTCTGCTCCTTTTTGCGCTCAGGCATTAAGGTCTCGAACACCTCAATCTCCGCCTGAAGGCCCAGCCCGGTTAACTTGCGTTCCAGCAGCAGACCAGGAACATAGAAACCAAGGCCAAAGCCCGAGCATAGAATCGTCACGGTGTTATTCATTGGAGGGTTCCTTTCTTTATCGCAGGATAGTATAGCCTGTGCGCATGAGAGATTCGTCCAGCGTATGGATGAGTCCACGCTTGCTGTCTTCACTCCGGTAAGTCAGGGCCGCATACAGTTTGCCCTTTGTGGAACCGGCAGCACGGGAGGGGTCCAGCGGCTGGAGCGCGCTAGAGGTCAAGGGCATCACACCTTCACCTGCCCCCAGCGAGAATAAAATCCCCGTCTCCTCCATCCGCTCCAGCAGCTCCTCATAATGAACCTTGCCCATAGCCGCCAGCGGTACCTGAATCAGGCATGTGTGCATACCTTCCTGCTTGAACCGGCGGTCTACATGATGCTTGATCAGACTCATCGACTTGCGGGCATTGATCTCTACCAGAGGCGCCAGGCTTCCGTCACGCAGCAGCATGGAATCAACACACACCTCACCGTAATATCCGTCAGCGTGCAGCTCCCGGCCTATGCTGTGCATGGTCTCCCAGTAGCCTTCCTTGTCCAGCTTATCCAGCAGAGACGGCTGCGGGGAGCGGGATTCTCCGAAGGCGAAGCCCTTGTTCACCAGCTGCTGGGCAGACAAAAGGGTGACCCGGCCTTCCGGATCAATCTGAAACTGGCAGGAGAAGTCTGTCTCCCGGTCCAGCAGAGGCTCAAGGACAAACCGGATTCTTTTGCCCTGATTGCGGCTCGATTCCAGATGCCCGGCCATCCGGCGCAGCATACGCTCTGAATCCACCAGCTGATTCCCTTTACCGGATACCCCATACTCGTCCTTGATCAGAAAAGCCCCCTTCTCCAGCAGTGCTTGTCCCGATTGCAGCAGCTCCTCCAGACTGTCGACCACTACCGCAATATTCGGCAGCCCAAGCCGGTCCCGCATCGCTGTAGAATAGCTCTTGGTATTCACCGCCCGTACAATCTCTTCATCAGGCAACGTAGGCAAAAGCTTGTACCGGCTAACCGCCTCCTGTGTCCCGGGAAGCACGGCGAAGGGCTCCAGCAGCGCTCCTTCCGGTATTAAGCGGTCCGGTTCCTGCCCGGCGTCCATCCGGCCCAGCAATTCAAATATATTCAGCGCCGCCTGTGCGGGAACAGACTCCACTGTCTCCAGGCGGAGCGTATCCATATTGGTGCTGAAAGCATAACCGAGCGCTTGCAGATAGTCATATTGTGCCCGGTTCATCCCCTGGCGGGTTAAGAGCACATCGCCGCTCCCGCAAAAGACAAACAGCATTTCATCCATCGCCTGCACGATAGCCAGCGCCTTCGCATCGGGAATGGCCGGCAAGGAGGCCAGATCCTCCTCCCGCCAGTACCGCTCCGACTCCAGGCTGCCGCAGTGCACAGCATTCCTCATCATACGGCAAGCCCGGCGACATAAGCGGAGAACCGGTCCACTGATTTCAGATGCTCCAGATCAAAGGTGTCGAAATCTACCTCTATATTGAATTCATCCTCGACTCTCAGAATAAAATTAATGATCTGCAGGGAGTCAAGTGCGGCGTCCAGGGTCAGGTCAGAAGCTCCGCTGAGCGTCTGAAGCAAACCTGGTTCCTCCTTGATTTCGGCAATAATCTCAATGACTTTTTGCTGCATGTGTCTACCCCTTTCAGGTTGCGGAATTGGAATGAATAGCATGAATATACCAAATTTTAAGTTGTTAATATATGGTTGAATACGCCAAAATATTGAGATATACTAGGGTGGATTCCAGATCCAACATAAGGAAGCAGGAAACGGAGGTTTGTTTATGGAAGCTTTTCCGGTATTTACGGGGGATTATTTATTCGACTCCTCTTCCCCCGTACAAATGCTCCTGACTCAAAATACGGTCACTTCCGTACGTCATCAGCACGATTTCGTAGAGCTGGCCTACGTGGTTCAAGGGACAGGCATTCATCTGGCAGGTGAGGATAAAATGCAGGTGGTGCAGGGGGATGTTCTAGTGATTCCGCCGGGGATATCCCATGTCTTTCATCCGCAGGATCTGAGCGGTACCGAGCCGCTGCTGATCCTGAATTGTATGCTCAGGCCCGGGCTTGACAGTGTGCTCAGAGAGCTGCCGGGTCCCTTGTCCGAAGAGGCCCGCTTGCCGCTGCTTAAGCTTCTGGAGGTGCGGCAATGGTTCGGATACAGGGAGAAGAATAAGGAAATCCTCTTCCTGCTCGGGCGGCTGCAGGGGATGCTGAACTCTGGCCCGCTTATGGATGAGCAGCGGCTATACCCGCCGCTGCTGGAGCTGGCCAAGCTGATTATGCCCGCAGCAGACACTCCCTTCACCGAACGCCCGGGACCGCAGTATGACCCGCTGCATGATGTCCTCCTATATATGATCAGTAACTATAGTGAGCGGATCACGCTGAATGAGATGAGCCGCCAGCTTGCGGTGAGCTCCCGCCAGTTCCAGCGGCTGCTTAAGAATAAGACCGGCAGGTCCTACATCCAGATCTTCCAGGAGATCCGGATGAAATACAGCTGTATCCTGCTCCTGTTCACGAAGCTTGGCGTCCAGTCCGTGGCCCTTGAGGTCGGCATTTACGACATGAAATACTTCTACCGGCTCTTCCGCGAATTCAGCGGTATGACTCCCGCTTCTTATCGCGACCGGCTGCACAGCCACTTCTGCTCGGCGAAGGAGATGATGAGCAGTGTTGAACATTGCTCCTGTTAAAAGTACCCACTACCCTAAGCTGCGCAGCTGTATTGATGATTGCATCCAGTCTGTAGCACAGTGGCAGGGACTGGACAGCAAAGGCATGTACGGCGATGCCTGGCAGATGTTCCTGGATGAGCCGCAAGCCCCGGACCAGCCTTTGATTGAACGGATACGGCTGCCCCGGATCAATACCGGCTATCTGTCCGCGTATCATGGCCTTACCTTCAGTTATATAGAACGGACTGAACTGGCAATGGATAGAAGCTACATGCTTGACCTGCTGGAGAATCAGTTGTCCTCAGGCATGCCGGTTCTGGTTGGCTTCGATTCCTATGACTGTCCCTGGTGTGTAGCCTACCGCAGGCTGCATACGAGCCATGCCTGTCTTGCCGTGGGCCTGGACAGGGAGAAGAGTCTGATCTATCTAACGGATGCTTACTATGGCAAGGATCTTGAAGTGATAGATTTCAGCATCCTTGAAGGGGCCTGTCATTTCTATGCCTTATTCGGGCGGTGCGAAGTCTCCCGTTCCTGCTCAGATTGGCAGACGATCCTTCAAGAGGTGCTTACCAGCCCTGCCCAACAGATTCGGCCGGATCAAGTGGGCGTCCAGCTCAGGGCGTATGCCCAGGCCTATCTGGAAATAGGGATACAGCCTGATAACTCACCCGAAGCCAGTTCGGCCTTCAAAATCTATGCCAACGCCTTGCCGATCAGCCGAATCCGGTTCAGCCAATTCCTGCAGCTGCTGGAGCGCGAAGGCCCGGCGCCTGCTCTCTCCCGGGCGGCTGAAGGCTACCGTCAGGCAGGCGAGCAGTGGGATCTGATCAATCAGTTCATGATTAAGGGGATGTGCTCGGGCAACAAGCCCGCCGCGCGGGTGAAGCTTCACAGGAATATGTGTGAGATCATCCGCCTGGAAGAACAGCTTCTGGAGGAACTGGTAGATTTGGCTATGACTACGCAGCCTAGCAGATAGCTCCTCTACCATACAAAACAAATAGAGCAGCGGCCCCCAACCGGGAACCGCTGCTCTGCTCTTGTTAACCTAACTATACTGCTACTTGCGCACCGAGAGGACGAACCGCTCCAGCGCGCTTATATCCGTAATGCTCTGATTGCAGCCCTGATTATCGAAACATACGTACTGGCCCACGGAAGCAAAATTATCTGCCGCCGCCAGCTCCGGCTTGGTCTTGACGGTCAGGAAGGCAAGCTCCTGCTGCCGGTTGCAGAACAGGCAGTAGCCCTTCTTATGCATCGGCAGCATCCGGCCTTCCACACCAATGAACTGCCCTTCATGCGGATAGACGATGAACAGCTTGTTCGTGGCGATGTCCGCCCAGGCCAGATACGTGACATAACGGAAATCAAAGGACTGCAGGTCAGGCAGCTTCATCTTTTTATTCTTGGGAAACAGCTTCTGAATCTGCTTCAGCGTAATCGGCGGAAACGGCTCCAGATAAGGCTCAAGCCCGCTGGTATACTGCTGGAAGTCCTCGGCCTTCTCGAAGGTGGAGATTGCCCGCAGCATCTGCTCCTGCTCGGCGGTCAGTGAAGCGAAGGCTCCCGTCACGTTGAGCTCGGCGCTGTATCTTACGGTCTCCAGGACACGGCGGTCCGCTACCGAACGCAGTGTTTTCAGCACAAAATCCGCTTGTTTCTTAATATAATTATATTGATGGTTTCTAATAAATGTTGGTTTCACAGCTCTTCAGCCCCTTATTATGATTGATTACAGCAATAAGGTGCAGAGCCTGCGATTAGAAACGATAATATCTGTTTGGGCGATCAAGATTGTCCTGCCGCACCCCACGCAAAGTATCGCCCCGGATCAGGCTCTGCATGAGGACTCCCTAGCTAATGAGCAATTCGTTGCCATCCGTGTAACCCCCTATCAACTAACCTGCCAAAATTATAGCAGGAAATTACGGTCGGAACAATTCCAATTGTTATAGGTGTGCACAGCAGATGCCCTGGGATGACGGCGGATGGTGGAGCCGGTTTTTACTGTTTATTTTATAGCAGAAGGGTATTAAAAGATTCGGCATCCAGCTCCAGCTTGTAATGCGTGCCGTCATTCGAGAGGGTAACCGTCCGCGATTCCTTGAACGGATTGGCAATGACGAGGACCCGCCTGCCCTCCGGCGTCTCGAAGGCGACTGCATTTCCGGTCCATTTGCCCTTGAGGCCGATTCGGCTGGAGCCGGGCCCCACGAAATGGGCGAAATGCTTCATGACATAAAACTCGGGATTATACACGGCCTTAACGCCGCCCGGATCTACAGTAATCATGGAGTTCTGTTCCCATCCCCACGTACTACGCCCCTTAGGCAGCAACACCATATTCCAGTAGATATACGCGTTCACGCCGTTAGTGAAATAATGCTGATACAGATTAAATACATATTTGGCATAAAACCAGGTGTTCTCCCCGTCCCCGCATTCGTTCTCCGTCTGCATATAACGCAGTTCAGGATAAGCCTGTACCGTACGCTGGATGCCGTATTTGCCTGCCCACTGGTAGCCGACTCCCTTCACATACTTGTAAGCTTCAGGATCACTTAATACTGTATGGGCATAGGCATCGAAGCTGCTGTCCTTCTTCTTCATCCACTCGTCCCAAGGCTCCGGCGCGTTGATCGTGCCCAGCCAGATCTCCGTAGCAAGTCCATGCTGTTCAAAAGCCGGCCCCAGATAATCCCGGATGAATTCCAGCAGTTGCCCGCCGGTCCATACGCAGGAAGGGAATTTCTGATCGGCCACCACTTCGTTCTGTACATGTACCTGATGAATGGTAATTCCCTCTTCGGCATAAGCCTGGACGAACTTCACGAAGTATAGCGCATAAGCCTCCAGAATATCCTTCTCCCAGCGCAAGGTGCCGTAATTGTAGGCGCGCGGGAATTTCATCCACGTGGGCGGGCTCCAGGGGGAGGCGAATAATTTCAGCTCCGGGTTCAGCTTGAGAGCCTCGCGGATATAGGGGATCAGATACTTGCGGTCCCGCTCGATGGAGAAATGCTCCATGGCATAATCGCCGTCGGTCTCATTCAGGCTGTACCATTCCAGGGCATAGTCGCTGGCCCCGATCGGCAGGCGGCAAATGCTGAACCGGTGATCCCCTTCCGGGTGAAACAGCGAATGCAGCACAGCGCTTCTGTCCTCGTCTGTGAGGAGATTGAGCGCCTCGAACCCCAGCTCATTGAAGCATCCGCCGAACCCTTCGATATTCTGATGCAATTGTCCGGTGAACGCCAGATCCACTGCTTCGGCAGTGGTGGCTTCCAGGGGATGGGATACCCAAGGCTCATTTTCTGTACTCGATATCCATACTTGTCCTGTCACGTCCACGCTTATGCCTCCAATGCTGTAGATGTTTATTATATAAAACACACTTAAGGTTTGGACTGGGAGCTTGGTCGTCACTACGGTGAACATTTGGCCCTCCGGCCGCTGTTGTGTTTGGATTTCCTGATTAGAACCGCTGTTAGCGGTAGAAATTCAAACACAAAGGCGGACGCTATCGCTCCTACAGTTCCAAATTTCCCCTCCGTTCCTTTTCGCTCTTCATTAAGTTCTCCAGTGTTATGTTTATTTAATAATCATAACGCCCCAAGCACCAAGCGTAAGTTCCTCATCCTGTGCCACCGGATTGCCGGACAGCAGTTCCGTTCCGGCTTCGTACGGATATTTGAAGCTGAGCGGCTGGGCTGAGTAGTTGTAGTAGTAACGGATAGTATGGCCCTGGCGGTTCACGCCGGACTTCACGATGAGCGGGAACATCAGCTGCTGGTCCGCTCCCCATAACCCGGCTAACTGGAGCGTATCGCGCAGGATCTCCGCAAGTGCGGCAGGTCCGGTCATACAACCGATGTAGGTGGCTGTTCCTTCGCCGAAGGTATTTCGGGTGACGGCAGCATATTCGCCCCACTGGGGATGATCGTAGCTGGCCAGCACCTCCGCTGAACCGGGAACAATCATCTCCATCCAGGTGCGGACGGTGTGAACGCCTGCTGCGGCTCCCTCAGGGAACAGCTTGCCGGTAAGTCCCGTAACCTCATTCGGCGTGGCAAAATGACTGTAAGCAATCCCGCAGGCCTCATGTATGATCCCTGGCTGTGCCGTATGACGAACCTTCACCTGTTCATCGGTGAATCCGCTCTTGAAGGAATAGACTACATGGCCGCCGCTGTGAACGTAGTCATTCAATTGCTGAAGCGCCTCATCCGAGACAGCGTATAACGCAGGAACCACAACCAGCTCATACTCGCTGAGGCGAGGGCTGCCCGGCTGGATGAAATCGCAGGCGATGTTCATTTTATAGAGCTCATCGTACATCCAGCGGACCACATCATTATAGATCAATCCTCCCGGCAGCTTGAACCATTCGATCGCTGACAGCGCTTCATTGCTGACCATAACGGCCACCTTACTGGTCTTCTTCAGTCCGATCAACTGGTCGCTTAACCGCTTGAAGTCCGCGCCGATAGTCATAGCTTCCTTATACACCGGGTTAGGCAGGAAGTCATGGCTGAGCAGCCCCTTCCAGTAGGTCTCGAAGGAGTTATGAATCGAATGCCAATGCCAGTAAGCGACCATCGAAGCCCCTGAGCCCAGATGGCTGAATGCCAGCTGCCGCAGCTGTCCCGGATATGGCGTCCACTCCGGGAACGCTTGCGCCTGCGTCTCCAGCACGAAGTAATTATCCTGCTTCAGCGAGCGGATCAGATCTCCCCCGAAGGCAATCTCTGCACCTGTGAGCTGGTCCTGGGACGGGTGATAAATATCTGTACCGGCAATGTCAAAAGGCTGCGAAGCCGCAAAGTGGTCTACCGAAGGCTGAACACCGAAGGAATAGCCCCGCCACTCGAAATCGAAGTTATGCGTGGTGAACTGCCCCGGCTGCTTATACTCATTCACAATTCCGACCTGCCACGCCAGGAACTCATTCACCAGCCCCCGCTGAAACCGGGCGAATTCCGCCCCCAGGCTGCCGTTAATCGTCCCCACCATGGACGGGAAGTCCTCCCAGCTGTCGATCCGGTTGCTCCAGTAATCCAGACCAAACTGGTGGTTGATGGCTTCGAGCGTCCCGTAGGTCTCCCTCATGTATTTGACGAATCTAAGCTGGACGTTCGGTCCGGCTGTCTCATAATGCTTGGTCTCATTATCGATCTGGTAGCCGATCACCGCCGGATGCTTATGTACCACAGCCATCAGCTTGCGGATGATCCGCTCCGAGTAGAACAGATACGCCGGACTGGTGATATCCATAATCTGTCTGGCACCATATTTGCCTTCCCCGTTCACGGTGACCGCCAGCACCTCCGGGTGCTCCTTGACCATCCAGGCCGGAACCGCATAGGTAGGTGTTCCTACAATGACATGAATTCCGGCCTCATGCATCGCATCCAGCACTCTACGTACAGAGGAGAAGTCGAATACCCCATTCTGCGGCTCATGTGTGCTCCAGGTCGATTCGGCAATCCGGACGGTATTAATGCCCGCATCCTTCATCATTTGGATGTCCTGCGCAAGACGGACATAAGGCATGTATTCATCATAATAAGCAACGCCATATAACAAGTGATCCATTATAGTCCTCCTGAAAGTTTTGATAGCATATACATCCTGAATTCTCTTCGCAAAACTGGCTTCAGAAGCATACGCTTAGAGTTTTGATAGCATACGCTTAGAGTTTGGTCCGCTTTAAGATCAGCCTTTTACCGCGCCCGCTGTCACGCCCTTGGTAATCTGTTCGTTGAAGATGGCGTAGATGACAATGGCAGGGATCGAGGTCAGCACCATGACCGCAAATTGTGAGCCGTAGTCTGAGGAATACTGGCCGGCGAAGTTCATAACCGAGAACGGCAGCGTCTTCAGCGCATCCTTACTCAGGAAGGTTGATGCCATAATGAATTCATTCCAGCAGTTCAGGAATGTTGTGACGATGACCGTAACCAGTGCAGGCGCGGTAAGCGGTGCAATGATCTGGAAGACAATCCGGTAAATATTCGCGCCGTCTACCACAGCGGACTCTTCCATTGCTCTAGGAATGCTGCGCATGAAGCCGGTCAGGATGAAGGTTCCCAGCGGTACAGACACTGCGGTGTATGGCAGGATCAGCCCGAGATAGGAATTCGTCAAGCCCAGCGCCTTGAAGATGGCAAAGTTAGGCAACAGGGTCGCATGAATCGGAATCATAATCCCCAGCAGGATAATGGTGAAGAAGACTGAGCGCAGCTTCCACTGCATCCGGGTAAAGGCATAGCCGAGCGTAAGGGACAGAATCACCGTTAACAGGATGGTCACTGAGGTCACGAAGGCGCTGTTAATGAAGTAGCGCAGGAATTTGCCGTCCACCCAGGCATTGATATAATTCTGCCACTGGGGATCGCTCGGCCATTTCAGGACGCTGGAGGAGTAGAATTCATTGCTGCTGAGGAATGAGAAATCTACCAGCCAGATGAGCGGGAATAGCTGAACCAGGGCGACGATCAGGAAGAACACCCATAGTATGGTTTTTGTGCTTTTTGTCATGGTGATTCCTCCTTAGAATTCCGTCGCATCACTGCGGGTCAGTTTGTTGCTGAGATAGGTGGCAAGCAGGCAGACAATAATGAACAGAATCGAGATGGCGTTGGCATAACCATATTGGCTGGCCGAGAACGCCTTGTTATAGAGATACACGGCCAGGAATTGGGTGGAATCGCCGGGACCGCCGTTAGTGGTCAGGAACACGGTCTCCATCTGTTTCAAGGCGGTAATCATAGCCAAAGTAATCTGCACCGTAATAACCGGTGACAGCAGCGGAACGGTAATCCGCCAGTGCAATCGGAAGCCGGAGGCTCCGTCCAGTGAAGCGGCTTCATACATATCATCGGGAATGCCTTTGAGTCCTGCATAATAGAACAGCAATCCCCAGCCGAAGCCGGCCCAGATCAGGATGAATAACATGGAGACGAGCGCAGTGCTGCCGTCCCCCAGCCAAGCATGCTTAAGGAAGCCGAGTCCCAGGGAATCCAGCATTTTGTTGAAGGCGCCGAAGGTCGGGTCAAGCAGGGATAACCACATTTTGGAGATAACGACTACAGAAATGACACATGGGATGAAGAAAATCGTTCTGAACCACTTCTCTGCCTTACCGCCCAGGCGGTCCAGCATAATGGCAAAAAAGATGGCAATCGGATGTTGGATCAGGATAAAGCCCAAACCGAGCAGTACGGCATTTCTAAGTGCCAGCCAGAACCTGGAATCGTGAAACAGCAGCTCTGTATAGTTGGCGAATCCGATGAATGCCGAGGGTGTTCCCGGAGACAAAGTGTCTCTGAACGAGTAATATGCGCTGAGCACAATTGGCACAAGAAAGGTCAGGGCGAACAGGAGAATCCCCGGAAAGACGAACAGAAAGATTGCCATTTTGTTGTTAAATACTTTTTGCATGGAACTCCAACTCCATCCTTAAGATTAGAGAGGGGCAAGAATGCTTCCCGCCCCGTCTCCTTTCATTCTCTATAGTGGTGATCTGTTATTGTGTTTCCGCAGCCTTTTGAAGATCGGCCAGCAACTGTTCAGGTGTTGACCCGCCAGCGAAGAACTTGCCGAAGGCATTCTGTGCATCATCCTTGAACTTAGGTGTACCGGAGTCAAGGGCGATAGAACCCGCTGTGCTGGTAGCCCCGGTCAGAACTTCAGTCAGTTGCTTCTGCAGCTCGCTCTCTTTGCCGGTAAGCTCATATTTCTGTGCCGGTACAGCCGCTCCGGTATCCCATACAATCTTGGCCCATTGATCGGCAGACATCATATAATCGAAGAACTTCTTGGCTTCTTCAGGATGCTTCGAGCTGCTCACCAGTGAATATCCTCCGCCGTTCCAGGCCAAAAGATCGGTGTCCTTGCCTTTGCCGCCTTCGACAACCGGGAATTTCAGTACATTCACATTGTTGCGGAAGTCTTCCGGCAGCTTGTCATTCGTTGCCATCCCTGCTTCCCAGGAGCCCATATACCACATAGCAGCCCGGCCTTGCGTGAACAGGTTCTGGGAAGCGCCGTAGTCCGCTGTCATGAACGATTCCTGAAACAGCTTGGTGTCTCTGGCCTGGGCCAGCAGCTCAGCAGCTTTGGTGAAATTCTCATCGCCAGTGAAATTCTTCTTCTTCGCTACCGCATCCAGCATCAGGTTCTGATCGCCGGTGAGGCGTACGACAAGATCCTGGAAGAAGGCCGCAAAGCTCCACAGGTCCTTACCGTTCATCGACATCGGCTCAATGCCTTTGGCGCGGAACTGCTTGCCCGCTTCCAGCAGCTCGGCATAGGTGGTAGGAATCTTGATGCCGTTGTCATCGAACAGCTTTTTGTTATAATAGATCACTTCATAGTCACTGTTGCGGGGCAAGCCGTAGAGCTTGTCGTTAAAGGTGAATGATTTGTAGACGCCCGGCAGGAATTTGTAGGTGTCCCCTTCGTATTCTGCAGGGTTCAGCTCTTTCACATAGCCGGCTTGTACCAGCGTATTCAGCTCTGCTCCGCCGTGAACCATGGTCACATCCAGCGCTTCGTTGGAGGCCATGTACGCCTTCAGCTTGTTTTTGAACGGCTCCTCGGCGAGGGTCTCGATATCGATCTTGACATTGGGGTTCGCTTTGATATAGTTGTCGATTACCATTTGCTCTGCCAGCCCCTGGCCGGATTTACGGTCAGGAAGGTTCGAGAACAGCCGCAGCGTTACTTCCTTGTCCGCAGAGCCGGTTGTACCGCCGTTCGTGCTGCTGCCTGCATTATTGTTCTTGTCATTGCCGCCTCCGCATGCGCTAAGCACCGAGACTGCCGCAAGGGCCGTAACCAGCAGTATATTACGTGTGGATTTTGAATTCATAACCATGTCATTTCCCCCTAATTGTTATTGATCGTGGGTTGCTTTCTTTGTTTCTGAACACATCGTACCAGAGCACTAGAGTCAGGGTCAGTAGAGAAAAAGAGAGTAATGTTGAAAATTGTCGACTTCGCTTGTCAGCTCCCTTGTGTATATTCGGCATTACGCATAAGATAAAAATCAAAAAGGTTAGTGATCCTGTGCTGCGCTACTACTTGAATATGAACCTGCGATACAAGATAACGATTCTGATCTTCCTGCTGATCACCGGGGTGGCCTGCACACTGGGCGCATACTCCTATAAGATCTCCAAGCAGCAGATTATCAATAAGGTGAGCAATTCCAACCAGAGTGTGCTCAAGCAGATCGACAGTAATCTCGCCCGTATGCAAAAGACGTTAGCCGACTGGGTCACGGTATTCAGCCTCGCTCCAGTCGTTCAGGACACTCTGAGGAGCAATACCCCGGATTCGGCGAAGATCGAGAACCAGCTCTATAACGGACCCACCGCGTCGATCATGAACCAGATGCTGGTGACCGGAAGCTTCGACTATCTGGCTCTGTACGG
Source organism: Paenibacillus silagei (assembly GCF_017874735.1). GTDB lineage: Bacteria > Bacillota > Bacilli > Paenibacillales > Paenibacillaceae > Paenibacillus_AQ > Paenibacillus_AQ silagei. The sequence continues at coordinate 239,620 of NZ_JAGGLV010000004.1, forward strand.
CAGCTTGTCCGAGCCGCTGTTTCAGGTTGCCACCGATGACAGCAGCGGTGCGTATAGTTTGAGCAAAATTACCTCAAATGATACTTATAAACAGACCGTCGCCTTAAACGGTGCCTCCTACTGGTTCCCGCTGACAGAAGAGAACAATGTATTCATTCAGAGTAACCGTAATGACAAGCTCGGCATGACCCGGATTATCCGCGATATTGTGAACGGGAACCGGATCGGCTTTGTGTTCGTCGGCATTAATCTGGAGACCATCCGCAGAACCTATCTGACGAATCTGTATGACAAGGATCACGGCATCCTCATTCTGAGTGAACGGGGCACGCAGCTGCTGTCGGCAGGCAAAGAGACCTATAGTCCCGAAGCTATAGACTTTGTGATGAAGCAGGCCAAGGCCGGCATTCTCTCCGGCAACACCATCGTCAGCCTGGAGGGCAAGGATACGCTGCTGAATTACAACATCAACGAGGATGGCTGGATCACCCTGTACAGTGTTCCGCTCCGTTCGTTGACCCAGGAGCTTAATTCCATCAAATCAGCAGTGCTCGTGATGGTATTAGCCAGCCTGGTGCTTAGTATTCCTCTGCTGATGTTCTTCTCCTCCTTCCTGACAGCGCCGATCAAGACGCTGCTGCTGTCGATGCGGCGCTTCCAGAACGGGCAGTTCGAGGAGAAGGTGGAGATCAAATATTGGGATGAGATCGGCCAGCTGAGCCGGGGCTACAATAATATGGTCGGCAACATCAAGGCGCTCGTGGACGATGCCTATCTGCTGAAGCTGAAGGAGCAGGAAGCGGAGCTGAAGGCGCTGCAATCGCAGATCAACCCCCATTTTCTGTACAATATGCTCGACACGATCTTCTGGGAGGCGGAGGCGGCAGGGCAGGACAAGATCAGCGAGATGGTAATCAACCTCTCCCGGCTGTTCCGGTTAAGTCTGAACCAGGGCAAGAGCTTCACCAGCGTAGCCAAGGAAAAAGAGCTGATTGAGCTGTATCTGTCGCTCCAGAAGATGCGGTTCCAGGAATCGCTCGAGTATGTGATCGACATTCCTGAGGAGCTCTACGCCTATGTCATCCTGAAACTCAGCCTGCAGCCGTTCATTGAGAACGCGCTGATCCACGGCATTGAACGCAAGCGCGGCGGCGGACGGGTAAGCATCAGCGGACAACGCCGCGGAGAGAAGCTGATCTTCGTGATTGAGGATAACGGGAGCGGCATGAGCGAGGAGACGCTGCAAAAGATTCTCAGCATGCCTGATGAGACGGATGTCTACACGGCCCGGGATGTCGGTGGCTATGCGGTGCAGAATGTCCAGGCACGGCTGAAGCATTTTTATAAAGGTGACTATGCCTTGAACTATTCCAGTGTCCCCGGAGAAGGCACGCGGGTGGAGATCGTAGTTCCGGTGATTGTAACTGACATGTAAGAATAGACGAAGCCAGAGCGAATAAATAATACGAATACAGATTGGAGGGGATGTCCCTTGTATAATATGATTATTGTGGATGATGAGGAGCGGGCGCGGGTAGGCATAAAGACCCTGATTGACTGGCATTCGCACGGCATCCATATTGCAGGCGAAGCCAGAGACGGTCTTGAGGCACTTGAACTCCTGGATAGCTATGCCGTCGATATCATGCTAACAGATATCCGGATGCCGCAAATGGACGGCCTGGAGTTAATCAAGGTTGTCTCCGAGAAATACCCCAGCGTCAAATCGGTCATTATGAGCGGATACGATGATTTCGCCTATGCCCAGCAAGCCATAAGATCCGGGGTCAGCAACTATCTGCTGAAGCCGAGCCGCCGGCAGGAGATTCTGAGCACGGTTCTGGCCATCACGGAGCAGATTCAATCGGAGAAGCTGGAGATTACCACGCTTGAGCATCTGCGGCAAGGGTTCCGGGAGAGTCTGCCCCTGCTGAAGGAGAAGACGTTAAGCCAGCTCATCCTCACTGAGAGTCCCGCGTATTCCCGGCTGCTGGCTAATCTGAAGATGAACCAGCTGGTTTTCCCCTATTTGCTGTACGGCATCATTCTGCTGCGGATTGACAATTTCCAGCTGCTGCATGAGAAGTATATGCATGAGGATACGGAGCTGCTGAAGTACGGGCTGAAGAATATCTGCGAGGAGTCGCTGCCGGAGGCTGTGCTCTGCGTTGCCTTCGAGCATCAGGACGATATTGTGCTAATTCTCAATATGGACGAGCTGCCGGATCAGGAGGAATTAAGCGGTTATATCCGGATTATTCAGGAGAATATCGCCAGCTTCCTGAAGTTCACCGTGTCCGCCGGGATCGGAAGTATTGACAAGAATATTGAGCATCTGCGCCACTCCTTCGTGGAGGCTTGCCAGGCCCTGAATACAACCAACTACACCGGCATCGCAAAAATCGTGGAGTACAGCGGCGAATTCGATGCCGAGTCCTCTCAATCCTCCTATCCCCTGCATGAGGAGCAGGAGGTGCTGAAGGCGGTACGCGGCGGCTCTTCCGGGGATATTGCCGATAAGCTGACGCTGTTCAATGTTGCCCTGCAGCCCGAGACGGTGTCCAGGGACCAGGTGATCAAGTCGAGCTTCGCGCTGTTCTTCGCGCTCTATAAATTATGCATCGAGAACAATGTCAACGTGAACAAGGTGTTCGGGCAGAATCTGACCGAGCTGATCCATGTCCTGTCCCGCTCCAGTCTGGATAATCTGTTTCAGTCTCTGCTGGAGACGGCCCAGCGGGTCAGTGAGCATCTGACGTCCAAGAAGAACAGCAACAAGCTGCTCGAAGCGGCCAAGAGCTATATCGGCGAGCACTTCATGAAGGATATTAACCGCGAGATCGTCGCCAGGGAGATCTATATCACCCCCGGTTATTTAAGCCTGCTGTTCAAGCAGCAGCTTAAGATCAGCTTCATCGATTATCTGCATAAGGTCCGCATCGAGCATGCCTGCCAGCTATTCAAAGATCCCGGAATGCGGATCGAGGATATCGCGCTGCAGTCCGGGTATAATGATACGAAATATTTCTATCAGGTGTTCAAAAAGTATAAAGGACTCACGCCCAATCAGTTCCGCAGTAATACGGAATAAATGGATATTGTTCATACTGCCCGCCCTGCTCCCTGCACCGGATGCTTCATATGCGTGCAGGAGCTTGTGGCGGTTTTTTTGTGTTGAGGTTTGTTTGGGATTGGGCTTTATTAAGGTCATAGTCACAATTCCTCTCCCTCATCCGTTGTACTCATTGAAAGGGGGGAGACGATTGGAGAGTAAAACCATACACACCATTATAGACAAGGTGCTTGACGGTGCCATCGATGAGTTCGAGCACCTGCTGCTTCATTATCAGAAGCCGATTATTCTCTACTGCTATCATATGCTTGGCACCTATCCTGAAGCTGAGGACAGCGCGCAGGAGATATTCCTCAAGGCATACCGTTCCTTGTCGTCCTACGATTCCAAGGTGCCTTTTCCAGCCTGGCTGTACAAGATTGCTTACCACCAGTGCATTGATGTGCTCCGCAGGCGGAAGCTGAACAGGGTGCTGAGCCTCTTCTATGAAGATGAGAAGCAATACCGGCCGGTGGATCAGCAGATTGAAGCGATATACCCGGATGAGAAGGTCCAGCGCACGATGGCGATGCTGACAGCGGAGGAGCGGAATCTGCTGATTCTGCGCAGTGTGGAGGAGATGAGCTATCAGGATATCAGTCTGATTCTTCACCAGAGCAGTACACGGCTGCGCAAAAAATATGAACGGAGCACCAAAAAATTCCGCAAATACTACGCCGATGCAAAAGGGGATGATCATTATGCTGTCTTACGAAGAAAAGGAATTGAAAGAAATCCTTCTTAAGACAAAGGTTGGCGAGGCCGATTTGAACAGCCGTGTCATGCGGCAGCTGTATACAGAAAGGGATCGAAAGGAGAGATTCTTTATGAAATACAAAATAGGTATCCTGGTGATGACAGGATTGCTGCTCACCGCATCCTCAGGATTCGCCGCTGTTCACTATCAAAGTCTAAATAATAAGAACGGAGAGACCACGCTTCAGGTGAAGCCGGCCGCCTCCTTCCCGGCGGTGAAGGACGAGGACATCCGGCGGCTTGACTACACCAGACAGCTGGGAGAGCAATTACTGGCCGAAGGCACGGCGGCTATCTTCTATGTCCTCCATAATAATTCTGGCGGCGTGACAGATACCCGGACGAAGCCTGTCCTGTATAGCGATCTTCCGGTGTTGCAGGCCAAGCTGTCGGGGCAAAAGGTAACATTAGTGCCGGAGATCGGAGACGGCTACACCTTCGATAAAGCCTCAGTCTATTTCCAGCCGGTGAATCTGCTCCATCCTATAGCAGCAGAGGAAGTAGCAGCAACGGCGGAGAAGCTGCGCCAGCAGGCCGAGCAATCAGGCAAGGATTATGCCATGCTCCCGGTGGAGCTGTCCGACCAGATGCAGAGCCTTACAGCCAGCTACCGTAAAGGCGATCAGAAAGTTAGTGTACACATCAGCAGAACCAGCGGCCCGATGACGCAGTATGTGGATGAACAAGTGGAATTCACCGCAGAGAAGCTGAGCGTTTCCGGTACGGAGATGCTCTACACCCGTTATGCAGGCGGCAACAGCCTGGCATGGTCAGCAGAGATTCCGGGCGGCCAGGAGCTTATCCATTACGAGATCAACGACACGAGCGGTCAGTTCTTCACGAAGGAAGAGATGGTCAGGCTGGCTGAGAGACTATTGAGATAAAGGCCATTCGTCTACTTGTGGGGGATATGTGGCGGATTCAGGGGCATTAGTGCTCTTCATTTCTGCACAGCGCCGACTTTTGGCGGATTCAGGGGCATTAGTGCTCTTCATTTCGCTCAGCCGCCGACTTTTGGCGGATTCAGGGGCATTAGTGCTCTTCATTTCGCTCAGCCGCCTATTTTTGGCGGATTCAGGGGCATTAGTACTCTTCATTCCGCCCAGCCGCCTACTTTTGGCGGATTCAGGGGCATTAGTGCTCTTCATTTCTCCCCTTTGGGCACATTCGGCCGGCGCATCTTCGTGGTCAGCATATTGTGTTCGGTTTTCCGCATACATTCGGCCGCTGGCCTTCGTGACAGCCATTGTGTTCGGTTTTCCACATACATTTGGCCGGGTTGCCTCACGCTACCGCATTGTGTTCGGTTTTCCGCATACATTTGGTCCATGAGCCTTCGTGACAGCCATTGTGTTCGGTTTTCCGCATACATTCGGTCCATGAGCATAGAAGGCCAGCAGCCTTTCCAACCGGAGAGACTGCTGGCCTTCTTGCATGATGACGCTAAGAAGCCGATGCTGAACTATTAACCAGACTACTGTGCTATTTACCAGAATGCTGTGCTATTGCACCGGAATGCTAATCTCTGTTCCGCCAGAGGTGTGCACTGTAATACGATCTCCGGCGAATTTGACCTTAAGCAAGACTTCAGGGGTCTGCTCCAGAACCAGGCCGGGGGTGCCTCCCCCATCCACTGGCGGGTTCGCCGAAGGATCGCCATATACCGCAGAAGCCAGCCAATGAATTCCAGGCTCAAGCGAAGCTGTCAAGGTAGGCAGCACTGTCCGGGGACGAAGCAGGTTCGTATTCGCATTGGGCCAGATCAGCTCGGCATTCGAGTAGCCTGTCAGCCCCTTGATGCCACTCGTTCCCCATGCTGTAGCTGCCGCTGCGCCCATTCCGCTGAGCTGCTGAGCAGGCTCCGCCTCCTGACCCAGCGCGAATCCGCCCTCGGCGGCATCCAGCGCCCGCCCTGTCTCCAGCCGGTGAATGCGGATATGCCAGGGCAGGCCCGCGATCACCCACGTGCGCACCTCAACATCAGCCCAAGGCTTCCAGACCGACCGCAGGACGTTGTCCGTAATCTCTGATTCCAGATTCCTCCGCCGAACGCGGTACAGATTGTCTCCGCCTTCGCTGAGCGCAAGCATAGAATCATAGGCGCCCTGTGACAATCCCCATTCCGAACGGGGAACGCTGAACCCGAAGCCTGTGGAATAGACGAATTTCTCGTATTTGGCTGAGGTATGGGTATGCTCATTGGTAGATAGATGCCCGCTGTTGAAGGCGGCCACATGACCGGAAGCCGGCTCGCGCACCAGGACGAGATGCGGCGGATGCTGCACACTCACCGCCGGAAGCTCCGGCAGCGGCAGCTCTGGTTCGCTCCAGAACGGATGCTCTTCGCCAAGAGCGAGCGGCAGGAAGGTCTTCAGCGCCCAGTAGGGCGAACCGGGAGCATTATAATTCTCTGCCATGACCAGATTCGGATACGTGTATCCGATGGTCAGCACACCCCCAGCATCGAAGATGGGCTGGCGGAACCACCAGCGCAGGTTGCGCAGGACGATGCCTTTGACCACACCGGCAGAGAAGCCCTCCACCTCTGCATAAGCCAGGGCGCTCCAGAATGCAGACTGGGCGAACCGGTAGGCCAGACTGCGGCCGTAGGGAAGCGCAGCGCCATCCGGGGCGAACCAGCCTATAAATTCAGCGGCGAACAGCCGGGCGCGTTCTTTGAACAGACGGGAACGCTCCGGGTCTTCCCGTTCCATCAGCTTCGCATACAGCAGCGAATAGTAATGGATGGCGAAGGGCCCGTAATAATCACAGTGTCCGTTAACACCATCACTATACCAGCCTTCTCCCAGATAGAACGCATCCATCCGTGCCAGATTTCTCTCCAGCTGCACTGCATCATAGGGCCGTCCTACTGTACGGAAGCCGACATTCACTAACACATTGAAGAACAGCCAGTTACAGTCATAGCAGGGACGGGAATTGATCTGGTTCAACCAATTGTAGAGATGCTCCTGCTCCTGCGGAGCAAGCAGGGACCAGATGTGCTCCGGGATTGCTGCAAGCGCAAAGCCGAAGGCAGCCATCTCCACCAGCCGCTGGTCAAAGTCCCGTACATCGCCCCAATAATCCTCATGGGACGGATCGGTGCCGTGCCGAATGCCATCCAGCACAGTGGGCCATAGCTCATTGTTCCCGCCTCCGGCAAGCAGCGGAATCAGTCCCCAGAGTACCCGGGAGAAGCCCTCCATTCCGGCGGTGGCTGACGGATAACTTGCTCCGGTAATCCCAATCTCAAGTCTGGCGCAGCCTCTGCTATAGAGCGGCCGAAGCGGCTCTGTGAGCTGGTCAAGGGCAGCCAGCAGGTCGTCCCGGGTCTTCAGCGGATTGCTCTGAATCGCCAGATTGCCCGTCCCCGAATCGCCTGTTCCCGGATTTCCAACCAGCGGAGTCCTCTTATTATTCGTCATTATCATACTCCCCCTACTCCCAATAGAACGGGCCTGCTCCCTTGATCCGGGCCAGTGACTCGACATAGAAGAAATCCCCGTAGATCAGCGGCACATCAATATTCCGGTCCTCAGGATAGTTGCTGGTGCCGTGAAGCAGCAGCCCCTGTTCACCGGGATTGTCCCAAGTTCCGTAATTACGGTAGAGAGATTCCGTAATTCTCAGCGCCCCGTTCCGGTAGATATAAGCCTCTGATTCTCCCACCAGCCCGGCCAGCAGCAGCAGACCGCTTGCCGCGCAGGAACCGGCTGAAGTATCGCGGATCTCCCCGACATCGCCGGGAGCGCGGAAATCCCAATGCGGCACCTGATCCTCCGGCAGCCGGGTCAGGAAGAAATGCGCAACCTGCTTGGACGCATGCAGGTAGCTCAGCTTGCCGGTATGATGATAGGCCAGCGCCAGTCCGTAGAGCGCCCAAGCCGCCCCGCGCGACCAGGCCGATTCCGGCGCATAGCCCTGTCCGCCCAGCTTCTCTGCCACTTCACCCGTCTCCGGGTTGAAGTTGACGATATGATAGACGGAGCCGTCCGGCCGGATGAAATGCTCCAGCACCGTATCCATATGCGCCTCCGCGATATGCCGGTAACGCGGGTCTCCGGTGACTTCGGATGCCCAGAACAGCAGGCTGGTGTTCATGCTGCAGTCAATAATGGCGACCCCGCTATTGTCCTCGCCTTCTCTCCAGGGATTCCAGGCCCGGATATAGCGGCCCTTCAGGTTGAAGCGGGCGGCCAGATAGTTGGCGGCCTTCAGCCCGCGGACCCGTGATTCTTCTCTGCCCGTCAGCTTGTAATTGGCGACGCTGGTCAGCAGCCACATGAAGCCAAGGTCATGATCCAGCTTCACGTAGCCGTCCAGCACCTCATCCAGCCGCTCCTCACAGCGCTCGGCTACTGCCTTCAGACCCTCGTCACCGCTCCCGGCATAGAGCTGCCAGAGCATGCCCGGCCAGAAGCCGGCGGTCCACCAGCTTGGTACCTCCAGGACATATTTGCCGCCTTGACTGGCATGCGGGAATTCGGCTCCGATGCTGATACTGTTCGTTCTCGTCTTCTCCAGTGCCTTACTCCAAGCCTCATCTACCCAAGCCTGATCTATGGTTCTGTTCATTTGAATCCCGCCTTTGTGTGAATGATATAGCCGTGCAGTGCGTCTTACATAAATTCAAAAGTAAACACCAATACGCCCTCTGCTCCGGGCTGGAGAACCTGGAAGTCCAGAGTATGCCACACCGTGCCCTGGCCATAGTGATCCTGGTACATATGTGCGGTAATCTCCGGCCGGACGATCTGCGAATCGTAGGTCACCTGAACGCCGTGGCCTTCGGCACCCGGTAGCAGTAATCGCCCTGTACCCGTGAGCTCCGGTCTGCGCCACGTTACGAACCGTTCCGTCCAGCTTACCGGAGCTCCGTCATAGCGGTAAGTGTCAGTCAGCTCCAGACGGGGCAGCTCCTCCTTATGCCAGACCAGCGAACGGACCAGAGTTTGCAGTCCGGCTACCGGATACGCACGGGCCAGCTCCAGCGTCAGCTCATCCTTCGCCTGCGCCGCCGATGCATGCAGCACCGTTGCCCGGAACTCCCGTCCTGCCCCCTGGTACTGGCCGTCAATAATCGGCACGCTGTGGCCCTGCGACCCGTTGCAGTCATAGCCATAACGGCCGGCACCGAAATAGTCCGCCGTGTACTCTCCGCTGCCCAGATCGGCCGCGAAGATCTCCCCCCGGCCGCTCAGAATGAATTGGCCCAGGTCATTATGGTTATGCGGCTCGTCGTTGTGGCCGCCCTTGGCCGCGAAGCCGAAGGCGCCCGCCCCAGAGACATGCCGCGATACGAGCCAAGCGGCATCGGGAAGATAGCTGCTGCCAGCCTCCCATGATTCATTCTCCTCCCCGGTTCTTGTCCAGATCAGATTGCGCAGCGCCGGTGCGAAGCGGCTGCAGTGATCCTCCGTGAACGGGGCGCGCAGCGCAGACGGCGGGCGCAGGACATCCGGATAGACGTCCGCCAGATAATGAGATAGTCCCATATGTATCCGCACCCGGGGCACTGTATCGGAGAAATTGGCGACGTAGCTGCCGTCAATGAAGCATTGCTGCTGGAAGCGGGCGATCTGTGCCACCTTTTCCTGCTTGAACCAATCCAGCCGGCCTCCGCTTCTTGCACGGAGCAGATCGCTGTAATAAGTGAAATAGCCGAACCCGTAATTCCAGTAGCCCAGCCCCTCCTGGCAGGCCCCGTCTGCTCCGAAGCCCTGCAGATAATAATTCATGCTGCTCTCTGTCTTCAGAAGAATCTCCGCCAGCATGTCCCTGTCCTTCACAAGGAGCAGTGCAGCCGCACCCACAGAGCCCGCACAGACCGCCGCCCAATTGTGAGTGGAGGTCTCCCAGAAATAAGGGCCATGCGCAAGGAACGGCCGGAAGATTCTATTCTCCACCTCACTACGTATCCGGGAGCGGAGCAGCAGCGGGAGACGCTCCCCGACCAGCAGCAGACATTCACTTAAAGTAAAGCCTGTCTCGGCGGAGAACAGATCGATATGGCGGTTGATCTCAGCAGCCTCATGCTTCTCAGGAAGATGGGCGGGAACGCACCATGTGTACTCATCGCAGATCGCCCATAGAATATCTGTCAGTTGCTCCAGAGCTGCTGCGTTCTCCGGCTCCAGCAGACTTAGGAACACATACGTATTCAGCCTTCTTCTCCGTTCAAAATAAGGCCGCTCATACTCCAGTCTCGACCCCGTCTGCCGGAAAAGGGTAAACAGACTGTACGTCAGCAGCGGTATAGGCTGCCCTTCCAGCCTCCGTGCCTCTGCACGAATCTCACTGAGACTGGCTTGTAAGACTTCAGAAGATCCCGCCTCACTCCAAAAAGCGGCCGAATCCCCTTGCGGATAATATAAGCTGAGATCTGCCGGCTTCATGTTCTCTGCGATTGCCTTAAGTTCCTGTATGTTCATGCCTAAGCTCCCTCTCCTGTTCAGTCTGTCTGTATCCCTTATTCCAAAGCATGGTCCCGCATCACATTCTCGCCGTCCGCGATTCTACGTGCCGTCCATTTCATATCCTCGCCCGACCAGAAGGGATCAGCAGGAAGTAAGCCCAGCGGCAGGAAAACAGCGGCGCACAGATACAGACTGCCTGTATTAATGTAGCTCTCGGCCAGCTCCGGCTGATAGCCGTAGATCCCCGGCTGCAGCCAGCCGTTCTCATCCAGCGTGCCCGGGTATTGCATAATCCGGTTAATGACTGCGGTCAAGGCGCAGCGCACCTGGGCCGGAGGCAGCGAGTCTTCCAGGAAATGCTGGAGCGCCGCCTGCGACAGCAGCTGAAATGCCCCGAACCGGTAGACAATCGAACGCCCGAGGAACGGATACGTTCCATCAGGGGCGATACTGCGCTCCAGCACGGATGCATATCTCTGCGCCCGCTGCAGGACCAAGGGTCTAAGCCGGGCATACTCCTCATTCTCCTGTTCGAAAAGGGTAACCACATCCAACAGCATCGGCTGAATGACAAAGCTGTTGTAATAATCCCAGTGGAAGTCCTTCCCGTCCCCGTAGACTCCGTCACCCTTGTACCAGTCCATGAACATGTGGACCGCATAACCCACGCGCATCCGGTCATACTCCGGATCGCCCAGAGAATATAACGCTGCTTCCACCATCGCACTGAACAGCAGCCAGTTGCTGCCGCTGGGGGCGGTCCGCCGCGTCTGTTTAAGCGCCACAATCAGATTGCCTTTGACCCGTGCGTCCAGCCGGTCTGTAACCGCTTTCGGTGCACGCACCAGCGCATGGGCCAGAAATGCAGCATCGACCAGCGGCTGGCCTTCGGTCTTAAATTCCATATAATCAGGCGACTGCGGATCGACCGCCGCATCAATCGCTTCCAGCAGCAGCCCGGCATAACAGGCTCTTAAGCGCTCTTCTTCACCCTCAAGCCCCTGAAGCTCCAGCCAGGGAGCCATTCCGCAGGCCAGTCTCGCAAAAGCCTCCAGGTGAGCAAACTGGCTGCGCTCGCTATGAAACTCCTTAGGAAGCTGTTCCTTCAACCTCCGCGCAGCCAGGGCTTCCAGGACCGGTGTTCCAATCCGCAGCATCGTATCCAGCCAGTATTTACGCTGTTCTATCCCACTCATCCCTAGTTCCACCCTCTCAGGTATTCTTCTTCTCTAGTGTATTGTGGTATTATAGCAATGTCTTTGCGAATAATGATGATTTATTGCGTATATTGTGATCAACAAGAAAGGGGCTGTGACGATGAAGCATGCCCGGTATTATGAAACGTTCGACGGCGATATTCTGGCCGGTATCGGCAATTCTCCAATCTCTCCGACGCGGGATTTCCATATTCATGACCACTATGAAATCTTCCTATTCCTCGGCGGCAGCGTGAACGGCTTCGTGGATCAGTACAGCTATCCGCTGGTGCGCGGCGACGTCCTGTTATTTAACAATCATGAGATTCATAAAATCATCAACCGCTCCCCCGAGCCTTATGAGCGGCTGACCATTCATTTCAAAGCACCGCTGGTCTACCCGTTCTGTACAGCGACTACGAATCTGCTGGCCTGCTTCCAGAACCGCCAGCCCGGGGAGAATAACCTGGCCCGGATGGAGGAGCCGCTGCTCTCGGAATATACCGCACTCTCCTCTCAGCTGATTGCCGCCTTGGAACGCAAGCAGTACGGCAGCGAGGTGCTGGCCCTGACGTATCTGATTCAGATTCTGGTGCTGGTCAACGAGCTGTACAGCCGCACCCGTGCCGCCGTGCCCAGCATCATCTCTTCCCATATTCAATCTGCGATGAGTTATATCGACAACCACCTGCACCTGAATCTGTCGCTGGGGCATATCGCCGGGGAGCTGAATCTGGACAAATATTATCTCAGCCATCTGTTCAAACAGCAGACCGGAGGCACCATCTACCGTTATGTGCTGCTTAAAAAGATCGCGTTATCCAAGCAACTCCTGTCCGCCGGCAACTCCGTGTCCGATACCTGTTATCTGTCCGGATTCAACGATTATGCCAATTTCATCCGCACCTTCAAGAACATCACGGGCATTCCTCCGGGAAAATACGGCAAATAAAAACGGCACCGCCTATCCGCAGCGCTGCCGTCTCAGGAACAAAATGCCTGCAGCATCCCCATTGTAGTCGGTTTTTCGACCTTATCCGGCCCACACGCCTCTGCCGCACTGAATGTGGTCGGTTTTCCGACCATATCCGGCCCACACGCCTTTGCCGCACCGAATGTGGTCGGTTTTTCGACCATATCCGGCCCACACGCCTTTGCCGCACCCGATGTGGTCGGTTTTTCGACCACATTTGGCCCACACGTCTCTGCCGCACCCAATGTGGTCGGTTTTTCGACCACATCCGGCCCAGATGACCACGCGCTGTCCATGTGTCGGTGAAATCAGCGAAGTCATTCCTATGACTGATCCAGAATATAGTCATCCTGCCGATGCTCCAAGACATTTATCCCCAAGTGCGGACGCTAACGCTCCTCCAGTTCCAAAATTCCCCTCCGCCACTTTTCCCATAACTCAAGTTTTTAAGATCAAACCAACCCGCCGCTCCTCTGGCCCTCCTTATACTCGCTCGGACTTACACCCATATATTCCTTGAACACCTTAGAGAAATAATGCTGGTCTGCAAAAGCCAGCAGCTCCGACAGCTCCTTCACCTTCAGCTCCGGCTTGGCTGCGATCAGCCGGCAGGCTTCAGTAATCTTAAGCTGCATGTAGTAATGCACGAAGGTCCGCTGCGAATGCCGTTTGAAGATCCGGCTGACATAGGACGGGCTGACATGGAACTGAAGCGCCACCTCTGTGATAGAGAGCTGGGAGTAGAGATGCTGCTGCAAATATTGCTCCAATTGCCGGAACAGCTCTTCGCTGCTCTTAGGCCGCTGCTCTGAAGCGGCCAACACCTCCGGCAATCCCTTCCTGCTGCCCTCCTGCTCCTGAAGATGGGCGACCAGCCGCTGCATCACTTCGGCAAGCTGCTGCCGCTCCACAGGCTTCAGCAGATAATCGAATACCTGCAGATTCAGCGCTTTGCGCGTATACTCGAAGTCGCTGTAGCCGCTGATCAGCACCGCCTTGAGCGCCGGATTCACCTGCCTGCACTGCCCGATCAGCGCAAGTCCGTCCAGCTTGGGCATACGGATATCGGTCAGCAGAATATCCACCGGGTTAGCCTTGATGTATTCCAGGGCATCCAGCCCGTTCGAGGCGGTGGCGGCGATACGGACAGGCAGCTCCATGGACTGCATAAGCGCCTCGATATTGCGCAGAATCGGCTTGCTGTCCTCGGCAATGATAGCGGTATACATAGCGGTCCCTCCCCGGTTCTAGTAGAAGTCTTTACTCATAGATGCGATAATCTGGACCGTAGCGCCCTTTTCCCCGTCTAAGTGGTTGTAAATATTGAAGAATAGCCGGTTCCTGTACATCAGCTTCAGCCGGTTCACCGTATTCACAATCCCCATATTGCCAATTCCTGAGGTATCATGCCGAAGCTCATTGACCCCGGAATCCGAGTCCTCAATATTGTCCAGAATCTCCCTAATCCTGCCCGGCGCGAAGCCTTCCCCGTTATCCCGGATTTCGATGGCCCACAAGCCGTTATATACCTTCACCCGCACCTCAATCCGCCAAGGAGGGTCCGTATTCTTAAAAGCATGCTCGATACAATTCTCCACGAATGGCTGAATCACCAGCCGGGGCAGCTCAATCTGCTCAAGCCCCCCGTCCCCGTCAATCTCCCACTCCAGGTCATCCTCGAAATTATGCTGAATCAGGGACAAATAATGCTGCGTATGCTTCAGCTCCTCCGTCAACGCCACATGCTGATAAGGGGAGGACACAATATAGCGCAGACTGTCCGAGAGATGCTTGCACATTTCGGTCACTACGCTATTCTTCCCTTCCTGGGCGGCAATACTGATCAGATACAGGACATTGTGGATAAAATGGGGTGCGATCTGAGCCTGCAAGGCGGAATTCCTCGACTTCACCTCTTCGTGGAGCGCAAGCTTTTCCCGTTCGATAGATTCCTGCAGCCGCTCCAGCAGCTCCTGAAAAGCGCTATTCAGTTGAATCAGCTCATTGTTGTGGGTACGCGGGCCTGTCTTCATATTCAGGTTGCTGTAGTTCATCCGCAGAATCTGGCTGCGCAGCTTGCGGATCGGAAGCAGCAGGTTCCGGGTCGAGAAGTAAATGAAGATGAACGAGAACAGAATCAGCGCTGTGATCAGCAGAATAGAGATATATTTCACCGAATTGACCGGGCCCAGCACCACATTCCTGGGGTTCAGCACATAGGTAGTCCAGCCCGTCTTAGCAGAGCGGTGGTAAGCCACATAGTTCTGGCCGCTGCTCAGATAGATTCCGTTAGCTACTGCAGATTCAGAGGGAGACGCTGCGAATTCGGGGACCTTCTCCCCTTCACGTAGTGCCGGAGAGCTGGAGACCAGCCGCTGGTCCTGATCCATAATATAGACCTTGCCGCCCGCCAGGCCCGCAGCAGACCTGTTCAAGTACCGCTGGTCCAGCTGCACCGCCAGATAGCCGAACACCTGACCATTCTGGTTCCTGATTGCCCGTACAAAAGAGATGGCATCCGCCCCTTGCCGATAGAGCGCGTAACCGCTTGCATTCCAGGTCGGCAGGTTGCTGCTCTCTTCCAGGAACGGCCTTAGTGAGGCCGGGCTATCCGCGTATCCGATATAAGAGGCCACCCGCTCCCCTGTCAGATCATAGATCATCATATCCTCAATGTTCAGACTCGGTCCCAGTGCCTGGAACATGATGTCTTTCAGCCTGCGGCTCCGGGTCAGTCCTTCCAGGGTAAGCTGCGAATAATCACCTGCGGACAGCAGTGTGAACACCTCTTTGTTCGACAGAATCCGCTGGGAGAGCTGGTTCTGGTTATTGATATAGAGGTTCAGCTGATCGCTGACCTGGGCAGCAGCCAGCTTCATTTCGTTCTCTGTCTTGTCCTTGAGCGGCTGGATCACCATATAATTCACGTAGACCAGGAAGCAGCCCAGCACAATCAGCAGGAGCAGCATGAAGGTGAAGAAGAATTTCGTTTGCAGACTGGCCTGAACCCTGCCTCCGCGCAATTTCTGAACAATAGTAGCCAAGCCGAGCCCCCCTGAACCTTAGGATGCTGCCTACTTTACAACCAATCGGGCGAATTGACAAGCCGTCCCGGAGTTCAGAATATTACACAGAAAGAGTCAAGCACAAACATGTACCTTGCGCAGTCCTCATTCTATAATCAAAAATGTAAACGGATTCAATCCACAGAAAATTTCACTATTGGGGGCGATCACATGAATGGCAAAATGAAAAAAATCGCAACAGGCGTACTGGCCGGTGTAATGACCTTAACGCTGGCGGCATGCGGCAATGGCAACTCAGGCTCCGGCAACGCTTCAGCTACCGACAGCGGCGGCAACGGAAACAGCGGCAGCGGCGGCAGCAGCGGCAAAAAGGTAACCATCGAGCTGGCCATCTCCAAAAGCTCGCAGGATTCGGCGTTCGTGGCCCAGGATGTGCTGGATGAATTCGAGCAGAAAACCAATATCAAGGTCAATCTTCAACTGCTTCCGGCTGAACAGACGGCCACCGTACTCCAGACCAAGCTGGCTGTCGATGAGGTCCCTGACCTGATTCAATACAATCTGGCGAGTGCTACTACCGACCTTAATCTGGAGCGGAATTTCGAGATTCTTGATAACGAGCCTTGGGTGAGCCGGCTGCTGAACAAGGATGTTCTCTCCGCTTACGATCATGTCTACAGCTTCCATTACAGTCAGGATACAGGGATGCAGGGCGTCGTCTATAACAAGGACATCTTCAAGGACCTGGGGCTTGAGATTCCGAAGAATTACGAGGAATTCCTGGCCGTCTGCGAGAAGATCAAAGCCAGCGGCATTACTCCGGTCTTCATGCCGTTCAAAGATAACTGGGCGGCGAATATCTGGCCAGCGGCGGCTTTTGCCGACTGGGCGGCTAAGAATGAACCTTCCCTGTTCGAGGACATCAATGCCGGCCGCAAAAAGTGGTCCGATGTTCCCGAATTCGCTACCTTCCTGGAGCAGCAGTACGAAGTCTACAAGAAAGGCTACACCAACACGGACATTCTCAGCGACAGCTACGATATGGCCGTGGGCAAATTCCTGAACAAGGAAACCGCGATGATGTTCATGGGGGACTGGCTGATCGTGAACGTGGCTGAGAAAGACCCGAATGTGCATCTGGGCCTGTTCGCTATTCCTTCTTCGGAGGATGCGAACCTCGGTGCCAGCCCGCTGGGCGGCCAGCTGTTCATCCCTAAGAAAGCCAAGCACATGGCCGAAGCGAAGCAATTCCTGGAGTTCCTCGCCACCAAAGAAGTTGCACAGAAAATGGTTGACAGCCAAGGCTCCGTCTCCAACTTCAGCGATGTCACTACACCGAAGCTTCCGGAGTACAAGCAGGAGATTGTCGATCAATATATCACACCGAAGAAGACTACGCTGACTACCGACGCTTACATGATCGTAGACCGCAGCGAGCTGTACCGCCTGCTTCAGGATGAGTTCGCCGGGGGTCTGGACGCTGCGGGCGTACTCAAAGCCTGGGATGAGAAATTCAGCCAGCTGATGAAGGACAAAGGGGTCGAAGGATTTTAAGCCGATCTGACTAACCATACTTCAGGCAGAATAAAGTCCGCTCAGGGCTTTATTCTGTCCTGGGCTATATAGGAGTGTGAAGAGATGAAAATATCAAAGAAACTATACTCGTATTACCTGATCTGGCCCGCGCTGCTGATCTACTCGATCTTCTTCGTGCTGCCTGCGCTGGCCGGGCTCTACTATTCCTTCACCGATTGGCGGCTGGACCGCGAAGCGATCAAGTTCATTGGCTGGGACAACTTTGAACGAATTTTCACTGACAGAACCCTGCTGCTGGCCATCAAGAATACCGCAATCTTTGCAGTAGTCACCGTCATCGGCAAAAACCTGCTCGGCATCGCACTTGCGGTCGGCCTCAACATGCGGCTGAAGACCAGAAACCTGCTGCGGGCGATTTTTTACTCTCCGTCAATCCTCAGCGTGTTGGTGATCAGCATCGTATTCACGCCCATGCTGCGCTCTGACGGTACGATTAACCGGATCTTCGAGGCTGTAGGTCTGCCTTCGCTGAGCCAGGCCTGGCTGACCAATCCTGCGATTGTTATCTGGACCGTTGCTTTTGTGTCCATCTGGCAGCATACCGGCTTCCAGATGGCGATCTATCTGGCCGGACTCCAGTCGATCTCCAAGGAATACTACGAGGCGGCCACGATTGACGGGGCCGGTTCCTGGCGGAGCTTCCGCAGCATCACGATTCCGCTGCTGCTTCCTGCGATCAATATCAATCTGATGCTCACCCTGATCGGCGGGCTTAAGGTGTTCTCCGAGGTATTCGTGCTCACCGGCGGGGGGCCCGGCAATGCCTCCCAGGTGGTCGGAACAATCATCCTCCGCTCCTTCGGGGAAGGCAGCTGGGGACTGGGTACCGCCGTCAATACCCTGCTGTTCGCTGCTGTAACCATCATCGCCATTCCCCTGCTGATCTTCATGCGGCGCAAGGAGGTATCGGAATAATGAGCTTCACACGCAAAATGGCCTGGCGCAACTATCTGGTAGAAGGGTTCCTGATCTTGGCCTCCCTGCTGATTATTCTACCGCTGCTGATCATGCTGTTCGGCAGCTTCATGACCAGCTCGGAGGTACTGAAGTTCTCCCTCCGGCTGCCTGAGCAATGGAAATTTTCCAATTATGCGGAGGTGTTCCGCGAAGGCGGCTTGGGACGCGCATTCCTGAACGGGATGCTGATTACCAGCGTCTCCTCTGTGCTGAATATCTTTACCTCTTCGGCAGCCTCGTTCATTCTGGTGCGCCGGGAGACCAAAATGTCAGGCTTCCTGTATATGTTCTTCTTCATGGGCCTGATCGCGCCGATGTCCACCATCACCACGATCCGTGTCGTGCAGTGGATGGGCTTCTACGGCAGCATCACCAGTGTCATCCTGATCTACGCCTCGCTGAATACGGCGTTCAGCGTGTTTCTGTACAGCGGATTCATCCGGTCCATTCCTAAGGCGCTGGATGAGGTTGCTTTTCTGGAGGGGGCGAATACCTTCTCGGTGTTCTTCCGGATCGTCACCCCGCTGATCGTCCCGGTCAACGCCACCGTAGCAATTATGGTGTTCATGTCCGTCTGGAACGACATCACCATTCCGCTCTATTTCCTGACCGACAGCTCGGACTGGACGATGCCGCTCTCGGTGTACAATTTCTACGGCAAGTACAGCCGGGACTGGAACCTGATCTTCGCAGACCTTGTACTGACCTCCCTCCCCGTACTAATCCTGTATATCTTCTGCCAAAAGTACATTGTTAGCGGACTTACGGCGGGAGCGGTGAAGGGGTAAGCTGAATTCTTTTATAATGTTAAAGAGGAGCTGTCTCTTCAAGTCGAAATGGACTTGAAGGCAGCTCTTTTTTGTCAGAAATGCATTGTTAGCGGGCTTACGATGGGAGCGGTGAAGGGATAATCTCTGCCCTTTTTGTGGCTTTCATGGACAAATGGATCATTCGGGCCGGAGCATCCGAACATAACATATAGCAGACAGCCTGATGCGGCATCAAGGCGCAGGCCGGCGCGCCTGCCCATCCGGTTGTCTGTCCGCCGGGCCCGGCGAGTCCACTAGCCAGAAAGACATGAAAGGGGTTTTCATTCGTGAATACGAATATGGTAAACCGCAGAAGAAATCTAGCATCAAATATTAATCCTTACGTGTTTGCGAGTTATGAACTTTCCAATTATTTTGGCTACGTCGCTGTCATTGATCCTGTATACAATAAGGTCATCAAACGGATTCCAGTAGGCCTTAACCCTGGTCCTATGTGCATGGATCCCTCAGAGCAAAAGCTTTTCGTCGTCAATACAAGTTCAGGTTCAGTCACTGTCATTGATACGAATACCTTTGCTATTCTCAAAACCGTTCGCGTAGGCACTGCCGGCTCCACTACTACCAATCCTGTCGCTGTCTTCGTTGGTCCCGACGGCAGAAAAGCCTATGTAGCCAATTACGGAGATCACAACGTAACGATTATTGATACTTCCACCTATACAGTAATAAAAAATGTGCCGATGATTCCAGATCTTACCGGAAATCCAGGCACTCCGGGCGAGCTAGGAAAGCCGTTTGCCTTTGCGAGTAATAAGAATAGTTCCTATGTCTCTGTTGCCTGTAAGGTTGCAGATACTAAAGATTTTGTTGTCGCCATTGACCTTGAGACAGACAACGTTCATCCGTACAACGATGGAATTGAGCTTACTTTTGACGGAACGCACAATCCTTTGGTTGTTCATCCGGACGGACACACACAGGTCACATTAGGAGAGACCGGCATGCTTACCTATTTTGGCAGTCATGAAATTGGCTTTTCCTTCGTCGTAGGTTCGCTGAGGAATACGGTCTCCGGGGTCTACCTGGACAACAAAATGTTATTTTGCACTATGCAAGAAGGATTAACCTTTTTAGAACGGTTTAACAACCTGTATATTGACTCGCAGGGATTTATCTTCAATGGTGATTCCACATTTATCTCCAGCTACAAAGGCCAGGATAAAATCCTTGCTTCAAGTAATCAAAGTACGATTTGCATCACCATTCAACCCACCACTTTCCCGACAGGTGGTCTGCAAATTTACGATGTAAACGCTGCTAGCTCACGGTTTGTTCCGCTCCCTTATGTCGGTGATTTAGCACTTGTCGATGACATCATTGCCTATGTAGGACAACTGACTTCGATTCAACCGATTGATTTGGGAAATCCAAGTAATCCCATTCCTGCTATTCCGATTGGCACAAGTCCCTCAGACCGCGTCAACGTGAAGAACATTATTTCCGGTTATAGCAATCGATCTTTGTAATGCATATTTTCTAGAAAAATCGAGCTGTCTCTTCAAGTCGAAATGGATTTGAGGGCAGCTTTTTTGCTAGAAATGCATCCTTAACGGACTTGCGGCGGGAGTGGTGAAGGGATAGCATACGCCCTTTTTGTGGTTTTATAGGACGTTTAGATGATCGGGCCGGAGCATCCAGACATAACATATAGCAGACAACCTGATGAGGCATCCGGAAACAACCGGCGCGCCTGCCCATCCGGTTGTCTGTCCGCCGGGCCCGGCGAGTCCACTAGCCAGAAAGACATGAAAGGGGTTTTCATTCGTGAGTACGAATATGACAAACCATCACAGAAATTTATCATCAGGTACTAATCCTTACGTGTTTGTGAGTTATGAACTTGACTATTTCTTCGGATATGTCGCTGTCATCGATCCTGCACAAGATAAGATCATCCGGCGGATTCCGGTGGGCAGCAAGCCGGGGCCAATGTGCCTGAATTACCAGGAGGATAAGCTTTACGTATTGAATACCGCACAGGATACGGTCAGTATCATTGATGCATATACCTTTAAAGTTATTACTACCGTTCAAATTGACTTGGGGGGACCGGACCGCCGTCCTGTTTCTCTCTTTGCTGCCTCTAATGCGAACAAAGTCTATGTACCCACTCAAGGACAAATGGCCATTTCAATTATTGACACCCTCACGAATGAGGCTGAGCAAGTGGAATTGTGGCTACACGGAAGCGCGTACCCTTTCGCCTTTGCGGGTCATCCGGATAGTCACTATGTCAGTATTGCTTGCCAGTCTGCTGATAATGAACAGGGTATTGTTACCGCCATTTCCGTTGATGATGATACTGTTCATCAGTTTGGAGACGGAATTGAGCTTGCTTTTGACCGGTCACACAACCCGTTGACGGTTCACCCGGACGGAAAGACGCAAGTCACACTTGGACCGACTGGCATGTTGACCTATACTGGAACCAATAATTTTGGCGTGTCCAAATCGTCAAGTCTGCTGGACAATACGGTGTCCGGGGTCTATCTGGACAACGGATTGTTATATTGTACCTCCCACGAAGATAAAGCCTATTTGAAACAATTTAAGAATCTGTCGATTGACGGGCAGGGAAACATTACCTATGACCAATTCAAAGAAATTCCCAGTTACAAAGGTCAGGATAAAATCCTTGCTTCTCGTAGTCAAAGTTATATTGGCGTCTCCGTTCTGCCCACCACTTTCCCGACAGGTGGTCTGCAAATCTACGATGTACACGCTGCCAGCTCACGGTTTGTTCCACTCTCCTATATAGGTGATTTTGCGTTTGCCAGTGACACTAAGGCCTATGTGGGAGAACTGACCTCGCTTCGTCCGATTAATGTATCAACCGCAACCGCCCTGCCTGCTATACCGTTTGGCTCGGATCGCATCGCGATCAAGAATATTGTTTCCGGTTATAGCAATCGATCTTTGTAATGCATATTTAGTATAGCAATCGAGCTGCCTCTTCAAGTCGAAATAGACTTGGGGACAGCTCTTTTTTCTACCTTACTGGACATTAGGACCGTTCGGGCCTGAACATCCGGACATAACATACAGCAGACAATCTGATGTGGAATCCGGACACAAACAGGCGCGCCTGCCCATCCGCTTGTCCGTCCGCCGGGCCCGGCGAGTCCAATATCTACAGCTGCATGAAAGGGGATTTTATCTATGAATATGAATCTAACAGCAAACCATAACAGGAATACACGGAGCGGCCTTTCTTATGTCTATGCGTCTTATGTATTTAGAAATAACAGTGGATATATCGCTGTTATTGATCCCACTACCGATCAGATCATCAAACGGATTCCGACAGGCCGTAACCCTATCGCTATGTGCTTGAGCCCCTCTGGGGATAAGCTTTACGTGATAGATGCCTTTGAGGAAAAAGTCTTTGTCTATAGTACGGATACCTTCAGCCCTATAGGCGAAATTCCAGTTGGCAGCAAACCTGTTGCTATATTCGTAGAGCCTAGCGGCAAAAGAGGCTATGTAGCCAACTTTAGAGAACCCAGCGTGACGGTTTTTGATGCCGTCAATCTTAAGTTAATTGGAAATTTAAATTTGAAGAACTTCGGCATGCCTTTCGCCTTTGCGAGCAATGAAAAGAGCCCCTACGTCTATATTGCCTGCAAGGGAATTACTCCAGTTGAAGATTTCACTATGATGATTATCATTAATAATGATAGCTATATTCTCTTTTCCATTAAAGGACCAGTATTTGACCAGACCCACAACCCCTTGACCGTTCACCCGAATGGACACCCACTGGTCGAGCTTGCAAATATTGGACTCCTTACTACTGTTGTTACTGGTGGTGAAATCTCTAATACGACAAGTTTGCTGGACAATACGGTATCCGGTGTCTATCTGAAGAACAAATTGTTATTCTGCACTATGCGAGAAGAAAGGGACTTTTTGAAAGTATTCAAGAACCTGGATATGGATGAGAATGGGAACATCACCTATGATGAATTCAAAGAAATCCCCAGTTACAAAGGTCAGGATAAAATTCGCACTTCCCTTAATGAAAAGTATATTGGTGTCACCATTCCAGCCTATGATTTGCTGGCTGGTCTGCAAATCTACGATGTAGACCGAGGCACTTCCCAATTTGTTACGCTAACTTCCATTGGCGATCTTGCATTCTTCTCAGATACCAAAGCCTATGTGGGAGGATTTAACAAGGTTACTCCCTTTGATCTGGCCACTGCAAAACCTCTACCTCCGATCGTTATTGGGACAGTGTACTTCAGTGTGAAGAATGTTATTTGCGGTTATAGCAATCAATCCTTGTAATGCAAAGGGGAGTTCATTCATGAATATGATTAAGGCAACTCACAGCATGAAACTGTCATCAGGTCATCCTTATGTGTATGCGAGTTATGAAGTTGACCTTTATATCGGATATGTCGCTGTCATCGATCCTGTACAAGATACGATCATCAAACGGATTAGAGTGGGCGGCGAGCCTGGTCCCATGTGCATGGACCCCTCGGAGAAGAAGCTGTACGTCATTAATACCCGTGAAGATTCAGTCAGCATCATTGATTTGGATACCTTTAAGGTTCTCAATACTGTTCACATTGGCAATCCGTTCGTCAAGTTCTATCCTAATTCTATCTTCGCTGCTCCTAAGGGTAATAAAATATATGTAGCCCATTCCGATCCGGGCATTACCATTATTGACTTCCTTACAAATGAAGTTATTAAGGAAGTTCAACTAGACAGGGAGGTCGGCTACCCCTTCGCCTTTGCGGGCAATGAGAAGAGCTCCTTTGTCTATGCAGCCTGCACGAATAATAAAGTGATCGCCATTTCCATTGACGACGACACCGTTCATCCGTATGGAGACGGAATAGAGCTTACCTTTGACCGGAGCCGCAATCCCCTGACCGTTCATCCCCTTGGGCACACCCAGGTCACATTTGGACCTGCTGGTATGCTTACCTATTTTGACGATGATTCAATTGGGTACTCCAGTACGTCAAGTCTGCTGGACAATACGGTATCCGGGATCTACACGGACGACAAAAGATTATTCTGCACCATGCGCGAAGACAAAAACTATCTGAAAGTAATCGGTAATCTGGCCATTGATCAAAATGGGATCGTCACCTATAAAAGTCTTGCGGATTTTCCCAGCTACAAAGGGCAGGATAAAATTCGTCTTTCACGTAAGCAAGATTACATTGGTGTTACCGTTCAACCTACTGATTCCCCATTAGGCGGTGTGCAAATCATTGACTTACATGAAGGCTATTCCCATTTGGTTGAACTGCCTTATGTCGGTGATATGGCCTTCTTCGATGATACCAAGGCCTATGTGGGAGAAGGGACCTCCATTCGTCCAATTGATGTGGCAACCGCAACGGCACTGCCTGCCATTGTGCTTGGTGTCGCCACAGATCACCTCAAAGTCAATAATATTATTTCCGGCTATAGCAAGCAATCTTTATAGCACATGCCATTATTGCAGTGTTACATGATGCGGGGCCCGGTGAGTCCAGTAGATCCAGCTACAAGAAAGGGGATTTCATTCATGAACTCTAGCAAGGCAAATGCTAACAGCAGAAACTTACCCTCAGGTAATCCATATGTCTTTGTAAGTTATGAGTTTGACTATCAGTTTGGATATGTCGCTGTGATTGATCCTGCCGAACAAAAGGTTATCAATCGGATTCAAGTGGGCAGAGAACCTGGCCCTATGTGTATGGACTACGAAGAAAAGAAGCTGTACGTAGTGAATACCCGCGGGAATTCGGTTACCATCATTGATGCGGTTAACGGTGATGTCATCAAAACCGTTCACGTTGGTACTCCCGGCAACATAAATATCAATCCTGTTGCTGTCTTCGCTGCCCCTAACGTTAACAAAGTCTATGTAGCCAATGCCGGAGATCATAGTGTTACGATTATTGATAGCGAAAAGGATACTGTGATCACAACTGTAGATGTCGGCGTAGGCAGACCTTTTGCCTTTGCCGGAAATGAGAAAAGCGACTTTGTCTATCTGGCCTGCAAGGTTGCCGATAAAAAAGATTATGTTATAGCCATTACTATTGATGATGACAACATCTCCCGGTTCAACTCCGGATTTCCGCTTGCTTTAGATGAGACCCGTAACCCCTTGACTGTTCACCCCTATGGACATACGCAAATCACACTTGGAACGATTGCCATGATTACCTATTTTGGAGCTGATGATTTCGGCTTACCCAACACGTTAAGTTTGTTGGACAACACGGCATCCGGAGTCTACCTGAACAACAAATTGTTATTCTGCACCACACAAGGGAAGCGAGAATATCTGAAACGGTTTACCGACCTGTCTATTGATTGGAAGAACCACATCTCTTATTCTGGTTTCACGGAAATTCCCAGTTACAAAGGTCAGGATAAAATTCGTGTATCACGTAACCAAGAATATCTTGGCGTCACCATTCTGCCCACAGCTTTCCCAATGGGCGGTCTGCAAATAATCAATGTCGAGGATTCCAGTTCCCGGTTTGTTGAGCTCCCTTATGTCGGCGATCTGGCACTCTCAGACACCAAAGCTTATGTGGGAGAACCAAGCGCGATTCGTCCAATTGATTTAGCAACCGCCAAGACCCTGCCTGCTATCCCGATTGGGGTACCCAACGACACTCGTGTCAATGTCAAAAATATGATTTCCGGTTATAGTAATCAATCCTTATAAACAACAGTCCTGTTGACCATAGAACGTAAAAGCAAATCTGGCGCCTCTGCCCATCCTCGTTTCGTTCCGCCCAAGAGGCGAGCCCACCGCGTTTAGTCTACTGGACAATACGGTATCAGACGTCTATTGGGATAACAAATTGTTATTTGGCACCAACACAACGCAGAGCAGCGGCTCTCCGATAACAGGAGAACCACTGCTCTGTGAATTACAGGTCTGAAGCATGAACCGCTTCGTTTGTGTTACATATGCTCCAGCAGATTGGAAATGACCTGCGCGCTCTCGCTTCGGGTCATGGTTGCCTGCGGCGCGAATTGCCGATTACCGCGCCCCTTGATCAGGCTTGCCTGTTCGGCGGTGCTTGCAGCACTCTTAGCCCAGTCACGAATCAGGGTATGATCACTGAACGAACTGGCAGCTGAGTCACTGCTGCTTTTGCTTCCCGGCAGAGTAGCATACGCACGGACGATCATGACCGCCATCTCCTCGCGGGTAATCAGTTCATTTGGTGCGAAGGTATCTTTGCTGCGTCCAAGCACAATGCCTGCTTCGTTCACAGCGGCAACCGCTTCAGTGTACCAGGCCTTGGCATCCACATCGGTGAAGGCTGATGCGGACGGGCTTGCCGCTTTAAGGCCAAGCGCACGTGTAATCATCGCGGCGAATTGCGCTCTAGTGACCTCTCCCTGCGGATCGAAGCGGTCACCCGGCATCCCTTCGATAATATGCTTCGCAGCCATGGACTTAATGACTGAGCTTGCCCAGTGGCCGCTGCTGACATCGGTGAAGCTCTTGTCATACTCCAGCACGGCGAACTGGCTGAAATGCCGGACATCAGCTGCAATTTTACTATTACCTTCCGTCAGCTTACCGCCCACATATTCCACCGCTCCGCTGGCAGCGATATAGTAGACGCCAAGCAGATCACGGTTAGCCGTTGGATCTACAGTGAAGGTAAGTGTCAGCGGCTCATTAAAAGCTGTGACCGGTACGGCAGTACCGTCCGCAGCAATAACCTCCAGGCTGAAGCGGATCACATCACTGGCCGCCGATAACCGGACGGACCCGTTAACCGCTGCGTTATTCACCAGTTGCTCCGCAGCAGCTCTCGCTGTCTTCACGGCGGAGAGTCTGATTGCCGCTGTCTCCGGTTGTCCCCCAGCTCCGGCAATCTTCTCCCGGATGTCCTTCAGCACCGCCGGACTCAGCTCAACGGCCACTGTGCTCCAGGCAAGACGCAGGGTGTTCTCTCTTGGTATTCCGGCTAAACCGGCCGGAAGCAGCACGGATTCTGTAGCATCGGTAAGCTGAACGGTTATAGCTCCACTAGACGGTGCGGGGAAATCAGCCGGTACAAGAACCTTCTCCGTCTGTGCTGAAGGTGACGGAGCTACGGTTGGCGTTGCAGCCGGTGCCGGGGTCCATACTGGCACTTCCGCAGGTGCTGGTGTTGCTGTCGGCGCCGGAGTTGGCGCCTTGGTTGGAATTACTTCCGGCGGCAGCTCCGCTTTTTTTACAGTGACCGTTCTTGTCACTTCAGCAGCCGCATTGCCCGCTGAATCAGTCACATTATAATGATACACATAGCTGCCTGCTGCTGAAGTATCCAGCGTCAGCACGGTCTCCCCATCCTGCGTAATCGTCGCAACGATACGGTCTGTAATATCTCCGTCCCGGTCATCTGCCGCTGTAGCTCCGGCATCCGTATAGTCTGCATCCTTTTCCAATTCAACGGATGCTTCACCGAGCAAGGTAATTACCGGCTTCGTTACATCCGGGTCCAGCGCAACCACTACCCGTCTTGTCACCTCAGCAGCCGCATTGCCCGCCTTATCACTGACATTATAATGGAAGGTATAAGTATCAACCTTGGATGTATCCAGTTCGGTCAAACCATACACTTCGCTGGTGACTGTGGTTGTAATAAGGTCAGTTATATCCCCGTCCTGATCATCATAAGCCGTAGCTCCGGCATCGGTATATTCCGCTCCGACCGGCAGATTGACTGTCGCCTCGCCATTCAGTGTAATTACCGGCTGTACCGTATCCGGTTCCGGCAGCGTGATCTTACCGCTGGCCGAGCTGTCTGCTCTTGCTTCACCCTTGCTAAGTGTTACCGAGAAGGTGAAGCTGCCGTCCATGTCCTCTGTGGCTTCCCGGAATGCAGTCATGGTAATGTCACCCAGGGTAACGCCCGTAGCCTGGAATCCAGGCAATTCGCCTATCGTCTGTTGCAGCCATACCAGGACAGCTTCTTCATCTTTTGCTTGCGCCTTCTTAACGCTGTAAGCCGCTCCCTCAATGATATTCTTCGCCTCAAGTACAGCCTGTTCATTAGCCGCACTGACCAAGTCCTTCGCCACCGCCAGATAGCTGATCAGCGAAGCCTGACTGAATGTATTGTTCACCGAATATTTCACCGTACCGCTGACCGGCAGCGTAAAGTCATGGTGAACTATTACCCCGTTAGGACCTGCAACCAGGCCGGTCTTAACAGTCTCATTCACAGTCTTGCCCTCGGCATCCACATAGCTGAGGGTAATATCCATCGTCCGGCTCCCGTTATTCCACCAGTCCAGATGATAGGAAGTAACCGTATATTTCCCTGCACTCAGAGGCAGGTTGTAGACCAGCGGCGTATTCCTCGTATTCGAGCCGTATACTCCGGTCTGGGCTTTATCGGTAGTGACTACAGCACCTCCAAGCCCTTTGACACTATAGGTAGCGCCCGTATTCGTATGTCCCCATACCGTATCTCCTGTGGACAATTGATCTGCCTTGTGATTCAGCAGGCTGTCGCCTGTGAGATCCCGGATGGCTGTATACGGCGGGGTGTCGCCATCTCCGGCAAGGCCCATGTCCAGGAAGTATACCAGCCCCTCAGGAACCACTTCCACATAGGCAATGGTCTTCAGGCTTCCGTAGTTGCCGGTAACCGCTACCCGTTCATATGGAGTATTGAAGTTACGCGCATCAAGATTCCACTTCACAGCTACCTGTATGGTCGTGCCGTCTGCGAGCTTGGCCTCGACTTTGGCTGGAAGTTCCGGCAGCTTCCCTGCATAGGTAGCCCTATTGGGGATAGACGCAAGCTCCCGCACATCTCCGAGCAGCAGCAGATTCAGGGCGGAAGACAGACGTTCTACAAGCTGTGACGCCCCTTCCTGGTCCAGCCGGTAGGAAGCCGGATCATTCAGCGCTGTCTGGGCGGTATCCAAGGCATCCGTGAACATCTTCCAGTCCTTCTCCGGGTAGCTCTCTTCCCTGCTGACCTCAAGCGCAGTACTCACCGCCTGCTTAAGGCCTGCCGTATCCGGGCTTCCTGCTCCTCCCCCGCCGATAACCGCAACGGAATCTACAGCGAGAGTCCCGCTCAGCACTTTGAGCTGAACCGTATGCTCACCGTATTTCAGTCCGCGCAGTGTGAAGGTCTGGTACAGTTCCTTCGCTGCATTAGCAGCACCCGAGACTACCAGGGTCTCGCCGTCCACCACGGCTTCCAGCTTGGCAGAGCCGTCGTTCGGCCCCAGAATATCAAGGCCTGTGCCGGTAAAAGTATACTTCAGCACCGCACCCGCCCCTTGGCTGGTAGAGAGGGAACGCTGATAGACATACATGCCTTTTCCATTCTCATGGGCCCAATCGCCTTCATAGACCAGCTTCGAACCTGGGACTTCTGCCAGATCAGTCATCTCCAGATTATCCAGCTGCTCGGCATAGTAAGGAGTATATCCGTCTACCTTCTCCACCTTCAGATTATCGAAGCGGGTATGATAGAAGCCGCTGGCGAGCTGTACGCGCCCGGAGAGCTTCGGATTCGGATCAGTGTATGCTGCAAGCTTAACATCATCCAGATAGGCAGTAATCTTGTCCCCGGCAACCTGAACGGCAATGTTATGCCAGGCATCATATGCGGTATCAAATCCGTCGATCTTCACCCCGCCGGAGCCGCTAGCTGCGTTGCCGCTGGCCACCACGGTCCCGCTGGACAGCAGCTGCCAGCCGCCGTCGAACCAGAATTTGAGCGCATAAGGCGTGCCGTTAATCGTCTGCGGACCGCCCTGGTATCTGGCTCCAATCGCTGCGTAATTATTCCCGCCGTAAGTGCTGTTCTGTTCAAAAGACACATCGGCACTCGCCTTGTAATTGGTCCAGCGGTAATCCCCGATGGCTGTGACCGGATCACCGCCATTCCAGGCGCCGCCTACTCCGGTGGTCGTCTGGTCCAGCTGCTGCCGCAGCACATAGTTATCCGTGCCGTCAACCAGATAGCCCTCGAACGCGCCGTTGAGGTCCTGGGTATAGCGCGGAGTTACACTCTGCTCACCACCGCGGGAGCTGACATAACTCTGCTCGCCGGTAATGGCACCGCCCTCCCCGATGACGGCAACGGTTCTGTCCCCGTAATTGAAATCATCCGCGTACAGGATCTGATCCTCCGTATTCTGTACAGACCCGGTGGCATCCGTATCCAGCACCGTACGCTCTCCTTCAACCGGAAGCGGCGTAACGAATTCTTCATTCGTGCGGTTATCCAGCGTAGTTACCGTTACAATCGAGAACGGCTTCACACGAATGGTATACTCACCGCTGCCGTCTGCCTGAACATCCCCAAGGTCCTTCATATAATTGCTGTTAAAAGCCTGACCTGTCTCCGCCGCACGGGTCTCCCACATCTCCAGAGACGGATTGCCGGTATAGGCCATATTGACGGCCTGGAGCTTGTAGATCTTCTCATACTGGCTGTCGTTGATGATCACCGTCGAGAAATCCTGCTTGTCAGGTGAAGCCAGGGTCATATAGCTTGGAGTCCCGTTGCGGCCGCTGACCGGGTTCGTGCCGGTTGCTCCGGTGTAGCTCGCCTGGGGAACGGCTCTCCAGATTCCTGCCGTATTGTCTTCGTTCTCCCAGCCTGTCTTGGCAAACCCATTAAAATGCTTCAGGACAAGCAGTCCCGCATCATAATGAATGAAGCCCGACCACGGGTCACGCGCACTGAGCAGCTCCTTGAAGGAATATTGTCCACCTTCATAGAAGGAGCCAATCGCCGGCTGATAGATGAAATGCGTCCGCCGGGAATTCACGAAGCCCTTGATAATGGTATTGCCCATCTCCAGCGGTCCGCCGGTGCCGCCGATGCCTGTCCCGGGCTCAGAAGGGTCCTTCATATTATTGTGGGGACGGAAGGCCGAGTTACTGAAGGTGGCCTGTGCTTCACTGTTCCAGATTTCCTTGTCGAATTCATCGGCAAGCCGTTTGAAATTGCCTTTGCTGTCGTCGTCGGTATTGTAGTGATATCCGGCAGCCGCTACCGCATCTCGCAGCGACAGATCGCTCACCATGGCATCACCGAAGGAGCCGATTCCAACCTCGTCGGAAATAACCAGCTGGATGCTGTGGTACAGCTCTTTCTCCTGATCGTTTTTGAAGCCCTCAGTATCCCCCTTGACCCTCTCACCATATTGCTTCGTCCAGGCCAGATCCGGCGCGTGCTCATTGATATGGGGATTCACATAATCCACCATATACCCGTATTCACGGTATGCGGCCAGAATGGTATTTTTGTACCAGGTATAAATCTTGTCGTTATTGTTAGCCCAGGCTGGAGCATTCCAGCGCAGGAAGCTCACCTTGACCGCCGGATTAATAGCCTTGGCATCGGCCGCAAGCTGGAAGCCGGGATGCCGGGCCACATTGGCCGCTTCATCCTCCGTACGCATCGTCGAAGGATCGGGACCGGTAGAGTTATTCCGGTCATTGCCCATCTCGATCTTGACATGGTCGATCAGCGGGCGTTCGCCCCCGAACAGGATCCTCAGCATTTGGGCATACGCCTCCGGCTGCTCGGACTTATAGTCCATCAGCAGGGCGCTCGTACTGTTGCCGCTCAGTACGCCGAAGCCTTTGAAGGTCAGGCCATTGACATTGTCAGCCTTGATATCATTGCCGTCCAGCTGGACTCTGACCGCAGAAGCATCGGTCTCGCTGGCAGAAGCTACAGGCAACCCTAGTGCAGGAAACATTCCGGCTACGAGTGCAGTCGATAACAGCACGGAGAAAAGCCTTTTCTTCACGCGGTTCTTTCTGTTCATTCATTAATCCTCCTCTTTCTCACTTAAGTAAGCGCATTCAACATGTCGTTAGAAGAATGATTGACTTGGACAGACCTTCGTCTAAATTCACAATACGGATATACAAATACCTGGCAGACTGCGACAAGCTGCAACTGCCAGGCGGTTACTCTACTCACCTCAACCCCCGATTGGGACTGGATAGGATAGTTGTATTACGTGCAAGTGGTTTACACTGCATAAGAAGCACTAAAGAAATTAACAAAAAGCAAAAGAAGCGGAGGGGAAATTTGGAACTGTAGGAGCGGTAGCGACCGCCTTTGTCACCGGATTTCACCCGCGAACAGCGGTTTAAATCAAGAAATCTGGTGACAACAGCGGCCGGAAGTCCAAATGTTCACCGCAGCGACGATGCAGCTTCAAGTTCAAAACTTAAGTGCGTCTTATATAGTTAAAATCTGACTCCACTATCCCTTAATCCCCGAAGCAGCAACGCCCTGCACGAAATACTTCTGAAGCGCCAGGAACACAATCACTACCGGAATAATCGACACTACACTCGCCGCCATAATCAGGCCATACTCCGCAGAATACTGTGAGATGAACATCCGCAGACCGATCTGAATGGTCTTGAGCTTCGTATCGGTCAGATAGATCATTGGCCCCAGGAAGTCATTCCAGGTGGCGACGAAGGTGAAGATGGTCAGCGTGGAGAGCGCGGGCTTGGACAGCGGAAGCATGATTCTTGCCCAAATTCCGTATTCGCTGAGTCCGTCAATCCGGGCCGCTTCACATAATTCATCCGGCACCCCCTGATAGAACTGGCGCATCATGAACACACCGAAGGCCGAGAAGGCTTGCAGCAGAATGATCGCCAGGTGGGTATTGTTCAGCCCCATGTAGCGCATCAGAATGAACTGCGGCACCATGTAGGCCTGCCAAGGGATCGCGATCGTGGCGATGTATCCCAGGAAGATCGCATTTTTGCCCCGGAAATGCAGCTTGGAGAAAGCATACGCCGCGAAGCTGGAAGTCAGCAGCTGCAAGATTGTAACAATAACCGATAATTTCGCTGTATTGTAGATGAAGCGTCCGAGCGGAATCCGGGTCCAGATATCCTGGAAATTCTCCCAGCGCGGATTCGCCGGAATCCATTGCATCGGGAAGGAGAAGACATCCTTGTTCAGCTTGAGCGATGACGACAGCATCCAGATATACGGCACCAGCATTGCCAGCACGGTCAGAATTAACAGGGCATATACAAGCACCATTAAGCTGATTTTAAGTCCTTTACTTTTACCAACCATATCTTATAGATCCCCCTATTGTCCGTATTTCTTCTCGCCGCGGAACTGGACGATGGTAATGCCGAGTACCAGCAAGAAGAGCACAATCGCCATGGCACTGGCATATCCGTAATCCAGCGAGCGGAACGCCGTGTTGTAGATCTGATAGACCATGACCCGTGTAGCATTATTGAGCTGGTTATCCGCGCCCGCGAACAGGTTGATGAAGATATCGTAGACCTTGAACGAGTTGATGACCAGAATCATCAGGACAAAGAAGGTGGTTGGTGCCAGCTGCGGCACAGTCACGTTGCGGAATCTTCTCCACGGGCCTGCCCCGTCCAGCTCAGCCGCTTCATACAGCTCTGGATTAATGCCCTGTAGACCCGCCAGATAGATGACCATGTAGTAGCCCATATTTTTCCACACGGTGAAAAGAACTACCGTAAACATCGCCCACTGCTTATCCGCCGCCCAGCGGGGCAGGTCCTCCAGCGGAATGCCGGTAATCAAGTGCAGGATGTTGTTCACCGGACCCATAGTCGGGCTGAAGATGAAGTTCCATACCGCCGCAACCGCTACCAGCGAAGCCACGTAAGGGAAGAAGAAGACCGTTCTCATGAAATTACGGCCCATAATCTTCTGATTGAGCAGAATCGCCAGGGCCAGCGCTACGATCATGGTCAGCGGCACGACTCCGACGGTGTAGACAATCGTGTTCCACAAGGCTTTGTGGAAGGTGGTATCCGAGATCAGCCGGGAGAAGTTGTCCAGCCCGATGAACTTCATCGGATTGGCCCCGTCCCATTTCACAAAGGCCAGAATAAAGGCAAAAATCATCGGTACCAGGGTGAACAGGGCAAATCCGATAAAGTTCGGCGCAATAAAGCTATACGCGACCAGGTTATCCCGGAGTCCGCGCGACAACCGGCTTTTTGGGCTCTTATTTGTACGCAATATGGTTTCGTTCTGCATTCGTTCTCCTCCAAACCTCATATAACATCCCCGCAAAGTGGGAATTACATCGATACCTGTTAATGTGAGTGCTGTGATGTCCTCTATTTATATGGAAGGCGGGCCTTCGCCCGCCCTTCCTTCAGGACACTAACATTACAGGTTCACATTAATTGTTCAAAAGCTGGCCTACACGGTCATTCATATCCTTCAAGCCTTCGTCAATCGTAGCGTTCTTGGTCATGATGTTGTCATGCGCTTCATTCAGAATAACCTCAATGTCCGCACTCTTCTCATGAATCGGCATTTCCAGGTAAGTCTGAACGGTATTCAGTGCAGCCTTGCTGTTCTCATCTGCCGGGAAGCCGTCGATAGAGGTGATGGAATTGATAACTTCATCATTCTTGATCGCAGGAATCGTACCGGTGGAAGCAATAACCTTGGCGCCTTCTGCCCCGGTTACGAAGTTCATGAAGTCAAGCGCTGCTTCTTTGTGTTTGGACTTCTGGTTTACAGCCAGAGAAGTAATCGTTCCCAGAGTTGTACCGGCTTCAACGCCGTCAGGATGAGGGTATTTCACGATGCCCCATTCCGCAGATTGGGATTCGCCGCTCTTCACCTTCTCAATCTGGGTGGCAATGAACCAGCTGCCCATATTCATCATCGCTACGGAGTTGTTGTAGAATACGCCGGAGTAATGCGTGCTGGAGGTCTTCAGAGTCGCGTAATCCATAACGATACCGTCTTCCTGCTCCTTCAGAATCCGCTCATAGGTAGGCTTCAGGAAGTCATAGTTGCCGCCGACCACGGTGTTCTTGCCGTCCAGAATGCCGAACAGTTGAACCGCGCTCCGCCAAGTGTGGTAGTGGGCACCGTATACTTTTTCCGAGCCGCTGCCGGAGGTCATCTTGCGGGCCAGCTCGTCGTATTGGTCGAAGGTCATATCATTAGTCGGATAATCTACACCAGCTTTGTCGAACAAGGCTTTGTTGTAGTAGATCAGCCAGAAGTCACTGCGGAACGGAAGCGCATACACCTCGCCGTTCACTTCAATCTGCTCAACCGTACCGCCGTATACGGAAGGATCGATAGATTTGTCACCCATGTAGGTCTTTAGCGGCTCCAGGTGGTTCTGCTTCACCAGGTTCGAGTAGCCCGGAATGTCTTTGATCGTCAGGACATCCAGATCCGCCCCGCCCGAGAGCTGTGTGCTGAGCATGGTCATATAGTCGGTGGAGCCAAGATCGACATATTCAATGGTTACGTTAGGATGTGCAGCCTTGTAAGCATCGATCAGCGGTTTGTAGTATGCAGTAGCTTCCCAGTCCCACAGCGCCCATTTCAGTGTTACCGGCTCCTGGCTTGGTTCGGAGGAAGCGGTTGCAGCGTTGCCCGAAGCAGGTGCGGCAGTGGCAGCAGCGTCTTTCGTATTGTTATTGCCGGAACATCCGGCCAGCATGCTCACGGAGAGCGCGGTGGCAAGGGTCATGCCGTAGAATCTTTTCAAGTTCATTCGATTATCCCCTTTATCTTCTGATGATATTTCAGCAGCCGGCATCTGTTGCTCCGGCCTTAGTTCAAATTGTAAGCCTTTTCAGACCCGATGGGGATGCAAAATCAAACACAGTTCATTCACTATTCTGTGCTCTTCTCCGCACGTCCTGCCCCAAACCTGTAATTTCTTATCCGAAACCTGTAAAATTCTCAGCTTCTCCCCCTGGCTCTATAATGAAACGCAGGAATATGCTATGGTAGTTGAAAACGCTTTAAATAGGTCCAGTTATAGATGAAGGAGTGTTCACCACGGTACGTAAATCTACTATTAAAAGCCGCATTATTCTGCTCATGACCGCCTTTGCGCTGCTGATTGCCTCGCTGCTGTCTTGGTTCAGCTACGAACTGATTACGTATTACCAGCGCAAAACGACGATCCAGGCGACGGAATTCAACCTCCAGCTCGTCTCCCATATTATCGAACAGGATCTGATTAATCTGACTACGCTGGCGATGACCAGCAGCACCAACTCGTCCACGAACACCCTGCTTACCGAATATTTCGGTTCGGCGGAGGCCAGCCCCAAGCAGGCCCTGAATGTCTTCAATGCGATGCAGGACGATGTGCGGATCAACCGCTCCTATAGCTATGTACGCCGCCTGATTGCCACAGATAACAGCGGAAAGTTCCTGCAGGTGGAGAATTTCGGCACCTCCATTCCGCTTACGATCCATAATATCGGTCAAGTCACCGGTCTGACGAATGAGGCCGAAGAGCAATGGGACCGCGTCATTAAGGACCCGCTCTCCAATTCCTACGGTATTCCCTTCGTGTTCCCTATCTATGGCCGGGGGGCCACCCGGGTGGGCACCGTCTATCTGCTCGCGAATACCTCCGTCATTACGGACAAGCTGAAGGGCTATGCCCTGCCGGAGCACTCCCGGCTGCTGCTTACGCTCGGCGATCATCATTATCAGCTTAACGGAGATCAGGTGAAGGCCATTGAAGAGCCCTATGAGCCGGTAGCCTATACCAGTGACAAGCCTGTCGGCCCCGATACCGAGCTGTCCATGGTGAAAATGCAAGATGATGGGGAAAGCCATATCGTGGTATCGTATCCGGTACGCAGCGGTGTCATGCTCTCGCAGACCTTATCCAGCGACCAGTTCGCGCCCCGGAGCAATATATGGATTCTCGTCCTGCTCGGCGTCTGTCTGCTCGTGCTTGTCTTAAGCGCGATCATTACGCTGTATTTGACCCGCACGATCAGCCTTCCAGTCGAGAAGCTGAAGAAGCGTATGGACAAGATTGCCCAGGGCAACTTCCTGCTGGACTCGGGTATTGAATGGAACAGCGAGCTGGGCGATGTCGGCCGGGGCATTAACCGCCTGTCCCAGGATATCGTAGCCCTCATGGACAGCCGGCTCGCGGACGAGAAGCAGAAGCAGGAGCTGGAATACCGGATGCTCCAGAACCAGATTAATCCGCATTTCCTCTACAATACCCTGAACTCGATCAAATGGATGGCTACGATCCAGAACGCCACCGGTATTGCAGAGATGACGACCTCCCTGTCCCGGCTGCTCCGCAGCATCGCCAAGGACAACCGGCGGCTGATGCCGCTGAAGGATGAGCTGAGCCTGCTGGATGATTATTTCCTGATTCAGAAATACCGCTATGGCAGCACGGTTACCATGGTCACAGAGATTGAAGAGGAAGCGCTGCTTGGCGGGCTTATCCCGCGCTTCACACTCCAGCCCTTGGTCGAGAATGCGATCTTCCACGGCATCGAGCCCAAGGGCCGAGGCGACATTGTTGTCCGGGTCACGAAGAGCGGATACACGGATCTGCTCATCATGATCGAGGACAACGGGGTCGGGATGACGGCGGAGCAGATTGCCACCATTCTAACCGTTCCCGGGGACGAGGCTAAGGGAATGCTGGAGAATATCGGGCTGCGCAGTGTGAACGAACGGCTGCAGCTCGCTTTTGGCAGAGAGTACGGCTTGTCCATTGAGAGCGAGCCCGGCCGCTATACCTTAATGAAGCTGCTGCTCCCCTTCCGGCAGAGAGAATAGCTAAGAATCCCCCACAAAGTGAGGCCTTAACTTCGATGAGTACTCAGGTACTTTGCGGGGACCCCAAAACAATAGCATACCGAGCAAGGATGTGATGAGCTTGATCAAATTATTAATCGCAGATGATGAAGCCCTGGTCTGCATCGGACTCCAGTCCATGCTGAAATGGGAGCAATATAACATTGAGATTGTCGGCATCGCCCACAACGGCGCACAGGAGGAAGAAATGATCGACACCCTCCGCCCGGACATTGTAATCAGTGATATCAAAATGCCGATCAAAAGCGGCCTCGAGGTCGCCGGCTCGGTCCGCCGCAAGTACGGGCGGCTTCCGCTGTTCATCATGCTGACCAGCTACGAGGAATTCCAGTATGCGCGCGGAGCGATCGAGGTCCAGGCTACCGATTACCTGGTGAAGCTGGAGCTAACCCCGGAGGCGCTGGCGGAATCGATCTGCAGAGCGATTTCAACACTCGAAGCCTACCAGACCATGGAGAGCTATCCGAAGCTGGTCCATCGCGGCAATCTCCAGGCCCAGCGGGATAAATTCTTCATCCGGCTGTTAAGCGGCCTGTTCGAGAACAAGAACCAGTATCTGCTGCAAAAGGAGGATCTGGAGGTGGACCTCTCCGCGCCGGCTTATCTGGTCT
This sequence comes from Paenibacillus silagei, assembly GCF_017874735.1. Taxonomy (GTDB): domain Bacteria; phylum Bacillota; class Bacilli; order Paenibacillales; family Paenibacillaceae; genus Paenibacillus_AQ; species Paenibacillus_AQ silagei. The sequence continues at coordinate 277,710 of NZ_JAGGLV010000004.1, forward strand.
GTACCTGCCGCATTCTCGGGCCGGACACCGTCCCGCCGCGCGGGGATAAGCTGGTGGCCTTATGCTCAAGCACCGTGCAGATGGCAAAGGATACACTGGCCTCCAGAAGCGCCTGCTACGTCACCAGCCTGGATCTGCGCAACTTCGCGCTGACCCTGCCTGTACCGGGCCCGGACCCGCAGCTCTGGATGCAAGACATCCAGAAGCTGCTGGCGGACATGGCCTCCGTACTGCATAATTACTTCAATGTGACCATTATCGGGGCGATCGGCTTCGCGGTGGAAGATCCGTTTTTGCTGCAGGGGAGCTATCTCGCCGCCCGGAAGGCGCTGCCCGCCGCTGTGAAGGAGCGCTCCTTCGTCTTCTTCACGGAAGGCGAAGCCCTCCTGCAGGAGCACCTGCTGTTTGATTTCTCGGAATCGCGGCTGGAGATCCGCAGAGCTTTTGAAGAAATGGATACCCGCGCCCTGCACAGCATCATCTCCCGCATGATCGAGATCTTCGACGGACGGGCCGATCTGCTCGTTCCCGCCACCGATGCCGCCTGCAACATTCTATATATGGCGACCTCCCTGCTCGCGGACGGGGAGAACATGGTGGAGCAGATCTTCGAGCAGGAGCCGGAGGGCTACCGGGCGATCTATCAGATGCATACCATTGAAGAGATTACCGGCTGGCTCGTCCAGTTCCGGGACGGCTGTGTCCGGATGCTCGCCACCCGCAGACAGAGCTATAAGGAGCAGGTGGTGAAGAATGTCCAGGAGTATATCAAAAGAAATCTCGGTACCAAGCTGTCGCTTAATCAAGTCGCGGATGTGTTCAACTTCAGCCCCAACTATCTGAGCCACCTGTTCTCCAAGGTCGCCGGGGTGAACTATGTTGAGTATATCACAGAGACCAAAATCACCGCCGCCAAGGAAATGATGGTCCGCGGCGAAGGCCGGATCTACGAAATCTCCCAGAAGCTGGGCTATGAGAGCGCCTTTTATTTCAGCAAGGTGTTCAAGAAGGTCACCGGGCTCTCTCCCCGGGATTATATACAGCAGATTGAAGGGAATGCGGGAGAGAATTAAACGAAGAACGAAATTAAGAGAAGCATGAGAGGAAGGAAAAGCAAATGAACCAAGGACAAATCGTGTTTCTGAACGGAGTGACCAGCTCCGGCAAAACCTCAATAGTTGAAGCAATACAATCGAGATCGCCGGAATTTTTTTATGTGGTCGCCAATGATCTGTTCGAAGAAACGATCGGAGAACGTTACCTGCGCGAAGATTACTGGAAGTATCTTAGTGAAGCTATTATCATGATGTATCATACCGCCAAATTATTCTCGGATCATGGCAAGCATGTGCTGATTGACGGCATCCTGGTGGAGCGGCCCGGACTTGAGCCTCATTATGAGAAGGTAAAGGAGATTTTCAGCGGATACCCGCTATCCATTGTGGAAGTGTTCTGTCCCCTGGATATCTGCCGCCAGCGCAACCTGGCCCGGGAGCACCGGAGCGAAGATCAGTCGGAGGAGCAGCACAAGCTGATGGCCCGTGACATCGGGTATAGCTATAGGGTGGATACGCATGAGAACACCTCTGAAGAGTGCGCGGATCTGATTGTGGGGCATGTGTTCGGTGCGCGTACTGTAGAATGATATGGATGAGATGGCGTAATAATGCGGAAAAGTAGACAGGGCTGCCGGTATAGGCAGCCTCTTTTTTATTTGCGTACAAACGGAATCATGAGCTGAGGCCTAGCTGTTTCCGAAGAGCAAGAGCCGAACAACAAAGTAAGACTTGCTGTAACCTTGGTACGAACTCCTCCTAGGCTTTTTTGGCATCCAGCGGACTCAGATGACGCTATCACGCGAAAAAACCAACTTTTCTTGTGTTTCCGGACTCAGGAGCGCTTATTTTGCCATTTGCAGCTATAAATGAGGAGTAACGGCTTAGTTAACGCCCTCTGAGTCCGCCTGGCCTGCCTAATGGTGTAATTTGGCGCTGATAAGGTCTTTCCAGTCCGCGAGGATGTTGGGGCGAGACACCCCTCCCTAATGTAAGCGCTCCTCAAAATCTGCTTGAAAGAACTCTAAAGAGATGATAGGATGAAGACGAATATTTAGTAAATTTATTAACTAAAAAGGCGTGAGCAGCTTGGCAACGATTAAAGACATCGCCCGCGAGGCCGGCGTATCGGCCGCAACCGTATCAAGAGTACTAAATAATGACCTGTCTCTGGCGGTCAGTGAGGAGACGCGCAGCCGGGTGTTCGCTGTGGCCGGGCAGCTTGGCTACAAGCCCTCACGGGTACGGCAGCTGAAGCGGGAGAACGAGCTGGGCAGCAAGACTGTCTCTCTTCTGCTCTGGTGCTCGGCCGAAGAGGAACGGGATGACCCTTATTACGGCTCGATCCGGCGCGGCGTGGAGCTGCGCTGTGAGGAGCTGGGCATCCGGCTCGGCCAGACGCTGCGCGGACACAGCACGCCAGCCCCGCTCCGGCCCACAGGTGACGGTCTTATTGTAGTTGGCGGAAGCTTCCAGCCGGGAGAGCTTGCGAAGCTGCACCCGGATACAAGCACCACCGTACTGGTCGACCATTATTCGGAGCGCACGGAATATGACTCCGTGCGGACACATTTCCGGCAGGCTGTCGATCAGGCGCTGGGCCATCTGCTGGAGCTCGGTCACCGCGAGATCGCCTTCATCGGAGGCGGCAGCGGGGAGGAGCGCCGCAGGCATCATTACACCCGGATTATGCAGAGCCAGGGTTGCTATGATCCGGCGCTGATCCGCACGGGAAGCTGGACTAGTGCTGACGGCTACCGGATGATGAGCGAGCTGCTGGCAGGGGTAAAGCGGCCTACGGCCTGCTTCGCCGCCAGTGATCCGCTGGCGGTCGGCGCTCTGCGCGCCCTGCATGATCACGGGATACAGGTGCCTGCCGGGATGGCTGTCGTCGGCTTCGATGATATCGAGATGGCGGCCTATGTTCAGCCTCCGCTGACAACGGTCCGCGCCTATCCCGAGCAGATGGGCAAAGCTGCGGTTCAACTGCTCGCCGAGCGGTTCGAAGGACGCGAAGCCCCTTCGCATTCGATGATCGGCACGAAGCTGATTGTCCGGGAGACCAGCGGCGGGACAGCGGATTAACCGCAGCCCGGCTACCCAGTAATAGTTGTTTTGCCTGTTCCAAGGGTTCCGCAGGAGCAGCACTCAAGTTGGTCCAGATCATCGGACCTTATCCCATCACACAAGGAGTGTTATGATCATGAACATTTTTGCAGACGAATCACTAGGCTTGTTCCATCTTCAGTCCAAAGACACGAGCTATATCATCCAACTGGTAGAGGGTTACCCTGCTCATGTCTACTGGGGCGCACGGCTCCGTCATGATGACAGTCTGGCCGGAGCACTGGAGCTGCGTGAACGTGCCTCCTTCTCGCCAACCCCGGTGCTAACGCGGCCTTCGCTCTCTCTGGATGCCCTGCCTCAGGAGTATCCGCAGTATGGAACGAGCGACTTCCGGCGGCCGGCCTATCAGGTTCAGCTAGCTGACGGCACGCGGATCTCTGAACTCAAATATGCGGGATACACCATTACACCAGGCAAGCCGGCACTCGAAGGACTGCCTGCCGTGTATGCGGAGAATGAAGCAGAAGCACAGACACTGGAGCTTACCCTGAAAGATGACTACGCTGGTCTAACGGTTAGACTGCTCTACACCGTATTCGCCGATCATAACGCGATTACCCGTTCCGTCCGCTTCGAGCATAACGGCGAAGCCCCGCTCCGGCTGGAGCAGGCGCTTAGCGCATCCGTCGATTTCGCCGATTCCTCTTACGATACGCTGCATCTGAGCGGCGCATGGGCCAGAGAGCGCCATGTGCAGCGCCGTCCGCTTACTCCGGGCGCCGCCTTGTCACTGGAGAGCCGCCGCGGCTCAAGCAGCCACCAGACCAATCCGTTCATTGCGCTGCTACGTCACGGCGCAGATGAAGACCAGGGGGATGTCTACGGCTTCAGCCTCGTCTACAGCGGCAGCTTCGCCGCCACTGCTGAGGTTGAGCAGTTCGGACAGACCCGTGTAAGCATCGGGATTAATCCATTCGACTTCTCCTGGCTGCTGGAGCCGGGCCAATCCTTCCAGACCCCGGAGGCCGTGCTCGTCTATTCCGGTGAAGGTCTCGGCGGCATGTCGCGTACCTATCACCGGCTGTACCGGACCCGGCTCTGCCGTGGTGTTCACCGTGATCAGGCCCGGCCGATTCTGGTCAACAACTGGGAGGCGACTTACTTCGACTTCGATGCGGACAAAATCGCAACCATCGCCAAAGCAGCAGGCCCGCTCGGCATTGAGCTATTCGTCCTTGACGACGGCTGGTTCGGCAGACGCGACAAGGATAACAGCTCACTCGGCGACTGGTTCGAGGACCGCCGCAAGCTGCCTGAAGGTCTGGCGGATCTGGCCGACCGGGTCAACAAGGAAGGCGTACAGTTCGGTCTATGGGTGGAGCCGGAGATGGTCTCGCCGGACAGTGAGCTGTACCGCAAGCACCCGGACTGGTGCCTGCATGCCGCAGGACGCCGCCGCACAGAAGGCCGCAACCAGCTAATCCTGGACCTCTCCCGCCCGGAAGTCTGCGACTATCTGTATGAGACATTAAGCGCGGTCTTTTTCAGTGCCCCGATCCGCTATATCAAGTGGGACATGAACCGTAATATGACCGAGATAGCTTCTGCCAAAGCCAGCCCTGAGCGGCAAAAAGAAACCGCCCACCGCTATATGCTAGGGCTGTACAATTTGCTGGAGCGCCTGACCTCGCGCTTCCCGGACATTCTGTTCGAGAGCTGCTCCGGCGGCGGCGGCCGGTTCGATCCGGGAATCCTGTTCTATATGCCGCAGACCTGGACCAGTGACAACACCGATGCGGTAGAACGCCTGGCGATTCAATACGGCACCAGTATTGTCTATCCGGCCAGCAGCATGGGCGCACATGTGTCTGATGTTCCGAACCATCAGGTAGACCGCATCACCACCCTAGCTACACGCGGGGATGTGGCGATGAGCGGCAACTTCGGTTATGAGCTGGACCTCACAAAGTTCACCGAAGCGGAGAAGGACCTGGCTACCCGGCAGATTGCCCAGTACAAGGAGATCCGCACATTGGTGCAGCAAGGGGATATGTACCGTCTGCTGAGTCCGTTCGAGGGTAGTGGCGACACCGCCTGGATGTTCGTCAGCGAGGACAAGACCGAAGCCTTCGTCGCTTATTTCCGCGTGCTGGCCATACCGAATCCTCCGATCTCGCGCCTTACGCTCAAAGGACTCAATCCCGAGCTGGATTATGTCATTGAGACGGGGGCAAAAGGCAGCAACGGGCATGTCCACGGCGGCGCAGAAGCCTCTGCACCTGCAGATGGCGTCAGCTCCGCTCCATTCCAGACCGCCTTTGACGGTACACCGCTGGGCGGTGACCGCCTGATGCGTATCGGTCTTGTGGTCTCCGACCTGCGCGGGGATTACGCCAGCTGCACCTACCGCCTGAGAGCGGTGCAGCGCTGATCTACAGCTTCAGACATACCACAGGCGTCAGCCTCCTTTTGGAGATTGACGCCTGTTTTTTTGTGGAGAGATGCAGTCAGGAAGGGGCTTGCTGCCGTTTCATTAACTACTTACTGCCTCCCCTACTCCTCTTCTACTCCTGTCCATGCTCATGATCCCGGCCAAGTAACCCGCTGAGCGCCTCAGTCACGTTCATGCCGGTAAGTGTCTGGGTCAGCTCTGGAACCTGGGCCATGATTTTGGCGATATCACCCGTAATCTTGTTCACGCCTGAGGAAGCCCCGTCCTGGGAGATGACGGTGATCTTATCTACCTTGGCCAGCGGGGAGGCGATTTTCTCAGCCAGCTCGGGCAGGATTTTCAGGAATTCCACGGTCAGGGCGGCTTGAGTGAACTGTTTGTACGCCTCAGCCTTCTTCTGCAGCGCTCCCGCTTCCGCCGCTCCGGCGAGCTGGACGATCTCCGCATTCGCCTTCCCTTTTGCCAATTCCGCCTCCGCTGTTGCCAGTCCGCGCTTGGTCGTCGTAGCGGCTTCGGCTTCCGCCTCCAGAATCTGCCGCTGCTTGGCGGCTTCCGCTCTCATGATCGTTGCTTGATTCTCTGCCTGGGCCGGCTTGATTACCGTCGCTTCCAGCTCCCGCTGTCTCAGCTCGACCTCGATCTCCCGGACTGTGCGGTTGGCTTCGGCCTCCATCTGTGTGATTTTGACCTGTTCCGTAACCAGCGACTGCTTGATCTTATTCTGCTGCAATTCGTACGCCAGATCCGCCTGTGCCTTCTTCACCTCGGTCTCCAGCTTGAAGTCCGCCTGCTTAATGTTCAGCTCCTTCTCGAACAGCGATTCCTTCGCACGGGCAGCGGTTCCTGCTTCAATCGTCGCCTGATGCGCATTGGCTTTGGCAATGGAGGATTCCTTCTCCGCCTCGGCCTGCTTGATCTGAATATCGCGTTCGGCTTCAGCCTTGGCGATGCTGGCATCACGGCGAATCCGCTCAATCTCAGGCACCCCCATATTGTCGATGTACCCTTTGTCGTCAGTAATTTTCTTGATGGTGAAGCTGACGACCTCCAGCCCCATCTTGTCGAGATCCTCCGAGCAGGTCTCCCGCATCTTGCTGTTGATTTCGTCTGGGGTCTTGAGTATAGATTCTACACTGAGCTGCCCGATTAGGCCGCGCAGATGGCCCTCCACCGAATGCAGAATAATCGTCTCACGGTCCTCTTCCGGCCGGTCAATGAACTGCTCGCTGGCTGTGAGAATAGCGGTTGGATCGCTTTTGATCTTAATCTGGGCGACCGCCTCCAGGTTCAGCTTGATGCCCTGGCGGGAAAACATGGCCTGCGCCGGGATCACATCGAAGCTCATCAGCATCATGGAGATGGTTTTATTGTTCTGGAAGCCGGGGATGACGAATGTCCCGCCGCCCTGGACCACTCTTTTACCGCCGAGACCGTATACGATCATGGCCTGATTAGGCGGAACCTTTTTATACGCAGTCACAATACTGGTTAACGCCAGCAGAATTACAACAACAATAGCTCCGGTTACATATAAAATTAACATTTGCTCCGACACTCCCCGTTAGTTTTGTTCCATTTCCCTCTCGAACAAAGTGACCGCTGCGATCCCCTTATCCGTCTTCACAATAATCACCCGATCGCCCCGCAATAGCGACTGACCGGATTCGGCCCGCACACCGATGGAGCGCATGGTCCCATGCAGCACATACTTCATCTCTCCCACGGCCCCATCCGCTGCGGCGATGCTGATATAGCCGAGCTGGCCTGCCGGATCATAATCGAGTTCACTCATACTGCTGTCATACCGGGTCATCACCCGGGCCAGTACCGTGTAGAGCAGGATGCCCGGCAGCAGGGCGATCAAGGTACAGACCAGTACTACGGCGAGCAGTTGCATCCCGCTGTACTTGACAAGCATATACCCCGTGCCGCCCCAGACGGTGACAAACACCATCAGCGGAAGAATCGGGAGAAAGCCTGGCCCCCCGGCATCCCCTCCCCCGACATGCAGGTGGCCTACCAGACCGTGCCCATGAATGCTGCCGCTTAGGATAAGCACGAGGCCAACCCAGAAGCAGACGATAAATACAGTAGCGATGGGAACCCCCTCCTTTCAATGTAATATGGCTATAAGAAAATTGACTGTAGTGGAGATGCGGAAACTGACTGTAGTGGCGATGCGGAAACTGACTATTGTGGTGCATAAACTGAATAATTAGTGTTGTTATAAGATTCATTTGTGCTTCCACCCGTCGCTGCCTGGTTGTGTATGGCAGAGGCGAAGTTGGATTCAAGGGCACTTGTGCTCTTCATTTGCTCTTTTGGCCAACTTTCCTGAGATTCAGGGGCACTTGTGCTCTTCATTTGCTCGTTTAGCCAACATTCCCGGGATTCAGGGGCACTTGTGCTCTTCATTTGCTCGTTTAGCTAACTTTCCTGGAATTCAGGGGCACTTGTGCTCTTCATTTCCACCTCCAGCCCACTTCCAGCGCAATCTGTGGGATTTATCCCTCTCATTTCCGCATCCAGCCCACTTTCAGCCTATTCAGTGGGATTTATGTCTTTCCTGCACAGCAAAAAGACCACAGCAGCAGCAGGGCTCTCCGTGGTCGGTTACTCGATCATGGCGCTCATCCTCTCTCTTCGAGGCTTACGGGGTTAGCTGACGGATTCGGGCAGCGAGATTGCCCTACCTCACCAGAGCCATAGTAGCACACTGGCAAGGATTCACCCCGGGTACTCAGCAGCCTATCCTTAAGCCGCCTGCACCAGTTGGTTCCCCCGTTCCCGTTACGGAATTCAGCCATTTCAAGAACAGTGTCATTTCATTCGGTTGTTGATTGAATCTTACGCCTGCAGCCATTTAATGTAAAACCTCACGGATGACAAAAGAAGTCAATAATGCTGTCCCTTCGTGAATGAAGGCGCATTCTTCAGCTCTGCTCTTATCCGCCCGGGGATTTGCTCGCGCTATCGTCTGTTTACACCCATCCTACTCACCTACTCACCTACTCACCTACTCACTTACTCACCTACTCACCTACTCACCTACTCACCTACTCACCTACTCACTTACTCACTTACTCACCTACTCACCTACTCACCTACTCACTTACTCACTTACTCACCTACTCACTTACTCACTTACTCACTTACTCACTTACTCACTTACTCACTTACTCACTTACTCACTTACTCACTTACTCACTTACTCACTTACTCACTTATTCACTTATTCTCCTACTCTTACTCCCACTCTAGCTCTCACTCCTCATTTACTCACTTACTTCCCACTCCCTTCCCCACGCCCTCCTAACTTAATCTCCTACCCCCCCACCTTTTTTTCTCAGCCCATTACTCCAAATTTAAAATATTCACATTTCCGTCACTCGATGCTCATTGTGCAATCTTTCCCTTTAAGCAATAATAGAACCTATAGATTCTCTAGAACTTATAGATTTCAGGGAAAGGAGGAACATTTACTTTTGAATTCCAAACTGAATCTGCGGGACAAAAAAAAAGAAGCTACCGCCTATGCCTTAGCCGTAGCGGCCTTCGAGCTTGCGCTTGAGCATGGGATGGATGGCTTCATTGTGGATGATGTTGTTCAGAAGGCTGGATATTCCCGGCGGACTTTTGCGAATTACTTCTCCTGTAAGGAGGAGGCAGTCGCCGCCTATTTCATTGGCATTATTGCTGTCCAAGAGAAAGAGAATAACCCGCTGGCTGCTCTGCCGTCGGATGCTACACCGCTCGATGCCCTGTACAATCTGCTGAAGCTGCAATTCACCTCGGAGTTCCTGCATAAGCTGCGGCAGTTCGTCTCCCTGGCGAATCAATATCCGTCCCTGGAGCCTTACATTCTCAATGTCTTCCGGCATTTGCAGATCACTGCCCAGGAGACACTGGAGCAGTTCACCCGTGGACGGTATGCCGATGGATATACCCACCTGCTGGTAGGTGCCGTCTATGGGGCCTTCGTGCCTATCCTGGACGGACGGCTGAACGTCATGCTGCCGGGTGAGCAGCAGAGCGGGGAATCCGGGGCTATGCCGTTTGAACAATACCTGAATTCCATGTTTGCTTATTTACGCAACGGCTTCTAAATTCACAGATAAAGAGGAGAAACCACTACATGTCTACCTTTCTATACCGCTTAGGTAAATCGGCTTATGCCAAGCCCTGGGCCTTCATTGCAGTCTGGATCATTGTACTCGGAGTTGTAGGCACCCTGATTGGAGTCAATGGCATTCAATCCAGCTCCGAGATGAAAATTGAAGGCACAGAGTCGCAAAAGGTGCTGGATAAGCTGACAAAAGAGCTGCCCGCTGCGGCCGGAGGCCAGGCTAGTATCGCCTTCACAGTACCGGACGGGGAGCGTCTTGATACGCCTGAGCGTACAGCACTGCTTCTAAAAGCTATTAATGATGTGTACAACATGGAATATGTCATCAACCCTGCCGAACTGGCAGCACAAGCAGCGGCCGCCGCTGCCGGTCAAGCCGCTACTGATCCTTCCGCCGCTGCTGGCCAAGCCGCTGCCGATCCTTCCGCTGCCACTGGTCAAGCTGCTGCCGATCCTTCCGCTGCCACTGGTCAAGCTGCTGCCGATCCTTCCGCCGCCGCGGGTCAAGCCGCTGCTGATCCTTCCGCTGCCACTGGTCAAGCCGCTGCCGATCCTTCCGCCGCTGCGGGTCAAGCTGCAGCTGATCCTTCCGCCGCTGCTGGTCAAGCCGCTGCTGCTCAGGCAGCACCGTTCGGTCCGCTGATTGTCCAAGGCGCTCCGGTTCCCGGCGTGATGCTGTCGGCTAACGGCAGCATTGCCCTGTTCCAGTTCCAGTTCACGGTTCAGCAGACATCTCTGCCATCGGAGGTGCCGGACAACATTATCGATGCCGTGACCGAAGTTGAACAGTCCGGTTCAGGCATTACCGCGATTCCAAGCGACTCGCTCAAAAGCTTGCCGGCCATCGGCTCCACGGAAGCGATCGGCGTAGCCGTTGCTGCCATCGTATTGTTCATGACGCTGGGCTCAGTCGTTGCCGCCGGGCTGCCGCTGCTGACCGCACTTCTCGGAGTAGGCATTAGCGTCGGAGGTGCCTTTGCCCTCGGCAGCCTGATCCAGATGAACGATATTACACCGGTTCTTGCCGTGATGATTGGTCTCGCCGTGGGGATTGACTACTCGCTGTTCATTGTGAACCGCCAGCGCCGTCTGATCCTGGATGAGAAATTAAGCGCAGCCGAAGCAGCCAGCCGTGCACTGGGCACCGCAGGCAGCGCGGTATTCTTCGCCGGTCTGACCGTTATTATCGCCTTATGCGGCATGCTCGTCATCGGCATCGGCTTCTTATCGACAATGGCACTTGTGGCTGCGGCCAGTGTTCTGATTAACGTCCTGTTGGCATTGTCCCTGCTGCCTGCGCTGCTCGGCCTGGTCGGTGAACGGATCGTAACCGCCAAAGCCCGGACCAAGCACAGCACCGCTGCCAAAAAATCGCAGCACAGCTTCTCGCACCGCTGGGCAAATGCCACGGTGAAATACCGCTGGGCCATCATTGTGCTGGTGGTGCTGGTGCTTGGCACAGCCGCCATTCCAGTGACCAAGATGGAGCTGGGTATTCCATCAGGCGCCTCGGCGAACCTGGATACTCCGGCCCGTCAGAGCTATGATGTCATCTCCAAAGGGTTTGGCGAAGGCTTCAACGGCCCGCTGCTGCTGGTTGCTGAGACAAAGAATCCGTCTGAGAAGATCTCCATGCCGATCCTGGGCAAGCTGGTTCAGGAGCTGCAAATGCACGACAATGTGACCCTGGTCTCTCCGCTCGGTGTCAGTCCCACCGGCGATATCGCCATTATCAGCCTGATTCCGAAGACAGGGCCCACAGATACCGCAACCAGAGACCTGGTACAGGAGCTGCGTGATCCAGCGTCCAGCCTGACCACCGGCAACAATATTAATCTTGGCGTGACCGGCTTCACCGCCATCAATATTGATATGTCCTCGAAGCTGTCCGATGCCTTCCCTGTATACATCGGGATCATCGTTATCCTGTCGCTGATCATTCTGCTCTTGGTATTCCGGTCCATTATCGTACCTATCAAAGCAACCGTCGGCTTCGTGTTAAGTATTATTGCCACCTTCGGCGTAACCACCGCCGTCTATCAATGGGGCTGGCTGCATTCGCTGTTCGGCTTCGATACCGGCGGACCGCTGCTAAGCTTCATGCCGATCCTGGTCACCGGTATTCTGTACGGACTCGCCATGGATTATCAGGTCTTCCTGGTCAGCTCCATGCGTGAAGCTTATGTCCACGGCCGCCATGGCAAGGACAGTGTTATTCACGGCTATGATCTGGCCAGCCGGGTCGTACTGGCCGCAGGTGTGATCATGGTGTCCGTCTTCGCCGGCTTCATCTTCGCCCCTGATGCGATGATTAAGCAGATCGGCTTCGCGCTGGCCTTCGGCATCCTGATCGATGCCTTCATCATCCGGATGACGCTTGTTCCGGCCGTCATGGCCGTCTTCGGCGACAAAGCCTGGTGGCTGCCGAAATGGCTGGACCGCCTGCTGCCGAATCTCGATGTCGAAGGCGATAAGCTGATCGCCAAGCTGAATGCCGAGAGCGGACACAAGCACTAAATTCGCCACACACAAAGCGGAGACCTGGCTTCGATGAATAGTCAGGTACTTTGCGGGACTCCAGGACATGTACATCTCCCCGGAATAACGGACGGCACTCCCGCCGTTCTCCATGTACAAATAGAGCCTGCGGCATCGTCCGCAGGCTCTATTTTGATATAACGGCTATAATTGAATTCAAATACTAAGGAGGAGTACCCATGAACATCATAGAACTGGATCTTACCCAGAATCAGCAGGAAATCTCCCGCTTACTGGAGGAACACAGCCGCCGCATGGACAGCAGCATTCCGCCCTACCAGCGCGAGGTGATCTCCCTGGCGGCCTATGAGAACGGCGTCTTCATCGGTGGAGTTACCGGGGATATGGTCTGGAATATTCTGAATGTGCACTTGCTGGCTGTGGATCCCGGGTACAGGGGGCATGGACTCGGCAAGGCCCTGCTGGAAGAGCTGGAGCACAGAGCCAGGCAACGCGGCTGTAAGGTAAGCGAGTTGACCACGATGAGCTGGCAGGCGCCGTTTTTTTATCAGAAGCAGGGGTATGAGATCTTCGGCGAGATCAAAGATTGTCCGCATGAAGGGCAGAGCAAATATTATCTCCAGAAAAACCTGAAGCCCGGTTCCCCCTCCTAACGAGGTCCCGGCGCTTCGCGCCATCCCGTTCAAGCCACACTGAAAATCACGTGCTTCCCGCCCGCCAGCGCCTTCCCGTAGAAGTCCAGCAGGCCTGCAAATTCACCCTTCAAAGCTGCCCTCAGCTCCTCCGCTACACCATCCGTCTTCAATTGATCGAAGTCCACCTGCTGCATCGCCGCAATAATGTCCTCCAATTCATCCTGCTCGGTGCACGCGAAGAACCCGTCCTCCTCTTCCACCTCAAACACATGGACCCCGACAACAGCTTCACTTAACGGATCGCCTTCGATAGGTTCACTGGCCGAGACTCCGGTTAGCGCGAGATGCAGCTCCTCCCACAGCTTGTCGATATCGTAATATTCACTTCCGCTTTCAATCAGCTTCTCCAGCGTATCCATCAGCTCTGAACCGTCCATCTCCATCATGCGCTCCAGTGTATCCTCATCCACCATGACATATTGACCCAGCATCCCCATCTGTCATTCCTCCCTCAATAAAATACAGCTGCCCGCGCTCCACTCTCCTTACAGAATAGGCGACAACAGCCGGGAAATCCCCTCTTTCAGCTTGATCACCAGCGAGCGCTGCGCATAACGTTCAACGGTCAGCTCAGAGCACAGTCTGACATCGTTCAGGAAAATGTCCTGGAGCTGTTCGGCAATCGCCCGGTCATACACAATGGCATTCACTTCGAAGTTCAGCCGGAAGCTGCGCGAATCGATATTCATCGTTCCGACAGAAGCAACCTCTCCGTCAGCGACAATCGTTTTGGCGTGCAGGAAGCCGTTCTCATAGAGCAGGATTTTGGCCCCGTAATTCAGCAGATCTCCGGCATACGCCCAGGTGGCCCAATACACGAACGGATGGTCAGGCTTGTTAGGGATCATGATCTGCAGATCGACTCCGGAGAGCAGGGCGATTTTGCAGGCGTCCATGAAGCTGGTGTCCGGTATGAAGTATGGGGTCTGGATGTACACACTTTTTTTAGCCGATAAAATAAGCTTGATGTACATATTCTTCAGATGCTCGGTGGACGAATTGGGGCCGCTTGTAATAATCTGCACCGGGCTTGTCCCTGTATGGGGCTCCATGTTGAAGACAAATTCCCCGTAATCCCCGCGCTCATGCATCCCCGCCTGATGCCAGTCCAGGATGAATCTGCCCTGAATATGGCTGACGGCGTTACCGGTGATCCGGAGATGGGTGTCCCGCCAATAGCCGAATTTCTTGTCCAGCCCCAGGTACTCATCCCCCACATTGAAGCCGCCGATATAGGCGATGCTTCCGTCAATAATACACAGCTTGCGGTGATTCCTGTTGTTGATCCGGAAGTTCAGCGGCTTGAGCAGGGACGGGAAGAACACTTCAACCTCGCCCCCTGCTGCACGTAATTCTCTGAAAAAATGCCGTGAAATCCGCTTCGAGCCGACTTCATCATATAACAGCCGCACCTTCACGCCTTCCATGGCCTTCACGATCAGCATATCCCTCAGCTCCCGGCCCAGACGGTCCGGCTGAATGATGTAATACTGAATGTTGATCTCTGCGCGGGCAGAGCGGATATCCTCGAATAACGCGGCGAACTTCTGATGGCCGTCACTGTAAATAACAATCTCATTATCGCTGGATAACAGGCCGTGCGACGAACGGATATTCATGTTGATGAGCTGGGCATAGTTCGTCAGCAGCTGCGACCTGTCATCCGCCCCTTCCACGAAGGCTGCCAGCTGCTTGTCAGCTTCGGCCTGGACATATTCCTGCTCCTCGATGAAGAGCTTGTAGAAATTCTTTTTTTTGAGATTGCGTCCAAAGAAGATATACAAGACAAATCCCAGAATCGGGATGAAAAACAATACCATCAGCCAGGCCCAGGTGTACCCCGCCTCCCTGCGTTCAATGAACAGAAAGCCCAGGGCCAGAATGATGTTAATGAGGGTGACGACTGTGGTTAGACTTGCAAATTCCATGCTCTTTCCCCTTTTCTCTCTGTCTCTCTCTGCTGCCTAAAAGTCCTCCAGCACCTTGGACCTGTCGCCATGGATCCTGTCCAGATGCTCCTCTCCCCAGTAGCATAACAGGTCCAGCGCAGGCTTCAGCCCCCAGCCGTAGGCCGTCAGCTCATACTCCACTCTGGGAGGAATCTCCTGGTAGATGGTCCGTGAGATAATCTCATCGTTCTCCAGCCCTCTTAGCTGGGCAGTCAGCACTTTCTGGGTTAAGCCCGGAATGAGCCGCAGCAGCTCGGAGGTTCGCTTCTGTCCGGTCATAAGATGGTAGATAATTAACGGCTTCCACTTGCCGCCCATCACTTCCAGCGCCGCCTCTACGCCTACTTTGTACTTTTTGGGAACGCTATCGCCATTCTGTTCAGTCATTGCTTCTGCCTCCATTATGTAGGGTACCTCAATGTTCCTATGGAACATACACCTTCCTATAGAACAGCAAAGTGCGTACTTCCGGATTATTTTATTCCTGTTTATAATAGCATCAGCCAAGGAACATGGCTACAAACCTGCTATTAAGAAAGGTAGTGAAGATACAAGCATGAGCGTATTAATCGTCGTATCACACCCGAGACAAGATTCCCTGACCTTCCAGGTCGCCCGCCGTTTCGCAGAGGGATTGAGCCAGGCCGGCCATGGCTATGAGATATTGGATTTGCATGGGATAGGATTTGACCCTGTTCTACAGGGGAGAGAGGAACTCAATATGACCGCAGGTGAAGAGGAACAGCCCTATTCTCCTGAATTAGAGCGGGAAATGGAGCGGTTGCGGCAGCATGACGGCCTGGCATTTGTTTTTCCGCTGTGGTGGTGGCATCTGCCGGCCATGCTGAAGGGGTATATCGACCGGGTGCTGAACAACAGGGTTGCCTACGGCACAAGTAATCTGCATGATTATCGTGCCCTATGGCTGGCTCTGGCAGGCGTAACAGAGGAACAGATGAAGAAACGTAATTATGATGAGGCCACTACGCGTCTGCTGAACGTAGGAATTGCCGATTACTGCGGAATCACAGACTCCAAGGTTGAATTCTTTTACGAGACCCTGGATTCGCCGCCCGCGCATTATGAAGCGCTGCTGGAACAGGCCTATCAGGCGGGATTACATTATGGCAAGGGAGAGAACTGACACATCACAGGAATAAGGGAAATCACAGCATCACATCAAATTCATTCACATAAACTGCATTGCCAGTCACTTCTATAGTGTTGCCGTTGTCCGACACGGACACCTGCACTCTACCGTCCCTGCCGATCTCAAGGCCCTGCTCAATCAGCAGCTCGAAGGAGGAGGCTTGTCCTTGTCCTTGTCCTTGTCCTTGTCCTTGTCCTTGTCCGCCGATGTACCTGGAATAATAAGCCCCCATCACCCCGGAGGCGGTGCCAGTCACCGGGTCCTCGGTGGTCCCAGAGAACGGGGAGGAGAAATGGCGGGCGTGCATATGCGCCTCAGAATCATACGTCTCCAGACAAAACGGGTGAATGGACGAGCGGGGCATCTCCTTCAGCACCTCAGCGAACCGCTGGTTGTCCGGCACCATCCGGGTGAAGGCGTCAAGGCTTGTGACCGGGACCAGTAAGGTCCACGTTCCGGTGCTGCCGTACATGGTCGGCAGGGTCTGATCAATATCACCGGGTTCAAGGCCGATCGAGCGGGCCAGGTCCTCAAGCGATCCGTTAAAGGGTTGAAACTGGGGACTGGCCTGTCTCATCGTCATATAGAGGCTGTCGTGATCTTCTGTGAAACGGACCGGGAGAATCCCTGCCTTGGTCTCGATGGTCAGCTCGCTGGCGTCTCCCAGCAGACCCTTGGTCTTCATGGCATATAACAACGCCATAGTCCCGTGGCCGCAGAGATTAATCTCATGCCCCGGGGTAAAATAGCGGATTCTGAGATCCGCCAGGTTGGATTTTAACGGAAACGCCGTCTCATTGAAACCCACCTTCGCTGTGATCTCCTGCATTTGCTGCTCCGTGAGACCCTCGCCGTCCAGGACAACTCCTGCCGGGTTCCCCTTGTTCGGAATGCTGCTGAACGCATCGTAATGATAGACTTTGATGTTCTGCACACCTGCACCGCCTGTCTTTTTTGAGTAATATGATAGCATAAATGTATATAATGTGAATTTTAGATATTTAGGCATCATGATATGTTCGGTTTTCCGCATACATTCAGTTCATGGAAGCCGCGCGTGCCCAATGTGGTCGGTTTTTCGATTACATTGGGACCACACGTCTCCACCACGCCCGATGTGGTCGGTTTTTCGACTACATTGGGACCACACGTCTCCACCACGCCCGATGTGGTCGGTTTTTCGACTACATTTGGCCCACGCACCCTCGCACTGCCCATTGTGTTCGCTTTTCCCAATTCACGCAAAAAACAGCAACGGACAAGTCCCTGTGAAGCGGACGGTATCCGTTGCTGCAATCATAGAAAGCAATACTATTGTCTACTAAGCTATTTATTCAGCCATCTATTCACTCGCATCTTGCTTCCCCAACCAGGCTAACTCCGCCATTGCACGCAGCGGGCCGCGGAGGCTTGACGCCACTTCCGCTTCGGTCTGTGCTTCCGGCTTGTCGCTCCAGATGGAGAAGGTGGTGCCGACCAGTTCACGCGGATAAGCTCCGGTATACTCCTGCTTAGCTTCCCCGGTACGGGCCGGGAACAGGCCGGGATGCCAGGAGGTGCGGATTTTCTCGGCTGTCGGATACGTGTAGCCTGCATGTTCGCCCAGCACGTAATACAAGTAGCCGTCGTTGTAGTTGATCACCTGATGTCCCTTGGCGAGAATGTCTTCCACCGGGGCCATCATCGGATGCCACTTCGTCCAATACGTGATTTGAATGGACGGCTTGGGCGCGACCCGCTGGGTCTGATCCGCACGATAGAGGCCATCATTCCAGGCACGGACCGTCCAGCCTCTCGACTCCAGATGCTCAGCAACCTCGTTAAGGTAATCAATATAAGTGTCCACGCCCGTGCCGCCGCTGATGTTCAGCACATTCCGGGCATACTCCGCGAGCTGCGGATACTTATCGAACTCCGCGAAGTTAATGAATTCATCCCCGCCGATATGAAAATAGCGGCTGCCCGCAAATAACTCCGCATATTCGTCAATCAAATCCAGCACGAACCGGCGGGCAGCCGGATTCGTAATATCCAGGGCCCCAGGAGCCGGAGTTCCCGCTGAATCCTTGAGCAGCCACTCGGGATGCGTGCGGAGAGCCTGCCCCAGATGTCCCGGCGAATCCAGTGAAGGAATGATATCCACATGATAACGCTGTGCCTCAAGGATAATCGCCTTCATTTCCTGTTTGCTTAAAGCTTGCTCCGACACCACCTCAGGATGGCTCTGACTCATCAGCCGGAAGCCTTCGTTCTCGGAGAAATGCAGCTGTAGCGTATTCAACCGCAGCCGGGACATCTCTCTGATCCGCTCCAGGAGCCAATCTTCGCTGTAGAATTTGCGGCCGATGTCGATATGCAGCGCCCGCTCCGGCATGACAGGGGAATCGGTGATGGTACCGCAGGACACGGAACCCTCATCTGCCAGCCGCTGCAGCAATGTCCGCAGACCATACATCACTGCACGTTCGCTTGATGCGGTGATCTTCGTATAATGCCCGATATCAATGACATAAGCTTCCTTGCTGTCCATGTCTCCCGCAGCTTCAAGATCCGTCAGTTCAATGACGATATCTCCTAAAGCGGGTGTCTCCGTTTCCCCATGTACAACAGTCACGATCTGGTCAACAGGTGTAAGTATACCCGAGAATTCACCCAGCACAATAAAGACTGTTTCGTTCAGGACACTGTTATTATCCGACCTGGCATTGTCCACAATCCGGGTTTTGGACCCGGCAGACAGCCGCCATGGCTCCCCGGATGCCGCCGCAGTCTGCTGCTGTCCACCGGTAAGCGGGCCGTTATTGGCGGTGTGCCGCTCTAATGGTTCACCCATATTCATATCCGTATCCATACTTTTCCCACCTCTTCCTTCTTAGCGTGGATCAGCGCAGCCGGAGGCCGACCGTGCTAATCTGATGTCCACCAAGCGGAAGCTTAAGCGAAGCCGTGACTTCCGGCTGAAGCTCTTCACCTTCTGCTT
Source organism: Paenibacillus silagei (assembly GCF_017874735.1). GTDB lineage: Bacteria > Bacillota > Bacilli > Paenibacillales > Paenibacillaceae > Paenibacillus_AQ > Paenibacillus_AQ silagei. Next base: position 296,683 of record NZ_JAGGLV010000004.1, read on the forward strand.
CCAGTACATTCGAAGTATAGACGGCAGCAACCGGCAGCACAGATTCCAGTTCCAGCTCGCAAGGCTGTTCCGTAAGGTTGAACCAGCGGAGCATCACATCGCCGCACTCCTTGTTCAGCTTCATGGAGGAGAAGGCAGCGGTTCCGCCGCTCCAGCGGACGGCCGCATACACGGCAGGAATCGTACCCGCGTGAACCTCTGCCTGCGCACAGGTCCAAGGAATCTGGAACTGGTAAGCAGCAGCAGCGGCACCGGAGGTTACAGCATCCCCGCTATGCGGCAGAAGCAGCATGTCTGCGGTCTGTTCACCCAGGCACTGGGCTTCCGGCGTAGGGAACCAGCCCCAGTCGCCCATCTCGCCGACACTGCGGAGCAGCGTAACGGCGATGGTACTACGGCCATCCCGCAGAATCTCGTATTCGTGTAATCCGAGGTTCGCAACCGTGAGGCCTGCGTTCTCCCCGGCAACATCCACGAAGCACTGCTGATGCTGCGCATTGCTCGGGTTCTGCCATTCCGGCGCCGGCTCGTTCGGACGTTCCGCCAGCTCGAACATCGAATCTACGCGGTGTGAGGCTGCGGCCAGATCCGCCGGGAACAGCATCCGCAGGCGGTGATCCTTAGCGGTATTACTGATGAAGCTCTTCACTTCCAGCCCTTTGCCGCTGCGTTCCAGTCTCAAGACCGTCCGCAGCTTAAGGGTTACAGTATCGGCACTACGCTTAGCCTGCCGCTCTGGATAATAGACCAGCGCCCGCTGTTCTTCTTCCAGCAGGTCATCGGCCGAAGCCGGAATCTCCCATTCATGGGTGATTTCGATGGAAGCCCGGTATGGCGTATCTTCACTAACAGCGATATCCGCGTTAAGGCCCAGAGTCGTCAGCGGCACTTCGCCCGCAGGCGCTCTGTACATATATTCATTCCCGATGTCACCTGTGTTCTCATAGACACCGAGGTCACGGTAGATCTTGCCGCTAGGCTTATGCTCCAGTGTGAAGGAGCCATCGGCCATAACCTCTACCCGCAGCGTGTCGTTCTCCAGCACACGTCCGCCGCGAACCAGCGAAGCCGGAACGGAAGCCAGCGCTTGCAGGTTCGCTGCCGGAGCGCTTCCGGCAGCCGCACCTTCAGCGGCGTTCGCTCCAACAGGCCGAACCCAGGCATAGGTGCGCAGTCCAAGGGCAGGAACATCCGCCGCTTCAAAAGTCAGCCGCACCCTACGGCAGCTATACGGCTGGCGGAACCGGTCATCCGGCAGATCATAGCCGAAGGACAGGCCAAGATCCTCCACCGTACAAGGAATCGGCTGGCCTTGTTCATCGACCAGGACCCGTCCGGCCAGGTCCACAGCCTTCATCCGCCGGGCATTCTCGTCCAGCGGCAGTCCATCGCGCAGATACTGGCGCGCCGCATCCAGCTCTATGGTCACGGTACCCGTGCGGCTCCAGCCGCTGGTATTCGTGACCACGAACGGAACGGCCTCTTCGCCGTAAGCGGCGAAGCCGGAGGTGTCCACCGCTGCGGTGATCGCCTGCATACTATCCGCCACAATACCCTCGGCCGTGTGATAGCTTTTGTCGAAGCGGGTGACCATCTCGCGGTGCACCTCATCCACGCTGCAGCCGCAGATGGAATCATGCGGATGGTTCTGCAGCAGCGTCTTCCAAGCATAATCCAGCAGATGATGCGGATATTCCCCGCCATGCAGCTTGGCGATAACCGCCAGCGGCTCGGCCACCTTTTCCAACATGGCTTGTCCCCGTTGGTTGAGCTGCTTCAGATATACCCGGGCGGAAGCAGTATTGACCAGCGTTCCCCAGCCATCCGTGCGCTGGCTCCGCAGTTCTCCCTTGACGGTGGACAGGCTGCGGCCAGCCAGTGAAGCTTCCACTGCCTTGATGTAATCAGGGAAGTTCGAGTGAACGAAGGCAACCTCCGGGTGCAGCTTCTCCGCCGTGCGGATCGCCTCCGGCAGGTCGGTCTGCAGCGGCTGATGGTCGCAGCCGTTCATGAACAACAGCTGATCGGTCGCTGCATACTGCCGGGCATCGCCCAGCTTGCGCTCCCAGAAGCGGCGGGCCTCCTCTATCTCAACAGGAACCTCATTCCCGTTAGAATACCAGTTGGCGAACAGAATGCCCAGCACCTGCGAGCCGTCTGGCCCTTCCCAGACCAGCTCCGAGAACGAGGATTCATAGCCGTCATCCGAGACCATATTGTTGAAGCCCGTCGGCTTCACCCCGCGTCCGAAGAAGGCGTTGGTGATGCCGGCCTGCTGCATAAGCTGCGGAATCTGTCCGGTCAGGCCGAAGGTGTCCGGGAAATAACCGATTTTGGACACTTCCCCATAGACTGCCGCATCCTGATGCCCGAGCTGTAAGTTACGCACATTGGCTTCCGGGCTGGTCAGGAACGCATCCTGCAGAATGTACCAAGGTCCGATAAATATCCGGCCTTCCCGGATATGACGCACCAGCCGCTCCCGGTTCTCCGGACGGACCTGCAGATAATCCTCGATGATAATCGTCTGCCCGTCGAAGAAAAAGCTGCGGAAATCCGGGTTCTGCTCCAGCGTGTCCAGCAGGGTGTCCACCAGCTGAATCAGCCGGATATGATGGCGCTCATAAGGCAGATACCATTCACGGTCCCAGTGCGTATGCGAGATAATATGTGCCGTCTGTTGTTGTTTGGTCATTACTGGTTACCCCTCAATCTCCAGGGGATATTCATCCATATAGCTGATCAGCTCATCCACGGTCGTGAACGCCAGCCCTGTCACCGTATCTGCACAGCCATAGTAGATAGCAATCCGTCCGGTAGCCGCATCGGTCAATGCCGCGCAAGGGAACGTCACGTTCGGCACATCGCCGACACATTCATACAGCTCTTCCGGGCCGAGGATATAGTTGCGCGAGCGGGCTTTTACCTTCCAAGGCTGATCCAGATCCAGCAGCGCGACACCCATGCGGTAGACGAATCCGTTACAGGTGTTGATAACGCCGTGATAGATCAGCAGCCAGCCCTTGTCAGTTTCAATCGGAATCGGTCCGGGACCAATCTTCTTGGACTGCCAAGCAGAAGCGTCACCGTCCACCGTGCCCATCACATAGCGGTGCTTGCCCCAGAAGGTCAGGTCAGGACTCTCACTGTAAAAAATATCGCCAAACGGCGTATGCCCGGTATCACTCGGACGGCTGAGCATCGCATAATTGCCGCCAATCTTGCGCGGGAGTAGCACTCCGTTGCGGTTATACGGCAGGAAGGCATTCTCCAGCTGATGGAAGGTTTTGAAATCGAATGTGTACGCCAGTCCAATTGTTGGGCCATGGTAGCCGTTGCACCAAGAGACATAATAACGGTCGTCAATCTTGCAGACACGCGGATCGTAGCGGTACTCGCGCTTGGTGATCTCTTCATCGCCCTCAAATACGATCGGCTCATGGTTGATCTTCCAGTTCACGCCGTCTTCACTGAAGCCCGCGAAGATATCCATGCTGACCGACCGCGAATCACAGCGGAACACACCAGCGAAGCCGCCCTCGAAGGGAATGACCGCCGAGTTGAACACACTGTTCGAGTTCGGAATGGCGTTGCGCGGAATGATCGGGTTGGCGGAATATCTCCACACCGGGGAATTCGTGCCCTCAGGCTTCTCCTGCCAAGGGATGTTCGGTAGTGCTTCTCCAATAATTGTACTCATGCTCAGGTCTCCTTTATCTGTGAAAAATATTTAAATTGAACTTATGATTTTTCTGTTATGGATTAGCCGTGACTCCAGAGAAGTTTTGGACTTCCGGCCACTGTTGTATGCAGATTTCTTGGTTGTATACCGCTGTTCACGGTGGAAATCCGCATACAAAGGCGGACGCTATCGCTCCTCCAGTTCCAAAATTCCCCTCCGCCACTTTTCCTTTAACTTTAATGTTTTAGTTCAATATTTAGAGAATGTCTTCCTTCAGCGCCCGCAAAATCAGCTGCGAGAACAAGCTGTTCGACCAGGCGAACCACTTGCGGGTGAACACGGACGGATCGTCGGCGTGGAAGCCTTCATGCATGTAGCCGGTATCGGCATCGGTTGCTTCCAGCATAGCGATGACCGCCAGCCGCTCTTCCTTGCTGTCTGCGGTAATGCCCTGCATCGACAGCGCCATATGCCAGATGTAGCCCGGAGGGGTATGCGGGCTGCCGATTCCCTTAGCAGCTTTGCCCTCGAAGTAGAACGGATTCTCCTTGCTCAGCGCGAAGCGTCTAGTATTCTGGTAGACCGGATCGTCATTGTTCAAATAGCCCAGGTACGGAATGGACATCAGGCCCGGTGTTCCGGCGTCATCCATCAGGCTGTAATTGCCATAACCGTCGGTCTCATATGCGTAGATCGGTCCGAATTCCGGGTGGCGATAGGTGCCGTACAGCTTGATGCCGTGATCGACCTCCTGCTCCAGCTCCTTCAGCTCAGCCAGGAAATCCAGGTCCCGGAAGACCCACTCGGCAAAATCCTGCATCTGCCGCAGCGCCACCACAGCGAACATGTTCCCCGGAATGTTGTAGTGGAAATCGCAGGCATCATCGCTGGAGCGGAACCCAGACCAGATCATGCCGGTATAATTGACGGGCATTCCCAGGCCGCCGTTACGGATGGAATCCTCCATAATCCCGTTGTTCCGGGTGAAACGGTACAGTGACTGCTCGGCATGATGCTGCTCGCGCTTGAACAGGTCGGTGATGACGCGGAGCATTTTTTTGAAATCAGAGGTAAAGAAATCGGTCTGCTTCGTCTCTTCCCAGTAAGCATGGGCCAGCCGGATCACGAAGCACAGCGAGTCGATCTCGAATTTGCGCTCCCACACCCACGGCGACATCTCGGTCACATCGGCGGCATTCCAGTGCCAGTCATTGGCCGATTCATTGAACGCGTTGGCGTAAGGATCGATCAGCACATACTCTGTATGGCGCTTGATCAGTCCGCCGATAATCCGCTGCAGATCAGCATCTTCCGCAGCAAAAGGCACATAATGAATGACCTGCTCCACTGAATCGCGCAGCCAGCAGGCGGGGATGTCCCCCGTAATCACAAAGGTAGTTCCGTCATCAAGCAGCTTGGTGGTCGTCTCCAGTGTATTCGGGAAGCAGTTGCGGAACAGCCGTTGCAGCTTAGGCCGGTGGGCCAGCTTCGTTTCGGCGTCGGCCAGCACGGCCTGAATGGATGACGGCAGCGTAAGCTCCGGCATCTCGATGCGGGGAAGTCTGAATTGTTCCAAGGTAGTAGTCTCCTTCACGCTTAATCTATAGTTTGGAAGCTGAATTTCTTGATGGAAATGGGAGTTGCGATAGGCTTAATTGTAATTGGTACAACTAAAACGCCTGATTGATCACCAATTTCACATTTAGTTGTACTTCGTACATTTAAACATCCGCCGAATCTTCCTTCTCCCGTTTTGGGGCAGTTTTAGTTGTACAGAATACACTTATACGATAAAAGAATGCATTTCCGCTGTTTTTAAGTGTACGTTCTGCAACTATCCGAGAATCTTACGCTCAGCCCCTCATGTGCCTCTATTCAGCATGAATAATCTTAATCGTCTTAATCTCGAACGGATGGAAGTCTAGCGTCAGCACGCCGTCTTCATCCGGCAGCAGCTCGGTCTCTTCCTCCAGCGCATTGGATAGGTAGACAGCCGAGTGCGGCAGCGGCCAGCTGATCCGCACGGTCTCGCGTCCACCGGCTGATTCGTACAGCCGCAGGATACTGCCGCTTCCGTCTTCCGCCAGCTTGACGGTATCGAGTACCACCTGCTTCCCTTCGTAGGGAAGGAAGGAGCCAGTGGACGGATGCTGTCCCTCACTTGCCTCGCAGGCCACAGCATACGAAGCGTGATTCAACTCAGCGGCCTTGCGCTGGGTATGCGCTGCGCGCCAGTCCCCGGTATGCGGGTAGAGCGAATAGGTGAATTCATGCTCTCCCTGATCCGCTGAATGATCCGGCCAGCGCGGAGCGCGAAGCAGCGACAGACGGATGGTGCTGCCCTGAGTATCATAGCCGTATTTGCAGTCGTTCAGCAGGCTTACACCGTAATCATGCTCCGACACATCGGCATACCGGTGCCCGCAGACCTCATACTGCGCCTGCTCCCAGCTGGTGTTGCGGTGCGTGGTCCGTTCCAGTGCGCCGAACGGAATCTCATACGTGGCCTTGCTGGTGACTACATCAATCGGGAAGCCAACCTTCAGCAGCTTGTGGGCTTCCTGCCACTGCACCTTCGTCTTGAAGTCGATCCGCTTGTCAGCGTGGTACAGGATCAGCTCCTGCTGTATTTCCGATTGGCCTAGACTCCAGCGGAAGAACAGTACATCGCAGACAGAACCTGTGGACATCAGCCGCTTCTCCAGCAGAACCGCTGCTCCGGCAGGCTGCTCCTCATAACGGCTGTCGATATCCCAGGCATCCCAGAGAATCGGACGGTCATGGAAGAAATGCAGCCGGTTCAGCGCTTCGCCGGACTTCACAATCTCACGCCCGGTTTCCTTGTCATACAGGCTGATGATCTCGCCCAGCTCGTTGAACTGGAGACGGTAGTAGCCGGTCTCCCAGCGATCCTCGAACGTAGCGGAGTTCGCCGCAGAAATTGAGTTATTGCCTGCATCCGATGCATCTGCCCCCGGCTGTTCCTCTTCCCGAAGCCATACGGTTGCATACCCGAATGCCGGAACCTCCTGCACCCGCACACGCAGCACTGCCCGCTTTCCTGCTGTAGTCAGCTCTGCCGGAAGCCGTGTTCCGTTCCGGTCATAGACGGCGACATTGGCAGGCTCCACTTTAGAGGAAAGCTCAAGCTGGGCCACCATATCCCGGGTCCAGCCCAGTCCGTTCAGGATGACATAAGGCTGTCCCTCTCCACGGGTATCAATATCCGCTACGGCAGCCTCCATGACGGACTTCAAGGTACTCTCCCCAAGGACAAAGATGTTCTTGTATTCCTTCTCCGAAGTCTCATAGACCTCGGGAATCGATGAGCCTGGAATAATATCATGGAACTGGTTCAGCAGAATCAGCTTCCAGCCTTCATGCAGAGCCTCACCTACCTCTTCCCGCCGCTGCGGTGTCAGCTGGTGTCCAGCCAGAGTCTGCCATAGCTCTGCTTCCCGGTACAGAATCTCGGCCTTGCGGTTATTGCGCTTGTTCCGCGCATGGGTCGTATAGGTGCCCCGGTGCAGCTCCAGATAGAGATCACCCTGCCAGACCGGCAGCTCCGGTGCGGCCTGCTCGATGCCAGCGAAGAAATCCGCCGCCGTGCTGTAGCCGGAGGCAGGCTGACCCACCATCAGCTCCGAGCGCGACAGGTATTCAAGCATTTCCCGCGTCACGCCGCCGCCGCCATCGCCGTGTCCGTAGAGCAGCATTTGCTCGCTGTGAACGGCTTTTTGGCGATAAGACTGCCAGTGCTCGTGGACATCCTTCGGCAGCGTATTCTCATTCACGCCATGGTTCATATAAGATAATAGCGCTGTCCCGTCGATTCCGACCCAGTGGAACAGGTCATACGGGAACAGGTTGGTATCATTCCAGCCGAGCTTCGTGGTCATAAAGTAACGGACCTTGCCGTGCTTCAGGATCTGCGGCAGGGAGGCGCAATAGCCGAAGGTGTCCGGCAGCCATTCAATCTCGGACTGCTGTCCGAACTCCTCCTGGTAGAAGCGCTGCCCGTACAGCATCTGCCGCATCAGCGATTCCCCGCTCGGAATATTCAGATCCGGCTCGACCCACATACCGCCGACCAGCTCCCAGCGGCCTTCCTGAATCCGCGCCTTCACCTTCGCGTACAGCTCAGGATCATTGTCCTTCAGATAAGCGAACAGCTGCGGCTGGCTCTGGGCATAGCGGTATTCCGGATACTCCTCCATCAGGGCATGTACCGTCGAGAAGGTCCGGCTGGTCTTGCGCACCGTCTCCCGGGTAGGCCATAACCAGGCGATGTCGATATGCGACTGCCCGATCATATGAATGAAGCCCTCGCTGTTGCCGCCGATGGCCTTCACTTTTGCCACCAGTTCCTGCTCGATTGCTTCTATTTCCTTGCTGCCCTGCGAACCGTCCGAACCCAAATTCACGTAAGCATCCATCGCCTGATGCAGCGCCTCCAGCATGCGGACACGCCGGAAATCCTGCTCCGGCAGCAGCAGCATCGAATCCCGGATGACGGTCACTGTGTACATCAGCGACTGCACCGGCAGGTTCACTCTGACAAGCGCTGCGGTAATGGACCGGACCGGCGGCTGAATGACCGCCTGCTTATTCAGCGGATCATCCGGCTCAGGAATCGGATCATAGAGCTCAATCTCAATCTCCGGGTGTCTGCCGCCCGTCTCGGGGTTCAGGGAAGCATAGGTATGATTGCGGTCAATCCCCTGCCGCGAGGCTCCGTTCACACGCAGCAGCCCTTCGCCGCCGGAGTGGAAGATCAGCCCGGTGTCCGCATCGGTCCAGTCCGCCGGGATATCGAGAGTAGTGCGGAAGTAATAGGTGGTACCTTGCACGCTCGGAAACAATCCAAACGATTCGCTGCCCGAATAAGGCTGTGCTTCGTCATAGTGGCCCGGCTGCCGGTAGATAGTGGAGAAGACCTTCCAGTCATCAAGCACCCGGTATTCCAGCCACTGCTGCTGTGAGCATTCCCGAATGAACCGGTTAATCCGTTCGATGTTTATCTGCTCCATCTTTAGTCCTCCGTAACCGTAAGATCTATATTCAGCGTATCGTTCACATTCCTGCCGACCCCGATGCGGAAGCTTCCCGGCTCGACCACCAGCTTATAATCCGGCCCGATGTAGCTCAGATGCTCTGCACTCAGCATGAAGCTCACCTTCTGCTTCTCGCCCGGCTCCAGTACGATCTTGCGGAAGCCCTTGAGTTCCTTGGCCGGTCTCGTTACCTTACTGACCAGATCGGAAATATATAATTGCACGACCTCCGCACCGCTGCGGGAGCCTGTATTCTCTACTTCCACTGTAACCTCAGCCGTTCCGTCTGCTGTGATTACTGCCGGCTCGACCTGGAGTCCGCTGTAGCTGAATTCGGTGTAGCTGAGTCCGAAGCCGAACGGATAACGCGGCTGCGAATTCCCTTCCAGATAGCGCACTCCCCGGGAACGTTTGCCTAAGTAATACACTGGCAGTTGTCCTACATCCTCAGGGAGAGACAGGGTCAGCCGGCCGGACGGATTGACATCGCCGAACAGAATGTCGGCAATGGCGTGGCCGCCTTCCTGCCCCGGATACCAGGCTTCCAGAATGGCATCCGCCTGCTCATCGATCCACGGCTCGGCAATGGGACGGCCGTTGATATATACGACGACTACCGGCTTGCCAAGCGCCTTCAGCTCCTTCATCAGCTCCAGCTGAACGCCAGACAGATGAAGCGACATCCGGTCGATGCCTTCGCCGCAGTCCATATCGCTAAGCGCATTCTCTGTGACCTTCGAGGCTCCGGTCCGCAGATCGATGCTGCCTTCGCCGAAGTCACGGGCACTCGACCCGCCTAGAGCGAGCACAATGATATCCGCATCGGCTGCTACCTCACGCGCAAGCTCGAAGCCCTCGGTGGAGCTGTCTTTGATCCGGCAGCCCGGCGCATAAGCTACACGCTCCGGCTGCGCGGCAAGCTTGGCCCGTATCCCGGCCAGCACTGTAGTTACCCGGTCACGCGGCTGCGGCGAGGTGTAATCGCCGAGCTGATTGTAGCCAATATCGGCGTTCGGCCCGATAACCGCAACCGTACCCTTGTCTTTAGACAGCGGAAGCACTCCGTTATTCTTCAGCAGCACAATTCCCTCTGCCGCCACGCTGCGCGCCAGCTCCGCATGCTCTGCGCTGCCGATCACCTGCTCTGCCACATCGGGATCGGCATATGGCTGTTCAAACAGGCCCAGCCGGAATTTCAGCTCCAGCACACGCGCTGCCGCCTGGTCCACCAGCTTCTCGTCGAGCCGCCCGGAGCGCAGCGCCGTAAGCAGATATCCGCCGAACATGACGCCGGACATCTCCATATCAATCCCGGCGGTGAGTGCCTGTACGGCTGCATCCTCCCCGCTGTCCGCTGTATCATGACCCGAGGCCAGCATATCAATGGCACCGCAATCGGTAATCACCATGCCCTCGAAGCCCCATTCACCGCGTAGAATCTCTTCCAGCAGCTCCCGGTTCGTGGTACAAGGCACGCCGTCAATCTCGTTGTAGGCTGGCATGATGGAGACCGCACCCGCTTCCACCGCTTTGCGGAACGGGTACATATCGACTTCCAGCAGCTCCCGCTTGCCGATATGCGCCGGACCGGCATTCCGGCCACCCTCTGAGCTGCCATAGGCTACGAAGTGCTTGAGGGTCGCCCCCACACTGGACGCGCAGTCAAGGCGTTCGCCCTGTAGTCCTTCCACTGATGCTACGGCATATTCACCGATGAGATACGGATCTTCGCCGAAGCATTCCTCGGTCCGGCCCCAGCGCGGATCACGCACCACATCCAGCACAGGGGAGTAGGTTACTGCTCCGCCTTGTGCCCGGGTCTCCCGTGCCACTGCCCGGGACATCTCCCGGTAGAGGTCTACATTCCAGGTGCTGCCGATCAGCAGCGGAACGGGAAATACCGTGGCCCCGATGGCCATATGACCATGCGAGCATTCCTCGCCGATCAAGAGCGGAATGCCCAGCCTGGAATGCTCCAGCGCATAACGCTGAATCGAATTCACAGCCTCTGCTCCGGCCCGTGCATCCAGCCCGCTCTCCAGCGTAACCCCTGTCCAGGGATCGGCCCGCAGAGTTCCGTATAATGCGCCGACACCGCCTTCGCGGATCTGGCGCTTGAAGTCTTCTGTCAATTCAATCGTTCCATCTGTATGATCATAGGTCTGCCACCCGAACAGCTGCACCAGCTGGCCGACCTTCTCTTCCGGCGTCATCAGCCCAAGCAGATGCTCTGTCCGCTTTTTGACGGGCTGTGTACGGTCTCTATATAACATCCTGGCTCCACCCTCTCTCCTTTGATCTTAATCTATATATCCCTACTCCTTAACCGCCCCGACCGTAAGACCCTGAATGAAATAACGCTGGAAGAACGGATACGCGAAAATAATCGGTCCGGTTGCCAGCACCACCATCGCCATACGCGAGGTATCCTGCGGCATGTTGCGGAGGGCTTCCAGGCTGAGCGAGCTGTTCTGCGAATTCTGAAGAATGAACTGCATACTGGTCTCAATGCGCATCAGCATGGACTGCAGCGGCACCAGATTTGGATTATCAATATAGAGCAGGGCATTGAACCAGTCGTTCCAGTACCCGAGCGTGCTGAACAGCCCGATTGTAGCGAGGCCCGGCAAGGACAGCGGCAGCACGATTTTCAGGAAGGTGCGGAACTCTCCGGCGCCGTCGATTTTGGCCGATTCGATCAGCGCATCCGGCACACTGGTAATATAGAAGGTACGCAGAATCATAATGTAAAAAGCATTCACCGCCAGCGGCAGCACCAGCGCCCAAATGCTGTCCTTCAGGCCCAGCATCTGTGTCACGACAATATAGGTCGGAACCAGCCCGCCGTTAAACAGCATGGTGAAGAAGGAAAAGAACGCGAAGAAATTGCGGTATTTGAAGCTTTTGCGTGAAATGGCATACGCATAAAGTGAAATAATAAGCAGGCTGACAATTGTACCAATGACCGTTACCGCAATGGTCACTCCGTAAGAACGGAGCAGCGTGTCCCCTGAGCTAAATACATATTTGTAGGCTTCCAGACTCCATTTGGCCGGAATTAACCGGTAGCCGTCCCGCGCAAGCGCCCCTTCGTCGGTGAACGAGATGAGGACCACGAACAGGAACGGGAAGATACACAGGATGGCAAAGCCTCCGGCGATACAGTTGAAGATGGTATTGAGCACCGGCGACAGCCGATGGAAATCGCGCGATTTCGCAGCATTAGCAGACATTTGGATGACCTCACTTTCCTTCATTTTCCCTAGAATAATGCACTGTCCTTATCGAATTTGCGCACGATATAATTAGAGGTAAGAACCAGCACGAACCCGACCACTGATTGATACAAGCCCGCAGCCGTACTCATTCCGATCTCGCCGGTAGTCTTAAGTCCACGGTATACATACGTATCGATGACGTTGGTCACGCTGTAGAGCGTACCCGAATCTCTCGGCACCTGATAGAACAGCCCGAAGTCGGCATAGAAAATCTTCCCGATCGCAAGCAGCGTCATAATGATAATGATCGGCTTCAGCATCGGCAGCGTGATACTGCGGATCTGCTGGAGCTTGCTGGCTCCGTCGATCATCGCCGCTTCGTAGAGGGACTTGTCTATGCCCATAATTGCGGCGAGATAGACCACGCTGTTATAGCCGACGGCCTTCCAGAGGAATACGAATATAATAATGAACGGCCAGTATTTCGATTCCGAGTACCAGGAGATATTGCTGCCGAACATGGCATTAAGCAGCCCCCGCTCCGAGCTAAGGAAGCTGAACGCGAAGTATCCCACAACAACCCAGGACAGAAAATACGGCAGGAACATGCCTGTCTGATAGAACTTGGCTAGTTTTTTATTGGCAATCTCGGACAGCACCACCGCCATCAGCACGGACAGAATCAGGCCCAGGCCAATGAAGGCTATATTATATAAAAGGGTATTGCGTGTGATCAGATAGGCATCATTGGTGCTGAACAGAAACTTGAAATTATCCCAGCCGACCCACTTGCTGTTGATGATGCTGGCCCAGAAGCCATCCCGGCTGAAGCGGTACTCCTTAAATGCAATGACCGTACCCACCATCGGCAGGTAAGAGAAGAATAAAAACCACAGTGTGCCCGGCAGAACCATAAACAGCAGCACTTTATTTCTTAATACATCTTTGGCGGACTTTCCTATTTTCCCCATACTCTTAGTTCCTCCTATGCCGGAAAATTCTTCTTCCGTTGATACAAAAAGATCGGGCCAAGTCTAATCACCCGCCCGATCCTCTAATAGAATGCTACTTATTATTCGCTGCTTTCCAGGCGTCGATCTGCGTTTGAGCTTCGGCAATAATTTTATCCAGACCGGCTGCTTTGAGTTTCTCGTTAGCCTTGGTCAGGTACTCTTCCGAATCTACAGATCCGGTCATTAGCGGTGCCCAGAATTCTTCCTTCACGTTCTGAACAGCGGCGATTTCATTCGTCACCTTGGACGTATCGAAGTTGAAGCCGAGCAGCGGAGCATTGATACCGGCATCATTGAACTTCTTGAATTCTTCCCATTTGTTCTCTGGGTCGCCTTCATTCAGATAGTTGATCATGATGTTACCCAGGGAGAACGTAGGCATGTCGTAGTTCTTCGCATCCGGGAGGTTCTTGATCATGTTGTCGCTGACTTTCTCGTAATGTACGCCTTCAATCCCGGAGTCAATCATGTTGCGCAGCTTAGGATCGGTGTTGAGCAGGTTCAGGAATTCCATCGCTTTCTCAGGATACTCGGAGTTGGCCGAGATCGCCTGCATGGAGCCCATTACCGACCAGTTATAGATATAAGGCTGACTGGCTGGTGTCGATACAACCGGGTATCCGTAGCTTGCAGACCACAGGTTGTCGGCCATCGGCTGGGTGGAAGCACGGTCAGTGAACCATTTGCCGGCTTTGTACAAGTCATCTACCGACGAGGTAGTCGCAACTTCAGGGGAGATGTAACCTGCCTGATAGAATTTGCGGACCGTCTTAAGTGCTTCTTTGATCTCTGGGGTCTCCAGGATGTTAACTACTTTGTAATCCTTGGTGTCCATATAGACCGCCATCGGCATCTTCTCGATCACATAGTCAAAAGGCATAATCGGCATGAAGTCCTTCACCATTGCGTAAGGAGTGACTCCAGGCTCGTTTTCCTTGATCGTTTTGAGCAGCGGCTCAAGATCAGCCATCGTCTTCACGCTGGTTATATCCAGCTTGTATTTGTCGAGCAACTCTTTATTGAAGCGGAACACCTCTTGAGCCGGAAGCTCTTTGTTCGCAGGAATCGCATAGTTATGACCGTCTACCTTGGAACCTTCCAGGAAGGCCGGATCAATCGCATCCACAATGCCCTTGCCCTGATTCTTCAGCAAATCATCGAGCTCCAGGAAGGCGCCCTTACGTGCATTCTGCACATAATCGAAGGCCCAGGAAGAGGTGAAAAGGATATCCATCGGCTCACCGGAAGCTGCCATTACCTGCATTTTTTGCGTATAATCCCCGAAATCGAGCATTTTGATATCGAGTGTGGCGTTGATTTTTTCAAGTGTGTATTTATTGACTTCTGTGAGGACCTTGTCCATATCCTTCTGCGGCGGCCCGATCGTGTACCAGATCAGTTCTACTGGCTTCTCGGTAGCCTCCGAGGCTTTGTTGCCGCCTGAAGCTGCTTCCCCGCCTGCATTGTTCTTACTGTTCCCCCCGCACGCCGTTAGCGCCAGTGAAACGGTTAAAAGCGTTGTCAACAACAAGGAGAAGTGTTTCTTTTTCTTACTCATTTGCCGTACCCCCTTTTAATTAGCTGTCCGGACCTTCGGCTTACCGGATCTATCCGGCTGCTGATTTCCTTGAGCTATACCTTAACTTTATAAGATGAAAGCAGTTTCAAATAGAAGAGAAACTATAGATTTTCAGGTATGAAATAAAGAAAATAAGCTTACCCGCAAAGGCAGGTTATTGATCTTTTACAAGGGCTGTAATGTTCTGGCGAGAAATCACTGAATTCGTTATCAACGTGAAACTTTTTTTTCCCTGTAACGCACAAGAGAGCCGCCTCACAGCAGCCCCTTGAATTCCGTCGGCGAAATGCCTACATACTTCTTGAACTGCTTGTAGAAGTATCCCATTTCCCAGTATCCCACGCTTCTTGCGATTTCATGCACCTTCAGGTTCGTCGAGCGGAGCTGTTCCTTGGCCTTATCAATCCGGTAACGGTTCATATACTCCGCAAAGGATTCACCGGTCGTCTTATGGAACAGCTGTCCCAGATATACCGGATGAATATTGAACATGAAGCCCAGCTTCTTCAGTGACAGGTCCTCACTGTATGATTTCTCAATATAATTCAGCACCTGGTTCACTACCGGGCTCTTCAGCTCCCGGTCCAGCAGCCCGATGATGCCTGCCGAGGTCTGCCGGAGCGCAGCGGACAGTGCGGGCAGCGAATTCGCCCGGCGGATCGCCGTCAAGCCCTCGGCAATACACTCACGCTCCGTTTCACTGCGGATATCCTTGATCAGCACCCGGAAGAACAGCATCCATTCCAGCGAGATCTCCTCCAGCATCGCTGGCGTTAATCCATCCATTGCGGGGGCCGAGAAATAGAGCTCCAACTGCTCGGACAGCCCTGCCACATTCTTGGACATAATGAGCTTGGCGTAATCGCTCCAGTCTTCCGGCAGAACCGCCCCCAGATCCTCCTTCCGGTCCCGCAGCTGCTCATAATAGATGATGCTGCGCTCCGGATGAATCTCCAGGAACTCCTGCGCCTGCTTCGCCTCCTCGTAGCTTGCGGGAGCGGCGTCCACTCCGTACACCGGCGAGCCTACGGCTGCGCGCAGCTTCTCACCGCCGGTGCATAAGCCGGTAATCTCCTCCAGCATGAACGCCATCTCCGCCGCTCCGGCGGAGGCTTCTTCGTAGTTATGTATCAGCACCAGATCATTGTCCGAATCCCAGAACATGAAGAACGAAGCCTCTGCCCCGGCGAGATCGGATACCCTCTTCCTGAAGGTATCCGTTGCCGGCTCTACCTGCAGCAGGGCAACCTGCACATAACGGCTGCTGAGCGGCAGGCCGATCAGATTCAGCCGTTCGGAACGTTCCTGCGGATTAATCTGCCCCCGCAGCCAGCGCAGCAGCACATTATCCTTCAGCACGGAATTCGTATATTCCCACCACTGCATATCCAGCCTGGAGACGTTCAGCTTCTCCACAATCGTCTCCAGCGTCTGCTGGAATTCCTCCAGATTAATCGGCTTCAGCAGATAGTTCTCGATCCCGAGCGACAGACCTTCCTTCACATACATGAATTCATCGAAGCCGCTCAGCACCACCACCTTCAGATCCGGGCGGAATTCCCGGACGGCGCGGATCAGCTCAAGGCCGGTCATCACCGGCATGGAGATATCGGTAATCAGAATATCAGCGGGGATCTCCCGCAGCTGCTCCAGCGCCTCCTGCCCGTTCTCCGCCTGCCCCGCAATCGTGAGGCCTAGCTCCTCCCAGTCCAATATATCCTGCAGGCCGCTAAGAATGAACGGCTCATCATCCACAATAAACACCTTATACATCTGCGTTCTCCTCCTTCGGCGGGTATGGAAAAGTAATCGTAACCACTGTTCCGCTGCCCTCTTCACTCTCCAGCTCTACGCCGTAAGACTTGCCGTACATCAGTCTCAGCCGCTCATGAATACTGCGCAGCCCGAACGACTCGGACCCGGACAATTCGCCGTGATCCTCCAGCACCTCGCGGAGCCGGGCCAGCCGCTCCTCCGCGATCCCTTTGCCGTTATCCGTAACCGTGACCCGGATATGCTCCGGCTCCGCTGTGATCCCAATGCGGATCACATTATCAGTCTGCCCTGTCCGCATGCCATGCAGAACATAGTTCTCGATGACCGGCTGCAGCGACATTTTGAGCACAGGAAGCTCTTCCAGCTCCGTACTGCATTCGATCGTATACGCGAATCTGTCCTTGTACCGGATACGGAATAATTCCAGATACAGACGGCAAGCCTCCAGCTCATCCTTGAACGTATATTTCTGCTTCGGACGGACATACGACTTGAACAGCATGGACAGGCTGTAGATCATTTCCCCCACATCCTTCGCCCCGCTCGAAATCGCCCGCATCCGGATAACCTCTAATGTATTATACAGAAAATGCGGATTCACCCTGGCTTCCAGCGTAGCGATCTCCGTATGCTTCTGTTTGATTTCCGCCTTATATACCTGGTCGATATACTGGTTCAGTTCATCCAGCATGCTGTTGAAGCTTTTGGCAATCTGGCCTAATTCATCTTCCTTACCGTCCACAATCCGGGTGTTCAGATCCCCGTTCTTGACTTTGCGGGTGAAGCGGATAATGCGGTGGGTCCGTTTGGCAAAATTAGAAATGAACATCGCCGGCAGCAGCACGGCAAACAGAATACAGACGAGTGCGATGGACACAATGGTGCTCCGCGCACTGCTGTAGGTCTCGGCCAGCTCCTGCTTAGAGATCAGGCTGATCACCGTATACCCCGCCTGACTCTGCGTCAGACTCGTGACAACCATTCCCTCTATCGTAAACTCCTCGCCAGCGTTAATCTCTTGCAGCTTTGGCAGCTTCCGGCCGTACCCCTTACCTGATGAATCGAAGATGACTTCATTCTGGGCCGAGAGCACGAGGATATCGCCTTTGAAATCCTGCTTATAGTTATTCATGGCCTGCCAGATCGCCTCGGAGTCGAAGTAGACCAGCAGCTGGCCGATATTGAGCAGCGAGGACTTATTGTTGATCGGCAGCTTCACCGAGAACAGCGGGGCTGTCGGCATCCCTATACTTTTCAGCACCCAAATGTTTGGAACAGAGACGACACTCTCCTCCCCCAGAACCATCGAATCGGGGACGAAGGAATGCGCCGCATTGGTCGAGATCCGCTCGAACTGCCTGCGGTTGTCGTAATAATACATGACCTGCTGGTTGGCGCTGTACAGGATCAGGCTGCGGATATCGGGATCATCGTCAATCTTGTTCTGGAAATACTGGATGGCGTTCGAGGTGGACTGTTCTCCCAGCAGAAAGCGGTCCAGCCGGTGCTCAATATAATCGCTTAAGGGATTCTCCAGCAGGAAGGTCGTATTACTGGCCAGACTCGCGTCCCTATACACATCACGGAGCATATCCTGAACGGATTGATATTTGTTCTCCACATAATTGCTGACGCTCTCCATGCTCTTGCGCTGGATATCCATCTGGCGCTGCACCGCCGAATCCGAGATTAACAGCAGCACCAGATAAGAGAAGGCGATAATGGTGGCTATGAAGATACAGGACACGATCAGCGTGAAGCGCAGGAACATATTGTCTTTAAAATACTTGCGGTACAGCGAAAGGCTTCGCATCATTCACCTCCTAACATAGTTGATAGCCTTGCAGGCGCGGCTAGCCGGGATACACAAGAAGCGCTCCCCCCTGCTAATTTTGCCAGAGGGTGAGCGCTTTGTGTATGTTGTGCAGAATGGGCGGTACTTATTCGTACCCGCGCCTTACGGCGTTGGTTGGCCTTTGAGGTATACAGGCTGCGACTTGTTACCGCTGTAATCCTCCATGACCACTGTAACTACTGCTGCGGTAGAGGTGAAGCTCAGCGCAGCCTTAGTCGTGCGGCCGCGGATGATCATCGGCTTCATGCCTGCAGCACCGGACAGATAGGTGACCGGGAACGACCGGTTCTGGCCGTCTTCCTTAATGTACATATACCGCCAGTCCCGGGTGCTTGGCATCGGCAGGCTCAGCGTGTTGCCGTTCCAGGACCAGTTCTCTGCATAAGGCTCGGACACCTTGTCGGTGAACGTTCCGTTATAGGTTATTTCATCGGTATTTCCGGCTTGAACGGTAACCGTATACTCATCTCCGTTAACGGGCATATTCTGGAACAAGGCTGAGGTTGCCCCCTGCGGCACGGTCAATTCCTTCGATACCGGCTGCGGCGTGGTAGTCCAGTTCACCGACTTCACTGTAACCTTGATACTTCCTTGGGCAGCGGCGGGATTCGTCCACTTCACCAGGAAGTCTCCATTCACAGCGGATTCGGCAGTCACCTTGGATACCGCAGCATTCAGGTCGAAGGACAGCGTGGCCGGATCGCCCTCAAGCCCGTCTGCACCAACAGCCGTCACCTTCAACACGCCGGATTTGGCCGGAAGCTTCTTGATATAGAAGGTCTCATCATACTTCCCGCCCACATAGATATCATTCACATATACATTGTATTGCTTCACCTTGGAGTAATCGGTGTCCATGCTCCACTTCACGATCATCTCATCTGTGCCGGACAGCGCCTGGGCAATGGAAAGACCAGTAGGAGCGGATGGCTTGACTGCCGAGCCGTCATGAATCCGCAGTTGGCCGATATTCATCTGGTAATTGGCTTCTTGTGTGGCTCCAGGGGTGAACACCAGGCCGAAGGCCGCGATCTCCCGGCCGGCATAAGCACCAAGATTAAGCTCGGCTGTGGTCCAGCCCGTGGTATGCTTCCCGCTATTTGCAACAGGAACCTTCACTACCTGGGCAGGCTGGTCACGGAAGATCAGTCCGGCACTCAGGACAGAGCCATCATCGGCAGACGGCTTGTTGTAGACGATGGACAGCTTAGAACCAGCTTGTACGGCAAGATCGCTCTTATAGAGACGCAGGAAGTTCTCGCTGTTCAGATTCCCGCTCACTGCCAGCGAGCTTCCGCCGTTGTAACCGCCAAGTTGCTGGTAATTCATACGCGAATTGGCAGTCTGGTCATAACCCGGACCATAATCGAAGTCCACGTTCAGGCGGTTGCCTGTAGTATCCTGCCACCATTGCCAGGTAACCGGAACATCCTGCAGGCTCATATTGGACCACTCAGCTGCGCTGGACACCGCTCCATCCTTGTAATAGGAGAGGCCGTGGCCGGTATTGAAGCTGGTATAGAAGTTGGCATCCTTCACTACCGAGCGCTCGGCAATGACCGAAGCGATCCCCGGCCAGTAGCGGTTATCGGCATACACATCGGCCACCGTATTATTGGAAGACACGGCTGTATTCTTCGGATTTACCCGTGGTCCTGACCACCATAGCTGCTCGCGCAGGTTCGTCATCCATTGGTATTTGTTATCCGTGCGGTTCGAGACCGGCCAGGACTGATTCATATCCTCATCCAGACCGGCATGGACAAAATCTGCGCCCAGTGTCGCCAGGCTGGTCCGTGGAATTCCCCCGGCCAGCTTGCTGCTCAAGGCTGTGCCTTGCACGCTCTTGAAGCGGTCGCGCCCGGCTTCAAGTCCCGCGAAGCCGGTCTCAAAGAGATTGTAGCTCGTCCCCTGGGCTGCATTGAAGGTATTCAAGTAATTCGCCGCCGAGGTAATCTGCGAGCTGCCCATACCGTAATCGAAGAAAAACGAATTCGACACCGGCTTGTTGGCCGCTTTATCGTAGAGCATGGAGATATTATTGTTATTGAAGGTTCTGGCGAAGACATTGGCTCCCGTGGCTGTATTCAGGGAATCATACCACTGCACATACAGCCCGCCATCTTGGAGCGCTTTCATAAAAGCAATATAATCGGGAATATCCGCCGTCGCCACATTCGGATTCTGCTCCTCCTGATTCAGGAAGTACCCGTCATACCCGAAGTATTCGGCCATTTCAATCATTTTCTCAGCTACCGGGAACTTCCCGGCTGCATCCTTGACGATCATCTGCTTGTAGGTCTGCTGCCCCCGGTCATTGTTCGAGAAGAACACTCCGGCCAGCGACATAACCCCATTCTTATGCGCGGCATCGGTATATGTCGGATTCGGAATGTTCAGCATGCCGAACTCGAACCATTTCTGCTGCCAGTCGGACTGGGCCAGATCGTCGTAATATTCCGGCGGTGTATACGCTGTCGCTGTTCCGTGCCAGTAGGAATAATAGTCAATGTACTGCCAGAAGTTGAAGTGGTACTGGGCGAACTTGTTGGTGTACGGGGCATTCTCGATAAAAGCATTGCCATAATCCCCCGCAACATTCATCATCTGCACCGCCGGATTCAGCGCCGGATTGGCCTGAGTCTGCTGGAAAGGTGCAATCCGCTGCTGCAAAGGAACCCTGGAGCGCAGAAGCGCCGCGTCCTGATCTCTCTGCGGACTCCAGTCCGCAATGTGCTGGCTGGTATAGCCATGTACGCTGGGCTGATTCGCACCGTGTGCGCTTTCACCTTTGAACGGCCAGGTGTCTCCGGCCATGGCTGTCTGCGGCAGTAGGGTCACCAGCAGCGCTGTACCTAATACCGCTGAAGTCAGCTTACGAATTCTGTGTGTCCGGGATGTAGCTACCATTGTTCACTCTCCTCATTCTTCAGATTGATGAGAACGCATTCATAATAACCGGCTTCTTAACCATCGAAATTATTACACTAACAACTCGCAACTTACTAATTAACAATAAATTCCATCATCCTCCTATTTATTGTTCATCCAAGTTTACTATATAGCAGCTCAAACCCAATTTAATAGAAGTCAAATTAAAGATTCACTAGTCAAATTAAAGGAAAAATATAGTGGTGCAGGCCCGGAAGTGTGGGTGGGCGTCTGCTTAATGAGTTATTGGGAGTTGGCTCTGGTGGTGGCTGGCTCTGCTGTCTAGTTACTCTACTGGTGGATGACTCTGTTGACTAGTTACTCTATTGGCTGCTGGCTCTGCTGATTGCTACTCTACACCTCTTCCCCTGCGATCTGCTCATACTCCCACCCTCCAGCCTTAATACTTGCCGGAAGCAAGTGGAGAAACGTATCTTAATTTTCCGATTTCGGACAGATGCCAGGAAACAAGTGGAAAAACAACAACTAAAATTGGCATTTTTGCTGTTATGGGAGAATTAGCAGGAATTAAGTGACGTTTTTCCAATTATTACTCTTGAACCCTCCATTCCTCGAGCAGCAAGTGGAGAAAATCCAACTGTTTCCGATATAGCCGAACCCGACCAACATCTCCTCACGCCAAAAGCACCCGCGCCTGCCCAATGTATTCGGTTTTTCACATACATCCGGCCGAAACGCCCCTTGCCAGCACATTGTATTCGGTTTTTCGCACACATCCGCCCCACTCGCACCCGCACCTGTCCAATGTATTCGCTTTTTCGTATACATTCAGCCCGAGCGCCCCGCACCAGCACATTGTATTCGGTATTTCGCATACATTCGGCCCTCACGCATCCCTGCCACGCCAAAAAGCAGCCCCTCTAGGAGCTGCTTCATGGTTACCTCATATGTTACTTACCTTCATTAAATCTATCCGCCAGCTTACTCCGCATCCGGATAAGGATTGATACTCTGGATCGTGCCGTCTTCGTTGTACTTCAGCTCGGTGTATTTCACGCAGCGCTTGTGGTTGACGCCTTCAGACAGGGAGCTGTCGTGATAGAACAGATACCATTTGTCTTCCACTTGCACAATGGAGTGGTGAGTCGTCCAGCCGATGACCGGAGACAGGATCTCACCCTTGAACGTGAACGGTCCCATCGGGTTCTTGCCGATTGCATACACGAGCTTATGTGTGGTTCCTGTAGAGTAGGACAGGTAGTAATCGCCGTTATATTTGTGCATCCATGGGCCTTCAAAATATCTGCGCTCTTCATCTCCAGCGAGGATCGGATTCCCGTCTTCATCGACAATGGAGATCTCGGCAGGCTTGCCCTGGAAGGACAGCATGTCGTCGCTAAGCAGCGCAACTTGCGGTCCAAGTGCAGGCTGATCCGGTGCCGGTCCTTCTGCATCCGCTACGAAGCTGCCAGTCTGCCATTTCTCCAGCTGGCCGCCCCAAAGTCCGCCGAAATAGATATACGCCTGGTTGTCTTCATCCACTAGTACGGCCGGGTCAATACTGAAGCTGCCTTCCATATAATTCGGCTGCGGGGTGAAAGGGCCTGCCGGAGACTCCGACGTTGCCACACCCAGGCGGAAGATTCCGTCATGATCGCGGGCCGGGAAGAACAGATAGTAGGTGTTATTCTTATATGCGGCATCTGGAGCCCAGAGCTGCTTGGAGGCCCATGGAATATCTCTCACATGCAGCGCTTCGCCGTGATCGACCACCGGAGAATCGAAGCTGTCCATCGAGAGAACATGGTAGTCTTCCATTTTATACTGGTCGCCGTTATCATTGCTCGGCTCGTCATGATCCAGATCGTGGGAAGGATAGATATAGATTTTGCCTTCATAGACATGGGCGGACGGGTCCGCTGTATAGATGTGAGTTACGATCGGTTGGTTAGGCTTAGGGGGTTGTTGCTGATTCATAAGGCATCTCCTTTGATATTGGAATAATAGAATCCTTCATAGTAAGCAGGGCTGGCATTCTCTGTACCGTTGCCCGAGGCATGTACGCCGAGGCAGACACCGGTGAAGCCGCCGTTGACCTCCGGGGACAGGACCGATACATGAACCGTCTCCGGGACTTCATGCCAGGACACCCCATCTGCCGAATAGGAGCAGTGGTAGTGATAGCCGTCGCAGCGGAGGCGAAGCTGAACGGCACCTTCACCGCTTACCTCATACTGGTGAACCTGCCGCTCCTCGCCGTTCTTCACTACAAGCTCCATCACCCGGCGGCCGCTGCGGCAAGTAAGTCCCCAGAAAAGATATCCACGGTTGTTAAGCCGCGCAGCCAGGCCCGCATGCTCGCCTTCGGTCACCGGCGTGAAGTCAAGGCTGACGCCTGTCTCCATCCGGTGATGCTGCTGGCGGAGGCACGCGAACACGGCGGGCGCTTCATCGTCCAGCGTGTAGGCATTCCCGCGCACGGTCAGACTGCCTTCGCGCTCGGTCCAGGAATACCGTTCCGCTTCATAAGCGCGGAGGAAGGCCCACTCCGGCCCGAAGCCGTCCTCTGGCGTAAAGCGCTGCACCTGTTCCTCCAGGCTGGACTCGTCGGCGGCTATAACGGTGCCTTCATTATTGTCAATCATCGGCCAGCCGTCCTCTGTCCAGGTGACCGGAGCCAGGAAGGTCTCCCGGCCCAGCGGGGAATACCGGCCTTCCACGGGACGCATGCCCAGGAAGACTGCCCACCACTGGCCGGACGTATCCTCCACCAGATCGGCATGTCCAAGGCATTGTACCGGGTGGTCCTTCAGTCCCCTGTGGGTCAGGATCGGCTCCGGCTTGTCCTCGAACGGGCCGTAAGGACTGCTGCTGCGGGCAATAATCTCCCGGTGATCACCCGCCGTGCCGCCGGAGGCGGTCATCAGGTAGTAGACGCCCTTGATCTTGTACAGATGCGGGCCTTCGACCCACGGGCCGTCATCGCCGCTCCAGATATTGACCGGCTCCGACAGCACTTCACCGGACAACGGATCAATCTCATACTGGATAATATGCGACTCGTAGCCTGCACCGTTCTGCACCGTGACATAGGCGCGCCCGTCATCATCGAAGAACAGGGACGGATCAATGCCCCCGTGCGGCAGCAGAATCGGATCAGACCAGGGACCCTCGGGCTTGTCCGCAGTCACATAGAAATTGCCTATGCCTCTGACATCTGTAGTTATCATGTAGAATCGCCCGGCATGATAGCGGATGGTGGCGGCGTAGATGCCGGACGAGCTCTTGGTGGTCCGCAGATCCAGCTGGGACTGGCGGGTCAGCACATGCCCTATCGGGGTCCAGTCGATCAGGTCCCTGCTATGGAAGATAGGCACACCCGGAAAATATTCAAAGGTACTATTAATCAGATAGAAATCTTCATTCACACGGACCACACTGGGGTCCGGATAATACCCGGCAATTACGGGATTCCGCACATTCATGGAATGCATCATACCCTCCTCTGGAATGAAAGCAAGCGTTTACAATCGCTAGTGTTATTTTACAAGCCCGAATTGAACTTTCCTATGCGCAGACTAAAGAACTTCCCCCGAAAAAATGTGCAATTTCCGCCTACAACCGATTGTACTGGAAAAACACACCGGTTGCTCGCCATTTTACTTGAGTTAATGGTCATTTTTTGCGGAGTTTAACACCTACCCTGTAGTGGTCTCAAAAGTTAACAAAAAGCCGTCCCCCAACCATAATCTGGCTTGAGGGACGACCCTGATCTTGCTTATACAATGGTTATGTGATGCTTATACTTACGGATTAATCAGGTTCGATTGAATCAGTAATCTTCGGATGGCAGCCGACGCCTCGGCGCGGGTAATATTCTCGTTCGGCGCAAGACGCTGTTCGTCTCTGCCCAGAATAATACCAGCTGCCAGATTCTGCTTCACATTAGCAATCGCCCACTTCGCTACCGAAGCGGAATCGGCGAAGGACTTCAGCAGTTGCTGAGTCTGCTCTTCGCTGCGCGAAGACTTCAGTTCTGTGATGCTCAAGGCTCTGCTGACAATTGCCATGGCTTCCTGTCTGGAGATATTGTTGTCCGGTCTGAAAGTTCCGTCCGGATAACCGGTGATCAGGCCGTTCTCGATGGCAACCTGAAGCTCCAGCCCGTACCATCCGCCTGCGGAGACATCGCTGAACGTAACAGGCTGCTCCCCATGGGTGACAATGCCGAGCGCTCTCGCCAGCATGGCAGTGAATTCAGCCCGTGTGATCGCCCGCTGCGGTTCAAAGACCGCTTCCTTCGTGCCGCTTACCACCAGTCTTGAGCCCATGTCATTGACATCCGGCTTGCTCCAGTGCTTCGCCACATCCGGGAATTCGAGCGGATTCCAGATCAGGCCGAAATCGCCGTTCTCCAGACTGTTAATTGTCGCATAATAACGTCCGTCTTTGATGGTTACATAAGTCGGCTGATGATAGATTGCACCATCCCGGTATAGTACGCCGGTCGTAATCTTCATATCTGCCGGTACCGGCATCGTGTATTTCACCCAGCCGTGGTTGTTTACTGTTACAGTCTGCCCCTGGTACTTGGCCTTAACGGAGAAGTTCGCAAGTAGGCCTCCAGGCTGTACATTCTGCTTTCCGACGGCAATCTTGAAGGCCTCCAGGCTGCCCGGAGCGGATGCAGCCAGCTCGGCATAGATGATGATATCATCCGTATTCACATTCGTCAGACCGAACTGCTTGCTGATCTCTGCCAGATTGATATTTGCAGCAGCCAGTCTGGCCATACCCAGATCAGACTCGACTACGATCTCGCCGCCTTTGTTCTGCAATTCCTTCAGGTTGTCTGCAGTAAGCTCTACGCTGCCTGCCGGAACCCCAGCTTGAGGAGCAGGTGTTGCTGTCGGCGTTGGCTTCGTTACTGGATAAGACTCAGGACTCTTATCTGTAATCCGCACAATCTGGAAGGTGCTGAATTTGTTAATCTGAATCTCCAGCGCTACAGGCTCGCCGCCCGAATTATACATAATCGCTGGAGTGTAGACGGCAATTTCACCATCGCTGTGCTCTACATATACCCGCAAGCTGTCCAAGAAGGCATCACGCACCCCGGAGCTTTGCAGCGGAATGTCGCCAGCGATTTCAGACAACGGAAGCAGAACCTTGGTGTTGATCTTGCTGTAGTTAGTCTCAATCTCCCGTGGCGCTCCAAGTGTCTGAAGCGTCTTGTCACTGGTCAGTGACAGCTTGGAGACGCCGTTCAGGATGGCATTGCTCTGGACGTTAAGCTGCTCAAGCGTATTCTTAACCGGAACAATACGGAAATACAGGTCTGTAGCAGTCGCTTCAAGCTGCCCCAGGCTGGCTGCATCCAGCCGGATGGAGCCCAGTGCTGTGACAATATCCAGTGAGGCGTTGCGTCCGGCCAGAACCGATACCGCGCCCGAAGGAATCTCCACTGCAATCTCATCCGCTAGTGCAGCGGAATCGTCCACATGGGTAATGCTTACGTTCCGGTTCGCTGTATCCGGGTCATTCGGGTTCACGCCTTCCACAAGGTTATACACTTCATTCTCATCAATCACAATCGTGTCAATCCTGGTTCCGTTCGACAGGTTCGTTCTAAGAATCGTTACGCCCTGCTGAAGCGGACTTCCGTCATTCGGAGTAGACAGGCCAGCCTTTCTGGAGGTCGGCTGACGGACAGCGCCTTCCTTGGTCACGCCTTTTGCCTTAACGATCAGCAGATAATGCTTGACGGCACTCTTTCCGCCCCGGGTGAAGGTTGCGGTCAGAATGACATTCGTATCCTGGGCCGGAAGGGTTACATTGCCCTTGGCCCCGTCCGCATTCTGCTGGACTGCGATGACCGAAGCTTCACTCGAAGCCCAGGTAATCTTCGTGTCATATTTGCCGGTCTGCAGCAGTACGAAGGCTTCGGTGACACTCTCCCACGTATCCCCAGGCGCGAAGGTAGCCGCCGTATGAATTCCGGTGCTTCTTGCCGCATCCTCAGCGGCTTCCTGATCACTGAGTTTTTTTATAACAATTGTAAAGTTCTTCACCAGTGTCTCGCCCGGACGGTCAGGGTCGGCCAGCTTCACGCTAAGCTCTACCGTCACATCCTGCT
Organism: Paenibacillus silagei; assembly: GCF_017874735.1. Classification (GTDB taxonomy): domain Bacteria; phylum Bacillota; class Bacilli; order Paenibacillales; family Paenibacillaceae; genus Paenibacillus_AQ; species Paenibacillus_AQ silagei. The sequence continues at coordinate 323,888 of NZ_JAGGLV010000004.1, forward strand.
CATCCGGTCCCGGCCGCTTCACCCGTCCGGTATTCGTGAGCACATCTGGATTGCTGGAGGTCCAGGTCAACACCGATCCGGTCTCTCCGGTCTTCGGCAGGAACACATTCTTGGTCACTGACTCCTCTGAATCTCCCGGAGCATAGGTCACTTGAATATTCAGCTCATCCTGAGGAAGATTGACCGGGCTGGTTCCTTTGACTGTGATATAGAAATCCTTCTCCCGGAAAAAGCCTTCCTTGGCCACACGCGCCGTCAATCTTACCACCGTATCCTTCAGCGGACGCTGAACCTCACCGGTGCTGCTGACAATATCGCTACGGTGACTGGTCCATACGACCTGGGAATCGTAGAAGCCCTTGGAGATCAGCGTGATCGCTTGCGTTACACTCTTCGCTGTATCCTGCCCATGATATCCGATAGCCAGGAGTTCGGCAGCCTCATCAAGCTGAGCGTCAAGTCCATCGCGCTTCGCCTTGACCGTTACAGCGAACTCTTTGGTGACGATGACATTCCCTTTAGTAATGGTTGCGGTAAGGATTACCTTGCGGTCCCCAACACCCGAGCCGGGACGGTTCACCGTACCATCTGTACCCACTACGGAAGGTTCCGTGGAGGTCCAGGTAATCGTGCTATCATAGCGGCCTTGTGTAATCAGGTCCAGCTTCGTCTTCACCTGCTCCGGTGTCTCATTGCCCGCCCGGATCATGTCCCAGGTCAGAGCTTCGAGGCTCTCCTTCACCGACTCTTCGTCCGTCAGCGGATGCTTAACCACGGTGAGTACGAATTCTTTCGTCTCTGTTACATCCCCCTTGGTAATGACCGCCGTCAAGGTTACAGTGCGGTCCCCATCCAGGTAGGAAGGCGCCTGAAGTTTGCCATCCGGTGTAATGACCCGTTCATCTGAAGAAGTCCATTTGATGCTGCTGCCATTCTCGCCGGCCACCGGCAAGTATACAGCTGAAGTCACTGATTCCTGGCTGACATTTTCTTCGCGGATCGTATCCCAGGTCAGCAGGTCTGTATCTTCGGTTACCGATTGTTTGTCGGTGCCGGCTTGTTTTTTGACCACAAGTACAAACGTCTTCGTCTGTTCAGAATCTCCATTCTTCAGCACCGCAGTCAAAGTAACCTCCTGATCCCCTGCTGCAAATACAGGGCGTGTTACGGTCCCGTCCGGCTTAATAACGGCCTCATTGCTGGAGGTCCAGGTAATCGTGCTGCCGAAAGCGCCTGTCTCGGGTAAAAGCAGCCCTGACACAACAGACTTCTGCACCAGATTCTCCTGCCGGATCGCATCCCAAGTGATAGCCGCCGCATCGCGTTCCAGCAGGGAGTTCGAGCCCGGAAGCTGCAGATCAAAATTATTCGAGGTCACCGGCTTAATCCCGTCAACTATAACAGTCGGATCTACAGTCACCGATGCGAAGGCCGAAGCCTCAAGCTTGCTGGTTGCTTCTCCGGTAATCTGGATCTCCAGCACGGTATCGCTGATCCGCACCACCTTGTAGTCCAGACCTTCCGGCAGATTGTTGAGGTGAATCTCTCCGCTAACCTCTTCGGTGAATTTACCGTTACGCAGGGTAACCGTCAGCTTCTCTGCCGCTGTCCCGTCGCCTGCATCATGAATCACTTCAGGAGATACCGCGATTGCTGCCGGAGGGGAGCGGAACAGAATGGCGAAGGTTCCAGAAGGAATACCTGCCACCATAACCGTTGCCCGGTCCACGCTGTCAGCAGACTTGTGGCTGGCTGCCTGTCCGGCAAAAGCTACCGTAATCTGGGTCGGGCTGTCTATGGTTACTTTGCCCGGCGTCAGGCCCGGCGGCCAGTTCACCGCTTCAAGAGCCCCGATCACCGACTCATCGAAAGAACCGTTCTTCAGCTCCAGCACAAGCGCTCCCTCAATCGTGCCGTCATTCAACTCAGACTCATAGAGCAGCGGTGACTTGACCACCAGATAAGGCTCTTTGTCCATGAAGTCGAATTTGAAGGTGTTCGTGCTCAGCTCCGCCGGACTTCCTGTCAGCTTGCCGGAAGCCACTGTTACATAAGCTCCGTAGACATCTCTGGTCACTGTAGCTGCACCGGTGAATTTGAGCTCAAGCTCGGTGTCAGAGACTCTTGTCACTGTCGTACCAAGACCGGCAGGCAGGCCATGCACCTGAACATCGGCGGCATTGATTGCTTTCTCGAATTTTCCGCCAGTAAGCGTCACGCCGAGCGTCTCAGTGATCTCACCAGAGCCGTAGACGGCTTCGGATACAATCCCTTTATTCAGAGTCATCGCCGCAGGGTCCCTGAACGTTACACTGAAGGTTTTGGTCGTCAGACCGGAGGCGTTCCCGATCAGGTTCTCCTTATCGACCGTAACGGACAGATTGTTCGTTGTCGCATCCTTGCCATGGTTAACTGCAGCACCTGTCAGCGTGAAGTTGAGCTCGGTATCACTCAGCCGGGTGACATCGAAATCAAGCCCTTCCGGCAGATTGTTAACGCGGATGTGACTCCGGTCAATCGGATCGGCAAGGGTAGCCCCGACAATATTAACCATCTGGTTACCGGTAACTGTACCGTCGTTAGCCTTGGCCTCTGTCAGATCGGTGCTGTCTTCCTCATCCAGCTCGATCTCAGAGATGACCTCGCTGAAATCCCTCTCATCCAGACTTGTGTAATAGGTGAATTTCTTGCTCGCGTGCGGAGCCATCGCACCGGAATCCCAGGTCATGGTGATCCCCGTATCCGCTACAACTTCCTGACCCTTGGCAGCCGGGCTGTCATAAGCAGCTTCTTCATAAGGGTTGCTGTTGCTGAAGCCGAAGACAGAAGCCTTCGCCTGCGGGTTGCTGGAGTAGAAGAAGATTGGCGCTCTGGAATTAAAAGCTTTATAGAGCGGATCGTTATCCCCGATCGTATTTGCTCTAACCACAGCAGCACCATCTTCTTGGATGGTTTGAGTCACCATATTGGAAGTTGTGTATGATCCTCCCTGATCGACCGTATTATCCGGGTCCATGGTACGCATATACCGCGCCCCGTCCCATTTCTTGCCCGTCAGGTTGGTGATAGTTACTTCATTGCGGTAGAATTTCTGGTCCTCCTTGAAGCTGATTACCTGCTTGATCTCCATAGTGCCAGCCCAAGTGGATACCGTAGTCGCACTTAGCGTTCCTTTATCTGTCTGCGAGGTATTGATAATTCTGGTAGGCATTTCCCAAGAGCCCATCAGAGCTGAATTGGACTTCGCATATGTATTTCCGCCGCTCTGATAGCCTACCGCGAAACGCTCTTCAGGTGTGCCGGGCAAATAGTAATCGACCGGCAGGTCCTTGCCTGTGCCATAGCCGTCATGATCGGCACTCATTCCCAGATTCGATCTTGAATTCGTACCACGGAAGTTAGCGGGCTTATTCCCAATCGTACCGAAATTCCCCCACTTGCTTATCCCCAGTTCTATGTATTTCCCTCCAAGAAAAAGCTCTGTTCCGCCTTCCCCTCCATATGCGGCGCGGGCACTCCAATCCGCTGTGTCCGCAGACACCTTAAGGGGTGCAGGAAACATAGACAGGATCATTGTGGGCACCATTAGCAGTGCGAGCAGCTTCTTAGGCTTCATTGTCTCACTCCATTCTTAGTAATTGAAATGCATGCTTATACATATAAAACCAAATCACTCTCACAAAATTCTCACAAATGATCGGAAAATGTCGATAACCCGGGCTAAAAGTCAAAAAAAAGAAGCAGAGCGCACGATTATACGTGAACGCCCTGCCTTATGGTGCTTAATTTCAGCTGCGGTTAGGTATGCTCTTCTCTAAGCCGGGAATACATCTGCTGCATACGCCGATTCTGATCTTCAGCCGGAAAAAGCTGCAGCAGCTGGCGGTAAAACTCCTCATTCTGCGGTTCGGCCAGCAGACAGGCGTAGAACCGGTCCTCCGCTGCCTGGAGTGCACTACCCGATATGGCCTCGCTGATCAGCCGAAGACTGAGCTTCTCATAGATCAGACGGTATTTCTCTTCCAGGGAAATCTTCCATACATACGGCTTCCCCTGAAACAACGGTCCCCGGTACAGGCTAAAGAGCTTCTCCAGCTGCTCCAGATCCAGACATTCACCCGTCAGTAATCGTCCCGCCTGCTGATATTGCATAACGTCATAGACGAATTCTCCGGTATCCAGCGTATAACCCTCAGAGGTCTTCTTGATTCTCATGGGGAGGCCGCCCGCCTCCATGACTCTTTTCACCCGATAGATGGCCGTGTGCAGATTGCGCAGAACCCGCTCTCCATCCATATCCGGCCAGAGCAGCTCGGACAGCTTCCATTTATCCGCCTCACGGTTAGGATGACAGAGCAGATAGGCGAAAAGTTCCTCCGAGATCCGCGTAGGGAATTGGAGCAGCTGATGATCCGCGTTACGGACCTCCAGCCGTCCAAATCCCGTAACGGTTGGTGCTGGAACCGGGGCAGCGGCGGCAGGCCGCTCCGGCATGCTCCGGGAAGGCTGCTGTCTGGCAAGCCGGTCGTACACCCGTTCGATTGCTTTAGGGGTAACGGGCTTGACAATGTAATCCAGGGCCTGTACATCGAAGGCTTTCACCGCATAATGCGTATGACCTGTTGTAAAAACAATGTGGGCTTGCTCCGAAACCTCACGGATTCGCCGGGCCAGCTCCAATCCGTTCATCTGCGGCATCTCCACATCCAAAAAGATAATATCCGGCTGCAGCTCCGGCAGCTGTTCAAGTGCCTCCGCAGGATTGGTGAACGTACCGGATATTGTGAAGCTCTCATGACGGCTGACCAGCACCTCCAGCAAATCCAGCGCAGGAATCTCGTCTTCCAAAATTACGGCAGTGTACACCTAAGCCACTCCTATGATTGAGTTTGACTATTTACATTTAGGATGAGTATAAATGATAATTTTACCAGTATTATTGATAGTATAGCTTAACTGCCGGATTGACATCTATAATTTCCGTAATAAAAAATTAATATAATCGCCTGCTCCTGACCGTTTACCGCCTAACCCTTCTGGCAAAATCCACAAACTGAAATTTGTCCAGCCGGTGCCGGGACTCGGTATATTGGAACAGCACGGTATTCTCCAGATATACATAGTTGCGCACTACGACAATATGCGTATATTGCTTCAGGTCCAGCAGGCGCTGATCCTCCCCGGTTGAGGGCTCAACGGAAATCAGCTTTTTGGCATAACTGATTTTAAGACCCAGCTCAGACTCCAGGTATTCATAAATAGAGCCTTCTGCAATCTCCTTGCTCAGAAATGGGACGATATCTGAGCGGAAATAGTCTTTGTCCAGAATAATCCGTTCGGCTTCAATCTCTCTGGCGCGGATCACCTTCCATACCGGCGTCTCTTCAGCAATGTGCAGTTGCCGGGCCAGCAGAGAGCCTGCCGGCTCCAGGACCGTCTCCTCTACCAGTGTCCGCGAGGTAACCCCGAGCGTCCCTGTCAGCTCCTGGAATGAGATCAGTCCGGTTACGGGAAAATCCATCCGCGTCATATCCAGCACGAACGAGCCCCTGCCTTTGATTTTGTTGATATAGCCCTCACGGAACAGGAGATTCAGCGCCTTGCGCACCGTCTCCCGCGAAGTCTGGTAAGCCTCCGCCAGCTCACTCTCGGAGGGCAGCTTGGTTCCGGGCGCAAGCTGGCCGGAATGAATACGGTTGCTATATTCCGTATAGATCTGCAAAAATATATTCTCTCTCATCGATCATCACCGCCCTATATTGTAACATGCCCTGGCTGCAGGACAGAGTATATAATTCTATAATTGTAGAAAAACAGCCCCGCAGGGCTGTCCTCCATTCCTTATATTGTATGCCTGATCCTCTCAGATCAACCCTTCAGATGAACCGTCAGAATACTTGTCTGCTTCGCCGTTGCCGGTCCGGTCTTCTCCTCAATCCGCTCCACCATATCCTGCCCTGCGGGGATAATGATTGGAGTGATTAATGGATATCCTGCGGCGCGGATGGCCTCCATATCGAATTCCAGCAAAAGCTCGCCTGCCTTCACTTTATCGCCGATATTGGCACGGGTGGTGAAGCCGCTGCCCTTGAGCGACACGGTGTTGATCCCGACATGGATCAGCACCTGGACTCCGCTGGCATGCTCCAGAATCAGCGCATGCTTGCTCTTAATCACATGGGCCACTGTAGCATCAAACGGAGCATACACCTTACCCTCGGCGGGTTCAATGGCAATCCCTTCACCCATCTGCTTCTCGGCAAATGCAGGATCAGGAACCTGCTCCAGCGGCACTGCCGTTCCGCTGAGCGGCGACGCCAGCTCCAGAATATTTACGGGCTCCTGCTCCTGCGAGCCTTGAACCGAGCTGCTGCTGTTCAGTTCCCCGCTTTTGGACGCAGGCTTAGCATCCGTCAGATCTGTTGCCTCTGACGGGCTTTTCGCTGCACGCTGCACAACTGCCCGGCCATACAGCACCGTGGCAACAAACGGCACAATCAGTACGATCGCCATCCCGATGAAGAATACGCCCCACTGGTTAGGGAAGATCGACAGGAAGCCGGGAACTCCCCCTACACCAATGGAAGTGGCCCGGACCTGATTCACGGTCAGCAGCACTCCGGCCATCGCGGAGCCGATCATTCCGAAGATGAACGGATAGCGGTAGCGGATATTCACCCCGAAGATCGCCGGCTCGGTGACTCCAAGGAAAGCCGAGACGGATGAGGTCACCGCCAGCCCCTTCGTCTTCTGTTCTCTAATCACGAACATCATAGCCAGTGCGGCCGCACCCTGGGCAATGTTGGAGAGCGCCAGCATCGGCCAGAGGAAGGTACCTCCTTCGCTGCCGATTAGCTGAACATCCACGGCCAGGAAGGTGTGATGCATGCCCGTAATGACCAGCAGCGAGTAGAATCCGCCATAGATTAAGCCGCCGAGTATGGCGAAATGGTCGAAAATATAGATCAGCCCGGAGGTAATGGCATTGGCAATGCCGAACGTAACCGGTCCGATGATAGTGAAGGCCAGGAACCCTGTAATCAGCAGAGTCACGGGTGCGACTACGAGCAATTTGATCGAATCATGGACCCGCTTATCCAGGAATTTCTCAATGCTGGCCAGAATATAGGCCGATACCAGGACCGGCAGGACCTGCCCCTGATAACCGATCCGCTCCAGATGCCAGCCGAACAGATTCCAGGTTGGAACCGTCCCTTCCGTAGAAGCGTTAGCATAGCTGTAAGCACTTAATAAGTCTGGATGAACCAGAATCAGACCCAGCACAATCCCGAGCAGCGGACTGCCCCCGAAGCGGGTCACGGCCGCCCAGCCGATCAGAGCCGGCAAGAAGGTAAACGCCGTACTGGCAATCGTATTGATAATCGCCGCAATATCCTTCCACTGCGGATAGACATCCACCAGTGACTGGCTGAAGAAGATCCCCGAGCCGGTCAGCAGGTTATTGATCCCCAGCAACAGACCCGCAGTTACGATGGCCGGAAGAATGGGAATAAAAATATCGGCCAGCGTCTTGATCGCCCGCTGAAGCGGGTTCTGCTTGCGGGCAGCGGCTGATTTCACCTCATCTTTGGAGGAACGCGCACCGCCGGTCAGCTGAATCATCTCATCATAGACTTTATCTACCGTTCCCGGTCCGATAACAATCTGGAATTGTCCCTGGGAAGAGAATTGTCCCTTCACAAGGTCGTTGCGGTCCAGCGCCGCCGAATCCACCTTGCTCTCGTCATAGAGTGAGAACCTCAGCCGGGTAACACAATGCGTGGCTACCTCAATGTTCTCCTTGCCTCCAACCGCCCGGACGATATCTTCAACATTTTTGCGGTCTATAGCCATATTGTCACTCCTCGCATACTTGATAAATGCTTACCAGTTGTTGCTTCTCTTAGCGGGCGTTGCTTCTATATTTAAGTACATTTCTCTAGGGCCAGCTTCCTTTAGTTCCGGCTGATCAGCCACATGTATGAAGCATACGGACTAAGCTGAAGCTCTTGAGTCAATGAGGGATGCTCATCCGTATTGGCAAGCAGAAGCCTGTCCTTCCCGGTTACATTTAAGTCCGCCCAGTGCTCCTCCGGGAACCGGAAGCTAACATGCTTGCCGCTGAAGTTTGAGACCACCACCAGCGCCTCGCCGTCCCCCATCCGTGCATAAGCGAATACCTCAGGATGACCTTCATCCAGTCTGCGGTAGATGCCGTCGGTGAAGACCGCATGCGCCTTGCGCAGAGCGATCAGCTTGCGGTAGTGATGGAAGATCGAATCCGGCCGCTCCCGCTCCTTCTGCACATTGATGTCCGGGTAACGTTCATCCACCTTCAGCCAAGGAGTACCAGTGGTGAACCCGGCGTTCGGGCTGTCCTCCCACTGCATCGGCGTCCGGGAGTTGTCCCTTGAACGTTCCTGCAGAATCGCGAGCGCCTCCCCGGGGCTTGCCCCCTGCTCACACAGAATCCGGTACATATTCAGCGACTCGATATCGCGGAATTCTTCAATACCCCGCCACTTGGGATTCGGCATCCCGATCTCTTCTCCCTGATAGACATACGGCGTACCTTGAAGTCCATGCAGGGTGGTTGCCAGCAGCTTGGCGCTCTCCTCGCGGTACGCCGTGTCGTCTGTGAACCGGGAGAGGGCGCGAGGCTGATCGTGATTGTTGAAGAATAAAGCGTTCCAGCCCCCGCCCTCCTGCATCCCGGTCTGCCACTCCGAGAACAGCCGTTTCAGCGCCTCGAAATCATAAGGCATCAGCTCCCACTTCCGGCCGTTCGGATAATCCACCTTCAGATGATGGAAGTTGAAGGTCATTGAGAATTCCCGCCGCTCAGGATTGGAATACCGGATGCACTGCTCAAGTGTCGTAGAGGACATCTCACCGACCGTGATCAGCTCATGCGGGCCAAACACCTCGTCATACATCGCTCTGATGAATTCATGGACACGTGGACCATCTGTGTAGAATTTCCGTCCATCTCCCGGCGGCACACTCCCGTCATCATCCGGGAAGCGCTGGTCCTTGGAGATCAGGTTAATCACATCCATGCGGAAGCCGTCCACACCCTTGCGGGCCCAGAACAGCATCATCTCGTTCACCGCGCTGCGGACCTGAGGGTTCTCCCAGTTCAGATCCGCCTGCGTCTTGTCAAAAAGAGTAAGATAATATTGGCCTGACGCCTCATCCAGTTGCCACGCCGGGCCGCCGAACTTCGACTGCCAGTTGTTCGGTACTCCGCCGCCCGGCGCCGGGGCCTTCCAGATATAATAATCGCGGTACGGATTCTCCCGGCTGGAGACCGCCTGCTTGAACCACTCATGCTCTGTCGAGGTATGGTTGACTACGATATCCGTCATGAGCTTCATTCCGCGCCGGTGCAGCTCCGCTATCAGCTCGTCGAAGTCCTCCATCGTGCCGAATTCGGGGTTAATCCGTTCATAGTCGGCCACATCGTAACCGTTATCATGTCCCGGCGAGACATAGACCGGCTGAAGCCAGACAATATCAATCCCTAGCTCCTGCAAATAATCCAGTTTCTCCGTCAGGCCTCTTATATCTCCTGTTCCGTTACCTGTCGTATCCTTGAAGCTCTTCGGATACACCTGATACACGGTGGACCGCCGCCACCATTCCGAATTCCGGGCTTGGCTCAAAGTTAGCACCTCCATGTAGAATTTCTGTGTTGTCCTCAGCAAAAATCGCTTTATTGTCATTCATTACACTTGTATATACAAGATCAAACACCTCACACAGTGTAAACCTGTATATACAGGTTGTCAATATGGACTGGCCTAGTAGATGATTTAACGGGTAATTTAGTAGTTGGAGTAGTAAATGGGTAGTGGGAAGATAGTCCGGTAGATAGTCGGTAGATAGTCAGTGGGTAGGGTAGTTGAAAGATAGTGGGTTGCGGGAAGCTCGCGGGTATAAGTAGTAGGTGGAAATTGTACATTTAAATTCCGTCAAATAGGCTTCGGAGGGCATTTAATTGGATAAACAGCATCTACTATCTTCCATTTCCCTGCCTCTGGACATTTCCGGCAGAATTAGATGTACTTTTTCCACTCGTTATCCTACTTTTGTCATTCTGCGTTAAAGCAAGTGCCCTTTTTCCACTTGCTTCAAGCAGGCCGCAGCGGAGCGATGGCGCGGCGAGGGACGCAGCAGTTTGCCCTCCCCCTTCTCTATTCGTCTACTTCTGGCGGCATTCGGCATAATGAGGAGCACTACTGCTCCTCATTAGCATATTTAGCACGCGTCAGGTGAGATCGGATGCACTCTCATAATTTCCCAAACAATAAAAAAACAGCGCCCCCTCCCCGAATACCGGAGACAGGAACGCTGCCTATTACTAGTCCTCTTTACCTCACTGTACCTCTTTATACCTCTTTGAATCTCTCTGTATATCTCTCTTACTATTAATTATTCCAAATATCCCTTAATCAGTCCCAGCGGCAGCAGCTTCGGCTGCTCGCAGGTGGTGGTCAGCTCCGCGTAGCGCTTAGTGTCTGAGCTGGTGTGGAAGGCGTGCATCATCTCCAGCACATGATTCGCCAGCTCGCCGTTCGCACGCGGAGTCTCTCCGGTCTCGATGCAGCGCGCCATATCCGCTACGCCGATGCCCCGGCTGTTCCCCTCATAGCTATGAACCACCGGAATCTCCTTGAATTCGGAGCTATGCGCCGGGCGCAGCAGGATCGGGCCGCCGAAGGTGTTCGGGTCCGGCACAATCAGGGTGCCCAGCGAGCCGTAGATCTCGATACGCGGCAACGTGCTGTGCCAGACATCGAAGCTGGTAATCATCGTTGCAACTGCTCCGCTGGCGAACTGGATCGTTCCGGCCACATGCGTAGGGACTTCAACCTCTACAACCTTGCCGAACTTCTTCTCACTGGTGATCGTCCGGGTAGGGAAAGAGGTCTTGGTCATGCCGCATACCGTAGTCGCCGGGCCCAGCAAGGATACCAGAGCCGTCAGATAATACGGCCCCATATCGAACATCGGGCCGCCGCCGGCCTGATAGTAGAATTCAGGGTCCGGGTGCCAGCTCTCATGACCATGGCAGAGCATGAAGGCCGTTGCCGCCACCGGCTCGCCGATATATCCGTCTGCAATCAGCTTGGCGCAGGTCTGCAGACCGCCTCCGAGGAAGGTGTCAGGAGCACAGCCGATGAACAGATTCTTTTCTTGGGCCAATGCGACCAGCTCGGTTCCGTTCTCAAGCGACAACGACAGCGGCTTCTCCACATAGACATGCTTGCCTGCGAGCAGCGCCTGCTTACACACCTCGAAGTGATAATTTGGCGTCGTCAGATTCACAACAATCTCAATCTCATCCGAAGCCAGCAGCTCCGCTGTTGTCCAGACATTCGGCACTCCGTACTGCTCTGCCGCCTGCTGCGCCCGCTCCAGATTCAGATCCGAACAGGCGTAGACCTCCGTATTCTTGAAGGTTCCGGTCAAATTTTCAAAATAAATGCCGCTGATATTCCCGCAGCCAACAATCCCAATTTTAACTTTACGCACGCTGTATCCCACCTTGTCCTTCGTTTATTTAGCTGCCCACAAGAAGCCCCGGCGCATCAGTTCCTTGGCCTCCGGAATATCGAACACATCCGCATGATGTCCAAGCGCGTTATAGAATACCTTGCCCTGGCCCCATTTCTTCGTATAGACCACCGGCATCGTGATGACACCATTGGCCGAATGCTCGCCTTCACTCATGACAAAAGTAGTGGTAGCCAGTACATTCACTGCTGGATCGACATGCAGATAATACTGCTCAGACTTCACCATGAAGTCCTGCATGCCTTCTACAATCGGGCTGGAGCCGGATTTCACGATGTTCACTTCATAATCCACTCCATCGTTGAAAGGATGCGCCACCCATTGCGACCCGGTCAGAAATTGCCATTCAGTATTATTACGGAAGGAGTCGCACATCCCGCCGTGGCAGCCGGCAATCCCTACGCCCGAGGCGACAGCCGCCAGCACCGCTGACACCTGCTCTCCTTTAATCTCACCCATGGTCCATACCGGCACAATCAGATTCAGCGCCTTCAGCGCCTCCGCATCATTGAAGCTGTCCAGCGTATCCGAGACTTGAACCTCGAAGCCTTCACTCGTAAGGATATCTGCAAAAAGAGCCCCTACCTCATTCGGTTCATGCCCGTCCCATCCGCCTTTTACAATCAATGCCTTCTTTGCCATCTCAAGCTCTCCTTTTTGTCCTATTTATTTAAGTTTGGGTTATAGATTGATTAAGATCAGGTCTTCCTGAAGAAATTGTAATCCATTCGGGTCGTCCCTGCTCGTCATTTTGCTTGTGAGAATGGTCATTTTTTGCTAAATTTAAGATTGCATGATGCGATAAGTATCTAATCACTGAAACCGCTTCCTGACGAACAGCCGGGAATGACGAGAACAGGAGTAACCATGAGAGCGTTTCATGAGAACCGGACGTATGGCTATGCGTTCCCCTTCACTGCCTTTGTGAGCCGCAACATTAATTTCCTGGCCCACTGGCACAATGATCTGGAAATTGTCTATGTCCTGGAGGGTTCGATCCGGATGGGGATCAACTCCGAGACACGGGTGCTGAGTGCCGGGGATCTGGCCGTGTGCAGCAGCGGAGATATCCATTATTATGACAGCAAGAACAGCGAGTCCAAGCTGCTGATGATTATTTTCAATCCTTCACTGATCGGATATCCCGCAGGCTGGCCCCTGAATAAGCGGCTGATGTCTCCTTTTCTGGACCAGAGCCAGTCTGCTTTAGAACAAATTAACCCCCGCCTGCCTGCAATTATGCATGAGCTTCTGGAGGAGCATCTGGAGAAGCCCCCGCATCATGAACAACTGGTGACCGGCCTGCTGCACGAGCTATGTGCGCTGATTCTGCGGCAGATACCGCTGGATATCGTGAATCCGCATAAGGATAAGCGGCGCATTACGAATATGAAGATTATGCAGGGGGTGCTGGAATACCTGGATATCCATTATATGCACCCCATCACCCTGGCCGATGCCGCCCGGCATGCCAATATGAGCCTGTTCTACTTCTCCCGCTTCTTCAAAAGTATCTCAGGCATGAGTTATGTGGCGTACCTGAATAGCATCCGCGTCAATCAGGCAGAACGTCTGCTGCTGGGCACCGATAAAAGCATTCTGGATATCGCCCTGGAATGCGGCTTCACCAATATCCGCACCTTCAACCGGGTGTTCAAGCAGGTTAAGCTGCGGACACCGAGCGAGCTGCGTTAGACTAAAATATCCAAAAGAGAGAGTAACGGCCTCGCACAGGAGAGTATCCTTGCGTGGGCGTTTTTTTGCGGTTATATGGATTCCCCAAGTCCACACCAAACCAGTAAACCTGAATATTACTATAATAATCGTAAAGTATGCTGCTGATGGAACGAAATTCAAATATACGGACAGGAAGTGATAAAGCAATGGCCTTTTTATCAACAGGACCGATCGAAAATAACCCGGTTAGCGGAGTGAGGCCTACGGGTACAGGGGAAGGGGCTACGGGTGGTACCGGGGCTACAGGAGTTACTGGAGCTACCGGAGTCACCGGAGTCACTGGAGTCACCGGAGTCACCGGAGTCACTGGAGTCACTGGAGTCACTGGAGTCACTGGAGTCACTGGAGTCACTGGAGTCACTGGAGTCACTGGAGTCACTGGAGTCACTGGAGTCACTGGGCTCACTGGCGTCACTGGCAATACATCTACAGCCCGCCACCTGTTTATTGGCAAAACCACTTCCGGTACGCTTACTGCCAATGACGAAGTTCAGTTTACTCAGCCGCCACTTGTCGATAACGGCGCTCCTGATATTGTACAAACATCAGCAACCAGAGTTACTCTGTTACGGGGAAACTACTGGGTTTCATGGAATATAAGCGGAGGTGTTCCCACCGGAGCCACCGTTCTGTCCTTTGCCTTGCGAAATGACACGTCGCTAATCCTGGGTAGCAGAGCAGTCAACAGCGTTGCTCCGACTGCTCCACAAACCATTTCTTTAGGGGCCAATCTAATCATAGCCGTGCCTGATGCCGGCTACTCTATTAATTTATTTAACGATGGTGACGATGCAGCCGTAACCGCAGTAAGTGGTCGGCTTGCCGTCCAAATATCGTTTATTAAATTATCGGATTAACTGTAACTGCTCGTAGAGTAACAGTATCTCAGTCATGATGGAAGCCGGAAAGCAGCCTCTTTGGCAGGGGCTGCTTATTTCTTTTTACTGCTGCTGAATACTGATGGAAGCATTCTGAAATTAATGCTGAATAACCAAAAGTTAGGCCCCTATATATATCATCAAAGTTCTTCGAAGCATACGATAGGGTTAAACCAACATAAGGAGGTTACTTATATTGTCCAATCCCAATATCCCTAATATCACACCTGCGATTTCATTAAACAGAGATGATGTTGTCAACCTTTTATTCTCTTCCATTGCTATGCAGGAGCTTGGACTAGCCCATATTCTTAACGCGGAAGGGGAGAAGATCCAATTCGCCTTGGGCACGCTGCCAGGATTAAGTGGTCCCCCTGCTACAGTAGCCCAGGTGCTTGAAATGAATAATAACGTACAGTCCATGCTGCGTACCACCTTCAAGCAGGATATGATGCTGGATTTCAGGCTTACAACCGCCGCCAATCTTCCTATTGTAATCGGACCTAGCGGACCTGCAGGACCACCGGGGCCTCCAGGTGGTGTCTTAAGTGTCAACGGCAAGACAGACGCAGTGGTACTGGGTGCGGAAGATGGCGTCTTCCCTATCTTCCTTGATAATCCTTCGGATAGCACCCTGGGCCAGTTTACAGAGCCCGGCGTTTATAGCTCGGATAACCCGGACGGTCTGCCGCCTCCGGACGGTCCACCCGCCCCGGGTAATCCTCCTCTGGCGCACCCTGCCGTGTGGACGATTTATGTCTCCCGTGTTGGCAACTATGTCCAGCAGCTTTATATTTCCAACCCTTCCCTCTACTACCGCAGCAGCCAGAATGGTGGTCCCCCTTACAATCCATGGATTCCCATCGGGGAACAAGGGCCTACGGGGCCAACAGGAATAGGAGTTACAGGGCTTACCGGACTTACCGGGATGACCGGGGTTACTGGCCTTACAGGATTTACCGGGTTGACCGGGCTTACTGGCCTCACGGGGCTTACCGGATTGACCGGGCTTACTGGCCTCACGGGGCTTACCGGGTTGACCGGGGTGACCGGTGTCGAACCTACCGGGGCTACCGGACTTACTGGCCTCACGGGAGTTACCGGGTTGACCGGTGTTACAGGCCTCACAGGAATGACTGGATTGACCGGTGTTACCGGTGTCGAGCCTACCGGGGCTACCGGGCTTACCGGACTTACGGGAGTTACCGGGTTGACCGGGTTGACCGGCCTCACGGGGCTTACTGGGTTGACCGGGATGACCGGTGTCGAACCTACCGGGGCTACCGGTGTTACAGGCCTCACGGGAGTTACCGGGTTGACCGGTGTTACAGGCCTCACAGGAATGACTGGATTGACGGGTGTTACCGGTGTCGAACCTACCGGGGCTACCGGACTTACTGGCCTCACAGGGCTTACTGGGCTTACCGGGCTTACCGGGCTTACGGGTCATACAGGGCAAACCGGATTTACCGGGATGACTGGATCCCTTGCTACCGTTCGGCATTTAACTGTTGCAAATACTAGCTCAAGCGCAAATGTGGCTCCCGGTGTAGTCCCTCTCACAACTACAATAACTAATGTTGATCATGGTAGCCCAGACATTACGAGGACGGGTTCGACCATAACACTATTAACCGGCACCTATTTAATTACTTGGGATATTAGCGGAGGCCCTGTAACAGCGGGACAAGGTATGCTTTTTGAGATGCAGCAAGGTGGTGTTGCGAATTCAATTATAGGTAGCAAAGCAGCTAATAGCGCCGCTATAACTAGTCAAACTGTTGGTCTTTCTGCCACTTTCCTTCTAACTGTGGGGGCAACCCCTGTAGATATCACTTTAGTCAACGTTGGCCCAGGACAGGTACGCATAAGCACAGTTGCAGCACGAATTGGAGCGATGATAACCGTTGTGAAAGTCTGATCATTCAAGATAAGAAATGAACCCTATTTTAAGGAGGCTAACCATTTGTCTAATCCCAACATTCCCAACATCAGCCCCACGATTACATTAACAAGGGATGATGCCGTTAACTTGCTGCTCTCCTCGATTGCCATGGAGGAGCTCGGACTTGCCCATATCATTAACGCAGAAGGTGAGAAAATCCAGTTTGCCCTGGGTACGCTGCCTGGAATCACCGGTCCTGCCGCTACGCTCGAACAGGTACTTGACGTCAACAGCAGTGCCCAAGCCATGCTAAGTACCATCTTACGCCAAGAGATGATGCTCGATTCTAAGCTGGATGCTGCAGCCAGTATTCCCACACTGGTTGGACCTACCGGAGCACCCGGGCCTACCGGTGCCGCCGGAGCCGTCGCAAGCGTCAACGGTCAGACTGGAGAAGTGGTGTTGAATGCTGAGGACGGCGTCTTCCCCATCTACAATGACCTGCCTTCAGATAGCACACTCGCCCAGTATAACGATCCTGGTGTCTATAGCTCGGATGATCCGAATGGTCCGCCTCCCCCGGACAGCCCACCTGTAGCCCACCCTGCCGTGTGGACGATTTATGTCTCCCGTGTTGGCAACTATGTCCAGCAGCTTTATATTTCCAACCCTTCCCTCTACTACCGCAGCAGCCAGAATGGTGGTCCCCCTTACAATCCATGGATTCCCATTGGGGAACAAGGGCCTACGGGGACAACAGGAGCAGGAGCTACAGGACTGACGGGCGTTACGGGCGTCACGGGCGTTACAGGCGTTACAGGTAACACTGGGGATACTGGTCAAACCGGCGTCACCGGACTTACCGGGCTTACCGGTGTGACTGGCGTTACGGGAATGACCGGACTGACGGGCGCTACTGGTGTGACCGGCGTTACGGGAATGACCGGGCTTACCGGTGTGACTGGCGTTACGGGAATGACCGGACTTACCGGTGAGACCGGCGTTACGGGAATGACCGGACTTACCGGTGAGACCGGCGTTACGGGAATGACCGGACTTACCGGTGAGACCGGCCTCACGGGGATGACCGGGCTTACGGGGCTTACCGGCGTTACGGGAATGACCGGACTTACCGGTCTGACTGGCGTTACGGGAATGACCGGACTTACGGGTCTTACCGGTGTTACGGGAATGACCGGGCTTACCGGTCTGACTGGCGTTACGGGAATGACCGGGCTTACCGGTGTGACTGGCGTTACAGGAATGACCGGAGTTACCGGTCTGACTGGCGTTACGGGAATGACCGGACTTACGGGTCTTACCGGCTTCACGGGAATGACGGGGCTTACGGGCGTCACGGGGCTAAGTGCTACTGCACGCAACTTAATTGTCGGAAATAATTCTGCTAGTGTAACTGTAACGGCTAGTAATGGAGTAGTCCCTCTTAATTATTTTGGTCCTGACAACGGATCACCTGATATTACTGTAAATGGCGACGCCGTACAATTATTGACGGGAACGTATTTAGTTACCTGGATGATAAGCGGGAATGTGACAACGCAAGGCAACAACTTAACTTTTGAACTGCGCTTAAATGGTGCAGCCAATTCTATTGCGGGCAGCAGAGCTACGAATAGTCTACCCACTGCTGGTGAAACCATCGGTGTAATAAATACCTTCCTCGTTAATATAACTACAACCAGTGGATTAGTAACGCTGGTGAATGATGCTCCTACGCCTGCCGTGTTAACCACAGATAATGCTCGATTAGGAGCCCAGATTACATTTGTCAAAGTCTCTGAATAATAGCTAGACCATAACATTCTTTATCAAAAGCCCTTACCCGGCAGCAAGTCCTGCTCCCTGCAAGGTACGGGCTTTTTGTGTGAAACGATTCAGTCGTCTGCTCTTCCAATTATATCTTATCCTTTCACCGGAAACTGACCACAATACACTTATTACAAGTCTATTTGTCTTCATCCAGGAGGCTGTCTATTGCGAAAGAACAATCCGGAATTTCCGCCAGCACATCTGGCAATAAATGTAATACCGTCTATATCATGCAGCTCGTTACGATCTTTCTGGGCTTTGTCGTCTATGGCATCTCGGAAAATATCAAAAAAACCGCCATTCCGCAGATTCAGCTGTCGTTCAATCTGGATGAAGGACAGCTCGGCCTGCTGCGAGGTCTCCAGGCGGAATATGGCTTCATCGGCTTGTACGCTGCCGTCTGCTCCGTGGCGGGCATTGTACTGTATGTGTATTTGAAGCGGCGGCAGGAGTTGATCTAGGCTTTGATGAAATTAGGCAGGAC
Source organism: Paenibacillus silagei (assembly GCF_017874735.1). Taxonomy (GTDB): domain Bacteria; phylum Bacillota; class Bacilli; order Paenibacillales; family Paenibacillaceae; genus Paenibacillus_AQ; species Paenibacillus_AQ silagei. Next base: position 342,282 of record NZ_JAGGLV010000004.1, read on the forward strand.
AGAGGTGCTCCCGCTATGACTTTTCTTTTTACAAATACTCCTTAAGCCATGCTTCCCCGCTAATTGCTCCACAGCCCGGTTCGCTTCCAGCAGAGACATGGTGATGAAGCAGTCGTAACTGCAGTAGCTGATCGGCTTGCAACCCAATTATCCATTATGAAAATATAGGATTAACTGCACCTGACATGTGCAATTACAAGATTTCTATCCTAATGGAGCCGAGAAGCAGTTGCGGACACCGAGCGAGCTGCGTTAGCTTGAAATATTCTAAGGAAAAAGAAACGGCCTCGCACAGGAGAGTATCTTGCGGGGTTGTTTTTTTGCGGTTATATGGGTTCCCCAAGTCCACACCAAACCAGTAAGTCTGAATATTACTATATTAATCATTAAGTGTGCTGCCGATGGAACGAAATTCAAATATACGGACAGGAAGTGATACAGCAATGGCCTTTTTATCAACAGGACCGATCGAAAATAACCCGGTTAGCGGAGTGAGGCCTACTCAGCAGGTTACCGTTAAAATCGATAATCGCAGCGTGAGCTCGGCGTTCTCTGTATCTATTCAGGGGTATTATCTAAATGCGGGAACAAGGGTCTTGTACGTTAGCGAAGTTGTCCAGCTTGCAGCAAATCAAGTCATTACGAAGAATTATTACGCAGATTTTAATGGTTTTGAATTTATATTTGTTACATCTGATAATGTGCCTGAGTTGAGCAATTTCGTTCAAATTTCGGTGTGGGGCAAGAGTAGTACTGGTCAACTGGTCACCGCACACCGGTTGGTGTCTGAAGAATTGCTCGGAGAACATAATGGCGGAGGGAAAGGGCCGACTGGAATGACAGGACCGACTGGTCCAGGAGGAGGGGCTACGGGGCCGACCGGTCCAGGGGGAGGCACAACAGGGCCGACCGGTGTGACCGGACCGACCGGTCCAGGGGAAGGGGCAACAGGGCCGACCGGTGTGACGGGACCGACTGGTCCAGGGGAAGGGGCTACGGGGCCGACCGGTGTGACAGGGCCGACTGGTCCAGGAGAAGGGGCTACGGGGCCGACCGGTGTGACGGGGCCGACTGGTCCAGGAGAAGGGGCTACGGGGCCGACCGGTGCTACAGGAGTTACCGGAGTTACCGGAGTCACTGGTGTCACTGGTGTCACTGGTGTCACTGGTGTCACTGGTGTCACTGGTGTCACCGGAGTTACTGGAGCTACCGGTCTTACCGGAGTTACTGGTGCTACCGGCCTTACCGGAGTCACTGGTGCTACCGGCCTTACCGGAGTCACTGGTGCTACCGGTCTTACCGGAGTTACTGGTGCTACCGGCCTTACCGGAGTCACTGGTGCTACCGGCCTTACCGGAACCACAGGGCCTAATATATTAGCCACTCATGGACGATTTGTACCGGTCAATAACACAACAGTAGCTAATAACACCACGGTTAATATCCCGTTCAATACCGTATTTGCTCAGGGGATTACCCTTGGAGGTACCGGTGGTAACCAGAGTATAGTGATACCAGATACAGGCATTTATTTTGTTGCCTACAACATTCGATTGTTTATTAGTGATACCTCTGCAAGTGCCGATATTATAACTGTTATACCTACTTTGAACGGTGCAATTACCCCCTTCCCCTCCTATCTGTATAAAGCTGCTGGAGGAACTACAGGCTCTGGCGGCCTGGCCCTGGCGGCCAGTGGTCTGATAAATGTAACTACGGCCAACACAGAGCTTATTTTCCCAGTCTTAGCACAAGGGATTACAGGGTTAACCTTGCAAATCACAGGACAAAATGACACTTACAGTAATGTAAGCATATTTAAAATTTCTTAACTTGGTACTACTGATATTAGCAGCTCAGAAGCTCTGTATTTCGCATCACGTACTGCCTTTATGTTTACTGTAGTTCAAACGCATAATTGCATTTGTCGTTAATAGGCTCGTATTGGTTAGGGAGATCATACAACCCTGCCGATACGGGCTTTGTATTCATTATACGACGAGATAATAATACCTTGCCCTTTCACCGGAAACTGACTACAATACACTTATTATAACTCTTTTAATAACATCGATAGAATCATCCGGGAGGGAAAAACCGCTATGCCACAGCCGTCTCATAACACACAACTGGTCAAAAAGATAAATGTAGAGCTGGTGAAAAATGCACTGCGCACTTCCGGCACCGGTACCAAAGCCTCCATTGCCGGGCAGACCCGGCTCAGCGTGGCTACCTGCGGCACCATTCTGAATGAACTGGTTCAGACGGGTGAAATTCTGGAGCTGGGCTGGGAGGAATCCAGCGGCGGCAGACCGGCGAGAATATACCAGTTCAACGCAGATTACTCTTCTATCATCTGTATGATTGTGCGTTCGGAGGGCGGCCGGCAATCCATTACGTGTGCGCTTGCCAATCTGAACGGTGAGATCATAGAGGAAGCTGTTAAGGACTATGACGAGATTACTCCAGATACCCTTGGGAAGTGGCTGGATGAGATGATTGCGGAGCATCCGAATGTGCAGGCGATCGGTATCGGCATTCCGGGGGTTGTGCAGCAGGACCGAATAGGGATCTGTGATGTCCCTGCGCTTGCAGAGCAGCCGCTCGGGCTTTTCCTGAAGGAGCGCTATGAAGAGGTAGAGATCATCATTGAGAATGATATGAATCTGACGGTGTATGGCTTGTACCAGAAGCTGCTGCTGGACGAAGAGAGTCATTTTGCCGTTCTGACCTTCCCCAAGAATCATTATCCGGGGGCCGGCTTCATGGTGAACGGACGTTTGCTGAACGGCCACAGCTTTTTTAGCGGTGAGGTATCTTATCTGCCTTACGGCATACCCAGAGAAGAGCAGCTCCGGCTGCTCCAAGGTAATGGCGATCCCCGCAAGCTGGCCGTACATGCACTGGTATCCATCATCAGCATCATTAACCCGGCCACCATTGTAATCACGGGCGATAATATCGCACCGGAGATGCTGGAGGATCTGCGTAGCGGATGCCTGGAGATTATTCCGCAGGGCCATATGCCCGAGCTGATGATTCAGCGGGATACCCGGCAGGAATACATGAGCGGACTGATTACCACAACCACGGAAAGCCTGAATTACCGGTTCCACCTGGTTGAACGAAAGTAAGGCACAACTATTTTGTATCATCCAGGAGGCTATTTACTGTGAAAGCTCAATCCGGCAATTCCGCCAGTGCACCAAGCAGCAAACGCAATACTGTCTATATCATGCAGCTCGTTACCATCTTTCTGGGCTTTGTCGTCTTTGGAATCTCGGAAAATATTAAAGGACCCGCCATCCCGCGGATTCAGCTCGCCTTCAACCTTAATGAAGGCCAGCTCGGCACCCTGCTCTCACTGAATGCACTCGGTTATCTGATCGCCTGCTCGTTCACCGCCGTGCTTGTCCGCAGATGGGGCATCAAGGCAGTCACCGTTATTTCGTTCGCATCGATGGTGATCTCGGGGGTGCTGATCTATCTCTCTCACAGCTATCCGCTGTTCGCCTCCTCTTACTTCCTGATGTACATCGGGAACGGGATGCTGGAGATCGGGCTGGCGATTCTGGGGGCACGTATTTTCGTCAAAAACACGGGAATGATGATGAACTTATCCCACTTCTTCTATGGACTAAGCTCGACCGTTGCACCGCTGCTGGCAACCGGGGTGATGTCGCTGAGTGTATTCGGTCATACGCTGGACTGGCGGGGGATGTATCTGGTCATGCTATCGCTCTGCCTGCTGCCGATTCTGTCGGCGCTGCGAAGCACGTTTCCCGGGGATGATCTGCCGAATGAGGACCGCACCTCCTTCCGTACCCTGACGCGCGATTCCGCGCTCTGGATGATGGTGATGATTCTGTCCTTCGGCGTGGTCTCAGAGCTGGCTGTGGGCGGCTGGCTGGTTAACTTTCTGGAAAAAGCCTACGCCTGGGATACCGTCCGCGCTTCCGGCTTACTGTCAGCCTTCTTCCTGCTATTCTCCCTGGGACGGCTCTTGCTGGGTGCACTGACAGACCGGATCGGCTTCGTGCTCTCGCTGATTATCTTCTCCTGCTTCTCGGCGGTCTGCACCTTCGCCGCCTTGGCCGGCGGGGAGCGTCTCGCCTTTCTGTTCGCCCTGTCCGGGGCGGGGATCGCGATTATCTACCCTACCGTTATGGCCTTCATCGCCCGCCGTTACCCGAACGGAAGCGATACAGCCATTACCTTTGTGGTCACCTTAATGGGCCTCGGTAGCGTCATCGGCAACTATATTATCGGCTGGGTCATTGAGACCGTCAAAAGAATGTACGGCAGCACTACAGAGATCGGCCTGCTGCGCGGACTCCAGGCAGGGTACGGTTTCATCGGCTTATGCGCCGCCATCTGTTCCCTGTCGGGCATCGTGCTGTATGTGTATTTGAAGCGGCGGCGGGAGCTGATCTAAGCTCTGATGGAATCAGGCAAGACAGAGGGCGCTGCCGCTCTGCTCTTGCCTTTTAAGAGTCCTTTTTCTTATGTAGCGAAAGCAGTATTATAAGGACAATCAACTGTATTGCTGCCAGGATGAGAACTGCAAGTTGTTGGCCTGTCGATAACGACTGAATAATAGGAATAAACATTACATGGCCTCCAGATGTACAACTAATCTTTGGTACTCGTTTAATAGACAATCCAATTCCCTCGACTTCATCAACACCCGATCATCCAGTAAACCGTATTCTTTAGCCAACCCGTTCAGTTCCTTTCTTCTTTCTTCGATCTTTTGCTGTAGGTTGTCCATATAAATGATTCTCCCATATTTTGATGTTTAACCCATTTTAACAAGAGTTACCCAACAAAGAAAAAAGCCTTTTAGGATTCACGCTTTAAAAATTTTTTCGCCCTTAGACACAAAACAACCCCCGCTTTTAAATCACGGAGGTTGTTTTTGTTTGATTTTTTCAAGAACCTTCACCATTTGAGAGCGTGGATACGGTCACAGGAAAGGAACTGTCAGGTGGAATGGGCGGTATTACTCCCAAGAACAATGAACTACAGAGAAGGGTCACTAAAAGCAGGGATGAAAGCCACTTGCGCATCTTCAATCACTCCTTTCATAAAATGCTCATACCTTGCCTTTTGTTGTGCCAAAGCCTGATTTCGGTACTGCTCAAAAAAGGCCGCACAATTTATGATGAGGTTCTTGTTGCTCAATGCAATGGAATGGGACAACGCTTGTAGCAGCCGATCGATCCCTTCTTGATACTGATGGTGAAACAGACAATACTTAGCCAGCTCATAGCATAACCGCGCGTAGCGGTCACGTTGGAAAACATCTTGATAATGCACATGGGCAGGCCAGGAATCGTTCGTCAGTAACTCATCTATTTGATCTTTGAAATGAGCAAGCACTTTGTCAGCCTCATATTCAAAACGGTTAACTGCATTCATGATGGTCAGCAGGCTAGGCAGCCACTCTTCTGGATACTTGTCTAAAAAGGTTAGATATTCTGGCAAACAATCAAAATGTCCCATAAGCACATTCAGATTATAACGATTGGCCTCAGCAAACCGTGTGAATTTGTAGATTTCCTTCCAACCAGTATCATCCAGGTTTTTGAACCAGCTCAGATCCTCATATCCGGCAATATACTCTAAAGCTTGTTCATAGTCTCCCATCCACTCCAGAGCATTCCCTTTCAGCAAAAAACTCTGCCCATAATAAAAGACCAAATGACGTTCTGTGATAAAGGCTTCCGTTTCGGTGATTCCTCTACGTGAGCGTTCTTTTTTTGGGAAGAGAATAATAGTCAGCAAGGCTTTCATTTCATCGGCATATTGGATCACTTCGTCCCATTGCTGCAGGTTAAAATGAACATTGGCTAATTGCAGGAGGCCGTCTAATTGCAGGTTTTCGGAAAGACGATTTCGATAAGATGCAAATTTGAGCGCAGCCTCATGGTTTTTTTTCATGTCAGTGCCTAGTCTTGCTCGAAACCATTTGTAATGACTTGTGGCTAGCCGCTCAGAATGCTGCTTGATCTCATTTTCACAGATACAGCGGTAAAACGGAATGGAAGCCTTCCACTCTCCTTGGGCAAAAAGTGACTCAGCTAAAGTGAATACATCTTGGATATGAACAGGCTCTTCCATGATTTGGTTCAACGTGGCAGTAATCAAATCCTCTTTTTCAAGCTGTACACATCGCAGCAAAAAATTTTTAATCTGTTTCCAGTGTGTTTTTCCGCTGGCAAAGCATTCGGTCACATATAACTCATACAGCCAGCCAGGAGGTTGGCCCAGTACCTTTCCGATCAAGTCTAACTGCCTAACGGGTATAGGTTTTGAAGGTATGCTCGTAAAGATAGCACTTAATAGACCACGGTTTATCCCGCTTTGCTGTGCAAGTTGATGCAATGTTACATTCTGCTGTTCCATCTCTCTCTCGATCAAGGTTAGTATAGAAGCTATTGGTTTAACAAGAGAGCTAGGGTTTGGAACATGTTTGTTATTGCTCAATAGGATGTTCCCCCATCTCTTCTATGGTCTGCTCGGGAAAAGCATTTTGTAGTGCTTTTTGTTGGAGCATGCACCACATCATTTAGAATATGGGTAAATTGTACCGTAAAGAACTTTTAAGTTCAATTATTAAACAAACAATACAACTTACAACACTCTGCTAATCTCCTATGGGCATGGTCTACACTTTTATATATAGAGAGAGGTGGGCCTTTAATGAAGGTAGCAAAACAAGTAGGAGATCAAGTACGACACTATCGAAATCTTAAAGGACTGACCCAGGAACAACTTGCAGAGCTTGTAGATACATACGGCACCTACATCGGTCGATTAGAACGCGGTGAGCAAAACGTGCAGCTTGAAACATTAGAAAAAATTGCAGATGCTTTACAAATAAGCGTCTACGCCTTATTTAATCATTCCCAGTTCGATCACTTGAATAATCAGGAATGGATCTGGCGGGTTGTGCATCTGTTGCAGGAGCAATCCACTGATGAACAAGAGAAAGCTTATCGAGTGTTGAGTGAGATGTTTAAGAAAACATTGAAGTAGCTGACTACATTTCAAACGAATTTATAACAAAACAAACACACCGAAAATCATGTTTTAGATTGATTTCTGGTGTGTTTGTTTTAATCTATACACTTAATAGTCTAAGCACTGATGGTAACAGGCAAGACAGAGGGGCTGCCCCTCTGCTCTTGCCTTTTTACAAATAACCCTTAAGATTATTCAGCACCACCGCATACCCGTTAGCATACATATGAACTCCGTCCATCGTATACTCTTCCTTCAGATTCCCTTCGGCGTCCATCAATCCCTCATTCACATTGATGAACTCATACCCGTGCTTCCCGGCTAATTGTTCCACCGCGCTGTTCGCTTCCAATAGAGCCGCATTGGTTCTCGTTCTGAAGTAGTTCTCCCGCATCTCCTCATCCATTCCGGGGAAGTCGGCCTTGGCATTCACCGGATAATACGCCATCACATACACCTTGCACTCCGGCAGCCTCTCTCTAATCCGGGTCAGAATCTCATTGTAATTCGCAAGCAGCTTCCCCAGCTCATACTCCCCGTCCGCTGAGCTGATGTCATTGGTGCCGATATTAATGAACAGCTTCGAAGGCGCAAGCTCCAGCACGCATACCTCCAGCACTTCAAGCAATTCCCGGGTTACATAGCCTGCAATCCCGCGGTTATAGATCACCGTCTGCTTCTCCAGCGTCTGCTGTAATTCATTCACCGGAAAAAACTCCATCAGCGAGGAGCCCGCCAGAACGGTCTGCCCTTTTAGCGCTAAGGTATTCAGAATGCTGTACTTCTTCACCTTCTCTTCTTTCTCTCTCTGCCACTGAATCTCCATCATCTCGTCAAATTCTTCCTGGGTCATTCTATTCTCCTCCGCTTCTATTGCTCTATTATTCTACCATTGTTAACCTTTATCTCTCAGCTTGCAACCCTTGCCCAATTGTGTCGGAAATATGGAAATTGATCTCCATGTAAGGTTTATGTTCTATGCACACGTGTTCTGAATAGGTTAGATATCGGGTGCAGTCGGAGGTGCACATCTGGCTGGATTGCCCGCAAGGTACCGGTACGCCGGACCTCAATTCTACAGTTGAAGGGCGGAATGTTTTTGAAAAAGGTAGTTGCTTGCTCCTGTCGGTTGCATTGTTGTCTTCGTTCTATGTTGCCAGTCCCCCCGAGGTATCAGCCGCATCGCCAATTGTGGTGAATTCGACGATTGTAGTGAAGGCCGGTGAGACGTATAACGGCAATGGCCAGACGTTCGTCGCCAATCCGAGCACGCTCGGAGACGGCAGCCAGGCAGAGAATCAGAAGCCCATCTTCCGGCTGGAAAAGAATGCTACACTCAAAAATGTAATTATCGGCGCTCCCGGCGCAGACGGGGTGCACTGTTACGGGAATGCTACCATCTCCAACGTAACCTGGCAGGATGTCGGCGAGGATGCCCTGACCCTGAAGGCCTCCGGCACCGTCAATATTACAGGCGGAGGTGCGTACAAAGCCTACGATAAAGTGTTTCAGGCGAATGCTGCGGGCACCATCAACATTAAGAATTTCAGAGCCGATGATATCGGCAAGCTGGCCCGCCAGAACGGCGGCACCTCCTACACGGTGAACTTCACACTGGACAACTCGGACATTTCGAACGTTAAGGATTCCATCTTCCGCACAGACAGCAGCAGCAGCGCAGCCCGGATTACCAATACCCGCTACCGCAATGTGCCCACCCTATTCAAGGGCTTTGCCTCGGGCAAGACCAGCCAATCGGGCAACACGCAATATTGAGATAAAATAAAGTCAGGGCAGCTAGTGTAAATCCACCAGTCTGATGCCCGCAACATACCGCCGTTAACAGTAACCGCCTTCATTTCCGGCTCTTCCGGGATGAAGGCAGTTTCTATATATTCGGAGGATAAGCACACATGAACACGGTCAGCTTCGGGACGGAGAGTTTGATTTATTTTGGACACATCTGCCTCTATGAACTCTATCGACATAAGCTCACATGATATGCTATTATGATAGCCTGATAACGTATTAACGAACTAAAGCGGGCGGATGCGGCACGCAATCTACTAGGGGGATTAGAGAGATGAAGAAGCAAGGATTATGGATACTATTATTAATGGCGCTGGCTGTTGCTGTGCTGTCCGGCTGCTCCAGTTCAGGGAATAAGGACGGCAAGCTGGTGATCGGCATAGACGACAAGTTCGCCCCAATGGGCTTCCGGGATGACGACAATGAGCTTGTCGGCTTCGATATTGACTATGCGCGAGCGGCTGTCAAGAAGATGGGCAAGGAGGTTACCTTCCAGCCGATTGACTGGTCCGCCAAGGAGTCTGAGCTCAACAGCGGGCGCATCGATATGATCTGGAACGGATACACCATCACGGACGAGCGCAAGGAGAAGGTGCTGTTCACCAAGCCTTATCTGGAGAATAGCCAGGTGGTAGTCGTGCTGGCAGGTTCATCGCTGTCTGCGCTTAAGGATCTGGCCGGCAAAGAAGTTGGACTTCAGAGCCTCTCTTCTGCCGCCGATGCCCTGGATGCCAGTCCGATCAAAGCCGAGCTTAAGGACGTGTCCGAATACCCCGACAATGTCCTGGCTCTGACAGACCTCAAGTCCGGCCGTGTGGATGGGGTAGTTATTGATGAGGTTGTCGCCAGATATTACATAGCCAAGGAGCCCGATACGTATAAGCTGATGGAAGAATCACTGGCTCCTGAGCAATATGGTATTGGAATCAAGAAGGGCAATGATGAACTGCTGACAGAGCTGCAGAAGGCGCTGGATGAGCTGAACAGTGACGGAACCGCCGCTGAGATCTCAACCAAGTGGTTCGGAGAGAATAAGGTATTGAACTAGATGCTATCGTTTAGGAGCCGGTTAAGCCATGGATATCGATTATATTATTAGAATTTCCGGACCGATGCTGGAAGGCGCCCGGACTACGGTGCTGCTGTTCCTGATCGTGATCGTATTGTCCATTCCGCTCGGGATGGTGGTCACTCTGATGGCCAAAAGCACGCTAAAGCCGCTGGCCTGGATCGCACACGCTTATATTTACGTCATGCGCGGAACGCCGCTCTTGCTGCAATTGTTCTTCTTCTGCTTCGGCCTGCCGCAGATTCCCGTGATCGGGGAATATCTGGTTATGGACCGTTTTGTAGCAGCGAGCCTGGGCTTTATCCTGAATTACGGCGCTTATTTCGCCGAGATTTTCCGGGGCGGGCTGCTCTCGATCGATAAAGGCCAGCATGAGGCGGCCAAGGTTCTGGGCTTAAGCCGGTGGCAGACGCTGCGCAAGGTGATTCTCGCCCAGATGTTCCGCGTGGCGCTGCCTGCGGTTGCCAATGAGTCCATTACGCTGGTCAAGGATACCGCTCTGCTGTATGCCGTAGCGGTGCCCGAGCTGCTGAATTTCGCCAAGACGGCGGTGAACCGTGATTTCACCGTCACTCCTTTTGTCGTAGCGGGTGTCATTTATCTGCTGATGACCCTGGTGCTGACCTTGTTCTTCAAGCTGCTGGAGAAACGTTTCAAATTTGAGTAGAAGGGCTGTATCGCTATGAGTAGCATGATTGAAGTACGTCAATTGAAGAAAGACTTCGGCAGCCTCAGTGTGCTGAACCAGATAAGCTTTGACGTGAAGCCCGGCGAAGTCGTTGCGGTGATCGGGCCCTCGGGCTCCGGCAAAAGCACCATGCTGCGCAGTCTCGTGCATCTGGAGGAGGTCACCGGGGGCAGCATCTCGATCTGCGGGAAAGCGCTCGTTGAGGATGGACGCTACGCCAGTACGGCGAATATTAGAGACATCACCTCAAGGATGGGGATGGTGTTCCAGCATTTTAATCTTTTTCCGCATCTCAGTGTGCGGGACAACCTGGAGCTTGCCCCGCGCACGCTGAAGCGGGAGAGTGTGCAGCAGATTACGGCCAAGAGCCGGGAGCTTCTCTCGAAGGTAGGCCTGTCTGACAAAGCCGACGTCTATCCCTCCACACTGTCGGGCGGGCAGAAGCAGCGGGTCGCCATCGCCAGAGCGATGATGCTGAGCCCGGATATTCTCCTGTTCGACGAGCCAACCTCGGCGCTCGATCCCGAATTGACCGGCGAGGTGCTGCGTGTCATCCGCCAGCTCGCCGAGGAGAACATGACGATGATGATCGTCACCCATGAGATGAGCTTCGCCCGCGATGTCGCCGACCGCGTCTTCTTCATGGACAACGGGGACATTGCCGAATCCGGCACACCGGAGGAGATCTTCGGCAGCCCGAAGCTGGAGCGGACGCGGGCGTTTTTGATGCGGGAGTAGGCTTACTTCCGCATACATCCGCCCACGTGTCTTCTCGCGAGCACAATGTGATCGGTTTTTCGATTACATTTGCTCCGTGCGCCCTCGCCCAGCACTATGTGATCGGTTTTTCGATTACAATTGCTCCGTGCGCCCTCACCCAGCACTATGTGATCGGTTTTTCGATTACATTTGCTCCGCGTGCCCTCACCCAGCACAATGTGATCAGTTTTTCGATTACATCTGAACCACATGTCTTCACGCGAGCACCAGCATACTGTATCTCATCTTTGCAAACAAAGGACCGGAACGCCACTACGGCGGTTCCGGTCCTTTTCTGGCAGTTCACTGCCCTGTCAATCCCTCATGCCTCCGGCACCTGCTCCGGCTCCAACGGTCCCATCGGCGCTGCCGGCTCCGCCTCCTCCTCATCCCAGCGCTTGCGGAGGAAGAGCTGATAGAGCTTGACGATGATGATCTTGAGCATCATATAGACCGGAATAATGACCAGGATGCCGATGATTCCGCCGAAATCGCCGCCGGCCAGGACGAGAATGATGGTGGTCAGCGGGTGGATATCCATGCTTTTTCCGAAGATATAAGGGGCCACCAGGTTATCCTGAATCTGCTGCGCAACGAGCACGACCACAATCGACCAGACCGCCGTAGACGGGGACTCAATCAGACCGATGATGAAGATTGGCACGGTAGACAGAATGGCTCCGATAAAAGGGATAAAGTTCATCAGCACCGCCACCAGCGTCAGCAGCAGCGCATACGGCAGGCCGATGAACAGGAACCCGATGTACATGAGCACGCCGAGCGCCAGATTGACCAGCACTCTGCCGACGATGAAGCTGCCCATCACGTTATCAATCTCGGCAACCACCCCCGCGCCTTCCTCGTGATACCGTTTGGGGAAGAAGCTCACGAGCTTATCGCCGAACTTCCCACCCTCCTTCAACATGTAGAACAGCAGGATCGGGAAGGTGAACAGCACAATTGCAAAATTGGAGACAAAGGAGAACAGCCCGGACACATAGCCCGTTGCCAGCGAGAAGCCTGTATTTAAATAGCCTATCAATTGGCTGGACAGGTTCATATTCTCGGGAATCAGTCCCGACAGCAGCTCAGTGTTCTCCAGCTTACTTAACTGCTCCCCCACTGCTCTCAGCACACCCGGCATATTGTTGACCAGGTTCAGCAGCTGACTTTGCAGCGATGGCCAGACGCCTACCGTGAAGCCCAGCAGCAGAACAGCAATGACCAGATAGACCAGCAGGATCGCCAGCGTCCGCTTCAATTTGCGCGAGGACAGGAAGTCGATCAGGGGCCGAAGCAGATAATAGAAGAATACGGCCAGCATTAACGGCACCATCACAACATTGAACAACGAGATAACAGGGGTAAAAATAAAGTCTACCAGTGAGCCGACATAGATAATGCCCAGCACCAGCAGCACGGCAATACACACGCGGATAAACAAATTCAATTTGGCCATAGTGGGCTCCCGTTCCGTTATTTTGAACAGCGTTTCTTGTTCACTTAAATATAGCCGGGGTTTCTTAATTCAGACTAAACCAAGTCTAAAGATAAGCTAAAGATTTGGTCTCCAGGCCGGAATACGGCTATGTTTAATTTCGTCATGAAACGGCTCTGAGATAGACGGGTATGATTTGCCGAAAAGAAAGCTGCCGTCCGCGCGGTTAGCCGATAGTTTCGACCACATTGCCTTCCTGGTCTTTGATGTAGGTCTTGCGGATCTGCACCTTCAATTCCTTGGCGGCAGACAGCCGGAGCTCCCCTTCCTTAGGCTGGAGCTTCTCTTCCAATTCCAGGACCACCTCTTCAGTCAAGCCGATGCGGACAAAATCCTCGTTGACCACAGTCCCGTTAACGGGTTTCAACTCCAGCATCACCTGCCGTTGCTTGCTGTTCAGTGTCAGCGGCTTCCCCTTCAGCAGACGGCCGCGCAGCAGCTTGGCTATAGTCGGTGCCTGCCGTGCGCCTATGGTCAGGACAGCAGGTGCTGCACTGAACAGGCGGCTTGTACCCGGCTCATAATCCAGTTCATCTACATACAGAATGCCCGTCTGTGATCCGTCACGCTCAATGCCCTGACGCACCGCTTCCTGGATGACCGGAAGCCGGAGCAGCGAATCCCGGGCAAGATCGGTGATGTAGAGAGGGAGCACCTCCTGACTGGACTCCAGGAAGGCGTTGGTATTCCAGGACATCATCGCTTCCAGCTCGTCCGCTGTGATTCCTACCATCTGCAAGAATTCCACACGGCCGTTAGGCGTATCCACAGCCGGAAGCTCCGGGTCATCGGTGAACGCAAGCGCCGTCAGCAAGGTATCCGCCCCCAGGCATATCGGGCCATTGGCATCCAGGTGATGGCCGGAAGCAAAGATATTTCCGCTGGAGAATACATATCTGGCCATGTTCTGCAGCAGATTGATCGCCCAGGCCGGAGGCTCCTGCTCGCCTGCACTGCGTGCCAGACGGAAGGTCAGCTCGAAGCCGTATCCGCTGTACTCAGGATCTTCGGACTCCTTCTCGAACAGCTCGGTGAAGCCGAAGGTTACGAAATGCCAATGCGGGTAAGGCTGCTCGGCTGCATAGGCGCTGATTCCGTTCAGCGGGTCATTGCCTCCCAGGCTATACGGCAGCATTGCCGCGTAATGCTTCGGATCCTGTTGCCCGTACAGTCCCTTCATCTGATCTTCAATGGCATCCCAGCCGATAGCTTCCACTTCTTGCTCACTCATCTTGTTCCCTCCAGGTTCATATTTATGTACAGCCGGAATTCCCGTATCCGGCCCAGAATCTCCCGTTCATTACCCCAATTCCATCATCACAAACCCCAAACCATATAAATTCCGCAAAAAACGGCAAGCTCATCTGACGAGCTTGCCGTTTGGTGTATCTTCATTAATATAGGTATCAGTTAATGCCGACCAGGAGGTCCTTGCGGGCTACGCCGCTCTTAGCTGCCGCTTCGGCTACAGCCATGCGGATTCGCTCTACTACACGCGGATCGAAGGCGTCCGGGATGATATATTTCTCATGCAGCTCAGACGGGTCAATCACTGAGGAGATCGCCTCTGCTGCCGCCAGCTTCATATCTTCATTGATATCCGTAGCTTCACAATCCAGCGCCCCTCTGAATATGCCCGGGAAGCACAGCACATTGTTAATCTGGTTCGGATAGTCGGAACGTCCGGTCGCCATGACTCTTACATGCGGCGCGGCAATCGCGGGATCAATCTCCGGCATCGGGTTCGCCATGGCGAACACAATCGGATCTGTGGCCATGTTCAGCACATCTTCCAGCTTCAGCACATCCGGTGCAGAGACTCCGATGAAGACATCTGCGCCTTTAATCACATCGGACAGACTTCCGGTTTCAAGATATGGGTTCGTAATCTGGGCGTAATCGCTCCAATGGCTGCGCTCATAATCCGCCAGCCGGTTAATCGCGCCCTCCCGGTCCACGCCGATGAGGTTGACCGCTCCGGCATGCAGCAGCATTTTGGAGACGGAGATTCCTGCCGCGCCGATGCCGTTCACAACGATTTTGACATCCTTGATATTCTTGCCGCATACCTTAAGCGCGTTCAGTAGTCCCGCAGTAACCACAATCGCCGTCCCATGCTGATCATCATGGAAGACCGGAATGTCCAGCTCGGCTCTTAGTCTGGCTTCAATCTCGAAGCAGCGCGGAGAGGAAATGTCCTCCAGGTTAATGCCGCCGAACGTCGGGGCAAGTGCTTTTACAATCGCAATAATCTCTTCGGTATTCTTGGTGTCCAGGCATATCGGCACGGCGTCGACGTCTGCGAACTGTTTGAACAGCGCTGCCTTACCTTCCATAACCGGCATGGCCGCCTTCGGCCCGATATCGCCAAGCCCCAGTACAGCCGTGCCATCGGATACGACAGCTACGGTATTCTTCTTCGTGGTTAGCTCATAGGCCTGGGACTGATCGTCGGCAATCGCCTGACAGACCTTCGCCACACCCGGCGTGTAGACTTTGGACAGGTCGTCTTTGCACAGAATCGGATGCTTCAGGGTAGTTTCGAGCTTACCGCCTTTATGCAGCAGCATAATTTCTTCTAATAGTTCCATGAATAACTCCTCCATTCAACTGGTTAACCGTTTGCTTGCATCTATTCTCAGATCTTACTATATATAGCGGATATACCTGCATCCGGAACCGTACCAGACCCGTATGCAGGCCCGTCAACTCTGCATTTCATATACTCCCTTAGTCATTCTCCGCGATAATTATCGGATTGGCAAGATAAAAGCTGACACCTGAAAATTGTCCACGATTTAGACACGATTGGATGCGATTTCATGTGATTCAGCCGTCTCGTCTGCTGATTGAGGACCCTGATCAGCCGCCCCAGACGGAGATGAGCAGCGTGGCTACAACTACTGTAATCGCTCCGCCGATACGGGTGGAGATCTGTGCGAACGGCATCAGCTCCATGCGTCCCGAGGCAGACAGAATGGCTACATCGCCTGTTCCGCCAAGGCCGCCGCGGCAGCCGGTAACAATGGCCGCTTCAACAGGATACATATTGACCCATTTGCCGGTAAAATAGCCGGTGATCGTCATCGCCACGATAACGGTAGCGCAGACAATAATATAAGGAAGCGAGATCAGGGCGGCGACATCCTTCAGCGGAATGTACAGCATCCCCAGGCCGACCATGAGCGGCCAGGTTAAAGTACCGGAGACCAGCTTGTAGAGCTGATAAGCGCCCTGCTCGATTTTGGACGGGAGCAGCTTGGAAATCTTGAGTAGTGCCGCTGCGAAGATCATCAGGATCGGACCCGGAATGCCGACAAACGGCGACAGCAGGTGTCCGGTGATGAACAAGCCGCAGGCGAACAGCAGGCCCGCACCCATCAGCAGGAAGTCCGGCTTCGCGCTGTCATACGTGCTGCCCGCCAGCTTCTGGCCGTCCTTCGATTTCACCAGAACACCGTTCCCGGTGATGGACGGATTTTTGTCAGCCATCCGCTTGAGCAGTCCCGCTCCGATAATCGCAAACACGTTGCCGATCACCGCCGCCGGAATCATCTGGGCCACATAGGAGCCGGATTCCCCGCCGAGGATCTGCGAGAACGCGATGGACAGCGGGAGAATCCCTTCACCGACGCCGCCGCCGATAATCGGAACGATGATGTAGAACAACGTCCGGTGTGCGCTATAACCGAGCAGCATCCCTACACCCAGGCCTGCAGCCACTGCGGCGAGGGTTCCGGCCATCATCGGGATGAAGATGCGGATGAATCCGTTGATCAGCGTAGTCCGGTTCATCCCGGTAATACTTCCGGCTACCAGAATCGAGATGTACAGGTACAGGAAATTCGATGTCTTCATCAGCGTGTTGACCGATTCGAGCACCGAAGGATCAAGCACATTCCAGAACACCAGGAAGGATGGGATCATCAGGGAGAGGATCGCGGGACCGCCGATATTCTTGAGAATCGGAAGCTTGAAGCCCAGATCACTGAGCAGCACCCCCAGTACAATAATTACTGCAAAGCCGCCGATCATGTCGTTGGGCAGTTCACCAAGCACAGAAGCCGCAAAAATAATGAGTGCAAATACCACATACAGCGGGAGCGGAATAACGCCTACTTTTAAATGCAGAAGCTTCTGGACGAAACCCTGTTCTCCTTGCTTCAGTACAACAGGCTGCTGTTCCGGTACCGAAAGTGGGGGTTGAATTGCTTTTTGCATGTTAACCTTACCTCCTTAACTCTTTTACAAATTCATCATAGCTGCTTTGAAAGCGCTTTTGTTTTTATGAAAGTAATAAAGGGGTTTTGTAAATTATTAAAGTAAGCGCTATCAGGAAGGGGCTGGGGGCGGGGGATTGGTAGAGCACTCTACTTAGTCGAATTTGATTATAGGTGCTGGGGAGGGCGTATGGTGGAGTCGGGTAGGGTCAGATAGAGACAGGTAGTATCAGGGGGAGGCAGGTAACATTAGTTAGTATTAGGAGCTTTTGACGGAGCCTGGTTACATCAGGGGCACTAGTGCTCTTCATTTGCGCTTACCGCCGACTTTTGGCTAATTCAGGGGCATTAGTGCCCCTCATTTTCGCCTATCGCTGACTTTAGGCTAATTCAGGGGCATTAGTGCCCCTCATTTTCGCCTATCGCTGACTTTCGCCGGATTCAGGGGCACTTGTGCTCCTCATTTTCGCCTACCGCCCACTTTCGGCCGATTCAAAGGGATTTATCCCTTTCATTTCAGCTCCCAGCCCACTTCCAATGTCTGCGCAACACAAAAAGCCCCGCCGCAGGTACGCGGCAGGAGCTCCAGGATTAGTTAGTTACACTCAAATATACTTAGTAATCAATCCCTTGCCGTTCGGAGCGAGCCGGTATTTCTGCACCGGACGGCCGATGCTGCCGTAGACGAGGTCCATCTCCAGCACGCCCATCTCCGTCAGCCCGACCAGGTATTTGCCGGTGGAGACCCGGGAGATTCCAGATACAGCGGAGATGTCCTCCGCCGAGAATAAGTCACAGCCGCAGGCCTCGACGGCCCGCCAGATCGTCTGCAGGGTCTGACGGGTGAAGCCCTTCGCCAGCTCCTGCGAAGCGGTCCGCTCCTGCTTGAACCGGGCCAGCTTATCCAGCTCAGACTGGTTCAGCCGGTCCTGGCTGCGGAACAGCCGGTTCTGCTCCCGGTACCCGTTCAGCGCGGCCCGGAGCCTGGAGAACTCGAACGGCTTGATCAGGTAGTCCACCGCTCCGTTCTGGAGCGCTTCGCGGATGCTCTCCTTGTCGCTCGCCGCCGAGATGACGATCACATCAATCTTTATGCCCCTGTGCCGGATCTCGGCCAGCAGCTCCAGCCCGTTGCTGTCCTTCATGTAAATATCCAGCAGAATCAAATCATACGGCTGCTCCTCCAGCCGCTCCAGCGCTTCGGAGGCAGAGCTGGCCCAGCCCTGGGCACGGAAGCCCTCTACCTGCTCCAAATAAAACTTGTTCATCTCTGATACCATCGGGTCATCTTCAACGATCAGTACTTTTATCATAATTGGGTCTCAACCCTCTTCATCAGTTATCCACACTCTTCATAATTAATCATCAGTCTTCATCTGGTTATCATCATGCTTCGCAAGATAAGGCAACCGTATAGTAAAATCGGTTCCTTGATTCGCCCGGCTCTGGTAGTCAATCGTCCCGCCAAGCTTGGCTACACTCCGCTTCACCAGATACAGCCCGACGCCCCGGTCTTTGCCTTTGGTCGAGTAGCCCTGTTCATACAGATGATTCCCGTCCTCCACAGAGATGCCGGGGCCGTTGTCGCTGATCTTCAGGGTAAGCAGATTGTCCTTATGCCAGAATCCGATCTCTATCAGCTTATTGTCCACCCCTTGCAAGGCCTCTAGCGCATTGTCCAGCAGATTGCCGAATATCGTGACCAGCTCCCGTGCGGTCTCATGATTCGCAGCTTCCGGCAGCACACCGTCGTCCAGAATAACCAGCCGCACATCGGCCTCTCTGATTCTGCTCAGCTTGCCCAGCAGGAAGCCGACCATCACCGGGTCTTTGACCTGCCGGACCACGGAGTCCGCCTCCGTCCGGATGTTCTGCACAATATCGGTCAGATATTCTTCCAGCCGGTCGTATCTGCGCATCGTATTCAGCCCCATAATGACATGCAGCTTGTTCATGAATTCATGGGTCTGGGCACGCAGTGCTTCTGCATACAGGGAGATTCCCGAGAGTCGCTCCATCAAAATACTGATTTCGGTCTTGTCCCGGAACGTGGCTATGGCCCCCTCAATCACTCCGTTCACCTTGACCGGAACCACATTCACCAGCAGTGTAATACCGCTCTGCTCCACTTCCTTATCCTCCAGGGCTTCCCCGGTTTCCAGCACCTTCTCCATCCGCAGCAGCGGCCAGAATTGCTCCACCTGTCCCTGCAGCGGGTCCTGGTTCAAGCCGACGCTGCCCATCAGCCGCCGGGCCTCGGCGTTCATTAAGGTAATCCGGGATTCCTTGTCTATAGCCAGGATCCCCTCCTTGGCGGATTGCAGCATAGCGCTGCGTTCCTCCAGCAGCTTGGCAATCTCGCCCGGCTCCATGCCGAACATCATCCGCTTGATTTTGCGGGCGAGCAGGATGGCACCGAATATCCCCATCAGCCCGCCGACCAGGATGCCCGAGTAGATAATCCAGCGGTTCTGCTGAACGGCGGAACGGACGCTGCCCAGCGATATGCCTACAGCGACTGCTCCAACCTGCCTGCCGTCAGCGGCAAAAATCGGTGAGAACGCTCTCACAGAATAACCGAGCGAGCCTTCAGCCACAGATATGGTCTCCTTGCCATGCAGTGCATCCGTCTCATCCCCGCCCATGAAATGCTTGCCGATCAGCGCCGGATCAGGGTGGGAGCGGCGAATTCCCTGCATATCCATCACCACCACGAATTGCACATCATTGATGGCGCTGATATCGGTTGCATAACGCTGGATGCTGCCGGAATCGGACTCTGCAAGCAGCCCGTCCACCACCCCCGGCGTACGGGAGACCGTGCGGGCAATCGTGATGGCCTTGTTCTCCAGAGAAGCCCGGGCTTCTTCGGAGAACCGCATGCCGAACATCACATACACAATCAGCAGCACCAGCACGACGATCAGGCAGATCATCAGGGTGATGGTGGTCTGAAGGCGTAATCTTTTTGTACCAATTCTCACACTACTCCACCTTCAGGAAATTTTTCTCGATTATAACGTAAAAGCACTCAAAGCGCGATAATCACAATTTAAAGTAAATTCGGCTAGGACTCCGTAATCACCGACTGGTTGCGCCCTCTGCTTTTCGCCAGATACAAGGCCTGATCCGCCTTCACAAGCAGTCCCGTAAAGTCCGCAGCATGCGAAGGATAGTGGGCAATTCCCTGTGAAATCGTAAGCTGCGCCGCAATGGGCGCCTGGCTCCGTTCGACAGCAAGACGGATGCGCTCAGCAGCACTGAAGGCTTCCGCAGGCGTGGTCCGGTCCAGCAGAATAACGAACTCTTCCCCGCCGTAGCGGTAACAGATATCATTCGGGCGAAGCGAGGTCACGATGACCCGAACCACATGCTTCAGAACTTCATCGCCCAGATTATGACCGTACGTGTCATTGACCAGCTTGAACTTATCTATGTCCAGCAGCACCAGTGAAAAGGGAGCACCAGATCTCATCCGCTGGCTGATCGTATGCTCCAGGGACCTGCGGTTCATCAGACCAGTCAGCACATCCGTTTCGGCTTCATGGGTCAACTGCTCGGTCTGCTGCTGAATATTGGCCAGGGCAAGCGACACCCCGTCTGTCAGTAAGTAAGCCTCCCGGCTCCAATACCGCTTCGCTTCCTGCAATTCTATCTGTTCCTTGCCCATTTTGCTCACGACATCTGCCAGATAGACGAAGGGACGCGCAAACTTGCGAGCCAGCAGAATAACGCCCAGCAGCAGGATGATGAACGGCAAGGAGGTATACCCGATCAGGATACGAATATGTCCCATCAGCTCCTGATGAATGTGGCCAATCGGGGAGACGACCACAATCCCCCAGCCATTGGCAGGCACACTGGAATAACCGGCCAGCATCTCGATGCCCCGGGTGCTCGTCACCGGCTGTTCTCCGCTTTGCTTATTCATCAGCTGCTGCACAACCTCATTCCTGCTGACATCTGTGCCGATCCGCGCCTTATCCGGGTGATACACCAGATGGCCTTCGGAGTCCACAATATAATAATAAGACCCTGAGTCATCCTCCTGTACATTGTCAAAAATCTCAGACAGCACGTTATTCTCCTGAAGATAGATGGTGCCGCTAAGCATTCCGGCGTAGGTACCCGCAGCATCGAAGATGGGCTGGCTTAAAAATACAATTAACCGCTTGGTATTGGCAGTCAGGTATGGAGAAGAGGTATACGGCTTACGGAGCGCTAATGCTTCCTTGCTATTCTCTGAGGTGATGTGCTTGCCTGTAGTCCCTATGCTGGCAGGTGAGACATGGCGGACGAATCCGCTGGCGTCGACCACGGTGATGGAATTGAAGAAATTGCTGCTGCTGCGCATCAAATCCAGGGAATCATTCACTTGCTGAGCCGGCATAGCTTCTATGTCAGACAGCCTTGCGGCGTTGTATTCCAGACTCCCCCACATAGACTGAAATAATGAATCCATGGTCCTCGACATACGGTCAGCATTGATGTAATTCAGATGAAGCGTAGTCTCCATTAAGGATCGCTTCTTGGACTCATAAGAACCCAGCAGAAGAATACTCGAAGTTAGGAGAACGACCAGTGTCACCAGACCTGTGAGCAGCGTGGTGAGACTCAGCTTTTTACTTTGACGAAGCTTATGCTTCAACCTAATATACAAACCCGCAATCCTCCTTGGAGCAAAAAACGCAATGATACACCCATCATACCGCAAATACTGATAATGTTCGACAGCGGATTTATGGCAGGACAGGCGGCGAATGTCTCCCGGACATAGCAGAATAAGCCCGCAGAAACGGGGCTCATCTTCAAGCGGTTATTCAAGTTCAGGCTCACCCTACGCCTGCAAAATCTCATCCACCCGTTCCTTGGCACCCTCCCAGGAAGTCATCAGCGGAAAAGAGTATTGCTCACGTACCCTCAGGTTCCACGGATGCGGGATGCAGAGCACCTTCTTCCCTGCCTGAACGGCGGGCAGCAGGTTATGCGGGCCGTCATCAATCAACAGATCATAGCTAATCAGATGCTTGCGCCTTGCGGTGAAGAAATTGTCGGCCGGGATATACGGCATATGCTTCTGCAGCCAGTTCCATTTCTCAGCCACCGACTTCGGCGAAGCCGCGGTAACAATGATGACATCATACGCATTGTGAAGCTTCTCCATCTCTTCCACTACATATTCATCGAACAGCTCCAGCTCCTCATATAAGCCGGGTCTCCCGAAAAAAAGCTCCATCGTGCTGTCCGGATGACGCAGGTGGTCCGTGTTCCAATCCATCATGTCCTCATAGCGGAGCGGGTGCGTAGGAAACTCAATGTTATTGTGGTATATCGCACGCTTCACGAGATGGCAGATGGTATCGTCCATATCGACGGCGATGATAGGTTTGCGCATTGAATCTCCTCCATGTATATTTTCATTCATTTTCATTTATTATAGGCAACGAGGTAATAAGTGTCCAGACATCCGCCAGACTTAACATAAAAAAGCACATGCCCGCCTTCAAGGGGCACATGCTTTGCTGTCTAATCCTATCCGCTCATTTCCCGTTATCTCCGCGACCGTCCCTTGAACAGGTTGATCACGAACAGGACCGCTGCAACAAACAGCAGAAGATGAATCATGTTACCCATGAAATTAAAAATGAGGCCTAACAGCCATACCACCACTACAAGTCCGATTAATCCCCACAGCATAAGCTTACCGCCTTTCTCTTCCGGTTTTATTTGTTCTTACTTTACCCTTGTGGAGAGAGATTTAAACGGCTGGTCCGTCAGAACCGGCTGTGGAGACAGCTATTTTCCCAGGTCTTAGGATATTGCTTAATTGCGGGACAGGCTGTTATACTGAATTTAAATAATACAAATGTATTGTAAAAAAGGAGACGAACCTGCCACCATGACCAACTCTTCGAGTCACCTGAAA
The DNA here is from genome assembly GCF_017874735.1 of Paenibacillus silagei. Lineage (GTDB taxonomy): Bacteria > Bacillota > Bacilli > Paenibacillales > Paenibacillaceae > Paenibacillus_AQ > Paenibacillus_AQ silagei. The sequence goes on from NZ_JAGGLV010000004.1 coordinate 365,277, forward strand.
CCTACTGCACCGAAACTGCGAAGCAGGCCGCTTAAGCTGCTGTTGATCCTTGTGTCTGCTGTCCTTATTCTCATAGGATCTGGGTTCCTATATGAAGCCATTGCCGCAAGCTCCGCCCGTACAAGCTATCCTGCACCCGGTCAACTGGTGGATGCCGGAGGCTATAACCTCCACATTCGCCAGCTAGGAGCGGGAGCCCCGACTATCATTCTGGAAGCAGGCAGCGGCGAAACCAGCCTGTCATGGAGAGATATTCCTGAACAGTTAGCTGAACATGCTACCGTAGTCACTTACGATAGGGCCGGGTATGCCTGGAGCGGGCAGACGGATACAGAACGCTCAGGCGCCAATATCGCGCGTGAGCTGCATACGGCACTGAAGAATGCTGAGATTTCCGGCCCCTACTTGATGGTCGGCCATTCTCTCGGCGGCATGTACGCCCGTCTGTTCACTCAGACCTATCCGGACGAAGTAACCGGACTGGTGCTGATTGATGCCAGACCTGAGAATGACGACCGCGAGACGAAGCCGATTCTGGCCGCCGAGAATATTTCCGGCAACCCCAGCGCTTCCCTGCTGAGCCTGCTCAAGCGATCCGGTGTGCTTCGGCTATTCCAGAACCAGCTCCTGAACGGCCTGGTTGCGGAGCAGGACCGCGGGGCGTTCATTAACGTCATCTCCACACCCGCGTATTTCGCTGCTAAGGAGGAAGAAGCCGCGCTGGCCAGCTCCACCGAGGATGCCATCCGCGGACAGAGCTTCGGCTCCCTCCCGGTCAAGGTGATTGCCCGAGGCTTGCCTCAGGACTATGCATCCTTCGGAGTCTCCGAAGATGCGGGCCGGCGGCTGGAAGCGATCTGGCAGGAGGGCCAGCGCAATATGCTGAGCCTCTCCTCCCACAGCGAGCTTATAGTCGCGCAGAAGAGCGGCCATATGGTTATTCATGACCAGCCGGAGCTGGTGGTGCAGACGATTCTGGGTATGCTTACAGATTAGCAGCGGGTCAGGTGTAGAGTGGCTTGATTTTATCCCATTTGCCAACCATATAAGCAGTTTCGGGAGAACAGCCCTTGGGCATGAGAATGCCAAGTCCGAAGCCATGTTCAAACTGAACTGAAGGGTACAGCTGCCGCAATTCACCCCAGAAGCGGTATACGCCGAAGTCATCTTTTACCACCGTTATATCATGCATCAGAACAATGCCGTTCACCGCCAGCTTGGGCAACCAGGTCTCAAAATCATGCTTAACCGCTTCATACGTATGAAACCCGTCAATATGCAGAAGGTCGATGCTCTCGTCCGGAAATTGGCTTACGGCTTCGTCAAAGGTCATCCGCATTAACTTCGATATTCCAGGATAGTAGGTTTGTGATGCCGATAGAACAGACTCGAAGAAAGACTCAGGATAGGACCCTGAATGGTTATCGCCCGCCCAGGTGTCCACTGCGTAGCATTCCGTAGTCAGCCCCTCGTCTTTGACAGCCTGGCAGAATACGAAATGAGAAGTTCCGAAGTAAGTCCCTAATTCAACCATCCGGTTAGGCTTCATGTTACTGATTAGATCATAACCAAACCTGCGGTGCCCCATCCAGGCTGTATAAATATTCGTCCCCAAATGATCCGTCTCAAACACAGGTTTGCCGCTCTTCCATGTATTCATGTTAGCTCCTCCTAACGAAATCATTGTTATATCCATGTGCGTACCTCCTAACGAAATCATCGTTATTCCGCCAGTATTAGTAACTGCTTCACATAATGTTAGTCTATTCGTAACCAAGGAAATTAGAATATGCATGATCCGCAAAATCCAGTAAATCCTCCGGATGCTCTGGACAGTCCGGGCAGGACACAAAAAAACGGCACAAACTGCAGCTCACCTTACAATGAGACTGCAGTTTGCACCGTTTACAATTCCTTACCATTTACTTTGAAGAATACGCCGAATAGCCTGTTGTATATCCTACTTCTCCAACTGATACACCTGTGTGACGATCTTATAGCCATCCACATTCTGCTCCGCTGCTGCAAGCTTCGAGACACGGCGCTCCAGCACATCGCTCTCATAGACAGCCTCTGCCCCGAAGGCAGGCTGAACCTTGAGCTCCGCCGGTTCGCCGCCCAGATTGTACCAGCGGGCCACGAGGTCGCCTGTCTCCTCAGCCATCTTAAGTGTTGAGAAGGCCAGCGGTGAAGCCTCGGAGTTCCAGCTTAACCATTGCCCGGATACCGGCAGGTTCACTCCGCCTGAATGCGGCTGCCCGTTCACAGCCGGAACGCGTGTTGCCGGGCCTTGCGTCTGGAGGACCGTCCACGGAACCTGGTACTGGTAGGCCTGTGCATAGGCACCGGATACCGCACCGTCACCCGTATAAGGGATGATCGCATATTCTACGGTTTGCTCTCCCAGGCACTGTGCCTCCGGCGTCTCGAACACACCCCAGTCTCCGAGTTCAGAGGACGAGCGCAGCAGAGTTACTGCAATGGTGTTTTTGCCGTCCAGCAGTACTTCATACTCATTCAGGCCCTTGTTCGCAACGGCAAGTCCATGAACTCCGTCTGTTACACTAACGAAGACCTGCTGATGCTGGGCATTACTCGGATTGATCCACTCCGCCGCAGGCCGGTTATTGCGTCTGGCCACCTCGAACACGGAATCCGCATAGTGGTGGTCCGATTCAAGACCTGTAGGGAACAAGGCTCTTAGCCGCTGATCCTTGGCCTGATTGTTGAAGCTGGTGCTTACCTGCAACATTCCACTTCCTGCTTCCAGCGTATAGAGTGTAGTCAGCACAAGCGGAACCATCTGAGCCGAACGCTGGGCGGTGCGCTCCGTGAACGGAACCATCTGCCGCTTCTCGGTGAGGAAGGTCTCATCTGCACTGGCCGGAACCTCCCAGCGCAGCACCGTCTGCATCACCACACGTGCCGGGGACTGCTCAAGGCATGTGATCTCAGCCGTCAAGCCTTCGGTGGTCAGCACCTCGCTGCCTTCCGGCTGACGGTACACATACTCATTGCCGATATCCCCGGTATTCTCGTATGCGTTCAGTCCGGCATAGACCGCACCTGACTGCTTGTCTGTAACAGTCACGGTACCGTTATCTGCAACCGCAACGATCAGCTTGGCATTCTCCATGGTGTAGCCCTGGACATGCACACTATCCAGCGCAGCTGCTTCCGCTCCAGCGGCAGCGGCAGCCGGAACCAATGCATACGTACGGTACCCAAGCGCAGCCACATCCGCTGCCGGGAAGCTCACCCGGATCTTACGCGCCATATAAGGCTGGCGGAAGCGGTCCTTGGGCAGCTCGTAGCCGAAGTGAACCCCGAGATCCGCAAGGCCAGCCGGATACACCTTGCCCTCTTCGTCCATAACCTGCCATTCACCGAGCGGCTCCTGCGCAAGCTCTCTGGCCAGAGCCTGCGGATTGGGTCCCTCAGGGAAATATTTCTTGACCGTAATCAGCTCCACCGTAACCGTCCCGGTTCTGGACCAGCCGCTGGTGTTGAATACAGTGAACGGAACCGCATCCAGTCCCCATGCCGCTACTCCGGCCACATCCATGGCTTCGGTTAGTGCAGCCGCGCTCTGAGCGGCAATCGCCTCAGCCATCTGGCTGCTCTTGGCGAACCGGGTCACCATCTCGCGGTGCACCTCATCCACGCTACAGCCGCAGATGCTGTCATGCGGATGATTCTGCATGAGCGTCTTCCACGCATAGGTCAGCAGAGAATGCGGATACGCCTGCACTCCGGCCAGCGCGGCAAATGCAGCGAGCGGCTCAGCTACCTTTTCCAATAGGGTCTGGCCGGATTGGTTCAACTGCTTCAGATACACCCTCGCGGATGCCGTGTTGACCAGCGTGCCCCATCCATCCGTATGCTGGCTGCGCAGCTCGCCTTCCACCGTCACCAGATTGCTGGGAATACTATCTTCCAGCGCCTTCAGGTACTCGTCGAAATTGGAGTGAACGAACTCCACATCGGGATACAAATCAGAGGCTGTGTGGATAGCCGCAGACAGATCGGTCTGAATCGGCTGGTGATCGCAGCCGTTCATGAACAGCAGATGCGGTGTTGAAGCGAATTTCTCCGCGTCTGCCAGATTCTTGTCCCAATACGCCTTGGCGGCTTCCGGGTCAGCCGGAACCTCCATGCCGTTGCAGTACCAGTTGGCGAACAGCACACCCAGTACCTCCGAACCGTCCGGGGAACGCCAGACCATCTCGGAATAGGGAGATTCATAGGTATCCATCTCGCTGACTTCATTATTGAAGCCTGTCGGCTTCACACCGCGTCCGAAGATGGCATTCGTAATTCCGGCCTGCTGGAGAATCTGCGGCGCTTGACCCATATTGCCGAAGGAATCAGGGAAATAACCGGTTTTGGAGATGATCCCGAACGGTCTTGCATCCATATGCCCAATCAGCAGGTTGCGCAAATTCGCTTCCCCGCTGGTCAGGAATTCATCCTGCAGCACATACCATGGACCGAAATGAATGCGTCCTTCACGGATATAGCGGTCCAGCCGCTCTCTCTGCTCCGGCCGTACCTGCAGATAATCCTCGCGGATAATCGTCTGCCCGTCCAGGTGGAAATAGCGGTACTCCGGGTCTTGGTCAAGGGTGTCAAGCAGCTTATCCATTAGTTCAATCAATAATAGATGATGATGTTCATAAGGCATATACCACTCACGGTCCCAGTGCGTATGCGAGATGATATGTGCGGTTTTGTGCTTAGCCATGTAGGTAATCCTCCTTTATCCTTTGGTTGCTCCGCCCATGCTGAACCCTTTGGACATATACCGTTGGGAGAACATATACAGCACTACGGAAGGCATCGTGTAGAGCAGTGAGAAGGCAGCGAGTCTGCCGTATTCGACCATGCCGTGGCTGCCGAAGAACTGATAGATCGTGACCGAGGCCGGCAGCTTCTCCGGCGTCTGAAGCAGAATGTACGGTACGAAGAAGTTCCCCCAGCTGCCCGAGAAGGTAAAGATCGCAATCGTCGCGATACCCGGAAGCATGAGCGGGGCCACGATTCTCCGTAGTCCGCCCCAGACGGAGGCTCCATCAATCCAGGCCGCCTCCTCCAGGTCGATCGGCACAGAGTCCATGAAGCTCTTCATCATCCAGATCCCGTAGGGCAGGGAGGAGGAAGTGAGGAAGAGCATGGTCGCGAAGATCGAGTTCTGCAATTTGAAGAACAGGAACATCTGAAATACCGGCACCATAACCGCCGTAATCGGCAGAGCCGTCATGAAGAGGATACTGAGCAGAAAGCTTTTTTTGAAACGCATCTCATAACGGGATAACGGGTACGCAGCCAGTACGGATGCAAGAACAACAAGGGTCGCCTGACCTCCGGAGAGGATGATCCCTACGCCGAACGAGCGCAGATTCCCGCTGTCTCCGAGCACTGCCGAGAAGTTATCGAGCGTGAAATTAGGGAATTTAATACCCTGCTGGGCATTTGTATCAAACGAAGCGAGCAGTATCCAGAATAATGGCAGCAGGAAACAGAGTCCCAGAACCACCAGAATACCGTATTGTATATTACGTTGAAGCCTATGCTTGACCACAGTGATGCACCTCCTTCAGGGTTAGACCTTGACTTTCATGGATTTCATATAGAACAAACTTGCAACAATTCCGATCACCAGCAGCACGAGTGAGATCGCTGTACCGTATCCGAATTGATAATTGACGAAGGCCTGATTGTACATAAATACCGGCAAGGTCTGAGTGGCCGTTCCCGGACCCCCTCCGGTCATGGTATAGATCAGTGTGAACACGCCCAGTGTCTGCAGCGTTACTAGCATCATGTTGGTGACGATCGAGCCTTTGACCATAGGAATGGTGATGTAGCTCAGAATCTTGAAGTTGCTCGCCCCGTCAATCGTGGCGGCCTCCTCGATATCCTTAGGAATCTCATCCAGTGCAGATTGATATACCATCATTGAGAACGCAGTGCCATGCCAGATGTTGGCAATGATTACACTCACCATCGGGAAGCTGAACAGCCAGGAGACCGGGCGAATGCCAAACCAGCCGATGATCTGATTCAGGGACCCGTTATCACTGAAGAACGCTACCATACAGAAGGCGACAACGATCTCCGGTGTAACCCAGCCCGCAATAACGATAATGCCGATGATCCGGCGGAAGGTTACATTCTTTTCTTTCATTAATAGAGCCAGTATGAAGCCGAGCACAACCTGGCCAATTACTGCTGAGAAAATCAGGAATACCAAAGTTCTTAAGACACTGATCCGGAAATCCGGGTCCTGGAACATGTTCGTGAAGTTCTGGAAGCCGATGAATTGCAGGTTACGGGCAGCACTCCCCGTCAGAGCCATGTTGGTAAAGGCAAAGCAGATGGTCAAAATAATCGGTACGATAAAAAATATCAGCAGCAGCAAGACAGAAGGCGTCAGAAATAAAAATGCGCCCCGCGACTTCCTTTTCATAGGTCACTCCCCCTCCAAATCCGAAAGAGGAGAATGGCTTCTCCTCTATGCTCGAATTCTCAAATCCTCTATTTGACTTCTACTTTATCTTCGCCAAGCGAGCGGGCTACGTTATCCTTCAGCTGCTTCACAGCATCCTCCGGCGACAGCTTGCCTGAAGCAATGCTCTCTACAATACTCTGAAGCTGCGCGGATACGGTCGCATACTGATCATTGGCCGGGCGGAATTTCGCCACCTCCAGCAAGGCTTGCGCCTCGGCTGTATACGTACGGTCTGTATAGCCTGCTACGTCCACCGAATCATTACGCGGGCTAAGGTTACCCTCGGCTACTACGCGTCCTGTAGCGTTCTCCTGATTCATCAGGAACTCCATGAACTTCCACGCCGCTTCCTTGTTCTTCGATTGTGCCGGAATCGACCAGGCCCATCCGCCGGACATGGTGATAGCTCCTGGAGCTTGACCCTTCTGCGTCGGGAATGGGGCGAAGCCCATTTTGTCGGCTACGTTCTCAATCGGTGCCGCGCCGTTCTCGAACCAGGTCGATCCCGCCCAGCTTCCATCTACCGCCATCGCCAGCTTACCTTGCGGGAACAGCTGCTGGAAGGCAATACTGCCGGCTTGTCCGTTAAGGGCTACCTGCATTGTAGGCCCTGTCTTATCTACATTGAACAACTGATCAATGAATTTGAAGGAATCTAATAGTCCGGGGCTGCTTACGACCCATTTCTTGGTTTCGTCGTTGTAGAGCGTGTCATTCGTACCGTACAGAAGCATCTCCAGCGTCTGCATGGTCACGCCTTCACCGCTCGATTTGCCCACAATCATATTCAGCGGAGTTACGCCCGGCAGCTTATCCTTAATCGTGCGTGCTGCTTCCAGAACCTCATCCCAGTTAGCAGGCTTGAACGGCACTGGTAATCCTGCTTGTGCCAGCAGCTCTTTGTTATACCAGATACCACGTGTATCGGAGGTTGCAGGTACGCCGTAGATTTTGGCGTCTTCACCGGTCACACCAGCTTTGAGGTTCTCAATGAATTTGTCCTTCCAGTCACTCCAGCCCGCAACCTGCGTATCCAGCGGCTCCAGATATCCGGCTGCGGCATCCGACTTGATGATCGAGGTATCTTCGGCTACGATATCCGGCGCTGTATCGGGCGACTTCATCTGCAGAACAATCTTTGAAGTGTAATCCCCTTCACTGGCCAGCACCGGAGCAATCTTGATCTTGATATCCGGGTTGTCCGTTTCGAATTTCTTAATCAGTCCCGATTCAAAATACTTGGTCAATGTATCCTCTGAGCCCGACGAACGGAAGGTGATGGTGACCTCCTTCTTCCCTTTGGCTGCTCCCGAACCGGAATTCGAATTGCCGCTTGAACAAGCTGTAGTCAACAGAAGAAGAGAAGCCATTGCCGCAGTCATCGAAACTTTGAATTTATTCATTTTCATTTGTCTTTGCCCCTTTGGTTGTAGTTTCACAAGTGGAAACGGCTTGGCCGTCCTTTTTAAGGATGGCACCCGTTTCAGCGAGAAATAGAAGGATAAGTTATCGTGTGCAACATATAAATTCTTATATTTTAACGCTTTCATAAAAGCTTCAAGCAGAAACGGCTTTGCCGTCCTTTTAAAGAACGGTACCGTTTCAGCGAGAAATTCTACTTCACTACCCGTAACCCGCAATAATCCATAATCAGTTCGCTGAACAGCATATTCGACCAGGAGAACCATGGACGGGTGAATGCTGTGGCATCGTTGACCGAGAAGCCTTCATGGGTCAAGCCTGTGCCGCCATCCGTATCCTGAATCAGTTGCAGTAAGCGTTCTTTCTCACTGCGCTCCGGTGACGTAAGTCCTTGCATGGACAAGGCGATGTGCCAGATGTAACCCTCCGGGGTATGCGGACTGCCGATGCCTTCCGCAACCTGTCCTTTATAGTAATAAGGATTATCTTCGCTAAGGATAAATCTCCGGGTATTGCGGTACACCTCGTCATTCTCGTCGGTGTAGCCAAGGTAAGGCAAGGACAGCAGGCTTGGAACATTGGCATCATCCATAAGATTGTAATGACCTAACCCGTCTGTCTCATAAGCATAGATTCTCCCATGGACCGGATGATTATAGATGCCATACTCCTGAATCCCCTGATGGATCTCCTGGCCCAGCTTCTGCGCTGCCGCAGCAAGCTCCTGATCCCCATAAATCTCTTGAGCGATCTCTTCCAGATAGCGCAGGACCACCACAGCGAACATATTGGACGGCACCAGATAACCATATTCACAGCAATCATCACTTGGCCGGAAGCCTGACCAGGTCATCCCGGTATACGCCGTTTCGCTGCCTTTGCCTTCACGGGTCAAGGTATCCGTGAGCGGTGCATCCAGCCGCTCGAACGTATAGGGGGACTCCGTCTCATGATGCTGCTCCACTCTCCACAGCTTGATGATTTCAAGCGCTGCCTTGCGGAAGGTCTCGTCGAACTGCGTGACGCAGCCGCTATTCTTCCAGAGCAGATAACTGAGCTGAATCGGATACGCCAGCGAATCAATCTCATACTTGCGTTCCCAGATCCATGGGCTCATGGCGGTAAGATCCGATTGATGTCCGTGGCCGTTCGCCTCTTCATTGAAAGCATTGGCATACGGATCGAGCAGAACATAATTCATCTGCCGCTTCACCAGACCCGCAATCATCGCCTCCATGTTGGGATCTTCTGCGGCAAGCAGTAGATACGGGCGAACCTGGGCGGCGGAATCGCGCAGCCACATAGCTGGTATATCACCTGTTATAACGAAGGTGGTGCCATCTGCTTTCTGCGAAATGGTGGTACCAATGGTATTGATCATGCAGTCCTCGAACATCTTGGCCAGCTTGGAAGAGTCTGCCAACTCCCCTTGTACCTTGCCGATCAAATCATATACAGACTTCGGAATTTCATTCTGTAGCTTCACGGGTGTATGTTGCACCTCCAAATGGTATATATCAGTATTTCAAACGCTTTCATCATAGTAAACAATTAATATTAATATGTCAATATAATAATGGTATATTTATATAGTTGTATGATCTATTGGTATATTAATTACATTTGATTGAATTGCGAATACAGGACTACAATGCCTCTGTGGAGCCCAATGTGGTCGGTTTTTCGACTACATCCGGCCCAAATGCCCTAGCGTCGCCCATTGTGGTCGGTAAAATCAAAAAAGCCTTCGTGGCGAAGGCTAATTCATTTACATTATGATTATAGCGGCCTCTTGCAGTAAGATCAGTCCTTGCGGACCGGTGCTGTTGACTTGCCCTTAATCAATACGGCCGGTAAAAGAATCCGGGAAATGGGCTGCTCGTTCCCTTGCATGGTGAACACATTCTCATACGCCTGCTTGCCGATGCTGAACTGATTCTGGCGCATATGCGTCACTCTACAGTCTTCATGCGGCTCCGGGCTGTCGAAGCAAATCAGGGACAAGTCTTCGGGAATCCGCAGTCCCAGCTTGCCCGCTGCCTCTTCGACCAGCAAGGCGATACTATATTCGGCTGCGAACAGCGCGGTGATCTGAGGATATTTCCGCAGATGCTCGGCCAGCTTGTCCACATCGCCAATTCGGGCCTCCGGGTCAAATACATTCGGCATGGTAGACGTAATCGTCTCCATCCATAGCTCACGGTTCGCCAGCAGATTATGCTCCATGTGAGCTTCGAGAATACCGTCAATGCGTTCCTCTATTGCGGTTGTATTCGCAGGCGGCGGCGCGAGAAAGCCAATATGCCGGTGCCCCAGCCCGAAGAGATAATGCGTGGCCTCCTTGGCCGCCTGGATATTATCGGTACTCACAGATGAGGCGGGAATCCCCTTCAAATAGCGGTCAATCATGACGAACGGGAATTTCTGGATGACCAGCTTCAGGATCTCGGCACTGAAATATTCGCCTTGCGCAGGGAAGATAATCAGCCCGTCCACCCCGAGCCCCAAGAGCTGTTGAATCGCTTGCTCCTCCAGCTCGGGAATCCCGAACGACCGCCGGACGATCAGAAATGCGTCATTCTCCCGCGAAGCTTCTTCCATGCCGTATATCAGCTCTGTGCCGTACATATCACTGAAGTGTGTAATCACCAGTCCGATGATCCGTTTCTTGCCTGTGGTCCGGACCGTCTGCTGGCTGTCAAACGGCTTCATGATCAGCGAATTCGCATCGGCTACGAAGGAGCCTCTGCCCGGCTGGCGGACGATCAGATGTTCCTCAGCCAGCATTTTCAGTGCTTTTTTGGAGGTAATCCGGCTCACCCCAAATTCACTGCACAGTTCTTTCTCCGAGGGAACCCGTTCCCCGGCCTTATATTCATTATTGGTGATCCGCTCGCGCAGCGTTTGAAAAATCATTTCGTACATCGGCTTCGAGCCTGAGTCATTGGCCAAATCAAGCACCTCCATTACCGCTTTCTCTCTGAAAGACACAACCTAATATACCATGTTATATTAGTAATGTGAAGAATGTTATTTCCGAGTGACCGGAAAGTAAGCCTTCCCTCCTAACATAATAAGCATACGGATAAAAGGAGAGCCTGAAAATTGTTGTAATTATTGCAGGATTCCTCTATACCTAATTGCTGGCCGAAGTGCAATGTTGCATGAATTGCATAAATTTCGGTGATTAGAGCAAGTTTGCGCTGGATTTGTTGCATTTTGAGCAGGATTTCAGCATAGAACGCTTCTATGAGGCAGGATTGTTGCATTACGTGCAGGATTTCTCACCATTGTTACTGGCTGTGAAACATGGAGCTCATCGCTCATCGTGGCAGCTCCGATTAGCTCCTCATTCGGATGTATGCAAAGATACTTGCCCCCAAATCGTTGCACCTTTTATCCAAAACGGAGCCAAATACACGTTTCTAATAAAATACAAATCAGGGGCGCCCCATTTGGGACGCCCCTGATTTGCTGTATACAATCCTGTCTACCGCGCGCGCTGGCGTAGCGGACCTCCCTTCTTCGACTTGAATGGATTCCGCTCAGGCTGGCCTTCCCCTTCCGAATCCTCCTTGCTGGGGGTTACCGCGAAAAAGGACAGCAGCCCGCCGACAGCACCGAAGCCCGCCATGGTGAAGAACAAGGTCCAGTGTCCCCGGCTCATCAAGAGAGACACCACCGGCGGTCCCAGCGCGACCCCGATGAATCTCATGCTGCTGTAAAGAGAAGTAATCGTGCCCCGGTTCTCCTGCTCGATACCCTCTGTAATCAGCGCATCCATGCAGGGCAGGACCACCCCGATCCCGATTCCGCTTAGACTCAGGAACCCGACCATGTAATAGATGTTCTCGCTGAAGCCCGTAATCAGCGTGGCAGCGGTCAGTAAGACCATGCCGCCGAAGCCGAGCCATTTCATGAGCAGCTTGTTTTTGCCGATGATCTTACCGCTTCCGTACGAGGCCAGACACAGGAGAGCAAGCGGAATGGCCAGTACGATGCCTTTGTAGGCCCCGTGCAGGTTATATCTCGATTCGAGGATCTCCGATAAGTAGAACAGCACCCCGAAGGTCGCGAACATGCAGATACCGCCAATAGCGAAGATGGCATACAGCCAGCGGCCCTTCTCATGCAGTACGCTCTTAATGCCGCCCAGGAATTCCTTAAGGCTGGTCTTCTCCGCTTCCTCCTCGGATTTGGGCTTCTTAACGAGGAAGATCACAAGAATACAGGAGATCAGACACAACACAGGAATGGCGATAAACGGCGCATACCATAGCAGCGTCCCCAGATAAGCGCCCAGGATCGGGCTTACGACTTTGCCGAAGGTGTTGGAGGTCTCAACAATCCCGAGTCCCTTGCTTACCTCCTTCTCATCCTTGAACAGATCGCCCACGAAGGGAATGACGATGGGAAAAGCGCCTGCGGCACCGATCCCCTGGACGACTCGTCCGGCAAGAATAATCCAATAAGCCGTGGTTCCTGTGAAGAACCAGGCGGCGGCCACACATCCGGCTCCGCCCAGGGCGGCCAGGATCAGGCTGGGCAGAATCACTTTTTTGCGCCCGAAGCGGTCCGATAAATAGCCGGCGATCGGGATCATCAGGATGGCGATCAGGCCATAGACCGTGATGATCATGCTGACCTCAAATGCGCTCACCCCAAGCTCCTTCGAGATCTGCGGCAGAATCGGCAACAGCATCGAATTACCCAGTGTCATAATCAGCGGGATGGAGGCGAGCGCGATCAGCGCCCCTTTTGAACCTTTCCCCCCTGGGGACTCTTTGGACCCGTTCATGGACGAACCACCTTCTTTTATATTCGCTTCCTGATTATTGTCGGTCTAACGGCTGTATACACCTTGGGACTGGGACCTGCCTTTTATCAGATACCAGCCGTAGCACAAAGAACAGGCCCGTATATAAGATACGGACGTCCAGCCTAGAACCTCCGTTCTGACTTCACATCTGTTTATTATGGCAAAAGAACCAGCGCTTTATCCGCTTCGTCTGGTTGTCCTATTCCCCCCTCCTGCGGAATAAGCTATCTATATAGAATAAAGGAGGAGGACAACATTAACGTATTCATAGGTTATATGGTTCTCGGGTTATCCCTGTCGGCTCCCATCGGGCCTATTAATGCCGCTCAATTGGACAAGGGGCTGCGCGGAGGCTTCCTGCCGGCCTGGGCGGTGGGTCTCGGCGCGGTCTGCGCCGATGTGGTCTACATGCTGCTGGTGTATTTCGGCATGATTCACCTGCTGGATGCCCCGTTCGTCAAGGCCTTCCTGTGGCTGTTCGGCTTCTTCGTGCTGGTCTACAGCGGTGTGGAGAGCATCAGGCATTCGGGGGAACTCTCAGCAGCAGAGGTGCGGGGAAGCGGAGCCTCCCTATCCAAATCCTTCGTGTCGGGATTCCTGATGTCGCTGTTCAATCCCCTCTCCATCCTGTTCTGGCTGGGAATCTACGGCTCCATCTTAGCCAAGGCAGTCACCGAGTACCCGATGCAGCAGCTCCTGATCTACAGCGGGGCCATTGTCCTCGGAATACTTCTCTGGGATGTAACCATGGCGGCAGCCTCCAGCCTATTCCGCACCTTCCTGACTTCTCGGGTGCTGAAGGCGATCTCCGTATTATCCGGTCTGTCGCTGGTTGGCTTCGGCTTCTACTTCGGGATTCAGGCAGCCCGGCTGTTGTTTTTTCATTAGGTCTTGTGACGGAAATGCTGAACCACCCAGTCACTCAGCGCAATCAGCGCTACGATCAGCAGGCTGATATAGAAGCCCGGGCGGCTGAGCTTATGAAACAGTGTTCCGCTGACGGCAGCAAGAATCAGCACTAGCCCGCTCCAGCGCTTCACACCGCTAAGCAGACTTGGCCTCAGCAGCTTGCTTGAGGAGAGCAGGATGAAGGCCCAGTTATAGAGAATCATCAGCCCCGCGGCGGTGGTGATGTATTCGTACACTTTTCCCGGCAGCAGCAAGGCCATAATTACAGCCCCCGTCATACCAACCGCGATCAGGCACAGCGCCAGCAGCAGCGGATACTTGTCCTTCCACTTCTTCGCGAACACCTTGGGCGCATCCCCCTCCTGGGCCAGCGTAAGCATCATCGAGGTAATCGCATACAGCGACGCTGTCATCGTAGAGAACCCGGCAATGATCAGCACCCCATTGAACAGATGTGGTATGAAGGCCAGATGATCACTGCGCAGGGCCAGGACGAAGGGACTCTCCTTGGGGTTAAAAGCGCTAAGCGGCACCATAATCACCGCCAGTCCAATGGACAAAATATACACGGATGCCAGCCCCAGCAGCATCACCTTCCCCGCCTTCGGCGCTTCCTCCGGCTTCTGAAGCCGGTAAGACATAATCCCCAGCACCTCGATCCCGCCATAGGCATAGAAGGCGAAGATGAAGGCGGACCATAACCCGATGCCCCCTGACGGGAACAACGCCTGATAGCTCCTCGGCACCTTCGGGGTGAATATGCCGCCGCCAATCCAGCCCGCCAGCAGCGCGGCCGCAATCACCAGGAACATAAGAATAGCCGCCACCTTGATGACGGCCAGCACGTTCTCCACCCTGTCGAAGCCTTTGTTGCCGAAGAACACAATCCCCAGAGCAACCACCGCATAGCCCGCTGCAAAAATCCACATCGGCACGCCCGGGAACCAGAACCGCGAGAAGATCGACAGCGCCGTAAGCTGGCTGCCCATAATCAACAGTTCTGAGAACCAGTATAACCAGCCGCTTCCGAATCCGGCCCAGCTTCCAAAGGCCTGCTTAGCATAAGAGCGGAAGGAGCCTTGCTCCGGCTGCGCCGCCGTCATCCGCGCCAGCGCATCGAAGACGACGTACGTCCCCGCCGCCGCGAGCAGATAAGCCAGCAGCACCGCCGGCCCGCCCATGGATATCGCCAGACCTGAGCCGAGGAAATACCCGGTTCCAATCGTCCCCGCAATGCCGAGCAGGCTGAGCTGCCACCACTTCAGTTTCTTGTCGTTTTCTGCCGAACGAGAAGTCTGCTTCATGAATTCCGTCCTTGTCTCTTTAGAATGGGAGAGATCCCTCCAATTCTATAATTCCCTGCGGCCTGGGATTCATGAATTTTTATTTCGGCATAGTTGAGCGTAACCGGACTCTATACTCTGTAGTGAGGTGTAAGTGGGCTGATAGCCTATTCCGGCAGCATGATCATTAAGCGAATAATAGTTATTTTTGGAGCCGGTAATGGAGTTGCAGGAAGGGTTATCTTGAATTTCATACTTCAGCCCATGGTACTCTGCGAAGTAATCCAGGATCTCAAACTTCAGCGCAGGCTTCAGCGAATACACATCATAGACCTCATTCCGCACCTTATCTTGCATACACAGCTTAATGAGCTGGACGAAATCCCCGGGATGCACATAGTCTCTTACGATATTGTCCGCTGATGTAGACAGCACCTCTCCGCTCTTAAGATGTTGAATTATATCCGTCAGTAAATACCGGGAATCCAAATCAATGAACGCGCTAAAAAAACCGAAGATGCGCAAGTCCACGATCCGGTAGGAGCCCAGACTTCTGTGCTTAGCCTCCATATTCAGCTTAGAGATCCCGTAAAATTCCTTGGTGGACAAATGATTGGAATCCAGCTTAAGCCACTTCCCGTATGTAGCCGGCTGATCAAAGTCTGACCCGTACACCGCTCCACTGCTCAGATTAATGTATATAGCAGCCGGATGCTTGTGCAGATAGTCCAGAATCAGATTGTCGTATTGCTCGGTAATCTGAAAGACCCGGAACGGATGCTGAATCAGATCACGCGGATCTCCAATTCCCACCCCGTTAATGATCACATCATAGTCCGCTGTACGAGCAAATTGATCGTATTCACAAAGCGTAGCCCCTTCCTGAAGCTGGTTTTCCTCCAGGAAAAGAGCCATCCTGTCCCTGGACCGCGAGAATAGATACAACTCATACTCCTGTGCCGCTGCAAGACCGATAATCAGATTTTTGGCGATATGACCAGTGGCTCCTAGAATGGCAATCTTCTTGGGCTTGCGAGCTGTTGAAGCATTCCGGTTCAAGCTCTTCAATTCATCCTTTATCCTGTTCATATAGCAGTCCCCATTCCGGTTCAGGTAAAATGCCGCTTGTGCCTTACTTCTCACAGCCGCGGAAACCATAATTCCCAGTATTGTTGATTCTCCGGCCACAATAATGTTGTGTTAGGTGCCAAGCCACGGTAATGACGCATATACCCGGCCAGATAAGAAAAAGACGTTCCATGCGGCCCCAGGAAGTTGGGAGCTCCCAGACAGACCAGCCAATCCACCAATGCCTGTTCTTCGAGAGACAACGAGTTGAATTCCGAGCCGGACGCCGGGAAGTCCCTGAGAAAATCTTTTTTGGTCAATAGGACTACTTCGGGATACGCCTCCCTTAGTCCGCTCATAGCTTCTCTAAGCAACTCCTCCTCAACACCTGTAGCAACATAGACTGCTGATACAGGAGGTAGCTGTGCAATGAAGTCGGTGGCTAGACGGGCCTGTTGCTGAACATAATCATCGTAACTGATGCTGTTATCCCCCGGTTGATACAGAACATCACCTTCGATTCGCATTTGTAGTGCAGTCCAATTAGAGTGCTGAGACATCCAGCCAAGAATGGCATCAGCCAATTGAAGCGGCTTCTGTGCGAACGGAATAGAATTTGCGATCCAAGCTCCCGTACGAAGCGAACTGTCCGGGGTCATAGGACTGATGGGGAAACGAGAACATACCACAATAGCCCCTTGCGACACCTCACCTGCTTCTCTAAGACGTAGAAGTGAAACGTTTTGAATAGCCAGAACTTTCTGAAATTGATCTACCTCTATGAAAGCATCGATAGATAATGGCGAGAAAAAGGGCTCATCTGACAAATTAATGAAATTACGCGTCTGACCATCTGCTAGTATTATACAAGCGCTCTCTCCCTGATCTCTGTACAGGAAGGCTTCTGATATTGTACGAAATAATGCCATGAACTGATTACACAGCCCTTCCATACCATTTACACGATTCAGGAAATATATCATCCCTTCACCTCTCTTCTCACAGGTTCTTATAATCAACTTATTCGCTGCAAAACTAATTTATACAACTTACCGGACCGGAAAGTCCGGCATAATTTCAAATTGAAGTGGATCTAATGGACCTATTCCTGCAGCATCCGCATATAAATAAGCTTATCAAGTGAAGCCGGCAGGCTTTGGGGTATGACTGTGTTGAATACCAATCTAATTGCTTGGAGTGACTGCCATGTACACGAATCAACTGAACGTTGCCATTCTGGGAAGCGGCAATATCGGGACCGACCTGCTAATCAAAGTTCTCCGCTCCCCGTACCTGGCCTGCACCCTCTTCACAGGGAGAAACCCGGATTCCAGAGGCCTTCAGCTTGCCAGGGAACTTGGCGTACAGGTATCCGATAGAAGCATCGATGCCATTCTGGACAATCCCGGGTGCTGCGACATTGTGATCGATGCTACCTCCGCTGCTGCCCATATCCGCCATTATCCCTTGCTCAAGGCACTAGGCAAGTTCGTAATAGATATGACTCCCTCACAGTTAGGGATAACGTGTATTCCGGCTGTGAATCTGCAGGAATGCCTGGATAGTAACGATGTGAATATGATCACCTGCGGAGGGCAGGCTTCCGTGCCGCTGGCCTATGCCATTGCCCGCTCCCAACAGGAGGTATCTTATATAGAAGTCGTATCCAGCATCGCCTCACTGAGTGCAGGGCCTGCCACAAGAATCAATCTGGATGAATACATCGAAGCTACAGAGGGTGCTCTCCGCAGTTATACCGGCTGCAGACGGGCCAAAGCCATTCTTAATCTGAACCCGGCTATTCCCAGTATTGATATGCAAACCACACTTTTCGCCGTCGTCCCTGAACCCGATATGGGGAGTCTTGCAAGAGCGGTTGAGGAAATGGTCGCCCGCATCCAGCGTTATGTCCCCGGCTATCAGCTAATTGTGCCTCCGGTCATAGAGAATGGCCGAATTGCCCTGATGGTCAAGGTACAGGGGCTTGGCGACTTCCTCCCTAGTTATGCCGGAAATCTGGATATTATCAATTGCGCAGCGATTGCACTGGCAGAAGAATATGCCAGGCGCTCGCTTAATGTGCGCAAAGGAGGATGACCATGCATCCACTTATTATTAGCGATCCTACACTAAGAGACGGTTCCCATGCCGTGAAGCATCAGTTAACCCGGGAGAATCTGGAGTTATATTCACGGATGGCAGAGAAAGCAGGGATGGCCGTGCTGGAGGTGGGACACGGCAACGGTCTCGGCGCCTCCTCTCTTCAGCTTGGTGAGAGTCTGCTGTCCGATGCAGAGATGCTCTCTATCTGCAGGAACAATCTCCGGCGAACCCGATTATCTATCCATGTTATCCCAGGCTTTGCTACGATTCACCGGGATCTGCAGGCTGCACTGGAGCTGGGAGTCGATATCGTACGTGTTGCCTCTCATTGTACGGAGGCTGATCTGACGAAACGCCATATTGAATATGTTCGCGGGCAGAACCGGACCGCTTACGGTGTTCTTATGATGTCGCATATGGCTTCCGCTGAAGTCTTGGGCAGCGAAGCTCTTAAGATGCAAGGCTACGGTGCCCAAGCCATCATTCTGATGGATTCCGCCGGGGCTTATCTCCCTGGGGATGTGACTGCGAAGATTCAATACTTATGCAGTATTCTGGATATTCCTGTCGGCTTCCATGCCCATAATAATCTCGGCCTTGCCATCGGCAATTCGCTCGCTGCTGCCGAAGCAGGAGCAACCATACTTGACGGGACAGCACGGGGATTCGGAGCCGGAGCCGGCAATGCCCAACTGGAAGCGCTGGTAGCAGCGCTGCACCATTCGGGCCGGGACACGGGAATTGAACTCTATGCCTTACTTGAGCTGGCCGAACAAGCGGAGATTGCCTTCGCCAAGGCTCCCAAGCTAGGCAGCATGAGTATTGTCAGCGGCATGGCTGGAGTGTTCTCCGGCTTCGTGAAGCCGGTAGAACGAATCGCCAAGGAGTACTGCGTCGATCCCAAGGCCGTCATGGTGGAGCTTGGACGCCGTAAGGTCGTGGCTGGACAAGAGGATCTGATTCTGGAAGCGGCGCTGACCCTATCGCAACAAGCTTGACGTTTCTTCTCTGCCACCCGCATAGCGGGTGTTTTTTTTCGCGCAATTCACGCTAAAAAGCCGCCAAAAATCTGACGGCTCTATATCCAGATATTAATTCAGCATATTTGCTTCAAGTTCTTCCTTACTTAAAAACGGAAACATATCATGTATTGGCATAGAGACCATCGTACCATCATCAAGCTTCTTGGAGGAGACCGTTGGAATGATTTGCTGCTTAGGCTGACACATGATCTCACAGATAACAGGTCCCGTCTGTTTCAGTGCCTCATTAATATTTGCATCTAAATTTTTTCTATCGTTGCACTCTACATATGGAATATTATACGCCGCAGCAATTTTACGGAATGACGGAGCAGATACACCAGAATCAATACCGGACCCAACATAATGCCCCTCAAAGAAATTGTCCTGTGTATTCCTTATGGAAGCATAGCCATCATTATTTATGATAAACAATTTGATATTCAGATTGTGATGACGGATGGTTTGTAATTCCTGAATATTGGTTTGAAGGGAGCCGTCCCCGGTGACACATAATACACTCTTCAAGGGGTCAACAGCCGCTACACCAATGCTTGCCGGCAATGAATATCCCATCGCTCCAAGCGCTCCAGATACGATATAGCGCTGATCACCCTTTACCCTGAACCCTTGACCCATTACATAAAAGGCAGACCCGGCATCTGTTAATATCGTTTCATTGCCTTCAGTCAACTTGCTTAAAACTTCTGCAAATTCATAGAAATTAACCCTGCTGCCTCCAAGATCATGTGGTTCTTTGAAGACTGCATATTGTTCTTTCCAGCGTATACAGGTTTGATTCCATGTGACATGCTTATTTTGATATCCTTTTATCAGGGCTGCCTTCAATAAGTTTTGGATGAAATTTTCTACATCTGAACTGATTTTTTCGTTCACACTAATATTTTCTCTCTGCATGACTGCCTCATCCAGCTCCACTTGAACTTTATAAGCATTAACTGCAAAGGTATCCAGCTCATAGCCTGTGGTTTGTGTATGTAGACTACAGCCGATGGATAAGATGAAATCAGCGTTTTGCACTGCGAAATTGCCTGCACGATCTCCCTTCACTCCTGGATGGCCAATAAATAGATTATTGTTATAGGGGAGTATATCTTTGGCTAACTGTGTGGTGATTACCGGAAGACCAAGGACCGTAACTAATTCTCGGAAGTCAACGACAGCCCCTGCCGAACGGATTCCATGACCGGCCAGAATAACAGGACGTTTGAAAGAACCTATTTTGTCCAGGAGGCTTGAACATTCTTCTTGAAGATCATATGGAAGGGCAGGCGGCTTTTCAAAGCCTTCCAGATGATCCGGATCAATGAATGCTGCTTGAATATTCAGGGGAATATCTAATAATACAGGGCCTGGCCTGCCCTCTTGCGCAAGGTACACTGCTTTTTCCAAATGATATTTAATGCTCTCGGGACTGTCGATAAAGGCAGCATATTTAGTAATCGGTTTAACAATCGGAACAATATCCACCTCGAAGGTGCCGAATTGCCGCAGTCCTTCAATTTTTGAACCTTGTATGGTTTGTTTCAAATTACTTTGTCCGGTTACAAACAGACAAGGAACGGAATCGAGCCAAGCTCCGGCGATTCCTGTCACTGTGTTAGTAGCACCGGGCCCGCTAGTGGCATAGCACAATCCGATCGTTCCCGATTGGCGTGCATACCCTTCAGCCGCCATTGCACTGGCCTGTTCATGGTGATTACAGTAGTAAGTAATCTCCTTAACTTTTCCCAAGGCATCAATTAAGTGCATCATACCTCCGCCAGATAACATAAATGCAGATTTCACACCTTGTTGTTTCATATAATCAGCAATGTAATCTGAGACTCTCATTCTCATGTGGATTCCCTCGCTCATGAATAGAATATATCCTTCATATGATCTACTGCTTCTCTCGATGATTGATAGATAAGATTAGAATCAACTCCATACACAAGTACGTTCGCTCCCAAAGAATAGGCATGTTGAATATCTTCTTTACTTCTAACCATCATTCCAGCGGCCTTCCCCGCATCACGGATCTTCTTCACACAGCACTCCACAAACTTAAGAATCACGGGGTCCTGTACATTACCCTTGCATCCTAATGCGATAGACATATCATATACGCCCAGATATACCATATCTAATTGTGGTACTGTCAGAATGTCATCAATCAAAGCATAGCTGGTCGCATTCTCAATAATAATAGATGAAAAACCATAATCATTATTCATTTTCCCCTGATCATTAGATAATGGATTGCTGTATTGTGCAGCACGGGTAAAGGGATTATATCCTCTGACTCCTTCGGGTGCATATCTCATGAATTGAATTACTGAATCAACATCTTCTTTAGTCATGATTTGAGGAACAATAATACCATCTGTCCCCAGATCCATTACGGATTGAACAACAGTTTGGCTTATTTGAGGTATTCGAACTATAGAAGCACAACCGGAGCCTTCACATGAACGTATTGAAGAATCTAGCGTTTGGAGATTGTATATCCCATGCTCCATATCAAATATTTGAAAATCCAGTCCGGAAAGGCCGAATATCTCGGAAAGAATAGGGGAAGGAACGATGGACCATATTCCGATTATAGGCGTATTGCTCCCCAGCTTTTGCTTCAGCGGATTTGCTGACATCTATAACACCCCTTTTCAAGTAGTGCTGGCTTATAATTAGATTCTCTTTTAATTTATGTGATGTTAAAGCCGAAAATTCCAAGAGATTATAGCAGATTTCCTGGTTGGCAAAATAAAGCAGGCAACCGGGAAATTACAGCTGCCTGCTTCCGTGCTACTCTTTCTCGCCCCGCCTCTCTTCGAGCACCTGCTGCAAATCGATTCTTGTGCCCAGCAAGACCTGATTCCCCGGCAGGTAAGCCAAGGCCCGCTCATTATGCTGGTAGGCTTGCTGCCATTCTCTGGCTGCAGCGAAGCAGCGGCTGATCAAGACATGGGGCATCCAGGTATAATAAGCCTGGGAGACAGGACGGTCTCCCGGTCCCGCCGTCTGCAGGGCGATTGCCTGAAGATACCAGTAGATTGCACTCTCCCAATCCCTGCGCTCCTCGAAGAATCCGGCTACACCGCAGCAGACATCCGCCTGAGGCAGCCCGTAGCTGAAGGAGCGGAAGAGGCTGTTCAGCCTGAGCTCCGGTTCACCCAGCTCCCGGTAACATTCGGATAACCGCAGACAAGCTGTAATCCGTTCCTCCTTGCAGCTCCGTGGTTCCTGCAACAGCTCTTCATACGAAGCAGCAGCAGTCTGATATTCCCGCGAGCCGAAGCATTCATTCGCATAGTGAAAGAGCAGTCTTCCTTCAGCCTTGCCTTCCTCAGCGATCCAGCGCTTCAGAATTCGCAGGTTACGTTCTGTATGGACAGCGGACGGGCGATGGTCAATGTAGATGTCCGTATTCATGGCTGTGCCTGCTCCAGTATCCAGTTCCTCATGGACCCGCCCCTGCCAGTGGAAATGTCCGCGCCTCACCAATCTGGGGCGGCGCTCTGAATACACTGGTACTACAGCGGAGGTAGCTTGGAAAGACTGCAGAAATAACCGGGTTCCCATCCAGATTACCTCCACCCCCGCCTGTTCCTGCGCCAGCTGCTGCTTCAGGCGGGCCAGCTTCTCTGCTTCCTGCGCAGCCAGCAGCTCATCCGCATCCATCCAGAAGACATAAGGCATCGTCGCCTGTTCGAAGGAATAGTTGCGGGCGGCTGCGAAATCATCATCCCAAGGATAAGCGAATACCTTCTCCGTATACCAGCCTGCAACTGTGACAGTCCTGTCTGTCGACCCCGTATCGATAATGACGATCTCATCCATCAAGTCTCTGACTGAATCCAGACAACGCCCCAGCACAGCTTCTTCATTCTTCACAATCATACATAGAGTGAACAGACCCTGCTGTTCTGCTTCCATCTCCCTAGCCTCCTGGCAATCATTAGATATACAAAAAAGAAGCCATCCCGCAAAGGATGGTTCTTAAGCTTGCTGAAAAGTGAAGCAGATCCCTTCCAGGATCAGGTTAAGCGGTGAACAGACCATATAACGCCTGGATCTGCAGCACCAAGATCCACATCAACCGCCAATCCATTAGACTGATAGACGAGCGTGATAACATCCCCTGTAGTTAGCTCCACTTCACCTGCCAAGGTGACAGTGCCGCTTCTAAGAAGTGTTCTAAGAGTTAACGTTCCTCCGATAGCCACATCCAGTACCGGCAATAATCCGGTAACCAGATCTGTAGCTGGAGCCGGCGTAGTTCTTTGTACGGCTAAAGACGGGTTCACAGCTGGATCTAATGCAGCAGCAATAGCTGCGGTAAAGGCAAAGTTGACAGTGGCTTCAACAGAATATCTGCCTGTCTCCGGAACGGTGTATTGCCCCAAAACTGTATCGAATGCCGCATTGCCGTAATAAGGTGCCGCTTCTTCCCAGCCAACAAATGTGGCCGTAGTACCTGTCACCAAGGTTGGCAGAAATACTGAGAATCCTTCTGTAGCTAAGTTTGGACCAGTCATTCCTGTGAGTCCTGTAGCTCCTGTAGCTCCTGTAGCGCCCGTAGCTCCTGTAGCTCCCGTTTCACCTGTAAGACCAGTGACTCCTGTAAATCCCGTGGCTCCTGTGGTCCCTTCTCCTGTACCAGTAGGTCCTGTTACTCCTGTCACTCCAGTTGCGCCAGTAGCTCCTGTTGCACCCGTCTCCCCAACTCCAGGACCGGTCACTCCAGTCACCCCTGTAGCTCCTGTAGCTCCTGTGGCTCCTTGTTCACCAACCCCTGGACCCGTTGGTCCTGTCGGTCCTTCTGGACCTGCTGGTCCTGCAGGTCCATTCGCTCCGTTTACTCCTGTAGACCCAGCCGGTCCTGTCGGTCCTGTCGCTCCCCCGCCGCCGTAATTCTCTCTAAGCAATTCTTCTGCTACCAGCCGGTGTGCCGTTACCAATTGTCCCGATCCGTCCTTGCCCCATACCGATATTTGAACCGGCATAATCGCATCAGTTGAATTCGGTGATGTAATGAATATAAATTCAAAAGCGTTCAAGTTAGCGTAATAATTCTTCGTAATGACTTGATTCGCTGCAACATGGATTAATTCGCTTACGTACATCACTCTTGTTCCGCCGTTAAGTTGATAACCCTGAATGGTTAATGAGTAAGCCAAGTCAGTGCTTCGGTTATCAATTTTGACGGTAACCTGCTGAGTAGGTCTCACCCCGTTAACAGGGTTGTTCTCAATAGGTCCAGTTGATAAAAAGGCCATCACGTGGTCACATCCTGCCAGTTTTGGATTTCATTCCAGTATGCGCCAGGAATAGTGCGGTATCGGCTAATGAACTTAGCCCCCTTCCAAGCCTCCGCATCAGGCAGCAGCATACTTCATGATTAATATAGTAGTATTCAAGCGTACAGGTTTGGTGTGGACTTCGTGATGAACTCCCTATTATGGGCTTCATTCCCGTCCACCAAATCTGATCTGTGAATACCAATATATGCGCCAAGTCCGGAATGTGTCCGTCAGTCAAGCAAGAACAATCTCTCCTCCATTGTCCATGAACCTCATCCGCCCGCAACATGAAATTCTTCTGCTATGCTTGACAAGTATTGCCCGTAGGCTAGCTTGCGCATCGGCCTTGCCAGCTCCAAGAGCTGCTCCCTCGTGATGTAGCCCATATTGAAGGCAACCTCTTCAATACAAGCTACATACAGTCCTTGCCGCTTCTGAATGGTCTCGACTAGATTAGCTGCCTCCAGCAGGGAATCCGGCGTCCCGGTATCCAGCCAGGCCATTCCCCGGCCGAATAGCTCCACATTCAGTTGCCCTCTGCTTAGATATTCCCGATTGACATCCGTAATCTCAATTTCACCTCTCCGCGAGGGCTTAATCTGCCTGGCGATCTCCACGACCTGCTGGTCATAGAAGTACAAACCAGGTACGGCATAATGGGAACGGGGGTACAAAGGCTTCTCCTCCAGAGCAACCGCTTTGCCCGCAGTGTCGAATTCAACAACACCGTAGGCTGAAGGATCTTGCACCCGGCAGCCGAAGATCGTAGCGCCTTCCTGCCGCCGGACGGCTCTCTCCAGAATGGAGCTGAAGCTCTGTCCATAGAAGATATTGTCACCCAGAATCATGCACACATGATCAGTACTAATGAATTCTTCCCCAATCAGGAATGCCTCGGCAAGTCCGCGCGGCTGCTCCTGCACTGCATATTGGAAGGACATTCCGAGTTGTTCACCGTTGCCGAGAAGATTCTGGAACAGCCGGATGTCTCTTCCGCTGGAGATAATCAGAATATCCCGGATGCCTGCCAGCATCAGGACAGACAGCGGGTAATAAATCATCGGCTTGTCGTATACCGGTAGAATCTGCTTGGAGATAGATTTCGTCAGCGGATGCAGCCTCGTCCCCGAACCGCCCGCCAGAATAATGCCCTTCATATAGGCTCAACTCCCATCACTTTGCGGGTTCTTTATTTGTCCGCTCGATACTTCCTGTCCTTGTCCACCCGTTACGGAATGAAGATCAACTCCACGGTTATTGACCCGATGGAG
This sequence comes from Paenibacillus silagei, assembly GCF_017874735.1. Taxonomy (GTDB): domain Bacteria; phylum Bacillota; class Bacilli; order Paenibacillales; family Paenibacillaceae; genus Paenibacillus_AQ; species Paenibacillus_AQ silagei. Next base: position 390,988 of record NZ_JAGGLV010000004.1, read on the forward strand.
TTGATCTTTCATTAAAGAACATATACATCAAATTTCGCATTATTCGCTTTGCGTCTGGTATCTTCCGCTGGAGACAGAGTTTCCCAGCGGGAAATTGGAGAATCCGCCTGGAATATCAAAGCTTCGGATGGTGAAATCATTCAGGCTAACAGAATGAATCTGAGTTCCGGCATTGACGAAATATCTGCTGTCTCCTGTAAAATCAGCATAGCTAGGACCTTGATAATCCGGTAATGAAATATATCGCGCACTCTGATCAACCGTTGAAATCAGTAACAGTTGTGTAGATCCTAGAACGGCCACCCATTGCTCATCCGGCGACAAGAACATAATACTTCCAGTATTCTGAACTTGCCAATGATTCAGCAATTCTCCTTGAGCATCAAGCAGACTGACCCGACGCTGACTTTGATCAGGTATTACGGTATCCAGCAAGTAGGTATCGCTATTCTTCAGTATTCGGATACCAGCAGTGTTATTAGGTGAAGGCCCAATGCTTCCAGTATCGCTGAAATTATCTAAATTCGCATATTTATAGTATATTCCTCCACCATTACCTGTAGCCTTAAGTTCCTTACTATCGGGCGTAACCGCCAGCACTGGGGTGTCGGTGAACAAACCAGCAGAGCCCCCTACTAATAAAATATTCTGGATAAGCGTACCTGTGTCAGTCTCATAGCCATGAATTCTTCCATAGTAAGTGTAAAAGAAGACATACCGGCTGTCAGGTGAGGCTGCAGCGTAGACAACATTGTAATCCAGGGTTAGTGTCTTCACTATACCGCCATTCTCCAGATCATAAATCTGGACCTGTGTACTGTTCTGGGTCCAGATGAAGAGATATCTTTGATCCGGCGTTAGCACCATACCTGTGACATAGAGACCGGGAACCAAATCAACTCCCCAATCCACCTTTTCTTCTTGTGTATTGAAACGGTACAATCTGCTAACTACTCCGTAATAAATGTAACGCCCATCGGTTGAAGCTGCATAGGCTGAAGCTAATGGTTTATTGGTATTGTCATACATCGGAACAGAATTTCTAAGGCCATATAGCGCATCGAAGATCTGAACAGATCCCGAAGCGAGATAATATACGGTTCTGTCCTTGACATAAGGATGCCTTAGTCCTGACTGCTCTGCATATAGATAACGGCTCTCCACTCTTAAGTTGAGACCCGCTTGGACAGGCATATCTATCTTCACTTGCAGGGAGTATGCTCCGGTTCCGCCGGCATTATAATGAGTCAGACTGAACGGGCAATCTACGCTTGCCCGCTCACCGCCAGGGAAGCTGTCCGAGCTCTGCTGAATGGAATAGAATGAGTAGTCTTGGATAATAACATCATTAAAGAGTACATTGATAACGATGGGAACCCGTATGGAGGTCAAATACGGCTGGAAAGTTACAAGAGCATTCCCCTGAAGTAACACATTAGGGCCACCCTCTATGACCACTTGAGGCAAAGTGAGGACGGTCTGGAAGTCATTGGTCAGATTAATGGGGTCCGCAGAATATAGATACTGGGCAGGAGTCAACGGCTCTCCGGTTGTGCCTGTTGCTCCGGCTGGACCTGCCGGTCCCTCCGGCCCTTTGCCGGTGATTCCAGTCGCCCCTACAGCTCCCCTTATTCCCTGGTCTCCCTGATTACCTGTGCCTCCCTTTACACTGCCGCCCGTAGCCCCTGTCAATGACAGACCGGTCGTTCCTGTGGGACCGATCCCCGTCGCCCCGGTTACTCCGGTCGCTCCCGTCGAACCGCTGCCCGTCCCGCCGGTTACGCTTGCCGGCAATCCCGGATCGCCGGTGTCTCCTGTGGCACCGTTCGGCCCATAGCCTGTCGCTCCAACCGGCCCAATGCCGCCACCGTCTCCGTCAAAGCCATCATATCCCTGGGTTCCGGTCGTTCCCGTCGGGCCTGTGGGACCGGTTAGCCCGGTTGCGGCTAACGCTGTCTCTGCGAAGGAGATGCCTGCAACAGCTCTGCCGATTGAGGGGTTAGCCCTGACATTGCTATAGCTGACCACTCTGGCTTGTATGCTGTATGCATAAGTTCCCGGATTCGCCGGATGATTGATCACAACCTGTAACGTCCTTGCAGCTTCCTCTGTTCCATTGTGGGACAATGTGACTAGCTGGCTCTGAATGTGGCTGCCGGAGAGCGTCGTCTCCAGCTCAACCCGCAGCTGAGACGGCCCGCTGTCAAGGCTCTGAAATACAAGGGGAATATGAAAGCTGATGAGTGCCTGCGGCTGGGCTGCAGCAATTTCAAGGGTCTCTGCCAGACGGATTGCCGGTCCCGGCACGCCTAGAGGAAGAGACGTAAGATTCGACATGACTTCACCACTCCTTTTAGATGTTCCGGGCTTCAGATGTTATCGAAAAGAACGGTTTCTGTTATAGTTCCAATAGCAGATATTCTCCACTGGTCTTGTGGGTCGGCGGTTACCAACATAACAAGCTTCATCACTGTCGGCGGTCCGCTGTACATCGCAATAAATGGGATATTCTGGGCTAAAATAACACTTTTCGTTCCACTAGAATCACTATACTGATAGTAGATCGTCCCCGCGCTGTCCGTGAGTACAAGTGATATTTTTAGGCCTCTGTTAGGAAACTGAGATTGGGGACCTGACCACCGGAGCTCCACGCTCCCGGAAATTTTGGAACGTCCTGTCTGTCCGGAAGCTGCCGGCAATTGAACAATTGTAATGGGAACGTTGAATTGCGAGGGTGATAAATTATATACAGTATTAGTATTGTAAATTAACGTCGGAATATAAGACCCGTCTGCAGGCGCTCCAGTTGCCCCTGTTGCTCCGGCTGGACCCATATCTCCCGGTTCGTCGCCCGCTCCGGGCGGCCCTGTGAAGCCTGTCGGTCCTGTTGGTCCGTCGGGTCCCGTATCGCCAGTAATTATTGCGCCAGTAGCGCCTACAATACCTGGCCCCGTTGGCCCTGTAGGGCCAATAATCCCTATTCCTGTCATACCGGTTGCCCCTGTTGGCCCTGTTGAGCCCCCTCCAAAAGCCGTTGCTCCAGTTGCCCCTGTGGGTCCGGTCACTCCGGTCGGACCCGGAAGCGATGGACCGTCATCTCCTTCCGGCCCTTCCGGACCCTGCGTCCCGGTTATACCTGTTAGACCAGTCGGACCTGTCGGACCCGGAGGTCCAATAATTCCGGCCTGGATCACTGGACCAGGTCCAGTCTGCAGGAGAGGGGAGCCTACCCGGATATCGGAAGCGATATTCTGGCCATGTAGCCCCTTCAATCTCAATTCGTAACGATGAATCCCTGCAGGCAGCATATCGGTAAATCTTATAATGGCTTCTATCTGAACCAAACCGGCTGCGGCTGCCTGCGATTCAATTGCCACTGTACTTGATGCAATGCGCACATTCGCTCTCCATAACTCATATTCCATGTGCAGATGGTAATCCCCAGGGCTGAGGGTATCCAGCAGCAAGGGAACAACCAGACGCATTTCTGCGTTGTCAATTTGCTGTACTACATCCGTTCGTATCCCCGTAAGAACCAATATGTTCCCGCTTCCCAGAAGAAGCGAGGAATAGATCTCCGTCACGTACGCTCATCTCCTTTTCCCTGATACCTATTCTTATCTATACCTTTGCTAGACTTGAACAAGGTCAGTTCCCATCCTGGAACACTCTGGCCGCTGCATTGAATGAGGTATAAGCAATTGAAGTATCATCCGAGGTACTAACTGGGTATGCTGTAAGCGAATATACATTCTGTCCTAGCGGCGGATTATTATCAATATTAAAGAACGCCAGGGCTTGACTGGAGGGGATGGAATTGTCAACCTCGCTGGTATAACTGTACTGTAGGGACCAGATTTGAGGGAACCCCACTGGCTGGCCATTACGATGTACTTGATAGACCATAATATTCTGGAATTCCCTGTCCGGGGGATTACCATACGTAATCTGAAGGGTCCCCTCAATGACCACACATTGATCAGCCGCATTAATCAGCAACGGCGGAAGCTGACCAACAATCTCCTGCCCGCCATCGGGACTGTTGACGAGCAACGTATCACTTACAACCATCGGCAAGGTCCGGCTTGGTCCGGGTTCCCCTGTGGGCCCCGTTGTACCTGTCGGGCCGGTGATTGCTGACCCTGGACCCGTCTGCCCGGTTATTCCCTGCATACCGGTGTTTCCTGTCAGTCCTGCCGGTCCATAACCCGTCGCCCCCGCAGCTCCTGTTCCCGTAGCTCCGGTAGCACCTGTAACCCGCAGTCCATCCAGTCCGGTATGTCCTGTAGCTCCTTGTGCGCCGCTGGTTCCGATAACAACACCTGTTGCTCCAGTCGCTCCTTTAGGGCCTTTGGTACCCATAATACCAGGACCTGTGGTTCCGGTTGGACCTGGATTACCAGCAGGGCCTTGAGGACCTTGTGTGCCGGGAGCACCCTGCGGGCCTGTCGGCCCAGTCGGACCGACCTCTTCAGCGTCCACCGAAACTCCTTGTACGGAGACTGCTGGGAGGCCAAGCAGCGGACTGGACACAATATTCTGTGATGACAGAATCCGCAGCTCGAGTTCAAACGACCGCACCCCAGGGCTGAAGCTTCCTTTAATGCTTGCATTCACATCAGCAGCTATAGTCTCCCCGGCATTGCCGTTGCCGATATAAGGATCGGTAAGGGTATGAATGATATTCCCGTCTTTCAGAACAGATAACCCGATGATCAGGTGATAGTTGCCGGACACTGCCGGCTTGAACGACAGTGGCACACTGAAATCAATTTGGGAATAGGGATGACTCTCTTCCAGCAAGACCGGACTTGCCAGCCTGATTGCCGGTCCCGGACTTCCCAGTTGCACCGGAATTAATGATGACATGTGGACACAACCCCTTCTTTCACTTTCATATTTGCTTACCCTGTGTGAACGCCAGAACTGCCCAATCAACACCCCCAATACCAGTTTATGCAGCCTATAGATTGTCCAAGTCCACGATATGCTTAATATCTTACGGATCTGTCTAATCCGGCAGCACGCAATATTCTATGTCAATGACTTCATATTGGCTGGACATTTCGTACTTACAGCTGCAAAGAGGCAGATTACCTGTCCCTACCCGGATTCAGAACGCAGCAAAGCGCTGGAATGAATTTTCCAGCGCCTCTCGCTTCAATGCGAAATTTAATTGATTCTGACCAGTTGTATATTGGCACTGAAGGTGCCAGCACCGTCACCGACAGGCTCATCGCTCAGGTTCACTAACGCTACACCTTGAGCGGTTGTTACGTCTACGATTGCTCCGCCTGCCACATTCACAATTGCGTCTCCACCTAGTGGAGAAGTACCTATAGACCCAGCAATACCTGTAAGCAAGTTTCCAGCCAGATCTGTGTTATACAACTGAAAGATCACTGGGGCAGGACCAGGGTATTGGGCATTGACATAATATTGGACCAGAATCGTCGAATCCACAGGCAAAATAAAGAATTGATTAAGAGCACCCGCTACTGTAATTGCTCCGCTCTGCGGTCCTTGAATCCCCCATTGCACCGCTTCAGGAGTACCAGGACCACCGCCAACTTGAGCTTCATCAGAGGCGGCAGAGTTGTAATCTGCGAAGAAGGCAACCCCCGTAAATCCGGTCGCTCCGGTCTCTCCGGTCAGGCCTGTAAAACCGGTCGCCCCAGTCTCTCCAGTAACCCCCGTTAAGCCGGTCAACCCTGTAGCACCTGTTAAGCCGGTTTCACCCGTCAGACCGGTTGCGCCCGTCTCCCCGGTTAAGCCGGTCAGGCCGGTCAGCCCCGTAGCTCCGGTTTCACCTGTCTCTCCGGTTAGGCCTGTTAATCCGGTCTCTCCGGTGAGACCGGTCAGACCTGTAGCTCCGGTAGCACCCGTCTCTCCGGTCAGACCTGTAAATCCGGTCGCCCCGGTGTCTCCGGTTAGCCCTGTAGCCCCTGTCACACCGGTTTCGCCAGTTATTCCTATTGGACCTTGGATACCCTGAATCCCCTGTTCACCTTGAGGTCCCGGAGGCCCGCCCGGATTACCCGTAGCCCCTGTTGCGCCTGTAGGTCCTACCATTATGGAAGCGTTGAGTACCGTCTCCAGCTTGTTGGTGAGAATGAATTCCTTCTTAACAATGTCCCGCATCATATTTCTTACACTTTCATTCATGGCCAATACATCGCCAATGGTCGCTTCAGGGGCTGTAACTCCAGGCAAGGTACCCAGGATATATTGCAGCTTCTCTCCCTCGGCATTGATAATATGGCTAAGTCCTAGTTCCTCCATGGCAATGGAGGACAGCAGCAGGTTAACGGCATCATCCCTGGCAATACTTATGGTTGGGGTGATATTAGGCAGGTTCGCCTGAGACATGTAATCATCTCCTTTAGGTTAGATTGGATTATACTAATTTGATAATGGATATTGAAGCATTAACATCTGTAATTGAAGATGCGCCACTGTTAATCAGGTTTAGTTGGTTAGCTAGCGGAGGATTAGTAGTAGGAAAAATGCTCCCTCCCACTACCAAATTTGAAGTGGGAGCAATGGCTGTATGAAGAGATGTCGCTTCACTTGCTGGAAGAATGGTCCCATTAAGTGTAAGCGCAACGCTCATATTCTCTCCTGTTGGAGTAGGAGCATTTGCTGTATATTTAACGTAATATATAGCCGGCACTATCGCACCATCAACCTCATTATTCAGCAGACTGAAACCACCTAAATTGCGGCTGATGGCTCCGACGCTCGTATAATCATCTGTGTCAAAGACTATCGGCCCTCCCGGACCTACAGTGATTCCTGCAGAGAGAGAAGACATCCATCGGTCAATACCAGGAACTCCGGTGGCTCCGGTTACTCCTGTAGCACCCGTTTCGCCGGTAACTCCTGTCAGACCCGTCAGGCCAGTAGCCCCAGTCTCTCCGGTTAGCCCTGTAACACCCGTTTCGCCTGTAACTCCTGTCAGACCCGTTAGGCCTGTAGCACCAGTCTCTCCGCTTAGCCCTGTTACACCTGTTTCGCCTGTAACTCCTGTTAATCCCGTCAAGCCTGTGGCTCCTGTCTCACCTGTGAGGCCGGTAGCTCCTGTCAATGCAGTCATCCCAGTGGCTCCTGTTATACCTGTAGCCCCCGTTGCTCCTGTAGGTCCTATTAGACCTGGGAGACCACTAACTCCCGTGGTACCGCTCGGGCCATCGTCTCCGGTCTCTCCTATTTCACCTTGCAGACCTAGTGGACCTTGCGGACCCTCGTCTGGACCTGTTACGCCCGAGGCTCCGGTACCGCCATAATCAACCGGCGCTGCAAGCAGACTCTCTAACTGGCTGGTCTGCAGCCACGCGCTTTTCACAGTTTCCCCCAGCATATTACGAACACTTTCCGTGATGTCCTGAAGATTGGAGATGTTCACCACCGGAGCAGTTACTCCAGGAAGAGTGCCGAGTGCATACTGCATCTTCTCCCCTTCTGCATTAATTACATGGCTTAGTCCTAATTCTTCCATGGCGATGGCCGCCATCATCATGTTGATGGCATCGCTACGGGTGAGTGTTATGGTAGGTGTAATGTTAGGCAGATTAGCTTGAGACAAATCAATCCTCTCCTTTCTTGTTTAGAATAGTCCATCATATGCTGCTCCGTACGTTTGGTTCGGCAATTCGTCCAGGCTATGTATGAAATAACTCAATATCTCCTTAACTTCCTTATGAATGAAGACCAGCCTAAAAAACTGGCTGGTCTTCACGAGAGCAAATTCAATTATTACTTACAAGAGACAGAAATCAACTCAATTGAATGATGGTGACCTTAGCAGGGAAGAAACCATAAGTAATTCCCTTCAAATTACTGGTCACTGAAGTGCCTGGATACATAAGCCCAAGTTGAATGGTTGTTTGTTGAGCAGCTTTTAGAATATGTGTTCCTTGTACTATAGTGGACTCAGCCTGCATTGGAGCTACAATTTGTGTCTCCGTTTTAGGCTGACCATTGACGATTAGTTCCAATCCTGATGCATATAAAGTGCTGGATTTAACATTTGCCTCGTACATAATCAAGTAGTTTCCACTTTGAACCACGAACTCAGATGTGTACACGCCTTGCGGCCCAATAGAACTTCCAACAACAGAATTGTTTAACATCCTAAAGTTAGGAATAGGAAAATGCGCATCAGTTGCTACGACAACATTCGGAGGAGTATAAAGAACAAACTGCGCGTAACTCTGAGAGATAACTCCTGTAGGTCCAATAATACCAATACCAGTCGGTCCGGTAGTTCCTGTTAGACCCGTTACTCCCGTGGCTCCCGTGGCTCCTGTGGCTCCTGTGGCTCCTGTGGCTCCTGTGGCTCCTGTGGCTCCTGTGACTCCTGTTGCTCCAGTTTCACCCGTGACTCCTGTGGCTCCTGTTGCCCCAGTTTCACCCGTGACTCCTGTGACTCCTGTTGCTCCAGTTTCACCCGTGACTCCTGTGGCTCCTGTTGCTCCAGTTTCACCCGTGACTCCTGTGGCTCCTGTGGCTCCAGTTTCACCCGTGACTCCTGTGGCTCCTGTGGCTCCAGTCTCGCCCGTGACTCCTGTGACTCCTGTTGCTCCAGTTTCACCCGTGACTCCTGTGGCTCCTGTGGCTCCAGTCTCGCCCGTGACTCCTGTGGCTCCTGTGGCTCCAGTCTCGCCCGTGACTCCTGTGACCCCGGTGTTCCCTGTAGCTCCCGTTGCTCCGGTCTCTCCTGTTGCCCCAGTCTCACCCGTGACTCCTGTTGCCCCGGTGTTCCCTGTAGCTCCCGTTGCTCCGGTCTCTCCTGTCGCTGCTGTTGCCCCAGTGTCTCCCGTGACTCCTGTGGCCCCGGTGTTCCCTGTAGCTCCTGTTGCCCCGGTCTCACCCGTGACTCCTGTGGCTCCTGTGGCCCCGGTTTCGCCCGTGACTCCTGTGGCTCCTGTTGCTCCAGTTTCACCCGTGACTCCTGTTGCCCCAGTTTCACCCGTGACTCCTGTGGCTCCTGTTGCTCCAGTTTCACCCGTGACTCCTGTAGCTCCTGTTGCCCCGGTTTCGCCCGTCTCTCCTGTGGCTCCTGTTGCCCCGGTTTCGCCCGTCTCTCCTGTGGCTCCTGTTGCCCCGGTTTCGCCCGTGACTCCTGTGGCCCCGGTGTTCCCTGTAGCTCCCGTTGCTCCCGTCTCTCCTGTGGCTGCTGTTGCCCCAGTGTCTCCCGTGACTCCTGTTGCCCCAGTTGCTCCTGTCTCGCCCGTAAGACCTGTGGCTCCAGTATTCCCGTCATCACCTTGTGGACCTCCAGGTCCGAGGTCACCCTGATCACCTTTAGGCCCCGTTGTCCCTGTTGGGCCAGTTAGACCTGTTGAACCTGTTGGACCCGTTGGACCCGTTTCTAATACACTCAATCCAGTAATTCCTGTTGGACCAGTTACTCCCGTGACTCCCGTTCCCCCAGTTTCGCCTGTGAGGCCTGTCGCTCCCGTCTCTCCCGTGAGTCCTGTTGCCCCAGTCTCTCCCGTCAGCCCCGTTGCGCCTGTCTCTCCTGTGAGCCCCGTTGCGCCAGTCTCTCCTGTGAGCCCTGTGGCTCCAGTCTCTCCTGTGAGCCCCGTTGCGCCTGTCTCTCCTGTAGCTCCTGTTTCCCCGGTTTCACCCGTTACTCCCGTTACTCCAGTCTCTCCCGTGAGGCCTGTTGCTCCAGTTTCGCCTGTGAGGCCCGTCGCTCCAGTTTCTCCTGTCAGCCCTGTTTCTCCAGTTTCTCCT
>NZ_JAGGLV010000005.1 GCF_017874735.1 Paenibacillus silagei
GCGCAGCGTCCACCCAAGTGCTCACGTTGATCCTACTCCAAAATAAAAAGCTGTCCCAAGCAGCCATTTCATGGCTTTTGGGACAGCCCCTTCTTGTTCTGACATGATTTGATTCAACTACTAACTTACATTTGTACCTGAATCCAATGCTCTTACTCCCAGTGCTAATGCCCCACACAAGCCGGCATTATCGCCGAGCGTAGGGGCGACAATATAATGTTCGATATCCGATACAATAGGCTTGGCACTCACGTATCCATTGAGAATGCTGCCCACCTGGGCCCGGATCATCGGGAATAACTGAGCTTGCTTCATCACGCCCCCGCCGAGAATGACCTTCTTAGGGGATAACGTCAGGATGACATTCGATATGGCCTGCGCGATGTAGAATGCCTCGATCTCCCATGCCGGATGGTCTTCCGGCAGTGTATCGCCCTTAGCCTTCCATCTTGCTTCGAGCGCCGGTCCGGCAGCCATTCCTTCCAAACAATCGCTATGATAGGGACAATTGCCAGCAAAATCATCGTCCGGATGCCGCCTTGTAAGGATATGTCCACCCTCTGGATGAACAAGTCCATGCACCAGGTTACCCTCGGTATAGACGCCGACTCCTACGCCAGTCCCGATCGTATAGTAGACGCAGCTATCCAATCCTTGCGCTGCACCCCATGTGGCTTCGCCCAACGCGGCAGCATTGACGTCCGTATCCCAACCGACCGGAACATCGAAGACCGATTTTAGCGTACCCACGAAATTATATCCGGACCAGCCAGGTTTGGGTGTTGTCGTCACATAACCGTAAGTCGGACTTGCGTGTTCGAGGTCAATCGGACCAAACGATCCGATCCCTATGCTATCGACTCTCTTATCGCGGAAGTAGGCGATGACATTCTCCATCGTCTCTTCGGGTCGATGGGTCGGAAAATGAACCCGATCCTCAATTTCCCCTAATTCATTCCCGACACCGCAGACAAACTTTGTTCCGCCTGCTTCAATGGCCCCGATACGCATGAGCTTCCTCCTTGACCTCATCTCTCCATATGCTTCCCAGCTCATTGATTTGGAGCGACACAAGCTTTACGCCTCCGCCAACCGCGTAGAGCTCAAGTCCGTTGCTTTCGGAAGCGGGGAAAATCATGTCCGAGATGACCGCTAGACCCTCACCACCGAACACTTCAACCGAAGACCAATCCATGAAGATGGACATGCGTATACGGTTATTCACAGGCCGGAGCGGTGCCTGGTGCTTAGCAGCGAAATCCGGATGGAAATTCGTAGTGCCTGATTTCGTGCGATCGACAAACAACTCCATGTTTAGGGTATCGTACCCGACCACCGTTTCTTCATCCGCAGACTTTCTAACCTTCATTCCGAACTCCGTTGCGGTTCCAATTTCGAACTCTGCGATCAATTCCGCATTATTAATGGTGATGTCAGCCAGCAGATTCGTATCCGGAACCAAGGTCACATCCTCCAGAGCCATAAGCGGTGAACCTATCCTTCTCAATTCTTCTACCGGTTCTTGCACCAGACGAAGGCCTTCCCGATAGGTTCTCAACTTCAACTCCCGTGGAATGGATGCATTTCCCCGCCACTTGTCAGTCGGAAGCGTCCCGGCATACCGCCAGTTGTTCATCCAGCCGATCCAGAGCTTGCGTCCGTCTCCTTCCGGTATATCGCTCCAGGTGACGGCTGCATAGAAATCGGACCCGAAATCAATCCATTTCACATCATGAACCGAAAGAATAGGCTCATCGAGTGTAAATGTCTTACCATCGAAGCTGCCGACGAAGTACATCATACCGGAGCCTCCTGCCGGTGGTTCAGGCTCGTACGGGTTCACTCCATTACAATCGCCTACACTTAGAATGAGCACCCACTTCTTCTGATTGGGATCACCATCGACATGAATCGAGAATAGATCCGGACATTCATACACGCCGCGATGTGTTCCGATGATGTCAGCACCAAATGCGCTAGCAAATGCCCATTCCTTCAAATTCGGAGAGGTGTAGAATTCCACACGGTCTTGAACAGCCAGAGTCATAATCCAATGGGATGTATCCTCATGCCAGAATACCTTCGGATCACGGAAATCAAGAGTCGTCTCCGGGAACAAGACCGGATTCCCTTCATATTTCGTCCAAGTCCGTCCCTTGTCTCTGCTGTAGGCGATGCTTTGAACCTGCGGCTTACCTGGTTGCGCCTTGTTGTCGTTATTCGTGTAGATCGCCACAAGCCCTGAACCATAATCATCAAAAAAACCACTTGTGTTCTGTGTATCGACTACCGCGCTTCCAGAGAAAATCGCACCGTCCTCACCTGGCGGCAAGGATGCTTCAAGCTCCTCCCAATGGACCAGATCGGAGCTTACCGCGTGTCCCCAATGCATTTTCCCGAAATCGGGTTGGCTTGCGAACGGAGTGTGCTGATAAAATAGGTGGTACTCATTCTCGTAATAAACCATTCCGTTCGGATCATTCATCCAGTTTTTTTGTGGCGAATAGTGATACTGCGGACGGAACTTCTCTGTATAATTCATGTTTCTCCCACTCCTCCAGGATAATAATAATAGTCGGAGCATGGCCCACTGCAGAATGAGCTCATGCTCCGACGGTATGCCTTATAATGTAACTGGTTATTTCCCCGCTCTGTCGTAACCAGTTTGTTTGATTTTCAGCCAATCCTGCATGCCAAGACGATCAAGCTCTTTGATGAATGCGTCCCACTCTTTGTCCACGTTCGCGCCTTGCATCCATTCCGTACGTTTCTTCAGAATATATGGCCACAGGTCGGCTTCGGTTTGGGTCAGGCGCTCTGATTCCTCTTTGGAGAAAAATACTCTCGGATACATATGTTCAGCTTTCATATCTGGCACATAGATCTTCTTCAAAATATCAATGCGATAGGCCGCATCGTCCGGCATCGTCGTTACCTTACCGTAATAGGAATCGAGAATAGCTAACGGTCCGCCAGCGCTTGTTTTGACGCGCAGCTCATTCGGTGAAGCACCGTTCAGCGGCAAGTGCTTCAGCATTTTAGTAGCTTCGTCCATTTCAAAAATATTCTGCTGCGCTTCATCGCCATAAGTTCCCCAATTGTTCTGTACAGACTGGGACGGATCATACAGTGTGTCTATCCATTTAATCGTCGCTTCGATGTTCTTGTTATCGGCTGTGAGAACCATTCTGCCGCGGTCAAATCCCATACCGTTCGCACGGGCTACATTCTTCCAGCCGTTCGGCCCTTCCAGTGCCGGCATCGGCTCAAACGGACTGTCCATGCCGCTCACATTCGCCTTGTCCCAAGTGAAGTACAAACCGTAGCGATCATCCTTTGCTTTGGCTATAAATTTGTTCCAGTCTTGGGTAATGAATTCCGGATCGATCAGACCCGCTGCGTACAGCTCCTGAAAGTACTTCATACCTTCCTTATAGCCCGGCGCCAATACAGCATTGTTCACCTTGCCGTCATTGTCGACCAGCGTTAGATCCCCGTTAAAGCCAGCTCCGAAGGAACCGAGAAGGAAACTTAAATCCTCGTTGGCCCCGTCATCATTAATAAAAGAAACCGGAATTTCGTCGGCTTTGCCATTGCCATTCGGATCCTTCGTTTTGAACGCGATCAACACTTGTTTCAGTTCTTCCGTCGTCTTTGGCATTTGCAGGCCAAGCTTATCCAGCCACGCCTTGTTAATCCACGGAATATTGTTGACAGAGTGAATACTCTCCTTGCCTTCACCAAGCTCCTCAATCCAAGGAAATGCGAGGATGTGCCCGTCCGGTGAAGTCATCATACCTTTGTATTGGGGTGCCTGCTCCAGCACCTTACTGAGGTTCGGCATTTTCTCAGGCGTAATGTATTCCTCGACAGGAATGATTGTGCCGTCATTGGCCAATTTCAACAAATCGAAATCACTCAGGCCAGCGTTGAAAAGCGCATCCGGAAGCTCACCTGTGGCCAAAGCCAGATTCCGCTTCTCGACGTACACATCTTCCGAATAGACTTTCCAGTCGATATGAATGCCGGTCTTTTCTTCCAGGCGTTTGAAGATCAGCTTATCATTCGGGTCTTGAGGAGCAAGCGGTGAGTTCGGCGTCATGAAGGTTAGGGTTTGATCACCGGAATTCCCTTTTTCTTTGTCGCTTCCTTTATCGCTGCTGCATCCCGTAATTGCCATAACAGCCGTCAGAGAAATAATGGATACTGTTTTCTTAATATGTTTCATACTAATTCTCCCCTTTTGTTGTCTTCATTTAAATAACTGTGGGCTCTCTACTTGAGGGAACCGACCATGACACCTTTTTCGAAGTATTTCTGGAAGAAAGGATACATTACAAGAAGCGGAAGACTTGAGACTACGATGGCTGCATACTTCATCAATTCAGACAGTCGTGCTAGCTCAGCCTGTTCCTTAATAGAAGAGACAATATTCGGATCAACCTTGTTCAGAATCAGAATACGCCGAAGTACGAGCTGCAGCGGATATTTGTCTTGATTCTCCAAGTAGATCAGAGATTGAAAGAAATCATTCCAGTGACCCACGAAAGCATATAACGCAAGGACAAATACGATAGGCTTGGACAGCGGTATGATGATGCTAAAGAAAATTGTGAAATCCGAGGCACCATCAATCTTAGCCGCTTCGTTCATTTCCTTTGGCAAGCCCCGGAAGAACGTCCGGGCCAGAATAATGTTCCACACGCTCACTGCACCCGGGATCACGAGCGCCCAGATGGTATCAAGCATGCCCAGACTCTTCACCACGAGATAAGTCGGGATCAGACCACCGCCAAAGAACATGGTGATAATGAAAAGCGTCATAATCACTTTTCTTCCGACGAAGTCGTCGAGCGCCAATGGATATCCTGCAAAGACGCAGACAGAAACCGTTATTACTGTGAAAACGGAGGAATATAGCAACGCGTTCAGAAATCCACCAATGATTTTGTCATCCGATAAAATCATTCTATATCCCTCAAGGCTATAATCTGAGAAGTCGAAGGATAACCCCTTATTCAGAAGTGCCGTCGGTTCCATGAACGAAGCCACGACCATATAAATCAGCGGACCAATAATCGCTACAACGAGGAGAACTAGCAGGGTGAAGATAACACCGAGCACGACCTTGTCCATCTTAGTTGGTTTAATACTGTCCATGATGATCTCCTTTCCTATACAATTCCATCACCATCGTTAACCCGTTTCACGATAAAATTCACCGTAAACAGCATAATGAGGTTAATGATGGTGTTAAACAATTCCACGGCAGCAGAGAACGAATAGTTCGCCTGCTGGAAGCCGATCCGATAGACATAAGTACTGATTACATCCGATTTCTCCATGTTCATTTCGTTCCACATCAGGATGGCTTTGTCACCGCCGCCGGCCATAATGCCGCCTGCCGCGAGAATGATCATGATCGCAATAACCGGCCTGATGGTAGGTAGATCGATATGCCGTATGCGCTGAAGCAGGCTTGCACCGTCAAGTGTCGCCGCATTGTGCAGCTCCGGATCTACATTGGCCAATGCAGCCACATAGATAATGGATGACCATCCAGCTCCCTGCCAGATGCCGGAGAGGATATACATCGGACGGAAATATTCCGGTTCTGACATGAACGAGAGCGGCATCCCGCCAAAGGCCACCACTAATTGATTGACCGGGCCTGTTGGAGAGAATAAGACAAAGAGCATACCCACGACAACCACAACAGAAATGAAATTCGGCGCATATAAGAACAATTGAATGTTCTTTTTCATCGCGGCCTTGCGTACCTGATTCAACATTAATGCCAGAATAATCGGCACCGGGAATCCCAGTAAAAGACCGTAAATGTTCAACTGAAGTGTATTGAATAACAATTGCTCAAAATTGGGTGCATTAAAGAATCGTTCGAAGTGATGAAACCCAACCCAGTCACTCCCCAAAATACCCTTGCGAAAGCTGTAGTCTTTAAAAGCGATCAGAACACCATACATAGGGAGATATTTAAAAATAATAGTCAATACGACTGCGGGAAGCACAAAAAGGTAAAGCCAATAGTTGTTCTTGATATACCTGAGTTTCTCCATAAGTCCTATGCGATTCCGGGCTTCCGGTCTTTTATTTTGTGTAATTCCAGAAGTTTGTTGCAACTTCTCCTCCCCCTCAATACTCATTTGCAAAACATAAATGTGATTTTGGATACTTCTCGCGCGAAAGTAAGTGCTTCCATAAGTCACGGTCAACGGCTTAGCAAATTTAATTTACAACATCACGATTACTTCGTCAAGACTTTTTATGAATACAAAAGTAAACATATGCACACAATAAAACACCTTTTCATTTTAATAACGTAAAATTCATTTGTTTTTCTGCTTTAAACAACGAAATATTAGTTTTTTATTATGAAAAATCCAACGTGGTGTGAACGAACGCCGTCCACTATCATTGTGCATTTGTTTACTTTTGCACAAAATGCAAACCATATCAATCTTTCTTTTTACTTTTTATCTAATTGTTCATTTGTAACAATTAAGTTGACAATTACATTAATTTATACTACGATTATTTTGGTTGAGAACGCATCACTTCTGCTAAAGGAGCCATTATCTTTGAACAAAGAAAAAGTAACCATTCAAGATATAGCCGATTCGCTTGGGCTTTCTAGGAATACTGTATCCAAAGCATTAAATAATAATCCTTCTATACCGGATGAGACACGCAGCAAAGTGGTTAGGAAAGCTATTGATATGAATTACAAGCAGTTCGCCTTGTTCGAACAAGAAGTCTCACCCGCCAAAAAAACCGGCAATATTGCCCTGCTTACAGCAAATATGCCGAACAATTCACATTTTGGCACATCACTGCTAAGCGGCCTCGAACAAAAAATCAGCTCCGAAGGCTTCAATTTGTCGATACATATCGTTCGGGAGAATGAACTCGATTCGTCGGCTCTTCCTGTCAATTTCGACACAAGTAAAGTAGATGGCATTGTCTGTATCGAATTGTTCGACAAGAACTACTCGGAGTTTATTACGTCATTCGGAATCCCGACATTATTCATTGACGCCTCAGCAGAACTGACGTTTTCAGAGATGAAGGCAGATCTGCTGCTGATGGAGAACATTCATAGTACTTTCAGTCTAACGAAGAAGCTCATTGATGAAGGAATTACGGAGATCGGGTTCATCGGCGACTCCCGCCATTGCATGAGCTTCAACGAGCGTTGGGACGGGTTCACCAAAGCCATGAATGCCGCCCGGATTGATCTTGATGAATCCTTCTGCATTCTCGAGGACGACCGGCATATCGCTGACTACAAGTGGCTTAAGCAGCGACTAGCCAGCATGACTAATCTTCCACCCGCGTTCGTATGCGCCAATGACTACATCGCCATTAATGCCATTCGTATCTTAAAGGACCTGGATATTCAAATTCCTAGTGAGGTTAGGGTCTGCGGATTCGATAATTCCCCGGAGTCGCGAATCGTGGAACCCCACTTGACCACCGTTCATATCCACCGGTCCGAAATGGGCTTCCTTGCCGCCGAGATGCTTCTGTCCAAAATCGAAAACCCCGGCAGACCTCCACTGGTTACGCATGTGAAGACGCTGCCGGTTTTCCGTCAATCGACGGGGCATGAGGAGTAGACAGTTGAACAATGCCGTGAAATACGCGTTGGCAGAAGATGAGTATTGAACGTGTCGTAAAGCTTAAAACAAGGAACCCTTTCAGCATAGCGTTTGCTGAAAGGGTTCCTTGTTTTTTATTCCATGCAGCAATTAGCCGCTGCTATATCAATCTATTTATCAGAGGTGTAAATGATTGAGAGTTACCGCCGTCAGCTTCGTAAAGTGTCGAAAGGAAAGAGCATCTTTCCTAAAGATGAAGCATTGTTGAAGATGCTCAATCTGACTACCGTAGACGTCAACCGGAAATGGACAAGAAGTGTTCAAAACTGGGGCCAAATGCTACTCCAGCTTTCCGTCTTTTTTCCCGATTGGGTCAGTCAATGCTTGCGTTATATCACAAATCCCCCCTCGGGGAATCTATGCTTAAAAGAGTTTACACAAAATTATTGACAGACCCCCATTTGAGGAGTCGCTGAAGTTACAACAACTCCCCTCACGAAAATCCCAGATCAATATTCTCTTTTATAGTAAGGATTTCTATCTATAATTGCCGCTTGAATTTTATCCTTTAGAATTTTTTTTAAATCTCCATCATTATCAAGCATGATTATAAATTCATAGAGATCTCCTAAAACTATAACAACTTTGTCTAATGACTGCTTACACATGGTCAGAGCACCTTCTGTGAATCCACTTACTGAAAAAAATAAACCTCGTGCTTGCCCTCGTGTAAATACTCTGACTAAATGTTTAGCAATTTCATCGGGGCCAACAGCCTGGTTCCACCATTTCATTTCAACAAGATAATAGTCGCCATCCAGTTCAATCACACCATCTATTTGCTCTACAATCCCTTCGTTACTATCCCCAGTTAAGGTAAAGGCCTCTTTAATCAGAATACCAAATGAACTAAACAACCTATTTAGAACATCCTCAAATAGTTTCCCACGTTTGTGCGGATCTTTCATAACAAACAGTGTACTGATCTCATTCTTAAATAATTCTTTAGCTTGAGCGAGTTTTTGAGCTTCAGCAGCTTTTTTAAGATATTCTTTTCTTATCTCCAGCTCAGCCTCTTCTTTTGCATTTTTCATTCTGGTGAATGAATCTTTTACATTAACTAATTGCCTAACTTCATAAACTAGTCCTTTTGCTTTTAATCTATCTGTATCCCAACAACTTTCATAACTCTCAAACTCTACTACTCTTTTTACAACCTCTCTCCTCTCTCTTAATGTATTTTCACCTGACTCATTGAGTCGTGCCAGTATTGTACGAACCATATCATATTTATTTATTGAATCTCTATTTGTAAGAATAGTATTTTCAATATCCAATAATAATGAGTTCTTTACTCCAGCTCCCTTAAAAAATAAAAGCACGTCATTCTTTGAACGATTTAATAAAGGGATTGTATCAACTAATAAATTAAATACTTCGGGAGGGTAATGATACGTTAATTTATCCATCAATTTATCATCCTTTTTTAATTATTCTTATTTTCATGCCTATAATCTTTCTTGATCATTTTTTAATAGAAATTATTATACAGTTTTTATTTATAAAAATGTGGAAGTGTCGATCATCTTTGTATCAACATCTAATATAAAATCATATCTGGATTCCATATTATTACCCCATTGCATTGACTTATCACTCGTAGCCAATTCATATCCCCCTGGATCAATCCAAGATATATTATTCTCCAATATAATTGGGAAAACTCTCCATTTTCTATTACTTGCATTGCTAAAATCTCGAGTAAGGTTCGCATTAATTGGTTTTATAGAAAAATCCAGTATATTAATATCTTTTCTAGAATATATGTCTACCCACTCTTTAATCTTTAAAGGGTTTAATACCTCTTCCTCGGAAAGCTCACTACTTGAATAATACTCTTCTGCTTTTGCTTCTGCTGTTTTACGAGTAATTTCTACACCGTGAGCAAGTAACAATGCAGCTACAGGATCTAGAGTTCCCCAAGTAATTAGCTCCTTTAACCAAAACACAACCCATGGAAGGCCTGTATTGGGCCAATCTTCAATTTTGGTTTCTACCAAGACCCCGTTATTAAGATCATCTAAAACCAACGCCATAATTGTACCTAGTCCCCAACTGAATTTATACTCAAAGTTTCCTTTAACGAATTTGATCCATTCTGACACTTCATTTTTCACTGGCTTTTTCGATAGCTTAACTGGGTGCAACCACCACGTTAATACTTCGTCCCATTTACCAGCATTCTTGCCCCTTTTCACGCTTTCCTTTACTTTGAATTTCCCTAAATCTCCTACTACTTTTACAGCTTCAACAATATAGTTTATTTTTTCATCTGAAGACCAACGGGCATAATTAAATCCTTTAGCCAAATGAGCCTTTACCAAATGATACTCACTGATAATTTTTTTACCAAAACGCGGTGCTACGCTAGTCCGGTAAAGACGTCTTCTTATTTCAGGGTCTGGATATACATTTTCACGTATTGATATGCCTCGCTTTAAAAAAACTTTTTCCCATGTTTCTTTATTCTGCATCACTTGCCAAGCATATGTTTTTTTCCATACATCGCGAAGATAGTCTTCTAGTTCTACTAGATTTAAAATTTTGTTGGTTACTTCTTCCTGTTCAACAATTACAGAGAGTAAATAACCATCCAATGAATCCAATGCCTCTTCAGCATAATGAGGTTCTAAATCCTCTTCATTTACACCATTACAAGGTATTGTTTTTTCAAGCCAATTCAACAATTCCTTTAAAGAATTTGATCCGGTAATTTTTCGCCATTCATCTGCAATATGTTGAATTAATGCACCTAAAGGGCTAAGTGTGCTCCTAACTTCCATAAGCTGTTCTTTTCTCATTGTATCGATAAGTAAATCATAGTTCTGACGAGCATTTAGACTACTGTATACTCTAGTTCCTGTTTCCAAAAACACTAGTGTTCTACCCTCTGTTCCAGATCCTGGTCTTCCTGCCCTACCTGCTAGATTTTTAAACTCGGATAATGGAATAACATCACCACCACGAGTTAATGTTGGAACTATTACTGTCTCAAAAGGCAAATTCACTCCTTCTGATAATGTTGATGTGGCTAGAGCAATATGAACAATATGCTTCTGTAGAAGTTCTACCATTAGCCGGGCCATTACTCCTGGCATATTTCCATGGTGAACAGCAATACCTTTTAATAGTAACTGATATTCATTTGACTCAATACCAAAATAATCCTCGCAAGCCAGTAAGCATTTTTCAAACAATTTAATATGCTCTGTTTCAGAGGGGGGGATGAAGAATGGAGGGAGTTCTATTCCTTTTAATACTTTATTCAAGACAAGCAAAAAATCTTCAGCATAACCACCAATATGTTGTGTAATTGATATTAATACCGAATGTTGAATTCCTTGTTCGTCTGGCTGTGCTAGCTGCATTGCAGCCCAAAATAAATGTGGTCTTTGCCGCTTACTAACCCCATTTTTCTCATTTGTAAAGCTCTTGGGTATCACTTTATATGGTATAGGAAAAGAATCAAATGGTCTTTGAATAAATGGTACATTTTCCGAACCATTAGTTTCATTAAACAGTAAATCACTTCCATCGAGGATATCAAAGCGCATTTCATACTCACCTGTCTGAATCCACTCAAGTCGTCCTATGAGCTGACGAGTGCTACGATAGCTAGAAATTACTGGATCTGCATTTTCATTTCCGGATATCCATTTAGCAAGAAATTCATTTTCTTCGGCAACCGCTGATAAGGCAATAGTTCTTTTATCTTCAGTGTAACGTAATAAACGATTTGTTAACGTTTCAAGTCTCAGGTTCCTATTGTCGCCACTTCTTAGGTCCTCATGATTAATGCTATTGTATTGAACTGAATGAACTTCATCAATAACAATTAGCGAAACACGATTTAAAAAAAGCGGACCCAAAAATCTAATTAGTGCCTCTGCTTTTTCATAAGTGCAAATTAAAACAGTTGGATCATTTGAAGTAATCCAAGCATCTGTGGGACCCCAATCTATACCGCCATATAGTCCTGTTACTCTAACCGAAGAACTTCCTAAGTCTCCTAAAACTTTTCCAAGTTTTGATTCAACTTCCGTTGCAAGCGCTCTTGAAGGAACCAAATACATTGTAATAGGAGCAACGTTTAACAAATTAAAAGAACCTTCCTTTATTTCAAGAAACATACTTTGAATTATGGCCAGCTCAGCAATTGTTGTTTTTCCAGAACCGGTAGGTGTACAAAGTGTAAAGGATTCATCTTTTATTAGTCTTTCAATACCCTTAATTTGTGAATACCAAGCTAAAGATTTCTGAATTCGATAGTTGTTTCTCAAATATCTTTCAAATGCTTTCTTACCGTCAGCAGATACACCATCCAAAAGATACTGTACATTTGATCGTAGTGAATTAGTAACAAATTCCTTTACAACTTCAGAGACAATTTTAGAAAGCAACCACGAGTAACTATCACTACCATAAATCATAAGTTTTGATAAGTCATGCAGCTTTTTCTGTGCAATTGATAAACGTTCTGCATCACCCCAACGCATGTATGTACAGAATATCCCAAGAGCTCGTACCACTTCATCTACAATCCGATTATTTATAATGCTATTTATTGAATTAGGTTCCACATCATTTTGCTTGTTTTTGAGGCTTCTCGCTTTTGTCCAATAACTTATATTCAAATTTAAAAGATGAGGAAAATCCCCTTTCAGTAGCATGGTCAACATTTGAGAATCATTCGAATCTAATATTTCATTATTTAATAAACCCAAAGAAAGTGCTGGATACCCAGCTAACTGGTATACAGCAGCTGCCAGTAAACGTAGCGGAAGTTGATTGTCATTTAAATCTGGAAGTGACAACCACTCCAAAAGTTCACCAGCGCGTCTTAATGCATTACGCCAGTTTGCTAATCCATGCTCTTTCTCAAAGAGTCCAATATCAATTAATGTAACCGCTTCTTCTAATCTTTCAGAAAACTCGTCATTCCTCCAACCAAGAAGTCCAGGCTGTTTCATTTTAATACGAGTATAATGACTGTATAATTTTGCTATTGAAGGGGACAACGTATCGCCCGCTAATTCTAAATAAATGTTTTCAAACTCTTCTGATGTAAAATCATTTTCATTCACTTGCTATTCTTCCTTTCCATAAACGAAGCTAACAAGTTTGTTAACGTCATTAATATGAATCTCAGCAACTTCTAACATTCTTTCCCCTTTATAACTTGGATGTGGTTCTAAACGTGGCATCCAGCAAACTCTTTCCGTTGGCCTTTTTGGAAATTGACCACAAATGTAACTTACACAATCATATCTATCTACATTTTTATACTCCCTATATAGACCTCTAAGAGCATGGATCCATACTCCCGCATCAGGATTAGATTCATAGTCTTGCAAGATTTCGATTAATCGCCTTATCTCCAATGGTGCCAAATTTTTAGTACTGATTTTAACATGGGCGTCATTAATCATACCCATATCATATGCAGCTGAGCATTTTGCCTCTAGGAAAAGGATCTTTTTAATTATTCCTTTCTCCATAACAAAAGCAACACAGTCATCTCCAGTACGGCCAAATATAGCACCTTTCATATTTCCGGTTTGGCGCATCATTTCAAGCTGGTCAAAAGCGGTGTCGTGCCATCTGAAGGAGAAAACTGGTACTTTCCAATGCGCTTCGTCAAAAAGCGTCAGATTCTCAGCAATCAATCCAGAAAAGAATTCTCCAAAATACCCTTTGAGTGTTGTCAAATCAAAAAAATGAGGATATCCCTCAGCTGGATCAATTTCATCTTTCCATTCATCGAGTGGGTCTAGATTATCCTCTAAGAAACTTCGAAGCCTGTATCTTGCATCATCGTGAGATTTTTGAACAAGAGTTTTTAAATCTTCGAGTACAGTTGGCCTAACTTCAGGATTCTCTCTTAGTAAATTGTGTTTATACCTTCCATTTTCACTAGAAGATACATCATTTTCTAACCATAAAGGTAAAGATGACAAATTTAATTTTGGAAGCATTTGTGTCCCACCGTTCAGATATATTAAAATTCCACACAATTTAAATTTGAAAAGTCAACATCATTCTATAAAAAGTTCAACAATACTACTGGAATACACAATGTAATTATATCCTAATTTTACATTGAATCCGTACAATTTGTTATCTAGATGTTCAAGAGCAACAAATTTACCCATTAATATAAGAAAGCAAGAAATTAGGATAATAGTAAACAAAAAAGACAGAGGATATAAGCCTCCATCTATTCATTAATTTGTTTAAATTGCAATACTAATTAAGTGAATTTATTTCTAATATATTCGTCTGTGAATTCATACCATTTCGGTAAAAGTGCGCTGTCTATAGAATATTCAGTTACATTATTATCTTTACAATCAACTTTCCAAAGCTTTTGTTTTTTTCCTGATTGATTCCAAAGCTCGTCCACATTCTTAATGTTGGGATCAAATACAAAATAAAAATCACTTTTCCTATAATTCCTCTCCCCTTTTGTGAATTTTTCCCTGCAGGTTAAAAGAATGTATGGAACATAAGTAAACGTAAGTCCCTTATAATTCCAGACTTCTTTTTGCGTCGCAAAATCGATTAAATCTCTAAATTCTTTAGCATTCAAATTCTCGGCCATTCCTTTACATTTCTCAAATATTAGAAATGAATGTTCAGCAACCTTACCTTTAATTATTTCCCCATTTTCAAGATCAAGTTCACTGGCATTTAAATGAGCGAAGGGTCTATGATTCTTTTCTATTGTTGGACATTTCGAGTCCCTATAATGAGAAAAATGAGTTTTTGTATTTTCTGATTTATCAGCCCGAATATAAATTTTCTCACCACAAACACGGCATAAACCTTCTTTTCTATTTTCGCAATTCTTTAACCAATCATCAATTCCATAAAGCTCATTAGTGACTATATCTATGGCTTCATACATTAACATCCACTCCCTTCGAATTATTATTATGCATTATAAAAATTAGCAGTTTTTATCTATATTAATTATCTACTATTTAGATATTTTGTTCTCAAATAAAACACATGATTTCAAAGATTTAAATGACGTTTCTGTGAAATCTTTTTTTATAATTAAAATACTTATTTCTAATAAAAGGAGTTATGATTATTAGAGAACTCAAATCTCTTAATCAATTACAATTCTCCAAGCAAACAAAATCACGCTTATTCATTTTGCCAAATCCCACGGCTACATCTTCGAAAATGGTGCCCGCCGCGCTTCATACGAAGTTTTCAAAGATCGCCGAAATGGGTTATTTTTCTGTATTATGATTTTTGACAAGAATTTTTGACTGTCCAGTTACTTAGAAGTAGAAAACAAACAAAAAGAGCACCTGCAAAGGCACCCTCCCGGCTAATTCCTGATAATATCCTATTCCTCCGGCACATACTCAATCAACTCCGACAGCTTGCATTGAAACGTATCACAAAGTTTAAACAGTGTTTCCAGCTTAATAGTCTCCAGATGGGTTCCTCTATACAGCTTATTGATTGAATTCCGGCTTAATCCTGACTTCTCCATTAATTCAGTAATGTCGTCGATCTGATGCTCGGCCATTAGCATTCTTAGATTGCTTTTCAACAAGAAGTTCCCCTCCAGCTATTAGTATGAATGATTAGCAGTGAGTGCTTCCGGCAACTTAGGATTGCTCTGCCAGAGGAGCATCAAAAGGCTATATTCCTATACGACGATGCCCAATTATCGCTGCAAGCCATTTCTTGAACGCTCCATCTATCTGCAGTGATTCAAAGATGCCCTTTATCTCTTCAATGAATTACAGATTTCGTCTCCTGCTTAATTCGATTCTTCATTTACATTATCCTTTTTCTGTTCTGTATGTATAGAAAAAGCGCATTCAGTTGAATGCGCCTTTTACAATGAATATGGATGCCGAGGACGGGGGTCGAACCCGTACGAAGGTCACCCTTCGCAGGATTTTAAGTCCTGTGCGTCTGCCTGTTCCGCCACCCCGGCATGTTATGTGCGCGAACTAACGCGACAAGAAATATAATAGCACGTATACGGGGGATACGCAATTCCTTTTTTTAATATTGCTGCAGACGCAGCAAACAGCCCGCTCAGCCAAGACTGACGCGGGCCTTTTGCTCGTCTTACCGAATCGGATCTGATCAGATCCATTCTGCCCTGCGCTGCTCGGACTAGTGGCGGTCACGCTCACCGGTTCTGCTGCGCATGCCAGCCAGACCCAGGAGGCCGAGCAGACCGAGCCAGCCCCAGTTGGAGGAGCGGTTGTCGTTGTTGGCTGTGGTGGTTGTGCTCTGTGCCCGGTAGCGGCCCGTTGTGTTATTGTTGGACAGCGGGGAGACGGAGCTGTTGTCGCCGGTACGGATTTTGTCCTTCATGATGGATTCGGTCTTGTGCATCGAATCTCTGGTCTCATTCATCATGGTGTTGCCCCGGCTGTCCATCATACGGTCATCCAGATTGCCCATATTCCCCATGTTGCCCATCCGGCCGTCAGTAGTTGTGCTGTGCATGCCCGGAGCGGTGGTGCTCATAACGCCCGGAGTCGTAGTTGTCATACCGCCCGGCGCTGCTGCGGAGATGTCACCTGCTCCGAGCAGACTCATGGACAGGACCGTACCGCAGGCAAGACTTGTGATCAGCTTGTTCAAAATGTTGTGCCCCCTTCATGGATGTGGTTAATCGCTGATAATTTCCCCATCCGGGACAGCATCTATGCAGAGAAGTTATTCCTTCACAATGTTCACGGTCTTGCTGGACGCATTATACGTGACCTTGGCTCCAAGTGCTTCCGCAATCGCACGTACAGGCGCATAGGTTACCGCATCGTCCATGACGCCGGTCGTCAGCTTCTTTCCATTGAGCGTAATATTTACCGGGATATCCTTGTTCACCTCTGGCTCACCTCCGGTTATACGGCTTAGTGCGGCTGCACTCTGCTGGGCAGTAGGCCGTCTGCCCGCTTTCAGGTCCTGGATGCTAAGGCCGAAGCTCATCTGCAGATGAGCGTAATCCTTGAAGGAGGTCCAGTCCCCGCCCCATTCAAATCCCAGCTTCTTCCCCTCCTGCACCACCTCTTGCCAGTCTGCCACCTTGTCGCCATCCCCGTCACGTTTCATATCCCAGGACACATTCCTGCCATCCGGCAGGAGCAGCGCAAAGTCTATTGCCAGTCCGTAATTATGGTAGCTGTCGCCTCCCCGGGCATTCGTTACAATGTCGCCCTTCTTGGTTCGCCCTTGAGCATATAGCTCATTCTGCTGCGCTATCGTGCGCATGCCCTGCGTAATGAGGATCGGTACCCCCCGGTTATAGCTCCGTCTAATCAGCTCGTTCGCCCCGGCCAGTACGGCCGGATGCAGCTTCGCCAGCCTTGCGGCGGACTTCTGCTTGACCTGCTCCAAAGTAAGCATCTACTCACCCCCTGGTATAGTAAATGCCCGCTTAGGCCGGATTGCTTGCACCAATGACCGTTTTTTTCACAAAATAAGCTGTGCAGCGTCCTATCTCCCCGGATGAACTGTGCGCCTACAGGCCAGAATAAGAAGACAGACCGTAAGTCAGGTCATTCAAACGAAAAGGGGGATGAACATGGAGATACACAGCGACAGCTACAGAATAGCCCCGCTTAGCGATCAGGAGGATGTGGTCGAAGTAATCCGCCAGGCGGAATCGGAGATTGCCCGGATGACCGGGAACCCGGAAGTCACGCTGATTGCCTATGAGAAGACGGATGGACACCACAGCAAGTAAATGAAGCGTGCCCGTGCTGATCCCAGGCAGATAGCTTTCCTTTTAGACAATATAAGCCTCCACAATGTCATCTACAAGCAGCCACTTCCATTCCTCCGCCCACTGCAGCTTGAATTCACGCGAGTGGGTGTGAATGGAGGTCACGAACCCGCTCAGCTTCACCTGCTCCTGAGGACCATACAGCACCAGCGTTACCCGCACATGACTCCGCAGCGATAAGGCCAGCGTATGCTCAATCTCCTCCAGCTTCTGCTCATCCAGCACCGGCCTCAGGCTATGCCAGGTCTCCCGTTCGTCCCTCCTGATCCCGCCCTTATGCTCCGTCAACATGATTCGGCTGCTCTCCCGCAGACCGCCCGCTTCAAGCTTCTTGCCCATTGCTATTCCCCCACTCTGATGTTTATAACCCGGACTACATCATCTTTTCGCTCATAAACCGAACGTATGTTTGTATTATATCCGCGATTCAGCTTGTTAAGCAAGCAGAAATTAATGTCAGGCCAAGGACGCAGAAGGAGGGCTTTAACTGATCATTACAAAGGGTTGAACTAGCACCACACCTGCATGAAAACAGCCATCCCGTGGTTCTAGTATTTTAGCTAATCTGATGCCATCATTAGGGGAAAGGGGTAGAAAGGACGGAGATGATATTTATGATTAGAGCAGCAAATGTGGAGGATCGGGAGGGTATTTCCAGACTATTGACGCAGTTAGGTTATCCGGATACCGAGCTTTATATGAAAGAGAATATAGAAAGACTTCTTGCTGACCCCAATGAGGAGTTAATGGTCTATGAGGCGGAAGGATGTGTTATCGCCTGTCTTTCCCTGCATTATATCCCGCAACTGGGCATGAGAGGAGATATCGCCTCCATTAGTTATCTGGTTGTGGACTCCTCAGCTAGAAGTAAGGGAATTGGACAGGAATTAGTGGAATCCGCTTCAGCTTCCGCCACCCGAAGAGGATGTGCCAGTATCCAGGTTCATTGCCATGCCAGAAGAATAGCGGCTCATACATTTTATGAAAGACAAGGTTTCAGGGAAGCCCCTAAGTACTTCTCAAAAAGGTTGGACCAATAATTCAATCGGCAGCAAAAAGACGCCTACAGTAATGCTGTACAGCGTCTTCACCTGCATCCTTTGGCGTATAACAAGTCTTGTCTCTACTTATTTCACTGACGAAGTCCCTGCGCTTCCAGCACCCGGTTCCTGCTTGGCATCTGTGCCTGCATCTGATACGGTTCCCGGTACGGCTTGCTCCGGTTCAATCAATCCGGCGGCTTCTCTGGCTTCATTCAGCTTGGAGATGCCGTAGAGCATCGCTATGTCCGCCTGCTCATTCATCGTGTTGAATTCCTCAGCGGTCACATCGGGCGATACTGCGCCCTTGGAAGCCTTCTCCTTGATCTGATAGGCACTCTGGAAAGCGATCACCGAATCTCTAAGCAGCTTCTCGATCGTATCCGGCAGGCCACCCGCAATCTTGATATCGTTCACATGATCTGCAAGCTGAGATGCGGTATCCTGGAAGCTGTCCACAGCCTTCTCGAATTCTTTGTCTGTCGCTTGTCCGGTGGAATAAGAGGTTAGCGTGGTGTTGAAGTTCTCTAGCGAGGATTTGCCCATTTCGTCGAATTTCGACATTTCATTGTAAAAGTTCTGTACCGTCTCCTGTACCTCTTCCGGGGACGCCGGTTCAGCACTGTTATTGCCGCAGGCACTGAGTATCATGACGGCCAC
This sequence comes from Paenibacillus silagei, assembly GCF_017874735.1. GTDB lineage: Bacteria > Bacillota > Bacilli > Paenibacillales > Paenibacillaceae > Paenibacillus_AQ > Paenibacillus_AQ silagei. The sequence continues at coordinate 19,146 of NZ_JAGGLV010000005.1, forward strand.
TAGCAGTCCTGCAAGTAAAGCTTGTCTCATAGTTAATATCCCTCCACTTAACAGAATAATATCGATTTTTGTTAAGTGCAAATGAAATTAATGTAAAATTCGGCGCAATGAAACATATGTCAGCAGTTAAGCGTATTCATAGGGAGAAACGGCGGTCCATAACCCGTTGATGACTGGCAATTCCTGTTATACTATAATGAATTCATCTGTTCAAGGAGAGGAAGATCTATCATGGCTTATTGCACAGCATGTGGTGCGGAATACAAGGAAGGTGCCAAATTCTGCGGGGAATGCGGGGCAGGTACAGAAGAGGCCGGTTCTCCGGCAGCAGCACGCCGTCCGGCGGCTGGCCATAGCTCCGGTCCCGAAAAAGAATTATGGCAGGGCAAGCCTGCCGGCATCTCCGACCGTCTCAAGGGGCTGATCGGACTGAATACCACCAAGTATACGATTACGTCCCAGCGGATTATGGTGAAAAGCGGACTGATCGGCAAGGATGTCGAAGAAATCGAGCTGCTGCGGGTGAATGATTTCTCTGTCACTCAGTCGGTTATGCAGCGTATGCTGGGTATCGGGACGCTGATCATTTTGTCGGATGATGCTTCATCTCCACAGCTCCCCTTCTATAGAATCCGTAAGGTTCAAGCTGTCAAGGATATCCTGCGCCAAGCCGTCCGTGACGAGAAAATCGCCAACAACATCAGCTACCGCGAGCATATCTGACGCTTCGTTACACTTAGTTATGGAAGGTAGAGGGCTCCTGCCGGAATTACGCCTTTGGCCTGGCTGGGGCTCTCCCACATCAGTACCGCCCGCGCATCCCCCTGGTTCTCATAGTACTCCACCTTCAGCTCATGCAGCTTCCCTGCAATCAGACTCACTGTGCCTTGCCGCTCCTGCCCACTCTGCTTAATCCAGCTGTCAATAACCAGCTTCCCGTCAATCCATACCCGGATTCCGTCATCTGAATACGAATAGATCGTGTAGGTCTCACTGTAGGCAGCGCTTATTTGGCCGCTCCAGCGTACGGAGAACAGATCTGCGTGAACGGCCGGATCAGGCGCCGCCTGCCTCCAGGCGAAGTTAATATTGGCATCTGTCCGGGTGAGGGCAGGCGTGCCGCTAAGCGTAATATTGTTATAATACTGACCATAGAGGCCCGGCTTGGGGAGTACCCCTCCTGAAGAAGCATACGCCGCAGCCTTGGCCGAATAATCATCTCTGGAGAACACGGCACTATTCTTCATAAAAGCCTGAATTACTGCATCCTTATTGCGCTCGTACAGCATCTTGCCCCAGGTCATCTGGTAGCTCCATTTGTTCTGCGTGCCTGCCAGCACAGCTGGCGGAGGAAGCTCCCCGTTCTCGCCGATGGCAATCAGCTTGCCGCGCCCCAGGTCCCAGAGCGTATCATGATGGCTTACCTTGTAATCCCCCTCGAAAATATCCGCTGCCAGCACATCCACTCTGCCGCTGCCCGGATAATACTTCGCCGGCTCCTCACTATTCTTGTTCTTGGCATTCGGACTCCACACCCACAGCAGATTGTGCAGCTGATGATAGACGGTGTACCGCTGGAACATGATCTCCCAGAGGGTGACGAAGGAGGACTTTTGCCCCCACCAGAACCAGCCGCCGTTCATCTCGTGGTAGGGTCTCCAGAGTACGGGAACACCGGCGTCATTGAGCTTTTTCAGGAAAACAGCTACCTTATCCAGCTCAGCAATCATTGCCGTATACTCTGGCGTTCCCGGTGTGATGTACTTGCTGAAATTAGCTTCGCTGAGGCTCATGGAGACATTCGTCCAGGCTGGAGCGCTGCCCGGCAGGTTGGCATGATAGGTCATCGCTACGATCCCCCCGGCCTTGTGCCAGCGGATCGCACTGTCGGTTACGCCCTGCCGCTGGCTGCTGATGAGCTTCTCCGTCTGGTTGCTGATCGGCCCCATCTCATAGCCGTGCAGTCCGGCATAGCCGCCAGCCGTATTCTTAAGCTTGTTGTTGATATCATCCGGGCTCTCCAGGTAATCATGCTGACCGCTGATCATTCCCTGGCCCTGCAGCCAGTACAGCGTCTCCAGCAGCTTCCGTGCAGGCGCCCCCAGCTCCGCGTCAGCGGGAGACATCTGTATTTTGCGAAAAGCCGCTTGCCACTGCACATCACCTATCAGCCGTGAGGCTGAATCCAGCAGGTCCCTGAGGTTGCGCTGTTCCACATTTTCCACCATCCTTTTCCTTGTGTTTGTACATATTATGACGAATTGTGGAACTTCAGCACGGCAAATACACAGAATTAGGGCTGTCACAATCCGTTATTCTTACGCTATACTATTCAGGGCACAGGCATTATACCCATACCCACATCCAAAGGAGCAGATATGAAAGCCAAAAAGTCCATCATCAGTCTCATCATTATCGCCCTGCTCAGTCTTGCCGCCTACCTGCTGGAGGAGAACGGGCAATGGCTGCCGCAGACCCCTTCTGCGAATCCTTCGGAGGTCGTGAAGCTGAAGTTCCCGGCAGACCGCTACCCGGAGACCGCGAGGCACATCCAGAAGGCCATCCGCAAGGGAGAGTCGGCCATCTGCACGATCAACCGCAAGGAGGCGGAGGAGAACCGCAAGGCGTCTCTGAAGGGAGTCCCCACGAAGAAAGGCTATGACCGGGATGAATGGCCGATGGCCATGTGTGATGAAGGCGGAGCCGGGGCACATATTGAGTACATAACACCCAGTGATAACCGCGGAGCGGGAAGCTGGGTCGGCAATCAGCTGGAGGCGTTCGCAGACGGTACGCGTGTGGAGTTTATTTTCAAATAAGCCGGCCTGTGGGGGATGTTGTTCAATTTCACTGCGATAAAGCGTAGAATGAAATGGGATAATATAACTTAGATGGAGAGCCGGAAGTGTTCTATATCTGTTATCGGGGCAAACGGCTGTACGGCCCTATGTCCGAAGCTGAAGCCTTACAGGAATGGTTCGCGCTTGCAGGAACAGTCAAGGAGCTCTATATTATTGAAACCGATGCAGCTACAGGCAGAATCAAACGCCAGATCGGGCCAACGGTCCGTGCTCATAAGAAGAAAAAGAAATAGCCCTATCCGGCACAGGCCGGACAGGGCTACACTGGCTATAGGCGGTTCTAGAACAAACAGGCTTTAGTGATGATAACCAGCAGAATGAACAGAACCAGAATGGCACCTGTCGAAGTCCAAGGGCTTACTACCGGAACGATTGGAGGTCCCTGATTCACTCCACCTACGTTATTTCCACAACCGCAACCATACTCTGCTCCCATAATTAATTCCTCCTCTTGAATATTGAATACAGCACAGAATATGTGGAATTCCGCCCCGTTGCATGGGCCAATTGGCAAAGAAATGCCTTTCACCTAACGGACAGGCGTCCAGTAGTCGATATAGAGTATGAAGCAATAACTTAACAACAAATGAAGGGAGGAATGCCGGATGGATATTGCTGCATTATCCGTAGTGATGAGCCAGTCATCCTTACAGCAGGCCGCAGGGCTGCAGGTGATGAGCCTTGCCAAGGAGCAGGCACAGAGCAGCGCCCAAGATATGGTTCAGATGCTGAGTCAGGCCACGCACCCCACCTTGGGAAAAACACTTGATATTCGGGCGTAATTCCTTTATGCTTACATACATAGGAACACCCGTTCCATATTTCAGCCGTTGAAGAGTACGCGCTGAACTGCTGCTTAGCCCTTAAGGGCTTTTCTTTTGGCCAATAACACGAACATACGATCTTATATATGGGGTGATTGATTATGCAAGGCTATTATCAGATGACCGCTTTGGAGAAATGGACAGAGGATCTATACCAGCGCATTGGCGTCCGCAAGCCGGCCGATATCTCCATTGATTACATAGCGAAGCAGCTCAATATCTGGGTACACTATCTGGATGTCAGAAGCAAGGCGATTGAGGCTGCGGCCGGAATGTACAGTATGTTCATCGACAACCGCCTCCCTCCCGAGCTGCAGCGGCTGGAATTCCTCCACGAGCTCTGTCATTTGCTGCGGCATGCCGGCAAGTCTACGCTTATGCCCGGAGTGTTCACGCAGGCGCAGAGAGATGAATCCGACCGGTTCATTCTGTATGCCTCCATGCCCTATAGTATGATCTCCGCGAATACGCTGCCCGAGCTTCGTGAGGATGCCGTTGCCGAGCTGGCTGTAGCGTTCCAGGTTCCCGTTCCCCTCGCGCTGCAGCGGATCGACCAGATCCAGAGACGGATTTTCCAGGGGCAATTAATGGCTGTTATGGAACGTAACGAAGACAGAAATATCATCCACAGACATATTCGCTAAGCGCTGCGGGGATAATACGCTATAGACCCGGAGGGCGGAGATTCCCCTCTATAACAGGGTTAGATTCTACTGTAAAGGGGATCAAGATTAACGTGGAAGCCTTGAAAGTCATTCAATTATTGCTGACTCACCCTGAATATAGCGTGGATGCCGTTCATCCTGAAATTCCGGATTTTGTGGGTATCGAGACGATTGAAGTGGACCACGTTACCCAGACCTTCTCCATCCTGCTGCAGGAGCCTAAGGAATACGGCTGAGAGCAGGATTTTACAGTATAACAATTACATAGAACAGCCCCGCTAACACGAACCGGTACAGCGCGAACCACTCCAGGCGGAGCCGCTTGATCAGCTTGATGAACGTGACTACTGCAATCATGGCTACGAGGAAGGACGTCACGAATCCGATCAGCATCAGGGTCAGCGTATCTGAATTGAGTAGATCCCTGCTGTCATACAGGTCCAGGAGGCTTGCTCCGAACATCACCGGCACGGAGATCAGGAAGGTGAAGTCCGCAGCGGCTTTCTGGCTGGTTCCCAGCAGCAGACCGCCTGAGATCGTCGAACCGGATCTGGAGAACCCGGGCCACAGTGCCAGACACTGGAACAGCCCGATGCCGAAGGCTTGTGTATAATTAAGACCGTCAACCGTCTCTGACGTTACGGATCTCCTGCTGCGTGTAGCGAGGATCATCAATAGGCCACCGGCAATCAGACCAATAAGAACCGGCTTGGGGCCGAATAACTGGCTCTTGATCGTGTCTTTGAAGAGCAGATACACCACTAGTGCCGGAACCATAGCCAGGAGCATGTGGATGGCGTTCAGCCCCTTGCCCTTGGAGAAGTCCAGCTTCAGCATATTCATCCCGATGTTCATATACTTCTTCCAATATAGCAGCAGCACGGCCATTACCGCACCTAGCTGGATCACGATTTTGAAGGTAACCGCAGCCTCCCCCTCGAACTCCAGCAAATCCCCTGCCAGGATAAGGTGCCCGGTAGACGAGACCGGCAAGAATTCAGTCAACCCCTCAATAATCCCTAATATAATTGCTTTGATAGCTTCAGTCATTGGTGAATAGCCCCTCTCGGAAGTGAATCAATATATTTCCAGTATAAGAGGCTAAGATAGAATTCCCCATCGAATGAGCTAACAATATGGGAGTTGGTGTGACAACAATGTCACGTGGTTTATTGTGATCACAAAAAAGCCACCAAGCTACTGGTGGCAAAATTTTATTATGCTCTATTCGTTTAAAATAGCCGCTACGCTAATTGTGTAATAACAAGATGTGCTGAAACGGGTCTTGTTCCTCCTGCAAGAGGAGTAATCGTAAGTGCAGTGGAGTTTCCGGCAGGATTACGAACGGTTAGAATACTGTTAATGACCGTTGTTTGCACAATAGCCATTTCTACGATTTGTGAGGTACCTGTTGCCCGCCCCACTACGGTATAAGCGAGATCTGCACCATTTAAAGTCAAGATTAGTTGTCCGGCTTCGGTCACGCTAACCTGAAACAGCACCTGATACGTCCCAATGGCCGCTAAATTAAAAGAACTCGGCCCGGTCCGGGCAATCGTTGTTCCGCTGGTAGGGCCATCTTGTGGAAAGCTAACATCTGTGCCCGGCGCTACCGTTGCTGCATTATCAGGAGGCATCAGAGCAAAGAAATCAGCAAATCCTAATACTCCTCCCGCCGTTCCTGTTGCCCCGGTTGCTCCTGTGGCCCCGGTCGCTCCTGTGGCTCCTGCAGCTCCTGCGGCTCCGGCTGGCCCAGTGGCTCCTGTGGCTCCAGCCGGCCCTGCAGCCCCTGCCGCTCCGGCCGGCCCAGTAGCTCCGGCAATGCCTTGTGGCCCAATCGCTCCCGCCGGACCAGGTTCACCCTGCGGGCCCTGGGGACCTATGAGGCCCTGTGCTCCCGGAATTCCCTGCGCCCCTTGCGGGCCAACGGGCCCCGCTGCTCCCTGGGGGCCTATCGCTCCGGATGGCCCGGGCACACCTTGGGGGCCTTGGGGCCCTGGAGGGCCACCGGCAGGTCCCTGAGGACCTGCTGTTCCCTGGGGGCCTCTTGCCCCCGGGATTCCCGGTATGCCTGGGGAGCCCTGTGCTCCTTGGGGCCCTGTGGGACCAATGACGGTAGGTGTAGTGACATTGACTTCAGGCGGTGGACAGGTTACTTTAACCACCTTTTTAATCACTTTTTTAACAACTTTCCGATGTTCTTTTCTTTTTCTTTTTGAAGGAACAAGGGTGACGATTTTTTTAGGATGACATTTTTTATCGTCTGGACAACTCAATACGGACACCTCCCTAATAAGATAGTGTAGTGTACGCATTACATCCGATTTAGAAATGGACGAACAACTAGTTTTTACTAGTCAGCAACCTAATTCCAAAAAAACGGGCGTTAGCCATAGTAGTTACGCCCTTGAATACATCACAATGTCCCACACCAAATTTTATTATTTTTCGTATTTTAGGATTGGACAACTGATACTTCCCTGTCAGATCCGAATTTCTAATTCGGGTCTGTTTTTTGGTTATACTCCTTCAAACTCATGCTACATCAATTAAGCTGACGTTATAAAAGATGTGCAACTTCAGATGCACAATTCACGTAAAACTGATAAAGGAGTTGGTAAAAATGGTTGTCTTTGCTATTCTATTTGTACTGATTGCAATCCTGAATATCTTCTTCCCGGCCATGGGCTGGTATATGCGTTATGGTTGGATGGTAAAGGGCGATTCCGAACCAAGTGAGGCTTATCTCATGATGAGCAGAATAAGCAGCGTTATTGTACTTATAATCTTTTTCTTGTTCTTTTTGCCTTCTATGTTTGGTTAGGGGTGTACGTTAACAATAAAACAGGAGCTGCTGGCGCTTCCCTGCCAACCACTCCTGTTTTTATTTTCATTTAAAATTTTCAGCCCTGTTAAGGAATAGCAATGAGCGCATGGGGAAGGCCAGACGATTGCCGATACAATAATATTTTCAACGGTTCCGTGGATAACTATAAAATAATGTATTGGAAAGGTAAAATAATGAAAAATACTACTAAATCGTTTGTTTACATATGTTGGTTCGGGGCGCTTGCTATAAATATTCGGTTGTTAATAAGATCATTTTCAAACAATGAGCCTGTATTCTCTAATATAGTAGGTGTTGCTTTATTGGTAATTGCTATTATTAGCTTACATTTCAGCGAGAAAGCTAAAGAACAAAAGAATGGAAGTAACAAGTAATAAAATTAGTTAGCTTGCTTGAAATCCCATCTATGACCGGACTGACTCCATCTTGTGCTTTTATGTGCACCCGTGAATCGCTCATACCGCGGACTCAGCGTCCGCGCGAGATGCTGAGCGGCGTAAATCTTCTGCTCCGGATCGAGCGCGTCGAAAGATATCATCGACGTTCGCACGACCCAGCCGGCGCGCCTCGTCCGATGCATTACCAATTCGGCCGCCTAAATCATTTGCCGCACTCCGGGAACGACGAAGATCAGATACCAAGTTATCCCCCGTCTGTCCTGCAGCCCGGCGGAAGTCGAGTAAATCATCAGTTGCTCCACGGAGTGCAGTCCGCATACTCCGGACTGCACCGGAAATAAAGTCCCTCGCTTCAAACGGGACCGTCACTTTTGTTGTCGCTGCAATGGTTTTTCACCACCTTGCATTTATAGATATAGGTCTTTTAAGCATTCGAAATATAAATCTACAAAGCAGGATATTTAAACAAATTCACGAATAACTGGGATGAGCATATTGTGAAGTTCGTTAAGGGATTTCATCAGAGATAACGCAAAACTTATTAATAAATTTAATACTGAAGGGAAGCATTATGAAAAAAGTAATGATAATATTATTTTTCTTGGTTCTTATTGGTTGTTCTCATAATGAAAAAAGTAAATTTTCTACAAATAACTCAATAAATACAAACAAAAATGAAACAAAAGAAGTAAAGACAACCGTTAAAATAAAGGCAGAATCAAGCGAAGCCCCTGGAACTAGCGATGAATCAGAAATTAATAATCAGATTAGCTCTGAGGCAAATCCTAACAACTCTAATATCACCTCAGAAAACCAGTCTATTTCGAGTGAAGACGCAGCAATAAAATTAGTGAGTTCCAAGTTAAATCAAGAGCAATTAAGGATTTCGTCTATAAATATAGTTGGAACTGATGATGAAGGGAATTACATAGTTAAACAATCTAGTAAAGTTACAACTGAAGTCATGGAGTGGTACCATGTGAATCTAGTTACTCAAGAGATTAGTTGCGAGATACTTGGAGACACCTGTCTTGATGACTACACTCCCCTGGTAACAGATGATCTAAACGAGCTTTCCCTAGAACAGCAACAGGCTTTGGAACTTGCTAAATCATTTGCAGCCGATAATTTAGTTCAACACGGCTACGTCGATAAACTTACATATGTTGAGTTTTCTCAGATGGAAAATGAAAATTTTGTTTTTCAGATTTATAATCCAGGATCTGGGGGGACAGATACAATTGATTGGTTAACTGTGGATCTAGACCAAGGTTCTGTTGTTTCAAAATTTTATTTAAGCAAATAAAGATCTATATCATTTTCTTAGAACTCTCTTGGCTTCTTCTTCGGCGACCATGCCGGCCGCAAGACAGAAATAATACTGCCGCTGTTTATCTACCTCATACGGAAGGACCTCAGCTGGCAGCCGCTTCTGGTTTATCCAAAAGGATGCTATCCAGCTTGCTTCTCCGTCTTGCTTGATGAGTTTTTTGCTTCTTTCAATAATGCATCCTTTGTCTCCTGGAACTTGGTCACTGCTTTGCTCAGCTCCGCATAATCAGCAGGGTTGTCCAGGATGCGCGGCGGCAGCTCATACTTATTGATACAATTGAAAGCCAGCAGCAAATCCTTGTTATTCCAATCAAATTCGTGTTCCGTTGCCTTGACAATCATCACATCAATCTCGTTATAGGATTCTTTCGGATCTCCGTTCTCTTCATAAGCCAGCTCATAGGCCCGGCGTACCTCAATGGTAGTCAGGCGGCGTACTGACCAATCCTCTCCGTCTGCTGGTACCATGATGGTATCATCGTTCCGGCCTGCTTTACCCTTGGATAGATATTTTTCTAATTTATCGGTCATGCAAAAGACCTCCATATTTTTGTATTAGAATGCAAAAAAGTCGCTGGCGCTTCCCTGCCAACGACTCTTTTACTATTTTCGTTTAAAGCTCTTAGCCCATTGGAAAGTCATTTCTTGAAAACTCACCTGTTTACGCCAAGTCTTGTGAGTAGTTTCCCACTCATTAACTGCCTTTTTGTACGGTGTGTAGAACCACCAATCACTGATATCCCAAGAAGAAAAAATCTTTCTATAGGATTTTCCAAATGAAATGTCATGAGGATATCTTCTTACAGCCTTGCTTGCCTGCCGTTTGATCCAACGACTTGCCTGCTCTTTACATACGGGTGTTTTCTTAATACTTCTACTCAAATCAACTCTAACCTCCTTCAGGGAAGCTAGAGTCCGTCCAGTAATTTCATTGATTCACCCCTTATTTTTCCTTGATCAAATCATAAACCGATTAAATCACTGAAGCAACCATCTTTATGCCATATAAGCTGGGAACTGCTCAATGAAATCAAAATCATTCGCAGTCCCGGAAAGTGTGATATCAATTCCGTTATTGTCGTCGATCTTAGCCACCAGGAGATCCATCTCATCATGAATATGCACGCCGCTGATCATCACTCGTTCTACATTGCCAGTTTGCATGTCCTCGAGAGAGCCGGTGATCCCGTCCAGGAACATCGTCTTACTCGCCTTGAAGTCAGCCAGAAGGCGGTAACGAAGGGCAGACTCCAACTTCGACATCACCAGTTTCACCGTAATTTCATACCCAACAATTTGCTTCGTCTTGGACATCTTCCGCGCACGGATAATGTCCAGCGTCTCCGGCTTCAGGATAACTTCTACTTCTTTGATGGTCTGAATTGAATCCCCGTTATCATCCTGCACAGCTAAATTACGGCCAATCAGCTCGCGTTCCATGGATTACGCCACCTCCCAATCAATATTAAAGATTTCAATCGCATCGAGAGGCTTTGCCGACAGGGAAAAGTATGCGTAATCTGGGTCGCTCACCTTTGTCGGGTGCTCGGTAAAGGTGAATTCATCACCGATGGCCTTCTGCTGCGCCCGCACCTTCAGATAGCTGACGACCGCAGCGATGAACAGCCCTCGGCCGTCCTTGTCATTGTCCAGCTTGGCCTTATTGGCTTTACCAGCAGCGTAGATGTCGTTCAAGATCTGGTCGATTGTCATCGACACGCGGATCTTCCCGAAGTCCTCCCGCTCCCCAGCTCCCAGCGTGGTCAGGGTGTTCACTGCAGACTCGATAATATAGTCGTAGCCGTCTCGAGTGGCCATCAGGGTTCCTTCGGACAAACCCTTCAATACCTCCGAATGGCTCCAGTCCACCTTAGCCTGTGTCATTGGCACCTTAACACCTGTAAAGGACCGATTCGCAGGCGTGCCCGAGACCAACCCAGCCACCCACGCAGCCCACCGAAGAGAGTCATAGGTCTTACCGTTGGTATGTTCACCGGCCAGAGAGCAATTAATAATAAAGCGGGCATTTGCATCACGGCTGCGGGTATTATGGATCTCGATGTCGTCGTCTGCAGAAGCCGCACCAGCAATAACTAGTTGCGCCAGCTTGCGCGCCTTGGTCCGGCGATCCAGCAGCCACTGCTTGGCCGCTGCTTGTACCGCCGCCTCGGAGGACTGCAGATAGACGACATCAAACACCAAGCCGTCGATCCGGTTGAAGACTCCGCTCCAGTTTGCTGCAGTAATGGCTGCGGTACCGGTGACTCCACCGTCCTATACTACCGCTGTTTTTTAAACTATCGTTTCCCGTTAAACAGTTGATTACTCGTCAATCCGATCACGTGTGAGATTAAATAATTGTCCAAACCGACTTTTACAACGGGTCCAGAACGCCATTCTCCGTCTAATCATATAAAATCAACCCGTCAAAAAAATCACTATAGTCCACATCCTTATCGCTCATTGTGTACCAGACTTCCTTCCCCGTGCTAGTTTGAAACTTGATATGGCCGAGTTTGTCATCACCCAGAAATTTTACGTTGTCATCGGGTTTCAGCGAAAAGGTTTCGCCCGTATCATCTTTATGAAACTTCACGGTAATTTCCTTTTTGATCGTTAAAGGCGTCGGTGGTTCCATCGGATAAAAGTCCTGGTGCTCTTCATGAAGAGCATGTTCGTTATCCAGATGGAATACCAATTCACGGAACCAGGTTTGAAAATCCTTGCTTTCTTTTGCGCTGACCACTCGTCCATGGCCGTCAAACATCGAGCTGTGTGCCGAGAAACCGGGAAGTTCACCTATCTGCTTTAGGGTTTCACCGTCATAGGCATAGAAAGATGTTGATCGTAGAAAATCCATTTGCGAATCCATTTGAAGTGCAATCTCAAAATATTGATCGTCAATATCCAAATCGACAATATCAAGATAAGGAAGCAGCTCACTGCCCACCTCCATCGTGATGTCCTTCACCTTCAGCTTGAAAGCCCCTAATTCCGTTTCAGGAGGGATTAACTGGATTTCTTCTTCACTACCATCTCCGTTCAGATCCACTTTCATCTTCTTCTGTTTAAAGCCCGAATCGCCTGTGTAACCCCGTAAATGGACGTCATCTATGTGGGCAGGTTCGAGCTTATAGGCAGCATATTTGGCTTCGTATTCATGAAGTAACGCAACGTTCTGTTTCTCCGTCGGGTTAAGATGCTCCTTGTAAGTAGAGTCTGCATGATACCAAGGCTTGGCGGCAAAGTAGTCCTGCAAATCCTTCCGCTTGAATACATACCCATGCCTTGCAAATATCTCGTTGCGCGCAAGCTCCAGTATATGGTTGTCCAGGCTGCCGATCTTTTCCGGGGACAGCACCGAGTTCGAGCTGTCCTTCAGAATATAATCCCGTGTTGCCACAGTGGAAGGAACACCAGTTGTTTCACTTGCTGCAACTAGCTTACCCTTCCCACCTTCAGCACCCTTCTCATTTTTCGTATAAGTACAGCCAGAAAAGATTAAAGACAGGATAATCACCCCATATATAAGCAAAAACTTCCGAAAATCCATTTTGTTTACACCCACTTCGTCATATGAATTCGATATGATAAACGCATATAAATATACCATAAAGTGGAATCTGCGTATAGAAAAAACGAATCTTCCATCTCTGAAGGTCCGCGACTGTTTGTATCGCTTTTGATTTTAAATGTTCGCTATCCTCCCGTTAGCTTAATGATCATCATCAGCCCCCTCCACTTTAATGCATATTAACGAAACGGAGATTAGTCTGGAAACTTGCAGGCATTAACTCCACGTAACATCAAAGGATTTTATGCTGAACTCAGAAAGAAATATTCAAAGGATTATGTGAAGAACATTCACGGAGTGCTGAAACGCGCGCTCAGGCTTGCATATACAGAATCGGGGTTACTGGCAGAAGACATCATGAGTAAGGTGTCCATGCGGAGCAAAGTAATGGAAATGAACAAAAAGAAATGCAGTTCTGGACCATTGAAGAATTTACTCAGTTTTTGCAATCCTCAAAGCATCATGTTCACTACATTGCTTTTTCATTAGCAATTTACACTGGAATGCGGCGCGGTGAAATTCTGGGGCTGCGGTGGAAAGATATCGATTTTGAGAAGAAAGAGCTGAAGGTTATTCAGACAGCGAATTGGACACGGGATGGATTAGTGATCCAGCGTCCCAAGACAAATGATTCGATCCGGCGGGTAAAACTCTTTCAGAATATTATTGAAGATCTTCTTGAACGCCATGCACAAGTCGAAGCGTACAAGAAGGAGCATGGAGAAGCCTACGAGGACAATGACCTGGTATGCTGTTATCCTGGAGGAGGTTATATTAAGCCGAAGCGAATCACAGAAGGGATGGATGTTCTTATTCGTAAAACAGGGGCAAGAAGATACGGTTCCATGATCAGCGTCACACCCATGCTTCATTTCTACTAGCGATTGGAATAAATCCTAAGGTTGCCGCCGAACGTCTGGGAATGACTCCAGCGATGTTTAATGAGAGGTACTCACTTCTGTTGCCAATCATGCAAGAAGAGGCCGTTGACAGAATTGAAATGAACTCAATAAATTCGCAGAAAAGCAGCTTGAAACTGTAGAATAAAAATCTTCGTTAGCAAATCCGTTAGCAAGCTAAAAAATACGGCCTTTCCCACTCAAGCATATTCGCTCCTACGAGCCTACATACAGTAAAAAACCCTTACAGGGTAAGGGTTTAAGTGAAGTGGGCCCTACAGGACTCGAACCTGTGACCAATCGGTTATGAGCCGACCGCTCTAACCAACTGAGCTAAGGGCCCGGACTAGGATATCCGTATTATACAAGTGCTGTCCGGTGTAATAAGGTAATTGCGGGGGCAGGATTTGAACCTGCGGCCTTCGGGTTATGAGCCCGACGAGCTACCGGGCTGCTCCACCCCGCGTCAGTAAATAATTATTTAAACAGCGACAATAGATAATATACAATATAGCCATGGATAAAGTCAAGGATGATTTTGGTTTTTCTGGCTAAGGCAGAAAACGAACTCCATAACGGCCCTTGCGCGAACGGTATATTTCGACAAAACGCGGATCATGATACCCATAGATCCAGCCGTCCTGCTCCAGTCTTTTGGCAAGGCAGCCCGCTTGAAATCTGGTCCTGAACAACTTGGCAAAATAGATCCAATTCATGATACCCTCTTCTCCTTCATCGCAATAATATATGTCCCGGTGCTATTTATCATGCCCAGTTTTGCAAGAAAATTAGAGGATTGCTCAGCGGAGCGGATGGCAATTTCTGCCCGTATGCAGCTAATTGTAATGAGCCGTTGAGGGGAAATAGTTGGATTTTATACATTTGCTTGGGCGGAAATCGCCTTTTCAAAGGAAATAAGTGGATTTAGGTCATCTAATTCTAGAGGTATCTGCGTTACTATCCATATCGGGCCTGAACAAGTGTATTTTTTCCAACTAAAGTCTCCAGAAGTGTGCTGAGCCATTGAATAGATGCTGTTTTTCCACTTCTTTTCCCTAAGAGCCCAAAAACTAATTAAAGCATTAAAAAAGAAGCCCCATCCCCCGACAAAGGGGACAAAGCTTCTTCTATGCATTCTATACGCTCTACGTACTCTTTACGTACCCTCTACTTATTTCCTGCGTCTTCTCCTAGCCCCTACACACCGAAGGCGGCAGGGTCCTTGCGCCAGGATTGCAGCAGCGCTACATCGCTCTCAGCAATCTTGCCTTGAGACAGCGCTACGTCAATGAGCGTGCTGTAGTTGGACAGGCTCTGGAGCGGAAGCTCCGCCGCAGCGAAGGCTTCTACCGCGCGGTCCAGCTCGTAGCTGAAGATGGCCAGCACGGCCAGCGGGAGGCCGCCTGCTTCCTGTACGGCCTGTGCGGCTTTGATGGAGCTGCCGCCAGTGGAGATCAGGTCCTCGATCACGACCACCTTCTGGCCGGGCTTGATGAGTCCTTCGATCTGGTTCTGCTTGCCGTGGCCCTTGGCCTTGTCCCGGATGTAAGCCATCGGCAGACCGAGCTTATCAGCCACCCAGGCCGCGTGCGGAATACCGGCGGTTGCTGTCCCGGCAATCACCTCGGCGTCCGGGTAGCTGGTTCTGATCAGCTCTGCGAAGGCCTCCGCAATGTAATTGCGGACCGCCGGGAAGGCCATGGTCAGACGGTTGTCGCAGTAGATCGGTGATTTGATGCCGGAGGTCCAGGTGAACGGCTCCTGCGGGCGCAGGGCTACAGCTCCGATCTCCAGCAAATGACTGGCGACCTGTTCACTTCGATTCTCTAATATGCTCATGCTTGGCTCATCTCCTCAATAATAGTCAGTGCTGCTGCTCGCGGATCTGCCGCTGCTGTAATCGGCCGGCCTACTACCAGGTAGTGGCTACCTTGGCGGATAGCCTGCCTCGGAGTCATGACCCGGGACTGGTCGTCCAGGGATGCCCCGGCGGGCCGGATACCCGGGGTAACCGTGCGGAACTCTGGTCCGCAGGCTTCGGCAATCACCACGGATTCCTGCGGCGAGGCTACGACTCCATGCAGGCCTGCTTCCGCGGCAAGCTTAGCATAACGCACCACTGCATCGGTCACTGTTCCAGCTATGCCGATTTCGCGGTTCATCACTTCCTGGCTGGTGCTGGTAAGCTGGGTTACTGCAATGATCAGCGGCATGTGCAGCGACGGCTTCAGGCTGACCGCCTGGGCCGCTCCTTCCACGGCAGCAGCCATCATGGCAGCTCCTCCGGCGGCATGTACGTTGAACATATCAACGCCAAGCAGAGTCAAGCTCTCTGCCCCGCCCTTTACGGTGTTGGGGATATCGTGCATTTTAACATCGAGGAATACCGAATATCCGCGCTCCTTCAGTTCCCGGATGAAATCAGGTCCGGCTGCATAGAACAGCTGCATTCCCACCTTTATATAACAGGGAATGCCTTCGAGCTGTTCGATCAGCGCCCGTGCCTGGTCTGCATTCGGATAATCCAAGGCGACCATCAGGCGTCCGGCCATTTCATTACGCTTCTCTACCTGTCCGATGTTCTCATGTTCATGCTGCTGTGCTGCTGAAGTCTGCTCCACAAAGTCAACCCTCTCTCATTGTTATCTGGCAACATTCCAGGTCCCGGGCATAGGTGAACGGTCTGCGCTAACGCAAACCGTTCCTGTAGCAGCCTCTTAAAGCTGCCTCACCCTCTATCTTATTGTCCGACAAAAGCAGGCATCGACTGGGACGAGAAGTTAATCGTCTGCAGCATTCTCAGCAGCGCCGTTACCGTATCGAGCGAGGTCATACATACGACGCCGTTCTCTACCGCTTCACGGCGGATGCGGAATCCGTCACGCTCAGGCGTTTTGCCCTTGGTCAGTGTATTGAAGACGAAGTTCGCTTGACCGCCGCGGATCAGATCCAGGATGGTCGGCTCGCCTTCATCCAGCTTGTTAACGTTCATCACGTTCAGCCCGGCCTGCTCCAGCGCAGCTGCTGTACCGCCGGTGGCGATGATTTTGTAGCCCATGGCATGGAAGCCCTTCATCAGCTCAACCGCTTCAGCCTTGTCTTTGTCGGCTACAGTTACAATGATTGCCCCGGTAGCCGGGATCTTCATGCCTGCTCCGATCAGGCCCTTGTAGAGCGCCTTGGCATACAGCTTATCGCGGCCCATGACCTCACCGGTGGATTTCATCTCCGGTCCGAGCGTAGGCTCGACTCTGCGCAGCTTGGCAAAAGAGAACACCGGCACTTTGACCGACACATAATCGCTCTCCGGCCACAGGCCTTCAGTGTACCCGTCTTCCTTCAGCTTGCCGCCGAGAATGATCTTGGTCGCCAGGTTCGCCATCGGAATACCGGTCACCTTGCTCAGGAACGGAACCGTACGCGAGGAGCGCGGATTCACTTCAATGACATAGACCTCGTTCTGATAAATGACGAACTGGATGTTCACCAGCCCGATGGTCTTGAGCTCCTTGGCAATCTTGATGGTGATCTCGGCAATCTTCTGCTTCAGACCTTCATCCAGATATTGCGGCGGGTAGACAGCGATGGAGTCGCCGGAGTGAACCCCTGCGCGTTCCACATGCTCCATGATGCCCGGAATGACAACCGTCTCTCCGTCGCAGATGGCGTCCACTTCCACTTCCTTACCCAGCATATAGCGGTCGATCAGCACCGGATGCTCCGGATTCACTTTTACCGCTTCAACCATATAGCTTAGCAGCTCTGTGTCGTTGTAGACAAT
This sequence comes from Paenibacillus silagei, assembly GCF_017874735.1. Taxonomy (GTDB): domain Bacteria; phylum Bacillota; class Bacilli; order Paenibacillales; family Paenibacillaceae; genus Paenibacillus_AQ; species Paenibacillus_AQ silagei. Next base: position 36,328 of record NZ_JAGGLV010000005.1, read on the forward strand.
CTCCATGGCGCGTCCGCCCAGGACATACGATGGTCGAACCAGCACCGGATAACCGAGTGATTGCGCGGTTTCGACAGCCTCATCAATATTGATTACGGTCTTGCCTTTAGGTTGTGCGATATCCAGACGGGCCAGCAGCGCTTCGAACTTCTTGCGGTTCTCGGCTTCGTCGATGCTCGCAAGGCTGGTACCCAGAATGTTCACGCCCGCAGCCGCAAGCGGTGCAGCCAGGTTAATCGCGGTCTGTCCGCCGAACTGTACGATGACTCCGATCGGATTCTCTTGGGCAATCACGTTCATGACATCCTCGAAGAACAGCGGCTCAAAGTACAGGCGGTCCGAGGTATTGAAATCCGTCGATACGGTCTCTGGATTGTTATTGATAATTACAGCTTCGTAGCCAGCCTTCTGTATGGCCCATACCGCATGTACCGTAGAGTAGTCGAACTCAATTCCCTGGCCGATACGGATCGGACCCGAGCCGAGTACAATGACCTTCTGCTTATCGGAATGAATGACCTCATTCTCGGTCTCATAGGTGGAGTAATAGTATGGCGTTGAAGCCTCAAATTCTGCGGCGCAGGTATCGACCATTTTGAAGACCGGAACCAGCCCTTGCTGCAGACGCAGCACACGCACTTCCGCCTCCTTGGTGAATGCCCCGCCTGGACGGCCTTCGGCACGGATCTCGGCAATCGCCCGGTCTGTGAAGCCCTTACGCTTGGCCTGATACAGTATGTCAGCAGACAGTGTCTCTTCGGCACGGATCTCGTCCTCGAAGCTCACGAGCCCTTCGATCTTGGAGAGGAACCACCAGTCCACATTCGTAATATCCTGAATCTCCTGCAGCTCATAGCCGCGGCGGAAGGCTTCCGCGATCAGGAACAGGCGCTCATCATCCGGCTTGGCAAGTCTATAGCGCAGCACACTCTCTTCAAGCAGCTCCGCTCCCGGCAAGCGGAAACGGTGGACACCAATCTCCAGCGAGCGGATGGCCTTGTGAATCGACTCTTCAAAGGTACGGCCGATCGCCATCACTTCACCGGTCGCTTTCATCTGCGTACCCAGCTTGCGGTTCGCCGAGATGAACTTGTCGAACGGCCAGCGCGGGATTTTGCTGACGATATAGTCCAGTGTAGGCTCGAAGCAGGCGTAGGTCTGTCCGGTCACCGGATTGACGATTTCGTCCAGCGTGTAGCCGAGTGCGATCTTCGCTGCCATCTTAGCAATCGGATAGCCGGTCGCCTTCGACGCCAGCGCCGAGGAGCGGCTGACACGCGGATTCACTTCGATCACATAATACTGGTAGCTCTGCGGGTCCAGGGCGAACTGGACGTTACAGCCGCCTTCAATATTCAGCGCGCGGATAATCTTCAAGGAAGCGCTGCGCAGCATCTGATATTCACGGTCAGACAGCGTCTGGCTCGGGGCCACTACGATACTGTCGCCCGTATGTACGCCCACCGGATCAAAGTTCTCCATGTTGCAGACCACGATACAGTTGTCGTTCGCATCACGCATAACCTCATATTCGACTTCCTTCATGCCGGCGATGCTCTTCTCGACCAGACACTGGCCGATCGGGCTGTAACGGATACCGGCCTTGACGGTCTCACGCAGCTCTTCTTCGTTGTCGCAGATTCCGCCCCCTGTTCCGCCCAGCGTGTAGGCAGGACGGACGATCAGCGGATAGCCGATTCCTGCGGCGAAGCCCAGAGCTTCTTCCACACTGGTAATAATCGCACTTTCCGGCACCGGCTGATCCAGCTCGCGCATCAGCTCGCGGAACAAATCGCGGTCCTCCGCTTTCTCGATGGATTCAAGCTGTGTACCCAGCAGCTTCACTTTCTCTTGCTCTAGGACTCCGGCACGGGCCAGCTCTACAGCCATGTTCAGGCCGGTCTGTCCGCCGAGTGTCGGCAGCAGTCCGTCCGGGCGTTCCTGACGGATAATGCCAGTAACGAATTCCAGCGTAATCGGCTCGATGTATACTTTGTCAGCCATATTGGTATCGGTCATAATCGTCGCCGGGTTGCTGTTAATCAGTACGACCTCGACGCCCTCTTCCTTAAGGGCCTGGCAGGCCTGAGTGCCTGCATAGTCGAATTCGGCAGCTTGACCAATAACGATCGGGCCGGAGCCGATAACCAGAATTTTTTTGAGTTTGTTGTTCTTAGGCATGTTATAGAGCTCCTTTCACGGCTTCAAGCTGGGGTACGGATGATTTAGGTGCCGTGATTCTGGCATTCGCTGCAAGCTGCGCCTGACGCGATCCGGCCGGCCGCTGTGCCTTGTGGTCTGCGATCAGCTGCAGGAAGCGGTCGAACAGATAACTGCTGTCATGCGGTCCCGGCGCCGCTTCCGGATGGTACTGCACCGAAAAAGCAGGGTAGCGGGTATGCTTCAGTCCTTCAACGGTCTTGTCATTGTTATTGATATGGGTAACTTCCAGGTCTGTACTGGAAATGGATTCCTCATTCACGGTGTATCCATGGTTCTGTGAGGTGATGAAGCAGCGTCCGCTCTCCAGCTCTTTCACCGGATGGTTCCCGCCGCGATGGCCGAACTTGAGCTTCTCGGTATCGGCGCCGCAGGCCAGGGCGAACAGCTGGTGTCCCAGGCAGATCCCGAAGATCGGGTATTCGCCGAGCAGCTCGGAGATCGTCTGTACCGCATAAGGCACATCCTTCGGGTCTCCAGGGCCATTCGAGAGCTGAATGCCATCCGGGTTCAGGCGGCGAATCTCGTCTGCGGTGACATCATGAGGGACAACCACTACATCACAGCCGCGGTTGTTCAGCTCGCGCAGAATACCGGTCTTCGCGCCGTAATCGACCAGCACGATGCGTTCTTTGGTGCCCGGGCTGCTGTAGGCTGCTGTAGTTGAGGTACGTGCAACCTGATTGCGCAGCTCTTCAATGGTCGTGTCACCCATCATCTCCATCAATTCTTCCACACGCTTGTTCGAAGTGGTGAGGATTGCCTTCATGGTGCCATAGTGGCGGATAATGCGGGTAAGCATACGGGTATCAATCTCGCTGATGCCGGGAATGTCATATTCCTTCAGCAGATCGTCTACACTGTATTCAGCACGCCAGTTGCTGGGTACGGATTCGTGACGCCGCACCACAAAGCCGTGTACAAAAGGGCGCACGGACTCGAAGTCATCACGGGTAATACCGTAATTCCCGATCAGCGGATACGTCATGGTGACGATCTGCCCACAGTACGAAGGGTCCGATAGTACCTCCTGATAGCCTGTAATTCCTGTGTTAAAAACAACCTCGCCCGTCTTCTCGCCTTCCGCGCCAAATGCGGTGCCTGTAAACAGTGTTCCGTCCTGAAGCAGCAATCTCGCCTGCATGCCTTCCACTCCTTCTTGTTTCTGTAGTCTGATTCTTATGTCACAGCCATGCAGCCGGGCTGCATGGGCTACTGCTTACTTCTGTTAAGCCTCACTCCATACGGCTCTGCCGTCTACCCAGGTCTTCACCGGCCAGCCCTTAAGCTTCCATCCGGTAAAAGGTGTATTGTGACCCTTGCTCGCAAACGTGGCCGGGTCTACTTCCTTCTCTTCATTCAAGTCAATCAGGGTCAGATCGGCAGGCGCCCCAACGGTAAGGCTGCCTGTATTCAGTCTGAACACCCGGGCCGGATCAGCGGTCATCCGCTGCACCAGCAGGGACAGATCCCATTTGCCTGGGGCCACAAAAGCGGTATACAGCAGCGGGAAGGCCGTCTCAAAGCCGACGATGCCAAACGGTGCAAGCTGCATGCCTTTGGCTTTCTCTTCCTCGCTGTGCGGGGCATGGTCGGTCACGATGATATCCAGCGTGCCGTCCAGCAGCCCTTCAATGCAGGCCTCAACGTCACGGCGCGAGCGCAGCGGCGGATTCATTTTCCAATTGGCGTCCATGCCCGGAATATCCTCCTCCGAGAGCAGCAGATGATGCGGGCACACCTCGGCGGTCACCTTAATGCCGATTTGCTTCGCCTGGCGGATCAGCCGGACCGATTGCTCGGTGCTGACATGGCACACATGATAGTGAACACCGGTTGCTTCAGACAGCAGAATGTCACGGCCTACATGAATGGCTTCCGACTCGTTCGGAATTCCCTTCAGGCCATGCTTGTCGGCAAAAGTGCCTTCGGCTACCGGCGCTCCTTCCACCAGGGAGTTATCCTCACAGTGGGCAATCACCGGCATATCCAGTTCCTTCGCCAGCTTCATCGCATCCTTCATCATCTGCGCGCTCTGTACGCCTACGCCGTCATCGGTGAAGCCGATCGCTCCCGCTTCCTTCAGTGCCGCAAAATCCGTCAGCTCGCGTCCCAGCTCATTCTTGGTAATGGCCGCATAAGGCAGCACCTTCACAAGCCCCGCTTCACGTGCCTTGTCCTTCACGAGCTGTACGATCTCTGCACTGTCAGTTACCGGGCGTGTATTCGGCATGCAGGCAATCGTTGTGAATCCGCCTTTGGCTGCCGAACGTGCACCGGTCTCAATCGTTTCCTTATGCTCGAACCCCGGTTCGCGCAGATGTACGTGCATATCAATCAGTCCCGGAATCAGCAGCTTGCCTTCCGCTTCAACGATCTCTCCGGCTTCTTCTACCGCCTCAGCGGCATCCTGAATCTTCGAGATAACTCCGTCCTGCACAACAATATGCTTGCGCTCCAGCACGCCTTCTTCGTTCAGTACACTGGCATTTTTGATGATCACGGTTAGGATTCTCCTTTGTGCCTTCCGGCCGCAGCCGTAAGCTCTGTAGTTATTATATAATAAAAATTCATCTTTGTGTATATTTATTAATACGCTTATGTGAGGTTTTTTTCTGCTACTGCAGCGCCCGCTCCATGACAGCCATCCGTACCGGGACTCCGTTCGCCATCTGCGGGAAAATCCGGGACTGGCTGCTCTCCACCACCGCATCGTCGATCTCCACATTGCGGTTAACCGGCGCCGGGTGCATGATGATCGTTGCCGGGTCCAGCCTCGATGCCCGTTCCTCGGTCAGCCCAAAGTGCTCCCGGTACTGCTCGGCCGATAAAATAATGCCAGAAGCATGCCGCTCCAGCTGCACCCTCAGCATCATGACCACATCCGCTTTCAGCGCTTCTTCCATAGACACATATGGAGCGTAGGCCGCAAGCTCAGGAGCCTGCATATTTGCCGGTGCGCAGAACTGCACGCTTGCCCCCATTTTGGTGAGTGCCCAGAGGTTGGACCGCGCTACCCGGCTGTGCATAATATCCCCGATAATCGAGACCTTCAGGCCCTTCAATCCGCCAAAATGCTTGCGCATCGTGTACAGGTCCAGCAGCGCCTGCGTCGGATGCTCGTTGTTGCCGTCCCCGGCATTGATCAGCGGAACGCCTACCTTCTCGGCAAGCTGCTGCAGTACCCCGGCTGGCTTCAGCCGGACCACTCCGGCATCGATGCCCATCGACTCTAGTGTGCGCACTGTGTCGTAGATGGACTCGCCCTTCTCGACACTGGAAGCCGCAGCCGTGAAGTTCAGTACTTGCACACCCAGGCGTTTCTCAGCCATCTCGAAGGAAAAGCGGGTTCTCGTACTATTCTCGAAGAACATATTGGCAACAAAATGGGCTCTCAGCACCGGCGTGAGCTTCTCGCTCTGATGATCCCAGTAGGCTGTTCTGTCTAACAGCTGGGTAATCTCCGACTCCGCCAGCTCCTTCATCCCCAGCAGACTGCGTTCCTTCACCTTAGTTGCCGTCATCATTGTTATCGTTCCTCCCGGTTTGAAATAATGTACACCTCGTCCTTGCCGTCGTATTCGCTCAGGGACACTTCAATCTGCTCATGCCTGGAGGTAGGTACGTTCTTGCCGATATAGTCGGGGCGGATCGGCAGCTCCCGGTGGCCTCGGTCAGCCAGTACAGCCAGCTGGATCATCCGGGGCCGTCCGCAATCCATCAGCGCATCCATTGCCGCGCGGATCGTTCTTCCGGTGTACAATACATCGTCGAACAGGATCACTTTCTTGTCCCGGGTGCCGCTGGTGCCCGGAGGCAGGATCAGGTTGCTGTTGACAACCGTCTTGTCCATCGCTTCCCGGTTGTTCCCGCCGCCTTCGCGGTCATCGCGGTAATGGGTAATGTCCAGCTCCCCGTAAGGGATGTCTACGCCCTCAATTTCCTTAATGCGCTCCGCGATCCGCTGAGCCAGGTAGATCCCCCGGGTCCGGATGCCGACCAGCAGGCAATTCTCGATACCCTTGTTTTTCTCCAAAATCTCATGTGCAATGCGTGACAGTGCCCGGCGAATCGCCGTTTCGTCCATAATGACATTTTTTTCAGTAACCATCCTCTTTGCCATCCCCCTGCTTGATCGCCTGTTCAAGTTCCCCGGATAACTAAAAAACTCCTTGCCCAAAGCAGGCAAGGAGTGAAATCCGCAGATTCAAAAAGATGGCGTGTCCGCGCGCATAAAAAGACCCTCCGTACTCCTACGGATTCCTTCTTTCATGACGCGAACCTCGATTCACGTTACCTTGCCAGCCTCACGGGACTGAATTAAAGGCGCTATTCAACTATAGGGAATTATGACAGATGGATGGGGGGATGTCAAATTATATTCGTGGGCGTGGTGAGGGGGAGCGGCGGGAGCAGGCTACATTTAGGTGAAGGGCGCGGCTGCGGTGATTTTGGACTTTCGGCCGCTGTTATGTTTGGATTTCCTGATTATTACCGCAGCAGCGGTAGAAATCCAAACATAAAGGCGGACGCTCCGCTCCTGCAGTTCCAAAATCCCCTCCGCCGCTTCCACCTAAACGGTGCAAGGGACAAGGACTTGCCATCCCCCTTGGGGGAGGGGCAGGCAGTGGGGGCACTATGGCGCTGCGCTGATAGTGCGGACTACACAACTGCAGAATGCAGGAATTGCACTAATGGCACAAGCCACCGCATCAGCGGGAATATGCCGGCTCATTTAAAAAAAGTGACCGCCACAATCAAACTTAGTAACAACACGGGGATACCGTAGACAATCATGTATCCTATATATTTCACGGGTCCGGGAAGGCTGGATAGATCAACTCGCCGAAAAGGCCCCCCGCCTTCGATCACCTGCTGAGGCAGCAATTGTTCATCAATATAACCGTTACTGCCTTCAGCAATATCAGCTTTCTTACGGGTTTCAGCATGTGCAGGTATTGTATTCATCTTCTCTCTCCTAATGGAAATATAATGTCATACAAAATCCAATAGCCCAAGAGTCTGATTATTAGTTCTTATATTATACCATTTTTTTACACATACATTCTACCCTGATTTCGTTCCAGCCCCTGCTCTGTTATGATAAAACTGGAATGAAGCTGGAGGCGAATACAATCATGAACATGGAGTTTATTACTATAGAAGAATGGGATGAAGCGTGGTGGGGGCGGATGGAGCAGGTTTATCATGAGGCTTTTCCCAGCGGGGCTAAGACGGACGCGATACTGCGCAGTATGCTGAACCGGGGGATTGGTTACTTACATGCGGGGGTGCATCAGGGGGTGGTTGTCGCGATGGCTGTTACTGGCGTTGTGGGACAAGCTGCGGACAAGATCCTGATTATCGATTACCTGGCGGTGGATAAGGCATTGCGCGGGGAGGGAACGGGGACTTGGATGCTGGAGCAGATCAAAGCTTGGGCTGTGCAGGAACATGGCATCCGGGGAATCATCATCGAAGCGGAATCGGGGGCTACGGCATCGCACAAGGAACGTATTCATTTCTGGGAGCGGAACGGGTTCGTCCTGACCTCCTATGTGCATCAATATCGAATGGTACCGGAGCCTTATCAGGCCATGATACTGCCGCTGGGTAGATCGGTGAATGTGCCGGATGACGGCGAAGCGCTGTTTCGGTACATTAATGCTTTCCATCGGGTTGCTTACCGGAAAGGATAGGCTGCACTGATGCTTTACTGATGCACTAATGTTGCACATTATGCAGGAATTCTTCCGCTTAACTAAGCTGCTGGGCCAATTGTTGCAGTTTTTGCAGGATTCATGCCAAATAGTTATCTTCACCGAATGGATTGTTGCAAAAAGTGCAGGATTTGCGTGTCCGGGCTTGGTTTGAGCGGTGCGAGGTTGCAATTTGTGCAACAAATTGGGGCGGGTGGCCGGGTCAGGCCAGGCGATCACCATAGTAAATAGACGGCGACCAAGTGGAAACGGCATTGCCGTCCTTTTAAAGGACGGTACCGTTTCAGCGAGAAATAGAAGGATAAGTTATCGTGTGCAACATATAAATCCTCGCTTATATTTAAATAAAAACCGCCGCAGATTGCTCTGCAGCGGCTCCCATTCCAACCAAAACTTAAAATTCAAATTCAACGTCGCTCAGACGTCTTTGGATTTCGGAGATGACACGTTTCTCTTCTTCCTCACCCTTGGCCACGAAGGTCACGGAGAAACGCACGAACGCGCCTGCATCATCCCAAGGCACGGTGGAGATGAGCTTCTCGCGGATCAGGAACTGCGAGAAATCCTCGCCGGATTCGAAACGGCGTCCGCCCTTGACGCCCTTAGGTGCGGCTACATACAGGAAGAAGGAGCCCTTCGGCTTCTCGGCCTTGAAGCCCAGGCTGTTCAGCGCATCCACCAGCATGTTGTGGCGGCGGGAGTATTTGGCGGCAATCGCTTCGGTAATCTCAGGACGAGAGAGGCCGTAAGCGGCAGCTTTTTGAATGGCGATGAACTGGCCGGAATCATTGTTGTCCTTCACATCACTGAACGCCTTCACGATCAGCGGGTTGCCGGCCACGAAGCCGATTCTCCAGCCGGTCATGTTATAGGACTTGGACAGGGAATGCAGCTCAACGCCAACATCCTTGGCACCAGGCACGGACAGGAAGCTCAGCGGCTTCACGCCGTCATACGTTAGTGCAGCATAAGGTGCGTCATGGATGACGACTACATCATATTTTTTGGCCCAGGCCACTACTTCGCTGAAGAATTCAGGTGTGGCACTTGCACCGGTAGGGTTGTTCGGATAATTGAGGTAGAGCAGCTTCGCCTTGCGGGCTACCTCTTCAGGAATGGAGCTCAGGTCAGGCAGGAAGTTGTTCTCCTTCTTCAGCTCCACAGAGTAGACTTGTCCTCCCAGATACTTGGTATGGGTGCCCAGCACCGGATAGCCCGGAATGGTCATGATCGTGATGTCGCCCGGATTAATGAATACGGATGGCAGCATAGCCAGTGCAGGCTTCGAGCCGATGGAATGCACGATTTCCGTTACAGGGTCAATTCCGTCCACCTGAAAAACTTCTTTAAGATACACAGCCGCAGCCGCCTTAAATTCAGGAATACCGTTATCGGAGTAACCGCGGTTCTCTTCCTTAGCCGCTTCCAGCGCAAGTCTGGACACGATGCCTTCATCTGCCATTTCGTCCGGCTCACCGACGCCCATGTCGATCAGTTCAATGTTCGGAAAATCCTGCTTCGCCGAAGCTTTGGCGCGCTTGATTTTCTCAAATTTGTAGATGGAGGTGTCCTTGCCGTATCCTTCGCCGCCGATGCGGTCTGCAAAATTCGTCTGAATGAATGTCGCCTGATATTGTTCAATGCTCATAATCTTCTATTCATCTCCTGGGCCTATATTGTGAAGCTATGCTCTTAATATGACGCAAATCCGGCCTGTGTACCATGGATTTATAATCTATTGATTTGTACTTATCTGCTGCGCAGCGTAAATAGAAGCTCTTCCATATCCGCCGGAATCGGTGCGCTGAACTCCTTGTACTCGCCTGTAGAAGGATGTACAAAACCGAGTACCGCTGCATGAAGGGCTTGTCCGTTCATAGTAGTTCCCTTGCTGCGCCCGTAGACCGGATCACCCACCAGCGGATGGCCGATGAATTTCATGTGAACACGGATCTGGTGCGTGCGTCCTGTCTCAAGCTGAAGCTCCAGCAGTGTGCAGTCACCGAACCGCTCCAGCACGGTAAAATGCGTCACGGAGCGCTTGCTGTTCTTCTCGGTTACGGTATACAGCTTGCGGTCATGCGGATCACGGCCGATTGGAGCATCTACGGTTCCCTTGTCATGAGACAGATTGCCGTGCACCACTGCGATATAGCGGCGGGTCACGCTGTGCTCCTTAAGCTGGGCGGACAGCGAAGCATGACTGGCGTCATTTTTGGCCGCCATAATCAGACCAGAGGTATCCTTGTCGATCCGGTGGACAATGCCTGGACGAATCTCGCCGTTAATACCGGACAGATCCTTGCAGTGATACATCAGCGCATTGACCAGAGTGCCGGAGGGATGCCCTACTGCCGGATGCACGACCATGCCGCGCGCCTTGTTCACCACAATCACATCACTGTCTTCATAAGCCACTTCAATTGGGATATCCTGTGCGATCAGGTCCGTAACCTCGGGTTCCGGCACCGTAACGGTTACCTTATCGCCTTCATTCAGCTTGTAGTTCGCTTTGACCGGCGAGCCGTTCACCACAACATGGCCGCTGCCGATCCATAGCTGAACCTGGGAGCGCGAGATCTCGTCTTCCAAGGCCTCTGTAACGTATTTATCAATCCGCTCCCGCGCATTGCCCTCGGCAACGATCCATTCGGTGACGTCTCTTTCTTCCTCGAGGGCGCCTGAATCCGCCAGCTCTGTGACGTCTTTGTTCAAATCATTCATTCCCTTCTTTGACTTCCTGTGATTCCTTCACCTCGGTGACTTCCTGTTCGCCTTTCACTTCCAGCAGCGTGTCCAGAATAATCAGGCCCACCCCGACCACGATACAGGAATCGGCCACGTTGAAGATCGGGAACGTATAGCTTCCGAAATTGAACATGAGGAAATCCACAACCTCACCGTTAAGAATCCGGTCCAGGAAGTTGCCGATCGCTCCGCCAAGGACAAGCGCCAGCGCGGTAGGCAGCAGCTTGCGGGTCTTGCGGGCCTTGTTCAGGTACCAGACGATTCCGCATACAACGATTACTGTAATCACAATGAAGAACCACTGCTGCCCCTCCAGAATTCCGAAGGCGGCTCCACGATTGCGGTGTGACGTAATAATGAAGAAATCCTTGATTACCGGAATTTGCTCTGCGAGCTCCAGCCGGGTGGCAATCAGATATTTGGTACCCTGGTCAATCAGAAATACAATTAGCGCAATCAGAAAGTACACCACAGAAGTTGTCACTCCGTTCTTATTTTTCCCGCGGCTACGCGGTACGAATACTGTATAAAGACTTGTATATTGTAGCACAGGCCTCAAGAACCCGTCTATTGCATGACCAGGTAAGCCGGTTAAGTCAGGGCACTATTTGCCATCGCTAAAAAGGGGCCCCGGAGGCCAAGCTATCCGTACAAGCGGAACCGGCTTTGCCGTCTTTTTAAAGGACGGTACCGTTTCAGCGATTAGCTACCGAAAGGAGCTCACAGCAATGAGCCATCTGACACCACAGCAGCTCTCCGGGCTGCGTACTGCTCTCCTGCAGCAGCAGGAGGATATCAAGCACAGGCTAAGCAATAGCGGACAATACGGACTGCAGGAGGCTATGCGGGACAACACCGGCGAGCTGTCCGAAATTGATAACCATCCCGGCGATGCTGCCACAGAGCTGTATAACCGTTCCATGGATATCTCCCTGCTGGAGCGCGATGAGCATGAGCTGGACGATATTGAAGCTGCCCTGCAGGCGATGGATGAAGGAACCTACGGCGTATGCATAGTCAGCGGCGAACCGATTCCCTACGAGCGCCTGGCCGCCCTTCCCTCCACCCGCTACACGAAAGAGCATGCTCCCCGCCAGAGTGCTCCATTCACCCGTCCGGCCGAGGAAGAGCTGCTGTCTCCGCCGTTTGGCCGCACCAGTCTGGATGAGCGGGACGACCAGAACGGCTTCGATGGCGAGGATGCCTGGCAGATCGTGGAGAGCTGGGGCAACTCCGATTCGCCGGCCATGGCAGATGGGAACAACATCGGCTCCTACAATGATATGGAGATCGAAGCGGACGAAACCGAGGGCTTCGTGGAGCCCTGGGAGAATTTCGTGGCCACCGACATTTCGGGCAATCATCTGATGATTATCAAGGGCAACAGCTACCGCCATTACATGGACGACGAGGAAGGCGACTACCTGCTGGACCCGACTCGAAAAGAACGGAAATAGATCAGCTGGCACAGCAAATGAGCACAAACCATGCCCAGCTAATGTTGCTTGGCAATGGTTAGGAATGATCCGATGAGAGAGTTGGATTGGCTTAATTGCACTTTGTACAAGTAAAACATCTGATTTATACGCGATATCCTGTTTAGTTGCATTCCGTACATTTAAAAAGCCTTGTACTCTAAGTTCGGTCCTCTTTAGGCAAATTTAGTTGTACAGATTACAGTTATCTGTTTAAAGCAGGCTATTTTGCTGCATTTAGGTGTACATTTTACAACTATCCCTGTGCTTGTCTTGGAACCCTGTTCCATTTCCTTCTATTCGCAATCGCAAGGCCCCACATTGTGGGGTTATTTCAGGTTCAGCCGCACTCAGAACGTCTTCAGCTCCAGCTGATGCTGGACAATCCGCACAATGTCCGCGATATAGTCGCCGATGATCGGCAGATTCAGCGCACCCAGCACCTGAAGCACATAAATAATCGTCGCCGCAAAAAAAGTGAACCCGAGCGCAATCCCCAGCCCCCTGGCTGTTCCGGAGAGAATGTTCAGCCAGATCAGCCGGAACGGGGAATGCAGCAGCTCGGTATATTCCGAGATTCGTGACTTCTCCATCTGTTGAGCCAGACTCGTGGTCATCCGGTACAAGGCGTTCAGCTTCTCTTCCGGGGGAAGATCGGCCGGATCGACGGCTGCTGTAACAGCCGCTGTAGGCTTAGGAGGGGAAGCGGTCGGCTGACTTTTCTCAGGATATTCTGCGCCCGGATCTGTCTTGCCCGATGGTTGGCCTGCTCCAGAATGCGTGGGCTTCTGCTCATGCTGTGCTTCCTCCCTGTTATTCCCTCTGTCCGTGGTTCTGATCGAAATTCTGCCCGGCCCTTCCGGCTGCTTCGGCTGCTCCGCAGGAATCTTCCCGTTGTTCCATCCGCCCATGCCCCTGCACCTCCTGTTGTCTATACGCCGCAAAACAAACGAGCCCGGTCAAAGAGAATTCTCTCTTCAAGCACAGGGCTCGTCATTTGCATTCTAACCCGTGGAAACTTTCTTTGCGGCTAGTATATGCCATACATGGACAAGTAATGCAGGAAATGCGCGGCCGCTCCGGAGTTAAGCGCCGATATGAATACCGATACTCTTGCCGCCGGCATCCACGGTCTCATAGGTATACTCTCCGTCAAAATCAACCGTAGTCACCAGTACATTCTCACGCAGCACATGCTCGAATGCGGTCACCGCCGCCTTCAGCTCGTCATCGACATGCAGGGTCAGCGCAACCCGCTTGTCGATCGGCAGGTCCAGACGTTTGCGGTAATCCTGCACCGCACGTACGACTTCGCGTACCCAGCCTTCCTGTACCAGCTCCGGCGTGATTTCCGTGTTCAAGGCCACGGTCAGTCCATAGCCGGAAGCGGAGGCAAAGCCTGGTTTGGCCTGCTTCTCAACCAGCAGCTCCTCGGACGTAATCTGCAGCTCTTCTCCGTCCGGTGACACAATGGCGATAACGCCTTCTTGCACTGCTTTGCGGGTAGCGTCACTATCCATCGCTTTGAGGAAGCCTTGCAGGAAGCCGACGCTCTTGCCGTATTTCTTACCCGCCACCTTCAGGTTCAGCTTCAGGGTGAAGTCTACGAAGCCGCTGTCGCTGTGCTCGATGACGATATTTTTGACGTTGATCTCTTCTTTGATCAGCTCTTCATAATCCGCCACGTTGAAGTCGTCCGGAGTGGAGGCAATCAGCTCGGACAACGGCTGGCGGGTCTTGATGCCGCTCTCGTTGCGGACGTTACGGGCCAGCTCGACGATGCCGCGGGCGTACTCCATATCTTTTTCCAGAGCAAGGTCGATCAGGTTCTCATCCGCTGCCGGATAGTCTGCCAGATGCACACTCTCTCCGCCGCCCAGGTTCGTGAAGATATCCTCGGACAGCATCGGGGTGAATGGAGCCATCAGCTTGGCTGTGGTCAGCAGGACATGCGTAAGGGTGCGGTAAGCATCCAGCTTCTCTTCGCCCAGCCCGCTGCCCCAGAACCGGTCACGGGAACGGCGGATGTACCAGTTGCTCAGCTCATCCACGAAGTTCTCAATGGCCTTGGAGGTGTTCACGAAATCATTCACAGCCAGCCCTTTATCCACCAGCACGATCAGGCTGTTCAGGCGGGACAGAATCCAGCGGTCGAGCTTATGCTCAGACACCTTGAACGTGTGATCCGCAGGATCATAGCCGTCGATTCCGGCGTACAGCGTTAGGAAGGCATGCGTGTTCACCAGAGTGTCCACTACCTTGGACTTCGTCTCCCCGACCAGACCGCGCGAGAACCGCTTGTTGTTCCACGGCGCACTGTCAGACAGAATGGCCCAGCGGAAGGCATCCGTGCCGTATTCGTTCATGATCTCCCAAGGGTCGATGACATTGCCTTTGGATTTGGACATCTTCTGGCCGTTCTCATCGAAAATATGGCCGTGGGCGATAACCGCCTTGTACGGCGCCTTGCCTGTGAACAGGGTCGATACTGCCAGCAGGCTGTAGAACCAGCCGCGCGTCTGGTCGATCCCTTCGCAGATCATATCTGCCGGATACTGGTCCTCGAACCGGTCTTGATTCTCGAACGGGTAATGACTCTGGGCGAACGGCATCGAGCCGCTGTCGAACCAGACGTCGATCACTTCCGGGGTGCGGACCATGACGCCGCCTTCGCTGAACGGGCTGCGCAGCTGGATATTATCCACATACGGCTTATGCAGCTCGATATCCTCAGCGACCTCGCCGATGGCCATCGCTCTCAGCTCGGCGATGCTGTGCGGTGCGAATTCCTTGCCGGTATCCTGGCAGACCCATACGTTAAGCGGTGTACCCCAGTAGCGGTTACGGCTGATATTCCAGTCCACCAGCTCCTCCAGGAACTTGCCGAAGCGGCCTTCGCGCACATGGTCCGGGTACCAGTCCACACTGTTATTGTTGGCAATCAGCTGATCCTTGATTGCTGTCGTCTGGATGAACCAGCTGTCTGTTGCGTAATAGAGCAGCGGGGTGTCGCAGCGCCAGCAGAACGGATAGCTGTGCTCGTATTTCTCTTTGTGGTAGAGCAGGCCGCGTTCAGACAGCACCTTCACAATATCAAGGTCACATTCCTTCACGAACCGTCCGGCAAAATCACTCACTACATCCGTGTATTTCCCGGAAGCATCCACTACATTCACGAAGCTGATCCCATTCTCGCGGCAGCTCTTATAGTCGTCTTCCCCGTGAGCCGGAGCCATATGTACGATCCCGGTACCGCTGGAGTCCGTTACAAAAGAGGCTCCGACAATCACATTATGCTTCTCTGCCTTGATATAACCGAACGGCGGTGTGTAGCTCTGGCCGATAAAGTCAGCGCCTGTGTGTGTAGACAGGATGGTGTACTCGCCCTTCAATACTTCGTCCACCAGATTCTTAGCCAGTACATACACGCCGTCTTCCTGCTGCGCACGCACATATTCCATAGCCGGATTCATCGCCAGCGCCATGTGCGCCGGAAGCGTCCAAGGCGTAGTCGTCCAGGCCAGCACATAGTCGCCGCTGCCGTCCAGCTTGAACTTGGCGGTGGCACTCAGATCCTTAACGGTCTTATATCCCTGGGCTACTTCATGGGAGCTGAGGGTCGTCTGGCAGCTCGGGCAGTACGGGCTAACGCGGTGCCCCCGGTACATCAGGCCTTTCTCATGAACCGTAGCCAGGATGTTCCACACACTCTCGATATACGTATTGTCCAGTGTTACATACGGATGATCCAGATCTGTCCAGTAGCCGATCGCTTCCGTGAACTCGCGCCACTGCTTCTCATAGCCGAATACACTTTCCTTGCATTCCTTGATGAACTTCTCCACACCATATTCTTCGATATCCTGCTTGCCGGAGATGCCAAGCTTCTTCTGCACTCCGAGCTCTACCGGCAGGCCGTGCGTATCCCAGCCCGCTTTGCGGATGACGCGGAAGCCCTTCATGGTCTGGTAGCGGCCGATAAAATCCTTGATGACCCGGCCCAGCACGTGCCCGATATGCGGCACCCCGTTCGCGGTCGGCGGCCCTTCATAGAACACATAGTTCGGGCGTCCCTCGCGGTTCTCCATCGAGCGGCGGAATGTGTCCTCCTCACTCCACTTTTTCAAGATCCGGACATCTCTGGCCCGGGCTTTTTCTTTGACGTCTACCTTATGCATGATGGTCAATCCCTTCGTTTAGTCTTAAACTGTATCGGATTACATCCGAGCCTTCTTTTTAAAAGATTTTAAAGCTTGCAAGCGTAAACCGTTGCGAGATTTTAAAGATTTTCGATCCCTCCCAAACCCTCCCTTCGCCAAGGGAGGGCCCCAAGGGCGCTGCCCTCTGGACACCCGAAATAAGTGCATCGTGCGAGGAGCAGTGTCAGTGGACGGGAAGGATTACTTCGACGGGGTCCTCGGCCCTTCTTAGGCTGCCCTGACGGGTACGCCTGCGGGGCCTTAACCGCGCTAATGCAGCATGAATCTTTAAACCCAGGCCCACTGAAGGTTGGATGAAAAGAAGCCACACCAACCGAGTAGGTCAGTCCTAGCGGACCGCAGAGCCGTTATATTCAAGAAAACAGCACTTTTGGCGAACTAACGGACCCAGTCGACCTTATTGTCCTACTAAGAACCATCTAGAAGCGAATTTTCCGGTAATAAGGGCTGTGGGGTCCTTTACTTGCCCTAATAGTAGCTTTCTTCCAGAATAAGGGCTCCTCAGTCCGTTACACCGTCCGCGCTGTGCCTGGGGTTCTTGCCGGGGGCTCTTGGCCCATTGCTCGGGGCGCTGTTGAGGCCCCGCAGGCGTACCCGATAGGGCAGCCTAAGAAGGGCCGGTCCTACGCCGAACAAATCCCCCCCCTTCCGCGGACGCCTCTCCAACCTCGATAAGCACTTGCCTGCGGGTGTCCAGAGGGCGGCCAGCCCTTGGGGTCCCCCTTGGAAGGGGGATTTAGGGGGATCTCTGACGATTTAGGGGGATGCCCACCACACAAAAAGGCGCCGCCCCGCCCCCAAAGGGGCGAGACAGCGCTCGCGATACCACCCTAATCTGCACTGCACGCACATCCTAAGGGTGTGGATTCAGTACAATCTCAGTCCGCAGGCAATAGACAACCTTGCGGGTCCGGGATAACGTCCGGCAGACGGCGGAGCCTACGCACGTATACACGCTTCAGCTTAGCTTCTAGGGGAGGATCTTCGGGTAAGGCGTGAACGATCGGCTCGCAGCAAGCACCGACTCTCTGGAGAACGTTACCTTATCGTACTTGTCCCGTCATCGAATTTAGACTCAATGGATACAGATATGTTCTAGTTATAGACGTTTTCGCCCCAATTGTCAAGGCGGATTACAACAGCAGGTCCCAGCTCAGCGGGGTGCCGACGGGCAGATCGGTTCTGAGGCGTTTGCCGAGAAGAAGATCATAGTATTTGGGCGCGAGGCCGTAGCCGGGGCGGATGACTTTGATGTTATCCGCAGTGAGCAGGTCTCCGGCCTTGATGTCCTTGGAGGTATAGACAGATCGTCTGAATTGCAGGGATTTCTCTTCTTCGGGGGTGGGACCGATGGAGATACCCCCGAGTGCCCTCCAGGCCGTATCCGTCTCCCGGACCAGGGAAGCGAATTCTGCCGGCTCCAGGGAGAATGCAGCATCCACGCCGCCTTCCGCACGGTTCAGGGTGAAATGCTTTTCGATCACCGTACTGCCCAGCGCCACGCTTGCCACAGCGGCCCCTACGCCCAGGGTATGGTCGGACAGGCCCACCTGAGCACGGAAGATGTCGCGCAGATACGGAATGGTATTGAGGTTGGTATTCCCGGGCGAAGCCGGATAGCTGCTGGTGCATTTGAGCAGGATATATTCCCGGCAGCCGGCTTCGGTAATGGTGTGGACAGCCTGTTCAATATCGCCAAGCGAGGCCATCCCGGTGGAAATAATCATCGGCTTCCCTTTGGAGGCCACCTTCCGCAATAAGGGAATATCATTATTTTCGAAGGAAGCAATCTTGTAGCAGTCGACGCCGAGGGTCTCCAGGAATTCGAGCGAGGACTCATCGAACGGGGTGCTGAACGGAATCATCCCGAGCGCCCTGCACGAAGCAAAGATAGGCTCATGCCACTCCCATGGCGTATACGCCTCAGCATACAACTCATACAGCGATTTTCCCTTCCACAGTCCATTCGAATCCCCAATCATGAAATCCTTATTCTGCAGATTAAGCGTCATGGTGTCCGGCGTATAGGTCTGGATTTTGAACGCATGTGCGCCAGCCCGGGCGGCGGCCTTAACGATGTCGAGCGCGCGGTCCAGGGACTTATTATGATTACCGGACATCTCCGCGATGACAAAAGGCGGATGCCCGCTGCCGATGGTGCGGTTACCGATCCTGATTTCCTTCATGGCCTGTCGTTGCCTCCTCTGTCAGCCGTAGCCTGTGCTTCTCCCATTGCTCCCGGAATAGGGCCATCAAGACCACATCCACAGGCTGATGATTTCTGATCCGTTGTCTGCCTAGCCTGCCTTCCTCTATGAAGCCTAGCTTGCGGTGATAGGACAAGCTCCGCTGATTGAAATCCAGGATTTGTGCGCACACCTTATTTAGCTGCTCCACCTGGAAAATATGCTCCAGCGCCAAGATTCCCATCATGGTGCCGGAGCCGGGGGGACAGCTCTTGTCCCCTATATAAAAGCCCCATTCACAGGTCTTGTGGACCCTGTCAATCTGTGAGAACTGCACGAAGCCTGCCGGTGTGTCCAGATAGTAACAGATTCGGACCACCCGGCTGGTATCCTCCTCTATAGCATGCATCCAGTTAAGATGCTCTTCCAGCGGAATGATCTCGTCATGATTCATATACGGCCTGATGTGATCGGCATTGCGCCATTCCCATATGAGCCGGCTATGCTCTTGGCCCAGCTTCTCAAGCCTGTAGTCCCTTAGGTCTGCCATAGTCCCCTCCCATAATCCTGTCTATGACCTCATTCCATTTATCCTCGCCCATCAGGCGGAGCGCTTGCTTAGACATGGCCTGTACCTTGGACGGGTCGGCCAGCATAGCCTTAAGCCCCTGCTCAATGGCTTGAGCGGTCACCTCATTACTCTTCCCCAGGCAAAGTGCAGCTCCCTGCGCATGAACCAAGGCCGTGATCTCCCGCTGATTATCCGCCGTAATAATACACAGTGAAGGCAGGCCCAGGTAACAGCGCTCCCAGGTCGTACTTCCGCCTGCTCCGATGGAGAGGTCTGCCTTCTGCATCAAGTCCGCCATGTAATCAATCTGGCAATGGAAGCTGGCCTGTGGCATCGAGTCACATAACGCTGCGATGTCATCCTTGCGGCAGTTCATTCCGCCTGCTACGACATCCAGCTGCAGGTTAGCGAAGGCGGGACTTTGCAGGGCCTGTAAGGCTTTGAGGGTCTCACCCGTAGGATCTGTGCCGCCAAAAAAGACCAGAACCCGGTTTATGCCTCCGTCCCGTTCAGCCAGCCCCAGCTTAGCCGCGCGGAATTCCGGCCGCAGCAGCGTATAGCAGGTGCCTGTCAACTTCGTGCAGTAGGCGGGAAGCAGCCCCTGGTAGCGGTCCCGGGCAGCGGATGGATTGGGGTCCAGCAGCAGATCACACTCATGCGGGCGGTCCGCCAAATCGTCGATGGCCACGATCTTCTTCGCTTTTCCCTGTACCCATGCTTCCCACCGCTTATCAATCCCGTAATGGTCAACAATGAGGCAATCTATAGGAGCAGCTCCCTCCAGCCGCTGAACTGTCTGCAAGGCATCGGTCCGCCAATCCACCTGAAGCCAGAATGCGGCGTACGACGGATCATCCGGAGGCGGCAGCAGCTCCACCGCATAGCCCTGGCCCCTGATATAGTCAGCCAGATTCCCCGGCAGCTCACGGCAAATGAACGTGATCTGCCCGCCTCTGGCGGCGAGCCCGCCTGCAAGTGTCAGGCAGCGCATGATATGGCCCGTGCCCATAGAATACGAGGAATCGGCCCGGATCCATATATTCATTGGATTAGCTGCTGTGCTTACCATGCGGTCCAGCCTCCGTCAACAGAGATATTCTCACCTGTAACATAGCTTGACGCGGCGGAAGCCAGGAATACCATCACTCCCTTTAGATCTTCAGGAGTGCCGATCCTGCCCAGCGGATTCTTCCTCTCCAGCTGCCGTATGAACTGCGAATCGGCTTGAACCGCTGCATTTGGAAAAGGCCCAGGCGATACCGTATTCGCTCTGATTCCATGTTGCCCGAAGTGGCAGGCAATGTAACGGGTAAACTGGCCAATCGCCGCTTTACCGGCCCCGTAATTGGCGGGATTATCCATCCCGCTGTCTCCGTAGACCTCCGGGTTCGGCGAGACCAGCCCATACATCGAGGAGACGTTAATGATGGAGCCTCCTTTTTGTTCAACCATATAGGGCAGGACGGACTTGACACATCTGAAGGTTCCGTTGATCGTCCCGTCCAGCCCGGCCAGCCACTGTTCTTCACTCATGACGGCCAGCTTGGCGGCTGAGCTGAATGCGGCATTATTCACCAGGATATCAATGCTCCCGGCCGCTTCGGCGATGCTCTGAATACATGCTCTGACTGATGCTTCATCCCGGATATCCATTGCAATGCCGAAGCAGGCTGATCCGGTGGTGCGGGCGATCGCCTCAGCGGTCTCCTTGCAGCGCTGACCACTTGAGCTTACCAGATAGACTGACGCGCCAGCCTCAGCCAGCCCCTCTGCTATAGCTGTGCCCAGATAACCAGCCCCTCCGGTCACAACCGCTGTCCGGCCTTGCAGATTGAATAATTCTTGAAGAGTACGCATCCGGTTACTTCCACCTCCTGGGGTCAATGATCTCTACAGGAATATCCGTAAAGGATTCACCAAGCTTCTGCCTCACTCCCCGGCTTAGAGGGGGCAACGCCATCATCCGCAGGTTCTCCTGCACCTGTTCCACCGTCTCGCAACCAATCACCAGCCCGGATATCCCCGGAAGATCCCTCACATAGAGGAAGCACAGCTCTTTAACCGGTATCCCGGTTTCCTCGCTGTACCTGATTAATCGTAACAACGGCTGCTCCGCTTGCTTCAGCCCCGCCGGAAGCTGCTCCGGTGCCATCAGCAGCAGGCCTTGCAGATAGACACTGCGGACGAAGATTTCTATGCCCTTCCGGGCGAGCCGCTCCAGCATTTCATTCGTTATCCATCTCTGGTCCAGCACATTCAGCGGAATTTGAATGCTGTCCAGGTCTTCCTCGCGCATAAAATTCGCAATATCCTCCGCATCATACACGGATACGCCGATTCTGCGGATCAGCTGCTGCTGCTTCAGCTCCTGCAGTATTCGCAGAATTTCGCCGCCCTGGTAAGTCAGATCGAGCGGATCATGCAAGAGACAGACATCCAGCGCAGAGCACTTCAGCCGGGTCAGGGAAGAGCGGACGGAAGCGGTGACGAACCTCCTCCGCGCTTCCTCCGTGTGCAGTCCTAACCGCTGGACGGAAGGGAGCTTCGTCACAATCTGCGGCTTGCTCTGCGGATCTGCATCTTCCAGGCAATCTCCAATGATAGACTCGCTGTCCCCGTATCCGGGTGCGGTATCCAAATAACCGATCCCCGAGGAGAGGGCATATTGGAGCAGCTCATTCCTCTGTTGCACAGAGAGAGTGGCGGCTGTATTCGCAATTCCGTAATTTCCGCCTAACTGGGCTGTACCCAGCACAAGCCTGGCTTTATTCATCATCTTCCTTAGCCTCGCTAACGTTAGGGTCTCTTCTTCAGGGTGGTTGCTTCATTCAGCTCCTTGACCAGCTCCGTATCATCCCGCCATTTCACCTGAATGCCCCTGTTGCGCTCAGCCATCTCAGGGTGGCCCTGCAGGAATGCCTTCAATTCTTCGAAGTACAGCGGTCTTGCCCCCACATCCAGTGCCTGATAGATCGCCTCGAACAGCTCCAGATCCTGAAGCTCATCCATGGTTAACCGCCACTCGGGATGCACCCACTCTGCAGGAAGATCCACAGCATTGATCTTGAAGAGCGTCGGATTGTTGAAAAAGTAAAAGGACAGATACTCCGCATGCGTAAGCGGATTGGAATAGTGCAGCAGCCTTCTCAGCGCTTCAACGGTAAACACATCCCCCACCGTCCCCATGGTCGACTCCTTGGCGTAGGTAAAGTCCGCACCGCTTACCAGATGCCGGTCTATCAGCAGCTGAAGCATCTCCGGGGAGATCGCCGGATTGTCGCCGGTGACCCGGACTACGATATCTGCCTGGGCCGCTTCAGCCACGCTCAGCATTCTTGCAGCCACATTGTCCGGGTCGCCGGTTACCACCTTCACCTGATGGTTCAGGGTGAACGCTGTAAGGGGCTGGTCGTCCGGCAGATCCGAGGTGGCCAGCACCACCTCATAGCCGCCCGGCACAGCCAGACAATTCATCAGGCATCTCTCGATGGCTGGAATGCCGTGAATCTCGCGCAGCGCCTTGCGGCGGAGCCGGGTAGATTTCAATCTACAGATGACGGCGATGCAGATTTTGGGTGCTTTTACCTTCCCGGGCGTGATGGGTGTGTTCGCTGGTATTGCTGCCGTTGCAATCACAGGGAATTGCACCGAAGCATTGCGCGCCATGAGGGCATCCGGCATAGAGGAACGCTTATAGCATATGTTCGCAGGCGTGATCATTTCACCCGGGCGCAGCTCCGTACGGGAGACGATCTTCAGAGAGGAATCCTCCAGATACCTTCTTTCCGATTCCTTAATTTCGAGGCTCCCCAGTACACACTCTGCCCGGCGCAGCTTATCCACCATCCGCCCGAATTCCTCCGGCGTAAGCGCCGAATAATAGTCAATGCCCTTCTCCGCACGGTTCAGGGTGATATGCTTCTCAATGACACTGGCCCCCAGCAGATAGGCATAGACCGGAAGATCGACCGCCATTTCATGATCAGCATCCTCATGGTCCGCGAAGCCCACCTCCAGCTGATAGGTTTGCTTAATATGGGCGATCCGGCTCAGATTGGAATCCTCCGTCCGGGTCGGATAGCCCTGGAAGCCGTGCATCAGCACGATTGGGCCTTTGAAATGACTCCGGATGTAGGATAATTGGGAATCCATCTCTTCCTCCAGCCAGCCGCTTACACCGATAAGTAAGGGCTTATCGAACCTGTGCAGGGCTTCTATCAAGGGGAGCGACTGTAAGACGGTTGTGGGTAATTTCAAGCCGTCTACCTGCGATTCAAGCTCCGCGAGAAGCCCGACACCCCATTCATCATAGACATCTACCCAGACCTCCAGCCCCGCAGCCTTGGCAAGCTGTACCGCCTCCGCCCATTGCTGCTTGCCGATGAACAAATCGATATACGTCTGATAATGGATGAAATCCGGCACCGCTAGGCTGTCGTAATGGAACCATTGAAATTTCACCCCGTTAGCGCCGCTGCGTGCGGCTGCGAGGATCAGCTCCCGCAGCCGGCCGGGGTCGCCCATATGGGCATTGGCAATCTCGGCAATCACTTTTGCCTTGGCCACATTAATCACTCCCTTCTCTATTTTCACTTGGAGTAGTGGCGGATCACCTTCTTGACCGCGGCGACCACATCCATCACATCTTCGGCGTCCATGCCCGCATATAACGGCAGCGTAATGAATTCCTCGTAGCAGCTTTCAGCAACCGGACAGATTCCCTTGCGGAACCCCAAGCTTTCGTAGTACGGATGGAGATAGGCGGGGATGTAGTGGACGTTTACTCCGATGTTCTCCTTTTGCAGCGCCTGAAAGACCGTCTTGCGGGTGGCCTTCAGCTTCGGTAGCTGAAGTCTGACAATGAACAGGTGCCAGCTCGACTCCGCCTCCGGCAGCTGATGCGGCAGAATAAGCTCTTCAGTCCCGCTCAGCTCTTGCAGATATAAGGCGGCAAGCTGCTTGCGCTTCTCAATGAAGCTTCCGATTCTGCGCAGCTGGGAGATACCGAGTGAGGTCTGGATATCTGTAATCCGGTAGTTGTACCCGAGGAATTGCATCTCATAATACCAGGGTCCGTGGTTCTCCCTTAACTTGCGCTCATCCCTGGTGATGCCGTGGGTGCGGAACTGCAGCAGCTTCTCATAATACACCGGGTCATTGGTCGTAATCATTCCGCCTTCTCCCGTTGTTATATGCTTTACAGGATGGAAGCTGAACATGGTCATGTCTCCGATAGCCCCAATGCTTGTATTCTTATATCTTGCACCAAGCGCATGGGCGGCATCTTCGATCACGATCAGATTATGCTCCCGGGCAATCTGCAGAATCTCATCAAGCTGCGCCGGCTGGCCGGTGAAGTGGACCGGGATAATCGCTTTCGTCCGCGCGGTAATGCTCTCCCTGATCCGCTGCGGATCAAGGTTATACGTCCGCGGATCGATATCGGCAAATACCGGTACGCCCCCCTGATACAGCACACAGTTCGCCGTGGCGGCAAACGTCATCGGGGTTGTAATCACCTCATCCCCTTCACCGATTCCGGCGGCATAACAAGCTCCATGCAACGCTGCTGTTCCGCTGGAGAAAGCCACCGCATATTTCGCCCCAGTAAACGCTGCGATCTCTGCTTCGAATTGCTCAATGGCAGGGCCGCTGGTCAAATAATCACTTTGCAACACCTTGACCACGGACTCAATATCCTCGTCATCGATCATCTGTCTCCCATACGGCAAGTAGTGGGCACGTACAGGCTTCCCGCCGTCAATGGCCAGTTTGCTTTTTCTCATGACTGGTTCGGCTCCTTTCGGTGAAAGGTCTCAAGAATCCATTGCTCTGTCCGCCGGATGCCCTCTTGAATGGTAACCTTAGGCGTCCAGGACAATTGCTTCTCCGCCTTGTTGTAATTGCATAACAGCTTCTGGATCTCACTCTGCGGGTGAATATGCGGAACGTGATGGATGGGGGCCTGCCCGTCTGCAATAAGCTCGGCCAATTGATTGACGGTGATATCCTCACCCGTGCCTGCATTGACAATTTCTCCATGCAGCTTATCGCTGTAGCCCGCCTCCACCACGAAATCTGCACAGTCCCCCACGTATAATAGATCCCGTGATTGGGTGCCGTCTCCGTAGATATTCAGCGGCTCGCCTTTTAATTTGCTGTGAATGAAGATCGCCACGACGCCGCCTTCGCCCCCGGTTTTCTGATAGGGACCATAGGTGTTGAACGGTCTTACAACGACCACCGGCAGATCATAAGCGTAGAAATAGGACAGGACCATATTCTCCGCTGCAATCTTGGCACCGGCGTAAGGCGAGGCTGGCTTGATGGGGGATTGCTCGTCAATTCCCTGCTCATCCGTAGCTCTGGCATAGACCATGCAGGTACTCATGAAGACCATCTTCACCTGCTGCTTGCGGCATTCCTCGAGCAGATAGAAGGTGGCAAGCGTATCATTATTGAACGTGGTTTCAGGATCATCAATGCTGTCTTGCACGTTTATGCTTGCCGCCAGGTGGTAGCACAGGTCGAAGGAGGTCTCGCGGAAAAGCTCCTTCAAGGCTGCTCTGTCCTTGAGGTCCATGATCTGCACCTTCTGCAAATGCTCGTTATCCTCATACTCTTTCAGATTATCCAGGGATGAGTTCGCCAGATTATCGATCACCCAGACACTTTGTCCATCCTTTAACAAACGTTCAACGACCCATCTGCCGATGAACCCTGTACCTCCGGTTACGAGTATATTCATAGTAGCCTCCACTAGATTAGTTTTTGTTCCAATGCCAGCTTCCTTACCTGCTCCTTGGTCAGCGGGATCTCTCCTTCGGAGCTGTAGGTGCCCGGCTTCGGCCTGCTTGCTTCCCGGTAGGACTGCGGTGCAGCATAGGCGGAAGGGACAATGTATACATCCTTTAATTCATAAGCGGTTAAGGATTCCTCATGGGTCATCAGCTCTTCGTATCTCTTCTCACCGGGCTTCAGGCCGATCTCCAGGATCTCCACCTTAGACGACGGGCGAACCCCGTATTTCTTCGGCACCTCTTCGGCTACAACTTCAGCCAGATCCTTCAGCCTGATCACCGGCATCTTCAGAATAAAAGTCTCACCACCCTTCGCCAGCTGCAGGGACTGAACGGTGAGCCGGGTCGCCTGCTCCAGGGTCATCATAAATCTGGTCATGGACAGATCTGTTACGGTGATCGCTCTGCCTTCTCTCGCCTGCTTCACAAACAAGGGAATGACAGACCCTCTGGAGCCCATCACATTCCCGAACCGCACGGTGCAGAACACGGTTTGGCCGGGGCCTCCCGAGGTGACGGCAGAGGAAATCAGCTTCTCAGCAGACAGCTTGGTGGCCCCGTAGTTGTTGGTCGGCGAAATGGCCTTATCTGTGCTTGTAAAAACGACCTTGCGTACCTTCTGCTGCTTCGCTGCCTGAATCACGTTATGAGTGCCGATAATATTCGTAAGTACAGCCTCGAACGGGTTATATTCACAGAAGGATACATGCTTCATAGCTGCGGTATGGAACACATAATCTATTCCCTCCATCGCAGCCAGCACACGGTCATAATTACGAACATCGCCAATCAGGTAGCGCAGCCTTGGATTTCCGTTCAGTTCATTCTGCAGCTCAAATTGTTTATATTCATCTCTGCTGAGAATCCGGATGACTTCAGGCTCCTGCTCTGCGATAAGCTTCACAATGCTTTTCCCGATGGTGCCGGTTCCGCCAATGACCAGAATTTTCTTGTTCCTAAAGAACATCTCCTCCTCCCCCCTGTTCATAGCTTGGGTCTTCCCTGGATCAGGCGGTCCATTAATTCGGCAAGTCTCCGGCCGGATTGCTCAATCTGATAGGATTGCTGTAAGAACTTATCCTTCACAGCCTTGTAGTTTACTTTCTCTTTATTGCTGGAGAAATAATGGGCCACCATTCGGGTCAGATCAGCCGGCTCTTTTTGAATATAGGGATCAAGAGCATCATAGTAATCATATTCACGGTTAGCCTGAATGAATTTGTAGACAAATACGGGCTTATCGAACAAAAGGCCTTCGAGGGCAACCGTGGAGAGGGTGGCGACCACAGCGTCCGATTTCATAATCAGCTCACGGGTATCAGCCTTTCGGTCGGTAACCACATGAACATTGTTATATTCTTCTTCATACTCGGTATACAGCGAGATCAGCTTCTTGGACAGCTCCCAGGGATGGGGCTTAATAATCAACTGGAATTGCGGATGTGAGGCCAACTGGGTAAGCAGGGTGCGGATCTTGTATTCGTCGAGCGTTGGTCCGGTAGCGATTAGTAAGGTGACTTTATGAGGGTCAAGCTGGTAGGTCTCCCGGAACGAATCTTTGGGGGTATGCTGTGCCGTAAAGATATCATCATAACGCGGGTGGCCGGTGATCACAATTCGCTCCGCTTCAAGCCCTCTTCTCGTATACCAGTCGTGTTCGTATTGCCCATAGATTCCAACATGACTGGAGAAAACAGGGATAAACGCCTCTTCCCCCATCAGTATTCCGTGCTGCAGACATACGCTGGGAATCCCCTTAATTCCTGCAACGACGGCAAGTGTCCGGCTGGCAACATCTTCTGTCGTACCTACCATTACAGCGGCTACCGGCAGGTCATTGTAGAGATTAAACACCATTTCAATGGTGTCTACAATGGTAGGAATCCGGCTTAGGAAGGTCTGGGTGAAGAATTCATTGCTGAACGCAGGATGTCCTTCGGCCTTAGCGAAGAGGTCTGCCGCCCGCTGGACCAGCTCTTCCGCCGCAGCTTTGGTGTCCTGCTTGTAGCCCAGGCTGCATACATTTGGGATGCCAAATAGCTCATCCGCTCTGGAGCGGGATAGAATCATGGCCGAATCTCCGCTGAAATGCTCGCTGATCGTTTGCTCCGACATTCTGATATAGTCCAGATTAATCAGTATCTTGCCCTTCAGATTGGACTTCACAGCCTGATAGAGCGGCGCAACCATCGTTTCAAAAAAAGGCTGAATCTGATCCTGTTCATGAATACCGGAATGCTCCAGCTTCAGCTTAAAATCACTGCTTCCCATCTCGCTTCTAAGCTCATCATTGATTTGCTGATAGAAGTTCGTCATCAGGGCCAGAGGGATATTCCTGTACTTCAGCTCCTGTGCAGCATGGATAAATTCACTGTAGAGCGACCAGTAATTGGACAGATAGATAGACAATCCGTTTCCCTCCTTGTGGTACCTTTCTATGCAGAGCCTTTATTTCTTTTGCTGCTGAATGGATTTCAGCTCTTCTCTCAGCTCCTTGCAGGTTCGCTGCGGGGGAAGCATCTGGATGAACTGGCTCTTCTCCTGGTGCTGCAATTGATAGTGAATGGACAGCTCGGTGATATAGTTATCATCCAGAACCTCATCCACCGGGTAGAAGTCCCAGAACTGGTTGAGCCGCCAGAAGAACCGGCCGTCACCAATTCTATAGAACTCCGGATTCTCATCCCAGTAGGACCCGAACTTGTCATGTATGACAGGAAGAATGGAGCTTCTGTGCAGGATGGAGCAATGATCGATGACGCAAGGGGCCACCGAAACGATTTTTTTGGCCGGTCTTAACTGGCTGCGGGTCACTTCATTGTGTTCATTTAAGTAGTTGACCAGCGATGCAGAGTAGGCAATCATGACCGCGGGGTTCTCCTCCAGATAGTCCACCATCTGCTCAAGTCTAGTATTTCTGTAACAGTTGTCATCCGTAGCATAGGAAATATACTCTCCCTTTGCTTGATACAGGGCTTGATTAATCAGTGCGGAATATCTGACCTTCTCCACCCGCTGCTGCAGAGTTTCTGTATCGCTTCTGAAGAATTTGATTCTCTTATCCTTGAGATAGGGCTCAATCACTTTCAGAGTTTCTTCATTCGAGTTATCATCCATCAAGTAGAATTCAAAATCTGTAAGCGTCTGATTCAGAATGGATTCAATGGACTTTGCGACATATGCGGCCTTATTGTAGCTGGTCATAATGATCGTAACTTTTGGCAATCGAATACCTCCCTCGCTGTTTACTTGCTATCATATGTATCCTTCTTCGAAACGTTATAGGTTAGAAGACTAAATTTTCAAATGGAGGACAGAATGCTTCTTTGAATCTATGGGCAACCTGAATAAACGCCTAACAGAATAACTGTAAGGCGTCAATCAGGTCCGTTAAATCCGTCTATCAAGCTTGCACGTTCATTAACAAATCATGCACCCGGTGTTCAAAAGTATGGGCGGCCAGCACCTGCTGCCTCGCTGCTTCAGCGATCCGCTTGCGCTCATCGTCATGCGCCATGTAGTAATGGATCTTCTGCAGTAAATCATGCTTATCCTGAAAAGAAACCACCTGTGTGCCTTCCTCAAACTGCTGGCGGAGCCCGCTTTTATAATCGGTAAGCTGGAACGCTTCACAGCTGGCTGCGTCGAAGGTACGGTTGTTGATGCTTGCGGCGATAATCCCCGCCCGGTTCCGGTTGTACTTCTCAGCGGAAGGGCGGTGGATATTCAGCACAATCTTCGCCCCGTTGTAAAACTTAGCAGCCGTCTCCGGCTGGACCCAGGCATTCACCAGCTCGACATTAAGGTTAGCGCTGTGCTTCCATTCATGATAGTACCGGCTCCACCCCCGCCCCACCAGCTGAATGCGATAGGCTGTGCCTGCAAGTAAGGCTTCTATAAGCTCAATCCGGTTACTGTAAGGCACGCCTACTAAGCAGATATCACTTCTATACTCCTCGGATACGGCTGCGGGATGATACAGATCGGGGTCTGTGCCCAGCGGCAGATGATAAACGCGGGGGTGCCCCAGCGCCCGATAATGTTCCATTGCAGCCTGGTCAATGGTGAAAATATAATCGAAATAGGCAATCAGCGGTTCCGTCCAATCCATGTAAAAAGGGTCCTCTGTCATCCACACCGCCGACTTTACGCCGGATTGTCTGATGAACTTCAGCACAGGCTCTGAAACCTTTATTCCGGCCATAAGCAAAATCAGCTCCGGTTGCCAACAATGCTGGTTAAGCTTTAATTCATTCCAAGCACTGCCAGGCTGCAAAGCTCTGCAATGATGCCCTGCTTTCTGTAAAGCCTCTGCGATACGCTGTTCGAAGAAAGAATATATGCCCTGGAAGCCTGAAGTTATAAATAGGATATTCATAGCTATCACCACCATAAGTTCCGATATTTTTCCAGTTGATAGGATGTTTGTCTCTAACATAATATTCACTCAAAACATAGGATGGAACTATGCCATAATACGGAGGTGAAAAAATGCCGCACACCCTAGTAGAATTTGCCCGGAGTGTCAGTACCAATCTATCCTTTGGACCTCCGTTTCCAATCGACGGAACACCGCACCTGATCTTGGAATTCGGTATGCCCGTTCCTCCTGCTCCAAGCAATTTCGTAGAGCTTGCTACAACTGTTGGCTGGGAGGCTACTAACGTCTTTGCCACACCGCCCGTTCAACCTACCCTCCTGCTTGAACTGCTTGTGAATGGAATTCTCGTAGGTAGTGCAGAACAATCCGCTATCCCGGCTGATGGGGAGCCGATTCGAATGACCACTATGTTTCAGACCATTCTTACCGATCTTCCCGAAGGTTATTATGCATTTCAGGTCTTTGCCTCCAATATGGAAGATCTTCAAGGCGAAATTAACCTTAGGGGCCCCATCCACATTACAGGCAAAGTGATCGTACCCGATTAAAAGGCACAAAAAAACTCCTTCGCAGAGGTCTTGATTGACCTGCTGTTAAGGAGTTTTTGTGTATTAGGGGTACAAGCTAATCATCATCTTAGGCTCAGAGCGCGTTCTCGCTAACCTCACGGCTCTCCAGCGCATTCCAGTCATCCTGGGACAGCAGCTCCAGCTGGGCTTCCAGCAGCGTCCGGAACCGGGTACGGTAGATCGAAGCCTGCTTGCGCAGCTCCTCGGTCTCGATCGCCACCTTACGGGATTTGGACAACGCTTCGTTGATAATCCGGTCGGCGTTCTTCTCCGCTTCCTTGAGGATCAGCTGGGATTCCTTCTTGGAGTTGTTCTTCACATCATCCGCAGCCTCCTGGGCTACAAGAATAGTCTTGGACAGACTTTCTTCAATATTGACGAAATGATCCAGGCGTTCCTGAAGAGTTAACAGCTGGTTGTGCAGTTCCTTGTTCTCCCGGATCACACTCTCGTAATCCTTAATCACCTGATCCAGAAATTCATTGACCTCATCTTCGTCATAACCGCGGATTCTCCGGGAGAATTCCTTGTTATGTATATCGAGCGGTGTTAATGGCATGCTGTGCACCTCCTAGAAATTTCGGTGAAGATTATAGATGAAAGACAATTACCGGCGCACGGCCTGCTAAATGTCCATATTTCCCTGAGATTATCAATTTCGACAAGCACAGCTGTAATCCTGCAAAGACTTCAGACAAATTTGCCTACCAAAATCCGGTAACGGCCCTTCTTCGTCAAGCTGCCGATCTCCAGCACCTTGAACCGTCCGAAGCCCTGGATAGAGACCATGTCCCCGTCCTTCAGCGAACAGGACGGATCTTCCTCGACCTTCCAGTTCACCCGGACGCGTCCGGCCTTGATCGGGGCCAGAATCTTGCTCCGGCTGAGCCGCGTGACATCCGCTGCAATCCCGTCAAGCCGGAGGGAAGCCACTGTGAACTCCATCGTCTCCAGCTTGACTTCACTGCTGCGCAGACCCGATAACGGCAGGATCTCGGTACTGACGTTAATCCGGTGTACACCGGTCAAATGGATGGACAGGTAATCCGCGATGTCAGCAGCCACCACTACGTGACAGCCGTCTTCCAGCACATGAATATCACCGATCTTGCCTCTTTTGATGCCAAGTCCCAGGATTGCCCCCATATAATCCCCATGCTCCAGCGAGAGAAATTTCTGTTCGCCGGAGGTGATATTCAGCACGCTTAATTCCATATCCTCATCTGTGAGGTCACGATAATCCGGAGCCACCAGCCCCCGCTTCCGTTCGGCATCCGAAGAACCGCCCTCCCAACGCACAATCACATCGGGATGGCGGTTCACCAGACTCTGCAGAATATAGGCCTGACGGGGGTCCAGGAATTCGGTCAGCTTCGTCTCATGATACTCTCCGGCATTCGTAACCCACTCCCAGGCCTTGTCCACAAACGGCCGCTCATCCGGGTGGAAATGCCCGTAGATTTCATTCTTCATCGGATTAGCCGAAGACCGAGGCTACGATAGAGTGAAGC
Source organism: Paenibacillus silagei (assembly GCF_017874735.1). Classification (GTDB taxonomy): domain Bacteria; phylum Bacillota; class Bacilli; order Paenibacillales; family Paenibacillaceae; genus Paenibacillus_AQ; species Paenibacillus_AQ silagei. The sequence continues at coordinate 68,729 of NZ_JAGGLV010000005.1, forward strand.
CCGACTGCGGCAAAGCGCAGCATGATAATCGCGACAATCGGGGAAATATCCAGCGTTCCAAATAGCGGAGGAATAATCCTTCGGAACGGTGCCAGATACGGTTCCACCAGCTTGCCCAGCAGCTCACCGATAAAGTTCTCACGCAGATTCGGCAGCCAGGACATCAGAATGTATACGAGGATCATGTAATAGTAAATCTGAAATAGGATGTCTATAATTGAAGATATTTCATTCAAACCCTGCTCACCTCATTCGATTGTAGTCTTGCTCGTCACCCAGGATCTCGGTAATGGAGCCTTGAATCTCCACGGTGTCCGGTGTGCACATAAATATATTGCCCCCAATTTTGGATATTCCTCCACCCAGAGCATAAACAGTTCCGCTGAGAAAATCGATAATCCGCATCGCCTGGTCATTGCGCACCCGCTGCAGGTTAATTACTACCGTGCGGTGTGAACGCAGATGGTCGGCAATCTCCTGCGCCTCATCATACGAACGCGGCTCGTAGAGCACAACCTTCACATTTTTTTGGGAATGAATGCTGACGACGTTGGCCCTCTGATTCTTGCGTGTTTCTACAGGGGCGGGTTCGTATTCATCCTCATCACGGGAGATTTGCTCCCGTTCCACAATCTCCTCTTCCTCCTGCAAGCCCAAGAAACTCATAAATCGGTTCATCACGCCCATCATTCTCCCTCCTCATGACCTACTAATACCGTTCCCAGGCGTACCCGGGTGGCTCCTTCCTGTATCGCCACTTCAAAGTCATTCGACATGCCCATCGACAGCTCTTGTATTGGCTCAGGTGTCAAGCCCAGGAGATTCAGGCGGTCACGCAGCTCGCGGAGTCCGCGGAATACCGGCCGGGTTGCCTCGGGGTCTTCCTCGTGAGGAGCCATCGTCATCAGGCCGATGACCTTCACCCGGTCAAGCGGGGCGATCTCCCTCAGGAAGTCCTCCACCGCTTCCGGCGCCAGGCCGAACTTGGTATCCTCGCCTGAAATATTCACCTGCAGGAACACTTTCACTTCAAGTCCTGCAGCTTCCGCCTTCTTATGCAGCTCCCTGGCCAGCGACAGCCGGTCCAGAGAGTGAATATATTGAAATTTACCGATAACGTCCTTCACCTTATTCGTCTGCAAATGCCCGATAAAGTGCCATATTCCCTTATGTCCAAGCGCATTCCATTTCGGCTCCGCATCCTGCCAGCGGCTCTCGGCGATCTCCTCAAGACCTGCCTCCAGCACAGCGGCAACCGTATTCAGCGATACGTATTTCGTTACCGCAATCAGCTTCACTTCACTGGAATCCCGGCCGCTGGCCGCGCAGGCCCGTGCGACACGTTCCCGGGTAGTGGCTATTCTTTCTTGTAGCGAGGCCAAAATGTCAACTCTCCTTTATTCCGATCCAGCTCGTCATTCTCCCAGTGACCCCGTTTTCCTTCCGGTACGAAAAGAACAGATCACTGTTACAGCTTGTACACCAAGTTGTACATTCGATATGAGTCGGCAATATTCCTGCTTTTATCATAATGCGTTGATTCAATTCTTTCAAGTTCAGCATCATTTTGCTGCTGTCTGTCTCCGATGGTCTATATATAGCCCGTGCGCCTTCCGCCGCATCCGGCAGGTTCAGCCTGGCCTCCAGCCGGCGGACAGGGTCCATCACGTAATCATCCACCTCATAGCAGCAGTCTCCGATGGAAGGCCCTATAGCGGCCTGTATGTCCTCTGGACGGGTCCCGTACGTCTGTCCCATGCGTTCCACCATCGCCGCCGCGATTTCCGCCACGGTCCCCTTCCAGCCAGCATGCGCTAGGCCCACCACGTGGTTCAGCGGATCATGGAAGAACAGCGGCACACAATCAGCGTAAAAAGAAGTCAGCAGCACCCCGGGCACATTCGTCAGCAGCCCATCAGTGGCCTGAAAGGCAGAGGCCCGGTCCAAGCTTCCCCGGCCGCGTTCCTGTTCTGTAATGACTGCGATCTCTTTGCCGTGGGTTTGTTCCCCGCAGGTCCAGTCGGCCAGCCGGAAGCCCAGACTCGCAGCCAGCAGGCTGCGGTTAGCCAGCACATCCGCCGGATCATCGCCTACATGAAAAGCACAATTGAAGCTGTCATAAGGCTTCGTGCCGCTCCCGCCTGCTCTGCCGGTAAAGCCTGCAGTAATGCCCCTATACGGCTCACGCCACGGCTCCAGATGCAGCAGCATAGGCGCTGCGCCATTTTGCATAAACGGTTCCATCTCTTCACCTCCGCTTAAGTGTACCACAAACTCGTCCCCACAAACTCAGCCCCACAAAGTGATGAAACGCTCCGGTGTCAATTCAAGTACTTTGCGGGGGCCCCGAAAACCACTTTGCAAACCCACTCCTATGACTTTACCCATATCCGCAGAAAAAAGACGCACCTCATTAATAAGTGCGCCGTTCACTGCGGTCCGGCCGATCCAGGTACATCATCTCGCGGTCTTCCTGTCCCTGCGGTATGCGGGGCTCCTCCAGCTTCACGAGGACGACATCCGCACCGATCTTCACGATATTCCGCCACGGAATCACCAGATCGGCTCCGCCGCCGAACAGCCCCATGAATCTGGTGTACCCCGGGACAATCACAGCGTCAATGACGCCTCTACGCAAATCCAGCTCCAGATCGCTGATCTGGCCCAGCCGTTTACCGTCAACAATATTGATTACATCTTTGGTTTGAAAATCGGAGATTTTCATCTTCTTCCCCGAAGCAGACGTTTCCTCAATCATCCTGCCACCCCTGTACATTCAGACCTATAGCTTCAGTATATGTCCTTAGGGCTTGGCCGCATGACTGTATTCCAGAGCCTTAGCGCCCCGGACATATAAAAGGATATTCCGGCTAGCCGCTAGTTGCCGCTATCCGGAATATCCTCCGCTCATTTATAGATTGTGGTCAGGACTTTACATGCTTTTGCATTTGCTGGATCGCTGATTTCTCAAGCCGTGAGACCTGGGCCTGTGAGATGCCAATCTCGTCGGCGACCTCCATCTGGGTCTTGCCTTCGAAGAAGCGCATCGACAGAATGCGTTTCTCCCGCTGCCCCAGCCGCTGCATGGCCTCCCGGAGTGCAATCTCCTCAATCCACGAGACATCCTTGTTCTTGTCGTCACTGATCTGATCCATCACATAGATCGGGTCCCCGCCGTCATGATAGATCGGCTCGAACAGGGATACCGGGTCCTGAATCGCATCAAGGGCGAAGACAACATCCTCCTTCGGAACGCCGAGCGCTTCAGATATTTCGAAGATCGTCGGCTCCCGCGAATTCTGGTTCGTCAGGCTGTCACGCACCTGCAGCGCCTTATAGGCAATGTCGCGCAGGGAGCGGGATACCCGGATCGGGTTGTTATCCCGCAAGTAGCGGCGGATCTCTCCGATGATCATCGGCACCGCATAGGTGGAGAACTTGACATTCTGCGATAAATCGAAATTATCGATGGCTTTCATGAGTCCGATGCAGCCTACCTGAAACAAATCATCCACGAACTCTCCACGATTATTGAACCTTTGAATCACGCTTAGCACAAGCCTGAGGTTGCCATTTACCAATTTCTCTCTGGCGGATCGCTCGCCCTGCTGCTGCAGCGAAGTGAACAATGCCCGCATTTCCACGTTCGTGAGAACAGGCAGCTTGGCGGTGTCCACACCGCAAATCTCGACTTTATTTCGGGTCATGATGATTAACCTCCCAAGGAGAAACATTACTGTACATTATCTCCCCGGTCCGGCATTTTATTCCTCAGCTTTCATCACTTACACCATCTTGTTGAACTCCTTGCGCAGCCGCTTGATAATTCGTTTCTCCAAGCGCGAAATATAGGATTGGGAGATGCCCAGCAGATCGGCCACATCCTTTTGCGTTTTTTCCTCGCCGCCCCGCAGTCCGAACCGCAACTCCATAATCAGCCGTTCCCGCTCGCTAAGCTTCTCCAGCGCCTTCTGCAGCAGCTTACGGTCCACCTGCTCTTCGATGTTCCGGTAGATCGTATCGTTCTCCGTGCCCAGCACATCCGAGAGCAGCAGCTCGTTGCCGTCCCAGTCAATATTCAGCGGTTCATCAAAAGAAACCTCGCTTCTGGTCTTACTGTTGCGCCGCAGATACATCAGAATCTCATTCTCGATGCAGCGCGAGGCGTAGGTGGCCAGCTTGATTTTTTTCTCCGGATCAAAGGTGTTGACCGCCTTAATGAGTCCAATCGCGCCAATAGATACCAGATCCTCGATGTTAATGCCGGTGTTCTCGAATTTCCGGGCGATGTAGACCACCAGCCGCAGGTTGCGCTCAATCAGCATGGCCCGGACGGCCGCATCCCCGCTGGAGAGCCGCTGGAGCAGAAATTCCTCCTCCTCGCGTGTCAGCGGCGGCGGCAGCGCTTCACTTCCCCCGATATAATAAATCTCCTGGCTCTTCAGACCGAGCAGAAACAGCATGCGGTAATACTGCAGTTGCAGCACAAGCTTGAATTTGACCATTATCGTTCCTCCTATAGGTTACTTAGCCCATCACCTTGTCAGCCGGTGCTTCTGGAGCACTCTCTTTATGGGTCAGGTCAGGATGTATGACCGCCCGGTACGCGCCGTCTCCCGACAGTGTCCCGCCATCCAGCCCGATGAGTACCCTTGTGCTGCAAAAGGTATCACCGCCAAGCTCTATCCTCACCTTATCCGGCTTCAGCGCAAGCATGAAGGATGCCCCGCGGTTGACGCCTCTGTACGGCACCAGCCGCACTCTGTCCTGCCAGGCGAACGACTGCCCGTCCGTTTCCAGTACAAGTGTATCTGCACCCGTCTGGGTCAGCCTCCCTTTCCAGGAAGCCGGCAAATGGCCCTCCCACAGCGAGGCTTCCATCACCATCACCGGAATCCTTGTCAGCGGATCGCTGAGCCGGTTCCCGGTATCCAGCAGTCCGGGGCAGGTAACCGACACTCCGTCGATCTCCACTGTCACTTCCCCGATATAGGAATCCAGCTGCTCTCTGTGCCGGCGGGAGGACTGGATCAGCTTGAAGAGCAGCAGCACCAGCGGAAGCAGGGCAAGCACGAACCAGAACCCGATCTTCAGCCGGTAAGCTTGGCCTCCCGATGAGGTGAAGATCATGCCCTTCCAGAGGTCACCAGAGCTTTGCAGCAGATAATGAACGCCTATGATCCCTCCCGCCGCCGCAAAATTAATGATATAAAACGCCCCAAATGCCCGAAGATAGCTTTGCAGACTTCTAAATCCAAAGGCTATCCAGATCATCAAAACCGATAAACCGAATTTGACGAGAAAGGTATACAGAAAGGACAGCTCCGGTACGAACATCATGACGACATAGAGTGCACCCGTCAGCGCTGAGAGAGTCAGGCGCCACCAGGATACCTTGTGCTTCACCAGCCAGCTTGTCAGCCACAGCAGGACTCCGTCGATCAGCAGATTGGCGGCAAAAATCAAGTCAATATACACAACCATCGCTCTCACCTGCCTGCAAGCGGATATCTATCCGGAGGCCGGGGTGCAGGCTCTCTTTTTAGACGATAAGATTAGTATAGAAACTCCCGCATCCAAAGTCTGTCTAAACATGGGGGGCGTTCTTGCAGTTTTTTTGTCGAGTTATGGGCCTTGAGAGGAACTTCAGCGCACATGTGGAAACGGTACTGTCCTTTAAAAGGACGGTACCGTTTCAGCGAGAAATAGAAGGATAATGTATAGCTTGGAACATATAAATTCTTATATTTCAACAAAAGCCAGCCTTAAGCGGCTGGCTTCTTGCGTTCCGGATTTAATTGTTAATAGATTTCAACTCTTCTTCGGAGAGTCCGGTTGCCTTCTGCACTGAAGAATAATCCATTCCCATAGACAGGAGATTCTTTGCTATTACCCGCTTGGCTTCTAGTTCACCCGCCGCAGTACCTTCCGCCATTCCCTTAGCAAAGCCTTCCCTAAGCGCACCATCCCGCTGCGAGGCTTCGTCCATCAGAAACTTCTGGCGGTCCTCATATTTACGGCGGGCCTCCGAGTCCTGGCTCAGAAATTCCAGCGTCTCCATCGCCTTCTTCAAGGCCGGCTCATTCATTTGCAGCACCTCCCATTCAGAGTAGTCAATCCCTTTCAGAAATAACAGCCAGTTCACAAGGCCGCCCTCGCCGGGCGTAACCGGCTGGTTCAGCTTGGGCAGCTCCAGGAAATGAATCTCGATATCGTCTGTCAGCGGCGCTCCGCTGCTGTCCTCCCGCAAATGAAATACACTGTGTGTATGCTCATTAGGCAGCACCTTGTAATTCAGAATGTTAATCGTCACGCATTTCTTAAGCTCGGTATATTTACCGCTGACCTGAAGCTGCCCGGCATACCGTTTGCTCCAATAATACAACGTGCGTTTCTCAATATCATATTTGTTGAACAGCTGCATTTCAATGTTGATCAGCTTGCCGCCCACCGTCTTCGCCCATATATCAAATATCGCCTGCTTATCCAGCGGATCATCCTTATCCGTATAAGGATTAAGCAGCACCACTTCCTCCAGCGGAAGATCGCCCGCATCCAAGAATATCCGGTTCAGAAAAGCGAGCAGTACATCCTTGTTGCCCTCGCTTGCAAAAATTCGCTTAAATACAAAATCCACCCGGGGGTCCAGCATTTCCATGGTATCGTCTCCCGTTAACGTTATTATACAGCCTGAAAAGCAAAAAAACACCATACCCCGCAGTTCAAAGCTGCGTGATACGGTGCTTCCGTAACAGTCTAAGCTATAATCGCTATTAATGGCACTTAATCATTATTGCCGCGTGTCCGGTTACGCAGGAAGGTCGGAATATCCAGCTGATCAGAGCTTGTCTGATTCCCGAATGGACGAAGATTCTCACTCTTGCTCTTATTATTATCAGCAGATGGTTCGCTGTTTGCCGCAGGACGGCGTACAGGAGCTATGGGAGAAGGCTTGTGTTCAAAACCGGTCGCAATAACCGTAACCTTGATCTCGTCCTTCATGCTCTCTTCGATAATGGCACCGAAGATCATATTCACTTCAGGGTCCGAAGCAGAGGTAACAATCTCGGCGGCTTCATTCACTTCGTACAGGGAGAGGTTAGAGCCGCCTGTAATGTTCATAATGACGCCGCGCGCACCTTCGATGGAGGTTTCAAGCAGCGGGCTCATAATCGCCTTGCGGGCTGCCTCAGACGCCCGGTTCTCGCCGGTGGCAATCCCGATGCCCATGAGCGCTGAACCGCGCTCCGTCATAATCGTCTTCACATCGGCAAAGTCAAGGTTGATCAAGCCGGGAACCTGAATAAGGTCGGAGATGCCTTGTACCGCCTGACGGAGTACATTGTCCGCTTCACGGAAGGCTTCGAGCATTGGAGTCTTCTTATCCACAATTTCCAGGAGGCGGTCATTCGGAATCACAATCAGCGTATCAACCTTTTCCTTGAGCGCTTCGATTCCAAGCTCTGCCTGGTTGGCACGTTTTCTGCCTTCAAAAGTGAACGGGCGGGTCACGACGCCTACCGTCAATGCTCCGCATTCTCTGGCGATTTCGGCAATGACAGGCGCTGCGCCTGTTCCGGTACCACCGCCCATGCCTGCGGTAACGAAGACCATATCCGCGCCCTTCAGCGTATTAGAGATCAGATCGCGGGATTCCTCTGCCGCCTTCTTGCCGACCTCAGGATTCGCTCCTGCGCCAAGTCCGCGGGTCAATTTATCTCCGATTTGTAATTTATGCTCCGATTTGGCCATATGCAGCGCTTGGGCGTCTGTATTAACCGTGATGAACTCAACACCCTGAACGCCATTTTCAATCATCCGGTTCACAGCGTTGCTTCCGCCGCCGCCGACGCCGATGACTTTTATTTGCGCCAAACTCTCCATTTCAAAATCAAATTCCAACATATTGTTTCCATCTCCCCCTCGAGTAGTGCTTGGATGGCCAGTCCAAGTATATCTGGATTACACTTATATGAACTCGCTAAACATATTCTTTAGTCGTTCCACCAGACCCGGCTTCTTGGAAGAATCCTGAACCGGCGCTGCGCTCTGCTTGCTGCGGTTCACGGTCTTCTTGTTGGCACTTCCGCCGCTGCTCCGTCCGCGGTAGTTACGTACCACATTATGAAGGATGCCTACGCCGCCGGTGAAGCCGGGGTCGCGTACTCCAATATAATCCGGAACAGCGATCCGTACGGAGGCTGCCAGCTCGTTCTGGGCTACCTTAAGCACCCCAGGCATCGATACTGTGCCACCCGTAAGTATATAACCTCCCGGGAGCTCCGTATAACCAAGCCGCTTCACTTCCTGGCGGATCAGGTGGAAGATTTCCTGGACTCTCGGCTCGATAATCGCAGCCAGATCTTCCTGGTTGAATTCCTTCTCTACATTGCTGCCGATACGCAGGACCTTGAAGACGACCTCCGAAGCGGCATCGTCGATCCAGGCACAGCCGTATTTCAGCTTGACCTTCTCGGCCTGGTCGGTAAGTGTCCGAAGTCCGTACGCAATATCATTGGTTATGAATTCTCCTCCGATCGGAATCGTGGAGGTTGCACTAAGGGAACCTTCTTCATATACGGCTATCGTGGCTTGTCCGGCACCTATATCCACCAGTACAGCCCCCATCGATTTCTCATCTTTGGAGAGCGCTAATCCGCCAGCCCCGAGAGACATAAGGACAAGATCTTTAACCTTCAGACCTGATTTCTCCACGCAGCGGAGCAGATTATGTATGGGGGTCTTGGCACCGGTAATGATCGTGGCCTCCACTTCCAGGCGGACGCCGATCATTCCGCGCGGGTCCTGAATGCCTTCTAGGCCGTCGACGATATACTGCTTGGCGACAACATCAATGACCTCGCGTTCCGGCGGGAGTGCAATAACCTCCGCTGCCTTGATTACGCGGTCGATGTCATCTTCGCCGATCTCACGGTCCTCATTCTGAACGGCAACTACGCCGTGGCTGGATTGCAGGCCGATATGATTGCCGGATATGCCGACATACACCTCGGATATTTGAATACCGACCATTTGCTCCGCATGCTCTACGGCACTCCTGATCGATTGCACAGTCTGATCGATGTCTACAATCGCACCCTTGCGTATCCCTTCCGAATCAGCAGATCCAACGCCAATAATATTGAAGGTTCCACTAGTAACTTCCCCGATTATTGCCCGAACTTTGGATGTACCGATGTCCAAACTAACAATGATGTCATTGTTGCTCAAGCCCTATGGCACCTCCTGTTATAATCATAATAAACATGTCTTTGATCCCGGTCGCGGGAAACATCTCTGTACATATTCAACATCCCTAATCCTTTCCCTCTTTTTTCAACAAATTTTTTGAGAGGAATAATATGACAAGGTATTCAACTGCAGGCAGACGCCTCCGCTTAGCGGGATCAGCACCTGACATTCAAACAAGTGGAAACGGCATTGTCGTCCGTTTACATTCTTATATTTTAAGAAAAACAAGAGAACAGCGGCTATATCCTGGATTGCATCTCAAAAAATCCGCAGAAAAAAGAGGGATATTGCTTATTACCCGTAAAACAGATTGTAGCATTTATTCCGCTCTATTAGTAGGGACTATTTACTCTTGTGCATCTGCGTCTTCTCCGGTGTCCCCAGCTTCAGAATGGAACGGAACATAGGAATCAGCCTCCAGCATTTTGATCAGTCCCGGCTCCTCCGTCTGAATCACCTGATTCAAATAGCCTACTTTATCCTTCAGCAGTGAAACGGCCGTTATGACCTCAAAGCGTGAACGTGTGTAGAGCTTAATCCGGTCAGGAAAAGATAACGTCGGAGAAGGTACAATCTCCGATATATCACTGGTCAGCTCATTCGGAATGCCGGCCAGCGCCTGGCACAGCTTGGTCTTATAAGGATCGTCAGCCTTCCAGTTAGTCAATATCGGCTTCTCGACAGCAATTCCGGTATCCGTCACAGAGACGGCGGCCCCGCTTGACAGAATTGCCTCCAGTACGCCTGCCTGGTCCAGTTCATAAGCAACCGCCGGGTACTCCTTCACAGTGATCGTAACCACACCGGGGAACTTCTTGCTGACCTGCGCCTCCTGAACCGTATTCAGCTTCTCCAGTGCCTCCCCCACGGAATCTCCGGAGACTGCGAAGAACTGTCCTCCGATCTTCAGGCCGCTTGCAGCCAGCAGCTGCTCACGGGACGTATATTTATCCCCCTGCATTTCAATGGCTGTAATCTTGCTGATCGACGAACGGAAGAAGATTACAGCCAGCAGCGCAGTAAACAGCAGTGCCAGGATGATGATGATTTTACGGTTTTTTCTCTTGCTAGGCTTGTCCTCTTTCAAAAGAGGTATTCGCGTTTTTGGCATTCTCATATCTCCGTAATAAGGCCCTGTCTCCTTCCTCACGGCTACGCCGAAGGAGACAGGGAGCTTTAATTGGCCAAATCCAGCGGGTCAGGCACCGGCACCTTGCGGCTAATGCGCGCCCCCAGCTTTTGAAACAATAATTCGATGCCGTCATATCCCCGGTCAATATGATGCGCCTGCTCTACAATAGTCGTTCCCTGAGCAGCCAGCCCGGCGATTACAAGGGCTGCTCCTGCCCGCAGGTCAGTAGCCTCAACCGTTGCCCCATACAACCTCTTAACGCCGCGTATGAATGCCCTGTTCAGATCAATGGAGATATCGGCTCCCATCCGGGCCATCTCCTCCACATGCTTGAAGCGCCCTTCGAAGACCGTTTCCTTAATCACACTGAATCCTTCCGCCAGGGACAATAGAACCATAACCTGAGACTGCAGGTCCGTAGGAAAGGACGGATACGGAGAGGTAACAATTCGCTCAACCGCACGGGGACGTCCCATACAGCTGATATTAATTATATCATTGCACACTGTAATTTGAACACCGGCGCGCCTCAGGATGTGGATCAGGGAGGTCAAATGTCCTGCATTGGTGTGTGTCAGCGTCACATTGCCCCGCGTGGCGGCGGCGGCGATCATCACGGTTCCGGCAACAATCCGGTCGGGGATCACCTCATAGCTGCAGGCATGGAGCTTGCGGACACCCTGAATGGTGATCGTATCCGTCCCTGCGCCGATAATCTGTGCCCCCATCGCATTGAGGAAGTTCTGCAGGTCCTGGATTTCCGGCTCTCTCGCTGCCCCGGAGACGGTGGTCGTGCCCTCGGCCATGGCGGCGGCCATCATGATATTCTCCGTGGCGCCCACGCTGGGATAATCCAGATGGATATCACAGCCCCTCAAGCTAGCAGCCCGGCAGCAGATCCGGCCGCCCGTCTCCTCAATCTCTGCCCCTAGCAGCTTCAGGCCCTGCAGGTGGAGGTCGATCTTGCGCTCCCCGATGGCACAGCCCCCCGGCTGATAGATCGTCACTTCCCCGAACTTGGCCAAAAGCGGGCCCATCAGGAATATGGAGGATCTCATCTGCCGCATCAGGTCCTCCGGAACATGAGAGGTCAGGAGAAAGGACGTATCGACGGTGACCGTCTCCTCTTCATGTACTGTCCTGCAGCCCAGCCGCTGCAGAATATGCAGCATCGTTTCGATGTCCAGCAGCTTCGGCACATTATGCAGTGAGTGAACTCCTTCGGCCAGCAGGCTGGCTGCCAGAATCGGCAGTGCCGCATTTTTTGCTCCATGGATACGTATGGTGCCTGACAGGGGGTTTCCGCCCTCAATCACCAATTTGTCCAATGTATCACCTCCGAGATTACCGCTCACCCACCGTAAGCACTTCCTGCACCACGGTCCTGCAGAATCGGCCGGAACGAACTCCGTTTCCGAATCTCAGACATCAAGAAGCGCTCTGGGTGATTGTCACGATTATAGGATCATCCTATGTTCGGAGCTCCGTGTGTGTGACAATGTCAGCCCGGATTCTAGCGTCCCCGTCCTGCAGCCAGCCTGCGGAGCTCGCTGACAACCAGGGAGGCGGAATCTCTTTTACCGAGGCGTCTAGAGGCCTCCGACATGCTGTGACGCAGCGTATCCGCTCCGATGATCTTCTGAACCGCTGTGAACAGTGCCTCGCCGCTTAAGTCCTTCTCCAGCAGTACCACTGCCGCACCTTCACCTTCCAGCGCTCTGGCGTTGGCTTCCTGATGATTGTTCGTTACATTGGGAGACGGAATGAGGACAGAGGGTATGCCAAGCGCGGTAATCTCTGCGAGAAAAGAGGCGCCTGCCCGGTTCACGATCAGGGAAGTGCAGGCCAGCACCTCAGGCATATTGTGAATGTAAGGGAGGACATGCAGCCAGTTCGGAATACCGCCCAGCTGCTCGCGTACTGCTTTGCGGGTATCCTCGAAGTAAGACTCTCCGGTGACATACACATAGTGAACACCATTACCCTTACCCACAAAGGGTGCCATTTCAATCATGGCACGGTTAATCGCCTTGGCTCCCCCGCTTCCTCCCACAACCAGTACCACCGTGCTTCCTTCGGGGATACAGAGTGAAGCGAAGCCGCGTTGCGGATTAGCCGTCATGACCGTAGTGGCCCGGGGATTGCCTGTATAGATTACATTCTTGGCCCCGGGAAAAGCCGGCTCTGTGCCTTCAAAGCTCACCGCGACCGTGCTGGCATACCGGCTGAGAAAACGGTTGGTCAGTCCCGGAATCGCGTTCTGTTCATGGATCAGCGTCGGGATGCCGAGCCGGGAGGCTGCATACACCACAGGTCCGCAGACATACCCCCCGGTGCCGACAACCACATCAGGCTTGAACTCGCGCAACATAGCTTTGGAGGCTTTGACCCCCTTCAGGAACCGCATGACCGTCTTCACATTATCCATCGACAGCTTGCGGCGGAAGCCTGTAATATCAATGGACTGGAAAGGCAGATTCTCCTGGGGAACCAGCTTGCTCTCCAGACCTCGCTTGCCTCCTATATACAGGAAGACAGAATCCGCATCTTCGGATTCCAGTTGTCTGGCTACGGCTACAGCAGGATAGATATGTCCTCCTGTGCCGCCGCCGCTAAGTACAATACGCATGTCTTTCACCTCGCATAACGGGATAAATTAAGCAGAATGCCAAGTGCTGTGAGCATCAGGGTGAGCGATGAGCCGCCATAGCTGATGAGCGGAAGCGTGATGCCGGTTACCGGAATCAGGCCGATTACCACACCGATGTTGATGACCACCTGAACCGCCACCATACAGACGATGCCTACGGCAAGATAGCTGCCGAAGCGGTCCGGCAGGCTCATGGCTACCTTCATTCCGCGCCAGATCAGCAGCAGGAACAGCAGCAGCACGGCCAGCCCTCCGATGAATCCCAGCTCCTCGGCCAATATGGAGAAAATAAAATCAGTCTGCGGCTCCGGGACATAGCTGTATTTTTGCCGGCTCATCCCGAAGCCCAGTCCGCCCAGCCCGCCGGGACCCACCGCGTAGAGCGACTGAATGATCTGATAACCCGCGCCCAGCGGATCGGACCACGGGTCCAGGAAGGCGGTGATCCGCTGCAGCCGGTAAGGCGCAGCGGCAATGAGTCCGGCGAACCCGGCCAGCCCCAGCGCACCGAGGGAGAGCAGATGCTTCATCCGCGCCCCCGCTGTGAAGACCATCATCATAGCCGCGCCGAACATGACAGTACCTGTGCCGAGATCGGGCTGAAGCATAATCAATGCGAATGCGGAGCCGATCAGCGCAAGCGGCGGGAGCAGCCCGCGCATGAAGCTGGAGATGTCGTATTCCTCGGTTCCAAGCCACTTGGCCAGGAAGAGAATCATCCCCATTTTCATGAATTCCGAGGGCTGAATGCCGAAGGAGCTGATGCCGAGCCAGCTGCGCGCACCTCCGCGAACCACGCCGATGCCGGGAATCAGCACCAGCACCAGCAGGGCGAAGCACACCAGCAGGAGCGGCCGGGCGAACCTTTTCAGCACCAGATAATCGGTGTTCGCCGTAATGAACATCGCGATGAGGCCCAGGCCTGCGAACAGCATCTGTCTTTTGACAAAATAAAACGAATCGCCATAATTGCGGAAGCCCAGAACGGACCCGGCACTGTATACCATTACCATACCGATAGCCAGTAAAGCCAGTATCGGAAGCAGCAGCCAGATATCGGGCGCATGACGGGATTTGTTCATCAGGAGCACACCTCTTGCATCCGTAGTAGGGGCTTATCCACCCCCCTACTTAAAGGTTATGCACCGCCTCTTTAAAAATACGCCCGCGCTCCTCATAGGAGGTAAACATATCCCAGCTGGCACAGGCAGGGGACAGGAGAACTACATCCCCCGCTTCCGCCAGGGCGGAAGCCTCCCGCACAGCCTGTTCCAGCACGGCAGCGGCACTCTCCCCATTATCGACGGAGATGACCGTCTTTACTCCTGCCAGCCGGGCTACAGCCGCCAGCTTGTCCCGGGTCTGCCCAAGCGCCACCAGGGCTTTGACATTCTCTCCGAGGACAGGCAGCAGCTCCATATAATCCGAGCCGCGGTCCAGGCCCCCGGCAATCAGAATGACCGGCTTCCGGAAGGAGGCCAGCGCCATGGAGGTAGCTTTGGAATTGGTAGCCTTGGAATTGTTATAATAGGCGGCCCCTGCCTTGTCTGTTACATATTCCAGCCTGTGCTCCACCCCGCGGAAGGAAGCCAGCACCGGACCCAGCACCGCCGGGTCCGCTCCTGCGGCAATGGCAATGCCGCAGGCAGCCAGCGCATTCCCCACATTGAAACGGCCGGGAAGTCCGATAGAATCGACATCGGCTATTTCGGTCTCGCTCTCCGTGTAATCGCGGTAGATAATGACCCGCTTCAGCTCGTCTGCCGTATCCGCCACGTAGGACGGGCGGACGAAGATGCCCTGCACCAGCTCCTCGTTCATGGAGAAGGGCAGAATGCCCGCCTTCAGATAGGGTACCAGCTCGCGGCAGACCGGATCATCCCAGTTCAGCACAGCGGTATCCTCCGGTCCCTGATTGGCGAACAGCTTGGATTTGGAGGCTACATAATCCTCCATGCCTCCATGGTAGTCCAGGTGGGTCTCAGCGACATTCAGCAAGGCAGCAATCTTGGGCCGGAACGCTTCCGTGCCCTTCAGCTGGAAGCTGCTTAGCTCGACCACCATCCAGTTGTCCGCGTCAGCCTCCTGTGCGGCCTGTGAGAGCGGCGTTCCTATGTTCCCGGCCACAATGGGGCGCATCCCTGCTGCCTCCAGCATATGACCCACCCAGGTCGTTGTAGTGGTCTTGCCGTTGGAGCCGGTGATGCCGATCATCGGGGCAGCGCAGAGGTGATAAGCTACCTCCACCTCAGTCACTACCTCAATTCCCAGCTCCAGCGCCTGCTGCACCGGAGCGACCGAATAAGGAATCCCCGGGTTCTTAACAACCAGCTCCACACCCTCGTGGATCAGGTTCTCCGGATGCCCGCCGCATATAACAGAAATTCCCAAAGATTCCAGTTCGGAAGCTTCGGGACTCTGATCTCTTTCCTTTTTATCATTGACCGTCACCACAGCGCCGTGTTCATGCAGCACCTTGGCCACCTGGACGCCGCTTTTGGCGAGCCCCAGGACGACCACCTCTTGACCACGGTACAGATCCGGATGTTTCATTCGTTACAACCCCTTGATGAGATATAGTCCAGCTGCCGCCAGCACGAGGCCCACCGCCCAGAAGGAGACGACTACACGCCACTCCGACCAGCCGCCCAGCTCAAAGTGATGATGGATCGGGCTCATTCTGAATACCCGTTTGCCGCGCGTCTTAAACGAAGCGACCTGAATAATTACGGACAGCATTTCAACCACGAAGACTCCGCCAATCACCACAAAGAGCAGCTCGGTCTTGGTGACAATAGCAATCGCACCAATCGCCCCGCCGATCCCGAAGGAGCCGAAATCGCCCATGAACACCTTGGCAGGATGGGCATTGAATACGAGAAAGCCAAGCACTGCGCCAATCATCGCAGCGGCACAGACACCAGCGGCAATCGAGGTTGCCTGCATCGCTACCACCGCGAAGGCAGCGAGCGCAATTGCGCTTACGCCTGACAGCAGACCATCCACACCGTCCGTGAAGTTAACGGCATTCGTGACCGCCATCATCATGAGCACAATGAACGGATAATAGAACCATGGGCCCCAGTCGAAGCTGAAGGAGGTTCCCGGAACGCTGATATTCGTACTATGCCCGGCCGAGATCAGCAGGACGCTGAGCACGACACCGACCAGCAGCTGGCCCAGCAGCTTCTGGCGCGCCGTAAGGCCTAGGGAGCGCTTGAACACAATTTTGATATAATCATCCAGGAATCCAATGAGTCCATAACCCAGTGTAGCGGCCAGCAGTACATAGAAATCCGAATTAATGACCGAGAATTTCAGAAAAGACAGCGTGAACGCGACCATGATAATTACGCCGCCCATGGTAGGGGTTCCCGCCTTTTTCAAATGGGTCTGGGGCCCGTCGTCACGAACCTGCTGTCCCAGCTTAAGCCGGCGCAGCAGCGGTATGATCAGCGGAGCGGCAATGACCGCAAGGATAAAGGACACAGCAATAGTCAGCAGAAGTAATTGATAATCCATGGGTACACCCCTCCTTTAGTTAGCATTCGCTTCAGAATGTTCTTTCAAGCGGTGGAGCACTTCTTCCAGCCGCATCCCTCTGGATGCTTTGAACAACACAACATCATCATTGCCGCACATCGCAGTCAAGGCATTGATCAAGGCTTCTTTATCTGTAAAAGCATAGATATGCCCGGCCTCGAACCGCTCCGAGGCCGCCGCCGCAAGCTGCGCCGACAGCGGCCCGAAGGTGAATACATCATCCGTCAGCTCCGGGTCGAGATAGCTGCCGATCTGCCGGTGGAACTGAAGCTCCTCCGGCCCGAGTTCCAGCATGTCCCCCAGCACCGCGATTCTGCGGCCGCTGCATTTCATGGACTGCAGCACATCAATCGCCGCTCTCATGGACGTAGGGCTGGCATTATAGGCATCATTCAAGAGCACCAGCCCGCTTGCCGCCTGAATAACCTCAATCCGCATACCGGTCAGCTTGAGGCCGCTTAGTCCTTCTGCCATATTCTCATCGGTCACCTTATAATGACGCGCCACTGCAAGCGCAGCGAGCGCATTAATTACATTATGCTGCCCCGGCAGCGGAAGGGTGAAGGCCCGCTCCCCATGCTGCAGCGAGGTGAAGGTCATTCCCCCGCTGTGGGTCATCAGGCCGGTCGGATAATCATCATTGTCATCCGACTGCCCGAAGCGGAAGGTTAGCAGCCCTTCAGGCGTGCGGAAGCCTGGCTCTGCCAGAACCTCGGCAAGCAGCGGCTCATCCCCGTTATAGATCAGCAGCCCGCCCGGCTGAAGTCCGTCCACAATCTCCAGCTTAGCTCTGGCAATCTCCTTGCGGGAGCCAAGCTGAAGCAGATGGGATTCGCCGACATTGGTAATTACCGCTACGTCAGGAGAAGCGAGCAGAGACAGCAGGGCGATCTCTCCCCGTGAGCTCATGCCCATCTCCAGCACAGCGATCTCAACATCGCTGTCCATGGAGAGAATCGTAAGCGGCAGGCCGATATGATTGTTGAAGTTCCCTTGGGTCTTGTGTACCTTGTACTGCACTTCCAGCAATGCCGTAATCATATCCTTGGTCGTCGTCTTGCCGTTGCTTCCCGTTACGGCAACCACCTGGGGGGCCACCCCGGCCAAATAGGCGGAGGACAGCTTCTGCAGTGCCGCTAAAGTGTCCTCTACCAGAATAACCCCGCCGCCTGCGGGTGCAGGCCCCTTATCCCTCTGCCAGAGGGTAGCGGCAGCTCCTGCCGCCAGCGAAGCGGCCGCATAGTGATGGCCGTCGAAGTTCTCTCCAACGAGCGGGACGAACAGGCAGTCCTGCGATATTTTACGCGAGTCGGTTACGACTCCTTTAATCTCTATATCCTTAGCTTCGGACGAGGACAGCTCTCCTCCGCACATTTCCGCGACGTTATGCAATGTTCTAATAATCAATAGCTTCGGCCCCTTATCACTTCTTTGGCAACGATGCGGTCATCGAAATCATGAACGACTCCCTTGATCAGCTGATAGGTCTCATGACCTTTCCCCGCAATCAATACTACATCGCCGGGGCTTGCCATTTCAATAGCTTTTGTGATGGCTTCCCTCCGGTCCGGAATCATCTCATAGCGCTCACGCGCCACGCCATCCTCACGCAGGCCCGCCTCAATATCAGCCAGAATCTGCAGCGGATCCTCCGTCCGCGGGTTGTCGGAGGTGACCAGCACATGGTCGCTGTATTTCGCAGCTATTTTGCCCATGAGCGGCCGTTTGGTCGTATCACGGTCCCCGCCACAGCCGAAGACAGTAAGCACCTTGCCCGCAGCGAATTCACATACCGCCTTCAGCACATTCTCCAGACCGTCCGGCGTATGTGCATAATCAACGATCACCGCGAAATCCTGCCCGGCATCCACCGATTCGACACGGCCGTCCACGCCGGCAACCGACTCCAGACTGGCCTTGATGTCCGCAAGCGGCACATCCTCCAGCAGCGCAGCCGTAATAGCCGCAAGCGCATTATAGACGTTGAACTTGCCGACCATGCGAAGCGAAATATCCGTCTCACCTTTAAACGTCTCCACGTGGAAAAAAGTTCCTTTGGCGGTGATCGATATTTGCGAGGCCCGGACATTGGCAGCCTTGTCGATACCATATGTAATGACCTCCGCTGCGGTCTGGGCGGCAAAATAGGCGCTGGCTTCATCGTCGGCATTCAGCACGGCATACTTGCGTTCTTCCTTCCACGGGGAGATCACGTTGCCGAGCCGCGAGAAGAACAAGCCCTTCACTGCACGATACTCCTCCATCGTATGGTGGTAATCCAGGTGATCCTGGGTCAGATTCGTAAAGATCGCGGTGCGGTAGTCGGTCCCCTTTACCCGGCCCTGCTGGAGTGCATGGGAGGATACTTCCATTACACAGCACTGCACGCCCTTAAGCGCCATATGATTCAGGCTGCGCTGAAGCTCCAGCGATTCCTGTGTCGTACCGGACATCGGATAGCTCTGACCGTCATACCGCATCTGGATGGTACCGATCAGGCCGGTCTTCACCCCATGATCCTGCATGATCCGTTCAATCAGATACGTAGTCGTGGTCTTGCCGTTGGTACCGGTGATGCCGATCAGCTTCATCCGGCTGCTCGGTGAACCGAAGAAGGCATTGGACAGCACAGACATGGCATACCGGCAGTCATCCACCACGATCTGCGGCAGGTCAATGTCCAGCTTCCGTTCGCAGACCAGGGCAGCCGCGCCCTTGGCAGCAGCCTGAGGTGCGTAATCATGTCCGTCCACTGTATGTCCGGGCAGACAGATGAACAGATCGCCCGGACCCACCTTGCGTGAATCGGCCTGCAAATCTGATATTTCTACGTCTCCGTCCCCGTATAGACGGGAAGCAGCCAGACAAGAAGAGAGTTCTTTAATTAACATACCTATCCCTCACTCTGCATTTGTACTTGTAAGTTTTTCAGTATGGGATTACCGTGACTCCAGAGAAGTTTTGGGCTTCCGGCCGCTGTTGTCCCCAGATTTCTCTTAATCAAACCGCTGCTTGCGGTAGAAATCCGGTGACAAAGGCGGACGCTACCGCTCCTACAGCTCCAAAATTCCCTTCCGCCACTTTTCCCTGTCTGTATATTTTCAAGTTCAATTTATTTTAATCATTATATAACAAATTTCAGGGTTCACTTGGCGTACCCATGTAAATCCGGATCGTAGAGCCCTGCTGCACTCTTGCCCCGGCCTTCGGGGCCTGATTGATCACGGTATTGCCGGTGCCGGAACGGACCAGCATGAAATTCATATTCAGATCCTCATAGATATCCTGAACAGTGGCTCCCGTAAGATCAGGGACCGTCACAATCGGGGTCTCGCCGTATTTATAGGTTCTTGGCAGCTGATCCTTACGCTCTGGAACCTTCAGATACAGAAGAGAATCCTCAAGAATATTCTGGACAATCGGAGCGGCTACTACACCCCCGAACTGAATTCCCTTCGGGTTATCGACTGCCGTATAGACCACGATCTGCGGATCATCCGCCGGGGCGAAGCCGATAAAGGAAACGATATGCTCCGTTGGAGAATACCGGCCGTTGATTACTTTCTGTGCTGTCCCTGTTTTGCCGCCCACACGGTAGCCGTCAATAAATGCCGGTCGGCCTGTGCCTTTGGCAACCACGCTCTCAAGGGCAGCCCGCACTTTCTTCGAGGTCTCCTCCGAGATCACCTGCCGCACTTCCTCCGGCTCAGTCTCGGAGACAACGTTCCCTGTATCCGGATTAATCCAGGCCTTGGCCACATGCGGAGTATACAGCTTGCCGCCGTTGATGGCTGCCGATACCGCAGCAATCTGCTGAATTGGCGTGACGGATACCCCCTGGCCGAATGCAGTAGTCGCCAGCTCCACCGGGCCCACCTGGGCCGGCTTGAACAGAATTCCGTTCGCTTCACCGTTCAAATCAATGCCCGTCTTGCTCCCAAAGCCGAAATCCCGGATGTACTTGAACAGCGTATCCTTACCCAGACGCTGTCCCAAGGCTACAAATCCCGGGTTGCAGGAGTTCTCGACCACTTCAAGGAAGGTCTGGCTTCCGTGTCCGCCCTTCTTCCAGCAGCGCAGCTTAGCTCCGCCAACCTCAATGTAGCCCGGATCAAAAAAATGCTCATGCTGCAGATCCACCTTCCCCTCCTGCAAGGCCGCAGCCAGCGTGATGATCTTGAAGGTGGAACCCGGCTCATACGTCATCCAGATCGGAAGATTCCGGTTATATACTTCGGCATCGTATTCCTGGTAAGCCCCCGGCTCATACCCCGGCCGGCTGGCCATCGCCAGAATCTCGCCATTGCGGGGATCCATGGCAATAGACCAGGCCCCCTGCGCCTGATATTTCACCATGGCCTGATCCAGCTCGCGTTCCATAATAGATTGAATCTGCTTGTCGATAGTCAGCTGCAGGCTAAGTCCATCCTGCGGCTCGGTGTACTTCTCGGAGGACCCTGGCATCAGCCGGCCTCCCGCATCGGAGAGATAGGAGATATTGCCCGCGCTCCCCTGAAGCAGCTTATCATAGATGCTCTCAATTCCGGTAATCCCCTGATTGTCAATTCCGGTGAAGCCCAGAATATGTGCGGCCAGATCCCCGAAGGGATAATACCGTTTGTTATCCTCAGCGACAACGATGCCCGGCAGCTGCAAATTACGGATGCTCGCGGCAAGCTCCATCGTAATTTTGCGGCCGCCGGGCTGCAGTTTCACTGAGGCCTTCTTTTGGGTCAGCAGCTGAACCAGCTTCTCCTCGGTCATGCCGAGCAGCGGAGCCAGCTGCTTCGCGGTCTGTTCCTTCTCCTTCACCTGTACAGGAATAGCATAAATCGTCGGTGAGCTGATGTTGTAAGCCAGCGCCACACCCTCCCTGTCCAGGATCTCGCCGCGTTTGGCGGTGAAGGGGATGTTCCGCCGCCATAAATCCTCGGCCCTCTCGCTCAGCTTCTCACCCTGGGTTAATTGTACATAGGCAAGACGCACAGCCAGCGCGCCGAACAACACGGCCAGTCCCAGCAGCGTCCACAGCATTCTCCGCCGGCTAACGACTTTCGATACCTTCATTGTGTTCTCCCCGCTTTCACTCATAGACATGATCTCTTACCTTCATGACTATTCGGGACAAACAGGGGTTAGAACAAGCCTATATGGGTGTTACTCTGCAGCTTCTTCTTTCTCGGCATCGCCCGCTAAGGCAACAGGAATATTCTCGCCATATTCATTGAGAGGGCTAAGCTTCAGCGCTACCTGCGTTTTTCCCTTATTCTTGGCCTGGCTCTGTTCTGTGACATAGCCTTCTCCCTCAACAGAGATTCCCACCTTCAGCAGGTTCAGAATCTCCAGGGCATCGCGCAGAGACTGGCCGCGCAGATCAGGAAGCGTCACATTCTCTCCCTGCTCGCTTAACAGATAGATCCGCTGCCCGGCGGTCAGGGCGGTGCCTTTCTCAGGGTACTGACTGACCACATTTGCCCCTTGGCCTACAGCTTCGAAATCAAAGCCCTGATTAATGAGCAGCTGTCTCGCTGCCTTCACCGTCTTGCCGGTCAGATCCGGCGCTTTGCGCTGGACAACAGCTTCGGCCTTCACCGTCTTCTTGTCAGCAGGGCTAGTGACATCTCCCGCTTTGGGCACGCCCATATAAGGAAGCGCCTGGGAGACGATATCCTTGAAGACCGGACCCGCCGCAGCACCGCCGCCTGCCGCATCGGCAGGTTCGTCAATAATGACGAAGACTGCGATCTTAGGGTCATTGGCTGGTGCATAACCGAGGAAGGAGGAGCGAACCTTATCGCGGTCATACCCGCCCTTACCATCCGGCTTAATCGCCGTACCTGTCTTACCTGCTACCCGGTATCCCTCAATGTAGGCATGCCGGCCGGTTCCGTGCTGCTGATCTGCCACTACCTGCTCCAGATAGCTGCCCGTCTCCCTTGCACTTGCTTCGGAGAGCACCTGCCGCACAACCTCCGGTTGGGTGACCGTGGTCTTGCCGGTGTTCGGATCGGTAACCTCCTTCACCACATGCGGCACCAGCAGCTTGCCGCCGTTCGCAATCGCAGCGACGGCTGTGAGCTGTTGAATCGGAGTCACCAGCAGCTTACCGTGTCCATAGGCAAGCGTCGCATTCTCTACCGCCCTGTTCGGATCAGGGTTGACAATACCCTTAACCTCTCCCGGGAGGTCAATGCCTGTCTTTTCCGTGAACCCGAAATCCGTGATATACTGCAGCAGCTTCTCCTTGCCCAGCATCTCATAACCGAGCTTGACGAACGCAACGTTACTCGACCGCTTAACTCCTTCGAGGAAACTAATGGTTCCGTAACCGGCTCTGTTCATATCATAGATAGGCTTGCTGTATCCCTTAATCCGGATGGAGCCGGATTGAAACTTCGCATTCGGATCGAACAGCTTCTCCTGCACGGCACCCGCCAGCGGTACAATCTTGAACGTTGATCCCGGCTCGAATCTCGTCATAATAGCATGGTTATAGAAGCCGGCCGCATCCTGATTCAGATCATAATACTCATTCGGGTTAAAGGTCGGCATATTCGCCAGACCCAGAATTTCCATCGTCTTCGGGTCGGCCGCAATAACACTGATCGATTTCGGCTTATACTCCGCATACGCTTTTTTCATAGCCTCTTCAATGTAGAACTGAATCGTGCTGTCAATCGTCAGCTTGTAGTTGCTTCCATTCACCACAGGCTGGAACGTATCCTTCGAATCGGGCAGCTTGATGCCCCTGCCGTCACTCTGGTAATTCAGCTGGCCGTCCGTACCGGAGAGCTGTTTGTTCAGGAGCTTTTCCAGTCCCATCATCGCTTTGCCGTCCCTGTCGGTATATCCCAGAATATGTGCAGCGAGCGAACCCTTCGGATAATAGCGCTTCTGCTCCCGGACGAGTCCGACTCCGGTCTCCAGCGTATCATGCTCCTTCTTGAGCTTCTCAACGAAAGCCGTCACTTTATCCTTCATTTCTTCATCGATTTTCCAGCCTTCATTACGGATCTCACGGTTCTTCAGGTATTTCCCGTCTTTATCCTTAGCCTCCACCAGCTTCTTCAGCTCATCCACCGGTTTGTTCAGCAGCTCATGCAGGCCCTGAATCACCTCTTCGCCGATTTTTTTCTCGGCAATGACCTCAGGGTTAACCACCACCGTGTAGGCCGGCACATCGCTGGCCAGAACACTGCCGTTACGGTCTTCGATCACCCCGCGGACGGCCTTGATGGTTGAAGTATGAGCCCACTGCTTAGCTGCGGTCTCCTGCCACTCCTTGCCTTGCAGAACCTGAATCCAGAATACTCTGGCGACTAAAACAAGAAAAAAGAGGGTAATACACCCTCCTATAAACAGCGTGCGAAGTTTGATTCTCTTAACCATAAGGTACCTCACAACCTCTATTATTGCGATTGCCGTTCATCGCTATTTTTTACCGGCTTTGTCGATAGCCTGGCTGCTAAGCGGAACATAGATAGTAGACTCCTCAGAAGGGACCACAAAGCCCATTTCCTTCGCCCGCGGGACGATTGTCTGCTCCAGCGTCTGCTTCTCCATCTGATAGGTGGCAATTTGTTTTTTATTCTTAGCGATTTCGCTGTCCAGCTTCTGGGCCTGCATATTCAAATCGTAAATATGGACGTAACGCCAGATCAGGGAGGCTGCTACCAGAATAAAGGCTCCCAGCGTCAGCATGTACAAAAGCTTCTCTTGCAGCGGCAGCACTCTGCGCCTGGTGACAACTTTCGTTTTCTCACGGTACAGCGGGTTTGCCTCTTCTTTTCTCTTTGGTTGAACTGCTAAATTTCCGCGGGTATAAGCCATCTCTGATTCTCCTTTATCGTCATCTACAATTTCTCTGCGATACGCAGCTTGGCTGAACGGGCACGCGAGTTAAGCTCCAGCTCTTCTTCCCCCGGCACAATTGGCTTGCGGTTAATTAGCTTCAGGGTGCCTTCGGCACCGCATACACAGTACGGCAGGTCAGGCGGACAAGTGCAACGGCTTAGATAGCTGCTGAAGATCTGCTTGCAGATCCGGTCCTCCAGCGAGTGAAAGGTAATAACGGATACCCTGCCCTCAGGCGCCAGGCACCGTACAGCAGCATGCAGGCCTTCCTCAAAAGCTCCCAGCTCATCATTGACGGCAATCCGCAGCCCCTGAAAGCTCCGCTTCGCCGGATGTCCTCCGGTCCTTCTTGCCGCCGCAGGAATGCCTTCCTTAATCAGCTCGGCCAGCTCTCCGGTGGTCTCCACCGGGCGTTCTTCCCTGCGCTCTACAATCTTCCGGGCAATCCGCCGTGAGAATTTCTCTTCTCCATATTGGAAAAGCACCCTGGCAATGTCCTGCTCACTCCATGTGTTAATGATATCTGCTGCACTCAGCTGTGCCGACTGATCCATCCGCATATCCAGCGGGGCGTCATGGTTGTAGCTGAAGCCCCGTTCCCCTTCATCAAACTGCGGAGAGGATACCCCCAGATCAAAGAGAATCCCGTCTACTTGGGGAACTCCGTCCTTTTGCGGAACAAACGGCAGTCCCTTCAGCACCTGCTCCAGATCGCGGAAGTTGGTCTTGACGGTCACCACCTTGTCGCCGTATCCGGACAATCTCTCCTTCGCGTTGTTCAGTGCCCAGTCATCCTGATCCAGACAGATCAGCCGTCCCCCGCCGCTAAGCTTGGATGCGATAAGGGCGCTGTGCCCGGCTCCCCCGAGCGTACAATCTACATATAGGCCATCCTTCTTGATGTGCAGCCCTTCTGTCGCTTCTTCTTTTAGTACCGTGATGTGGTGAAACAAGCTGCATCCCTCCAAGGCAGTAATTCGAAATGTTATGTTTTATAGATCAAAATTGAAATCCACCAATTTCTCGGCGATTTCGTTGAACGATTCCTCTGACTGTTCGAAGTACTGCTCCCATAGCTCTTTGTTCCAGATCTCCACCCGGTTCGAAACGCCCAGAATAACACAGTCCTTGTCCAGCTTGGCATATTGCCGCAAGTTTCCCGGCAGATTCACCCTGCCTTGCTTGTCCCATACACACTCAGTCGCTCCCGAGAAAAAAAAGCGGCTGAAGGCACGGGCATCCGATTTCATCAGTGAAAGGCTTTTAAGCTTTTGCTCCATGATTCCCCATTCTTCCATGGGATAAACAAACAGGCAGGAGTCCAGGCCGCGGGTCGCCACGAAGGAGGTTCCGAGCATGTCACGGAATTTGGCCGGGATAATGATCCGTCCTTTATCGTCAATGGTATGCTGGTATTCCCCCATAAACATGATCTATTCCCACCTCTACATCCCGAGTCCCCACTTTGCCCCACTTTTCACCACCTAAGCATAATAGATTCGCCATTAAAAATCAAAAACCTTTTTCCGGAGCAAGGTAATTTTTTCTTGTTTGTCAAGAGGCTATTCTTGCATCTCCTGCGGACACGTAAAAGCCCGGGCCAATGTGATTGGCTCCGGGCTCGTGCAGATCCATATCCTTAGTCGTTCAGATTCCAGCTGTCCAGATACTCGACTTGCGCCTGTGTCAGGCTGTCGATGGATATCCCCAGACTTTCCAGCTTGTAACGCGCTACCTGCTCATCCAGCTCATAGGGAACATTCTCCACTTTGACACCAATGCTCTTATAATTGTCATTCACATATTTAAGGGACAATGCCTGAAGTGCGAAGGTGGTATCCATAATCTCTGCCGGATGACCATCAGCTGCGCCAAGATTCACCAGACGTCCTTCGGCCAGGAGGTACAGCTTGCGTCCATCCTTCAGCTGATACTCTTCGATGTTCTTGCGCACCGTCCGCTGGGACACCGAGCGCTCGGCCAGCTCCGGCTTGTTGACTTCCACATCGAAATGTCCGGCATTGCAGAGAATCGCGCCATCCTTCATCACATCATAATGCTCACCACGGATCACATACCGGTTACCAGTGACTGTAACGAAGAAATCACCCTGCTTCGCAGCTTCCAGCATCGGCATGACATGGAACCCGTCCATGTGGGCTTCTACCGCCTTGATCGCATCCACTTCCGTTACAATCACATTCGCTCCAAGACCCTTGGCCCGCATTGCTACACCTTTACCGCACCAGCCGTAGCCCACCACAACCACGGTCTTGCCGGCCACAATCAGGTTGGTGGTGCGGACGATACCGTCCCATGCCGACTGTCCTGTACCGTAACGGTTATCGAACAAATATTTGCAATAAGCGTCATTTACCGCCACCATCGGGAATTTCAGCATGCCCTGCTTCTGCAGCGCCTTCAGGCGGATAATACCGGTCGTTGTCTCCTCAGCTCCCCCGCGGATATTCTCCATCAGGTCGGGACGCTCGGAGTGCAGCAGTGTGGCGAAATCGCCGCCGTCATCGATAATGAGATCCGGCTTGCTCTCCAGTGCCCGGATGTTCAGTGCCTTGAACTCTTCCGGAGAAGGATTGTACTTGGCAAATACGGTAATGCCATCCTCCACAAGTGCAGCACACACATCGTCCTGGGTAGATAACGGGTTGGAGCCTGTAATCGTTACCTCAGCGCCACCAGCCTGCACTACCTTGGCCAGATAAGCGGTCTTGGCTTCCAGGTGAAGGGTGATCGATACCTTGAGCCCCTTGAACGGCTGCTCGGCTTCGAACTGCTCACGGATACGGTTCAGTACCGGCATATGCTGGCGAACCCAGTCGATTTTGAGATGCCCCTCGGGTGCAAGCGACATATCGGCAACAATACTATTTTGCTTGGATAATGAACTCATGGTAGGACCCCCTAGAATAATGTTCTTACATATAAATAATACGGTGTGTTCCGCTGTAGTCAGCAGGCACAGCCATCAATTCCTCAAGCCATTCCATCCCGTACCGGTTCAGATAATACATCATATTATAGACACGCTCCTGAAGCTTACCCAGCGGCATTAGCGATAGCTCGATCCGTTCCCACTGGCGAAGTGCAGCCTCATTCTGTTTCTCCATCGCATCCAGAGCTTTGCTCTGCAGGAAGGAGATCTGGTCGATAATCTTATCCTTGTTATTGCCACCCAGCTTCAGCAGACCTGCCTGAATGCTGCCAAGCTGCTCGATCAGCGGCTCATACATCCCGGAGAAGGCCGTCTTGATCTCTTCAAATTTGTCTTCGAGCTTCAGCTCATCCTGAGCGTTCAGCCACGCTTTGCGTTTATCATCCAGACCCGTCTGCACATCCGTGAAGGACAAGCCGTATTTATCCATATGCTTGCGAAGCGTTCCCTCAATCACTGTAAAAGACATGCGCGGAATAATCAGCGGCATCTGTCCGTCCAGCACCCTGAAGGCTTGATGCGGAATAGCCCAGTAAGCCATTTCCCCTTGTCCGAGCACCGTAGCGAGTACAGGAAGTACATAGTCCTGCATCAGCGGACGGGTTAGCACATTGTTGCTGAACCGTTCGGGATGGCTCTCCAGCAGCTCCAGCAGCTCGGAACGGGAGAACGAGACAGTCGCCTTCCGGTCTGCGAACCGCCCCTCCACCTTATGGAGCAGAAGCCGTGCACCCTCATGGATATAAAAAAGATTCGCATTGCCGGGCGTCACATCGGCTTGCAGCTCATATCCGCTGGCCGTAATCCGTTCAGCTGCGGCAAGATAAGCTGCCTCCAGCTCGTCATTGCGCTCAATCATTGATGCGAACATGGGCGCTTCCAGCCTGCGCAGGGCAGGATCAGCAGAATCCAGCAGAATCAGTCCGAATTTGCCGAACAAAGACCCCATTAGCTTCGCAAACGCCTCCGTCATATTCCTGGCACCTGTGGATGCAGCCGTAACCAGCTCCATCAGCTGCGGTTTGAATTCACTGTCCTGCAATAAGCCGTCCAGCTGTGTAACCGCCTGAAGCCAGCTCTCGGCATCTACCTGGATCTCGCTGACCGAGGACCGGGGACCTTCGCCTTTATCCAGCTTAATCCGGGTAATTTCGCCTGTCCGGTTCAGCACATACGTATGATTGACCTCATCCCAGTCATGATCCTCACCCGCAATCCAGAACAGCGGAACGACCGGCCGGCCAAGCTGGGCCGCTGCCTCCCGGGCCGCCTGAATGGTAGTAATGGCCTTATAGACCACGAATAGAGGCCCTGTGAACAAGCCGCTCTGCTGGCCGCCTGTCACCACCAGGGTATCCGGCTGTTCCAGCAATTCTATCGAGCGGAGGACGGCTTCATGGGTATTGTGTTTCCCGTTGTAGCTGCGCAGGTACGATACAACCTCTGCGCGGTCTGCCCGCAAGCTTCCTGTACGATCAAGCCACGCTGCTCGTTCAGCCCGGCTCTCCGGGCTGCGGAAGTCCCCGCCATACAAATGTCCTACTGTTTCGTATTGATGTATATAGTCACTGGCGAGCGCAGATCCGCCCGGCAGTGGTTCCTGTACAACATTCATGGATAGTGGCCTCCTTGTTCTGCAATAACCTGCTGCTATATGTAATTCATAAATCGGTAAACCCTTTATGATTGTATCCAAAGTTGGGTGCGGCGTCAAAGTATATACGCCATCCTTATGAAGGATATCCGTAAATTGAAAGAATAGGCGAGAGCTGAATGCTCCCGCCTACGTTCTACTTGCCATTTTAAGTTTAGGCAAATTGCTTGGCTACGAAATGTCCCTTGGACACTTCAACCAGTTCATAATCGCTGTCATTTGTTTTCTCGCCGGCAGCATAAATCGGACTGCCCAGCTCATCATGCAGATGAATGCGTTTTTTGTTCGCTTCAACCTCTGGGTCTGGAACCGGAATCGCCGAGAGCAGAGATTTGGTATATGGATGGATCGGATTAGCATACAATTCTTCGCTTTCCGCCAGCTCTACCATTTTGCCCAGGTACATAACGGCCACACGGTCACTGATATGCTTAACCATGGACAAGTCATGCGCGATGAAGAGATAAGTAAGTCCAAGACGATCCTGCAGCTCCTTGAGCAGGTTAACGACCTGCGCCTGGATGGATACGTCGAGTGCCGAGATCGGCTCGTCACAGACGATGAACTTAGGGTTCACGGCGAGCGAACGGGCAATCCCGATACGTTGGCGTTGTCCGCCGGAGAATTCATGCGGATAACGGGTGGCATGGTCATGGTTAAGTCCAACCATATCGAGCAGCTCTTCAATCCGCTTCTTGCGTTCCTGCCGGCTTCCGGCCAGATTGTGAATATCCAGTGCTTCACCGATGATATCAGACACCGTGAACCGCGGGTTAAGCGAGGCATACGGGTCCTGGAAAATCATTTGCATATCACGGCGCATAGCCTTCATCTTGCCGCCGGACAATTTGTAGATATCTGTACCATTGTATTTCACGCTTCCCGCAGTCGGTTCATACAAGCGGAGAACTGTGCGGCCGGCAGTAGTCTTGCCGCAGCCGGACTCCCCTACCATCCCCAGGGTTTCGCCTTCACGGATCGAGAAGCTAATATTATCAACTGCCTTAAGAACTCTTCCTTTGCCCACATTGAAATATTTCTTAAGACCTTCTACTTCAATCAGATTCTTGCTCAGATTCTTACTCAAACGAACTGCACCTCCTTGGCCATCGAATGCAGATTCCAGCAGCGCGCTATAAGCGTATCACTGAACTCTGTGATGCCGGGATCAATCAACCCCTTCACAGGAGGCACTGCTTCGCTGCAGTACGCTGTGAACGGATAACCGACCGGCGGCATAATCAGATCCGGGGAAGCTGAAGTGATCGGAATCACCGGCTCGCCCTTCTTCGGGTCTTGTGCTGCCATGCCGCACAAGACCCTTGGTGTATTACGATAACCCTCTCACCAGTCCCGGCAACTACGCCGGGGTTCAGTGTATTCAGGATGATGGAGATCCCAAGCGAATTGCTGCACTTCGCCGGAGAATTCGTGGGGATATTGGTTAAAGCGAGCCTACGCTTTCATAATGCCTACTAGCTTCAGCATTTCAACAGCTTAATGATTCGCTTCGGCCGCTAGCATATTCTGATGTTAATCAAAACTTCGGTTATCTGATTGCCCACTTGGATCATTGGGTTCAAAGAAGTCATCGGGTCTTGAAATATCATGCCAATATCTTTGCCGCATGGGTTCCACCATTGTTAATATCTATTTCTTCAGCTTAGGATCAAGCGCATCACGCAGGCCGTCACCAAAAATATTAAAGGAAAGCATCGTTAAACTGATAAGAATCGCAGGGAACAGGAAACGCCATGGATAGTAAAGCCATCCGGTCAGCGAGTCATTGATCATCGAACCGAGTGAAGCTACCGGGGCCTGTACACCAAGACCGAGGAAGCTCAGGAACGCTTCGGCAAAGATGGCATTCGGCACGGACAGCGTAATCGTTACAATAATCGGTCCTACAGCATTCGGCAAAAGATGCTTGAACAGCAGACGCTTGGACCCTGCACCCATCGAACGCGAAGCCAATACGAACTCACGGTTCTTAAGCTGCATAATCTCCCCGCGCACAATCCAGGACATCGTAATCCAGCCCGTTATCGTCAGCGCCAGGATAATGGTACCAAGGCTTGGTTCAAGTACGACCAGCAGCAGGATAACTACCAGCAGGTATGGAATGGAGTACAGAATTTCAGAGATCTTATTCATGATATTGTCTACACGGCCACCGAAGTAACCCATGATTCCGCCGTAGATGACCCCAATGAAAAGGTCAATGGCAGCAGCGGCAAGGCCGACAATCAGTGAGATTCGTGCGCCGTACCAGGTACGGACAAAGATATCGCGTCCCAGATCATCTGTACCGAACCAGTGGTCGGATGATGGGGGCTTATTCGTGTTGAGCAAATCGTTAGAGTAGTAATTGAACTTTGAGAAGAACGGCGCAATAATTGCAGCCAGTACAATCAGTCCAAGAACCCCCAGAGCTGTCATTGCCATTTTATTCTGGCGCAGACGTTCCCAGGAATCCCGCCAGGCGGACAGACTTTCGCGCTGAATGACTTCAGCTTGCCGTTCATCAACTCCGACCTTACGGAAATCTTCCGGTTTCAGGTTCGCATCCTGCGATACCAAGTTTTTGTCAGAAGCCACTCGTTAGCCCTCCTTTCCGCCAGATAGTTTGATACGCGGATCTATAAACACATAAGCAATGTCAGTGATAAACCGCGCTACCATAAGCAGTACACCATAGAAGATCGTAATCCCCATAATAACGGTATAATCACGGACACCAATCGCTTCGACAAATTGCTTGCCGATCCCGCCGACACCGAAGATCTGCTCAATAACGACCGAACCGGTTACGATGTTAGCCGTCATAGGTCCCATATAGGTTACCACCGGCAGAATTCCGTTACGCAGCACGTGGCGGCTCAAGATGGCTGCCCAGCTTAGGCCTTTCGCCTTAGCTGTCTTGATGTAATCTGCATGCAGGACCTCCAGCATACTGGAGCGCGTCAGCCTCGCTATGAAGGCTATAGGCTGCGCCGATAACGCGGTTACAGGCAAGACATAATACATCGGCCCTTTGAACCCGGAGACCGGGAACATATGAAATTTGTAGGCGAACACATACTGCAGCAGCGAGGCGACTACAAAGCTCGGAACCGCAATCCCCAGCACCGCCAGCACCATTGCTGCACTGTCAATAAACTTGCGGTGATAGAGTGCCGCCATCATGCCGAGGAAGACTCCGACAATAACCGACACAAGAATTGCGATAAGCCCCAGCTTCAGAGACGCCGAGAATGTCTGACCGATCAGATGTGTTACATCCTGATTCAGACGCTTCATGGATACACCCAGATCGCCCTGGGCGATTTCACCCAAATACTTAAAATATTGATGATAGAGCGGCTTGTCCAATCCATATTGCTCGTATAAACGCGCTTTTATTTCTGGTGGAATCTTCTTTTCAGAAGTAAACGGGTCCCCCGGAATAGCTTTCATCAGAAAAAAGGTCGCTGAAATCAGCACAAACAGCGAGACAAGCATATAGAAAAACTTATTGGCAATATAACGAACCATCCCCATCAACACCTCCTTCGACTTTTTTTAAGACACATAATTAGATTTTATGAAAAAAATGGCCATTTGTCTAATTTCTTATTTTGTAAGTTCGTGAAATGTTTAACAAAAAGCCCGAAATGCAAAAAAAAGGGATATATATGGAATTCCACATATATATCCCGAAGTGTAAAGCTCCCTTCAGACTATCACTATTCAGTTCATAAACTGAAGGTTCTGCATTTCTTAGTGCTCGAGCAGGTAAGCGCGAGTGAAGTCAATTGCACCGCTGAAGTCAAGAGTTACACCTTTGAGGTACTCTTTAGTCAGGGAGTTGTTGGTGTAGTAGTAGAACGGAATCAGGATCATGTCATCCTGAATGATCATTTTCTCAGCCTTAGCAAACAATTCCTGGCGTTTTGCCAGATCAGAGCTTGTTTTGGCTTCTTGGATCAGCTTATCGTACTCAGGGTTAGCGTAACCAGTATCATTGTTACCGCCGCCTGTTACCCACATATCAAGGAAGGTCATTGGATCATTGTAATCCGCAGTCCAGCCGGCACGTGCGATCTGGTAGTTCAGGTTCTGACGGTTGTCGATGAATACTGCCCACTCCTGGTTCACAGTGTTAACAGTGATACCCAGAGCCTGTTTCCACATATCAGCTACAGCCAAAGCGATTTTCTTGTGGCCTTCACTTGTGTTGTAAGACAATTCAACCGGTGGCAATGCAGTCAGGCCTTCTTCAGCCAGACCTTCTGCCAGCAATTTTTTAGCTTCTTCTGTATCTTCTTTGAAGTAATCATCTTTAACTGCAGTACGGTATTCACCGTCAGCGCCCGCGATACCTGGAGGTACATACCCGAATGCCGGAAGCTGTCCGCCCTGTGCTACGTTGTCAATCAGCGATTGACGGTTAACTGTCATAGCCAATGCTTTACGGATTTTAACGTTATTGAAAGGTTTTTCAGTGATGTTGAATTCATAGTAGTAGGTACTTGCGATACCTTTTCTCTGGAATTCGTTAGGAAGCTCTTTCTGTACGATTGGCACCTGTTCTTGCGGGATTTCACCGTGAGGTGCACCAGCGCGGTCAAGCTCGCCGTTCTTGTAGCTCAAGAGTTCAGTTGCTCCACTGTTAACCAGGGAGAAATCGATTTTAGCCAGCTTGATGTTGGCAGCATCCCAGTACTTATCGTTCTTGCTTACTTGCAGGGATTGGCCGGTAGTCCACTCAGTCAATGTGAACGCACCGTTAGTGATCATAGTGTCTTTGCTTGTAGCCCATTTAGCATTACCCTCAACGGATTTGTGTACAGGGTAATAAGTATAGAAGGACAGAAGTCCAAGGAAGTAAGGAGTAGGTGCTTTCAGCGTAACTTCAAGAGTTTTCGCGTCAACAGCTTTTACACCAACTTCGTTGAAATCTGCAACTTTCTTAGTGTAATATTCTTCACCATTCTTCAGGTAGTACAATTGATAAGCGTAAGGTGCAGTAGGATCTGTGTTAGGATCGAGCACGATTTTCCATGCGCGAACGAAATCAGCAGCTTCTACAGGATCACCGTTGCTCCACTGTGCATCACGCAGGTGGAACGTATATACCAGTCCGTCAGCGGAAATATCCCATTTCTCAGCAATACCCGGCTCAGCTTGACCAGTTTCATCATTCATGCGCGTCAGGCCTTCATACATAGTTTTCAGGACGGTGTTGGCCTGGCTGTCCTGAGCTTGTGCAGGGTTAAACGTAGGTGGTTCTGCAGTCAGGTTGACTCTAAGTGTCTGGTCAGCAGCCAGCTTCTCGTCACCTGTTGTTCCTGTGTTCGTGCTGCCCTCTGGTGCAGTCGTCGCCGCTGCATTGGTGCCGCTGTTCGCATTGTTCTTGTTTCCGCCGCAGCCAGCAAGCACTGTGCCGATCACCAGAACTATTGCGATCATGAGCAATAGACTTTTACTCTTCTTCATCTAGCAGTTCCCCCTAAATAGAATGTGGTATATGGTTTATGATTATACAACCAGTGGTCAAAAAAATCTAGAGCAATATTTTCTGAAAACGACTTTTTTTTAATTCTTTAAAATTTTGTGACGTTGACGCTTCACCGGAGCAGTGGAACGTTACATCGCTTGTGATATGTATTGAATGAGGCCTACCACCATAAATAATACGTAACCTACGCCCAGGAAAAAGAAAGAAAGCCGCCACACAGCACGAAGTAACCGTTTTCCGTCCACCCCTCCTTTGAGGCGGTTTTGCGCGCCGCCAATCAGTCCGGCGGATATTAATACAATAAGTAGTATAAGAAAGAATCCAAAGGTTGAGTCAAAAATAATATTAAACAGTCCCGAAACTGACAGCAATAAAAATAAAGTAGTTACGTCCATCGCCAGCATCATCGTTTTCCTCTTATCATGCCTCAGCCCGATTCCTGCGAAATACACAATCAAAAAAGGAACAATCGGAATAACGCTTAACACGCCGAACGAATTCCGGAGAAATTCCAAACAGCCTCACCCCTCCCTCACAGTCATGCCTTCTACCAGTCCGCAGATCCAGCGGTGCAGCGGAGCCTGAACGCCCTGCCGCAGCCCCATATCTACAACGCTTCCGTTAATCCAGCGGATTTCCGTCTCCCTTGCAGCAAGTACATCAGCAAGCATCGATGATGTATTGCCCGAGGTCGCGCGGCACACTTCAAGAATGGCCTCCCAGGCACCGTGCTCCGGGGAAATCCCGCAGGCCTCTAATATCCCGGCTGCCTCTGTATACAGTTCCTTCATAAGCTGTATACGTGCAGCGGAGGCCAGTAATTCGCCGTTCCGGACCCGCCAAATGGCGGTTAGAGGATTAATGACAGCATTGATCAGAAGCTTCCGGTAAATGATGGTATCCACTTCTTTCGACAGAGAAGCGTGAAATCCTGCTGAGGCAAGAGCTTCTATGAAACTAATTATCGCCGCAGGCTCAGATGCCTGCCGGTCAGTTTCATGAATATTTATAGGAGAGCTGCTCTTCCCTATACATATTTCCCCTTTGCCGGCATGAATAACCTCTGTTAATGTTTTCCTCTTTGCCGCCTCTGTCGTTACAGCCGCCCAGATGGATGATTGCGGCAGCAGCCCCCTGAGCAATTCCAGATGTCCGCAGCCGTTCTGAAAGCCTATGATTACAAGCTCCCTGTCTCTGAGCGGCAGGAGAATCTCAGGCAGAGCCTCATGAAGCACCTTCTGCTTGACCGTTAACAGCGTAACCTCCCCGGGCTCGGCGAGCTGACACTGTGTATATTCTTCTACCGGTGCAGCGGAGAAGCTCCCGCCTGGAAGCTGTGTTGCCTCCCTGCCATCTTCATAGCTGACAGTCAGCCCCCGTTCGGATAGTGCCCTGCTCTGCTCTTCCCCCCTGCACCATATCCGTACTTCAGCCCCACCGGCGATCAGCCGCCCTGCAAGCAGCAGCCCCAGTGACCCCGCACCTATCACATCTATTCTCACTAATCCTGCCCCCTGACATGCCAAGCTCCAATAATTTTCCTAATTATATCCTGCTTGTCTCTGCAAAAGCAAAACAAAAAGCCCTGCTAATCCGTTGCTGTTACGCACTCGGACGCAGGGCTTGCTGCATAAATCCTCTATTCAATCCGTTCCAGGTTTCCGTTCGCATCCATTTTGAAGCGGGGCTTCTCTTCATCCTCTTCATTAAGAAAAGCCAGCCTGCGGGCACGGTCCATAATCTGGATCAGTGCCTTGTAATCATCATTGACCACACGGTAATCGCTCTGGGCAAGATTAACCTCTCTCGATAAGCGTTCATTCTCCACTCTCAGCTCTGAAAGCTCTTCTTCCTTCTCCCGCAGATCGCGCTCCAGCATCTTAAGCTGTCTTCCAGCCTCCTGAAACGTTCCTTTCCATTGCCGCAAAAAGCGGATGACGGCATCGATGGACAAGCTGTTCTCGCTTAATCCTTCGCTGCGGCTGTAATCTTCCTCAATGTCACCGAGAATCAGTCCGGCTACCTGCGCCCCGCGCGAAGCAGGCTGTTTTTTCAGATAGCTCCGTTTCTGGCGCTGGCCTTTGGCAATACCGATGGCATCCTCGTAGCTTTTGCGCACGCAGCTGTTCCAGCGGAAACCGCAGGCAGCCGACGTTCTGCCGATTTTTTCACCCACCTCTTCAAAAGCAGCAAGCTGTGTGCTGCCCTCGCGGATATGACGCAGCGTTATTTCTGCCAATATCAGATCATCTTCTGCACTCCAAGCATCCTGTCTAACGGCTGTCATAAAGCCTAACCCTCCTAACAACATCATGAAATAACCATCTTCAGAACCGGCAGCTCCGCCGGGTAGTGAATAGGGATAAAAGCTGCTTACTCCATTTCTATGCCTCTATTAGAGTTCATAGAATCTATTTGATACTAATTTGTATTGCCAATTTGTCTGCACCTCATACTACCTTTGCTATAAATTCTCTTTTTCGAAACAAAAGGCTTGTGTCAATAATAAAAATCATATTTTTTATGAAATTTTGTATTTTTTTCAATGAATTCGTTTACAGTGTTTTGGAGAGCCGTTATAATAAAGCTAAAGCAGCTGTTAGCCGGATTCATATTGGAAGGGGGACCCTCTCTTGGACCGCATGTTTCGCGTATTGGGATTTTTTACACTTACCATCGGACTTATGGCTTTTGCCGGAAATCTCACGGAAATGGCCCTGTTATTCTTTTTGCAAACCGCTTTTTTTGTGATTTTGGGGTACATGAAGTTTACGGAAAAGACATACATCCTGCTCTTTTGGGGGTATATGATCCTGACGTTTACAGGCTTCAGCTATTGGACGATATTTGAGATGGAATTGCCGCTCTAACGCATATATATAGAAATGAACGGATATGGCTTCTTGCTTTATGGGAGCATTTCCGTTCTTTTTGTTTGCAAAATTGTAGTTCGGGGAGACGCAAAACAGGGTATGATATTTTAACAGGCTGAAACATATTAATAGTACATACCTGTCTAACTCTGTTCAAGGTGGTGGTGCAAGTGTTATCCCGTAATACGGTTCGCCGGTTATTCGCAGCAATATTGATCCTCACCTGCATCGCTATGCCGCCGGCTTCTCCGGTCTATCTGTCCGCCGGTTCCGGCTCCGCTTCAGGAGTCAGCGCCCCGCCGCCCTCTATGCCGGATGATGAAGAGACCCGCAAGCTGCTGGAGCAGACGCTGTCCTCTGCAGAGCTTGAACGTGAGATTGCCCGGATTACTGCAGAGCAACAGACGCTGGAGCACAAAGCTGCTGAGCTGGAGGAGCAAGCTGCTGCCAAGCAGAGTAATATCGCGGATCAGCAGGAACGGGCAGGTGCTGTTGTGCGGGCCTATTATATGGGGGAACGGGATGGACTTCTTACCGCATTCCTCTCCGCCAAAAGCATCAGCAGGCTAATCGCTCTATTCGATTATTATGAGATTATTATGGGGCAAGACCGGAAGACGCTCACAGAATATGAGACGCAGTACAAGGATTTGAAAAGCACACTCACGGCCGCCCGGCGCAGCAGTCAGGAGCTGGCAGAGCTCAAAACGGCGCTCGAAGAGCAGCAGAAGCGTGTGCTTGCCTTAGATAAGGAGATTGCAGGCGGGATTCAGGCCAGTACAGATCCTCAGAGTATGGAGCGGCTGCTGGAGGAGTTCAGTAAATATTGGGAGAATATCGGACTGCATGAGGTGAGGAAGTATTTCAAAGCGCTGGCTTCTGCGATGAAGCAGCTGCCGGAGTTCGTTCAGAGCCGGGATGGCGTGCTGGTGCGCAAGGGGATGACCTATAATCTGGCCCTGTCTGAAAAGGATCTGAATGAGTTCCTGGTAACCCAGAACCCGCTGTTCCAGGATTTCCGGTTTGCGTTCAAGGACAATTCAGTCTCGGCAACGGGTAAAAGCGGGGGCTTGTCGCTGTCGCTGACCGGCCGCTATACCATACAGCAGGAGCCTGTCAACGGCTTGATGTTCCATGTTGATCATGTGGTATTCAATGGCCTGGAGCTGCCGGATACCACCCGCCAGGCTCTGGAGGAAGAATTCGATCTCGGCTTCTATCCGGCGAAGATTGTCTCCTTCCTGCAGGCCACCGAGGTCTCAAGCTCTGACGGCCTCCTGCATGTGAAGCTGTCCCTCTCATTCTAAAGGAGGCTGTACCACCGCTGCATAAGCGGCGGCATTCAGCTTGCCGGTTAACAAACCAAGCGCCGCCTCCGCCTTCCGGCTCCACTCTGCCTCAGAGCCAGGACCGGGGGTGTTATCCTCTGCAAGGAACCATCCGGCTTCCATTGGCAGCTTCCCAATCTTGGGCTGAGCGGAGCGGTACAGCTCATCCAGTGCCGGCAGACGGTCCGTGTTCTCCAGCCATTCCAGCTGGGCCGTGCTTGAAGTCACGTAGGCGAGCCATTTGACCGCTGCTTCCGGACTGCCGGATTGTGCAGGAAGGGCAAAAAAGCGGCTGTGAATAACCTCGTAGCTCGGTATACCCTCCTGCTTCTTCGGCATCTGCACCGCCAGCGTCGAATTCCCGTGCTTCTCCCACTCCGAGAGCGGCACAGCCGCCACCGCAAGCTTCCCATCCTGCAGCAGCTCCCAGATCTCCTTATTGAACCGGCTGGTCAGATACAAATAGCTGCGCGCCGCTTCTGTCCACTGAGCCTGCTCAAGGCTGGCGGAGCGCAAACTGCTGCCCATGCTATGCAGCACGGCGGCATATCCGTACGGATTCTGCGTATCCATAGCCAGCAGATAACGTTTCTTCTCCGGGTCCTCCTTCAGCCGGCCTAGCAGCATATTCCACTGCTCCAGGCTTGCGGGCACCTCCGTAAAACCCATTCCGGCAAGCCGCTCCGGCGAATAGACAAGGACATAGGGATCGATATCCAGCGGCACTCCCCAGTTATATCCGTTCCACTGCATCTGCGGAATCAGCATCGTAAGCGGCGTGCTCCCGGGAACACTTTGGTAGATATCTACAGGCAGCAAATAGCCCCGGGTCGCCAGATCATAAATGCTGTGGCCGTCCAGCATCACGATATCCGGGCTTGTCCCAATGGTTAGTTCATCACGCACCTGTGCTCCCCCGTCTTCCGCCTCTACATTCTTAAGGATCACGCTGACTCCGCTGGATAAAGCGTACTCTTTGCTAATCTGCTCCAATACGCTGAACTCCTCCGCACTGAGTGAGACGCGGATCTGGAGGCTCTCGATTTCTCCTGCTTCCCCTGAAGGAGGACGCTCTGATTGGTTCAACGGCTGTCTGGGCTGATAGCTTCCATGATCCGTATTCAGCTCCATGCTGGGTGACAGGCTTGTCAGCGCCAGCAGCAGAACTGCAAACAGCAGCCAGTAATTTTTGCGTTTCAGCACATGCGCTCTCTCCTTCAGCGTTTCTTATTCCTCATTTTAGCAGAGATACAAGCGCTTGTCTTGGGTTGTGAAACCGTTCTCTTTATATAGAAGGAAACGGCGGGATGGGAGTGTCTGAAGAGCACGGTCGCAATCTGGGCGGTAGTCGCACCTGCGGTGAATATTTGGCCTTCCGGCCGCTGTTGTCCCCAGATTTCCTCAATGGTACCGCTATCCGGAGACAAAGGCGGACGCTACCGCTCCTACAGCTCCAAAATTCCCCTCCGGTGCTAACGCCTTGTTGCTCCAACTGACTCCAGCCAAGTCCCCTCCCGCCCCTTCCGGGGGCGGGCAGGCAAAAGCCGGGAGTGGTAATCTCCCGGCTGGAATAATATTTGTTTGTTGTTGCGGGTTACAGCAGATCGGCAGCCAGCTGCGCCAGATGCGAACGCTCACCCTTCTCAAGGGTAATATGTCCGCTGATGCCCTGCTGCTTGAACTTCTCAACGATATAGCTGAGGCCGTTGCTCGCCGCATCCAGATAAGGGTGGTCAATCTGCTCGGGGTCACCCATCAGGATCACCTTACTGCCCTCGCCGGCCCGGGAGACAATCGTCTTCACTTCGTGGCGGGACAGGTTCTGCGCCTCATCAATGATAATGAACTGCGAAGGGATGGAGCGGCCGCGGATATAGGTCAGCGCCTCAACCTGGATACTTCCCAGCCCCATCAATATTTTATCGATATCCCCTGCCTTCTTCGTGTCGAACAGGAATTCGAGGTTATCATAAATCGGCTGCATCCATGGACGGAGCTTCTCATCCTTCTCTCCCGGCAGATAGCCGATATCCTTACCCATCGGAACCACCGGGCGGGCAATCAGCAGCTTCTTGTATTTGTGTTCATCCTCTACCTTGAACAATCCGGCCGCTAACGCCAGCAGCGTCTTACCTGTTCCCGCTTTGCCGGTAATGGTCACCAGCGGAATGTCATCATTCAGCAGAAGCTCAAGCGCCATCCGCTGCTGCGCATTCCGGGCGCTAATGCCCCATACCGCATCATTGCCCAGATAGAGCGGCTCCAGGCGGGAGGCATCGCTGTTGACCTTCAGCAGCGCTGATTTGCCGCTGCCGATCTCATCCTTCAGAATGACGAATTCATGCGGATACAGCGGATAGGAAAGCGCCAGCTGCTTCGTGGGCAGGAACCGGTGACTGTAATATTCATCAATCAGTGAAGGATGGGCCATCAGCGACTGGCAGCCGGAGTAGAGCTCATTCAGATCGCCGGTGCGGTCAGACAAATAATCCTCCGGCGTTATACCAAGCACATCCGCTTTGATGCGGACAAGAACATCTTTACTTACAAGTACCACAGGACTCGGGTCAGCCTTCTCATTCTCCTCATGGAGATAATTGAGCGCTACAGCGAGTATCCGGTTGTCATTGGAGACTTCGCCGAACATCTCCTGTACCTTGACGAAGCTGCGGTGGTTAAGCTCCACCTTCAGCGTGCCTCCGTGGTCCAGTACCACCCCGCTGTGCAGGTGGCCCAGCTCCCGGAGTCCGTCTAACAGACGCGATACGGTGCGGGCGTTGCGGCCGATTTCATCGGCATTACGCTTCTTGGAGTCGATTTCTTCCAGGACTACAGCAGGAATGACCACCTCATTCGCCTTGAAAGCAAAAATCGAATTGGGGTCGTGCAACAGCACGTTAGTGTCCAGTACGAATATCTTTTTCATGTTATCCCCTCCACAGCGCCTGGTTTGATTGATCATACATAACTCTTTTCAGCAAGGGCAAGATAAGGTAAATCACTAATTCTCAGGCTGAAAGGAGTACGCACATATGAGAAAATCAATGTGTCTGTTGCTGGTACTGCTGCTGCTGACAAGCTGCGGTATCGCTAATAAAGAGACATCACCCTCTCCTCAGGATAAACAATCAGCTGGCACTTTAAACAGCCAGGGGAACCGCGGAGTGCGGACTTTGTCGGAAGATGGTACAGCCGTACAGGAGCTCAACCCGGATTCGGGACAACCTTCAGAAGGCAAGCGCGACAGCGATGTGGCACTCAAGGATCATTTTGAACAATTAGCGCGAAGAGTCCCAGGTGTAGAAGGCGTCCACTGTGTCGTCATGAACAACCTTGCCGTGGTCGGCATTGATGTGGACGGCGCCCTTACCCGTTCGCGGGTCGGAAGCGTGAAATATTCGGTAGCTGAAGCGATCCGCAAGGACCCGAGGGGCGTAAGAGTCCTG
This sequence comes from Paenibacillus silagei, assembly GCF_017874735.1. Classification (GTDB taxonomy): domain Bacteria; phylum Bacillota; class Bacilli; order Paenibacillales; family Paenibacillaceae; genus Paenibacillus_AQ; species Paenibacillus_AQ silagei. The sequence goes on from NZ_JAGGLV010000005.1 coordinate 110,914, forward strand.
GTGACTGCCGACATGGACCTCAGCAGCAGGCTGGCCGAGATGGGCAAGCATATCTCCAAGGGCAACCCGGTCTCGGGCTTCGCCTCCGAGATGGCCGATATTATCGGCCGGATCATTCCGCAGCTGCCGGAGGATATTGAGCCGCAAGGCAATACCCGGTAGGAGCTAATTTCAAAAAAAGCCTAGTGATAGCACACTAGGCTTTTTGCATGGCGGCAAACACTTGTCCGTCCAGCTTCTCGGCCGCACGTGCATCGTATACCTTCGCATATTTCGGAGCAGATTCCAGGTGCGCACCATAGAACAGCGCATTGCGGACCGCTTCAATCTCAATATCAAAACAGCACATCTTAAACGGAACATCCGGCAACGGGTCCAGCCGAACCGCAGCATGACCGTTAATGGCATGCACCGTCCCTTCGCCAAACACAGTAATCGTTACCCTCGGGTTAACCTTCATGTTGTTCACCAGTCTGGAGCGGTGGTCCACAGCCAGCCGGACAATGGAAGGGCTCACAGCATAGATCCAGGAGATCGCAGTCGACGTAGGTCCGCCGGATTCTGCATCCACAGTGTTAAGAAGAACAAACGTCTCCGATTGCAGCATAGCTAGCAGAGTTTCATTGAGCTGAGCAACGGCTTCAGACATAGTTACAGGCCCCCTATGCGGCAAGAATACATTCAATTTATTATATTATAGCACAGGACGAAACTTGCATTCAATTTACAGATTGTACCCTGCCTGCTGCTCAAGGCTGGGCTGAGACCACTGCAGCGGACACTCCGGATATACGGTCCTGAAGGCTTTTCTTGGCTGCGTCCAGCTCCTTATCGTTAATATATACATAGGGGCTGCGCCAGGTTCCGGTTACCGGTACATATTCGACATTCTCCTTGGAAATATCCCAATACGTAGCGATCAGGCTCTTAATCTGCGCATTCTCAATATCGCTCTCCAGATTATCGTCCACCGCATCCAGCACCCGGCCGATTTTGAGAACACCGCCCAGCGACTGCATCTGAGAGATTAATGAAGTCAGTACCTCGTTCTGGCGCTTATTGCGTTCAAAATCATCCGAAGGCTTGGTCGCCGGCTTGCAGTTGGACTTGCGGTAACGCACATAATCCAGCGCTTTATCTCCGTTTAGCTTGGCTTCGCCTTTTTTAAGATTAATATTGGTGCCGTCCACACTGTCCGTGTAACACATATTGGCACTAATATTAACGTCTACGCCGCCGAACTCATCCACAATATCCCGGAAGCCCTGGAAATCCAGTACGGTTGCGTAATCGACCTTAATGTCCAGATATTTGCCCATCATCTTCTTCATCTCATCCTCGGCCAGAGTCCCGGAGGTCTTCTCCTTGCTCTTGAAGCGGGAGTAAAAGGCATTGATCTTCGTCTTCTTGTATCCGCCAAGCTCGACATATGTATCACGGGGTAATGAGACCACCGTAGCCGATTTGGTCTCCGGGTTCAAGGCCGCGACCATGATCACATCCGTCAGGTTGGACGGGTGCTTCGGACGGTTGTCCGTTCCAAGCAGCAGCATTGTCAGCGGCTTCTCCGAGGCGGATTGTCCTGCCGCAACCGGCTGGTCCACGCCGAATCCTCCGTGGTCCACCTTCCAGTACAAATATCCTGCGTAACCCAATGCTGCTATAACAGCAATCAGGAGAATGATGAGCAGCACCCTCATCAGCCGGGCGAAGAATCCGCGCTTTTTCGGTTTCCGCGCTTTTTTCTTTGCAGTTGTAGCTGAAGCAGCAGACCTCGGCTGCTGCCGGTTAGTAGTGGTGCTTCCTTGCTGGCTGTTCCTTCTGGGTGGCAAATTGCCCTTGCTTGTATTCATAATCCTTTTAGTTCCTTTTCATTCAACTGGAGTTGAAGTAGATAACTTCGTAATAACTTAGACGAGCCCTGTCATCAAAAGTTGCGCCTACTGCCGTTTTGCAGCCGCTGCAGCCTTCCGCTTCTGCCGGGCCTCGACCAGGTAGCGGACCCGCACAAGCAGCATCAGCCCGACCGCTACCAGCAGGCACTGGATGATCGGCAGCTTGTCATGCTGGAAGATAAGAAGCATGCCTGAGCCTGCCGCCATCATCACATACAGTACGATCTCTTTGCCGATCGGCAGCTTCTGATTGACGCGGAATACTCGGTTATACACATAAGTGAGTAAGATAAAAATGACAATGTAAGCGATAACTGGATGCTCAGCGAACCAGCTTTGCATAGCCCGTCACTCCTTCCGGATCATAAGTTACGCTTACATTATATCACCCGAAGCCGTTTTATACTGCTATTAATCCCTGCAATTTGAAAGATCCACGCCTGTAAAATGAGAAAAGCCGCCGGAATAATCCGGCGGCTTCATTGTTATCAGCTTACGCTTGGCTGGCTTGCGCCGCCTTACGCTGCTTCTCTACACGCTCGCGCTCGCCCTTATTCAGGATCTTTTTGCGCAGACGTACAGATTTAGGAGTGATCTCACAATATTCATCATCATTCAAGTATTCAAGCGCGCCTTCCAAAGAGAAGGTACGTGGAGTCTTCATTTTAACAGTATCATCTTTGCCTGAGGTACGCATGTTGGTAAGTGCTTTTTCTTTACAAATGTTAACGATAATATCGTTATCACGGGTATGCTCGCCAACAATCATACCTTCATAAATTTCTGTACCTGCATCCAGGAAGAGAATACCACGATCCTCAACACCCACGATTCCGTATTGGGTTGTTGTGCCACTTTCACTTGCTACAAGCACACCCTGATGACGTCCGCCAACTTGGCCGCCAACCAGTGGAGCATAGCTGTCGAAGGCATGGTTCATTACACCGTAGCCGCGTGTCAGCGTCAGGAAATGTGTGTTATAGCCGATCAGGCCGCGTGCCGGAATCAGGAATTCCAGACGGACTTGGCCGGTACCGTGGTTGATCATGTTGACCATCTCGGCTTTACGGCTGCCCAGACTTTCCATAACGGAGCCCATGCTTTCTTCCGGAATGTCAATCATGAGGCGCTCAAGCGGCTCGGATCTGACACCATCGATGTCTTTAATGATTACTTGTGGTTTAGACACTTGCATCTCATAACCTTCACGACGCATATTCTCGATCAGAATACCAAGGTGAAGCTCACCGCGTCCAGAAACGATAAACGCATCAGGACTGTCTGTTTCATCTACACGCAAGCTCACATCCGTTTCCAGTTCTTTGAATAGACGCTCACGAAGCTTACGGGAAGTTACCCATTTACCTTCTTTACCGGCAAACGGACTGTTATTCACAAGGAACGTCATTTGCATCGTTGGCTCGTCAATCTTAAGAACAGGCAATGCTTCAGGGTGCTGCGGATCAGCAATCGTCTCACCGATGTTGATATCCTTGATACCGGCAATAGCCACGATGTCGCCTGCGCCGGCTTCTTCTGTCTCCACACGCTTCAGACCCTGGAAGCCGAACAGCTTCTCGATACGGGCAGTCTTGCTCTTGCCGTCACGCATGATGACTGTAACGGACTGGCCTTGCTTGATTACACCGCGGTTCACGCGGCCAATGGCGATACGGCCCAGGTATTCGTTGTAGTCCATCAGAGTTACCAGGAACTGCAGCGGTTCCTCAACCTTCTCGGTTGGAGCCGGGATATGCTCAACGATGGTTTCGTATAGTGAAAGCATGGTCTCATCCTGCTTCTCAGCATTCATGCTCGATGTGCCGTTAAGCGCAGAAGCATAGACTACAGGGAATTCAAGCTGATCGTCACTGGCTTCAAGCTCAATGAACAAGTCCAGCACTTCATCAATAACTTCCTTCGGACGTGCAGCCGGACGGTCAATCTTGTTCACGACTACGATTGGGGTCAGGTGCTGTTCCAGCGCCTTGCGGAGTACGAATTTGGTCTGCGGCATGCAGCCTTCATAAGCGTCAACAACGAGCAGTACGCCGTCAACCATCTTCATGATCCGTTCTACTTCGCCGCCGAAGTCAGCGTGTCCAGGTGTATCTACGATGTTAATCAGGAACTCTTTATAAGTGATTGCTGTATTTTTAGCTAGGATTGTAATTCCACGTTCCCGTTCGATATCGTTAGAGTCCATGGCGCGTTCTTGAACGTGCTCGTGCGCGCTGAAAATCCCGGACTGCTGGAGAAGCTGATCGACGAGTGTTGTTTTACCATGGTCAACGTGGGCAATGATCGCAATGTTACGGATATCTTTTCTTGAATGCATGATTTGTATCCAAATCCTCTCATTTATCAAATTAAAACTGTTTAAATTCTTAGCATGTCACGGCAGTCTCACAAAAGAAGCGCCAGGCAGAAAGCCGACGCTCCAACATTCCTTAATTTTATAGTGAAAGTACTATGAAAAGCAAGTCTTTTTCTGAAAAAAAACGTTGCCAAGTCCGCTTAAATTTTCTAATTTTGCCTCATGTCCGGCTCAGCGGTCTTGAATTGTCCTATCAGGGCGTGTAGACGATCTGTTCTACCAGCCACCGTTCCACTTCTTACGGCTTCCCGGTCTGCCTCTTCCCAGCATCAGCCACAGGCCCGCAGCCACCAGCACAGCGCCCAGCAGATAGAGCGCACCAGTACCCAGCAGGGTGAAGATAACCAGCACTACACTAAGCAATCCAAGGATCACAGCGGCTGTAGTTAACCCTCCGGTTCTGCCTGAAGCATATAGCGAATATTCGTACAGTCCCACTGCGATCCCCAGCAGAAGAACAGGCCATAAGTATCTCATGAGGTCCCAGCCCCAGGTATTGCATAAGCCGAAGAGCAAGCCATACACCGATAGTATGCCCGCAGGAATGAGTACAGATGCAGAAGCGCGGCGGGTGAAAAAGAGCACATGTAGGAACAGGCCCGGAACCAGAATGATGAGCGGCCATAAGGCCCGTCCCAGAAAACCGAACACCCCCAGCTTGCCCAGCAGAATCACGAGGCCGGCGGCGGCGATGAACACACCCAGTTTCATGTCATTTTTGGAAGACATCTTTCACCTATCCCTTCAAAATTTCGTGTCTTTTCACCGGTCGGTGCCCCTTCAGCAGACAAATCCGGCGACAGGTTTCCCTTTATTTTATCTGATAAACGCATAAAACACCATCATTCTTCACACATCCCGGCGGGGCGTTCTCGAAAAAAAAGAAATAAGGCTGCACCAAAGCCTTCCAGCTTTTGGTACAGCCTTATTATTGCCGGTTATCAGCCTGCGGATACTTTCCTGTGCTTCAGCATGCCCGTGACAACCACAATAATGCCCAGCAGCATTGGCAGTATGGTATGAAGCGTCGGCAGCAGGAACGAAATCACCGGGCCAAATTTGGCATCCTGCAGCAGCATGTTCCCGGCGGTATACGCCAGAATATAAGCACCGATGAAAATCAGCACCGGGAAGCGGTGCAGCCAGCCCACGATGATGCCGCTCCCCCAGACGACAATCGGAATGCTGATCGCAATCCCGATTACAATCAGTGCCAGATCCCCTTTGGCCAGCCCGGCAATCGCCAGTACATTATCCAGGCTCATGATGAAGTCCGCCAGCAGGATGGTGCGCACCGATTTCCATACGCTAGGGCTTCCCTCAATTCTCAGCTCTTCCTCGTCCTCGAGCAGCAGCTTGAAGGAAATCCAGAGCAGCAGCATGGCCCCTCCGGCTTCAATATACGGAATCTTGAGCAGCAGCACTGCGGCGAAGGTCAGGATACAGCGCAGCGCGACTGCTCCAGCGGCCCCCCACCAGACTGCCAGCTTCCTGTGCTTCTCCGGCAGATTCTTGCTGGCCATCGCAATGACCATGGCATTGTCTCCGCTGAGCACCAGATTAATCATTAGAATTTCACCAAGCAGCAATAATGAATCCATCCACCTCAGCCTCCCTGAACTCCATGTATCTACATGTATGCCGGGGGGCGACAAGCTATGCTTCTTGTCCCGCTATTTTAGAAACTGCGCATGTAAGGCCGGATTGCAGCGTATATCTATAGTCTCCGGCCGGAATGGCCGCAAGGGGAATGCAAGCCACCAAACCTATAGGAGTGACCCGGGATGAATACATCCGCTGCGGATTTCATATTATCTCTGCTGAATATCGTGTTCCTTGATCTTATTCTGGCGGGCGACAATGCCATCGTCATCGGCCTGGCCGCGCGGAACCTGCAAGGACAACGGCAGAAGCAGGCAATTCTTCTTGGCACAGGCGGAGCGGTAATCTTGCGGATCATCGCCACGATTCTTGTGGTGTGGCTGCTAAAGATTCCATGGCTGCTGGCAATCGGCGGGCTGCTGCTGATCCTTATTGCTTATAAGCTGCTGTCCGGCGGCAGTGCAGAGACGGATATTCAGGCCGGCGGAACGCTGTGGGCGGCTGTTAGGACAATTATTATAGCCGACGCAGCCATGGGACTGGACAACGTCATTGCTGTTGCCGGTGCAGCGAATCATAATATTACGCTGGTCGTACTGGGACTACTGATCAGTGTGCCTATTGTGGTCTGGGGAAGTACCCTGTTTATCCGGTTGATCAACAGATATCCATGGATTATCTATCTCGGGTCAGGCGTACTCGGCTTCACAGCCTCCAGCATGATTTCCGGCGAGAAGGTCATTGCCCCTTACTTCAAAGCACATCCGCTGCTGCATGTTCTGTTCATCGCCGCAGTCATTGCCGGTATTCTGGCTGCGGGACACTGGAAGCGCCGCCGGACACAACTCGCTGTTCAGAACCATTCTTCCTGAAGGCCTGCCTGCGCCGGTACCAAGTCCTCCGGCTTCTCGTTGCCATAAGGTGTAATGAGTACGGTCTCGGTTCCGGCAACCGCCGTATCGAGTAAGGCCTGATAGCCCGGCAGCGTCGCTTCAATCTTGTCTACAATCCGCAGATTCGGATTCGTCGTCGGTGATTTGGGCACGAACAATGTACAGCAATCCTCGTATGGCAGGATGGACAAGTCATACGTACCGATGGTCTTGGAGAGCTGCACAATCTCACTCTTGTCCATCATCACCAGCGGACGCAGCAGCGGCAGAGCCGTTGCACGCCCGATCACATTCATACTTGGCAGGGTCTGGCTGGCCACCTGGCCCAGACTATCGCCGGTAATCAGCGCAAGCGCCCCCTCCTTCTCCGCAAGGGCGGTAGCAATCCGCAGCATAGCCCGGCGCATGAGTGTAATAATCAGATTATCCTGCCCGATTCCGGTAAAAGAGGTCTGCACCTCCGTAAACGGAACCAGATGCAGCTTGATCACACCAGCATAACGTGACAAGATACGGGTCAAATCTACAACCTTCTGGCGGGCAAGCTCGCTCGTATAAGGATAGCTGTAAAAGTGGACGCACTCTACCTCCAGCCCCCTGCGCATGGATGACCAGCCCGCAACCGGACTGTCGATCCCGCCGGAGAGCAGCAGCATAGCCTTACCGTTCGTTCCCAGCGGGAAGCCGCCGACTCCGGCAATATTCTCACAGAAAATAAGAGTATGACCTTCTCGAATCTCAATCTTCAGCTCCAGATCGGGAGACTTCACATCTACCAGCAGCCCCGGATAACCCTGGAGCAGCGGTGTAGCTATAAGCTTATTCATCTCTATAGAGCCGTAAGGGAAGTCCTTCCACACCCGGCGAGCGCTAACCTTGAAGCTGGTTCCCGCCGCCGGAGCAATAAGGTGGAGGAAGGTCCGGCTGGCCGCAAGAATATCCTCGAATTCCGGCCGGGAGACCTTTACCGGGCTAATCGAGGCGATCCCGAATACTTTTACGAGCGCCTCTGTTAATTCTCCTGCCGGTTCACCGTTCAATTCGACGTAGATCCGCCCGAATTCCCGGGTCAGCTTCACGTTCGGATACGGCTTCACCATCTCCTTCACATGCCGCAGTACGGTCTTCTCAAACCGGCTGCGGTTCTTCCCTTTCAGAATGAACTCCCCGAAGCGCAGCAGGAGCATATCGGCATAGTCCATGCTGCTTCCGTATCCGCCATTCTGTGCTCCGCTACCTGTCTCTGTTGTTGTCATTGGTTATTTCATGCCTCCTTCTGCAATCTTCAAGGATTGAACGGCTGCCAGCAGCGCCTGCTCCAGCCGGCTCACATCCTGCTGCGTATGACTGTCCCCCAGGCTGATCCGTATGCCGCCAAGCGCAGCAGCGGTATCCCTGCCCATGGACAGCAGAATCCGGCTCGGCTCGGCCAGTCGCGAGGAACAGGCGGAGCGTGTGGCGACCGCCATCCCGAGCTCTTCAAGCCTGCGGGCCAAGACCTCCCCCTTCATGCCGGGGTAAGAGAAGTGGACAATATGCGGCGCCCCGTCCTCCATGCTGTTCAGTACAAGCTCCGGTATCCCTGCTATATAATTCTCCAGCTGCGCCTTGAGCGGACGAATCCGGGCGCTGAAGGCCTCCCGCTGTTCTCCGCTCATCCGCATGGCCTTGGCTGAAGCTACGATATTCGGCACATTCTCTGTCCCGGCGCGCTTGCCCTGTTCCTGGGAACCGCCAGTCAACAAGGGAAACAGCGTGACGCCTTCTCTGACATAGAGAATTCCCGTCCCGCGCGGCCCGCGTAATTTATGCGCGGACAGGCTGTACAGATCTGCCTGCCAGTCCTTCAGTGAAGCCTCAAGCTTCCCGTAGCCCTGCACGCCGTCTACATGGAAGAGCGTCCGGCGGTTCACCGCCTTGACCAGTTGTCCTATCTCACGCAGCGGCTGTACCGTGCCGATCTCATTATTAACATGCATCACACTGACCAGCACCGTATCCGGCCGGACCGCAGCGGCAATCCGCGAGGGTTCGACCACCCCCTGAGGGTCAGGGGCTACGAAGGTAACCTCCCAGCCCAACTTCTGCAGCTGAAGACAGCTCTCGTAGACCGAAGGGTGCTCCAGCTCCGTGGTCACAATATGCCGCCCTCTGCTCTGATACTGCAGCGCAGCTCCTTTGACCGCCAGATTGTTGCTCTCGGTAGCACCCGAGGTGAATATAATTTCCTGCGGCAACACATCAAGCGCAGCTGCGCACACCTCGCGCGCCCGCTTGATCAGCTTGTCCGCCTCTTCTCCCGCCCGGTGCAGGGAAGAGGGGTTGGCGAAGTGCTTCCTCATCACCTGCTCCAGCGTCTGCACAACCTCCTCATAGGGAGGGGCAGCAGCGGCATAATCCCAATACAGCATATATCTGCGTTCTCCTTTGTTGATCAGAATTCATAACTGCTTATATGTTGCAAAAAGGATCAAACGGTCTGCCTCCCAAAAGAAGCAGGGGGCAGATTCCGTTTGATCCTTATATTATACCGCGAATTGCGCGCGGGCGCGTTCTATTTTGGCAATGTAGGCCTGTGTCTCCTTCGGAAGCCCGGAGAGATTCGCCATAAGCTCAGCATCGCTGCTGACTCCAAGCTTGTTCACCCGGCCCGGTCCGGCATTATAGGCGGCCAGCGCCATCTTCTCCTGTCCGTCATACCGCTTAAGCTGGTATGAGAGGTATCGTACGCCGCCGTCAATGCTCTGGGCAGGATCGAAGGGATCGGAGACACCCAGTCCGTTAGCCGTTCCGTCCATTAACTGCATCAGTCCCTTGGCACCGGCAGAAGATACAACATTCGGATTGAAGGAGGATTCCGTATCAATAACCGCCTTGATCAGATCAACCGGAACGCCATATTTCGCGCTGGCAGTCTGAATCAGCTGTTCATAATCCGTCGGCACAGTCTGCGTTATTTCCCCGGAAATGCCGCTATTCGCCCCTGCTGCTTCCCCAAGCTGCTGCCAGAGCAGATTATCCATCGAAGAGCTACCTGCAAGAGCAACGTATGTGCTTTTATTGCTGCTGTCAGTGGCTTGAGACGTCCCGGCTGCCTGCTGAAGCATTGCAGTGAACGCCGCTGCCGAGGCACCGGTCACTCCGGGGTTCGATTTGGTATCCTCACGCTTCATGCTTGAGCTTCTCAGGTCTACCCATTTCAACTGGCCGCTTGGCGCAGCGGCATTGATTGACATGCATTCATTCCCTCTTTCACGCGAAGTCTTATATTTGAACTTTACTATTTATTCACAGCAATTACTATATGCCTAAGCGAAAAAACAGACCTCAGACCTGCATAGTTAGGTCTGATAGCCTGTTTTGAAAATCGGATGTGCAGATTCAGCCGGCGCTAACGGGCAAAAGGAATTAAGACAAAATAGCTTAAAGTGGATACAATCCCCAGCCCCATCGACCAGGCCCCGGCTGATTTTTGTCCTCTGGCATACGCATAATACCCCAGAACAGCGGCGATTGGCCCCAATATAATGGACCAGATGAATAAGGATACTACACCGAAGCCCAGGCCGATATAGCCAATACTCCTGTCCTCTCCCTCCCTTACACGGCCTGTTGTCGGCTGAGCTTCGCCGCTCCGTTCCATAGTGTTCTGAAGCTGCGAGGGGAGCGGACTGAGCTCGGCGGCGTACTCCTCATTGTGGCTTCGGTCCCGGCGGGGGTAATCGACTCTGCTGCGCGGGCGCAGGATAACCTTTCGGCGGGCGGAACGGTCCACTTTGGGTTCATCATTCGGATTATCCATAAGGGCCTCCTTCTCAGGCGTTCGGCTTGAACGTCAGACAACAGGTTGCGGACGAGGTTCCGGCATGATCATGATGATTACCCGCCGTCAGCTCCTCTGCGTATTCCTCCATGTAACGGCTGCCTGCATGCTGATCGATCTCAATGACAATTTCCTCGGCATGGCACAGGTTCTGTTCTCCCCAAAAATGACAGTTGCTTACACTACACTTCACAAGCGGTTTAGCGTTTGTCATAATGATCACCTCGTCATGTATTATGCCCGCTGGTGAAATCGGCTATGCGGCTGAAGGCTGCTCACCTGAACACACAAGTGGAAACGGCTTTGCCGTCCTTTTAAAGGACGGTACCGTTTCGGCGAGAAATTGATTTATTGCGTGAAACACATAAATGCTTATATTTACAAAAAAAGACCGCCCCAAGCAGCCATATCGGCAGTTGGGACAGTCTTTTACAGAAATAAGATGATAGACCAGACAATGGATTACACCTGATTCTGCATCCGCTTCTCTGTCAAATAATCATTCTCATAATAAGTCAGATCATCACGCAATTCTTCATAGACCTTGGTGATCTCCATAATGATATCGCGTGCCGGACGCACAGGCTTCTTACGGAAACGGATCGCATCCTGCCCGGTATAGGCGTAACGTCCATCCTCCGAATAACTCTCATTCTTAGGATAGAAGAAGTTATTAACTCCTAGATGATATACATTATATAGCGCTTTTTGCGCGAAAGGTTCATCGAAGGTAGCGCGGCGCAATGCAAGCCCAAGCTTCTCATAAGACATTTCCGAGAACACCAGCAGATGGCGGAGATCGGACAAGAACCCCCGATAGAAATGCAGCGTTTCTTCATCCTCTTCGGTAACAAGCTGCGGAAGCGCATGCTCATTCAGGAACAGTTCCATTTTGTCGATAACGGATTTAAGCTTCTCTCTCGTCGATTCACACAATTTCTGCACACTTACTGCTGACATGGCGGTTGCTCCCCCTTATTGTTCCTTGCATTAGTAGTTGTTAATGACACTTAGACATTGCAGTTGTACTCTCTTGATAGTATCACAAAATCTCCTAAGCCTCCACCGTACGGATACCGGAAAAGAATCCTTCTTCTAAAAAGAAAAGTACAAGCCCCGGAAGGCGCTTTCTTTTTGATATTAACATAAAACCAAGGACGGCGGTAGCCTTTTCGTAAGATGAATAAAACCAGCTTCAGCTCCGAACCCTAACAGGTATATGAAACGACAAGGAAGGAGCGGAAATCATGTCACGTAAAAATCTAACCGTCGCCGGTATAGTCACTGCCGCGCTGACCGTACTGCTGCTCACCTTCGCCCTACGGCCGGAAGGCAGCGGCGGTACCCTTCGGCAAGCGTCTGTGCCTAATCCCTCTCAGGAAAAAGTGATCAAGAAAACCACCCTTGTGCAGGATGTAGCGGCTACTGACAAATTGAACCGAGTCGATGTGCACAGACATCTGAGCACCCTGCTGGCCGATATGCATCATGCTTCCCCTGAAGCTATCTCAGCATATGCCGAGAGCCTTCAGCAGGGGCACGGGCATATTACCATGCTGATGATGGTTGATTTCAACACCCGTAAGACAACCACCTTCAAATCTTCACTGCCGGAAGGAACCGATCAGGAGAATAAGCAGCTGCTTCATTATCTGAACACCGCCAAAGCTGCGATTAAAGGCCACCAATCCTATGAATCCCCCTCGTTCATTATCGGCGACAAAAAGTATTATTTCGTAGCCCAGCGAAACCGGGAGGGACAAGTGGCTGTCATCGCTCTGATTAACCAAAAGATTCTGGACCGCGTTGCGCTGCATCAGCTGAAGAATCTGCGGCTCATTCCGTACCCGAAGGAAGGCAAGTACCGGGTAGAATCCGTCCATGCCGATACCTTGAAGGACATCACGGTCAAGACTGGACATGACAATGAAAATGCCAGCCATTACTACGAGAATGAGATCGTCGTCCGCTTCCCGAACGGACATCCCACGGCCGCACAGCTTCAGACCATTGCCGCCGATATCCGCTGCAAGGAGCCGCGCAAGCTGGGGTATGCTTATATTTTCCGGTCAGACAAGATGAGTTACTCCCAGCTCAAGACTTACTTCGCCAATAAGTGGCATCCGCTGTACGCAGAGCCTCACTATATGTACTTAACCAATGATACGGTCAGTGAAAATACGGGAGCTAATGTGATTACCCCTAACGACCTGCTCTTCTCAACTTACCAGTGGAATCTGCCGGCGATTGAAACCCCGCAGGGCTGGAATCTGTCCAAGGGCAGCAAGGAGATCGTAATCGCCGTTGTGGATACCGGTGTTCAAGCGAACCACCCGGATCTGAAGGGGCAGCTGCTCAAGGGCTACAATGCGATTACCAGCGGCAGCACGCCGGATGACGATGTTGGACATGGCACTCATGTGGCCGGCATCATTGGAGCGTTAACCAATAATGAAGAAGGGGTCGCCGGCATCAGCTGGTACAATAAGATCCTTCCGGTAAAAGCGCTGGATAATTCCGGAGCGGGCACCACCTATTCGGTAGCCGAGGGCATTATCTGGGCGGCAGACCAGGGGGCCAAGGTGATTAATCTCAGCCTGGGCAACTATGCCGACTCGCAGTTTCTGCATGATGCGATTAAGTATGCCTATGACCGGGATGTAGTGATTGTCTCCGCTTCCGGCAATGACAATACGGAGCGGCCGGGATATCCCGCAGCCTATGAGGAGGTGATTGCAGTCGCCGCAACGAATGCGGCGGGAGAGCGTGCTTCCTTCTCCAATTACGGGGATTACATCGATGTGGCTGCACCCGGGGAGAGCATTGCCAGCACCTATCCCGATAATCAGTATGCGGCGTTATCCGGCACCTCGATGGCCAGTCCCCATGTAGCGGCGCTGGCCGGACTGGTGCGCTCCTTGAACCCTGCGCTGACGAACAAGGAAGTGACCGCGCTCTTGACCTCTAATGCCATCGATCTGGGCACCGCCGGCCATGATAAGTATTACGGCTGGGGCCAGGTGGATATCTACCGTACCCTGCAGGCGGCAGGAGGAGGCCAGGTTCCGCTCCAGCTGTTCCCGCAGCAGGTCGGCAAACAGCTCGATTCTATACAATAAGCTGCGGCCGTTAGCGGTTAAGAGCGCAGATGCCGTTCCAGCAGCAGCAGGAACCGGCGGAGTCCGCGCTCCATCCCCTCCTGCGTCAGCTGCGAATAGCTCAGCCGGATATGCCTGGAGGGGATATCCCCGGCATAGCAGACATCGCCCGGCAGGAAGGAGATCCCTTCCTGCTCGGCCAGAGCATGCAGCTGCTCAATCCCGGGGGATTCCGGCAGCTGCAGCCACAGATTCAGCCCGCCCTCCGGCAGCTGCCAGGTTACCCCGGCCGGAGCATTCTGCTTCAGCAGCCTCGCTGCCGCCTCCTGGCGGGCACGCAATGCTGACCGCAGCTTCGCTGCGTACTCGTCATACTGGCGCTCGATGAAGGGCAGCACTGCCCGCTGGGTCAGCAGCGGACTGCCCAGATCACTGGCCGACTTGGCGGCGATCAGCCGGGAGAGAATATTGCCCTCAGCGGCGACACAGGCGATCCGGCAGCCGGGGGCGAGGACTTTGCTGAAGCTCTTCATGTAGACTACATGCCCGGCGGTATCCAGCGATTTAATGGACGCCGGGGGCGGCTGATGGAAATACAGGTCACTGAACGGATCATCCTCCACAATGAGACAGCGGTAGCTGCGGGCAAGCTCCAGCAGACGCTGTCTTCTTGGCATGCTCATCGTGACCCCGCTCGGATTCTGGAAGGTCGGATTGGTATAGATGAGCTTAGGCGGCCTCCGGTCACACATCGCTGTAAGCCGGTCCACCCGCATGCCCTCCCCGTCCATCGGAACGAAGATCATCTCAGCCCCCCGCCCGGCAAAAACATCAATCGCCCCCGTATAGCTGGGCGCCTCCAGATACACCGTATCCCCCGGACCGACAAAGGTCCGGGCGACCAGATCGATCCCCTGCTGTGCACCGCTGGTGATCATCAAATCACTGGCGCCCAGCTGGATTCCCCGGCTCTGCAGGTGCCTGCGCATCACCTCGCGCAGCTCCGGGTCACCCTGGAAATTACCATAGGTGGCCATCAGCTCAGGCTGCTCCTTCACAAGTGCAGCCATGGTCGTGCCAATCGGCCCGAGCGGAAGCAGGCTGCTGTGAATGGAGGCCAGATGAAAGGGATAGTCCACCTCAGAATAATCGAAGTTACGCCAGAGCTGGGCCCGTGGCAGATAGTCATCATAACCGTCCTGCCACCTTGCCTCTGGCCCTTGCCTGCTCCGGTCCCGTTCTGCCACATAGCAGCCCTTACCCTGGCTGCACAGAATATGTCCGCGCTGCTCCAGGTCAGCATAAGCCTTGCTTACCGTTACCTGGCTTACCTTCAAGGAGGATGACAGACCTCTAACGGACGGCAGCCGCGTGCCCGGCTGGAGCAGTCCCGAGGTGATCCGCTGCGCGATCGTCTCACTGATCTGCCGGGGCAGCGATTTGTCACCGCTGCGGAGTAAATCAATATGCATGGCCTGTCTCCTCCCAACTGTTATATTTATCGCTTTACTGTTATACCGCTATACCGTTATGATACTACAAAATTCAGAATAGCAGGGAGCATGAATATGAAGATCAACTACGCGGATATGACGAACCACCTGGGGTCCTCCGCAGTCCGCGATATCCTTAAAATCACACAGGGCAAGGACATCATCTCGCTTGCCGGCGGGCTGCCTGCCGAGGAGCTGTTCCCGGCAGAAGCGATCCGGGATGCTTACAGCCGCGTGCTGACAGGCGACAGTTCTGCGCTGCAATACGGACTGACAGAAGGCTATCTTCCGCTGCGCGAACAGATCGCCGCCAGACTGGGACAACAGGGCATCCCTGTCTCCTCCGAGGAAATGATCCTCACTACCGGCTCCCAGCAGGCCATAGATCTGCTCTGCAGAATTCTGCTCGATCCGGGAGACACCGTACTTGTAGAGGCACCGACCTATCTTGCCGCCTTGCAGGTACTGGGCTCTTACCGAGCAGACATCCAGGTTGTAAAGAGCGATGAGGAAGGGCTGCTGCCGGAGCATCTCGAAGAGCAGCTTCGAGTGCACCGCCCTAAGCTGTTGTATGCCGTCCCCACCTTCAACAACCCGTCAGGCGCAACCTGGAGCAAGGTACGCCGTGAACAAGTGGTGGAGCTATGCCGGAAATACGGCGTGCTGATGCTAGAGGATAATCCGTACGGAGAGATTAGGTTCGATGAATCCCCGGAAGCGTATCCGCCAACCCTCGCAGCCATCGACAGGAATCTGGGAGGGGATACCTGCGTAGTCTATACAGGTACCTTCTCCAAGATCGTAGCTCCGGGACTGCGGACAGGCTGGATCATTGGCCCCGCCGGGCTGGTCAGAGTGATCGCCAGAGCCAAGCAAGCCGCCGATTTGCACTCCAGCACCATCGATCAGCGCGCCCTGCATGAGCTGCTGCTGTCCTTCGACCTTGAAGGCCATATCCGGCTGGTCTCCCGGGAATACAAGTCACGGATGAAGCTGCTATCAGCAGAGCTGGCTTCAGAGAACTGGCAGGATACATCCTTCCTGGAGCCGCGCGGCGGCATGTTCCTGTGGCTAAGCCTGCCTGCCCGGATACATACCGCCGAGCTGCTGCCGCTTGCTGTGGAGCAAGGGGTTGCCTTCGTTCCGGGGGAAGTCTTCTATTCGGAGCAGCCCATGAAGAACACGATGCGCCTGAATTTCACCCATACCCGGCCGGAGCTGCTGCCGCTCGCGGTGCAGCGATTGACCACCGCGCTCTCCCGGTATGAGGAACGCCTGCTTCCTCTGTAACTCCATCCGCCGGCAGCCTTGAAGTATCCATACTCTCGTTCAATGCTCCGGATAACCCAACATTTTCTCAAGAAAAGGCGGCCCCCATCAGGAGGCCGCCGTCTTATTGTTCATATAGTGTGATTAGTGCAAAGTCTTGTTAAAGTTGTCAGTTAGGAAAGTTTGCCGTAAGCCGGGTTCTGTGCTCGTTGTGGTTCAGCCGGGAACTACCCTCCCACCATAAGCGACAATCATCTATCTAGGCCATACATTACTGCACAGCTCCAGCGACCAACCTAGACACGCCTCAGGCGAAGGCTGCGGCTTCCGTGAAGAAGACGCTGCGTCTCATTAGGTCTTGCTCCAGATGGGGTTTACCAGGAACGAAGTCACCAGCGTTCCTCGGGGTCTCTTACACCTCGGTTCCATCCTTGCCTGTGCCGCCCGAAAGCGGCCATCGGCGGTCCATTTCTGTGGCACTATCCTTCAGCTCGCGCCGACTGGACGTTATCCAGCACCCTGCCTTGTGGAGCCCGGACTTTCCTCCCGCATACGCTCTCACGCATACCGGCGATTGTCTGTCAAACTTTCCGAAACAACATTGTATATTATACAGATATGCCGCCCAGCGCACAAGTGTAAATAATAACAGCCTACAGGAATATAAAAGGCTCGGTATCCGGCTGCGAGGCATGCACCGCCGTACCGTACTTATGCTCCGTCAGCTTACCGGCCAGAAACTCCGCTACCTTCACCTTCATGATCTTCTCCGCATTATGGCCCGGATCGATCAGGGCGATTCCCGCGAGGTGCGCATCCTGTGCGGTATGGTAATCGATATCGCCGGTCACCAGCACATCCGCTCCCTTGAAGATAGCGCTGCTGTAGTACTTGGCACCGGACCCGCCCATGACTGCCGCCTTGCGGACCTTGCGGTCCAGATCTCCAACTACCCGCACGCTCTCCACATCCAGCCCGCGTTTGACCGTATCAATGAACTCACCAAGCGTTGTTGGCTCCTTAAGCTTCCCTACTCTTCCAAGTCCAAGGCTGCGTCCCTTGAGGTCCATGGAATACAGATCATAAGCCACCTCTTCATACGGATGAGCCTTCAGCATGGCCTGTACCACCTTGTTACGGATCGTATGCGGCACAATCGTCTCGATACGGACCTCCTCAGCCCGCTCCAGCTTGCCAGGCGTGCCGAGGTACGGGTCCGTGCCCTCCTGCGGAATGAAGGTGCCATAGCCTTCGATATTGAAGCTGCAATGGCTGTAATTGCCGATCCAGCCCGCTCCGGCGTTCAGGATGGCATCCAGCACCTTCTGGTGATGATCCTTCGGCACGAATACAACCAGCTTGGACAGCTGCTCGGTATGAATATCCTTGATCGGTGCACCGTTCTCAATGCCCAGCGCCTCGGCCATCCAGTCGTTCATTCCGCCTTCGGCCACATCCAGATTCGTATGGCTGATATACACGGCAATGTCGTTTTTAATCAGCTTCTCATATAAGCGGCCTGCCGGGGTATCCGTCAGAATCCCTTTGATCGGCCGGAAAATCACCGCATGATGGGCAATAATCAGATTACAGCCCTTGGCAATCGCTTCGTCCACAATGCTCTCATTAACATCCAGCGCCACCAGCACCCCGGTGATTTCCTTCTGGAGACTGCCGACCTGAAGCCCGACATTATCCCATTCCTCAGCCAAATGCTTCGGAGCAAGCTGCTCCATGTATCCAATTACGGTCTGTCCTTTGGCAAACATTCCAGCACCTCCGCAATCCGTTTAATCTGAAGCTTGATTCTGCTGCGCTTCTCCTCAGCCGCTTCCAGCTCCGAACGTGCGAGCGAGGCCAGGATGCTCTCCAGCTTGGAGATTTCACCCTGCCATTTGGCAGCGAATACTTCATTCGGCGATTGCAGCAGCAGCGGTCCCATCTCCAGCAGCAGCGCCTGATCAAGGGCTACCTTCCCTCCGGCAAGCAGACGTCCGCTGTACAACTGTTCATTTGTCCCCGCCGCTTCAGCGCCCTCAGGAACCGCGGTCAGGATCTCATAGATTTTGCCGTCTTCCTCCAAAATATGCTCCGAGACCAGCGCCCAGCTGTTAGCCAGCAGCCAGCGGCGCAGAATATCCTCGCCTACATTGGGCTGCAGCGCGAGCGTCTTCACTCCGGCCAGCTTGCCGAGCTTCTGCCCGCGGTCCAGAATGGCCGCGATCAGCGAGCCGCCCATCCCGGCAATGGTAATGCAGTCCGCTTCCCCCGGCTCCAGCACCTCCAGCCCGTCACCGCGCCGTACAGCGATCTTTGCACCGAGTCCTGCTTCCGCAACACCACGAAGCGCCGCTTCATAGGGTCCCGGATTTACTTCTCCGGCAATAGCTGAAGGCACCCGGCCGCTCTTCACAGCGGCAACAGGCAGCAGGGCATGATCTGAGCCGATATCGGCAAGTCTGCTGCCCGCAGGGACCTGCTCCAGCAGCAGCTGAAGCCGGTCAGATAATTTTACGTTGTTCATGAGGCCACCCACGTTATCCATTTTTTTCTGAAGAGGAACAGCAGCGCAAGGCCCACTGCAATCTTCAGTATTAATATCAGCGAGGTCCATTCCGGGAATCCCGCTCTGAGCCATAGCGCATCCACCTCCGGCATCAGCCAGAGGGCAGCACCCGCCCCCAGGTACACCCCAGAGACCCCGCTAACCTTGTGATACATCAACCAGCTCATCCAGATCATAAGCACACACAGCGGAAGCCAGAGCAGCTCCAGCTCCAGAAGAGAGGCGTCCGGCCGGACATGTCCGAAGAATCCTGCATAGAGCAGGGCCCAGAAGGCATATCCGCAGAAATGAAGCAGTCCGATGCGCAGAAAAAAACCAAGCACACACCACAGCAGCCCGCAGGCCGCAATCAGCAGCGGTGTCCAAAAATCAGCATCCAGCTTATGCAGCTCAATCAGCCACAGTCCGAATCCCAGCGTTAAAATGCTGCCGATTCCCGCCAGCATCAGACTGATTGTCTTGTTGCGGTTCAGGTAAATCGCTGAATATCCATAACAAATAATTAGGACGCTGAGCGCTGTAGCAAGTTGCAAAGGCCAGGGAAAAACGCTAAAATAAAGACTAATCAAGAAAATCAAGGAAATAATTCCAAAACCAAACAGCCAAATTTTGATGCTTCCCTGCTGGAGATTCCGTAACGATACCGGATTGCTGTCCTTCACCTCTGCCTGATCATCATACAGGTTAGTCAGGAAGTCACAATATTGCTCGGGCAACAGCTTGCTTCTTCTCCAGTATTGAATTTCTCTTAATATAGTATCACGTTTCTCCAGGTTCAACCGGCATCCCTCTTTCCAGAACTTGCCTTCACTTTCATTATAAGCTCCCGCACACAGCGGGGCTCCAGCATTGGTGAATCGCCTTGACAACATAATAGGACCTCCTGCCACCGTGCAGCAGAAGGTCCCGGTTGTAAGGTCTATTCGAGGAAATCCTTCAGCCGCTTACTGCGGCTGGGGTGACGCAGCTTACGAAGCGCTTTGGCTTCGATCTGGCGAATCCGCTCGCGGGTTACGCCGAACACCTTGCCCACTTCCTCAAGTGTTCTCGTCCGTCCGTCATCCAGTCCGAAGCGCAGACGGAGCACATTCTCTTCACGCTCAGTCAGCGTGTCCAGCACATCCTCCAGCTGTTCCTTCAGCAGCTCATATGCCGCTGCATCCGCAGGCGCCAGCGCCTCCTGGTCCTCAATGAAATCTCCCAGATGCGAATCATCTTCCTCACCAATCGGTGTCTCCAGCGATACCGGCTCCTGGGCAATCTTCATGATCTCTCTAACCTTCTCAACGGTAAGCTCCATCTCCGCTGCAATCTCTTCAGGCGACGGCTCGCGTCCCAGCTCCTGCAGCAATTGGCGGGAGACCCGGATCAGCTTGTTGATGGTTTCAACCATATGCACCGGAATACGGATCGTACGCGCCTGGTCAGCAATTGCACGCGTAATCGCCTGACGAATCCACCAGGTTGCATAAGTACTGAATTTGAAGCCTTTGTTATGGTCAAACTTCTCAACGGCCTTGATCAGACCCATGTTGCCTTCCTGAATCAGATCCAGGAACAGCATGCCGCGTCCGACATAACGCTTGGCGATACTGACCACGAGCCGCAGATTCGCTTCTGCCAGTCTCCGCTTCGCTTCCTCATCACCATTCTTGATCCGCATCGCCAGTTCCACTTCATCGTCAGCCGATAACAGCGGCACGCGGCCGATTTCCTTCAGATACATCCGGACGGGATCGTTGATCTTGATCCCCGGAGGCAGCGACAGATCATCGTCAAAGCTGAAGTCGTCTCCTTCTTTGTCCTCATTGTCTTCGCTTGGACGGAGGCTGTTCACCTCTTCATCGTTCTCATTGACAACCTCGATCCCCAGATCGCTCAGCTGCTCGTAGAATTCCTCCATCTGCTCGGGGTCTTGATCGAATGGCGACAATTTCTCCATGATATCTTTGTAATTAAGTGATGATCTTTTCTTCCCGTGATCAATAAGCTGATCCTTAACCTGATCCAGAGTAAATTCCGCTTCCAGTTCAGTGTGCTGATCGTTCGCCATAATTCGACTCCCTCCTCCCTAGGTACATCCTGTCAACAGCTCATTGTCTCTCTAGGGCTAAAATTTCACTTGCTATTTGTGCTGCACGCAAAAAGTCACCGGATTTCTCCGCCTGAATCATCTCTTCACGCTTGGGTTCAATTTTGCGCTGCAGAGGATACTTCCGCACTTCACGAATACAATCGTCCAGAACCTGGGTATTCCAGTCTGGAGGGGTATCCATCATGGAGATGGCCGTTGCGGTCTTCTCCAGACGGTCGTCCTGAAGCGATGATAGAAACCGGCTGATGCCGGGTGGTTTGCCTTGCGCATAATAAGCATATAGATAAGCAGCGATTGCCGCATGATCATCAATATTGAACTCTTCTCCGAGCCGTTCACCCACATAGGCCGCCGCTTCGGGATCTTGAATCATGAATGATAACAGGCGCCGTTCCGCAACATGGTAAGCAGGCAGTAAGGTAGGTGTCTGCACTTGCCCTTTTTTATGCCTACCATTATTCCACCTATTATCGTTATTATCCCCTTCGGGGTTGTTTTTTTGCATGGAGGCCCGAAGTAAATTACAATCCTGCTTCAGACTGTCGTAGGACAGCTCAAGCTCGGAGGCGATTTCCCGCAGGTACACCTCCCGCTCCGTTGAAGAAGGGAGCCCGGCGATAATCTCCAGAGCCTCCTTGACATAGGCAATTTTGCCGTCTTCCTCTAGGAGTATATGGTTTTTTTTCAGATATATAAGCTTAAATTTGATGGATGACACGGCAGAGTCAATCACCTGTTCCCTGAATCTGTCCCCGCCATGCCGGGAGATGAATTCATCCGGGTCGAGGCCGCTTGGAAGCAGGGCTACCTTGACCCGCAAACCACTGGCTTCCAGGATAGGAATGGCCTTAAGGGCGGCAGCTTGTCCAGCCTTATCTCCATCATAGGCAAGCACAATCTCATCTCCAAGGCTTTTCATCAAGCCCACGTGACCCTCGGTGAGCGAGGTTCCCATCGTGGCTACCCCGTTCTGTACACCTGCCTCCCAAGCCGAAATGACATCACCGTATCCCTCGAACAGGACGATTTGCCGCGTTTTGCGGATGGATGCTTTGGACTGGTGCAGATTGTACAGAATGCGGCTTTTGTTAAATAACCGGCTCTCGGGAGAGTTCAGGTACTTCGGCTGACCCTCCCCGAGAATACGTCCGGCAAAGGCGATCGTCTTGCCCATGCGGTTCGCAATCGGAAAAATAACCCGGCCGCGGAAGCGGTCCAGATACCCTTTGCCTTCCCCTCTGGCAGACAATAGTCCGCCCTTCTCCATCTCAGCGAGATCGAAGCTGCGCTTCTCCAGAAACTGCAGCAGCGTATCCCAGCGGTCCGGCGCGTAGCCGATCTGGAATTGGTCAATCATTTTGTCGCTGAAACCCCGGGTTCTTAAGTAATCCATGGCGGCAGTGCCGTATTCCGTGTTTTTCAGCAAAAAATGATAAAACTTCGCCGATAATTCATACGCTTGAATCAGCCGGTCCCGCTCAGGATCGGGGGCAGCAAGCGCCCCGCCTCTCCCCTCAGGAACAGGGATATCACTCTCTTCCGCCATGATTCTGACTGCTTCGGGGAAGGATAATCCTTCGATTTCCATCCTGAATTTGATGGCATTTCCGCCCATACCGCAGCCAAAGCAATGAAAGACTCCCCGGTCAGGGGTGACAGTGAAGGAAGGGGACTTCTCCGAATGGAACGGGCAGAGGCCCCATAAATATTTACCCTGCTTGGACAAATGGACAACCTTGCTGACTGTATCGACAATATCATGCCGCGCCAGCACGTTCTCGATAACTTCTTCGGGAATAGGACCATGTCCGCTAGCCACTTCAACCACCTTCATCTCTTAACAGTTAAATATAATTCGCTATAGCTGGACATTCTCCTGCAAAATTGTTAAAAGTTTTGTCAGTTTATGTTGAAAAAGATTTTTTTCCTCTGCGGTAATCGCTTTGGGACCCTTGGAATAGTGGCCGCGCCTGCGTTCAACCGCCTTGGCATGCCTGCTCTCCAGCATAAAATCCATGGTAGAATTCTCATATTCCTGGCCCCGGTTCGAAAGTGCAAGGCAGCGTTTGCCCAGCGCCAGCGCCGCCAGTCCATAATCCTGCGTAATTACGATATCTCCTGCAGAGATATGATTGGCGATATAGAGGTCGGCACTGTCTGCCCCGCGGTCCACCTGAACCACTGTAACGCCTTCTTCCGCCCGCAGCACATGATCATAGGAGGAGACCATCAGCACCGGAAGCCCGAACACGCGCGCCACGGTAATAATCTCCTGCTTAACCGGACAAGCATCCCCGTCCACAACAATCTTTCTTAGCCGGGAAGTTCCCAAGCTCACCTCACCAAATTCCTGTGTAATATATATTACGCTCAACCGTTCAAAAATCCTTCTTTGGTAAAGCATAAATACGGAACGAATGTCAACTTACGCATTGGCACCGTTCCGTATATTTATACCCTAAACCCTCGATCTATACCATAAAATCACAAACATTACTTAAAACCTGCCTGAATTACCACACCAGCTTGCCGAAATCAGCAAACAGCTTGGAGTCGGTATAAATGCCGGCCAGCAGTGCGAGACGGTTCGAGCGGACGGCTTCGTCTTCGGCCATAACCATAACCGAATCGAAGAATCCGGTAACGGCTGCTTCAAGTCCCGACAGAATCTGCAGGGCCTCAGCGGCATGTCTGGAAGCAAGGGCTGCGCGGTAAGGCTCATGAATACTCTGCCAAGTCGAGTACAGCTTCTGTTCCGCTTCTTCCTTAAGCAGGGCCGGGTCGATAACTGCACTCTCCGGAGCTTTGGCGGCCAGATTGCTGACACGGGTCAGTGAATCCACAGTAATTTTGAAATCAGCCTGATCGGTTACTGCATTCATCAAAGCCAGACTTCTGCTTACTACATCAACGATATCATCGAATCCTGCCGCAAGCGCTGCATCTACAACATCATAACGTACATTGTTGTCGGCCAGCAGGCGTTTGACGCGCAGACCGAAGAACTCGTACAGAGTTATACGCAGTTCAGGGGTGAAATGTTTCTCTGTACGGAAACTTTCATGAACTTCCAGTGCCGCTGCAAAAATCTCCTGCAGGCTTAGGCTCAGCTGATGCTCCAATACGATCTGGACAATTCCTGCCGCCTGACGGCGCAGGGCATAAGGGTCCTGGGAGCCGGTTGGTATAATTCCGATCGAGAAGCAGCCGACAATCGTATCGATTTTATCAGCAAGGCTGACTACAAGACCTGCCTGTGTAGAAGGAACAGCATCTCCGGCGAAGCGCGGCTGATAATGCTCGAAGACCGCTTTGGACACCTGTTCTGCTTCCCCGGCCTTGCGGGCATAATCCTCACCCATCGTACCCTGCAGCTCAGGGAATTCACCTACCATCTGGGTTACCAGATCGAATTTGCAAATATCCGCTGTACGGCTCACTTCCGCAGCAGCCTCTGAAGACAGCTCAAGCTTCACCGCCAAGCGGTCAGCGATGGCACGGATACGGCGCACTTTGTCACCTACACTGCCCAGCTCTTCATGGTAGACGATATTCTCCAGCTTGGCCAGAGCATCGTTAATCTGCAGCTTCTGGTCTTCTTCATAAAAGAATTTGGCATCCGACAAGCGCGCGCGCAGCACCTTCTCGTTCCCCTTGGCGATGACATCCAGCGATACCGCATTCCCGTTACGTACTGTTACGAAGAACGGCAACAGCTTACCGTCTTCACCAAACACCGGGAAATAACGCTGATGCTCACGCATTGAGGTGATCAGCACCTCCTGCGGAATATTCAGGAAGGCCGGATCAAAGGTGCCGAACAGCACAGTCGGCGTCTCTACCAGGAACAGGACCTCTTCCAGCAGATCCTCCTTGATCGCAATCTTCCAGCTCTTCTCTTCCGCAAGCTTATGAATACCGCTTAGAATCAGCTCTTCGCGCTCCTTCACATCCACCATCACATGCTGGCTGCGCAGTGCTTCAACGTATGCAGCAGGCTCTGCGATCACAGCTTCTTCACCGAGGAAGCGATGGCCGCGACTCACATTGCCTGCTTTGACACCGGTGATCTCCAGATCAATAATCTCCTGGCCGAAGAGTGCGACCATCCAGCGGATCGGACGGACGAACTTGAAATCATAAGCGCCCCAGCGCATGTTTTTCGGGAAGGTCATGCTGTTGACAATGCCAGCCAGGCCTTCGGAGAGCAAGGAGGCTGTCTCGATGCCGGTGCTGTTCTTGGTCACATAGATGTATTCCACGCCTGCCAGTTCCTTGAACGTGAACTGCTCCGGCGAGGCGCCCTGACTGCGGGCAAAGCCTAATGCAGCCTTGCTCCATTCGCCGCTTGCATCCAGTGCGATTTTGCGTGACGGGCCTTTGACCTCTTCGCTTACATCCTCTTGGCGCTCTGCGGCATCCTTCACCAGTACGGCAAGGCGGCGCGGTGTTGCATATGCACTGACGCCCTGATGACTGATCCGTGAGGCCTCCAGCCATTTCGCCGTTCTGTCCTTCAGTTGCTCCATCGCCGCGCGGATAAAGCGTGCAGGGATTTCCTCCAGACCGATCTCGAACAGAATATCCTTAGACATGGTCAGCACCTTCTTTCTTCAGCAGCGGGAAGCCCAGCTTCTCGCGTTCCTCCAGATATGTCGCCGCTACAGTACGGGCCAAATTGCGTACTCTCGTAATGAAGCCTGTGCGTTCCGTTACGCTGATTGCGCCGCGCGCATCCAGCAGGTTGAAGGTATGCGAGCATTTCAGCACGTAATCATACGCCGGGAAAACTAAATGGTTCTCCATCGCCCTGCGGGCTTCCTCTTCGTAGGTGTTGAACAGGGTGAACAGCATTTTGACGTCCGAGACTTCAAAGGTGTAGGTGGAATGCTCAACCTCCGGCTGATGGAACACATCTCCGTACGTCATGCCGTCTACCCATTCCAGGTCAAATACATTTTCCTTATCCTGAATATAGGAGGCCAGACGCTCCATCCCGTAAGTGATCTCCACCGCTACCGGACTTGCTTCAATTCCGCCAACCTGCTGGAAGTACGTGAACTGGGTAATTTCCATACCGTCCAGCCACACTTCCCAGCCGAGACCCGCACAGCCCAGAGACGGATTCTCCCAGTTGTCTTCAACAAACCGCACATCATGCAGCAGGGGATCTACGCCCAGTGCCTTCAGGCTATCCAGGTACAGCTCCTGAATATTGTCCGGGGACGGCTTGATGATCACCTGGAACTGGTGATGCTGATACAGGCGGTTCGGGTTCTCCCCGTAACGGCCGTCGGACGGACGGCGTGAAGGCTCCACATAAGCAACCTTCCACGGCTCCGGACCCAGGGAACGTAAAAAAGTCATAGGGTTCATCGTGCCCGCCCCTTTTTCCGTATCATACGGCTGGACGAGAATACAGTTCTGGGCGGCCCAGAATTGCTGCAGGGTCAGAATCATCTGCTGAAAGTTCATAACTACCGGCTCCTTCGCTTTACAAGTGTGTACTGCCTCTTGCTTATGACTGGCTCTTGCTGCTGCGCGATGGAGGCAGCACCAGCTTCTATGTACCTGCGGTGTGTGATGGAAGAAGGATCTCCCGCACAGCCACAAGCCAAAAAGCTCCCGCCCCCATGCCTGATGAACAGACATAGGGACGAGAGCTCAAATATGTTCTCCCGCGGTTCCACCCTACTTGATTACGCAAAAATCACGAAATCCACTTTTGATGCTGCCGTTTCCGTACTCCCGGGTGCCCTGTTCATGAACGTCGTCCCGCCAGGCTTCCACTACCCCCGGCTCGCTGCTGCGACAATATCGCCCACTACTTTCCCGATCCACGCACTCTCTCCAGTTCTGGAGCAAACACGGCAATCTTATAAAAGAAACTGAACTTATAGTAACGGATAATTTGCGATTCGTCAAATATTGTATTTGTCGAGCTGGTCCAGGAAGCTCTGGGACTTCAGTCTGAGCCCCAGCTGCATATCCATGAATCCCCGCATGACGGTCTTCAGCTCCGCACGGGTCTCCGGCTTCACATCCACATTCCCCAGCCTGGTCAGATCCAGCGCCGCAAAGATCCGCAGCAGCTTCAAGGCACGCGGGGAAATCTCCATGGCCGGAGGATCGTTATGCCGGCAGCTTCGGCAGAGGACTCCCCCCAGACGCGGACTGATTCTGAGCTCCTCATCCGGCTTGTCCTTGCCGCAGACGATGCAGGCATCGAGCTGTGGCCCATAACCGGCAGCCTGCAGCACCTTCATTTCAAATACATTATTAATAATGCCAGGCTCTTTGTCTTCTTCCAGTGCATTCAGGCAGGCGGTCAGCTGGCGGTACCAGAAGCTGCCTGTCTCTTCATCATGCAGCACCCGGTCCAGCAGCTCGCAGGCATAGGATGCATACGCCGCCTTGACCAGATCCTCGCGCAGCGGATGATGGGACTTCGTGATCTCTCCGGCATTAAGTGTTCCCAGTCCGCCGTTGTTGCGGAAGAACACGAACTCACCTGTTGTGAACAACTGGATCAGGGCAGCATGACGGCTTTTGACCTTCTTGGCGCCCCGCACCAGAACCCCTACTTTACCGGCGTTCTCGGTGCAAAGCGTAATAATGGCGTTCCCTTCACCGTAGTCCATGCTGCGGATGACGATCCCTTCCACCCTGTATAGCATGCCTCTTCCCCCAACCACTCGGCAAGCAACCAGTCCTTATTGTGCTTCTTCATCGATGGCCATCTCTTCCTCCGCCGGCAGCGGTCCGCTGCCCTCGGGCGAATCCCCAGCTTCCCTGTACAGCAAATACGCATCGAGATCTCCAGTCATTGCAAAATACTTCCACGAAAAATTCCGCATTCGTATTCATCCTTTCTTCGGAAACACGATGTCTCTTCAGATGTAGGATGTGCGATGCCCCAGGATCTATCCGTGCAATTCCTGCCAAGTAGAGGCTGCGCGAGAGGTGATCATTCTTTATGGAAGCCCAAATCCCGCAGTACGCGGTCCTGATTACGCCAGTCTTTTTTCACCTTCACCCATAATTCCAGGAAAATCTTCGAGCCCAGCAGGTTCTCAATATCCGTCCGCGCACGGCGTCCGACTTCCTTCAGCAGCGCCCCCTGCTTACCGATAATGATCCCCTTCTGGGAATCGCGCTCGACAAAAATAACCGCAGAAATATGCACAACCCCATTCGGTTCCACGCTCATATCCTCAATCGCCACTGCAATGGAATGCGGTACTTCTTCACGGGTCAGATGCAGAATCTTCTCGCGGATCAGCTCCGCGCAGACGAACTGCTCGGGGTGATCGGTAATCTGGTCGTCCGGGTAATACTGCGGACCTTCCGGCAGGTATTTCTGCACCTGCTCCAGCAGCGTGTTGACGTTATTGCCCATCTTGGCAGAAATTGGTACGATTTCGGCGAACTCATGCAGCTTGTTGTATTCCGTAATCATCGGCAGCAGCGCTTCCGGCTCAATCTTGTCAATCTTGTTCATGACCAGAATGACCGGGGTCTTAATGCTGCCAAGCTGTTCCGCGATAAAACGGTCGCCGCCGCCCATACCCTCAGAGGCATCCACGAGGAACAATACCGCTTCCACTTCATGCAAAGTGCTCATCGCCGTCTGATTCATGTAATCACCCAGCTTGGATTGTCTTTTATGGATACCCGGTGTGTCCAGGAATACGATCTGTGAGTTATTTGCCGTGTATACCCCGTGAATTTTGTTGCGGGTGGTCTGCGGCTTGTCCGACATAATGGCAATCTTCTGGCCGATTACCTGGTTCATGAGTGTTGATTTGCCTACGTTTGGTCTGCCGATAATGGCGACAAACCCTGATTTGAATTTCATATGATCCTCCTATTTATCTTACAACTTGGTCAAAAGCAATTCGGTCAAAAGCGTTCACCCTTAAAAGATTTTCGATCCCCCTAAATCCCCCTTCGCCAAGGGGGACCCCAAGGGCCCCGGCCCTCTGGACACCCGGAACTGGCTTGGGCACAGCGGTTGGCGCGGTAAGAGACTCTGGAGCAGGAGCGCTTTTCGTTCCCTGCGGGAACACGCTTGACTGCGGCGCGCAAAAAGAAACTGGTTACTTTAACAACTAACTAATACCTTAATTGTATTTTGTACACTTATTCTGCTCCAAAACAGAGGTTATTAGAGTTTAGTTGTAATTTATACATCTATGTTCCTCATCAAAGTCACTTTCGGCGATATCCGATGATTATAGTTGTACGATTTACACTTAAATCAACTTTTGGCGGGAATAGTGAAAAGTTAGTTGTACAATATACAGTTAACTACGGAGCATAAGCGCTGTTCGTTCCCTGCGGGAACACGCTTGACTGCGGCGCGGTTGATTGGCGGTGACCAGCATGCGGCGCGAGACAGGGAGCTGTGGAGCAGGAGCGCTTTTCGTTCCCTGCGGGAACACGCTTGACTGCGGCGCAAAAGGTTACTTGAACCCCGAACCCTCACCAAAAAGCTTAGTTGTATTTTGTACACTTATTCTGCTCAAAATCAGAGGTTTTTGCAGTTTAGATGTAATTTGTACATCTATTTTCCTCAGCAAAGGCACTTTTGGCAATATACCATGAATTTAGTTGTACATTTTACACTTAAACCTTATTTCACCTATCCTCACGGAAATATAGTTGTACCATATACACTTAAAGCCGGCTCATACGGTATGCATTTACGATCCTGCTACCGTACAGCAACCGTCTTTACAAGCTTGCCGTTTACTCCGGAGCCTGCCCCTGCGTAAGATCCGCAGGACCGAAGGCGCCGGGGAGCAGGTCACGGACCGTAGTCTCCATAATATCGCCCTTCAGGTTGCCGAGAATGACTGGCATATCGGGGCCGCATAGCTCGACCATCACCTGGCGGCAGACGCCGCAAGGCGATACGGGGCCGTCTGTGTCCGCCACGACTGCGATAGCTTTGAAGGTACCGGGCTTATGGCCGTCCGCAATGGCGCGGAACATGGCCGTCCGCTCGCCGCAGTTGGTGGGACCGTAAGCGGCATTCTCGATATTGCAGCCGTGGTGGACCTTGCCGTCCTGATCCAGAAGGGCTGCCCCTACCCCGAAGCGGGAATACGGTATATATGCATTGGCTCTTGCCTTGATCGCTTCCTGAAGAAGTAGCGCATAATCCATAATTGTCCTCCTGAAAGTTTTATTGAGCATCCACTACATTGAATCTCCATCGAAATAAAACTCGCTTCGTAAGCATATGCTTAAGTTTTGTAAGCATACGCTTCTTCGATTAGTCTTCGTACAAAACTCACTTCGTAAGCATAATCCTAGTTTTATTGAGCACTCTCTTCATCGAATCTTCTTCGAAATAAAACTCGCTTCGTAAGCATAACCTTAGTTTTGGGAGCATGGCCCGAAAATATTATCCTAATTAAAGATGACGGAGCGCGCAAAGCGGGTCCGCCTCTTCCACCACCTGAAGTTGTAAACTGATTATGACATAATACCTGTGATCCAGTCCATCACGGGATGATAAAAAACATAGATTCCGGCAATCACGGCAAACACCGCCGTAAGCAGCACAGCGCCTGCGGCGGTATCTTTGGCCTTCTTGGCCAAGGGGTGGACCTCAGGCGAAACCAGATCAATCGTTGCTTCAATTGCCGTGTTCAGCAGCTCGGCTGTCAGCACCAGCGTAATGGCCAGCAGCAGCAGCATCCAGCTTGACAAAGGAAGCCTGAAAACAGCTGCGGCAATCACAACGATAACCGCAAGGCCGCTATGCACCTTCATGTTCAGCTCCGACCGGAATGCTGCCGCAATGCCGTGTGCGGCGAAGCGAAAGGAGTGCCAGAATTTTTTGTGGCCCACCGCCGTATTCTTGACCATTAGCGTGTCAACCCGACCTGAGCCAGAGCCTTCTCCTGCTTGGACATCATTTCGGCCTCAGCCTCCGGCTCCTGATGATCGTAGCCCAGCAAATGCAGGAACCCGTGCACGAACAGGAAGCCCAGCTCCCGCTCCAGCGAATGGCCGTATTCCTCAGCCTGCTCCTGCGCCCGGGTAACCGAGATGATAATATCCCCAAGCACATTCGGCACTTCCTCCAGCTCTTCGTCCTCATCTGCCAGGCCGTACCGGATCTCCAGCTCATCTTCTCCGGCTTCATTCATCGCGAAGGAGAGCACATCCGTCGGACGGTCAATGCCGCGGTACTCGAGATTCAGCTCATGAATACGTTCGTTATTGACGAAGGTCAGATCCACTTCCCCCGAGTCAATCCCTTCCGCTTCCCCTGCTGTCTGCAGAAGCCGCTCCAGCAGTTCGATCAGATCGCCGTTAATTTCATGTTCATCCTGTTCATTGTTCCAAACGACGCTCAGGCTCATTTTTGATGGCCCCTTCCTCTTTTTTGGGCTTGCGCACATCCTCGGGGTATTCAATCCGGGAATGGAATATGCCCATTACCGTCTCTTTCAGTGTCCGTGAAATAATATCCAGCTCCTTGAGCGTCAGGTCGCATTCATCGAACTGATGGTCATCCAGCCGGCTTTTGATAATTTTCTCAATCATGGTCTCGACCTGCACCACGGTTGGCTTGCGGAGTGAACGGACTGCAGCCTCCACACTGTCCGCGATCCCGACAACCGCGGATTCCTTCGACTGCGCCTTCGGGCCGGGATAACGGAAATCCTCCTCCGTGAAGTCCGGCTCTACACCCTTGTCCTCTGCAAGCTTCAATGCCTTATGATAAAAATAATGCAGGAACGTCGTGCCATGATGCTGCTCGGCAATATCGCGGATCGGCTTCGGCAGCTTGTATTCCTTCTGCATCTCCACCCCGTCCCGGGCGTGGGCCACAATGATCGACTTACTCAGCTTCGGCTCAATCGTATCATGCGGATTCTCCATATTGTTCTGGTTCTCTATGAAATAGAACGGCCGCTTCGTCTTGCCAATGTCATGATAATACGAGCCGACCCGGCACAGCAGGCCATCCGCACCAATCGCTTCAGCCGCAGCCTCGGACAGATTGCCTACCATCACGCTATGGTGATAGGTTCCCGGCGTCTCTGTAAGCAGCTTGCGCAGCAGCGGATGGTTCGGGTTAGACAGCTCTACGAGCTTCAGGGCCGACAGAATGCCGAACGTTACCTCGAAGAACGGCATCAATCCGATGACCAGCACTGCAGTAAGCAGCCCCCCGGCAAAGGAGAAGCCCAGAGCATATAACGTATTCGTCTCGTTCCATACGCCGCCGCTCAGCATGGTCAGTATGGCTACGGTCAGGCAGCCGAGCAGAGACACCATAATACCACCCTTGAGCAGCGTTGAGCGCTGTCCGGCGCGGTGCGTCGAGAAGATGGCAACATAACTCACGATTAGGGCAAAGAAGCCGAAGGTGAAATCAAATATCGTATTCTGCTGGACATTCAGCAGGATACTGGCCAGAATGCTGAACAGAATGGAACAGAAATAAGCTAAGGTCATGTCCAGCAGCATGGAGATCAGCATCGCGCCGAGAGCCACAGGTGCCAGATATCCTATATATGTCCTCACATCCGTTTGCAGGAAGGCCGTCAGCTTCATCATAACGATGGTAATGATAAAGACCAGCACCAGCATAAGCAGCTGGGAGTTATTGTATTTGAAGCCTGAGGCTCCGCCATTGTAGCGGATGAAGGTCATCAGGCCAAAGGACAGCAGTGCAGAGAGCAGCAGCAAGCCGAGCTGCGGCCAGTAATTAATCTCTTTGCTGAGCAGCCCGTTCTCATCCAGCAGCTTATACAGCTCAGGGGTAATCTCCTGATTCTTGGCGACCAGCACATCCCCCTGCTCGATGAATACATCCGGTGTATTCTGACGGGCCTGCACCTTCGCTTCTTTGGTCGCATCCTCGTCATAGAATTTGTTGGCGGTGATCACCAGCCGTACCAGCTCCTGCACCACCTCACGGGCGGTCCGCTGACCCAGTGAACTGACACTGACCTGCTCGGCCACTTTGGCGCGCGCGCTCTGGGCGTCGGTAATCTGGTCATTCATGAGCTTCGTGACAATATCCCGGGCCACCGGCTTCATTTCGATGATATCCTGCTGAGTCAAGCGCGGAATCTTGATATAGGTCTCTTCCGGAATGACGTAGGCCTGGTCCTTGATGACAGACTGCATTTCATTCAGCAGATGCTCGGAGTAAGTCCCGGCCTTTTGGCTGGCAGCCACAAAATTAAGGATAAAATCATTGGCCCGCCGCGGAATCTCTTCCCGGTAAATCTCCGTCTTCTCACTCTGTGAAATCGTATCATCCTGATTCAGCCCGCCGATCCGGTCCAGCAGCAGAGTTACTAGATTCTCCGCCCGGATAGGAATAATGGCATAACGGTTGGTCACATTCTCTGCAGCAGTCTCCTGGGCCTTGAGCTTGGCGTTGGTGTCCAGGATTTGCTTGGGCGCTGTAATCTCCTTGGCACTGCGGGTTCCCTCTTTGATATCATACCTTTTGGGCAGCAGATCAGAGGACAGGCTGAGGTAGAAAACAACCGCGAGTAACAGGAAAAGAGCATAGCGCGACACCGCGCTATACTTCCATCCGCTGCTGCTGTATACAAATCCGCTTAATTTCGATGGTTGCTTTGAGGCCATGAAGACAATCCCCTTTTTTATTGGAGGTTTTCGGCAGAGCGGTCATAGGCAACGATAATTTTCTGCACAAGGGAATGACGGACAACGTCCTGCTCAGCGAAGTAGACAAAGCCAAGCTCCTCAATACCGGAAAGAATCGTTTTGGCTTCGATCAGCCCTGACTTCTTGCCGCGCGGCAAATCGATCTGGGTCACATCGCCCGTGATGACCATCTTGGAGCCGAAGCCCAGACGGGTGAGGAACATTTTCATTTGTTCGGGTGTGGTATTCTGCGCTTCATCAAGGATGATAAAAGCATCCTCCAGCGTACGTCCGCGCATATAGGCAAGCGGTGCAATCTCGATCAGCCCGCGCTCCAGCGCCTTCGCCACCTGATCAGGCCCCATAACGTCGTACAAGGCGTCGTAGAGCGGCCGCAGATACGGATCTACCTTCTCCTGCAAATCTCCCGGGAGGAAGCCCAGGTTCTCCCCGGCCTCTACAGCCGGACGCGTAAGCACAATCCGCTTGACCGAGCCTTCCTTCAGCGCCGTCACCGCGAGGACCACAGCCAGATAGGTCTTGCCGGTGCCCGCCGGGCCGATGCCGAAGACGATATCGCGCTTTTTGATGGTGCTTACATAATGCTTCTGACCAATCGTTTTGACACGGATCGGCTTGCCGCGGAATGTTGTCGTGATCTCGCCCTTGAACAGGTCCAGCAGCTGGTCGGCACGGAAATCCTTCGCCAGCTCCACGGCGTACTGCACATCGCGTTCGCTCAATATATAACCCCCGCGTACGAGTGACAGCAGCACGTTGAAGAGCTGGCCCAGCATGTCCACTTCCCGCTCCGTACCGCGAATCGTAATTTCGGCCTCGCGTGAATTAATAACTGCCGGAATTTCTTTCTCGATGATTTTCAGGAATCCATCCTGCGGGCCGAACAGGGATTGCGCTTCTCCCGCATTGTGCAAAGATATTTGAATGCTTGCAGTCTGTTCTGACAAGTAGCCTCATTCTCCTCAATTGTTTACTATCGGAAGCTCTTCCGCGATTCTCTCTTCCACCTCAAACAGCACTTTCATATAAACT
Organism: Paenibacillus silagei; assembly: GCF_017874735.1. Taxonomy (GTDB): domain Bacteria; phylum Bacillota; class Bacilli; order Paenibacillales; family Paenibacillaceae; genus Paenibacillus_AQ; species Paenibacillus_AQ silagei. Next base: position 145,729 of record NZ_JAGGLV010000005.1, read on the forward strand.
TTACCATTCTCTTTCTTCTCATGCAAAATTTTTTGACTTTTGATGACGCTATCAGCGCCGTAACGCGCGAAAATATCGCTCTTGGCCCGCGTCAGCCCTTCTGCACGCGCAGCCTCCGAAGTAAGCGCTTCAGTGGTGTATTTAATCTCCAGTTCCTTCTCGGTCATCAAGCCCAGAGGCAGCTGAAAAGAGCGCCACGACAGCATGTCCGGCTCTGAAAGCGTACGTGACTTCGCAAACCCGGAGTCCCCGTAGCCCCACAGCTGAATCGCCCATTTGCCAAGAACGAGATAGGTGCGGTCCTTGCGTTCTCCTGTATATGCACTGCCCGTTCTTTTGAGCGGTACCTCCAGATTATATTCATGCCATACAAGGCCTTTAACCATGCCTTTGGCGACAACGAACTCTGTATTCTCCTCGTCACCCAGCGCACCTGAGATGAGGATGTCCCCTTTTTTAACCCGCGAATTCCGGCTGACCACCGGTCTGCCCTGCTCCGCATAGATTTCGGTCACCACCGCATCGGTCCGGCTGATGAGATGGCGCTGGCTGAGCAGCGGTTTGTTATCCGGGCGGTCAGCTTCGACGACCTGTATAGTAATGCTCGTCCCGTTCCGGTGGAACCCGGCCCAAGTTAAGCCCGGAACCAGGGTGGTCAGCTCCCGGGACAGCTCGTCCGACTCCTGCATGCGCCAAATCCACTGAAACGGATAGACGCCCTCCTTGCGTGCGGCTTCCAGGATGTCCTCGGTCGGAATGCGAGTATTCCCTTCCACCTTGACGCTCCAGATCATCGAGGAGAGCAGCAGCAGGCCTACACCAAAGATCAGTATACCTGCGGCAAAAAACTTCCGTCTCCACAAGCGCGCGAGGCGAAACGGAAGTCCGTGCCTGGCAGTAACATGCATACGGCAGCCTGTCTTTTTGAGGAGCGGGCGAAGCCGGAAAAAGTCATCCAGCAGCAGATTCAAAGAAGCGCCGTCCCCGGCAGGCCTCACATCCCAGATGATGATGCCCGCTCCAGTTACAGCATTAATGAATTTCTCCACCTGCGGTCCGCTCACATGCAGTGTAACGAACCCCCGCAGTGATGACAGAGGCGGTTCTTTCATGGATTCTCCCCACTTTCCTTATATCTGATTTCACCGATTACTCCAATGACGGCAAGCTCCTGGCCCAGAATATTGCGGATGACCAGTCCTTCACCGGAAATCTCCAGCACCCCTTGGGTTAATGCCAGCCTGAGCTGCTCCGAAGAGAAGTGCAGCACGCCGCGGTGGTTCTCAATATACAGCTCCTTATTGCCGATCAGGGTGATCCGGGGCATCTCCTGCAGCACATCCTGCGGAAGATCCAGTATCCCGTTTGTCCATCCCCGCAGCCTGCGGCCGATACGGGTCATAAGTAGACGCTCCCCCTTCCTGCCTTCTGTACACCTTATGCGGCGGGGCGGCCGTTTATGAGAAGAACTCACACCCTTCTGCCAGGGAAAACAGCAAAAAAGCCTGAATCCATTCCTTAACCGGAAGGGATTCAGGCTTATGTGCAGTATTACATGTTGCTCGGGAGGCGGAGGCAAGGTCTTAGCGCCGCGTGGAATGCGGCTGGCGGGCGCGGGGCGGACCCAGCACCTCCGCCCATACCAGACCGCTGCGCAGCGTGTCAGGGTCGCCTGTGAGCGGATGGACAGCATATGCCGGCGATGCTGCATCTGCGTCCTCCCCGCCTGCGTCGGAGCCCGCAGACGGGACCGCAGCCGCCATTCCGTCGAAGGCAGCCTTCAGCTTCTCCAGCTCTTGCTGCATGCGTTCTGTGCGGGCCTCCACGCTGTCCAGGTCATCGGCCTGTTCCAGAGACACACCTTCGCCTGTCTCATCACCGGGAGCCGGCTGCCCAGCCTCAGCCCATGCTGGCGAAGGCGGGGCCTCCTGAGCATCCGGCGGCGGGGCAGGCTGGTTTGGGGCCGTCCTTGTCCCGGCAGGCGCCGGAAATCCGCTGCCTCGCTGTTCAACGTGTCCGGCCTTCCGGCGGCGGGGCAGCGGATTGCCGATATCTCTTCCGCCACCGCCAAAGGTAGGCATCCCCCCGCGCGGGGCCTGTTTGTCTTTGCCCTTCTGTTTGTTCAGATTGGTGATGATCGCTATGGCCGCCAGCACCAGGAAATAGATCACGCCGCTCATGGGGCTCACATCCCTTTATTTGTGGGGCGGACGGCTGCTGTCGTCCCCATCGTTTAGTTTGCCGAGGGAACCGCGCATCTGCGTATCTGCCTCGATGTTTTTAAGATTCATATAATCCATCACACCAAGCTTGCCGGAGCGCAGGGCTTCGGCCATCGCCAGCGGAACCTGAGATTCAGATTCAACGACCAGCGCCTTCATCTCAACCACGCGGGCCTTCATCTCCTGCTCATGGGCAACCGCCATGGCCCGGCGTTCTTCAGCCTTCGCCTGGGCGATGCGCTTATCCGCTTCCGCCTGCTCGGTCTGCAGGTACGCACCAATGTTCTTGCCTACATCCACATCCGCAATATCAATGGACAGAATTTCAAAGGCAGTCCCTGAGTCCAGACCCTTGGATAATACGGTCCGGGAGATGGAATCCGGATTCTCAAGCACATCCTTATGCGAATTACTGGAGCCGACTGTGGTTACAATCCCCTCGCCGACACGGGCAATAATCGTCTCTTCGCCCGCACCCCCGACCAGCCGGTCGATATTGGCCCGCACCGTTACCCGTGCCTTGACCTTGACTTCAATCCCGTTCTTGGCTACAGCCGCAACAATCGGCGTCTCAATGACACGCGGGTTAACGCTCATCTGAACCGCCAGCAGCACATCGCGTCCGGCCAGATCGATGGCGGCGGCACGTGTGAATTCCAGCGGAATATCCGCTCTCTGGGCGGCAATCAGCGCGTTCACTACCCGGTCCACATTCCCTCCGGCCAGATAATGGCTCTCCAGCTGATTGATATTCAGCCCCAGCCCGGCCTTGGTCGCCTTAATGAGCGGGTTGACAATCCGGCTCGGCGTTACCCGGCGCAGACGCATCGCTACCAGCGTGATAATGCTGATTTTGACCCCGGAGGCCCAGGCAGATACCCACAGCATTACCGGGAAGAAGCTGAAGAAGACGCTTAGTACAATAATCACGGCTACCGCGATCAGCAAAAAAGTAATCATAGATGCTTCTAACATACGCTTACCTACCTCCGATATTTTGATAGACAAAAATTATTTCGCAGCTTCCTTCACTACCACACGGCCGCCCTCAACCTTCACCACGGACACGGCCGTCTGCGCCTCGATGAACCCGCCTTCTGTCACCACATCTATCCGTTCGCCGCCAAAGGTGGCGGTTCCGGCCGGACGCAGCGGGGTAACACTGATGCCGGAGGCCCCGATCAGACGCAGCTTCTCCGGGACAGGCACGAATCCCTTCTCTCTGGTAAGGCTATCCTGAAGGATGAACCGGTTCCAGATGCCCCGCTCCTTGAAGACTACGGCTACAATCACGATGACCACCGCTGCTGCGGAAAAAGCAATGCCCAGGCTGAACAGCGCATGTGTAAAGCTGTAAGCAGCCCTTACAACACCCGCTACCAGACTGATGGACCCGAGGATTCCCAGAATACCGAAGCTCGGCACGAACAGCTCCAGAATCAGCATCACCAGTCCCAGAATGAACAGCAGCAGCGTCTCCGCCCCGGCGAAGCCGGCCACATAGTTGCCGAAGAAGTAGAGGGCAAATGCCAACGTACCGACAATTCCGGGCACTCCAAAGCCGGGCACCAGCAGCTCGATGAACACACCGGCGATGCCCACAAAGAGCAGAATCGTCATGACTACCGGATGAGTCAGAAATTGCGACATTTTCTCCGCACCGGTATGCTCAACGCGAAAAATGTCGTCTGTCGAGTAGCCCAGCCAGGTAATCGCCTCCTGCTCTGTTCCAGCAATCCGGTCGGCGTAACCAGCCTGAAGTGCTTCATTGCTGCTCAGAGCGATAATCTCGCCCGCTTGCTTGTTCACGCCCAGCTCCGGGCGGTTAACTACCAGATGGACATCCATCATGCCGGCCGCCACTTCAGGATCACGCCCGTTCAGCGAGGCAGCCCCGATCATTTTGGATTTCCAATAGGATACCATCTTGGAGTCTTCCACGCTCTTCCCGTTCATGTCCACCAGCGAAGCGGCTCCGATCATGCTGCCCGGCTTCATGATAATGGCGTCCGCGCTCAGCGCGATGTAGCTGCCTGCGGAAGCGGCATTGCCTTTGATATAGGCTACTACCGGAATCTTGCTGTCTCTGACCAGGGTGCCGATTCGTTCGGCGGAATCCACCCGTCCTCCAGGTGTATCGATCTCCAGAACAATCAGAACTGCGCCGTAATTCGCCGCTTCCTGAAAGCCCCGTTCCAGAAAGCTCTGCAGACCCCGCTCAATCTCCTGATCCACCGGAATAATGAAGACGGGTCCGTTGACCACTGTACCTGAGGCTGCTCCCGGTGCGCGGACCGCTTCATTATCCGCCTGAACCGTCCCCGCCAATGGCAGGAACAGAAGAACCATTAAGGCCGCGATACAGGAAAATATGATGGTGCGTAACTTATTCAAGCCTGCGCCCCCCTTTTGTACGTGAACCATTTGCATTCTCAGCTTATCATTTTATGTAAGTCTGCATATAATTCTTAGTATACCTTATACGCAGGTCTATCCAAAAAGCTCCACATAATGAAAAACACCCCTTATAAAAGGGGTGCTAGCGTTATATTATTGCAGAAACTGTTGAACCGCCTGGTTCACAAGTTTACCATCGGCGCGACCTTTGACCTTAGGCATCAGTGCGCTCATCACCTTACCCATTTCACTTTTCGAAGAAGCACCGGTTTCCTGGATGGTCTGTTGTACAATTACTTTAATTTCTTCTTCGGTAAGCTGCTCGGGAAGATATTTAATGATAATCTCGATTTCTGCCTTAGTACTCGCGGCAAGCTCATCGCGACCCGCTGCTTCAAATTCTTGGAGGGCATCTTTGCGCTGTTTGATCTCACGACTAAGGATATCAAGCACTTCGTTGTCGTCTAATGTTCTCTTCAAATCTATTTCAAGATACTTTATTGTAGAACGAACCATTCGAATGGTGGAGAGTGTGAACTTGTCCTTACTCTTCATCGCTTGCTTCATATCTTCGTTTAATCGTTCGCTAAGATTCATGCGTGGGTAATCCTCCTAAAACTTTCTCTTACGAGCAGCCTCAGACTTCTTCTTGCGCTTTACGCTTGGCTTCTCATAATGCTTGCGTTTCTTCACCTCAGCCAAGACACCATCCTTAGCAATGGAACGTTTAAAGCGACGAAGTGCAGCATCAATTGTCTCGTTTTTGCGAACTTTCGTTTCAGACACCAGTTTTCCCTCCCTCCGACCAGACCGTCCAAGAGCATAACAACACGGTTCATCACCTTTCATTATAGGTCAAACCTAAATAAGGTGTCAACCTTCGCGTTATTCTTTTTTTAGCCGGGCTGTACATAGTTGCATTGCTTACTTAGGCATGAGAACTGGAGTTCCCCGTAAGGGCACCAAGCTTGGCTCCACCCAGCAGATGATAATGCAGATGCGGCACTGCCATCCCGCTGTCCGGACCGCAATTATTAATCAGCCGGTAGCCGGTATCGGCAATTCCGAGCTCTGCGGCAAGCTGCTGTGCTACGGCATGAATCTCGCCAATCAGCGGCAGATCCTCAGGCGTAACCTCGTTCATAGAAGCGATGTATTTCTTCGGGATAATCAGCACATGCACAGGGGCGGCAGGCTCAATATCGTGGAACGCCAGAATCCGCTCATTCTCGAACACCTTTTTGGACGGGATTACACCTTCGATAATTTTGCTGAATACAGTTTCCATACCACGCTTCCTCCCAAAAAATTTGTAATGCAGAAGCTTGCATCCGGCACTTTCCGCAGCAGAGGCTGAGATAACAGACACGAACCTAACTCTTATTCGTATAACGGCCACCCGCTACTCACAGGCAAGGATCCGTCAATACAGCTAGAGCTCTGCGGGGCGCACACGCCTGAAGATCATCGGGCTTCCGGCCTGATCGGCTTCGCGACAAATTTCAATTTATGGAACTAATCATACAGGATGTTGAGCAATTACGAAAGGCGGAAGGCTATTTTCTGGCGAAATCAGATGTTTGGAGCATGGATGGAAGTGTCATGTTAATAGAGGGTTAAGTATCAGGGGCAGGGAGTGGAGTATCACCATAACAGGGGGTGTAGGTAGGGCAGACTGTATTATAACAGGGTGGCGGCACAATAAATTCGGTTTATCGTGTACATTTGGTCCGGGCGTACCTCCATTAGCACAATTGGCCCTCTTACCCTTGCTGTGGCATAATGTGTTTGGTTTTCCGCATACATTTTGTTCGATTGCCTTAAAGGAGGGTGCTCCCTCCTTGGGGTAGGAGCGTTGCTAGTTTTGAGCATGAACCCAAAAAAAGACAAAAAAAAGAAACACCCTTCACAGCTCATATAAGCTGCTTCGGCGGCGGACGTATGAGAAGGAGTTCATTCCCTGTCATACGTCCGCCGAGGTGTTTCAAATAATGTCGGCTTAGCTGTATTATAACAGGGGGTTGGAGGTGTATCTGTGATTCTCATCACAACCAACCCCGTCTTTCACATTTTTTCCAAAAGAATGGTTGAACCCCCGCCGCCCTGCTCTGCAGGAACCACAATCAGCTTGCGCGGCAGGCGGGCCCGAAGCTCAGGAACATGGCTGATGATGCCCACAGACAATTGGTCATTATGCAGTCTCTCCAGTGAAGTGATGACGGTGTCGAGCAGATCCGGGTCCAGGGTGCCAAAGCCCTCATCCAGGAAAAAGAATTGCAGCGGGTATTGTCCGCGCAGCTGAATCTGGGCTGACAGGGCAAGCGCCAGCGACAGGGAGGTCAGGAAGGTCTCTCCCCCGGATAACGTGGACACAGGACGTCTAACACCGCCGTTCCCGTCATCCCGGATGACGAAGCCCCCGCCTGAATCCACCTCCAATGCATAACGCTGCTTGCTCAGGAACCGCAGACGCTGTGACGCAGCCTGGCATACCTGCATCAACTGCTCCTCTGCAATATACTCCACAAAGGCGTTGCCGCGCAGTACGGTCTGCAGCTTGGATAGACGCTCCTGCATCGCCGCATGTCCGGCCCGCTTGTCCTCCAGCTCTACCCAGCGGATATGGCGCTGCTGCAGATCCTCTAGATCCCGTTCTGCCCGTGCACGGGCCTGAAGCGAGGCTTCGTCCTCCTCTTTGCACCTCAGCAGCGTTTCCTGGCTCTCCTGCCATTCTTCGCTGCTGAGCACAGCTCCAGCCAGCTTCTCTTCAATACTCCGCAGCTGCAGCAGGCACTCCGCCTCTTCTTCGCGGTAGGACTTCACACGCTCGGCGGCCTGTGCCCGTTCTCCGGTCTCCAGCGATGAGGCCTCCACTTCTGCGGCCGAGGCGAACGGCGAAGACTGCAGACTCTCCTCCCACTGGGCGGCGGCGGCGGTATAATGCTCCTGCGCCGATTCTGCCGCCTGGCGGGCTACCGCAGCTTCACGGGTCTGCTGTTGCGCCTTGTCCGCTGCCCGGCGGTGTTCCTGCCGGCTGCGTTCCATCGCAGTCTGCAGCTCCAGCAATCTGCGTTCACACCCGGCCAGCAGTTCCCCGGCAGGCCGGCCGCCGGTCCCTTCGCGAAGGCGCTGCTCTTTATCGCGGGCAAGCGCCTCTTTGCCTTCAAGCTGCGCATCCCACTGCGCCAGCTCCTTGTCCAGCCCGGCCAGCTGCTCGTTCAGCGTCTGCACGGCGAGGCTTTTCTCGTCCAGGAACTTGACGCTGATCTCCAGCCGGCTGCGGATCTCCTCGGCGCGTTCATCCTTGCTGAGCATCTCCTGATACGTTCTCTCCGCTTCCTCCGGGGCAAGCTCCGGGAAGAGACGGCTCCATTCCTCCCTTAGCTTGCCGGCTGAAGCAGCCAGCTCCTCTGCCTTGGCAGACAGTCCCTGCAGCCAGGTCTTCTCCGCTTCGGCACCTGCCGCTTCCTTGTGATACACCTGCTCCAGCTCCTGCAGGGAACGCTGCCAGTCCGAAGCCGCGCGGCGCAGCTCTGCGGAGCGTCCTCGCAGTGCGGCCAGCTGATCATTCAAGGTGGACAACCGGCCATCCAGCGCGGACAAGGCTTGTTCATCCGGAAGCTGCGCGGTTACCATGGAGTCGTGAGACTCCAAGGCCGGGGTGCTTAAAGAATCAGGTTCGGCGTGGAAGCCGGAACTGTCCAGAGAGTCAGATGCTGTATAAGAGCCGGAACTGCTTGGGAACTTGGAAGCCTCAAGAGACTCCGAAGTGTTTAAGGAATCTGAAGCGGCGTGGGACTCGGAATTGCTGAGAGTGAGAGATCCGGCATCCGAACCGGAACTGCTTGAGAGCTTGGGTGCGGGTGCGGCGTCGTAGGAAGTAATGCTTGCCGTCTTGTCCGCAGCCGCCTCTGCCCCGGCGGCGCCAGCGGCGGACTGGTGCAGCGCCTCTTCGGACGCGGCTCCCGCTAGCCCAGCGAGCCACGAGCTGTCCTGCTCCAGCAGGCTGCGCAGCAGATGGCGCGTCTCCAGCGCCTGCCGGGCCTGAGCGCGGACATGGCGGAGCCTATTGTCCAGCTCCCCAGGGTCCCCCTGCTTCTGAACAAGCGCAGGGGAGGGGTGATGCTCGCTGCCGCATACCGGGCAGGGAACCCCTTCCTGGAGTTCACCGGCGAGTGCCTGCGAGAGCCGGTGAACCTCCTGCTCCTTCAGCGCAGCCTCCAGCGCGCTGATGTGCCCCTCCAGGCGGCCGGCAGCGTCTCCCGCTGCCCCTTCGGCCGTCCGCAGCTCTTCCTGGTGCAGGGCGGCGGCGGCCAGCAGTTCCCCGCGCCCGGCATCCAGCGCCTGCCGCCGGGACCCGGCAGCGGCCAGCCGCACTTCCGCCGCTGCGAGCACCGCCGCGCGGCTCTGGCGCTCACGTTCTGCCGATTCCCGCTGGGCCTCGGCAGAACGCAGTCCCTGCAGTCTCTGCATGGCTTCCTGCAGAGACTGCCGCTCCTGGGAGCGGACCGCCAGCGGCTGCAGGCTCTGCTGCAGCTCGTGCTGTTTCTTTTGGCCGCGGGCCAAAAGCTCACGCTCCCGGGCCAGGCTCTCCCGCCCGGCGGCTAAGGACCGGGCGGCTTCCTCGCGGCGCACCTGCAGCGCCGCCCGCTCGCTGTGCAGCGCGCCGAGCTCGGCCTCAAGCTCCAGCGCGCGCCGGTACCGGCCCTCCTCCTCGCGGAGGGCCGGCTCGCCTGCGGACAGCGCGGCCTGGGCCGCTGCTTCCGCTTCCGCCCCGGCTGCCGCCTCCTGCACGGCGGCGGCGGCCAAGGCCTCAAGGCCCCCGGCGCGTGCCGCCCGGGCCTTCCAGGCCTCCTCCGCGCTGCGCCAAGCCTTCAGCGCGGGCAATCTACGCTCGGCTTCGTCCGCCTTGCCGAGCTTCTGCTCCAGGAGGAGGATCTGCTCCTCCTGGGCCAGCAGAGCCTGCCGCTGCGACTCGCGGCGGGCCCGTTCCTCCTGCAGCTCGCGGATGCGGGCGAAGCGCTCGGCGCGCTCCGCAGCCTCCGTGAGCCGCCCCCGGCAATCCGCCGCATGACGGATCGCCTCCTGCACACGGACGGCGGCCGCTTCCACATCTGCCTTGCCCGCGCTGCCCAGCCCCTGCTGCTCTGCCTCCAGAGCGCGCAGTGCCGCCTCGTTCTCCTTGACGCGGCGGCTCAGCTTCAGTGCCAGCCCGTCGCCGTACTGTTCCAGATGGAACAGACGCTGGAGCATCTGCCTGCGGTCCACGCCCCGCAGCGACAGGAACTCGGCGAATTTGCCCTGCGGCAGCACAACGGCCCGGGTGAAGTCGTCCATCTTCAGCCCGATGTGCTCTTCGACACAGCGCGTAACGTCCGCCAGCTTGTCGGCCATCACAAGATCGCCGTCCGCCTTGACCTCGATGAACCGGCTGATCGTATTGCTGACCGACTGCTCCCCGGTGCGTTTGAACTTCCGTTCCACACGGTAGCGACGCGTCCCGGAAGAGGAGTTCAGCTCGAAGGTGAAGGCCACGCTGAGCTGGTCCTCGGAATGGTTCATAATCCCTTGGGTTCCGTTCACGGCGCGCTCCACTTTGCCGTACATCGCCAGTGTAATCGCGTCCAGCAGACTGGATTTGCCGCTGCCCGTCGGACCGAAGATCCCGAACAGCCCCGTCTCAGTAAGACTGGCAAAATCAATCTCCTGCTCCGCCCGGTAACTCTGCAACCCGGATAATTTCAACAATATCGGCTTCAAATCAGTTCTCCTCCCCTTCCGCAGCTTCATGCCGCTCTTCTTCCGCCAGCTCCAGGAACAGCTCAATCAGGCTGTCATCCGGCTCCGCACCGCCGGTCTGGCGCTGATAGAACCTGCGGAACAGCTCCTGTACCGGCATGCGGGAGCGGGACATCTCTTCCAGCTCCTGCTCCATCTGCGGATAGATTGGCCGGATATGGACGATGCCTTCCCGTGACTTGCGCAGCCGCTGGATATCATTCATGGACATGGCCTCGGTTAAGCGCAGCTCCAGATCAATGAATGCTCCTTCATCCCTGCCCTCATCCAGCCAGCCGTAGACCTCCTGCAATCCGCCCGCAGATCTCCAGTTCACCAGCGGCCGCCCGCAGGAGAGATAGATTTCCTCGAACACAGGCTCCCCGCCCGGTGCCACATCAATCATCGCCACCGACTTGGCCTGACCTGCTTCAGAGAAGCTGTAAGCCAGCGGAGAGCCACTGTAGCGGATCATCCCGTCGCCTTTGACCCGCTGGGCGCGGTGAAGATGTCCAAGTGCCGTATATTGCGCGCCGCAAGAGAGTGCCGAAGGATCAACGGTATAAGCGCCGCCGACCTGAATCGGCCGTTCAGAGTCACTCTCCACGCCGCCTAGCACATAGATATGGCTCATCGCCAGATTGACGGTCTGCGGGGAGAATTCCCGCCCGAGCAGGTTCATCAGCCGCCCCACCCGGGCGCTGTAAGCCAGCCTCAGCTCAGCCTCTCCGCTGTCACCGGCAAGCAGTTCGCCCAGCCGGGCTTCGGAGGGGTAAGGGAGCGCAGCGATTTTGGCAACCTCGCCGGTTCTGGCCGCATGCACCGTGACCGGTTCCGAAGTCGGCATTCCGACGAGCGTAATCCCCTGTCTGCGGACAAGCGGGGACACGGAAGCTACGCGCTCCGGCTGGTCGTGATTGCCCGAAATCACCACCAGCGGACGTCCGCCTGCCGTCAGTCTGGCCGCCGCGTCATAGAACAGCTGCTCCGCCGCAGCCGGAGGATTGACCGAATCATAGACATCCCCCGCCATCAGAATCAGATCCGCCCCGGAGGAATCGGCAATCTCCACCAGCTCATCCACGAACTGCTCCTGCTCCTTCTGCCGGCTTCGGCCCTCCAGCGTCCGCCCCAGATGCCAGTCTCCCGTATGCAATATGCGCATTTCCGCCCTCTTTTCCCCGCCTGTCTGCGGCAATTATAGATTCAAAGAATGTATGCTGTTTTTCACATACATTCGGTTCATACGCCTGCGCGCAAGTACAATGTATGCTGTTTTTCGCATATATTCGGACCATTCACCTGCATACGAGCACCATGTATACTGTTTTTCATATACATTCGGTTCATATGCCTGCACGCGAGCACCATGTATGCTGTTTTTCACATACATTCGGTTCATACGCCTGCGCGCAAGTACAATGTATGCTGTTTTTCGCATATATTCGGACCATTCACCTGCATACGAGCACCATGTATACTGTTTTTCATATACATTCGGTTCATATGCCTGCACGCGAGCACCATGTATGTTGTTTTTCGCATATATTCGGACCATTCACCTGCGTGCAAGCACCATGTATGTTGTTTTTTAGATACATTCGGGCCATATGTCGCTGTTCCAGCCGGTTGCATTCGGCTTATAGCATACATCCAGCCTTTAACCGATGAGATTAGATACACTCTTGCTCTTCCCGGCGATCCTTCAGCCACATTCAGCCAGCAAAGCCACTCTACGAATCATTCATAGAACTCTTATCCATAAATATCATTTCAGTCGACAGCCAACGCACTTCAGACCGCAAGCATGTATTAGTCTAAAATACCGCGTAGCACCCTAGATCCGCCTCATCCTCATCCGCTGCAGCTACCGCAACCCTTCCCCGCCAATCACAATCTCACAGCATGTCCGCCGTCGAAAAAGTACAGCCATATCTCGCTGACCGGCTCGCCCAGAATATCCAGCAGCGCCTTGCTGTACAGCTCCAGCTGGAAACGGTATTTGTCCGACAGCTGTGTAAGCCCGTCTCCATGCGGAGGGATATGATCTGTTTTGTAATCCAGCAGAATCAGCCGCCCCTCTTCCCGGAACAGGCAGTCAATCACCCCTTGAATCAGTACCGTCTCTGCAAAATCACCGCCACCGCGTTCATCCGCAAGTCCGGCAGCCGCTTCGTCCAGATAGTCAAGCCCCCGGTAGGCTTCACCGGCTGGCATCGTGTAACTGAAGGGCTGCTCTCTGGTCTTCCAGGCAGAATGGAACAGTCTGTGTCCCAGCTCACTCCGGCAGAACTGCTCAACTTCCTCCAGCACCACCGCATCCGCCTGTTCCTTGCTAAGGATAGCAAGCCTTTCAAGACGCGCAAGCGTAGCCTCCAGCACAGACCGGTCTACCGGCTCATCCAGAGGAATATGCTGCATCACCGTATGGTAAGCCGTTCCGCGCTCGGCAGGGGTAAGTCCCCGCTGCTCCATGAATTTCGGCCGCTGGAGATGCAGGCTGTCCCTATACCCGCGTTCACTCCGTTCGTCCGGTCCACCCGGGAGCTTCCGCTCCTCCAGCTGGTCGTAAGACGGCTGCTCCTGCATCGATAATAATCCCTTGAGCTCGGTAACCGAGGTCTTAGCAGGGATGCTTGACGCTGCCGCATACCGGTAAGTCCAGCCCAGTCTCTCTGCAATCTGCGCAGCTGCCGGGGTCTCAGGTGTTGACACCGCCCTGCCCCTGCGGAGCGCCTCCAGCATCACCCGGCGTTGTTCGTTTTTGTCCTGATCGCCGTCCCCGGCAAGAAAAGCGCCAGGGCTAAGCTCCGCTGCACCAGTCACCGTAATGCTCCAGTTCGACTCATCGCCATGCAGCACCGTGGATACCGGTCCCTCGCTGACTGCCAGCTTGCGCAGAATAGCAGCGGCAGGGTGGCGGATCAGCGCCGGTCCCACCCAGTCCAGATAGCTGCGGCCCCGGGCCAGCAGGTGATCCGCCAACAACAGCTCTTCGCGGCCCTGCATCGCGGCCCAGCCGGATACCGCGCGCGGCAGATCCCTGACCGTGCCGACCAGAATCATTTTGTCGCGCGGACGGGTCAGTCCGACATAGAGCACGCGCATCTCCTCAGCGAGCAGCTCCAGCCGCGAACGGCGGTTAATCGCCAGATAGGGCAGCGTCGGGTAGCTGACCCGGGTCTCCCGCTCCACGAAACGCGGCCCGAAGCCTAGCTCCTTATGCATCAGGAACGGGGAATGCAGGTCCTGACGGTTGAACATTTTGGCCATACCTGCCAGGAAGACAACTGGGAACTCCAGACCCTTGGATTTGTGGATCGTCATAATTCTGACGCCCCCGGCCTCTTCACTGCTTCCTCCGGCAACCCCCAGATCGCCGCCGTTCTCTCTCAGCCGTGAGATGAATACCAGGAAGCGGAACAACCCTCTGGCCGAGGTCTCGTTCTCGAATTGAACAGCCCGGTCATACAGCGCCTTCAGATTGTTCTGGCGCTGAAAGCCTCCGGGAAGCCCTCCGACCCACTCCAGATACCCGCTCTCCCGGTAGATCCTCCAGATCAGCTCGCTTAAGCTTCCTTGCCGGGCAGCATTCCTCCAGTTCTTCAGCCTATCCAGGAAGGACTTAAGCTTACGCTGCAGCGTAAGCGGAATATCCCGCAGCGCCGCAGAAGCATCGGTTCCGCCAGCCATATCTTCCTGTACACTCTCATTTCCAGACGATGGCGTAAGCTCTGACGCAGCGGCTGTCTCTCCGGCTGTGTCACCGGTACCGGCCCCCTGCCCCGCCAGCAGCGCGGCCTCCCAGAACAGATCCGGCGGATTGTCCCTCAGTGCCTCCCCTGCTTCAGAAGCCGCAACCAGCGCATCGTAGAACGTCCCTCTACTGCACAGCCGCACCTTCGCCAGCTCTTCCTCGCGAAGATTCACTACCGGTGAGCGCAGCACTCCGGCCAGGGGAATGTCCTGGCGGGGATTATCGACAATCTGCAGCAGGGAGAGGGCAATCTCTACCTCGGTAGCCTGAAAATACCCCTTGTTCTGGTCCCCGTATGCCGGAATACCTTCAGCCCGCAGCTCCTCAATCATCAGCGGCGTCCATACCCGGGCCGAACGCAGCAGAATGACAATGTCGCCGTATACGACGGGGCGCATAATCCGCAGTCCTTTATCATAGATCAGCAGCGGCTCACCGCCGGTCATTCCCGTCATCTGCGAGATACGCCGGGCAATAGCCCGTGCTTCCAGCTGTGCAGTCTCACTCTCGGCAGCCTCCAGCTCCAGAAGCGGCAGCTCATCGCCCTCTGCCGCTTCATCCGCCGGTCCCTGGGCTGAGCCTCCTTTGTCAATCAGCAGCAGCTCCGGTGCAAAATAAGTGTCCGGCCCTTTCTCCGCAGCTCCCGGGAAGTTCGCTCCATACACCAGCTCTGCCCGCTCATCATAACTGATCTCTGCGACATTGCTGTCCATGATCTGCCGGAAGACCATATTCACCGCATTCACCACTTCCAGCCTGCTGCGGAAATTGCGGGCCAGATCGATGACGAGGCCATCTCCCCGTTCCTCCTGTCCAGGATCAGCCTCCGCCCGGCCATCTGGCTTGTCTCCATATGATGGATCATTACTGAACCTTCGGTATTTGTCCAGGAACAGGCCCGGCTCCGCTAAGCGGAACCGGTATATACTCTGCTTCATATCCCCGACCATGAAGCGGTTGCCGGGGGATTCCCGGGAGATCAGCCGGACAATCTCCTCCTGTACACTGTTGGTGTCCTGGTATTCATCCAGCAGCACTTCGTCGAACTGGCTGCGGTACTCCATCGCCGCATCCGACGGCAGCGAATGCCCCGGCTGCGAGTCCGGATGGCGCAGAATTTGCAGGCAGTAATGCTCCAGATCACTGAAGTCCACCAAGCCCCGGCCAGCCTTCTCCAGCCGATAGCGCTCGCCGAACGTGATTACCGTCTCCGCCAGCTCCTGCATCAGCGGAGCCGCCGTATGAAGTTCACCCAGGAAGGATTCCGCCGGACGGCCGAACAAGGATTTTTGCAGCTCGAGCAGGCTCTTCTTCACCTGATCCCGGATCGTCTTCACGCTCTCCTGAAGCAGCGGATCAGTGGCATCCTTCTTGCATGGCTTCAGCTTCCCGAAGGAGATCTCCATGAAGATATCATACAATCCGGCCCAGGGCTGCGAGTCCACCGCGTCCAGCAGGCCCTGCGCCATTTCCAGATCGGCAGCAAGATTATCCGCGTAAGGCGCCGGACCGCCGGGCTGAAGCGCAATCTCATGCCCCTGCTCCAGCTGGCTGATCGCCCCCTTCAGCGTAAGCCGGGCTTCGGCAAGAATGCTCTGCACCCAAGCCGTATGGCTCAGAGCCTCGGCATCCGGCAGCGCAAAGTCGGCTGCGGTATCCCGCAGCCACTGCGCAGGCCAGGGATGGCTGCGCGCGAAATCATGCAGCCGCTGAATCAGCGAGTGCACCGCATCATCACTCCGTTCACCGCTGAACCAGTCTGCGAGCTGTACGAACAAGGTATCTTCGCCGTCCCCGGCAACCTCGCCGTATTTCTCTTCCAGCAGCTCTTCCAGCAGCTCCTGGCGCATCATCTCCGCCTCATGCTCATTCAGGATACGGAAGCCGGGATCGATCGGAATCATCTGGTAATACCGGCGGATGACTTCAAGACAGAAGGAATGGAGGGTGGTGATGGAGGCTCTGCCCAGGAGAGCAAGCTGGCGGCGCAGATATTCGTTCCTGCCTTCACTGTCCTCCTCCAGCTTGCGCTCAAGCGCTTCCCGGATACGCTGCCGCATCTCGGAGGCGGCAGCCTTGGTGAAGGTTGCCACCAGCAGCCGGTCCACGCTGAAGCCCGCTTCCTCATTGCTGATTTTGCGGATAATCCGCTCGACGAGAACCGCCGTTTTGCCGGAACCGGCTGCCGCCGCCACGAGAATATCGCTGCCGCTCTCGGCAATGGCACGCCACTGGTCGTCACTCCACAGACTGCCCTCCGGCTTCGTATCGGGTACAGGTCTTGTGCTCACAGCTTCTCTCCTCCTTTGCGGGACAGCAGATCCCAAATCACTTCTTTGCCCGGCTTACTTAAGATGTTATAACTATTGCCCTCCACCGCCTCATCGAACTGGCAGACGGGACGGAAGGAGCAGAAGGTGCAGGCCGTCTCCTGATGGATGCGGTATGGCTGTATCGCCACATCCCCCTCTGTAATGCTGGTCCCGATCTCAGAGATCGTGCTGCGCACCGAGGACCGCAGCTGCCCCCATTGCTCTGGGGTAGCTACAGATGCGCTGCTGTAGAAGCTGCCGTCACTCTTCAGCGCTACCGGAACAATAGAGGAATACCCTTTGTCTAGTGTGGTATCCATCAGCGACACTACCTCACGGTCGGCGGTCAGCAGGCCCTTCATCTTGAAACGCTTCATCAGCTCCTGCTCCGCCTGCTCCCGGTTCATTCCGTTGGCTGAGGTCAGGAGCGGATCATGAACGTGGAAATAGAGCGCCCCGGCAGGCAATGCTGCCTGGCCGAGCCATTGCTCGGAATAGGTCAGCAGCACATCAAGGTAAGTTAACATCTGCAACGACAATCCATAGTAGACCTCATGCAGCTTAAGATCCTTCTGGCTTGATTTGTAGTCGATAACCCGCAGCAGAATCCCCTGCTCTCCTTCAGCCTTATCCACCCGGTCAATCCGGCCGACCACCTCCATAACACAGCCGTTCGGCAGTGTAATTCTCAGCGGAGGCAGCTCCTGTCCGGGACCGAAATCCAGCTCCAGCCCGACCGGCTCGAAGCTCCCGCGCCGCGAATGCTCCCCGAGGATGACCGAAGCGCGGCCGACAATATTCTTCAGCTTGCGCGAGATATAGCCGTAGCGCTTGCTGCTTATCAGAATCTCTCCCTGTAACAGTGGAGACAGCTTGTCTACGGTCTTCCCCGCCTCCGTGCGGCATTCCTCCGCAGTCATGCTGCCCCAGCTGCGGCCTTGCTCCTGCAGCCGCTTCGCCATCTCACTGAGGGCCGCATGGAAGAGCTGCCCGATATCCGGGGCTTGGAGCTTGTAGAGCTGGCGCTCCTTCAGCCTCAGTCCGTAGGAAGCGAAATGGGAGAAGGAGCAGGCAACGAACCGCTCCATCCGTGACACGCTGCCGCGCAGCGTAGAGCCGCCATACAGGCGCAGGCTGGTCTCCTTCTTCAGCCGTATACCTTCATTGCGGTAGAACAGCGAGCCGAGCAGCCGCTCCAGCTTAAGCTTCATGGACAGATCCGCCTGGCGGTATTCCGCTGCCTGTTCGCCCGCAGGCTTGTCTGCGCCCTGCTCCGCCGCAAACCAGTTATAGACCTCCCACCACATACCGGGTATCTCTGCCCCTTGACGCCACTGGCGGAGCTGAAGCAGCAGCATGCGCAGTGTCTGCTCAGGATGGCCGATGAAGTCCATATGGGCAGCGTCGTCATCATTGCCGCTCTGCGGGAAGCCGGAGAGGAATTGTTCATCTAACTGCTGCGGGAACATTCCCTGCAGCTGGCGGAAGACCTCCGAAGGCAGCAGCGCTTTGCCCTCATCATCAGCTACAGCATAGCTGATCCACAGCTTCCTGCTGGCCGTCGTAAGCGCATTGTAGATCAGGAAACGTTCATCCAGCAGCTTCCGGGATGAGCCCGGCGCAAGCTCCATACCGGACTTCTCCAGCATAAGCCGTTCCCCTTCGGACAGAATGCCGTCTTCCTTGAACTGTGCCGGAACCACTCCTTCGTTGAAACCGAGCAGGAAGGCGTACTTCACTCCCGACACCCGGGTACGGTCCATCGTACCTACCAGCACCTGGTCAAGTGCGGGCGGGACGAGCCCCATTTTAAGCTCAGCCAGCCCGGTCTCCAGCACCCCGGCGAACAGGCTGAATTCTATCCGTTCCTTGCCCATCATCTCGGCAATCTGGTCCAGCAGACCCAGAACAGCGCCCCAGAGCTGGCTATGCTCCCGGGCAGCTTCCGGGCGGCCTTGCTTCAGAGACTCCGCTCCCATCCCTTCGAGCTTCCGTGCCGCTTCCGTATCCTCCAGCAGCAGATATACCGCCCGGCATAGCTCCAGACCGCTGCGGCTGGCTTTGATTCTCTGCTCAAATGCCTGCAGCGGTCCTGTAATCGCACTCCGGCAGGCTTCCATTCTGGATAGCATGGCTTCATCTACAGCCTCACTGCCCTCCAGGGAGAGGCGCGGAATCCCCTTCCAGGAGCGCCCGTCCGTCCAGCGATAGCCGTGAATGCCGCAGGCCAGCACATAGTTCTCCAGCTCATCCATATGGGCACGGGTAATGTTTCCGTCCAGCGGGAGCAGCAGCTCTGTCTTCACGCAGCGGAACACATCTTCATAACGCCAGCGGCGGCGGACGACATCGAGAGCGGAGCGGATGAATTCCACCAGCGGATGATGCAGCTCACTCTGCTTCTGGTCCAGGAAGAACGGAACGCCGAAGTCCTGAAATAACGGGGCAATCAGCGGCTCATAATCAGCCATATTGCGCATGAATACCGCCATTTCCCCATATTTAGCCCCCGATTCTCTAGCCAGGGCCTGCATCTCGCGCAGCACGCCCTCCACCTCGGTGCGGCGTGAAGCCCCAGCCCGGATGCTGATGGCTTCCTTCACCTGTTCAGCCGGTCCCGTCCAGGGTTGCCGGCGCTGTAATCCGCGCTCCAGATGCGCGAGTACGGGAGCGTCCTTGAACCTTGGCAGGACGGGCGGAGCCAGCAGCTCATCCCATACGATAAGTCCCATCTCCTCCGCTATTCCCCGGAGCTTAATGTAAGTAACCGCCGCCGGATGGAACAACTCCAGCTCGTGCGGGGCAACGCCCGGCGGATAGATCCGGTCCAGTGTGAGCGCAATGGTCATTGTGTCCGCGTACTGCATCAGCTCACGCAAGACGATGAGTTCCTGGTTGCTGAAGCCGTGGAAGCCATCCACCCAGATCTCGGCGCCGCGGATATAGGCAGAGTCTGCAATATGCTCAGCCAGTTCGGCCAGTCTGTCCTCTTCATCTATATAGAGCTGTGACATCTCCTGGTCCAGCTCGCTGAAGACGAGATGCAGATCATCCAGCTTCCCGGCCAGAATAGGGCTGCCCAGCGTGGCATCCCGCATTCTGCCGATCTGCTCCTCCAGGTCTCCGGCTCCAAGACAGCAGCGCTTAAGCTCCGTATGCAGGCTGCTGAGCCGCTCCACAAATCCCGGCCGGTCCGAGGAAGCCCCGAACAGCTTCAGCTCCTCCTTGCGCTTGCTGATAATCTTGTAGATCAGCATCTTCTTGCCTTCTTCACTGATAGGCAGACTTGCGCTGCCACCGGTCTCCTGCTTCACCCGGTAGGCAAGCCGCGAGAAGCTGAGCGTCTGGGCACGCAGACTCCCCTTCACGCCGCCCGCCGCCAGCAGTCCCCGTTCCGCTCCGAACGATCCCTGCTCGGGAACAAGTATAATGATCGGGGCCCCCAGCGGCTCTGCCTTCAGCCTGGAGGATACCCGCTCCCATATTGTAGTCGTCTTGCCGCTGCCCGAGCGGCCGATGATGAAGTTAACCGTCATTTCAGCAGACTCCTTCCGTTGAACCCTGGCACTCAATGCAATACCAGAATCTATGAAACTTCTCGTCTCAATAGTATAGCATACCTCCACCGCACGCTCCAGAACGTACGTTTGCCATTGTTTGCAATTGCAGAAATAAAGAAGACTCTCCCGGAGCCGCGCAAACGGCGGGCGGAAGAGTCTGAATAAATGCATGTAAATTAGGTTCAAGGCTAACAGTTACTGCTGCAACTCCTCCCAAGTGAAGCACAAGACCCTTATTCCCTCCGCTCCGTCCAGCCCAGGGTGTCCGGGCCGATTACAATGGTGCCGATCGCATCTCCGTATACATAGGACAGCTCGACCCGCCGCCGCTCCGCATCCACCACGCAGGTGCTCACGTGCAGCGGACCGCTGCCGTCTGCCGCATCGCCGGGCAGACACAGGGTCAGAATTCCAGCCTTACCGGCCCAAGCCGCCCGGCCCTCGATTACCGGAATCTCCGATTTGGAGCCGTAGACCTCCGATACCCAGCCCTGCTCCTTATTCACCGTGAACTGTTCATCCTTCAGGCCGCTGGTCATCCAGCTCATATTCAGCTTCACTGTAGAGCCGGGATAGACCACGGTTGCTGCAGTCCGTGCGGCGACGGCAAATCCTCCAGCTGCGTCTCCTCCGGTTCCAATAAAGGCTGTTTCAGCTTCAACTTCAGCTTCTCCGCCCACTGCCTCTCCAGCCTCTCCAGCCGCTCCGGCTCCGGAAGACAGCTCCAGCACCGCCTCCGGGTGCAGATGGAACCGCTGCTTCAGCTCATGCTCGCCATCCGCCTCCAGCCAGTCGGCAATCAGCAGCAGCGGCACCTCCACGCCCAGCAGCACCCAGCGCCGGTGCATTACCGGACCGGGAAGACGGATGTATCCGTCATGCGCGGCATCAATGAAGTGGTAACGGCTGTTGCTCTCCCAGCGGAACGTGCTGGCCTTAGCCACAGGCTCGCCCCATTGCTGGGTAGAGATATACGGCGTCTGATCCAACCCGTCTATGGTAATAGTGTTGTGTGCCCGGGTGCTTTTGAAATAACGGCGCCATTCCCCTTCCTCATAGGTGTACCTCCCGGTATCGGTGAAGAGCAATTGCCCGTTCCACATCCACTCCAGATTCAGCGCATCGGCATGACCGTGCGCTCCGCCCATCTCTGCGGCATCGAAGAACAGATACTGCTGCGGGTCCCGCATCACATAATACCCGGTCTGCACAAAAGCCACGCTGCTCACCGAAGGCGCAGACTCCGCCTGAAGCTGCACACACCGCTCATACGCCTCGGCTCCCAGCAGCCAGAGGCATTCTGCATTGCCCGTGCCGCGTCCGACCAGTGCATCATCCTTCAGAATGGCGCCCAGCAGCGTCAGCCGCTGCCGGCCGCTGCTGATCCAGTCGGAATCGCCGATCCCGGTGGACTGGTGATCCGGGCGGACCAGCGCTTCGGTGAACGCGGCCATCTTGCGGAGCTGCCCGCCGTACCAGGCGGAGAACGGGTGGCCGGATAACGCGCCCAGCAGATAAGGCGTTCCGAACATCTCAATGGCCGCATCATGATAATGGGTGGTCAGCTCAATCTGAATCCCTTCCGGCCCGACCTGATGCAAAAGGCACAGCTCCAGGCGCTCCCCTGCCAGCTGCCGCCAATACGGTGCGCGCGGATGCCCGTGATGGAAGACAGCAATCATATAGAGGCCCTGCATATGCATAATCGCATGATTGATCTCCGTGCTGCCCAGGTAGCGGGTCAGATATTCAGCATGCTCCGCAAGCCCCTCCAGCAGCTCACTGCGGAAGTGTCCATCCAGCAGCGGGCTATCCTCCATATATTTGTACGCAGATATCCAGGACTGCACCCGCAGGCCGGTCTCCAGCAGACGCCATGGACCTAGCTTCTGGAAAAATACCGCTTCCTCATACGACGGGATCACAGGAACCGGGTTCTGCTCGCGCCAGCTGCGGAAATGCTGCATAAAGGCCGTAACGTATTCCGGCTTGCCATTCATCAGATAGGCCTTGCCCAGATCCAGCATATGCCAGTGGCGGTTGATGCCCCAGGTGAATTCGGGGTCGTTCGTAGGATTATGCAGCCAGTCTACCACCGGCTTGCCCAGCGGAATCCAGCGGCTCAGATCACCGGTATAAGGAATAATGAATTCATTGTCCACGGCATGCTCGGCAATCCGGACCGAGTTCTGCGCCTCGTTGGGGAAATGACGGACATAATAAGCGGCAGCGCTGCGCAGCTCAGATGCGTTCAGATAATAATCCTTCATTCCTGCTTCTCCAGGAAGTCCTCACGAAACGGATTGAACACATCCAGAATCACGGAATCCTCCAGCGCCTTCACACCATGCGGAATATTGTAGCCGGCATAGAAGCTGTCGCCCGCCTTCAGAATACGCGTCTCCTCCCCGACCTTGACCTCAAAGCTGCCCTTCACTATATAGCTGATCTGCTCATGCGCATCATGGGAATGAATCTCGCCGATGCCGCCTTTGGCGAAGGTAACCTCCACCATCATCAGTGATCCGCCTCTTGCCAGCAGGGTACGGGAACTGCTCTCATTCAGAACCGTCTTTGCGGCTTGGCTATTCTCTATAATCATTTCGGATCTGCTCCTCTCTCAATATGCAAGAAAGCGGCCGAATTGATCATGCATCGGCCGCCACCTGAACCTTACCTCTTATTCCTCGGTGGATAATTTACCCTGCAGCTTCGATGCGTCAAAGCTTGGATCGGCCACAATATCCGTTGCGCCGGAGGCTCTTGCTTTCTCTAATGAGACATTATACCGGGTATCCAGGTCTTTGATAATGCTGTCCACATCGCCGCCGGTGAAGACGAATGCCGAGAACGCATCGCTCCATTTGCTGCCTTCCAGTGACCCTTCTGTAATGGTCAGCGGGTTCGCCGGATAAATCGCGTCATAACGCTTCGGCAGGAAGCCTTCAATGCCGGGAATGCTTGGTTTTTTGCCGGAGCTGATGACTGTAGGGATCAGGGAGATGCCGTAGCCTTTTTCATAATACTCGCTCTGCAGGCTGTCGCTGTACACATACTCCATGAACTTCCACGCTGCTTCCTTATGCGTGCTGTCCGCGCTGATGCCGATGTAAGAACCGCCGATAATCTGTGATGCGCCTTTGATTGTTCCATCTGTTGTCGGTACAGCAACGGCAGCCCAATTAGCGGTAGTCGGGAACTGGTCTTTGTAGACGCCGGGCTCTGCCGAGTGGTTAATGTACATGCCGATTTTGCCTTGGGCGAACTGCGCACGCAGCGGATCGATATCCAGGCTCTCTACGCCCGGCAGCATGCTGCCGTCTTCGTTCATCTGACGCAGCGCCAGCGCAATATCCTTGTACATACTGAAGTCGAATTGGCCGGTCTTGTAATTGTAGCCGTCAATGCCGGTATTGTTGCTCGCGCCCGCTACGGTATTGGATGCACGCCAGAAGCCGCTTGAGCTCTTGAACGGGCTGGCGAAGCCGTATATGCCGTCCTTTTTGCCGGTTTCGGTAATCTTTTTGGCGGCAGCAACCATCTCGTCCAGTGTTTTCGGCGGATTCTCAATGCCCGCTTGCTTGAAGATATCTTTATTATAGATCAGTCTCCAGATCTGTCCGGTGTTGGGCAGGGTATAGGTCTTGCCGTCCACGGTATTCTTGTTCTCCAGCAGGCTGTCCTTGAAGGTCTCCTTCATCTCGCTGCTCATATAGTCATTGATCGGGGCCATGTAGCCTTTTTTGTAATAGGTCTGGAAGTCGTTGATCTGAAGCACATCAGGAGCCTGCTTACTGGCAAAAGCGATATCTACCGCCTGCGGATAGTTGTCCCCCATCACGGTCATTTCCACTTCGATGTTATCCTTATTCGTCTTGTTGAACTCATCAATCTTGGATTTCATGAAATCGGCGTCGTGACGGTCGGGTGTCCAGTAGAGGATTTTGGTTTTGCCGCCGCTTGCTGCCCCGTTATCTCCCTTGGTGTCCGCCGGTTTGCTGTTACTTGCCGCGGGCTCCTTATTGCTGTCGGCAGCGCAGCCGGCCAGACTGAGTGCCAGCACTGTACTCATTGTTGCAACAACCCATTTTTTATCCATCGTTATGCCCCCTTGTGCTTGTCCTGACAGCCTGCAATCGGCTATCTGTTAACGTAATCATAATGGTTCCGCTTTCAGTGGGGTGAGGGACATTCTAACTTTGTAAGGGGGAAAAAATGCTTGTCCCTGTTCCTTCGTCTCCTGCTTATTTCAGGTATTTCTGCCGGAACGCTGTGGGCGTAAGTCCGCAGTATTTTTTGAACAGGCCGCTGAAATAAGGGCGGTCCTCATAGCCGAGCATCAGGGAAATCTCCTGCACCTGCGCCCCGGCAATCAGCAGCTCCTTCGCCCGCTCCATCCGCAGCTTGGTAATATACTGAATCAGCGTCATGCCTGTCTCCTTCTTGAAGGCGCCTGCGAAATAGCTCGGACTCAGATGGACGGCCTGCGCGCAGCTGTTCAGGGTCAGATTCTCCTCCAGATGCAGCCGTATATATTCTCTGGCCCGGTTAATGGACTGCGTTACATCACGGAACTGCTTGCTATCGACGAATTCGCAGCCCATGCTGGCGAAGTGATTGATATAGCTTTTCCACCCGCCAAAGGTTAAAGAACGGTTCTCCTCCAGCGCCGTCAAGTCAGCCTCCAGCTGTATGCGCTCCTCTTCCGTGATTTCATCACAGAACGCCCGGTACATAGCGAAGGTCAGCCCGGACAACAGACGGACCATCGATAGCGGATCAGGATATCTGCCGGAGATGTTCCACTGCCGGAAGATCTCGCCGATAATCTCATGACAGCCTTCTTCATTACCGGATTTGAGCGCGTACAGCAGCTCCTTCACCTTCTCCTCAGGATAGTCCGGGGCTGCGCGGTTCTCCGGGTCCAGCTCTGTGAAGCGGAAGATACAATTCCCCTCACTGTAAAAACGGTAGGCCAGCGCTTTGGCCGCATGCACGAAGGAGGCCCGGATCTCACGCGGTCCCCGTGCCGCTGTGCCAAGGCCGATCGAAACGGTATTCTTGCTGTATTTCTCCACATTCTCACGGCACAGCTCCAGCAGCTCCACCGTATCCATGGCCTCCGGCGGATTAAAGATCGCGGCCAGCCGCTGTCTGCTCTCGCGCAGCACAACGCCGTGCGTGTGCATTTTCAACGTCTCGTCCAGTATGTTCTTGATCGCAAAAGGAATGATCTCACTGTCATCCAGATGCAGGGTGTACCCGTATTCGGTATAACAGTCCAGCTCAATAGCCATCACCAGCAGATTGCCGGCGTCCAGGTCGATGCCAAGCTCCTGCCAGCGGCTGTCACTCAGGCTGATATGGTTCTCCTGGCGCAGCAGAGCGGTGAGATAATCCTGGCGCAGTTGCGCATGGCTGGCCATCATCTTCTGCTCCATTTGCTGTATCTGCTCTGCTCTCGCCCGCTCTTCTTCAATAGTCTGCTTCACCTTCAGCACAGCGGCCACAATCTCCGGCTGGGTGAACGGCTTCAGCAAATAGTCGGAGGCGCCCAGCTTGATCGCCTCCTGCGCATAGCTGAAATCCGAATACCCGCTGATGAATATGAATTTGGCCCGCAGCTTCGCTTCGGCAGCCCGTCTCATCAGCTCAAGACCACTGAGCTTCGGCATGCGGATATCGCTGATAACGATGTCGGGGTCCTTCTCCAGCAGCAGCTCCCAGCCCTGCTCACCATTGCCGGCGGTCCCCGCCACCTCCATTCCATGATCCGCCCACGGGATCGTTGAAGCAATTCCTTTGACGACAGTCTGAATATCATCCATTACGCACAGGGTCAACGGGTTCATGGCAGCCTCCTAAAGGATCGGTATCGTGACGGTTACAGTTGTGGCAATATCGGGAATGCTGCTGAAGGCAATCGATGCAGATTCTCCGTAGTGCAGGCTGAGCCTGCTGCGCAGGTTGGACAAAGCATATCCCCTGCGCTCCGCTTCGGTGCCGTTCACCGCATTCGCAAGCTGAGCGGCATCCATGCCGCAGCCGTTGTCCGTGACCCGCAGGATCAGGAATCCGGCAGCGCGGTAGATGCGGATCTCAATTCTGCCTAGCTCCGCTTTGTCGCGGAAGCCATGCAGAATTGAATTTTCCACCAGTGGCTGAAGCAGAATCTTCAACATCCTGACGGACAGATAGGCGTCATCCTCCACCTCTATCGTATAGGTGAACAGATTCTCATAGCACTTCTGCTGGAGCTGCAAATACTGCCGGACATGCTGGACCTCCTGCTGGAGGGTCGTAATATCATTCCCGTTGTTCAGCCCCAGGCGGAAGAGGAGCGACAAGGCGACGATCATCTCGCTGACATCGCTTTTCTCGCCATTCTCGCTTTTCCAGAAGATCGTATTCAGCGTGTTGTATAAGAAATGAGGGTCCACCTGTGCCTGTAACGCCTTGACCTCCGACTTGCGCTTCTCCTGCTCCGAGGTCCGCACCTCCTGAATCAGAACCTGAATCTGGTCTAGCATCCGGTTGAACTTATGACCCACGGCGCTCACCTCATCCTCATATCGGCTCTGAAACCGTACATCCAGGTCGTTATATTCTACCTCCACCATCAGACGCTGCAGCTTGTTGAGCGGCCCCAGCAGTGCAGAGGCGAGCAGGTTAGACAAGGCCAACGCGACCACGGTACAGATCAGCATAATCCAGAAGATCAGCCAGCGGATCTGCTTCAGCGGCTGCAGCAGGTCTGCTTTGGACTGAATGCTGACCATGACCCAGTCCTCATTCATCGACAGCGTGCTGTAATTGACGAGCAGCTCCTCGCCTGAGGCATTGATATAGTTGAAATCTCCTGCCGTCCCTTGGTTGAACCGGCTGACGAAATTCTGCTCCGTATTGAACGCGTAGGTCTGCGTCTCCGGCCGGATGACCATCGATCCATCCTTTTGCAGCAAAAAGAGCTGAACCTGATTATTCATCAGATCCTGCTCCAGGATAGACCTCATCGCCTCCTCCTTCATGTTCACAACCATATAGACGTCCGGGAAATTATGATTGTCAATTACCGTTGGCTTCAGCAGCAACGAAAGCACCCGGCCCTTCGACTGAAACAGCTCGCTCTGATGCGCCCCCAGCCACAGGGTATTCCAGCCCGGCCGCTCCAGATAGCTCCCGTACTTCTCCTTGAAGTTAGTCTTCCGTTCGGGGAAATCCTTAGTGGAGTAAAAGTCGCCAATCGGCGTACTTAGATAGGTCGTATCAATCAGCGGCTCCACCAGCTTAAGCTGGTCAAAGGAGGTCTGCAGCAGCGACAAATTCTGATAATAATGAGCGGAATTATTGTTGCTGACATCCTTCATCACTTGACCAAAGCTTTCACCCAGCATCAGGGAAAAGGAAGAGACCACGATATGCCGGAGATGCTCGTCCATCACCTGAACCGATTTGTTCAGAATGCCTTGCTTCAGCTCAAGGGCACTGCCCTGGATGCTGCGCGCCGCGAAGAGATACGAACCGACTCCGGTTACACTGATACAGAGAATGGCGAGGAAGATGTACAGCACCTGAATTCTTTTCTTCAAAGACTGCTTGTAGAAACCGAGTTTCATCCGTGAACCACTCCTTGCAACCCATTGTAACAACAGTGCGGGCGGAACACTACTCTTTCCGGGACTACCCTTTGACGGCGCCGAGTGTCACCTGCATGAAGGATTTGTTGGCGAACACATAGACCACCAGCAGCGGCAAAATGGACAGGCAAGCGCCGGCCATCATCAGCTGTACCTCTGACGCCGCTCCGATTCCGTAGCGCAGATTCGCCAGCCCGACCGGAAGCGTCTGGAGCTGGGGATTGCTCATCGTGAAGACCAGCGGCAGAATATATTCATTCCAGGACCCCTGGAACGCCCCCAGTCCGGCAACCGCCAGCGCAGGCCGCAGCAGTGGCAAGATGATACGCAGGTAGACAGAGTAGAAGTTGCAGCCATCGATCATCGCCGCTTCGTCCAGGTCACGCGGAATACTCTGGAAGAAGCCGATCAAGATGAAATAACAGGTGGCATGGGCGCTGATCAGGATAATAATGACGCCCCAGAGCGTCTTGTTCAGGCCGAGCATAACCATCAGGTCAAATTGCGGACGCAGCACCACAGCCCCGATAGAGATGAACAGCGTGGAGGCCATGAGCAGGGAGTACGCTTTTTTGCCGATAAAAGACACCCGGTTTACCGCATAGGCAGACATCGAAGCCACCAGCAGGGTGCCGACAGTGGTGACCACGCTTACAAATATACTGTTCAGCGTATAGCGGGAGAAGTTAGCATTCTTCCACGCTTCCAGGTAGTTCGAGAAATGCCAGCTTGACGGCCAAATGGTTGCACTGCCTGTCAGCTCCTGGTTCGTCTTGAACGAGCCCAGCACGACCATGATAATCGGGAACAAGGCCAGCAGGGCGGCCGCAATCAGAAAGATCCAGAGCACGGCCTTGCCGAGCGAGCGGGTCAGCAGTTGGGACATAACGGAACGGGTATGAGTACGGGTGTTATTCATTCTGCTCTCCTCCTGTCGGTTCTAGTACACATCGTTTAATTTCTTGGAGATCCGGAAGTAGACCAGCGTCACGCCGCCCACAATAACCGCAGTGGTGAAGCCGACTGCGCTGCCATAGCCGAGCTGCTGGATGGACTGCGCTTCCGCCGAGACCGGGAATAGGAGCTTGAACAGGTACAGGTACATGACTTCTGTTTTGCCGTACGGCCCGCCTTCGGTTAGCACCATAATGCTCTCATAGCCCTTCAGCGAGATGGTGATCGCCAGCATGATAATCATCTGCATCACTGGTCCCAGCAGCGGGATGGTCACATTCTTCAGCTTCTGGAATTCATTCGCCCCGTCCAGCGAGGCCGCTTCGTACAGATCATTCGGAATGCCTTGGAGTCCCGCGAGGAACAACAGCATATAGTTACCGACCGCACCCCAGATAGCAATAATGATGGTGGTCATCATCGCATGGTCGGCGCTGAGCCAGCCAATCGGTTCGTTGATGATATGGAAGCGGATCAGCAGCTGATTCAAGATCCCGTTATAGGAGTTGAAAATAATGAAGAAGACAATCGCCATCACCGAGGCGCTGAAGATCGTAGGCAGATAATAAATCGCCCGCAGAAAGGAACGCCCCTTCATTTTGCGGTTCAGGATAATCGCCAGCAGCAGCGACATCGGAATCGTCACCACGAGCTTGCCGAGCGCATAGATCCCGGTATTGCCGACAGCGGACCAGAACTGATGGTCGCGCATTACCCGCCCGAAGTTATCGAGGCCGATAAATACAGGCGTCCCGAACCCCTGATAGTCATAGAACATATAGCGCAAGGCCCACAGCAGAGGATAAATGCCGAACACCAGGGTCAGGAACAAGCTGGGAAATACAAAGACGTAGGCATGTATTTTTTTCTGTTTCATAAACGGCCCCCCTTAGAATCTGTACCTTGATTATAGAGGGTCCGCCTACGCTGCCGGGATAGGGAAATCAACTATTGAAAGGGGAGGATGTTACTGAGCTGGGGCGGGCGGCGAGAGGTGGGTGCGGCGGTGGCAGGATTGGGGCGGTGGGGGTGGATTGGAGCGGATTTGGTGCTTAGGTGTATTTGGTACAACTAAAAGCGGCCAAAATAGCTCGTTAACAGGTTTAAGTGTATTCTCTGCAACTAAAAATCCGGTTTTCACCGCTTCAGACACTCTAAGCCATTTTTAATTGTATAGAATACAGCTATCACAGCTTTTCTGGTTTTGAGCCATCTTTTAACTGTACCAAATACATCTATTTGTATTAGTGCTAACGACCGTTTCCCTCCTCACACATAACATTTGCCCCCCCTCCCTTCCCCACTTGCATACTCGTCCCGTAGCCCTCCTCTCCGGACCCATTGTGTTCGGTTTTTCGCTATTCGGTTTCTCGCACACATTCGGCCGGTCGACTTTTGCGGCGTGGGCCAATAGACTACTTTCTTATTCCCCTGCCCAGCCTCACCACGGGGTGTCCACGTATGGTTGATGAAGATAGGACAACTGCTGATTTTGAGTCTGAACCCTATAAAAAAGAGCCTCTATAAAAGAGACTCTTCCCGCAAAACCGGCTGGGCCGCCGGGTCTGAAACTTCTATTTGCTGCGCACCTCAAAGATGGCAAACTTGAGATAATGCCCCTCGTCCACGCCGAGAATCTGCGGATGATCCTTGCCTGCGGCCCGCCATTCGATCAGTCTCAGCACCTTGCCGGCATCCTTGGCCGCCTCCATGATCGTGTCAAGGAACAGCTGCGGCTGCATGTGGTATGAACAACTGGCCGTGACCAGATATCCCCCGTCATTCACCAACTTCATACCCTGCAGATTGATGTCTTTGTACCCGCGTACGGCACCTGCCACTGCACTTTTGGTCTTGGCAAAAGCGGGCGGGTCCAGAATCACGACATCCCATGTGCGTCCGCCCCCGGCGGTCATCGGCTTCGCGGTATCTGCCTTGGCAGCCGGTTTGCTTCCGCTTGTCCCTTCTGCCGCCGCGCCGCCCGTAGCACGCTCGGTGCGTTCCTCCTGACCCTTAACCTGATTGCGCAGGAAGGCAAATGCATCATCTACCACGAATTCCACCCGGTCGCTGAATCCGTTGATCTCCACATTGGCCTTTGCACTCTCGATGGCATGCGCGGATACATCCAGGCAGGTTACCTTCTTGGCACCGTACTTGCAGGCATGCAATGTGAAGCTTCCCGTATGCGCAAAGCATTCCAGCACAGTCGCACCATCCCAGTACGGGAAGGTGACAGGCTTGCCGCTTTTATTGACTGGCAGCGTCTGAAGTGAACCATCCTCGGCTGCTACGTTCTGCATTGTAATTCCGCTGCGCCCGCCCCAGCCCTTCATCAGCGGAGCAATCGATGCTCTATTCTCCCTCTGATCGAAGAAGTAGCCGGTCTTCTGCCCCTCTTCAATATCAACGATGACCTTCAGCCCGTTCTCACTTACGGTAATGTGGCGCGGGCATTCGCCGTAGAGCACACCCGTGGTCTGTTCCAGTCCCTCCAGCTCCCGCACACTGACATCGCTGCGCTCGTAGATGCCACGCGGCGCCATCACCTGCACCAGCGCCTCCACAATCTCGGAGCGGTGCTGATCCATAGCCAGTGTCAGCAGCTGCACCACAAGGACTTCACCGAAGCGGTCAATGATCAGCCCCGGCAGAAAATCCGCTTCCCCGTAGACCAGACGGTAAGCGTCCGCCCCCGGCAGGAAGCGTTCCCTATGCCGCAGACAGTCCGAGAACCGCTGTGCAAAAAACGCCGTGTCCATCGCCGCCAGCTTATGCTGCGACAGAATTCTCACCCGGATCTGTGAAGCCGGATTATAATACCCGGTAGCCAAGTACCGCCCCTGATGAGTCAGAACATCCACCAGTCCGCCTGGCTGCGGATCTCCGTCTACAGATGCTACTTCACTGGCGAAGACCCATGGATGGCCCTGCTCCAGTCTTTTTTTACGGTTGCGTTCCAGAATTACTGATGCCAATACCTTCAACTCCCTATTCTTGTTGCCAGATTAATATACATGTCCTATGCCTGGCGTTCATATATTGGTACAACCCCCGTAAAATAACCCCACAAAGTGAGGCTTTAGCTTCGAGGATGTCCCAGGTACTTTGCGGGGACCCCGAAACAATATAAGTGGAAACGGCTGTGCTGTCCTCTCAAGGACGGTTCCGTTTCAGCGAGAAATAGAAGGATAAGTTATTGTGTGAAACCAATAATTTCTTATCTTTTCAAAAAGGAGCCTGTCCTTATGATCCGTGAACTGTTATTCCCTGTCCTCTATGGTCTTGTCATATTCCTCGCCGGGATGAAGGTGATGGAAGCCTCGTTGTCGCGGCTGGCCGGTCCGCTGCTGAAGCGCAGCCTGCACAAGGCGACCTCCACACCGGCCAAAGGCCTGATCGTCAGCGCCCTGCTATCGGCGCTGCTGCAGAGCAGCACCGCTGTAACGGTGCTGACCATCGGCATGGTCAATGCCGGGCTGCTGACCTATGCCCGCACGCTTGGCATTATTCTCGGCAGCAACATCGGCACCTGCCTGACAACGGAGCTGATCAGCCTGCAGATCAGCACGCTGGCCGCGCCGCTGCTGATCGCGGCGCTCTGCCTGTGGGCCGCCGCCGTGATGACCGGCGAGCTGGCCCCGCAGTCCCGGCGGCTGCTTGAGGCCTGCCGCCGGATCTCGGGACCGCTGCAGTTCATCTGCCTCGCGGTCACCGGCTTCGCGCTCGTCCTGTGGGGCATCGCGGTCATGCAGTCCATCGGCCCTGCCCTTGAAGGCAGCGCCCTGTTCCGCTGGTTCCTCGGGCATGCCGCAACCAGCGCTCTCTGGGGGCTGGCCGCCGGGGCTGTGCTGACGGCGATGGTGCACAGCAGCGCCGCAGTCATCGGCATGGCGATGGGCCTCGCTGCCAGCGGCGTGATGCCGCCTGCGCTTGGCATTGCCATCGTGCTCGGCGCGAACATCGGCACCTGCGTCACTGCCGTCATTGCCGCCATTGGCAGTACGCCTTCCGGCGTATTCGTCGCCTGGTCGCATGTGACGCTGAATATCGGCGGCGCCCTGCTCTTCCTGCCCTTCATCCAGCCGCTGCAAGCCCTGTCCGGCTGGATCGGCGGCGGACCTGCCGCCCAGCTCACCCATGCCCAGACTATTTTCAACGTCGTCTGTTCGCTTGGTGTACTGCCGTTATGCTATATGCGCGTCTGGTCCAGGCTGGAGCAACGGCTGCAGTCCTGAGTCTTCCAAGAATCGTAATCGCAGTCCTCATTATACTTCAAAAAAGACCTAGGGCGCCATCACCCCAGGTCTATATTTACATCAGCTTCTTAATCTTATCCAATTCCCGCCGTACTTCTCTCGCTTCTCTTGTAGTATAACCCATCTTCGCTAATAACGCAGCAGCCACTGCATTGTCTGAGTCGATGAACCGCCGCCAGTTCTGCTTACGGAGCTCCACCTTAAGGAACTGGAAGCGCAGAATGGAATGCTCCGGAATAGACATCTCCAGCGTGTCCGGCTCTTCCCTTACTTCAACAAAAAAACCTGCACACCGTCCATATAGACGAATGTGCAGGTCTTGTTGCCGCTCAAACCGCAAGCAGCATTACACTATTTCACACTAACAGATACCGAGACTGTCTTAGTCCCCAGTTTTCCTTTAATAGATGCGCTCCCCTTGCTCACTGCTGTAATCTGCCCGGTGGCACTCACCTTGGCGACAGCAGGCTTGGAGCTGGTCCAGACCATGCTTCCTGTGACAACTGCAGTGCGGCCGGTATCATACAGCGCGGTTACCACTACGTTTTTGCCTGCGCCCGGTGCAAGACTCAGCCGGTTCTCACTGACTGTAAGCTTCATCAGCTTGGGAACAACCGTTATCTTAACCGTCGCCTGAATGCCCTGGTAGGAACCGGTCAGGGTAGTTGTACCCTCAGCCAATGCTTTGACGGAAGTTCCCTTAATAGTAGCCACAGCCGGGTTCGAAGATTCCCAGTTCATTACCCCCGAGAAGTTGGCAGATTTGCCGTTTGAAAAGTATCCGGTGGCCTTAATGGACTTGGACGCCTTGATGTTCATTTCCAGCGTTGCCGGGTCCACCACCAGCTTCACGACCTTCTGTTCAATCGTTACCGGAACACTGATGGTCTTGTTGGAGTAGGTTCCCTTCAGGGTTGCCGTACCTTTGACCAGTCCCTTGATGGTCTTGGCGGCAGTTGTCTGCTTAAGAACCGCATTGCTGCCGCTCAGCTCCCATTTGATGCTTCCCGACACATCCAGCTCGTCGCCATTCTCCAGCACAGCCTGGACAGCGGGCAGTGGCAGCTCTTCACCAATCACTACTCCCAGAGCAGCATCGGGTCCGATCAGGACAAGCACTTTATTCTGAACCGTTACATTAAACTGAACGCTCTTGGAGCGGATCGCCGCAGCCGAAGCAGAGGTCACTTCACCCGTCTTGAGCTTCCCGGTCAGGATCGCTGTGCCTGCCTTGCCGCCGACAAACTTCCCGTCCTTGATGGAGACAATCTCTTCATTCGCAGAGGTCCACTCCATCTCATCGCTGATATCCAGCTTGGTGCCGTCATACTTGGTTCCGGTCACCTTCGGCAGGCTTACTGCATCCGCCGTGTAGATTTCCTGCTCCGTCTTCTCCAGGCCCAGCTCCGTCAGGGTTGGATAGACGGTGATCTTGAAGCTTTTGCTGATGCCCAGATAGCTGGCCTTAATGATTGAAGTTCCTACCGCTTTACCCGTAACAGTGGCATAAGCGTTGCTTGCATCCGCCGTATTGGCGGTTACTGTAGCATTCATCAGGTTATCCGAGGTCCAAACGGCGGACGCTGTTTCGTTCGACGTTGAATTGACAGCATTCCGCATTGCTGCGGTTACATTCAGACTCTCCCCCAGGAAAAGCGACTGGTCGCCGGAAGGCGTCAGCAGCAGCGCTTCATAAGGCGCACGCACATAGACATCCACCGACTGGGTGACACCCAGATAGCTTGCGGTGATGACCGTTTTACCCACGCCCAGGATGGTAATCTCACCGTCTTTAACAGTAGCTACGCTCTCGCTGGAGCTGCTCCATTCCACCTCATTGCCCAGGGTAATCTCCGGACTTGCCGAAGTGGCTTTGGTCTTGGCGGTCAGCTTGGCCGGATGGTCCCCGACCAGCATTTCCATTTCCTTGACGATGGTGTCATTCTTGTCTTTCAGCACGATAGCGGCATAAGGAAGCTCTACCACCGCTTTGATCGTTTCGGTTAATCCTTTGTACTTGGCGGTAATGGTAGCCTTACCTTCACCGACCAGCGTAATCTTGCCTGCAGCAATGGTCAACACGCCCGTATTCGAGCTGCTCCATTCCGCATCCTTCGTGACATCCTTCTCCGCAGTGGCCGAGGTTCCGCCGATGGCGGTGGCCGTAACAGACAGCAATTCCTCTTTGTCGCCTAATTTATAGCTGCCCTCTGTGCTGCGGGTCAATTTCAGTTCCTTGAAGGCATGGGTGACCGACACCTCTACAGAGGCTATCGCATTATTGAGAGTTGCTGTAATTACCGCCGTTCCGGAATTCACCGGTGTAAGCTGGCCATTTAATACTGTAACTACTTCTTTCTTGGAAGAGGTCCATGTTGCGGCTGCCGTCACATCCCGTTTGGAAGCGGAGCCCTCTACATTGGCATATAGCTTAAGCTGCTTCGGTGACTGGCCAACGGTAAGCTCTACCTTGGCTGAGCTGTCGAATTCAATAGAGATAGTGTCTCCAGCAGCGGCAAAGACGTTTACCGGAAAAGCGGCCACAACGAGCAATATCATAATGAGGAGCGTTTTTGTCATTTTCCTGTACACGGTCATCTGTTCTCTCCTTAGACGGTCTGATTATCGGTGGACTTTTTGCCACTCTCTTCCACTATATCGACAAATCCGGCCCAAGTCTTTACCCCATTTTCCATATTTCACGATTCCCGGGCAAATTCAGGTCTTTGTAACTATATAAATTGTATTTAAAAAGCACTTAAGATTAGCAATTGAAGCATGGTCGTCGTTGCGGTGAACATTTGGCCCTCCGGCCGCTGCCCAATTTGGATTTCTTGATTAAAACCGCTTCTCGCGGTAGAAATCCAAATACAAAGGCGGTCGCTATCGCTCCTACAGTTCCAAATTTCCCCTCCACTTCTTTTGCTCTTTTGTTAATTTATATATTTTTTAAGTCCAATTTAAATAGCTAATTACGGGATAACGAAAAAAAGGATGTCTTCCTGCCGTCAAAGGCATAGAAGACATCCTGTAGCAGTCTGTACGGTCAGGGGGTTGCCACTGCCCGGCTAACACTAACAAGCTCGCCCCGGCATTCATTCACGCCGGCTTCGGTTACCTTCACCTGGCACAGCTCGCCCTGCAGTGAATCGTCGCCGTCAAACAGAACCTGCAGATAGTTATCGCTGAAGCCGTGCTGTACGCTGCGTCCCGCCGAGCCTTTGGCCGCCCGCTCCGGGATCACGGATAACGTCTTGCCGACGAACCGCCGGGCATAAGCTAGCTGCATCTCTTCAGAGAGGTCAATCAGCTCCTGCACACGCGCATTCTTGATCTCCTCATCGACCTGATTGAGCATCCGTGCAGCCGGGGTTCCGGTCCGTTTGGAATACGGGAAGACATGCATCTCCGAATAGTTGACCGCCTTCATGAAGTCGTAGCCTGCCCGGAACATCTCATCCGTCTCGCCCGGGAAGCCGACGATCACATCGGTTGTGATGCCCACATCCGGCATGGCCTGACGGATCAGCTGCATTTTGGCAAAATACTCTTCCGTGGTATACTTCCGGCGCATCGCCTTCAGCACCTCGTTATGGCCCGCCTGGAGCGGAATATGCAGATGGCGGCACATCTTGGTGCTGCGGTTCAGCACCTCCAGCAGCTTCTCATCAATCTGGCTCGCTTCAATGGAGCTGATGCGGACACGCTCCAGCCCGTCCACCTTATCCAGCTCCCAGAGCAGGTCAGCGAGGCGGTAGTTGTCCAGATCATCCCCGTACCCTCCGGTATGGATGCCGGTCAGCACGAATTCCTTGTATCCGGCCTCCACCAGCTGATGCGCCTGGGCGACAATCGATTTCGGATCACGGCTGCGCGACAGACCGCGCGACCAGGGAATAATGCAGAAGGTACAGAAGTTGTTGCAGCCGTCCTGTATCTTCATGAACGCCCGCGTCCGGTCAGCGAACCCGGGCACATCCATCTCCTCGAACTCACGCGTCTTCATAATGTTGCGGACCGCATTCACGGGCTGGCGTGACTCCTGAATATTCTTTACATGCGTCATGATCTGTTCACGGTCCTGGTTGCCGATCACCAGATCGACTCCGGGAATATCGAGAATCTCTCCAGGTGAGGTCTGCGCGTAGCAGCCGGTAACCGCTACGATGGCGTCTGGATTGCGGCGCACTGCGCGGCGGATCATCTGCCGGCTTTTTTTGTCGCCCGTATTGGTCACTGTACAGGTGTTAATCAGATAGACATCGGCGGCCCCCTCGAAATCTACCTGCTCGTATCCATCATTCTTAAAGAGCTGCCAGATGGCCTCGGTATCATAGAAATTGACTTTGCAGCCCAATGTATAAAAAGCTACAGATGGCATGGTTTAAGCTCCTCCCATTTCTCCGGATTCATATAAAATGCAGGCGGCGGCAACCATACCTGCGGTTTCACAGCGCAGAATACGCGGCCCCAGCCCGACAGAGACGGCTCCGGCCTCCTCAGCCATACGGCATTCCTCCGGGCTGAAGCCGCCTTCAGGTCCGACCACAATCATCACCTTGGCGGCGGCATCCTGCGGAAGCGATACCAGCCATGGCGCGGCTGCGCTGCGGAGCTGGAGGCCCTCTTCCTTCTCATAGCAGAAATAGACGGCGTCATAGCTGCTGAAGCTCTGAAGCAGCTGCTTCCAGCTGAGCGGTGAATGCACCTGCGGAACAATATTCCGGTGCGCCTGTTCGGCAGCCTCCTTGCAGATTTTGCGCCAGCGCTCTAGCCGCTTGCTCTCCTTGCGCTCATCGTACTGCACGATGGTCCGCTCTGAGAGGAACGGCGTGAAGGCTACAGCCCCGATCTCAGTGCATTTCTGAATGACTGTCTCCAGCTTGTCCCCTTTGGGCAGGCTCTGGGCGACAGTAATCTGAATGCGCGCTTCATGAGTCATAGCCAGAGGCTCCAGTATGTTCACGGTGACCAGGCCAATCTCTATGTCAGCAATCTCGGCCAGCGCCTCGCGGGCCACGCCGTCGCTGACGATCAGCTTGTCCCCGGCCTTGCCGCGCATGACCTTGGCGATATGGCGGGCGTCTTCACCGTCAATGCTAACCTTGTCTTGTCCGAACTGTGCCGGAGTTACGAAATAACGCTGCATCTCTCAACCTCATTCTGTCCGTTATTCAGCGTAAAAGCGGCGTAGTCCCCGCCAAATCAGGTCCCGGCCGCCGCTTCACACGTATCATTCATCTACTTAATAATCACATTATATTCTACAACGTTTGCCATGCACTGAACAGTCCCTGTCCGTAATGCCGTACTCAGACCCCGAACATCTTTAGGAACAGCTGGAAGAAATCATTACCCGTACGTGTCGCCCAGTAGCTAAGCGGTTCTATCGTATAGGCGCGCAGACCCGGAATGAAGATGATCAGCAGGAAAAGGAAAACCGTATACTGCTCATACTGCTGAAGTCTTCCACGGATCGGACGCGGTGCGATATCCTCTACGATCCG
The DNA here is from genome assembly GCF_017874735.1 of Paenibacillus silagei. GTDB lineage: Bacteria > Bacillota > Bacilli > Paenibacillales > Paenibacillaceae > Paenibacillus_AQ > Paenibacillus_AQ silagei. The sequence continues at coordinate 184,112 of NZ_JAGGLV010000005.1, forward strand.
GTAACCGTCCAGCGGCGGCAGCGGAATCAGGTTAAATACGAAGAGGAAAAAGTTGAAGTGAATGAACATCCCGAAGAACCAGATCAGCGCCCGGAGCACCTGCTCGTTCTTAATCGAATCCATCGTGCCCGTTCCCACAAGAATCGCGTAGATCAGCGCGCCCAGAATACCGAGCAGCAGATTGCTGATTGGCCCGGCGGCTGAGACAATGACACCCATCAGACGGGGACGGCGGAAGTTATCCCGGTTCACGGGAACCGGACGCGCCCAGCCGAAGCCGGCAATCAGCAGCAGAATGATGCCGAAGAGGTCAAAGTGCACCGCCGGATTCAAGGTCATACGGCCCAGCAGGCGTGCTGTAGGGTCCCCGAATTTATTGGCAAAATAGGCGTGGGCGAATTCATGCACCGTAAACGCAATAACAATCGTAATCAGAAAAAACGGAAGCTGCTGTAAAGGATATACTAAAAATTGATCCAGGGAACCCATGTCTACCTCTTTCCGGCTGTGAACGCCACCCAATCTTCTTCGCGGGTTACTTCTAAAATCTCGAAACCGGAGGACTTCAGCGCTTCCGCGACCAGCCCTTCCTTATCCTTATAAATCCCCGAGGTAATATAGATCCCCTCCGGCTGAAGCGCACGGTAGACATCGTCCGTGAACAGCACAATAATCTCGGCCAGAATATTCGCCACGACCACCTGGACCGGCAGAGTCACTCCCAGCCCGTCTGCCGCTGGGGCAACAACAGGAACGGCCTCTTGGTCAGCCGTATTGCTTGGCCGGGCTGAAGGCCACATCTCTCCGGCTGCGGTATCCGCCGCCCCCTCACCGCCCAGCAGCGAGAGCAGATCGCTCTCCTTCACGGTGATTGCGGACTCCAGCCGGTTCAGCGCCACATTCTCACGGGCACTCTCTACGGCGACCGGGTCCAGATCCAGCGCCAGGACAGAGGCGGCACCGAGCAGCATCGCTCCGACAGCAAGGATGCCGGAGCCCGTACCTACATCGATGACCTCGTCACCGCTGACAATATGCTTTTCAAGAGCGCGAAGGCACAGCGCCGTTGTCGGATGCGTCCCGGTTCCGAAGGCCATGCCGGGGTCGATCTCAATAATTTTTTCATCCGCAGAGGCCGGGGTATATTCCTCCCATGTCGGCTTAATGGTCAGCCGCTCCGAGACGCGCAGCGGCTTGAAGTACTGCTTCCAGGCATGGGCCCAATCCTCCTCATCCACCGTCTTCCAGGAGATCTGTGCCAGCCCGGGGTCGATGCCGAACTCTCTCAGCTCTTCCACCCTTGGCGTCACCTCGGACACAACCGCGTCCATGTCCACCGATTCCGCATAATATCCTTTAATGACCGCTTCCCCTTCGGGGATGTCATTGAGCGGTTCGTCGTATAATTCACCGTAACGTGTATCCCGGTTTTTATTCAGCGTCCCGGATTCTTCAATAGAGACTCCGCCCGCTCCGGCCTCAACCAGCAGATTGGATATCATCTCCTGTGCTTCCTCGGTTGTATGTACCGTCAATTCTTGCCATAGCATGGTAATGAATCCTCCTAAAAGTTTGTGAGCGTTACTTCTCTCGATTCTGCTTCGAACAAACTTACTTCGGAAGCATAGACTCAGTTTTGGGAGCATAATGTCCCTCGAAGCTTATCTTAGCTAGTATAGCATTTCTTACCCGTTCAGCGCCAAACTGCGTTCAACTCTCTACGGCAGACGGGGTGCTGCGGCAAAAACAATCCAGCGCATGGTCATCTACCATCCCGGAAGCCTGCATAAATGCATAGCAGATCGTCGAGCCGACGAACTTCATGCCTTTGCGCTTGAGCGCCTTGCTCATCAGATCGGACTGTGGGGTCGTCGCGGGAACCTCGGCTCTGTTCTTCCAGTGATTCACCACCGGCGTCCCGCCGACAAAGCTCCACAGATAACCGGCAAAGCCATCCTCTTCCTCCCGGCAGATCTGCTGGTACACCTGTGCATTGGTAATCACTCCCTTAATCTTCAGACGGTTGCGCACAATCCCCACATTTTGCATCAGCTCTTCGACCTTGTCCTCCCCATACAGCACGATTTTCTCCGGATCAAAGCCGTCAAAAGCCTCGCGGAAGCCCTCCCGCTTCTTCAGCACCGTATACCAGCTCAGTCCGGCCTGCATCCCCTCCAGCATCAGCAGCTCGAACAGCTTCAGGTCATCAACCAGCGGCTTGCCCCATTCTTCATCATGATAAGCTATATATACCGGGTCCGAGTTTACCCAGTCGCAGCGCTTAATTTCCATAGTTATTCTCTCCTTTGTCTTATAATTCTGGCAGCTATTCATAGCCATATCTTCTAACTGTATACGAAAAAAAGAGAAGAACACAAGGTTCTTCCCGTTAAAATAATGAAATAATGTTATTATTGTCCTTGCAGCTGTACCCGTGTCTCTTTGTCCGGTTCATTGGTAGAGTAGAAGAACATGTATATTGAAGCTTCTGTTCCCTTGAAGTTCTCATAAACATCAATGCTCCGGTTATTTCCGTCTCCGCGGAATTTCGTTGAAACGATCTTACTTACGATCCGGTCCTTACCGGTACCGATATGAGTCTGGTTCACGCCGCCAAACTTAGGATCATCGCTCCTCGTCTCCACATAGAGATCCTCACCCTGCATATAGTAGGTCCACTGTACCGGATAACCGCCGGTCTCCCGGATCACCGTCTGCTTCTCGCTGGAGATGTTGGTTAATTGAAGCGGCTTCTTATCATCCCCATGCCGGGTAACCTTATAATTACCTACAAGCGTCATTGGCGTGTCTTTGGTAATCTCCAGGTCCGACGGCCGCTCGAAGCGCACTGCAATCAGCTCTTTGTCCTCAGACATGGAATACCATAATCCGCCTTCCAGCATCCGGCCGCCCACCTCGAGAGAATAATTGACATACGGCAATTCAGAGAACGGCTTAGCTTTGCTGCGAACCGATACACGGACCTGCGTAGGTGTCACAACCATCTGCTCAATACGATTATCTGTATTTCCTGCTTCCAGAGGCAGATCCAGCGCAGTTTTGATTGTCGCGCCCGCCATCTTCTTCTTGCTCAGTTCAAAATCAAACGCCCAAGGACCGTCGATGTTCCTTTCAAGCTTCGTGTAATCCAGCTTATAGACGGTTTGATCCTTCGGCACATCGGCAGGTTTGTAATACTGAACCGAGGTGTATTCTCCGTTATCTCCCGGCTTACCCATTGCTCCTGCCCGGGAGTTCTTTACAAGCTGCCCTCCCCGGTAAGCAGTGATTTGCGGAAAGGCCCAGTTCTTGGCTTCCGGATCATCGAAGATGGCGGCAGTGGAGAGCATCAGATGGTCAGTACCTTCCTTAAAGGGCTGTACGCTGAAGGATTCCAGTCCATCCCGGTTCACAGGAAAGCTCTGCCGCTCCGGCGAGTCCGTATCCAGCTTCAAGTCTACCTCCTGCTGCGAGTACAATTGAATCCGCTCAGCCGTCAGACTTACCTTGGCCGTCTCTTGATCCGGCGTCCAGTCCGTCTCGAAATAACCGTTGTACCGCTTGTTCTTCTCGTCCCACTGCTGATTGTTGAATTCCTGGTTGCCGCTGCGTCCCGGGCCATCCTTGAGAGTCATTCCATTGATGTTCCACAGCTTGCCGTCGCCCCCGTCCGGACCCACATCCAGACTATACAGAATCACTGTCCGGTTCTCATCGGTGAGCGCTGTATGCAGCGTCAACGTTACTCCATCCTTGGTGATCGTCTGGCCCAGCGGCTGGCCCAGGTTCTGTGACAGCGCCGCCTCCACCCCGCTCCGGTGGTCCAGCAGGCTGCCCCAATCATATTGCACGGCGGCATACACAGGAACGGCCATTAGCACTACACTGAATGAGGCTGCTACAGTGACCTTGCGCCAGTTGCGGTGGCGGACGCGGCTCCCTGCTCCGGCATGGCTGCTTCCCTTGGAAGAAACATATCCGGCCTGCTCAATCCGGCCCCACATTTGCTCGAAATCAGGGTAATTCAGCTCCTGATCCTCATTTAAGCGACGCTTTAACTGTGCTTCGGTTCTGTCCATATTCATCGTCCTCCTTCGTTATGGGCTGAACGCCCGCTTCTTCCAGAATCCTCTTCATCATCCGTAGCCCCTTATGCTGTCTGGACTTCACAGTTCCCAGCGGGATATCCAGCATCTTGCGGATTTCCTCCAGACTGAAATCATGCATATACCGCAGCGTCAGCACCGCCCTGATCTTCGCCGGGAGCCGGGACATGTATCCCGCCCATTCCAGCTTCGTTTCCTTCTGCTCCACCAGCTTGTCTACCAGCGGCTGCGGATTCTCCCTGAACATATGGAGATGGGCCGTCAGCTTCTGCTGCAGGCTGTTCCTGCGCTTCAGGTGGTTCAGGCAGGTGTTGACGGTGATTTTCATAATCCAGGCCTTCAGATATTCAATGCCCTGCCACTCGCTGCGGAAGAGAGTGATGAATACCTCCTGACACAGATCCTCAGCATCGGCAGCATCGTGTACCATATAATAGCAGGTACGATATACCTCCTTGCTGTAGGTTTGGAATAATTCCCTGTTGCCCACTTGAGCATGCCCTCCTTTCTTGTTTGAATTACCTTTATAACAACCCCGGGCTTCAAAAGGTTCATTTTCAGCAGCATATCCAGCTATATGTACTAAAAAAGCAGCATGTCCACCTGAAAAGCACAGGCTGCATACTGCTTACAATAGATTGTCCGGGAATAACTGCTCTATTTCAGAGCAAGCACAGCTTAGATAATATTCATGACCTCGCGCGCCTGGTTGTCCAGTTCCTGTGCAGAGGTAGCGATCAGCGTGAATTCATCCAGCGCCACTTGAATCTGCCGCTGGCTGAGCTGCACATTATCCTGCACCTGGTTCAATCCCGTTGATATTCTGCCGACCTCTTCCGTAATGGCCTGGACACTGTCCCGGACTTCGGTAATCTGATCCTGCACCATCGCAGACAGCTTTCTTACCTCCTTGGCCACCACATCGAATCCCCGGCCGAATTCTCCGGCATGTGCAGCCTCAATCGCTGCATTCAGGGCAAGCAGATGAGTCTGGGAAGCAATATCACGGATGGTCTGCACTACGCCGCGGATCGCCGCAGCCTGCTTTTGCAGACTTAGCAGTGTTTCGGTATTCTCGGTCGACACCTCGGCAATCCTGTCAATACTCAGCAGCAGCTCCTGACTCCGCTCAATTCCTTTGTCCGCACGCTGATTAAGGCTATCCGCCATGCCCTGCATTAGCTCCACGACATGGCTCATGTTGTTTTGTCTCTCCGTAATGTTAGTGGCCACCTTGGATACGCCGATGACATGGGTATTTGTCTCATCAAACACCGGCATATATGTAGCTTCCAGCCAGACCGAATTCCCCTCTGCGTCCATCCGTTCAATTTTGTCCTGGAAGCTCCGGCCAGCCATTAAATTCTGCCAGAACAACTCATAATCCGGACTGTTCACGAATGAGGGGAAGCACAGCTGGCTGTGCTGCATGCCGTACATGTCCTCCGCTTTGTATTTCACTGACTGGGCAAAGATCTCATTGACATAGGCGACACGCCGATCCAGATCAAAGCGGATCATGGCAAGGTTTTTTTCCAAGGCTTTGACAACCAGTTCGTCTGTAACTGCTTGGTCTGCTAGATTTTCCATGTTGACTGCTCCCTATACATCTCAATTTTTAACTGATATACGGACGACTCACGCTTATTTCACTTTACTCTTATTAACGGCTGTTTCGGCTTTTAAAATGATAAGATTTTTTAATTCCCTATCTTAATTCCCCACACGCTGTCCTTCCGGTAGGCAGCCGCTTCCTGCAGCTCTGGAAGTCTCGTATCCTGCGGATAATGCCGCTCCAGATACTGGACGAAGGCCTGGCGCAGTCCGATCTCCTTATCCAGCTTGTTGAATTCATTGGGGTGCTTTTCCATTTCGGAGATGGAAGCTTCCCAGCCTCCCAGATCTGACGTCTCCGACTGCTCTGCTCGAACCTTTTGAGCAAGCATTCTTAGCTCCCGGTAAGCTCGTTTCACTTTCGAGGAATAGACCTGCTTCTGGTTCATGAAGGTCAACAGCGCCACTAGCAGCGCCAGCCCTACCCACATTATCACTGTATTCACTTATGTATCCTCCCGGACTCGCATATCACTCCATTATACACGCCAAAACACAAAAATACCCCACTTACGCAGGGTATCCGTAGCAACAATTCGTCTGCTCATCTCTTCTTGACTTCACCGAATTATTCTTTCTTCATAATCTCTCCCAGCTGCCGCTTATCAGCCTCACGGGAACGGTCCATGGCCTCTATATCATCCTGATCTGCTTCAGCTGCTGAGAATTCAACATCCTCGGCCTTCGCCTCATAGAGCATTTTCATTTTTTCGGTTTTGGAAAAGATCTTCGAGTTCTCTCTGTCCATAGCTTGCCATCAGCCTCCAATGTACTTAATCTGGTTGTCTTAGCTTCAAATCATTCCGCCGGCTTCCTCAATCAGTGACATCGCCTGACCATGAATAGCTGCATCTACAATAACCGTCAGCAGAATATTTCTGCCTGTAGGCCCGCCATCCCCGCCATGGCTCATTCCGCTCCCGCTCGTATGCGCCGCAGCTAATATGCCCGTATGGTCACTGACTGCCCTCATCGAATCCATGCTCGCCAAATTGCCGGTAACCGGATTTACTCCCGGCTCCTGCCCGCTTCCCCCAAACCTGCTAAACCGGTCAATGGAAATCTCCTCTGCACGCAGTGCCTGCAGCTTACGGGAGACCCCTTCCGCTTCCTCCGGGGTTTTGAAGTAGGCCAGTATACTTTTTTCAGACATGGGAATTCCCCGCTTTCTGCCTGGTATTCATTCGTACAAGCTTACTTGGCTATTTTGGATTTCCGGACAGGAATTTATACATTTAGGGTTGGCTGTGACTCCAGCGAAGTTTTGGACTTTCACCCGCTGTTGTCCGCAGATTTCATTATCCAGAAGCCACACTTCTAAATTTCAGCGCTGTTTTCCAACCATCATTCATGTCAGTATTCATGACGAAAATTGTTTTTTTCTCTGTTATTTTGTATTTTTTTGTCTTTTAATTTCTTCGTAGTAGTTTTAAAAGTCTATTTGTGTCATATAACATTCCGCAGGAAATGAAAACATTCTCAAAACTCTATAAATTTTGTGTAGATTTTACAAATAACCAGTGGTAAAATCTTCTTAATATTTTTCCTAGTAATCTTGACGGAAATAAACCGGATTAATAGAAAAGGAGAATCCGGCTACTGTCTGTAGCAGGAGAGATGTAAGCCAGAACCAACATCATATTGTGGAGGGGATTACATTTGGAGTGGACAAAATTACCTCGTAAGCTATCATTACTAACTTTATCATTGGGTGTGGCTGCAAGTATGATTCCAGGCGCGGCATTCGCCGCCAGCAGCTTGAAGACACCCGTATCAGGCAATCATCTTCCAGCCTTGATTCCAGCGAATCAGCCTTATATTTCTCCACAGATTAACACCAAATCCTCAAATCTTGTCCGGGTTATCGTTCAGCTCAGCGGCCAGCCTGCTGCCGTCGGCAAGTATGCTGCCAGACAAGGAATTACAGCGCTCGCCAATACAGCGACTGAAGCTGCAGTGAACAGCCAGCAGGAAGAAGTACTGGATAAGGCTGAAGCCAAGAAGATTGACCTGACCGTCAATTACAAGTACGACACGATTCTGAACGGCTTTGAAGTCACCGTTCCGGCTGACAAAATCCCTGAGCTGGCGAAGATCTCCGGCGTGTCTTCCATTTATCCGAACAGCACCTGGTATGCTCTCCCTGATCAGACAGTGACCGAAGTGACTTACAGAAACGACAATGCTCCCCTGAAGCAGATTCATGCCGATTGGGCGGCTGACCAAGACCTCACCGGGGCCGGACTGAAGGTCGGTGTAATTGATACCGGTGTGGACTATACGCACCCGGATATTGCCCCGGCTTATAAGGGCGGCTATGACTCCTTCTATCAGGATAATGATCCTTATGAAGAAGTTCCGCTGACTCCTGAAGAAGATACCGAGTATGGCGTAGGCTATGCGGGAACTTACCACGGTACGCATGTAGCCGGCACCATCATCGGTCAGTATGCAGCAACCGGCGATATTGCGCAGAAGGGCGTAGCTCCCGGGGCTGACCTGTATGTCTACAAAGTATTGGGCCGTAATATTGATAAGCCGAACACTTCCTCCGGATCTTCCGCTCAAGTCATTGACGGAATTGAACGTGCGGTCAAGGACGGCATGGATGTCATCAACCTGTCGCTCGGCTCCGATTCCGAGAAGGATGTGAATTCTCCGGATTCCATCGCTATTAATAATGCTGTACTCTCTGGAGTAACTGCTGTAATCGCTAATGGGAACAACGGAGAAAAAGGCCAATATTTCTCAATGGGTTCTCCAGCTGCTTCCCAATTGGCCATTTCAGTAGGTTCGGTAACCAGTCCTATTGATGCTTACTCCGGCGAATTTAAGGCAGAAATTGAAAATTCGGTAACTTCTGTTACTTACGATACCTACTTTCCATTCCATATGATGGCGTATGAGCTGGCAAATGATGATTTCGCCACTATCATTGGTACTAAGCCAGTACGTGTTGTGTACGCCGATCTTGGAGCAAAAGAAGATTACCCTGCTGAAGATATCAGCGGTTCCATCGTATTGGTATCACGTGGTGAACTGGGCTTTGTAGATAAAATTGCGAATGCTAAAGAGCGTAATGCTAGAGCAATCGTAATTTTTAACGGAAATGCCGAGGAAGTGGACGATGAGCTTCAAGCTATTCTAGACGAAGACTACAAAGATCGTAATGGTTTCATTGGCGTGAATTTAGGTAATAGTTACCAAAGTATTCCTACATTCGACATCGAGGGCTCCAAGGGACGCAAGTTGGCCAGAGCAATTCTGGCAAATGGTGATAATCCAACATATTTCACCTTTGGTTCAGAATATAAGCATGAAATGACAACTGGCGATACTACGAGTACTTTCTCTTCATTAGGACCGAACTTTGACGGTAATCTAAGCATCAAGCCGGACATTGTTGCTCCTGGTGACGGAGTCTTATCTACATGGCCGGCTTATGGCAAAGATCATCCGGAAACAGATTATTCCAAAGCATACAATCGCATTAGCGGCACCAGCATGGCTACACCTCATGTTGCAGGTTTGTCCTTGCTCATTAAACAAGCCCATCCGGACTATACACCTTTCGATATCCGTGCGGCACTTGCCAATACCGCAGTAGGTCTAAAGGTTAATGGTCAACCACAAGATCTTTATCGTCAAGGTCCAGGACGCGCCAATGTAGAAGATGCCATCAACACTCCGGCACTGCTGCAAGCGGTCGAGCCAATCTCCATTCTGGACAAGAACTTTATTCCTCAGAATGTGATCAACTACAATCCGTCCACAAGCTTTGGCACTTTACTCCCAGGTTCTGAAGCTACGAAAGTTCTGCAGTTGAAGAATACAAGTGATAGCACGCTCACCTATTCTGCTTCCGTGGAATGGAACTATGGTGATCCAGAGCATGTATCTGCGACTCTAGACAAGTCATCGGTAACTGCTGCTGCGAAAGGTGCTTCCACGTTCAACCTGAAGGTTAACGTTGCTGCTGATACCGAGCCACAAATGCTGCAAGGTAATATAGTACTGAAAGCAGACGGACAGCCAACACTTCACTTGCCTTTTGCAATCAATGTAGATAAGACTACAGAACAGCCTAGCTGGGGTACAGGCATTCAGGAGGCTGCACTGAGCCAGCCGATCGTCTACACCAATTCAAGTGCTGTTCTGAACTACAAGCTCAAAGCTAAGGATATTAACTACTATGAAGTGAATCTGATTGGCTTGGATGATACCAAAAAAGGCTCATTCCAAGTATCCACTACAGGATCACCGGATAAATTCTTTGAGCCTGGCAACTACAGTACAGTTATATCATCCACCTATCACCCTTATGACCACAATGGTGATCCAATCTTGGATGCTTACGGCAACCCTGCGGTGGCAGGTCTGACTGACGGGGTATACAAGCTTGAGATTCTTGGAATCACTGCAGAGGACAACACGAAGACACCGATCAAGATCGACTACAACAATGATGAATACTACAGCACCTATACCTCATTCCGCTTTATCACTGTCTCCGACAGTGGCAGTAGCGGCGGCGGTGGAGGTGGCGGCACAGTAGTAACGCCGACACCTGTGGTAGTTCCAGGTCCTGTGAAGGCCCTTGTTGAAGAAGGGGTTCAGCAGGTAACGGTAACTCCTCAAACTGCATCGAAGGATGGTGTAACGACAGTAACCGTCAGTGACAGCGATCTGAAGGCCGCTCTGGCCAAAGCCGCTAATGTCAAAGCAGCCGTTGTCATCTCTGTCAGCAGTATCGCTGATAAGTCTGCTGAACTGAGCCTGACCGCAGAGCAGCTGAAATTGCTCGCAGGCATGCAAGCAGGCAGCACGGTTATTGTAAATATTGCGGGATCTGCTGTATCCCTACCGATATCCTTAATTGCTGCTTCCCCTGCAGGCCAGAGCTTGAAGCTAGTAATTAAGCAAGAGCCAGACGCAGCCAGCAAGCTGATTGCAGGTACTCCGGGTGCCAAGGTCATCGGAACTCCGGTATCCTATGAAGCTTCATGGACTACAGCGACAGGCAGCACTTACTTGAACGTTCCAACCAACGTATTCATCAAGCGTACCTTAACTGTACCTGGCAAGATTGAATCGAAAACTGCGGGTGTATTGTTTGAGAAAGACGGACTGGTGACCCCGGTTGCTTCTGTCTTCACACCACAGGCAGACGATACAACCCTTGTGACCGTAAGCCGTCCAGGCTTCTCCGTGTATGCAGCAGTCAGCAAACCGGCAGCAGCCTTCACAGACATCGCTAATTCCAAATCAGCTGTAGCCATCCAGACCTTGGCCGACAAGCTGATTATCCAGGGAACCTCGGCAACAACTTTTGCGCCGCAGAGCAATCTGACCCGCGCTGAGTTCACAGCACTCTTAACCCGTGCACTGGGTCTGCGTACCGATGCTGGCGTAACCTTCTCCGATGTGAAATCAACGGAGTGGTACGCCAAGGATGTCGCCGCAGCCTCCAAGTCTGGTCTGATTCTGGGCATAGGCAACGGCAAGTTTGCACCTACGCAAAAAGTAACCCGTCAGGAGCTCGCCGTCATTCTGGACAGAGCGCTGAAGCTGACAGGCACTGAACTGAAGGCTGTAGCCAATCCTTCGTTCACAACCTACTCCGATAGCGCTAAGGTAGCTCCTTACGCCAAGGACAGTCTGCAAGCCCTGACCAAAGCCGGCATCTTCGCCAGCGAAACGGGCATTGCCTTCAATCCAACAGCTCCGGCAACCCGTGAGACAGCAGCCGCTGCACTCTATGAATTGCTGAGCAAGAGCGGGTTGATTCAGTAGAACCAACTTCTCTAAGCACCAAGTATAGAGAAAGTAAAACTAAAGCCCCTTCGCTTCCTAGTCAGGAAGTGGAGGGGCTTTAACTTGTTTTGTGTTATCTAAGGGAGATTGTCTATTTCTTTTTTACATACACAATCTCATCAATGCAACTCTCTATATTGGTCAAGCTTTGTACTGGAATCAAAAAAATACAATTATATTGCTTTAATAAGGTTGAACAATGCGCTAATCTTGCTATTAATGCCTCCTTCCACATATCACTTAACCAAGGAAAACAAAACACCTGCTTCTCATGAGCAAGTCCAATTGCAATAGATGCGTTCCAGCGTTCGTTACTGATGTGCTTGATCTCTCGATCCAAGCGTGAAGGAGCAAGCTCAAAGGCATCTATCAGTTCTTTAATGCTATGTTGTTTAGAGGTACCTAGCTCTAATTGCTCATGCACAGTCAAACTTTTTTTATAGAAGGGAACTTTGTATTGAATACCTTCTCCAACATACCATCCATATATGTTCAATTTATCCCTTTCTATTTTATTTCCATCAATTATAATATTCCCGCTGTACCTTTGCTCCCTTCCTGATAACAGGTAAGATAAGGCCCACCCTCCTTCACCAATGTTATTCTCTAGTGCATAAGTCTTACCAGACGTAAAGCGATAGGAGAAATGTTTTAAACTGTCTCTTTTCGATTCAAAATTTAACATCGTTGGTTTGCAAGAGATTGATACATCTTCAAGATCAAGAATGGATAAATTCTTCATTATTGAAAAGGAACCTCCTTCGATAATTCGAGAACCATTTGGGATTACTTTGATGATTTAAATTTTTTGCCTGATAATTATTATGTAAAATTAACAGCCTATGATCTAGTAGACCATCAGAATTAAACAGGTGATTTCATTCCATAAATGTGGTAAGGGATGAAGTTGCGTTCGTAGCGAAAAAAAAGGGATAAGTGTATTCTGTGCAACTAAAAACAGGGAAACATGTAGACTTCCACTTCTAACTGTAGTCTGTACAACTAAATTTGCCCGTATTGACGAAAATCCAGGTATAGGGGCATTTTAATTGCACGAACTACAACTAAACGGAGATTTGGCGGCACATCGGACGATTTAGTTGTACGAATTGCAATTAAGCCTACCCCTTGCACCCTAATCGGGGTGAAGTAGCCCCTCAGCAAGCCATTGGTTAAAGTAATTTTCACACGTTTAAGCCTTATGAGCTACTAGACGGAAAACCATTCCTTACTATTAGCAAAAAGCCCCCAATCTCCTCTTCCAGATTGGGGGCTTGCTCTAGTTACTAAACTATAAATTCGTTATCCTTCAGTCTCCCCGGAATGCCCGCTTCACACGGTCGAAGAACGACTGTTCCTGCTCATGCGTGTTCTCTCCGTTGTAGGAGGCGAACTGGCGGAGCAGGTCCTTCTGCTCATCGCTGAGCTTGCTAGGTGTGACTACGATGACGCGGACATGCTGGTCGCCGACGCCGTTGCCGCGCAGATGCGGAACCCCTTTGCCTTTGAGGCGGAAGAAGGTACCGGTCTGGGTGCCTGCCGGGATCTTGAGCTTCACCTTCTCGGTCAGCGTTGGGATCTCAATCTCGTCACCCAGTGCCGCCTGAGCGAACGTCAAGGGAACCTCGCACATAATATCGTTGTTCTCGCGCTCGAAGAAATCATGATTCTTCACACGGATCACAATGTACAGATCTCCGGCCGGGCCGCCGCGTGTGCCGCCTTCGCCTTCACCGGTCATGCGCAGCTGTGCGCCGTCATCGACACCGGCAGGGATACGCACATGGATCTTGCGCTGTCTCTTCACCTTGCCCTGGCCTGCGCAGGTGGTGCATTTCTCTTTGATGATTTTGCCTGTGCCGCTGCAATGGGAGCAGGGACGGCGGTTACGCATCTGTCCAAGCGGTGTATTCTGCACGAATTCCTGCTGTCCGCTGCCGTGGCAGACGGAACAGGTCTCCGGCTTCGTACCCGGCTTGGCTCCGGAGCCGAAGCAGGTATCGCAGGTCTCCGTGCGCGGAATGGTAATATCGGTCTCTTTGCCGAACACCGCTTCCTTGAACTCAATGGTCATCGTATACTGCAAATCGCCGCCGCGCTGTGGGGCATTCGGATCACGCCGTCCACCGCCTCCGCCGAAGAACATATCGAAGATATCACCAAGACCGCCGAAATCTCCGCCACCGCCGCCAAAGCCGCCGCCCATTCCCTGATTAGGGTCAATATGCCCATATTGGTCATACCGCGCACGCTGTTGCCCGTCACTCAGGACATCATAGGCTTCCTTAACCTCTTTGAACTTGGCCTCAGCATCACTGGCCTTATTCACATCGGGATGGTACTGGCGCGCCAGCTTGCGATAGGCCTTCTTCACTTCGTCTTCTGAAGCATCTCTTCCGAGGCCCAGAACCTCATAATAATCACGTTTATCTGCCACTGCTTTCACCTCCGTACATCGTTAATTCTCCCCATTTACAAGGTAAAAGGAAAGCCAAAACCCGGGATGCCCCGGTCTTGACCTTCCCTCTCACCACCATAGAACTTATCGTCTAAGGTTACCCTTGATTCTTCTCATCGTCAACCACTTCGTAATCCGCATCTACCACGTTATCCTTCTTGGCATTGCCTTCAGAAGCATCCTGGCCCGCTTCAGCCCCCTGCTGCTCCTGTGCAGCCTGCTCATACAGCTTCACGGACAACTGCTGCACAATCTCATTCAGCGCCTCTGTAGCGGCAGTGATTTCTTCCAGGTTGTCGGTTTCAAGTGCAGCCTTCACCTTGTCCTTGGCTTCATTCGCTTTGTCGATCTCGGAAGCATCGACCTTGTCACCCAGATCCTTAATTACTTTATCTGTGGAGTATACGAGCTGGTCAGCACCGTTCTTGGCTTCGACCAGTTCTTTACGCTTGCGGTCTTCCTCAGCGTGCAGCTCGGCATCCTTCATCATCTGTTCCACTTCTGCGTCGCTCAGACCGCTGGAAGAAGTGATGGTGATCTTCTGGCTCTTGTTGGTGCCTTTATCTGTAGCAGAGACGTTAACGATACCGTTGGCATCGATGTCGAAGGTAACCTCGATCTGCGGTACGCCGCGCGGTGCCGGTGGAATCTCGTTCAGCATGAAGCGTCCCAGTGTCTTGTTGCCGTTCGCCATCTCGCGTTCACCCTGCAATACGTGGATTTCCACGCTAGGCTGGCTGTCTGCGAAGGTCGAGAACACCTGCGATTTGCTTGTAGGGATCGTAGTGTTGCGTTCAATCATCTTCGTGAACACGCCGCCTGCAGTTTCAATACCGAGGGACAGCGGAGTGACGTCGAGCAGAACTACATCTTTTACATCACCAGTCAGTACGCCCGCTTGAACAGCAGCACCCAGGGCTACTACTTCATCCGGGTTAACGCCCTTGTGAGGCTCTTTGCCGGTAAGCTTCTTGATCGCATCCTGTACGGCAGGAATACGGGTGGAGCCGCCGACCAGTACGATTCTGTTCAGATCCGCAGGGGTCATTCCGGCATCCTTCAGCGCTTGACGTGTAGGTCCCAGCGTACGCTCAACCAGGCTTGCAGTCAGCTCGTCGAACTTGGCACGGGTCAGGTTGATCTCCAAGTGCTGAGGCACTCCGTCAACTACCGTGATGAACGGAAGCGATACTGTAGTTGTAAGTACGCCGGACAGCTCTTTCTTTGCTTTTTCCGCAGCATCCTTCAGACGTTGAACAGCCGCCTTGTCCTTGCTCAGGTCAATGCCCTGCTCTTTCTTGAATTCAGCTACGAGGTAATCCATCACCAGTTGGTCAAAATCATCTCCGCCCAGACGGTTGTCACCGCTGGTAGCCTTCACTTCAAAGAAGCCGTCGCCCAGTTCAAGGATGGATACGTCGAAGGTACCGCCGCCAAGGTCATAGACCAGGATGGTGTGATCTTCTGATTTCTCCAGACCGTAAGCAAGAGCTGCTGCTGTTGGCTCGTTAACGATACGTAGCACTTCAAGGCCGGCGATTTTGCCTGCATCCTTGGTAGCCTGACGCTGGCTGTCATTGAAATAAGCAGGAACTGTAATAACCGCCTGAGTTACAGTCTGGCCCAGATAGGCTTCAGCATCGGATTTCAGCTTCTGAAGAATCATTGCCGAGATTTCCTGTGCAGAATAGTCTTTGCCGTCAATGCTTTCTTTGTGGCCTGTACCCATGTGGCGTTTGATGGAAGCGATGGTACGGTCCGGGTTCGTAATGGCCTGGCGTTTTGCCGTTTCACCAACGATGCGCTCGCCGTCCTTCTTGAAGCCTACAACCGATGGGGTTGTACGCGCGCCTTCCGGATTCGGGATAACGACGGCTTCGCCGCCTTCCATAACGGCAACGCAAGAGTTCGTGGTTCCTAAGTCAATACCGATAACTTTACTCACAGTAATGTGCCTCCTCAGAAATAATGTGAAGCCCGGGGCTTCATCCATATTTATTATCTTATATAGAACAGATCTACATGCTGACTTTGACCATGGCCGGACGAAGAACCTTATCCTTCAGGAGATAGCCCTTCTGGACCTCTTCCGTCACGATGCCTTCCTCGTACTCCTCGCTCTCCACCTGCATGATCGCCTGATGATATTCAGGGTTAAAAGGCTGCCCTACCACTTCCATAGCTGTAAGCCCCTCAGTCTTAAGGACTCCCTCCAGCTGACGAAAAATCATATTCACGCCTTTGATGAACGCTTCAGCGTCTGCACCTGCTGCAGGAGTCGCCAGTGCGCGTTCAAAGTTATCCATTACCGGGAGCAGCTCAGTTACGAGCTTAGATGTTGCGTACTGCGCCAGCTCTTCCTTTTCTTTCTGGGTCCGGCGGCGGAAGTTATCGAAATCAGCCTGCACACGCAAGGTACGAGCCTGATGTTCATCTGCAAGCTCCTGCAGTTTTCTGTATTCCTCATTGCCTGAAGCCGCCTCGCCGGCCTCTTCAGCCGTGAATGAGCCGCTGTCTGCTGTGGTATCAGTCTCTTCAGCCGCAAGATTGTCATTCATTGAGGGGTCATTCTTCTCATTCATTTCCTGAACCTCTTCCTCTTTCAAGTTGTCTTCACCTCCTTAGTATCATTCGCGATGGACTAGTACACTCTGTTCACTTATACCAGTGTGCCAGCATCGCTGTCAAATCCCGGGACAAAATCCCCAGAATACCCATTACACGTGCGTACTCCATACGGGTCGGACCCAGGATGCCGATGCTCCCCAGCGGCTTGCCGTCCAGTGAATAAGTGGCGGTAATCAGACTGCAGTTGGCAAAAGCCTCATGCTTATTCTCTGTACCAATGCGCACCTGCATTCCTGCTTCGCTGCTGGCCGGGGTGAGCATCTTGAGCAGCGTAGGCGTCTCCTCCAGCAGATCGAGAATCGTCTTCACCTTGTCGACGTCCTTGAACTCCGGCTGGGTCAGCATATTCGTGGCTCCGCTTAAGTAAATCCGCTGATCATGGTCGCTTTCCAGCGCCTTATCCAGCACCTGCATTAATTCTTCATAATGGGAGATGTGGCGCTGCATTTCTTCGCCCAGCTCGGAATAGAGCTGACTCTTCAGCTTGTAGAGCGGTACATTGACCAGCTTGCTGTTCAGCAGATTCACGACCTTCTCCATCTCGGAGACAGATATCTCCGGAGGAAGACTCACGGTCCGGTTCTCTACCTGCCCGGTGCTGGTAACGATAATCGCCACAGCGGTCTTGTCATCGAGCGGGAGCAGCTGGAAATGGCGCAATGAAGTATGAAAAACCTCCGGTCCCAGCAGGATGGAAGTATAATTCGTCATATTGGACAGGATCATTGCCGCATGTTGGATAACCTGCTCTGTAGCATTCAGCTTCTCGGCGAAAAAAGCGCGGATCGTGCCCAGTTCGGCCGTTTCGGCGGAATTCCACGGTACCAGATGATCCACATAATAGCGGTAGCCCTTATGGGACGGGATTCTCCCTGCCGACGTATGAGGTTGCTCCAGATAACCCAGATCCTCCAGATCGGCCATTTCGTTGCGGATCGTGGCTGGACTGTAGCCCACATCCCCGCGTTTCGAGATACTGCGCGAGCCTACCGGCTCAGCGGAAGAAATATAGTCATCGACAATGGCATTCAGTATCATTCTCTGGCGTTCAGTTAACATGTTATTCCCTCCTATCCGGCTGTGGCTCCGATTCGTTAGCACTCTAGTGAGATGAGTGCTAACCACTAATACAAAAATACCAAACTGACCTCGGCATTGTCAAGTGAGTTCAGCAACTTGATTGCGCCTATTTTAGTTAAAGCAAGATTTTGTATATTTCACCGCAACCATTTCCCGGACAATGCCGTCCAATACTCAGGGAGTGATAAAAATGCGTTTCAAGAAAACAGCATTATGGGCTATAATCGCAGGCCTCTTAACTGCATTAGCACTTACGGGCTGTACAGGTAAAATCTTACCGGTCAAGTGCATCGGTGTGGATGCGGATTATATATCCATCCTGCAATGGGAAGGCGTGATGTACTACGATGATACCGGTCCTGACCCCGCCCCACTTGGCAAAGGCAAGGAGATCGGCAAAATTACCTACAGCAAATCCGAGCAGAAGTGTCCGCACGCTGGGCTGCAGGATGGAGATGCGACAAATCTTAAGACAGGCACACTGCTCTACGAGGTAGAAGGCTATAAGACATCGGCGAGACTCTGGGCGGGAGACCGGCTGTATGAAGCACGCAACAACCCTGACGCCAACACCCTTAACGATCTGCTGGATATCGAGGGAAAAATACAAACCGTCCGTTTTGTGAGCGGCAATGACGGTTCTGACCTGATGGACTTTACCCCGGAGGCCAACGCCGTGTTCATCCGCGAATTCCCCAAGCTGGAATACCTCCCGTTCGAGCAGCTGTACAAGCAGACCAAGGGTTGGGTAGGAGACAAATACTGGCTGGAGATTGAGATGACGGACGGGTCCAGCATCGGAATTACTTATAATACACTGTCCCCTTCCTTTAACCCTTCCGCATATGCTACACCGGAGCTTGCCGAACTGGTGGAGCAACAGCGCAAGCTTATCTACGCACAATAAACCGGTATCCGCAAAAAACCACTGTCACCCTGAAGCATCAGCGTCCAGGTGAACAGTGGTTTCTTATTATATAGTTTACCGGGGGCTAGAGCACGCCGGATTAGTCCAGTCTCTTCAGCACGGCGATCTCGTCGCAGGCATGCTGCTTCTTGCAGTTCACACAATCGGTCCAGACCTTCTCGGGGAAAATCTCCTTCTGCACCACATCGAAGCCGTTCTTAAGGAAGAAGTCCACAGCATAGGTCAGGGCCATAATCTTCGGAATCTGCTGGCGTCTCGCTTCTTCAACCAGCTTCTCCAGGATCATCGTTCCTACACCTTTGCCCTTGCCAGCATCATTCAGGCCAATCGAACGGACCTCCACAAGATCACTTCCGAGCCGGAACAAGGAACCGCAGCCGACAAACTTGCCGCCGATCTCAGCGATCACGAACTGGTCGATCTGGCGGGTCAGTGCTTGCCTTGAACGGGGCAGCATAATCCCCTGCCTGGCATACTCCTCTATCATCAGATACAGCGGCTCTACATCCTCCACCGTAGCATTTCTGCATATTACTTGCTGCTCTCCTGCTGGAGAAGCCTCTTGGAAATGATCCGTTTTGACAAGCACCTTGACTCACCCCTTGTTGTTAATATGAATAAATATACAACAAGGTGAATTACAATTCAAGAGGTATTTCAAAATTAAACCTCTGTCAAAGCACCGACAAATTCCCCGAAAACATCGTTGCCGAACAGGATTCCCTGCTTGCTCAGACGATAGGTGTCCCCGGCCTGCTCCAGCAGCCCGGCCTTCAGCATTTTATGCAGCGGCCCTGCAAAAACAGCCTCCAGCGGCTTTCCGAATTGTGAGCGGAACGCCGCATCCGACACCCCTTCGCGCATCCGCAGGCCGACCATCATGAAATCCTCCATCGCCTCCTGCTCGGAGATCTCAAAGCTGTCCAGACGCGGCAGCCCGCTGCGCGAAGCCTCGTTATACGGGTTCACGCCCTTGATATTCATGTGCCGCTGCCGGCCCACATATCCGTGCGCGCCTGCGCCCAGACCGTAATAATCCTCGTTGCGCCAGTACGTGATGTTGTGGCGGCTCTCCAGCCCCGGCTTGGCAAAATTACTGATCTCATATTGCGTATACCCCGCAGCCTCCATGGTAGTCATAAGCAGCAGGTACATCGCCAGCTCATCCTCTTCATTCGGGAGCGGAAGCTTGTTCTTATTGAACAGAGTGTGGAACAGCGTGTTCTCCTCCACCTTCAAGCTGTAGATGGAATAATGCGGAAGGTCCAGCGCCAGCGCCTTGTCGATACTCTCTCTAAGCATATCCACCGTCTGGTTCGGCAGGCCGAACATCAGATCCAGCGACAGGTTATTAAGCCCGACCGCACGGGCATTCTCCAGACTGCGGTATACGTCATTCACATCATGAATCCGGCCGATTCCGCTCAGCAGCTCATTTTGGAACGCCTGCACCCCGAAGCTGACCCGGTTGACACCGCCTTCCTTCATGACTCTGAGCTTATCAATATCGGTAGTTCCGGGGTTAGCTTCCATAGAGAACTCAATATTCTCGTCCCACTGCGGAAAATGCCTGCGGACCGATTCCAGGAAATAAGCCATCTCATCCGGCTTGAGGACAGTAGGCGTACCCCCGCCGACAAAAATCGTCTTGATCACACCCGGAGGCGTGTGCTGCACGGTCAGCTCCATCTCGCGGTCAAGCGCATGGAGATAGTCCATCACCGGCTGGTCCTTCAGCACGTAAGAGTTGAAATCACAATAGAAGCATTTATTGGTGCAGAACGGGATGTGAATATATACGGCCTCAGGGGGACGGCCATGGTGTGCAGTGCTCGTAGCTGTATTCATTAGCTGTCTCCTTTATTCTATTAATATACAGGCCTGCCACACTACCTGCTGCTAAAAAGCAAGAAGAAACGGCTGCACCGCCCTGCGTAGGACGGCACCCGTTTCTGCGATAAACCGAAAGCTCCGGGGGAGCTTATATGCTGCTACTCAATCTGAAGCACGGCCATGAACGCTTCCTGCGGCACCTCGACGCTGCCGACTTGCTTCATGCGCTTCTTCCCTTCCTTCTGCTTCTCCAGCAGCTTCCGCTTACGCGAGATATCGCCGCCGTAGCATTTGGCTAATACGTTCTTGCGCATGGCCTTAACGGTCTCACGCGCAACCACCTTCGTGCCGACGGAAGCCTGAATCGGCACCTCGAACATCTGGCGGGGGATAATACCGCGCAGCTTCTCACAGATGACCCGGCCGCGGTTGTAGGCGCGGTCGCGGTGAACGATGAAGGACAGCGCATCGACCTGCTCATTGTTCAGCAGGATATCCATCTTCACGAGATTGGACTGGCGGTAACCGGAGATCTCGTAATCGTAGGATGCATAACCCTTCGTGCCGGATTTCAACTGGTCGAAAAAGTCGTAGACGATCTCGGATAACGGAATCTCGTACGTAATGGTTACACGGTTGCTGTCCAGATACTCCATGTTGACGAATTCGCCGCGTTTGTTCTGGCACAGCTCCATAACGGTTCCCACGAAGTCGTTAGGCACGATAATGGCTGCTTTGACATACGGTTCTTCGATGAAGTCAATCGTCCCGATCTCCGGATAATGCGACGGATTGTCGATCTGAATGGTCTCCCCGTTCGTCAGCTTAATGCGGTAAATAACGCTCGGCGCGGTAGTAATCAGCGGCAGATTGAACTCGCGTTCGATCCGCTCCTGAATAATCTCCATATGCAGCAGCCCCAGGAAGCCGCACCGGAAGCCAAAGCCAAGGGCGCTGGAGCTCTCCGGCTCAAAGCTCAGGGAAGCATCGTTCAGCTGCAGCTTCTCCAGCGCTTCACGAAGGTCATTATAGTCAGAGGTCTCAATCGGATAGAGACCGCAATAGACCATAGGATTAATTCTGCGGTAACCCGGTAGCGGCTCAGCAGTCGGACGCTTGGCATCCGTCACGGTATCACCGACACGAGTGTCGCCCACATGCTTAATCCCGGCCACAATGAAGCCGACATCGCCGATGTTCAGCTCGGGCACAATGGTCATACGCGGCATGAATGCCCCCACCTCAATAACCTCAAAGGTTTTATCAGTGGCCATCATTCTGATCTTGGAACCGGCACGGATACTGCCGTCCATTACGCGGACATAGACGATTACGCCCTTGTACGGGTCATAATGGGAGTCGAAGATCAGCGCCTTAAGCGGTTCTTCCGAGTTTCCAGTCGGCGCCGGAACCTGCTTCACGACCTGCTCCAGAATCTCCTTGATGCCAATGCCTGCCTTAGCGGAAGCCAGAACGGCTTCGCTGGCATCCAGCCCGATGACATCCTCAATCTCCTGCTTCACCCGTTCAGGATCTGCATTCGGAAGATCGATCTTGTTGAGTACAGGAAGAATCTCCAGATTGTTGTCAAGCGCCAGGTACACGTTGGCCAGCGTCTGGGCTTCAATCCCCTGGGCTGCATCCACTACCAGAAGAGCGCCTTCACAGGCAGCCAGACTGCGGGATACCTCATAGGTGAAATCGACATGCCCCGGTGTGTCAATCAGATTCAAATAATATTCCTGGCCGTCATCGGCACGGTACGTCAGGCGTACGGCCTGCAGCTTGATGGTGATGCCCCGCTCGCGCTCCAGATCCATCTGATCCAGAACCTGCTCCTGCATTTCACGCGAAGTCAGCGCCCCCGTATACTCCAGAATGCGGTCAGCCAATGTCGATTTGCCATGGTCTATATGTGCAATAATCGAGAAATTGCGAATTTGTTGTTGTCGTTTCTGAACGTCAGTCATTCCTTACCCCCACAGACAGCCTAATGTTAATCCACTTATTATAACAGTACGGGCTTCACCCATCAATCCCGCCGGACGCTGGAAAAGAAAGAAACCGCCTGAACCCTCTGCAATCGCAGGGTGAATCCTGCAAAAAAACACAAAAACGAGTGCGGACTTCCATCATCCGCAGCCGCTTTTGTGCTAAACCTCGTTCCAGCCCAGCTCCTGCTCACTCCTCCGACGAGTCGAAGAGGGAGACCACCCAGCGGATGCCCTTCTGCGAAGCCTGCTGGAGCAGGCCAGCGGTCTTATCCGCCAGCACATCCACAGTCGGCTTCTGCTCCTCCGGGATCAGAATCTGCTCAGGACTGAGCGCAGAGTAGTCCTTCACCTCCTGCTGCGGGAGACTGCCCGTGCCGTCAGCCGTCTGCGCCTGTGTACCTGCAACCGGCTGCTTCATGGGCAGCATGGTGTAAGCGCCCGTTACGGGATCAATAGTCACGGGCACATATACATAAGCCTGGCCGCCCGGGGCTGTACTGGCAGCCGGAACGTACGCAGTTCCGGCCGTAACGTTCTGTCCAGGCGCGCTGCTCCCGGCTGGCTTACTCCAGTCCGGCAGTATACCGGAGACTCCCGAACCGCCGCCGCCGAACTGCAGTCCGATCAGCAGCCCCACGCCCGCCCATATTCCGACCATTACCAGCTTTTTACCGAACCGTGTCATATTCTCCGCTCCTTTTCAGCTATAATCCGTTCAGGAACCTGTTGATGTCTCTGCCCCGGTGCCTCCAGATTGCGTACTGCCCTGATCTGGCGCAGTTGCCTTCTCGGCATCCCGGCTGCTCCAGTACACATCAGCGATGGCATCCGCCAGAATATCCGCCGTCCGCTTCAGCTCATCGGCGCTGTTGTCAATTCCGCCTACCTCAATCAGCACACTGTTCGGGGACAACGTCTGGTTATATTCCCCATTATTCCCGTTTCCGGACGATTTCCCCCATATCCCGCGTGAAATTCCAGGATAATTTTTCTCCAGCAGCTGATGGATTTTATTGGCGAAGGCCTCGTTTTGTTTCCAGTTTTTATTCGCATGCCCCAAAATAAAATATACCTGGGCATAATTTTTCCCGTTAATCAAGGCTGTTGTTTTGCCGTGCCGCTGCGAATCACGGTGAATATCAATCAGCTCACTCATGTTCTGATTGGAGGCCATGGCCGATTTCACAGTCATACGTGAATATTTATAAGAGAAGTTCCAGTTGTAGCCCGGTACCTCTGTAGCATAGTCCTCCTGGGCATGGACAGTTCCGATCCCCCGCTCTTCCAGCCTCTTGGCAATATAGGAGCCTACCAGCATGACATTCTTGGAAGGGACTGCCGAGCTGGGGTTGTCGCTCTGTGCGCCAAGCAGCGGATTATAGGCCTCCCGGGGATGGGAATGATAAACGAGAATACGCTTGACCGAAGTATCTCCTGTGCCATTCTCCGCATCTCCGCTTCCGGAGTAGCCCTCGTCAGGTTCTGTACCGGACGGGTCAGGGACAGGCGAAGCCTCGGGCTCTACCACGCCTTCCCCCGGGCTGTCATGGCCATTACCAGCCTCAGTACCGTTCCCTGAATCCGGCGGGGCTCCAGGATCGCCCCCTGCTCCGGGATCTTCCCCGGTGGCCAGTTCATCGCCCCCCGGATGATAATCGGCCGGTGCTCCTGTACTTCCCCCTGAGCCTTGCCGCAGCAGGAAGGGATCATCGGCAGCAAGTCCGGGCATCTCACGGGAGACCAGACTCTTGGGATCACCAGGATCAACACTGGTAAGCAGCCGGAATACGAAGGAGGTCACCTTGTCCCCGGAGAAGGCTGAAGGCTCCTCGCCCTTCGGCAGATGGGGGACCTCCATACCCAGCAGCTCCATGAAGAATCCACTGGAGAGCGAAGCCGCCAGACCTTTCATGGAAGGAATGGGCGAAGAATTCAGCTTCTGCCCGGCCAATCCGCCAGCTCCAAGCAGCATGAACAACACAAGCGAACCTCCGGCCAGCAGCAGCATCGTCCTTCCCAGCGACAGAATATCCATCAGCCGTCCGCGCAGCCGCCCTATATTCCATAGCTGAAACCATTTTCTGTTCATGATTGTTATGTCCTCCTCTAAGCCCTCTGTAATCTCTCATACTCCAAATCTATGAGCGGAAGGGTTGTGCTAGAACCACAGAATGAGAGATAGCAGGGAGTAATAGATAGAGAAGTGAAGCGGCAGCATTGCAAAAAGCCCGCCACCAGTTCTGCGTTATAGCAGACGGTGCGGGCGAGGTGATAAGTGACAGATCAGTGAGTGTAAGCTCCGACATTGCCCGGATCTACCGCTTCATGGAGTGCAGCATTCAGTCCGCTTGCCACAATGTTGGCGATCTCTTCAATGAATTCATCAATCTCTTTGGGGGTCACAATCAGGTCATGCCCCAGCGGCTCAAGCACTTCCTTCACCAGGGCGAGACGCTCCTGCTCAGATATATCGTCAAGGAGACCCATAATTTCTTTGGTGTGAGCACCGCCGTCCGCCATCTGCCCGAAATGGGTCCGCATCATCTCCAGCACATTGTTGACGATGGTGGAAGCATAGCAGACCGTCGGGACGCCGATGGCGATGCAGGGCACGCCCAGCACCTCCTTGGTCAGCCCTCTGCGCTTGTTCCCGATCCCTGAGCCGGGATGAATGCCGATGTCCGCAATCTGGATGGTGGTATTGATCCTCTCCAGTGAACGGGAGGCCAGCGCATCAATGGCTATAATGACATCCGGGCTGGTGCGGTCCACAATCCCCTGTACCACTTCGCTGGATTCAATCCCCGTCAGGCCGAGCACTCCGGGAGCAATAGCACTGACATTCCGGTACCCGGGCGAAATCTGGTCGGGCACCAGCTCATAGAACTGGCGGGTAATCAGTGCATTCTCAACGACCAGCGGGCCGAGCGAGTCAGGCGTCACATTCCAGTTGCCCAAGCCTACGATAAGGACCTTGGAATCGCGGTCAATGCCGATTTCATCCAGAAAGTGCTCGAATTCCCGGGCGAACACTGTGGAGACCTTCTGCTGCAGCCCGGTGTCCCCTCCGCGCAGCCCAGGCACCTCCAGGGTCACGTAATTGCCGATAGCGCGTCCAATCGCCTGAGAACCGGCAAGGTCTGCTACAGCAAGTCTCGTGACCTTGATGCCGTCCGCTTCTTCCACTTCCTCATTGACACCCGGGATCGGCGTATTGGCGTGCCGCTCTGCCATTTCCTTCGCTTCCACCGCCAAGTCCGTACGTACCGAATACAGCTGAAGATCCAGTTCCATTCTTAGTTCAGCCTCCTTTTGCATATTGCTGATAGTGTGCGAGAGAAAGCCTCCGTTTATACAAACCGCTCTAAGGGAATTACAAAGCTTTTTATCTTGCTTTTTGCTACCCTTCATGCTAAACTATTTTAAGTTGTGAATCATTTGTTGATTTCGAATGTCTTTCAGGAGGTGAATGCAATGCCAAATATCAAATCCGCGATAAAACGCGTCAAGACGATCGAGAAACGCCGTGCACTGAACGCTTCCCAGAAGTCCGCTCTTCGTACAGCTGTGAAAACTGCTGATGTAGCAGTGACTGGTACGGAAGTTGAAGTAGCTCAGGCTGCTTTCCAAGCGGCTTCCAAAAAGCTGGACAAGGCTGTAACTAAAGGCCTGGTTCATAAAAATGCGGCTGCCCGCAAAAAATCCCGCTTGGCTAAGAAATTGAACGCTCTCAAGGCTCAAGCCTAAGCCAAGGGCGACAATCATAACGAGCACTGAAGAACCTGACCGCTATGCTGCATACGGTTAGGTTTTTTTATGCTCGTTAGCTTCATTCATTGAATTCCGCTGTACAATCAAAGAGCCTGTCCATCCCATGACACACGCGGGTGGACAGGCTCTTTGATTCGTTCCATGTAAGGCCGCTCTATTCAGGCTCCAAGGCGCAGCATGAACATCTCCAGCCCCAGCACCTTATCGACAGCTCCCGTCTTCATCTGATAGTCCAGATCCGCCAGAATACTCAGGATCTGCCGCAGCCGCTGGCTTCCGAACTTATGAGCCTGCTCTCCAGCAAGCTTCACTGCATACGGATGCAGTCCGAGCTGGGAGGCAATCTGTCCCTGCGAATAGCTAAGGGCTGACAGATCCTTGACCTGCAGGATGATTCTGAACTGCCGGGCAATCAGCGAAGCGATCTTGATCGGCTCCTCCCGCTGCTTGAGCAGCTCATAGAGCGTATTCAGTGCCTTGTCCAGGCGCAGATTCGCAATATCCTCCACCAGTGTGAAGATGTTCTGCTCCGTCCCCCGGTGGACCAGACTCTCCACCGCTGCCGCATCCACCCGCCCGCCAGTACCGGCGAACAGACACAGCTTGTCCATCTCTGCAGACAGACCCTGGAGTCCGGTTCCGCTGCTTGCAATCAGAACCTCCGCTGTCCCCGGCGCAAGGGAGCAGCCGCGTTCGCGGAAGCCCTTCTCCACCCAGCGCAGCAGCTCCTCCGCACCCAGGGGGTTGAAGGCCAGCACGGTGCCGGCGGTCTTGATGCTTTTGACGATTTTTTTACGTTCATCCAGCTTGTCGCCGTTCACCATAAATACAATCACACTGAACTCGGCAGGATGCTGCATATATTCGCTCAGCATCTCCACGTTATGTTCCAGCTTCGCCTTCTCCTTGCCTGCCGTGAACAGAGCCGCATCCCGCACCAGCAGGAGCTTGCGTTCTACCATGAACGGAACCGTCTCCGCCTCTTCAATGACCGCCTGAACCGGAGTTTCGGAGAGATCGAACGGGATCACGGCGAAATCGCGGTCTTCTTTGGGGATCAGGTGTTCCTCCAGCATGGCCGCGAATTCATTCATCCGGAACTTCTCACTGCCGTACAGCAGGTACAGCGGAGAGACCTTTCCTTGCTTGATGTCTTTGGCCGCCGTTTTGGCATCCATCCCGCCACTTCCTTTTTCATTTACTTGCCTGGTCCGTATCAGACACATACATTCGTACATTTTAACAAAAAATCGGCTGAAAACATAGGTATCACCATTATGACTTTGTCCTGACCGGGGCGCAAGCCAAAACGGAGCAACCTCGGCAGCCAGGGCCAAAGTTACTCCGTTTCAGCGGCGCATCTATATAAACGACGGAGGGAGTAGCTCTAGAAACTCTCCCGGCCGCCGGTCATACCGATGATACTCGCATAGCCTGTAATTCATGTCCTCTTGCCTTAGCATATTCCGCAGGCCGGAAGAACGTTCCGGTTATTTATCGGACGTTGCCGCGTCCGGGGTAATAGCCGGGCTGGTGACCGGTGAAGCAGACGCCGCCGGAGAAGCGGTAGGCGCTGAAGAGTTGGCAGGAGCCGGAGAAGCGGATGGAGCAGGTGTTGCGCTCTCTGCCGGAACCGTGTATACCTTCGTCGTCTGCGTACCGTCCTCAAGCTGTAGCACATAAGTGAACTGGGTGCCGTCTTCCGACCACACACCGGAGACCCAGTTCCCCTCCAAAGGAAGCGAAGTTAGTACTGTTCGTTGTTGTTCTTCTCCTTCTGCGGTTAAGCTATAGATTACAACATGCTGGCCAGTCATCTCAGCCATATGCTGCCCGTCGGGTGAAGTCCACGAGGCCTGCGCAGCCATCAGTGACAAGGCTCCTTCTGTAGGGGCTGAAGTCGGCGCCATCCGCTCATCCCCCGCAGCCGCCTTATCATCCGCTATATTCTCTTGTGTTGGCGCACTCGACGTCGTGCTTTGGGGCTCTGCCGACCGGCCATCCGCTTTCTTGGTGCTCTTGGGGCGGTCCGCCGGAGGCGAAGTAGCGGCGCGGTTGCTGATCGGAGCTTCGCTTACCGCAGGCACCTTGTCTGAAGGCATACCACCGCCGGCTGCGGCTGGTTGATCAGCACCCTCACTGGGAGCAGGCGGTGCAGATTTCAAATTAACGTCTGCAGATTCACTAGGCGTGGCCTGATCCATCTTATTAAGATCACTGCTGCTGCCGCTGTTATTCTGTCCGTCCGCCTGCGGGGCGTCTGCACTGCTCTCCGTACTCATGCTGGAGTTCGCCGCTCCGCCGCTCATTAATTGGGATGACATATCCAAGTCTGCGCCTGGCAGACTCTTCGGCATATTGAATACGGCGATGAGCAGAATCACCGCTGCCGCCGCAGCACCAATGCCTGTCCGCGCAGCCAGTGAAGGGCCCTTGGACTTCTTGCCCCGGTTATTTGAACGGGAGAAGGGAATAACCTTCGGATCTTCCGGCTCCATTACGGCAGGCTCTTCCGGGACACCGCGGTCCAGCTGTTCAAGCTGAGGCAGGATAGAGTCAACCAGACTGAAGGGGGGCTTCACATCGGGAAGCTGCTCCAGCTGCTGGGAGAGCAGCGTCAGCCGGTCCAAGACTTCCGCGCAGGAAGGACAATCATCGATATGACGGAACATTTCAAGCATTTCTTCCTGACTGAGATCATGATCTAAATAGCGGTGCATCCATTCCATCACCTCCGCGCACTTCATCCTGACACACCACCTTT
This sequence comes from Paenibacillus silagei, assembly GCF_017874735.1. Taxonomy (GTDB): domain Bacteria; phylum Bacillota; class Bacilli; order Paenibacillales; family Paenibacillaceae; genus Paenibacillus_AQ; species Paenibacillus_AQ silagei. Next base: position 213,102 of record NZ_JAGGLV010000005.1, read on the forward strand.
CTGATACTCCTGAAGTCTATTCTGCAGCTGCTGCCGCGCCCGGAACAGGTACGATTTGACCGTGTTCAGAGGCAGATCCAGACAGTCTGCAATCTCGTTGTAAGAAAAATCCTGTAAATAGCGAAGCACGATTACCGTCCGGTGATGCTCCGGAAGCTGGTCGATGGCCTCGCGGATATCCTCCGCCAGATAACCCGACATCACTTCGCGCTCTACGTTATGTTTTTTATCCTGGAACACCATTTCGTGTTCATCGATAGAAACGGTAGGCTTCGTTCTCCGGAATTTGTCTATACATATGTTGGTTACTATTCGCTGAACCCATGTTTTGAACTGCGCCTTCTCCTCATAGGAGCCGATCTTGGTGTACACCCGGATCAACGCTTCCTGGGAGGCATCCAGAGCATCCTGTTCATTATGCAGAATGTAGAAGGCCGTCTTATATACATGCCCTTCAATTTCTCGCAATAGGGTGATTAGAGCGTCGCGATCGCCCGCTTGAGCGGCTCTGATGAGTCCCTGCTCCACCACGAAGGTTCCCCCTCTCTATGCAATCTTACTGACGCGCAAGACTGCGAATTTGTTGCAAGCCTGTAATGATTATTTTAAAAGATAAAAACGATATGCTTCGCGCATAAATGTTCCTTATCTTTCTCGCTGAAACGGTACCGTCCTAAAAAAGGACAGCAAAGCCGTTTCTACTTGTAGTCCACAATCCCTACTAAGCATACAAGGGATGCTGCTATCATTCAAATACTCTTTTCATAGAAGTTGGTTACAGAAATGACATGAGAAGCAGACCGTCCCGTACCTGACTTACGCTACGACCGAGACGGCTCCTCTAATGTATATAATGTAGTTGCGCACACCAGGAGCACAGCATAATTCTCCCTGGAGTCATCATCAAGCACATATACTTCTCCCTGCTCAAAAAGTTGCGGATGATTATAGTTACGATACAGTTTATACATGGCTCCCGCGCTCACCCTGCAGCCGTGGACTGCAGTTCGAATCTCCACATAATCGGCTTCTTCCACTACCAGTGTCGGGTACAGCTTGCTGCGAAGATCGTCGCCAGTCATGGCATCACCTTTCAGGTATACTTCTCAATGTCCGCAGGCGCCTCTGCACTCTGCCTCTATTATAAGTATTGCCCGAAGCGGCAGCAATTCCATCATTTAGACATATCTACATTCAACAAAAAAATGCCCTGCCCCATAGAGGCAAGACATTTCTGTTGTACATGTATTTTACTTGCCTTGAATCTCCTTGAACTTCGCTACATACTGAGCAGCAAGCTCTGTGATCTGGTCATAGCGGCCTTCCTTGGCCGGTGCGGTCAGGTTGCCGCCGATGCCGACAGCGATGCAGCCATTCTTGATCCATTGCTCCATATTGTTCAGATCCACGCCGCCGGTAGGCATAATGTTGACATGCGGCATCGGCCCCTTAACCGCCTTGACATAGTCCGGTCCGAACGCACTGCCAGGGAACAGCTTCAGCACATCCACACCCAGCTTAAGGGCTTCCTTCATCTCATTCAGCGTCATGCAGCCCGGCATGTAAGGAATGCCGTACAGATTACACATCTTAGCAGTATCCTCTTCAAAAGACGGGCTGACCACAAATTCCGAACCAGCCAGAATAGCTATTCTTGCCGTCAGCGGATCAAGCACAGTACCGGCACCAATCACGGCGCGGCCCCCGTATTCTTCCACCAAGCGCTTGATCGCCACTTCGGCTCCCGGAGTCGTGAAGGTCACTTCGATATTGTTCAGTCCGCCCTCGATACAAGCCACCGACATGGCATAAGCATCATCGGCATTATCCGCGCGGATAACGGCTACTACGCCAACAGAGGTAATATTCTGTAATACTTTAATTTTCTTCATGATTGTTACTTCCTCTCTGGTTATATATTCATAAGAATAATAATTTAGATAAACTAATTTATCTATTTTACTAACATCAGGCTTTATCCTTCTAATAAAATAGTAATAACATTGCCGCTAACAGTCAATATATATTTATTCAGGAAGCGTTATCAATCCTTCGAAAATATTCAAAAACGCTTATGTATCAAGGATAAACGAATGTATCCCCCTGTTTCCTATACAAAATAAGCCCGCAGAATGAGCATTGCTATATTGTACAAAACCGTTTTATGTGATAATTTCAACTTATATTCTATTCCAAACCATAAACTAGGATCTAATTATACCCCTGCTATGCTTCCGAAGCGAGTTTTGCGAAGAAGACGCAAGGAGTGTATGCTATCAAAACTTTTAGGAGGAACTATTCATGAATAAACAGCTGGATGCAGTCACCTTCGGGGAGCCGATGGCTATGTTCTACGCCAATGAAGCCGGCCCCCTGCATGAGGTCACTTCCTTTTCCAAGGCGCTGGCAGGTGCGGAGAGCAATGTAGCCACCGGATTATCACGGCTGGAGCATCTGACCGGTTATGTGACCAAGCTTGGCGAAGACAACTTTGGCCAGTTCATCACCTCGGCGCTGAACAAGGAGAAGATCGATACCGCGAGCATCACAACGACCAAGGAATTCTCCACGGGCATGCTGATCAAATCCAAGGTACTCACTGGAGATCCCAAGGTGGAGTATTTCCGCAAAAATTCCGCCGCCTCCAAGCTGAGTCTCGCCGACTTCGATGAAGATTACTTCGCTTCCGCAGGCCATCTGCATGTGACCAGCATCTCTTCCGCACTCTCGGCTTCGTGTCACGAGTTCTCGCTGCATGCCATGGAGTTCATGAAGCTGCGCGGCAAGACCGTATCACTGGACCCGAATCTGCGCCCGACCCTGTGGCCAGACACCGAAACTATGGTTAATACGATCAACGATCTGGCTACCCGCTGCGACTGGTTCCTGCCCGGACACGGAGAAGGCAAGATTCTCACCGGTCTTGAGACTCCGGAGGAGATTGCCGGGTACTACCTGGAGCGCGGCGTATCCCTTGTAGTGATTAAGCTCGGTCCTGAGGGCGCTTACTACAAGACCTCTGCTGGTGAAGAAGGTTATGTGGACGGCTTCAAGGTCGAGCAGGTTGTCGATACGGTCGGTGCCGGAGACGGCTTCGCGGTTGGGGTGATCAGCGCTATGCTGGAGAAGCTCAGCGTAGCAGAAGCCGTGAAGCGCGGCAATGCGATCGGCGCACTCGCCGTGATGTCGCCTGGCGATATGGATGGCCTTCCCACCCGTGCCCGGCTGGAGGAGTTCATGAGCGCAGGCGTATAGCCAAAGAGCAGGTGCTCTGCTGCCGGCAGAGCCAGGCTTCAGCATGAACACACATTAGCACAGCAAAAAGGGTGTCCCTGAGCCGACAGACGGCTGGGACACCCTTTTGTATATGTAGCGTGAGAGAGGTGTGGCTGAATTGCAGGTAGTACAGCATGGTTATGGCTCAGTTATGGCTCAGTTATGGCTCAGTTATGGCTCAGTTACAGCTCAGTTACGATAAGTCAGTTTCATCCGAGCATTGTTCCTGCGAACCGGCAAGTCGTCATTCCCAGCAGTTCGCGCGGCAAAGTACATAGTCTTGCTCAATGTACATAATCCTGCTCTCAAACTATAGACTTACGGACCGGAGAGCCGTTATTTGGGGAATTGCTGCACTATAGCAAGCCTAACGGACTCAGATGACGTTAAGCCGCACTTCGTGGGCATCTAGCGCCCTAAATAGCAATTTAACGGCCCACTGAGTCCGTAAAACTTACAAAACCCTTCTTTTCCGCACAATAACGTTCCCTGGGTCCGTAAAGCCGTGGATTCCTGAGCAGATTTCCTATATGTTGTCACCAAGATGGACCTTTCGCCGCCCCGACCTGCTCTATTCCGGCTTAGCCGGCGGCTGCACCGACTCCCCCTGCTGCAAGGAAGGCGGGAACCTGTAGGTGATGGGCATCGCGCTGTCCGCATCGTTGATCAAAGAGAGCATGATCTTGGCCGCCTGCATCCCCATCTCGTAAGCCGGCTGGCGGATCGTTGTAATATCAGGATTATAGATCCGGGCGAATTCGGCATCGTCAATGCCGATGACCGACAACTGGCCGGGGATCGCAATGGCATTGCGGTTCGCATATTTAAGAATTTCGCCCAGCACCAGATCATTGGCGGCAAGCAGCGCTGTTGGAGGCTCGGGAAGCTGCAGCAGCTCGTCCAGTGCAGATGCGATGTCTTCGCGTGACACACTTCGCATATACGAACCCAGCAGCGGCAGACCCGCTTCCTCCATCGCTTTTTTGTACCCGCTCATTCGCTCTTTGCGCGGGGTAATCGCATGTACGCCAAGCGGCAGGGATAGAATAGCAATCGCTTCATGGCCGTGGCCGGTCAGCTCCCGGATAGCCGTCTTCACCGCCATCTCGTTATCCAGCAGCAGGCTCTGGGTCGTGATCCCGTCAACCAGCCGGTCCATGAAGACCAGCGGATATTCCGCTTCAATTAATCTGGTGTAAGGCGCAGGCTGATCTCCCGCCGGAAAAATAATCAGGCCATCCACCTGACGGGCGACCAGCGTCTCCACATAAGTATTCTCCTTATCGGCATTCTCGTCCGAGTTGCAGATGATCACCTGAATCCCATGGCGCTGCAGCTCATTCTCAATGGCCCGGATACACTGAATGGACAGCGAATAATCTATATTGGCCACAATAATGCCAACCATATGCGTGCGGTTCTGCTTGAGACTGCGGGCAAGTCCGTTGGGCTGGTAATTCAGCTCATCGATAACCTCGGCAATGCGGTTTTTGGTCGCCTCACTCATATACTTGAACCGTTTATTTAAAAATTGCGAGACTGTGCTTTTCGATACGCCCGCTTTCTTAGCCACATCCTCAATAGTCAGCTTCTTCATTGATCCCGCTCCACTCTTCGATATCGAACTCCAGAAGTAAACATAAATCAGGTTTACTTAGAGATATTATCAAAAAGTATAGCTTTTTTTTAGTAAATTATCTATAGGGAATGGAATGAAGCAGCAGACAGAAAAAGAGAACCCCGTAGCCTCACCAGGATTCCTCTATTAGATGCTGCAAACACTGAACGCTCACTTCCCTGTCTTAGCGGGATCAATCTGCTGTCCGTGTTCCTGATAAAACCATTCATAATACCACTGCTGGCCGAGGAGCAAGACGATATCCGCTTTCCGCTTCTTACCGTTCACTTCATAAATAGCTGTCTGCTGCTGGCCTTGAACGTTGATGCCTATTTTGCTGCTTATATTCTGTACCGCTCCAGTAGCAAGATCGTATAATGCACCATGCATATCATAACCGTTATTACCATTCTTCGTATAATATACAAGCAGCATCTCGCTGTTAAATTTGTCAAAAGCAATAAAAGATCTGTACACGGTATATTTGTCATCTAAGCTGCTTAAATCCAGCAGTTCCTGCGGGGTTACTGTTTCACCTGCTGCGGCTGATTTTAAATTCAGAACAGATAACTTTTCAGGTGTCATTCCTATGCCCTTCCCCAAGGTGATCGTTCCGATACCCAGCACTACATAGTCACCTCCGTCACAGATCCCCGTAAGTTCATAATAACGCTGCGAGCCGCCAGCATATAGCGGTAAGGTATAGATCCGTTTAGCCGTAGCTTCAGATAGCTCAGACTGGCCTATTGGAGACAGATACAAGGTGTAAGGTTCCGTAGGATGGGTGTATTTGGGTTTGCTGTAATTGACCATCGGCGGCGGCGGCGACCAGACAATCCCGGCGTTAGTCTCAACAGCACGCGCGCGCGACTTGTCTCTGTTCATCGGTAGGGGCATGTAATACTTCATTCCGCCAAGCTCGAACTCCGCAGAACCAACCGGCGGGCTGTAGGATTGCGGTGACGCTGAAGAAGCTGCGTTCGGAGATGCCGAAGGCTGGACCACAGCCGCTCCCGAGCCAGGCTTAAAGACCGCTGCCAGCCTCCCTGCAGGATCGAGCCCGGCCCCTGGGCCAAACGGCCAGATCAGCGTGACGAGCAGCAGGATGGCTGCCAATCCGCCAAGGGCGGCCACCCGCCCGAACGGGCGGCGTAGTCCGCTTTTGCCCGATGAGCCTTCTGCCGTAGCCTCTTCAATCCGCGCCATGAGCTGTGGCGTGAATCCAGGCTCTGCAAGCGGGTACCGCCCGGCTTGCTTATACCAGTCCTTCTCCCCGCTCATCACCTTCACTTGCTCCTTCTCTTGTTTTGTCTTCACAGGTCTTCCTCCTTTATCGCCGTTCTCACTTTCTCTCTGGCCCGTCCGAGCCGGGATTTGACCGTTCCCTGCGCGATCCCGAGCAGAGCAGACATCTCTGCCACCGGCAGGTCCTGCTGAATATCCAGCACCAGCACCTCCCGGTACTTGTCCGGCAGCTCCATGATAATCTCCCAGATGCGGTTAGCGTATTGATTACCGATGGCCTCTTTCTCCGCAGACAGGGAGGCCCGGGTGTCCTCATGTTTGCCCAGCGGAGCGAACATCCGCCAGAAGCTGTTACGCCTTAAGCTGAATGCGGTATTGCGTGTGATGGTCAGCAGCCAGGTTTTTAGAGTAGCCTGTCCCCGGTACTTGCCGATGCTCTTGTAGGCCTTAAGAAATACCTCCTGGCTGATATCGCTGGCCTGCTCCCGGCTGCGAGTTAAGAAAAAAGCATAATTCCAAACATCCTGTCCGTAAGTCTCCATCATCTCGCGAAGCGATACCGATGAGGCACAGGTCATGCTATACGTTAGTTCTTTACTCTGCATGTTCTCTCCCCTCTCACCCAATAAGACTCACGCGGGCAGAAACGGTTCCCTTTTTATAGTATTGCACTTTCTGCATTAGAATTTGAAGAATCTGCTCAATTAGCCCCTGTTAGCTGAAATCAAGTGTACAAAATACAACAGATCTGACTTCCTCCTAAATTTAAGGAGCATCTAATGTACGAAGTGCAATGAAATCCAGATCCCTCGAAGGCTAAACGCTTTCAAAAATCACAGCCGTTTCCCCTTCCCGGAAGGCCCTGTCTGCACCATTCCGCAGCCCCGCAAATTGCTTAAAAAAAATACTAATAAATTATAAGAGAATAGAATGCAGGCGGGGCGTGGGATTGGCGGTTTTAAGCTCTGTTTTGAGGGGCCGTAGAGGTCTGTCTGTCTCTTGACTTTTCAATATATGGTATATAAAATGATTAAGCATTACTAAATATAGTGTATATAAGAGCTAAGCCCATAAATCTAGTAAAACTGCTATTCTTCACTTGTCAAGTAGAATGGGCTACATGTTATAGGAGGTTAGGAGCCATGTTGATTGCTTACGATTCCAAGACTGGCAACGTCAGAAGATTCATTAATAAACTGAAGCTTCCGGCGGTTCAAATCGAAGAGCATATGACGATCGACGAGCCTTACGTGCTTGTTACATACACTACCGGATTTGGACAGATTCCAGAGAAGGTGTCAACATTCCTTGAACGAAATCATTCCAGGCTCAAAGGCATCGCCGCGAGCGGCAACAAAAACTGGGGCGAGCTATACGCGCACAGCGCAGACTTAATTGCACAGCGTTACAACGTACCGGTGGTCGGCAAGTTTGAATTGTCGGGAACCTTCGGAGATGTACAGCGCATAAAACAGGAGGTGGACCGGGTTGCGGCATATTGAATTGAACAACATGTTGATGAAGAGAGACGAAAGCGGCTTTTTCCAATTGGATAAGGACCAGGAGGCGGTAGCCGAGTTCATGCGGGATGTGGATCAGCGCAGCCTGACATTCACGGATACGAAAGCCAAGATTGATTATATGATTGCCAATGACTACTACGAGGACCTGTACGACCGCTACTCCGCTGCTGAGATGGAGGATGTCTACCGGATCGCCCATGAATATAATTTCCGCTTCCCTTCCTATATGGCGGCTTCCAAGTTCTACACAGATTATGCTGTCAAAAGCAATGACCGTAAGCAATACCTGGAGCATTATCCGGACCGCGTAGCGGTAGTGGCTCTGCATCTGGGACGGGGCAACGTGGAGACGGCCCGTACACTGGCCCGCTCGATGATGGAACAGCGCCTGCAGCCGGCGACACCAACCTTCCTCAATGCCGGTAAAAGCCGCCGCGGCGAGATGGTCTCCTGCTTCCTTCTGGAAATGGACGACTCGCTCAATTCTATCAACTATGTGCTGAATACCTGCATGCAGCTGTCGAAAATCGGGGGCGGCGTTGCGGTCAATCTGTCCAAGCTGCGCTCGCGCGGCGAGACCATTAAGGGTGTGGAGGATGCGGCCAAAGGCATTATGCCTGTCCTGAAGCTCATGGAAGACGGCTTCTCCTATGCGGACCAGATGGGCCAGCGTAAGGGTTCGGGTGCGGCTTATTATAATATTTTTGGCTGGGACGTACTTGAATTCCTGGACAGCAAGAAGATTAACGCTGACGAACGGACACGCCTGAAGACGTTGTCTATCGGCCTGATCGTGCCTAACCGCTTCTACAAGCTCGCGCAGGATAATCAGCCGCTGCATGTGTTCGCTCCTTACACAGTCTATCAGGCGTACGGTACGCACCTGGATGACATGGATCTGGACGTCATGTATGATACCCTGCTTGCTGATCCGCGCGTGAAGAAAAGAATCGCCATGAGCGCACGCGACATGCTGACCAAGATCGCCATGATCCAGCTTGAATCGGGCTATCCGTATATTATGAATAAGAGTAATGCCAATAACGCCCATGCCCTGCGTAATGTGGGCCAGATCAAGATGTCCAACCTGTGCACCGAGATTTTCCAGTTGCAGGAGACTTCAGAGATTAACGACTACGGTCAGCAGGACGAGATCCGCCGCGATATCAGCTGCAACCTGGCTTCCCTCAACATCGTGAACGTGATGGAGCACGGCAAAATCCGTGAATCGGTACATGAGGGCATGCTGGCACTGACGGCTGTCAGCGATATGACTACTGTCTCCAACGCTCCGGGCGTAGCTAAAGCGAACAAGGAAATGCACTCCGTAGGTCTGGGTGTAATGAACCTGCACGGCTATTTCGCCAAGAACAAGGTGGCTTATGAGAGTGAGCAGGCCCGTGATTTCGCACGCACCTTCTTCATGACCATGAACTATCACTCGATTGAGAAAAGTATGGAGATTGCCACTGAGACCGGCGAGACCTTCTATGGCTTCGAGCAGTCCGACTATGCCAGCGGCGTGTATTTCGACCGTTATATAACTACAGACTACCGTCCGGTTACGGCAAAAGCCCAGGAGCTGTTCGCGGGCATCTACATTCCTACTACAGAGGATTGGAAAGAGCTGCGTGACAAGGTGATGAAGCACGGCCTGTACCATGCTTACCGTCTGGCGATTGCACCGACTGCCAGCATCTCGTACATCCAGAATGCGACCTCCAGCGTCATGCCGATTGTAGAGCAGATCGAGACCCGCACGTATGCTAACTCGACCACCTACTATCCGATGCCTTACCTGCGTCCGGACAATGTGTTCTATTATAAATCCGCCTACCAGATGGACCAGTTCAAGGTGATTGATCTGATTGCGGAGATTCAGCCTCATATCGACCAGGGTATCTCAACGGTTCTCCATGTGAACAGTGATGTTACAACCCGTGAGCTGGCCCGCTCTTACCTGTATGCGGCGCACAAAGGGCTGAAATCCCTGTACTACACCCGGACCAACAAATTGTCTGTCGAGGAATGCCTGGCCTGCTCCATCTAAGAGGGGCACAGGTACAGAAAGGGAGAATATACGATTATGAGCGCAATCCAAGCCGTGAACTGGAACCGTCCCGACGACGATTTCTCGCTGATGTTCTGGAACCAGAATATTATGCAGTTCTGGACCGACGACGAAATTCCATTATCCGATGACAAAATGTCCTGGCTCACGCTGAGTGAGACCGAGAAGGACTCTTATATGAAGGTGCTGGGCGGACTGACCCTGCTGGATACGATCCAGGGCGGTGTAGGGATGCCACAGATTATGGAGCATGTGGACGGCTTGCAGCGCAAGGCGGTCCTTGGCTTCATGGGCATGATGGAGCAGATTCATGCGAAGTCATACAGCAGCATTTTCACCACACTGGCTTCCACCGAGCAGATTGACGGGATTTTCCGCTGGGTGGAGGACAATACGTTCCTGCAGTTCAAGGCCCAGACGATCTCGGAGTATTATCAAAAGATTGAGACCAAGAAAGACCTCTATCTGGCGATGTCCGCATCGGTTCTGCTGGAGAGCTACCTGTTCTATAGCGGCTTCTTCTACCCGCTCTATCTGGCCGGACAAGGCAAAATGACCTGCAGCGGCGAGATCATCGACCTGATCCTGCGTGATGAGAGCATCCACGGTGTCTATGTCGGCGTGCTGGCCCAGGAGATTTTCGAAGAGCTGTCCGAAGAAGACCAGAGCGATGTCTACGAGACACTGGTCGGCCTGCTTCGTCTGCTCCACGCGAACGAGGAGCAATACACCGAGCAGATCTACGCACCGATCGGTCTGGTGGATGAAGTGAAGACCTTCCTGCGCTACAATGCCAACAAGGCGATGATGAACCTCGGCCATGATCCGCTGTTCGATGAGGAAGAGATTAACCCGATCGTCCAGAACGGAATCAGCACCCACACGAAGCAGCATGACTTCTTCTCGAAGAAGGGGAACGGGTATGTGCGGGCGATGAATGTGGAGCCTTTGCGGGATGAAGACTTTAAGTTTTAAGATTAGCTGAATCTAAGAACCTGGCTCTCAGCTCAGCCGTCACTACGGAGGATATTTGGACTTCCGGCCGCTGTTGTATACAGATTTCCTGATTAGACCGCTGTTCGCGGTAAAAATCCGTATACAAAGGCGGACGCTACCGCTCCTACAGTTCCAAAATCCCCCTCCGATCCTTCTTGCTTTTCGTTATATTCTTTGATTCAACTTATAGAGGTTGTATTATAGATAGAGCACCCGGTCGCTTGGACAAGCTGCCGGGGCTTTTTTTGTGATACACCTTTTCAGTTCCCTCAAAGGTTCTGAATAAACATCGAAACCCAAGCTTCACTTTCCCCTGAAACGGTACCGTCCCGAAAAGGAAGACAAAGCCGTTTCTACTTATGAGACCATATTGTTACTGGGACGTAGGAGTAGGAGTGGCTATTTTACAAGAAAGAGGTGTAACGGGATGGCGATACATATTCAGGAGTACGGAGACCCAAATGGGGATTGTCTGATGGTCTTCCTGCATGGCGGGGGTGTGAGCGGGTGGATGTGGGAGAAGCAGGTGGCGGCGTTCGCCGGGTATCATTGTCTGGTCCCGGACCTGCCGGGGCACGGGTTCAGCCGGGAGGATACGGAGTTCACGATCCGCAGCAGTGCGGAGGAGCTTCTGTTGCTCATTGAGGAGCGGGCTCAGGGGCGAAAGATCGTTGTCACCGGCTTCTCGCTGGGCGCACAGGTGTTGGTTCAGATGCTGGGCCTGAGGCCTGAGCTGATTGATTATGCCATCATCAACAGCGCGTTAGTGCGGCCCATTCCCTCCGCCAGCAAGCTGATCGGGCCGGCGGTCAGACTGTCTTTTCCGCTGATTAAGTACAGATGGTTCGCGAAGCTACAGGCTAAGACGCTCTATCTGGGCGAGGAGTACCTGGAACGGTATGTTGAAGAGAGCCGGCAGATGGAGCTGAAGACGCTGATCCGGGTGCTGGAAGAGAATATGTCGTTCCGCATTCCAGCCGGGTTCAGTGAGGCCACAGGCAAGATACTGGTTACTGTAGGTGAACGTGAGAAATCTGTCATGAAGCAATCCGCCCGGGACCTTGTAGCTGTGAATTCCCGCTGCATGGGCGTGATGATTCCCCTGATGGGACATGGCCTCTCTCTAGCGAAGCCGGAGCTGTTCAATAAGCTGGTCGAGGCATGGATTCAGGGCGGGGAGCTGCCCGGGGAATGCAGAAGAATCTGATTCCCTCAGGCGCGAGTGACGCTAGTTCAGATCCTCCCTGATTTTGTAGCGGACAGCAAGATAGCTTAGTATTAGAATCGCTGCAACCGCTACTCCGAATGTATGAATCAGGTCAGCCATGTTGCCTAGATCCTTGACCCGCACAAGCGTGTTGATCAGCAGATATTGCGTCAGATGAGTGCCTGTGAACTGATTCTCCAGCGCCCCCAGTACCATCCCGATCACATTCAGGGCCAGAACGAAGCCGGCGCTCAAGCTGATGAGCAGGTTCTTAGTCATCATAGCAATGCAGAGAACAAGCAGGGAGAACGCCCAGTGCAGCAGGAATTGGCTGGCCAGCAGAATAATGAGTGTGCCTGGATCTCCCATATCCGTCTGGTCAAAGAACATCCTTCTCCCGATCCCATCCGCAATTAACATCGTCAGGAACAGCATTGCCACGAATAGGGCGAGAATCGCCATTTTGGAGAAGACGGAGTGGATTCTTGCCTGTCTCATGGAGATATAATTCTTGTGGAAGCCGGAATTCCATTCGCTCATATAGAAATAAATCGTGAACACGGCGATATAGATCAGCATCCAGGAAGGCGGCTGTGAGATCGTGTACTGGATGAAGTCTATCTCCGTTAAATTTCCGATCTGAACACCGCCTTCCTCCACAGGCTGCGCGTATTGCTTCATCATATAGATGCCGAAGATCTGAAAGGCACAGAACAAAAGCAGCAGCAAGTACATAATCTTGTTTCGCGTGAAGCGGTAGAAGTCCATCCGCAACAGATTAATCATGGCGTTCACCTGCACTTTCCGTGCGTTCCAGGAAATACTGCTCCAGGCTCTGCTTATGTCTTGAGATGGAATCTACCATTATCCCATGCTGCGCCAGCTCCTGGACGATCTGCCGGATGCGGATATGCTCGTCGTATACATACACCGTACGGCTGTCCACCACTTTATATTGTGTAATCTTCAGCTCGCGCTCCAACACCGGGAGAGCCTCCCGGGCTTCCTCCACGCTAATCTCGATCCGTTCCTCACAGCGCTGCTGTAATTCTTCCTTGGAGATTACCTCGGCGAATTCCCCCTGATGGATAATGGCATACTTGGTGGCGATTTTGGAGAGCTCCTCCAGAATGTGGCTGGAGATCAGAATCGTCAGACCCGTTGCGTTCAGCTCCAGAATGAGCTCCCTAATCTCTACAATCCCTTGCGGATCAAGCCCGTTAATCGGCTCATCCAGAATCAGCACATCGGGACTTCCAAGCAAGGCCACCGCGATTCCCAGCCGCTGCTTCATACCCATGGAATAGCTTTTGACTTTGGCGGTATTCTTAGGGTCCAGTCCTACGAGCCTCAGCAATTTCTCTATCGTGGTCTCCCTGTCACTTAGACCATATGCGATGGCGAGCAGCTTCAGGTTCTCATAGGCCGAGATGTTCGGATATAACCCGGGCTGCTCAATCAGTACCCCCATCCGCTCGAAAAAAGACTGCTCCCCCGCCGCCGCACGGTTGAAAAAATGTAGCTCTCCCGAGGTCGGATATACGTGTCCGCTGATCATTTTGAGCAGCGTGGATTTGCCCGCACCGTTCTTGCCGATGATGCCGACAATCTCTCCTCTGTAGATTTTGAGATTGGCATTCCTCACCGCTGCTTTCGATCGGTACATCTTGGTCACTCCGCATAGTTCAATGATGCAATCTGTCATGTCTGCCACCTCCTTACCCTAAGTTAACAGGATGAAGACTAATAGTTCGCCAACAAAAGGTTAAGAAAGTTCAAAGCTCATCATGGACTCAGCCGGAAGCCGATGCCCCAGACCGTATCGATATAGGCTTCGCTGTCGTGCGCTTTGATTTTATTGCGGATATTGCTGACATGTACCGTTATCGTCTTGTCCTCGCCCAGATAGATCTCCTCCCAGGCTAGCTCATAGAGATCCTGCTTCGTGAACACGCGTGAGGGATTCCTGACCAACAGTTCGACAATCCGGTATTCCTGGCGGGTCAGAGCGAGCACGCTGCCATGAATTCTGACACTGTAGGCCGTGCAGTCCAGTACCAGATTTTTATGCCTGAACTCCTTCACCTGCTCACCGGCAGCTGTCCGCTGGATATGGACATGGATGCGGGCGATCAGCTCCTCCAGCTCAAAGGGCTTGGTCACATAATCATCAGCGCCCAGCGTGAACAGATCCAGCTTATGATCCAGCTGATCCTTTGCCGAGAGGACAATAACCGGAATCCGGGACTTCAGCTCCTCACGCAAACGATGCATAAATGCCTCGCCGGACAATCCGGGCAGCATCAGGTCCAGGACAATGAGGTGGTACTCCTGCTCTGCCAGATTCAGCATCCCTTCACTGCCCGAATAGGCCCGGGTACACTGAAAGCCTGCGGCGGTAAGCCCGTCATGCAGAATTGCGTTAATATGCTCGTCATCCTCAACGATGAGAATTCTTTTGCTGTTACTATTGAGAGGGATGCCCATGGGGGTGCTCCTTTCCCGCTTTTGCGAATTCGATATCAATGCTGAAGATGCCGCTGGCGGAATTGGCTGATGCGTCGCCGTTCATTTTCTCCATCAGCGCCTTCACAATCGAGAGTCCAAGACCTGAGGAATGCCGGGTACGCGATGGATCTTCTCTGTAAAAGCGGGTAAAGATCTTCTCCGTATCCACCCTGCTGCCTGGTTTAAGCCGATTAGTAAAGCGTATACACAGCATCTCCTGCCTGTCTTCAACCTCTACGGTCAACGGGCCTTCGCCGTGGATAAAATAGTTGCCGATGATATTGGTAAAAATTCGTTCCAGCGCATGGATATCCCCCATCACCCGGGGAGAACGCTCCGGCAGCCGAAGCTCAGGCTCATTCCCGGACCGGGTAAAATCATCAATGAACGTGAACAGATTCCGCTTCAGCACCTCCACCACATCAACCGCCTGCAGCTCCAATTCATACTCGGGATTCTGCAGCTTGGTATAGAGGAACAGTTCCTCTACCAGCTTAATAATCTGCTGTATTCTCGACTGGGCAAGCGCTACATACCGCCCCTTCTCCTGCTCCGCCTCTGTCTGCAGCGCCAGCTGAAGGTAACCATCCAGTGAAGTGAGCGGCGTGCGGATATCATGCGACAGACTGGTAATCGCCAGATTCATCTCCTGGTTCTTGCGGCTGAACTGTTCTCCCATCGCTTGCTGGCGGCGTAACAGGTTATTGCACTCCCGCACCAGCCTGCCGATCTCCCTTGGCTTCAACTGGGTCGCTACCAGCTTACGGGATTGATGCTCCATAATAAAAGACAGCTGGCTGCTAATCTGACCAACCTGTCTCCGGTAGTTCAGCAGGTACACAGTCTGGGCAATCAGCAGCAGCAGCAGGAGTCCTGCCAGAACAATAAGGATACGATCAACTCCTCTCATATGGTTTTATTATATACGATTGAGAGAGGCTTAATAGTAACACAAAAAGCTACGCTTATACCCAAACTATTTGGGGTAGCGTAGCTTATTTCAATGGCCTTCATCATCCCAGCGCTAACTCATAAACAAATAAAATAATATCTCCGATCTAAACGGTATTGATGTGCTGAGTTCTGGAGATTAATAGAATCGGGTAAAACGGATTGGTACATAGAAGACAGTACTCTGGATTCAAGAGCGAATACCCCCTCCTGATGATTATTAAATAAACTCTTGTGATTCTTTTAGTGTGTTGACTTAAGGAGTTATGGCAATCCGCCATATCCAATTATAAAAATTTATTTATTATTTTTCACACTTATCGTTACAATTTCATTTTTAGCAATTTGAGTATTCTCAATAGGAGATTGGCCAGTTACTATTCCATTCTCTACAAGATAATTATTGGCATCTTCTTTTATGTTTACACGCAAATTAAGATTTTCTAATAGTGTTACGGCTTCTTGCTCAGAAAGCCCTACTAGGAATGGGACATTGGATTTTTTTGGATTTTCTCTGTAAGCAAAAACTATACTAATTGCAATAACTATAACTCCAATAGTAGTTAGCAAATAAACTCTCCTAAATCTCAAGTTAATTTCAAACGATGAAAGTAACCACTTTTTAATCATTTTTAACCTCCTTGAATATTTAGTTCTTATAGGTTTACTCAAATCTCTCCATTACCTTAAAAAGGATTAATTATTATATTTTATCCTATATGCACTCAAAAATGAACCATAAATTTATTTTTTTATTTATTATTTTGATTAAGTTCCATTATGTGTAATATATTAATTAGGTAAAAATTAGATGATTATGTATTGAGTGACTACAAAACGCCAGAAGTAATCACTAATTTTAATTTACAAAGGAGGAATTATATTGAGGTTTAATTCTAAAAAGCTTTTATTATTTTCAATGATTATTTTAATTCTGGTTTTCCCAAACATGGTATTTGCAAAGGATAACTCTGTTAAATTAACTGAAGAAAAAATTTCAAGTGCAGTTAATGAAATTGTAAAGAATGCAGGCTCTTTCACAGAACCCCTAATAGTTGATTCAGGTCTAGTAGACACAGAAGATAATACAAAAATTTATTTTTATATTTTACCCGTTGATTCGAAAGCTGTTAAATCTTCAAATGATTTTTCAATACAAAGCGTGACCCCTTTAAGCAGTCACACCATTCCACAAGGCGTAAAAATGATTTATTCCAGATCTGATGGTCAGCCGTGGACGGTAGCTACCACTACTCTTGTTAGTATGAGTTTTTCCACTAATCAAACAAGTCCAACAACTATGCAATATGGACATTTCAATACTGACAATGGACAAACTATACAGAGTTTTACTGACACATCTAACTATGCTTTGCCCATTATGCTGGTGCAACTCATATTAGATTCTTTATAACTAATTTATCGGCAGGTTCAGTTATTGTTAGTGGACAAATATCATTCTAAAAACTCAACGCGGTTTGTTTATTACGGTGCTTCAATTTTTATAAGTTTTAATATGACTGCAAGCCCCTCTCCTGAATATCGGAGAGTGGGCTTGTTTTTTGTATTCCAAATTTTATTCGATACAATTACTTGCTCAATAGCTAAAGGGAGTTGAAACAAGCATAAAGAAGTATAGTTTAAACTCTAAGGCTATTTACACACTAATTGAGCTTATGGCGTACGTTGATTCCCCCCTTGCCTACCCTCAACTGAATCTCCCCCTGCTGATCCGTCCGGTAGATCTCAGTATTTGCGTCAGCCAACCGGTCCAACACAACACCGTGCGGATGGCCGTAAAGGTTGTTCACACCGGCTGAGATCACAGCGGCACCGGGCTTCCAGAAGGCCAGCCAGTCAGCGCTGGTGGCTGTTTTGCTGCCGTGGTGGGCGGCTTTCAAGACATCTATGGGCTTGCCTTGCGCAATCCCGGATTGCCTTGCGGACCGCAGGATCGCTTCCTCTGCAGCCTGATCCATATCTCCTGTGAAAAGAAAGCTCCGGCCGTTCATCTCCAGCCGGAACACCACCGATTCGTGGTTCTGATCCTCCACTTCCTCTGGCAGGATCTGTCCATCCGCTCGCTGCTCCGGCCAGAGGAAGTTCAGCCGCGTGGCCTCGTCCGGAGCGAGCGACATGCCCTGCTGCACCGGATACAGCCGGACACCCGTGTCCAGCGCAGTCGTCATCAGCTTGGTGTACGGCTCTGTGTCGGCTAATGTTCCGTTGAACAGCAGCGCCGATACCGGCATCCCTTCCAGCACCGCCTGGAGCCCTCCGGCATGGTCCTGATCGCCATGCGTCAGAATAACCGCGTCCAGCTGGTGGATACCCCGCTGCTTCAGGAGCGGCAGCAGCGTCTTCGCCCCGACCTCGAACGGGCTGCGGCGGATGCGCCATTCCTCCCGGTTGCCGAAGCTCACAGTACCGCCGCCGTCCACCAGGATATGCGTTCCACCTGGCGTGGTAATCAGACTGCTGTCCCCCTGGCCTATATCCAGGAAGCTGATGGAACCGGAGCCGTCGCGTATAGCCTCAGCGTTATAGCCCTTATAGAGCAGAATGGTCAGGCCTATAGCGCACAGTATCGCTGCGGGATTGCTCCAGCGCGTAGCTCCAGTCGGCGGATAGGCTTGAAAGGCCAGCGCGGCTCTTCTGCTGTTCGCAATGGATAGCAAATCTGGCTGGTTGGTGGTGTTGATAGGGTTACCCGGCAGATCCAGTTCCGCCAGCGGACGGGTCTCATCATCCATGAACTGGGGAACAAGCCTAGCCTCAGTCCTCCGCTTCAACGCAAGTAACAGACCGTACAGTAGCCCGTAGTAGAGACAAATCCACAGAAAGGAAGGGGAAGCCCAGATCAGCACCCCGGCGGTGAATCCGTTCACCCACTCCACTGCTGCAAAAGTGATATTATTCAGTATCTCTGCAAGCTGTGCCAGCAAAAGTGCTGCTGTATTCCAGATCCGCCCAAGGAGCAGTGCCAGTGTTCCCAAAGGCAGCACCAAGAAAGTGATGAAGGGAACCAGCAGCAGATTGGCAGCAACGGACAACAATGAGAATTGGTTGAAATAATAAACCGTCAGCGGAAACGAGACCAGCTGAGCAATAATCGTTACGGAGAGGCTGCTGCCCAGCCAGCCCGGCAACCGCTTGAACAGCGGCGCAGCGAGCGGTATATACACCATGAGTCCTGCCGTCACCAGAAAAGACAGCTGAAAGCTGACACTAAGCAGCAGATAAGGATTCCAGACCAGCATCATCAGAGCGGACGCCGCCAGAATGTTGAGTCCATCCTTGAGCATGCCGAGCCTTGCCGCCAGCAGGGCAATCATGCTCATGATCCCGGCGCGGATCACAGACGGTCCCGCCCCGGACAGCAGCACATAGATTGGAACAAGCAGCAGGGTCACCGTTAATGCAGTTTCTCTGGTCAAGCGGCAGCGGCGCAGGAGAACAAGGATCACTCCTACGTACACCGCCACATGCATCCCCGAGATGGCCAGGATATGGGTGAGCCCGAGCTGCGAGAATTGTCTGAAGGTCTCCGGGTCCAGCTCCTTTTGGATACCGATGACCAGGCCCTTCATATAACCCGCATGAGGCTCCTGAAATAAGCGGCTCATTTCTGCACCGAGCACGGATCTGGCCTTGTCATTCCATCGTAAAATAGTGGCCGGCTCCCACGAGACTTGGGGATTAACCTTTACACTGGCTGTTCCCGTTCCTTTGAGCAGCCAGTGTATCTTTTGGGTGAGCAGATAGGCACGGTAGTCGAATCCGCCGAAGTTGCGCGCTGTCTGCGGCTGGATCAGTTCACCCTCAATAGTCAATTTGTCTCCGCGTTGCCACAATGCAGCCTCTGCGATCTCACTTTCCTCCTGAAGTCTGATCTGTACGGTTACACGTTCACCTTCAGCATCCCTCACTCCCGCTTCCGCTGCATCTATCTCTGCGTCTGTCTCTGCGGCAACACCCGGATTCACTTCCGCCTTCACTTCGCCTTCCGTTCCCTCTGTGGCGGCCTGTTCCCCTTGATGCAGCCTGATCCCGGACAGCTTCACGACAAAATCTACCCGGTCCCCGTCCCGCTCCACCGGAGAAGCAATAACGCCTGCGGCTGTTACGTATGCCTCATTCAATTCGCCTGCCGGGTGCCCCAATGCCTTGGGCAGCAGACTCACATTACGTATCTCACTGTATTCCCAGTAAAGTGCCGCCACGATTAGTGCTGTCACCAACGCAGCAGCCGTCTTCCAGCGTATTCCGCCGCTCACCGCCCAGACAACAGGCAGCAGCAATAGCCCTGCGAGGCATAGCAGCAGGCTCCGCCCGGAGAACACACAACCTGCCGCGCTCCCCGCCACCCAGCAGACCGTAAAGCTTAAGAGCGGCCTTCTGTTCATCTTCATCTCTCCTTCCAAATCAGGTCTCCGGACGCCAAAAAACCCCTGCATACGCATACAAATGCGTGTACAGAGGTTCTTCCCCTGAAGCCCGTCACTATTCTTTTCGCGTCTCGTTCAGCCAACTATGTTAAGCCCGTCAGCCCATCCGTAGGTGCTGCTTATTCAGATACTGAAATCATCGTTTCTTTAGGCGGCTCATAGTTCTCCAGTTGACGGAACACGATGCCTTTGGAGGAGAGCATCGCCTGTACCTTCTCCATGTCTTTCTTGTAAGGACGCAGGTAGACAATCTCCACGATTCCGCTGTTCGCCAGCATATTGGCACAGGTCCAGCAGGGTTCATCCGTCACATAAACGGTACTGCCTTCCCGGTCGCTCCGGTCGGTGAATAGCAGCAGATTCTGCTCGGCATGGATCGTGCGGATGCAGCGCTGCTTCTTGACCATTGTCTCTACACCGTCTATCATCTCACGCTCGTATTGCTCAGATACCATACAACCTGCTTCCGAGCAGTCAGGAACGCCCATCGGCGCACCGTTATAGGCAGTACCCAGCAGCTTCTTCCCCTGCACCAGCACCGCGCCGACATGGCGGCGGGGACAGCGCGAACGGGTGGAGACCATGCAGGCAATATCCATAAAGTATGTATCCCAGTTCTTGCGGTAAGCCACAGTCATCAGAAATCTCCACTTTCTCTAAATAGTTGTTCATTATTGTAGCATACCTGTCTGCGTTTTCACTAGGATATTGATAGCCCGCAACAACCTACATTTCGCCTATCCCTCGCTTAGATCTCCCGTCCCGCCAATTCTACACCACATTTGCTCATCCGTAGAGTGGGGTGTGATTGCACTTCATACAGTAGAAATAGCATTCTCAGCGCCTAAGTAACGTTCTCTGCACTTCATACAATTGATTCTTTCATTTAGTCTCCAAAGAACCTCTTTTGCAAAATTCTAATGTACGAAGTGCAGCAGATTCAGTTTTCAGGCGGATTGAGGTCTAATCTAATGTACAGAGTGCAATTGCAGCTTACTGTGCCTCTGTCCATGCTCAGTATGGAGCCCGCTAAATGGAAAAACTACAACTGTTACTGGTAAAAGCGCCGAATGTAAGCTAGTAGTTGGAAAAACGACACTTAATTCGTTACAAATCGCTGATTCAGCGCATTCGGAACAAATTAGATGCCCTAAATCCACTTACTGTTCGTCAAGGTAGCATTTAAGATTTATTAAGTGGAGGAAATCCAACTGCTTCCCCGACAGACGGGTTGTTCGGAGACGGAGACATTCGGGACGGCGGCCTTAAAATGCCACCAGCGGCTTCAGCTTCTCCAGCAGCTTGGGGCCGATGCCCTTCACCTTGCCCAACTCCTTCACGCTGCGGAAGGCTCCCTTGCTGCTGCGGTAGTCGATAATCGCCTGTGCTTTCTTCTCCCCGATGCCCGGCAGATCCATAAGGGCTTTGGCATCGGCTGTATTCACATTGATCCGGCCGTCAGCCGCTGCCGGGGCTGCAGTGCCAGCGGCTCCACCAGTTCCAGCTGTTGCAGCCGCCGTTCCACTTGCACCGCCGCTTCCCGCCGCTCCTCCGGGTCCTCCTGAGTCCGCCGCACCCGCACCCGCTATCCCGGCACTCGCCGCTCCAGCGCCAGCTGTTCCATCACCGGTGGCCGCACCGCCAATAACTCCGCTACCCGCCTCGCCTACAACATTCGCGCCAGCAACTCCATTACCAATCACACTCCCGCTAGCTCCTGTGTCCACTGTTGCACCACCCATGACTGCGTTGCCAGTTACTCCACTACCCGCCGTACCGCCACCAGCTACCTCGCCACCTGCCTCTCCACTACCCGCCGCACCTGCAACACTCCAGCCAACTGCCCCGTCCCCCGCCGCACTCCCGCTAGCCACTCCATTACTCGTCGTACCGCCACCCGATACCTCGCCACCTTCCGCTCTACTCCCCGCTGCACCAGCCACACTCCCGCCATCACCCCCGGCGGCCGCTCTGCCAGCCTCACCTTCATCCGCCACTCCTAACGCCTGTGCCATCCCTGCGTTCAGCGTCTTCCATCCGGCGATGCCGGCGTCCTGTGCTCTGTGGTCTGCGGCCCACACCAGACCGCCGCCCAGCAGCGCGGCGGTAATGGCGCAGATGATCAATCTTTTATCCATCAGGTTGTCCTCCCTCAATAAACTGGAATTTTATTCAAAATTGCGATGAATACCTGTCATGTGTCCAAGTCTGGCCTGCATACATATAACGAAGAGTATCACTGTAAGCCAGCAGCATAAGAAAGGAGGTACCACAGGATGAAAGTGGGATTTATCGGAACAGGCAGCATGGGAAGTCTGCTGATCGACACCTTCCTTCGGTCGGGAGCCCTTGAGCCATGTGATGTGATGGCCAGCAACCGCAGCCCGGGCAGGCTGATGGAGCTGAAGAAGCTTCATCCCGGAATTACGATATGCTCCGGCAACATCGAAGCCGCCTCGGAGAGCGACCTGGTGCTCCTGTGTGTCAAGCCTTTGCAGTTCAAGCGGGTAACCGATGAGATCGCCCCTTATCTGCGCAGCGACCAGATCGTTGTATCGATTACAAGCCCTGTGCAGCTCTACCATCTGGAATCGGCCCTGCCCTCCAAGGTCGCCAAAATCATTCCCAGCATCACCCATTCCGTCCGAGGCGGGAGCTCGCTGTGCATCTTCGGTAGCCGATTAAATAAAAAAGACAGGCTGCTGCTGCTCCAGTTATTCTCCTGCATTGGTGTTCCTGAGGAAATTCCTGAGAATCATACGCGGATTGCCTCGGATTTCTCCAGCTGCGGTCCGGCCTTTCTGAGCTATTTCCTGGAGCGGTGGATTGAAGCGGCTGTAGAAGCAACCGGCATCGATGAAGCCCTGGTCACCCGGCTGGCGGGTGAGATGCTGCTGGGTACGGGCAAGCTGTTGACCGAAGGCTCGTTTACTCCGCAGGAGCTGCAGGAACGGGTAGCCGTCCGTGGAGGCATTACCGCGCAAGCGCTGAACCATCTGCAGACGAGTCTTGAAGGGGTGTTTGAACGCCTGATCACCACCACACACGACAAGTATGATGAGGATGTGGAAAAGCTCGACGAGCTGTTCGGCCTCGGCAGCATCGCCCAGAGCCG
This sequence comes from Paenibacillus silagei, assembly GCF_017874735.1. Classification (GTDB taxonomy): domain Bacteria; phylum Bacillota; class Bacilli; order Paenibacillales; family Paenibacillaceae; genus Paenibacillus_AQ; species Paenibacillus_AQ silagei. Next base: position 236,060 of record NZ_JAGGLV010000005.1, read on the forward strand.
CTTAGACCGTTAAGCCATCCTGCCCCCTGCCTTGGCCCTGTCCCTTCCCATTCTGGCAGTCGTCACGCTTCACAGGCCGCCCGAAACCAAGAAAGCCCGCAGCACGGAAACCTCCGTTGCTGCGGGCAGAATTGCGTTCTTCGCTTAACCCACTACGATATTTACCAGCTTGCCGGGAACGGCAATGATTTTGCGTACGGTTTTGCCTTCGACGGCCGCCTTCACATTCGGCAGGGCCAGGGCGTGGTCCTGCATTTCCTGCTGGCCCATATCCGCCGGAATCAGTGCGCGCTGGACGATTTTACCATTGACCTGCACTACAATCTCAACCTCAGCATCTACGGTCAAGGCTTCATCATAGGCCGGCCAGGCGACATAGCTGATGCTTCCTTCATGTCCAAGCAGCTCCCACAGCTCTTCGGCAATATGCGGTGCCAGCGGGGACAGCATCTGCACGAAATGTTCAGCTGCTTCCTTGGACAGGCTCTCCTGCTTGTAGGCATCATTGATGAAGATCATCAGCTGGCTGATCGCCGTATTGAAGCGCAGCAGCTCGAAATCCTCCGTGACCTTCTTCAGTGTCTTGTGCCAGGTGCGTTTGAATTCATCCGTACCCCCGCCCTCTGTAATCTTCGCGCTGAGGCTGCCGTCTTCATTCACGAACAGGCGCCATACGCGGGAGAGGAAGCGATGAATGCCTTCGACACCCTTCTCGTTCCAAGGCTTGGTGGCCTCCAGCGGCCCCATGAACATCTCATAGACGCGCAGGGTATCTGCCCCGTAAGCTTCCACGATCTCATCCGGGTTAATGACATTACCGCGCGATTTACTCATCTTCTCGTTGTTGTTCCCCAGGATCATTCCCTGGTTGACCAGCTTGTGGAACGGCTCCTTGGTATCGACTACGCCGATATCATAGAGTACCTTGTGCCAGAAGCGGGCATACAGCAGGTGAAGCACCGCATGCTCGGCTCCGCCGATGTACAGGTCAACCGGCAGCCATTCCTTCTGCTTCTCCGGTGAACACAGCTCCTGATCGTTGTGCGGATCGATATAACGCAGGTAGTACCAGCAGCTGCCGGCCCATTGCGGCATGGTGTTGGTCTCGCGGCGGGCTTTCATGCCGGTCTCGGGATCAACCGTCTCGACCCACTCGGTCACATTCGCCAGCGGAGATTCCCCGGTGCCCGAAGGCTTGATAGCATCCACATCCGGCAGAACCAGCGGCAGCTGATCCACAGGCACCGTCTTCATCGTGCCGTCTTCCAGGTGCAGAATCGGAATCGGCTCGCCCCAGTAACGCTGGCGGCTGAACAGCCAGTCCCGCAGGCGGTAGGTTACTTTGCCCTTACCGCTGCCCTTCTCTTCCAGCCAAGCGATCATCTGAGCCATCGCTTCAGTATTGGACAGACCGTCGAGGAATCCCGAATTGACATGCGGACCGTCGCCGGAGTAGGCTTCTTCTTCGATATTGCCGCCCTGCACCACTTCGATGATGTTCAGGCCGAACTGCTTGGCGAATTCCCAGTCGCGGGCATCATGGCCCGGAACGGCCATAATTGCTCCGGTTCCGTAGCCGGCCAGCACGTAGTCGGCAATCCAGATCGGCACCTGCGCACCGTTCACCGGATTAATTGCATACGCGCCGGTGAATACACCGCTTTTCTCCTTAGCCAGATCCGTGCGTTCCAGATCGCTCTTGCGGGAAGCCTTGTCGCGGTATTCGGCAACGGCTGCCTTCTGCTCATCCGTAGTGATGGCATCCACCAGCTTATGCTCCGGTGCCAGTACGCAATAGCTTGCTCCGAACAGGGTATCGGGACGGGTAGTGAACACTTCAAGCACAGCCTCATGCCCCTCAATCGCAAAGGTCACCTCAGCACCGGTCGATTTGCCGATCCAGTTGCGCTGCATATCCTTGATGCTCTCTTCCCAGTCCAGCTCCTCCAGATCCTCCAGCAGGCGGTCGGCGTATTCGGTAATCTTCAGAATCCACTGGCGCATCGGTCTGCGGACCACGGGATGGCCGCCGCGCTCGCTTTTGCCGTCGATGACTTCTTCATTCGCCAGAACGGTTCCCAGCGCCTCGCACCAGTTCACCGATACTTCGGCCACATAAGCCAGTCCACGGTTGTACAGCTGGATGAAAATCCACTGCGTCCACTTGTAGTACCCCGGATCTGTCGTACTGATCTCACGGTCCCAGTCGTAGGAGAAGCCCAGCGACTTGATCTGGCGGCGGAAATTGTCAATGTTCTTGAAGGTAATGTCACGCGGGTGCTGGCCGGTATCCATTGCATACTGCTCTGCCGGAAGTCCGAAGGCATCCCAGCCCATCGGGTGCAGCACGTTGTAGCCGCGCATCCGTTTGAAGCGGGACACGATGTCGGTGGCGGTATAGCCTTCCGGATGGCCTACGTGCAGCCCTGCGCCGGAAGGATACGGGAACATATCCAGGGCGTAGAATTTCGGCTTGCCTGATTCTTCACTTGTCTTAAAGGTCTTGTTCTCGTCCCAGAATTTCTGCCATTTCGGCTCGATGGTCTGGGCGCGGTATCCAATATTGTCGCTCATCTTGTGCTCCTCCTTGGAGTGTTGCTGTATTAGGTAACTCTATTGTAAAAAAATACTGTAAATAAGGGTCACTGCAGAAAGTTTTGGGCTTCCGCCCGCTGTTATACTCGGATTTCTGAATTATAAGCTTCAAGGTAGAAATCCGAGTATAAAGGCGGCCACTAACGTTGCTACAGCTCCAAAATTTCTTTCCGTTCCTTTATATTTACATAAAATCTGTAATAACCAATTCACTTGCCCAGTGCAACAGCAAAGCCCAAGAGCCGCCCATGATTCGCCGGGCCGTAAAAGCCACGGCAAGGCCATCGGCCATGCTTTGCCGGGCCGGCAGACCCGCTTCCGTTTCGCCGTTCCCCCGGGCCAACCGCAAAAAAACCTCCCATCCCTAGCGTATAATCGCTAGGGACGAGAGGTATGAATTCCCGTGGTACCACCCTAGTTAGCGGCGGACATTCTTTGTCCGGCACTCACTTTGACACCCTGTATCGGGGGTGAGGCGACGGCGGTTCACTCGCCGGTCCCTCTAAGGAACCTGCGGCTCGCGCCATTACTCGGAGGTGAGTTCACTGCGGTCCGTTAACCGGCTCGCACCTGGGGTGCCGGCTCTCTGCAATAACGGTCTCACGAATTAATACTCCTCTTCATCGCACTGCTATGAATGACTCTTCTTATCGTAATATTCACCACATTATAACCAAAAGATACATGTACCGTCAATCCTTTCACCCGAAGTAGCCGCAGGTCCCCCTGTTCCTGCGTGTGTCGGGATGAATTAAGGCTGCTTTATGCCGGCCTTCTGCGGATATAATAGCCGATGATATGCTGAATGACCACCTTGGCGGCAGCGAAGAAAGGAACGGCCAGAATCAGTCCGATCATTCCAGCAATCTCCCCGCCGACCAGCAGCGCGAAGATGATCAGCAGCGGATGCAGATGCAGCTTCCGTCCTACAACCTGCGGAGAGATCACGTTGCTCTCCAGCATTTGGCACAGGGTATTCACCACCGCCACCAGCAGGACAAGGCGCCACGACAAGGTTGTGGCCATTATAATGGCCGGGGCCGCCCCCAGAAACGGACCCATATAAGGAATAATGTTGAATACCGCGACAACACAGGCGAACAACAGCGCATAAGGCATGCCGATAATCGCGTAGCCGATATAAGCGAGCACGCCGATGATGATGCAGACGAGAAACTGCCCGCGGATATAGTTGCCGAGCGCTTCATCAATGTCTTTTAACAGCATCACAATCGACTTGCGGCGCGAACGGGGCAGACAGGATACCACCATCCGTTCGAATACCTCGAAGTCCTTCAGAATATAGAACACGAGAAAAGGCACAATGAATGCGTTGAACAGCACGCCAATGGTCGAAGCGATATTATTAAGGAAGTGGGAGATGCCTTCGGCCAGGCGGTTCTCCAGCTGATAGAACCAGTTATTCATTCCCGTCTCCACCCCGGGCGGAATCAGTCTGGAATTCATGCCCTTCATCAGCCCCTGCGCGTGCAGCGTCATCTCCGGCAAATGCTCGTTAAGCTCCTCTAGCTGTTCAATGAACATCGGGATCAGATTGATCAGAATCACCGCAAGCGAGGTCAGAAACACCGCATAGATCAGCAGGACGGCTACGCTGCGCGGCATTTTTCTCCGGGAGAGCATAGTGACCACCGGATTCAGTACATATGAGATAATCATGGCGGCCAGGAACGGGGCCAGGATCGCTTTTAGAAACAGGAATACCCCATTCAGCATCGGACGGAGCAGCCAGACGAAATATAGAATAATCAGTGAGAGCAGCACGCCGATCATCCAGCGGAGCCATTTACTGCGGAACCACTCCTCCATAATCTCCCTCCTGAACGTGTACAGCCCTTAATCATCATGCATATTAGTATGTGTGGGAGGGGAATGAAATACTCCGCTCTGCAAAAAATTGGTTTTTTGTTATTTTAGTTCGCAGGTTGGTATAGTGGCCGGGTTCAAGGTTCGCTACAATCATAGTGTAAAGCGCTTACATTATTGAGGAGGGTATTGTATATGAGGAGAACGCTACACAAGCTATTCGGTGCAGGGATGACCCTGCTGCTTGCCGGTCTGCTGACAGGAGCTCCGTCCGTTTCGGCGGCCACCGTCTTTGATGAGCCACTGACCTACTTCAACCCCGCAACCTGGCAAAAAGCAGACGGCTACTCGAATGGCTCCATGTTCAACTGTACCTGGCGTGCGAATAACATCTCTTTCACCAGTGGCGGACAGCTTCGTCTGGCCCTGACCAGTCCCAGCAATAATAAATTTGACGGCGCGGAGTACCGCTCTGTGTACAAGTACGGCTACGGCAAATACGAGGTCAGTATGAAGCCGGCCAAGAACAGCGGGATTGTCTCCTCCTTCTTCACCTACACCGGGCCTTCAGACGGCACGCCTTGGGACGAGATCGATATTGAGTTCCTCGGCAAGGACACCACCAAGGTCCAGTTCAACTATTACACCAATGGTGTTGGCGGTCATGAGCAGATTGTCAATCTTGGCTTCGATGCTTCCCAGAGCTATCATACGTACGCCTTCGACTGGCAGCCGGGTTATATTAAATGGTATGTAGACGGGGTCTTGAAGCATACGGCCACCAGCAACATCCCCTCCCGGCCCGGTAAAATCATGATGAACCTCTGGAACGGAATCGGTGTGGATTCCTGGCTCGGTTCCTATAACGGGGCAAACCCGCTGTACGCCTATTACGATTGGCTGAAATTCACAGGCAACTAACTTGCAGGCAGGAGATGGACCCCGGCGGTGCGCAAGCGGCATCCGCCGGGGTCCTTTTGTCTATGCGGATCATGGCGGCCCATCTTCAATATTTGTTATTCCAATCGCCACATTGGTATGGCGGCTGCTGCCGTCCTTCTGTACGATATATAGCAAGAATACAGCACAGGAGGAACAGATTCGGGTGGGGCCGCCGTTAGGCAAATAGGCAGAAGCACCCAAGCCTATCTACGACAAGAAACCGCCTTATTATAGAGGCGGTTTCTTGTCCCTGCGGTATTTAGCGGCTGCTGCGGTCCCAGGCATTGACTTCCATGGTTTCGGTAAGTCCGCCGTAGGTGTTCCACTTGTGCACGAATTCGTCGAATTCTTCAAGCGGGCTGTCCGCGAAGATGATTTTGATGAAGCTTTTCTGCTCCAGCTTCTTCAGCAGCTCGCCGTCACGCTTCATCGTCGCTGTCGGAGGTCCCGTGAACTGCTCCTTGCGGGAAGCCTCCTTCTGGCCCAGCAGCACAGGGGCAATGTCCTTCGGAATCTCCCGGATGACCCCGGAGGGAATCCGGGCCCCGTCGAAGGTTAGCGTGTACGAGGCTACCCGGATGCCGCCCAGCGGCAGCGCCGAAGATTGGGCGCTCGGCTGGCCGCCCGCCATGGACCAGTCATAGCCCTCCGCAAGGCCATGGGCGAACTCGCCGGTCGAGGTAGCGTATGAATCGAACAAATAATTCTGATACGTAAAAAAGATTTCAGGGTGCTTCATCTGCTTATTAATCAGAATGGCACCATTGACAGGCAGGGCCCCTCTTCTCATGGTGAGCCCACCTGGCCCCGAAGGGATGGCAATTGCCCGGATGTGCGCCTCAGCGTCACTATTGGTCAGGGAGGACAGCGGCCAGCCGCGCATCCAGTAGGGTCCGGCAATGATGCCTGCCTTGCCGGAGATGAACTGGTTCGCTGCTCCCTCTTCGTCCAGCCAAGCGCTGTCAGCGCTCAGATAACCGCGCTGTACCCATTGCTTCATGAGATGGACAGCCTTCCTTGCCCCGGGCTGGATGGAGCCGTATTCCAGAGTGCCGTCACTCCGGCGGTTCCACTGCTCAGGAACCGTACCGTAGGCGCCGAACACCCAGCTGCTGTCTCCCATCCAAGTGCTGGGGCCGTTGCGGAATCCGACCGACAGGCCGTAGGTATCCTTGATTCCGTTGCCGTCCGGGTCCCGGTTGACGAAGGCATCCATGACCTGCTCCAGCTCATCCAGGGTCTGCGGGGCTTTCAGATGAAGCTTGTCCAGCCAATCCTGGCGGACCCAGAGCAGCGGATCGGAGTTATATTCATAATCCATAATGGGAATGGCATACCGGTGCGCGCCGCGCATGAAGGGGTTCCATGCCGAAGCATCCTCGGCAACAGCCTTCTTCCACACCTCGGACGCATGCTGCTCGAACAGGTCGCCGACTTCCATGAATTGCCCTGAATCAATCAGCTCCTGGATAATAGCGGCATCTCTGGTCGTTACGATGTCGGGCATATTGCCCTTGGCCAGCTCCAGCCTCAGCTTGTTGGCGTAAGTCTCTGAGGTCCCGGAGATCGTCCAGAGATAACGGATGCGGATGCCAAGCCGCTTCTCGGCCCAGGCCGTATGTACGTTATGCTCCAGGCTCTCCCCTTTGATAAAGTTCAGATTGGGGTTCACGGAGCCTACGGTATACAGGTCTACCGGAGGATCATATTTGCCTTCCTTAACATCGAAGTAAGGGGCTGTACTCTGCGGTGAAGCGGGCGGCTGACTATATTCGGTACTGTCCCAGGAGCAGCCCGACAACATCAGGAGCAGCAGGAACAGCGGTGAACGGACTTTCATGTAACCACCTGCTTTTCGTAGAGTTCATAATCTTATGATACACTTCTCCATATTACAGCAAATGTCTTGCAAAGGATGATCTTTATGGTGGCATGGCGTCCCAACCTGTTCATTAAAATGTTGGCAATCCTGCTCTCGCTGATTGCCGCCACACTCTTATTCTACGGATCATCCTACCGTAAGGATGTCGGAGTCATTACAAGTCAGATCAAAACCACCGACCTGAATCATCTGGAATTTCTGACCCAGCAGATGGATAACAACATCAACCAGCTGGCGGGCAGCATGTATGCCCTGCAGCGAGACCCCACCATCCGCGATTATGAGCAGATTACGCAGCTGGGCCATCTTATTGATCCCGCCCAGACGATTATGACGGTGCTTGAGAAGCTGTCCCTCCAGACCAGCTCCAGTACGTGGGAGAACCGGATTGTCTTGTACAAGCCCTTCAGCGGGGAGACCTTGGGCTCGGATTCCTCGCTGTCCTTCGATGTCTCTGTCCTGCACAAGCCGCTCCCGGCGGGCTGGGAGTATATCTCGGAGGATAGGGCCGGTGCGGAGGCAGGCTTCCGGCTGCTCTTATCGGACCCTGCCCAGGCAACAAGCCGGCCGCGCGAGGCGCAGCTGCTGATGTCCATGTATTTACCGGTCTCCAATATTGAACGGATGTTCGATGCCTACCAGTCGCAGAACACGGGGGACACCTTCCTGTACCATCCGTCATTCGGCGTCATCCTCTCGCGGAGTTCGGACCGGCAGATGGCGGAGCAGGTCACCGCGGCACTGAATATCACGGCCGGGAAGAGTACCTCCGACATCTTCGATCTTAAGCAGGGCAGCTTCCTGGTCAGCTCGGTGCCCTCCTCGGCCATCAACTGGCAGGTCGTGCATTATTCACCGCTGAAGGAGATCCTTGAGCCGATCCGCAGCAGCCGCTCTTCCTTCCTGACAGGATCGGCTATCCTGCTGGTGATGAGCCTGCTTTTCTCCTTGCAGCTCTACCGCCAGGTGCAGCGTCCGGTGAGCCTTCTGCTGCGTTCGCTCAACCGGATGAAGGAAGGGCGCTGGTCTACCCGTATCCATACCCGGACCAACCCGGAGTTCACGCTGCTTAATGAAGAATTTAATGACATGGCCGAGAAAATTCAGTCGCTGATCGAGCAGGTCTATCTGGAGCAGCTCCGGGCCAAGGATGCCCATCTGAAGCAGCTTCAATCACAGATCAATCCGCATTTCCTGTACAACTGCCTGTTCTTCATCAAGAGCAAGGCCGCCATAGGAGATACCGAGTCCGTGGAGGCGATGGCACTCAGCTTAGGCGAATATTACCGCTATATCACCAGAGTCGATCATTCCCTCACCACCCTTCAGGATGAGCTGAAGCTGCTGGAGAATTACCTGAAGATCCAGAACCTGCGGAAGCAGCGTATCTGCTACGAGATGGATATGGAGAGCGAGCTGCTGGACCTGCACATTCCCCGGCTGCTGATTCAGCCGCTAGTAGAGAATAGTATCATTCATGGCATTGAGCGAAAAATCGGCCCCGGCTCCATCCGGATCACCGGCCGCCATACCGAGGAAGCCATTCTCATTACCGTCGAGGACAACGGCGCCGGGATGACAGAGGAAGCCATTGCCGCACTTCAGGCGCGTATCAACGAAACTACGCGTGAGGATGGAGGCTGCGGGCTATGGAATGTCCAGCAGCGTCTCAAATTACATTACGGCGAGGCTTCCGGCCTGATGATTGCCCCTTCACCGGAAGGCGGTCTAATAACAACTCTCCGTATGGAGAAGAAAGAGGAACCTGATGCACCAAATTCTATTGGTTGACGATGAACCCTATGTGGTCGATGATCTGTCCATTTCGATTCCCTGGGCGGAGATGGGCTTCGGACAGGTCCACAAGGCTTATTCCGGGTATGAGGCGCTGGAGCTGCTCCAGCGTCATCCCATCGATATTGTAGTCACAGATATCAATATGCCGGAGCTGTCCGGCACCGAGCTGATTGCCGCCATCCGCAAGCGCTGGAAGCATATCCGGGTGGTCATGCTGACCGGCTATGCGGAGTTTGAATATGCCCGCAAGGCCATTGAGGAGCAGGCCAGTGCCTATCTGCTTAAGCCGATAGCCAATGACCAGTTGATCGCCGTCATCGGTAAGCTGCAGGAGAAGCTGCGCAGTGACTGGGAGGCCTGGTCCTCCCACCAGCGGACGATGCAGACCTTCCGCGAGCATCTGCCCATTCTGCGGGACCGCCTGCTCGGGGAGCTGCTGCAGGGACGGAAGCTGCCCGGACCGCAGCTTCAGGAGCGGCTGGACCAGTTCGACCTGCCGTTCAGGGCCGGACAGCCGGTCTGTCTGGCCGTGGTCCGGCCCGAGGAATTCTTCCGCCGCCAGGATATGCACAGCATGCTGCTGTTTGAATATGCAATCATTAATATCGCCCAGGAGCTGTTCCAGGACCGGTTCCTGATCTGGTCCTGCAAGGATGTGCATGACTATCTTGTATTCCTGCTGCAGCCCAGGGAGGATATTGAACACGGCGGCAATCCGGGAAATGAGGTGGCCCAGGCTGCCTATCAGCTGCAGAATCATGTCAGTACCCTGATGGGAGGCGGCCTGTCCGTGGTGACCACCGGCTGGGGAGACTTCCCGGATCAGGTCTACACTCTCTATCAATCCGCCATCTCAGCCATCCGCCAGCATATCGGCAGCGAGACCGGCATCTATCTCGATACTACGGATAACAGCAGCTCCCAGCCCGTGGAGATTCTCCAGCCGCTGTATGAGCCTCCGCTGCTGTTCCACATGTTCGAAGCGAACAACTGGCAGGGCATTGAAGATAAGCTGAACGCTATCGTATCGGAGCTGATCCACAGTCCCGAGCGGTCACTGGAGCATATCCAGGAAGCCCGTCTGCACTTGGAGACGGCCTTCTATTACTTCGCCCACAAGAATAACAAGCTGCTGAGCGAGATTGTCGGCAATCCGCTGCTGGAGCAGGCTCCCTTTCAGACGCCGGACAAGCTGCGGGAGTGGGCCATGGAGGTTATCCTTCTGCTGAGAGAGCATACGGATTCCGAACGGCGGAACAGCCGGACCGTGCTGATCCGCAAGGTACATGAGTATATCAACCGCAATCTGCACTATGTCTCCCTCCAGGCCATCGCCGACCATGTCCAGATGCATCCGGTCTATCTCTCCAAAATGTACAAGCTGGAGACCGGCAAGCGGATCAGCGACTACATCAGTCAGGTAAAGATGGAAAAAGCGGCGTATCTGCTTATCCATACGCCGCTCAAAATTTATGAAGTTTCCTCGGAGCTCGGGTACTCCAACGCCCATTATTTCATCAAGCTCTTCAAGGAATATGCGGGGATGACCCCGCATGAATACCGTGACCGGGCGCTGTAATTCCGTCAGCCTGCGAAGGTAAGCTCTACCTCATGGGCGAAGCCGTCATCTACGGCCGGTACCAGGCCGTCCTCCAGTACCCGGCCGTCCAGCATCAGGCGGGTTGCCCCATCCTGCATGCGGTGGAAGCCCTCCGGCTTACGGACCTGAATCCGGTAGGAAGAGCTGCCAAGCTTCAAGGTGTAGGTAAGCTCCGTCTGCTCTTCCCGCAGCACCGGACTCAGGGCTATGCCCTGCTCCGTATATTCAATACCCAGCGCTTCCATCAGCGAGAGGGTGAGCCAGGTCGAGGTGCCGCTAAGCATCGGACCGATGTTCTCACCAGTCTCGCTGTTGTTGTATTGGGTGCAGAACCGCGGATTCCCGCAGACGGCAAACGGATCATCCATCGTCTTGAACGGCATAATCCGGTCCAGCAGCCAGTAACCCAGGCGGCAGAGCTCTGCTGCCAGATCCGGGCTGGATACTTCCTTTGCCCCCTTGAACATAGCCGCAGCAGCCATCATACAGGCATGCTTGAATACGCCGCCGTTCTCACGGTCACCCGGGAAGTATTCATCCGATGCCGTGTGCGTGGATACCCGGCCCAGCGCCACCGGCGAAACCAGCTTCATGCCATAAGGCGTCATCAGATGCGCCTTCATGGTGTCCAGCATCACCGCGATCTGATCCTCATCCGCACAGCCCGCCAGAATGCTCCAGCTAAATGAATTCAGGAAGTACGAGCCGTCCTTCGCCGGATCGGAGGACATCCCGTCCCCGGCAGCGCCGAGATACGTGTATTCTCCGTTCGCATAGCGGTTGAACAGCACACGGGCGAAGAAATCCCCCTTCCAGGCATGCTCCTGGATGCGTTGACGCAGCTTGGCTCCGAAGCCGGTCAGCTCATCTGCATACGCCTGCTCGCCTTTGCGGGCGGCCAGGGCGGACAATTCATCGACCGCCACCTTCAGCAGGAAGGCGTTCATGACGCTCTCGGAATAATCACTCTCCAGCGAATCCCCGAAGACACCGCCGGCCTCCAGCTGCTTCCGGTAGAGTGCTTCCTTGGCCGGGCCGTTCAGGTAGGTGTCATCGAGCTTCAGACAGTCGTTCCAGTCTGCGAAGTCGAGCAGCGGCAGGCCGTGGCGTCCGATCGAAATCTGTCCGGAATAGACAATAATGGCCTTCAGGGTCTCGAATACCGGCCGTTCTGTGTCCGTGCCTGCTACCGGACAAGACTCATCGAGGAACTCCGAATCTCCGGTCAGCATGACATAACGGTAGACAGCCTGGATCAGCCATAGCGCATCATCGGACCATTTGCCCGGCTCTTTGCCGGCCCAGAAGAAATTGTGATACGCATACCCCAGCTCGAAGACCATGCTGGTCCATTCTTTCAGCAGGCTCTTGACGAGACCGCCCCGGCCCATCCCGACGAAATAATACATCGAGGCATACATATCCTGAATTTCACGGAAGCCGATCTCCCGGTAGCCCTTCTGGGTCTGACAGAAAGAACGGGAGACAAAGCTCTGGTAGAGCACCTGAAAAGGCAGATTACGGTTCACGAACTGGTCGAAATCCGCGTCCCCGGAGGATACCTGCAGGAACCTGGAGTAATTCCGCACGAACTTCAGGGATTGCGCCAAGGCTTCTTCCGCCGAGCTGCGGCTTGTGAAGCGGGCGATCAGCGCACCTACCTCTTCCTCCAGTACCGTATCGCTCCAGGATGCACCGCTCTTGTCGGAGACAAGGCCCGTCAGCTGGTCAACTGCTGCCGTGGCTCCGGCAGCAACCTGAATCTCCCCCGCTACCGCGAAGAAGCCCGGCCCCTTGCGGTGCAGAATGCTGCTTAGCTTCAGCGCGCCGGATGGGCGGTAAAGCGAGCCGGTGCCGACGAACTCATTGTAGCTGACGCAATATTCGCGGGGCAGCACCGGTCCGTCTTCCCCGTGGATGATCATCGTGTGGAAGCGCAGATCATGACGCCCGCCTTCCGGGTAATAGTCAGGGCTGATTGCAGCCACGGCACCATCAGCGTCCTGCAATACGCCGCCTTGCATAATAACATTGCTATACAGCACATCCTCGAATAGAGCGCCCGGTGCTGCCGAACCGAACATGCCCGTGTACACCAGACGAAGCTGGCGGCTGCTCTCTCCATGGTTCGTAATCGTAACGCGCTGCATCTCGGTCGCCAGCGGCAGACCCTCAGCATGCGGCAGAATGAAGATGGTGCGCGTAATCTCAAGTCCGCCAGACAGGCGGTACGTGATGATGGTTACATTCTGTGAATGGCGGCAGACCGCCGATTCAATACCTTCTCCGCCCGGATCAGCGGAATAGAAGATCTGCTTCCCGTCCTCAAACAGATAGAATTGACGGTTGGCCGGGAAGCCGTTCTCCTCCTGGCGCATATCCCAGCGGGTCGCCAGCACCTGGGTAGCCGCATGGGAACGAAAGCTGCCGCCGCCAAGGCGGTCTACCACGCTCTTCGGTGTAGTCTGGAGCGGATGAGGGAACTCCAGCCGGTTGCCCAGCAGCAGATTGACCGCGAAGTGCGGACCCGGAACGGGGGAACGCAGGTCAATCACATGCTCGCCTTCAGCGTTAAGGGCACCAGCCCAGCCCGGTGCAGCCTGAAGCTGCGCCAGTGCCGCGCTTGCAGCCGCCTCCGGTATAGCTATTGCCTGTTCCTGTCTTCCGGCATGGCGGATATGCAGGGATAGCTCCGTACCTGTATCATTCACGGTGAACAGCGCCGATGCGCCAGTCTCCTTCGGCAGCAGCGCTGCCACCTCCGGGAGCTTAAGCAGCTCCTGAATGGCAGGCAGCCGAAGCGGAAGGCCCGCTACGCCAACAGCTCCGATGCACTGGGAATCCGTGAAGACGGCGCTTAGCTGGCCGGCTGCGTCTATCCGGTCTGCGAATGCCTGTCTCAGAATATCCTCAGGCGAAGCAGCCGCTGCTCTTGCGGTATTGAATTTCAGCATCATGAATGGTTCTCCTCTTTTCCTATTTTCTATTGGATGATACTCATTCCCTGTTATGTATACTCATTGGGCCGAAGAATTGGGGAAGGTTCTGGACAAGCATGAAGAACGGTTGCCCGTTCTCCATGTAATGATTATAGAAGTGTATGCGGCCAGTCTAAATACCAAATCGTAAGCCTGAATAACAAAATCCAAAGCATGTTCAAGGTGCTTAAGGTGCAGCTGCTGTCCCGTTATTCGTGAGCACAATATCATCCACGTCCACCGTCAGATGCCCGGTGCCGCCATCCTTGATATCCCCCAGCTCGAAGGAAATGCGGCCGATGGAGGTGCTGCCTCCGGCAACATCGAATTCTACGGTATATTCCTGATATTCACTGCCCAGATCAACAATTTTGCTCGTATACCCGTGCCAGTTGTAATTGTCTGCTACATCCAGCCAGCCGATGCTGATATTCATTTTGCGTTCAGCCGATGCCTTGGCCTTGAAGGTAAGTGTATAATGATTGCCTTCGTTGTAAGCGACTCCCTCATAAAAGACTTGCCGGTCCCAGGTGTTCGTGCCGGTGGAGCCCACCTTGATCTGCAGCGCTCCATCCACATTGTCAATGGCTAACTCCCCGTTGTCGGAGGAGTAGCTGCTCCAGCCCTTAAGCGGCTCTGAGAAATCTCCGTTTGGAATCAGATTCTCCCCGTAAGCCTCACCATCCAGCACCGGGCTTACCTGAAGCAAGGAGATATGGCTCAGGTTGACCGTATGCGCTCCCAGCTCTTCGGTGATCTTGCCCAGACTGAACTGGAGCACCGCTGCGGGATCCGTTGCCGGGGCAGTGAACAGATATTCATAGTGTCCGCCGTCTTGGCTGAGTCTCAGCTCCTGTTCCAGATAAGGAGTCCAGTTGCCATCGTCAGTCCCGTCATGCTGAACCAGCGCTTTAATATCCCGGCCTACCGAAGCATCCGCATCGAAGCGCAGCAGATATTTCTTGCCCTGCTCTACCGGGATGCCCGCTTGCTTCACCTGTGCATGCCAAGCCTCCGTTCCAGTTCCGCCGAGGCTAACCTGCAGTTCTCCATACACAGCCTTCATTACAGTGCTCTTCCCCGGGTCATTGTCATCCCAGTCCTTCTTGTATAGCGTCCAGTTGTCGGTGGAAGCGTCCTTGAAGCTGCCGTTCACCACCAGCTCGCGGGACAGATCCAGCCAGGCCAGATTGTAGCCGCTGCCGCCAAGACGGATGTAATAGCTTCCCGCAGGCAACTCCAGTGGTGCTCCAACGATCGCCCGGTAGGACTGAAGCCCTCCGGTATCGCCTACTGCCGTGCTGTAGACAGATTCCGTCACCACATTCTGCTTGCCGGCATCCAATACGGACAGGGTAAGCTCCGAATCCGCGCGCACACTGGATACACGGGTTACCGGAACAATGCTGCCTGCCTGTGGCAGTACCACTTTGTATTCCACATAGTCGCCCTTATCTATGTCCGTAATATCCTTGCCGCCTTCGCCGCTCGGAATCAGGCCGGTTCCTGAGGCTCTCCAGAACTGGTCTCCGCGCAGATGCAGGTAGTTAGTGAGCACTGGCGGATCGGTCATCCGTACCAGACACACATTGTCAAGCTCGGTCTGTCCCGCAGCCGCGCCCAGAAGGAACGATAATGCAGCTTCCGTGCCGGACCCGCCGGACAGCTCAATTTCTGCTGTATAGCTCTTCCACTCCGGTGTCAACGTGAAGGTGGTTCCGTCAGGATAGACCGTCTGTCCACCGCTGCTTGCCAGCTTAATGCCAAGCGGCTGCGCCTCGGCCGATCTCGCATCGAAGGCAAGCTGGTAGACGGCTGCCGCCGACACAGGAATTCCTGCCTGGGTCAGGGTCACATCCTCCGGCGATCCTCCGGCCTTCTGCACGTCCGCCCGGAATTCCCGCTTCATCATCGGCAGGGCAAGTGTATTGGTTACACTAGCCTTCGCCGCTGCTTCCGAGCCCTGCCTAACGGCAAAGCTCCAATATCCGAGCCGCGCTTCTCCCAGATCGAAGCCTCCGTTATAGATCAGGTTGCCGTCAGCAAGCGGGGTGCGTACTACCGGCGGTGCTTCTGTCTCTACCACTCTTACATTCGCGAAGTAGGCGGAAATGTTGTTCAGACCCAGATTGAATTCAAAGCGGGCATTATTGTCCGAAGCCTTAGCCATTGTGAAGCTGTACTCATACGGCTGCCAGTCCGGTGTAAGCTGGAAATTGCGTTCCCCGGAGTAAGCCGTCCATCCGCCGCCGAATTCGGTCAGCTTGCTCATCAGCGGCCGGGCTGCATCCGCTTTGGCATCGAAGGTTACCTTATAGGCTTTGCCCCGCTCCAGCAGCAGCGGCTTCTGCGCAAGCTGAATGGAATAATTCTGTTTGCCGGCCTCATGGACGGCAACCTTCACCGCCTTGCTCTTATCCTGATCATCAATGACGGAGGCTGTTCCGCTCCCGCCTTCATTCTCAATTAATTCCCAATATTCCGGCTGACCCTGGGCTGCTACAGTACCCTTGAAGTCCCCGTTGTAGATCTGATTCCCGTCTGCCAGGGCAGGACGCTGCGGGGCCGAGTGCCCCGGATCGATCGGCCGCTTGCCTGTTACGTCCGGCCATTGGTCCAGGTTCTTGTACTTGTAGACCCTTACATAGTCCACATACATCTTATCTGACTTGAAGTCGGCCTTCGGATCACCCGGCCAATCGCCGCCCACGGCCAGATTCAGAATCATATAGAACGGCCGGTCAAACGGAGCAGGGTACGTATAGTAATCCGGCTGGCCTTTGGCCATCGTTCCCCAGTCTTTGGTTTCAAAATACATTTCATCGTCCACATAATACCGGATCAGGCCCGGAAGCCATTCCAGCGTGAAGTCGTGATAATCATCCGCGAAGGTCTGGCCCTCCGGCAGTACATAGGTTTTGGTCTGGGATGCGTGCGGAATGTCGTAGTGAATCGAGCCATGGACCGTTCTTGGATAGAGATCCGCCTCTGCCTTGCCGGCAACCGGTCCCGTCAATTCCATAATGTCCATCTCGCCGCTTCCCGGCCAAGGTCCATACTGCGTCTCGTCATCGGTTGGCATCATCCAGATGGCTGGCCACATGCCCTGCTGAACCGGCAGCTTGGCCCGCACGGTAAATTTGCCGTAGGTCCAGTCGCCCTTCATCTTCGAGGTCAGCTTGGCTGAAGTATAATTTTTCCCGCCGTGAGCCTGCTTCCGGGCTTCCAGCTCCAGTACGCTCTGCCCGCTCTCTGTCGTAAGCGAAGCATTGTCCGGGTGATAATATTCCAGCTCGTTATTGTACACCGTGCCGGTATCCTGTACATTCCATTTGCCCTCATCAATGGCCTGGCCGTCGAATTCGTCATTCCACACCAGCTCCCATGGATTGTTCTGGGTTGGCGGAGTCGGGGCCGGCGTTGGGGTTGGCGTGACAGCAGGTGCCGCTGTCGGCAACGGCGTCGCTGGTGAAGGTGTTGAGCTTGGCGCTGGTGTGACAACACCGCCTGCACTTCCGCCGCCCGCTTGGGCCGGGGCAGTGGTAGCCTTGGCACTTGCCTGCGCTGTAGCTCCCGTGCCGGACAAGTCCCGAAGCGTCTCCCCGGACTTGAGTACCTGGCCGTTGAGCAGCACACGCTCCCCCTGGTTCTCAAGCCGGCCGATCTGACCCCGGCTCACGATCTCTGATCCTGCAGCGCCTGCGCTAATGAGTACAGTCTCTGCGCGTGAGCCCGCTCCGATCTCCACCTTCGCCGGCTTAAGCAATTCAATGCGCGCTGCGGTGCTGCCATCCTCCAGTACCATCCTTACCAGGGTGGTAAGCTTATTCAGCTTGATCTGTCCCAGGGTAGATTGGCGGAACACCACCGAATGGTCACCGCCTCCTGAGATATGTGCCGTTCCCTGCACCTTAATGCCCGAGAACGAGACTTCCCCTTCCCCTGCTCCGGCTGTGACGTAGAGATTGCCGCTGACCGGGCCGCCTTCGAGCTGCACATTCGCCCGGTTGACAATCACATTGCCGGACACGGCTCCAAGCTTCTGGCTTCCCTCGCCTGAGCTGATCCACCCGACCATCCGGCTCAGCAGCTCGGCCAGCTCGGCCCGGGTCATCTGCGCCTTGGGATTCAGCTTGCCGTCCGCATCGCCGCGCAGGTAACCGGCGTCCAGCATCGCACTCACGGCTTCCCGGGCATAGCCGCTGACCACTGCCGCATCTGACTGTGCAGCCAGCGCACCCAGGGAGCCCGCCTCCAGCGTGAATGCCCGGCTCAGCATGGTTACAGCTTCCTGGCGGGTGACCGCCGATCCCGGCTGGAACCGGCCGTCCGCGTAGCCTTGAATAACGCCTGCGGCATTCACGCGGCTTACATCCTTGCCATACCAGGAAGAAGCGCTTACATCACTGAATACAGTGCTGCCCGAATCCGAATAACGGAACACGCGGCTGATGATGGCGGCCATCTCTGCCCGTGAGACCGCTTGTCCCGGTCTGAATTGTCCTGCCTCGTCCCCTTGCAGAATTCCTGCGGCTGACAGCCTGTTCACTGCAGCCGACGCCCAGTGCTGTTTCATATCGGTGAACCCTGCCGCCCGGGCTGCATCTGCCTGTCCTGTACTTGCAGACAGCCTGTCTGCGTCTTTCCCGTTATCTGCCTGCGCTATTCCTGTAGTTCCCGGAAGCTGAATTCCTGACAGCAGCAATCCGGCAATCAGAAGCTTCGATATTCCTTTGCGGTACATCTGAACATTCCCCCTCGTGTAGAACCTTGTTGAATTCTGGCCCCGTGCCAGTCGATTTCAGTATAGGGTCCGTGTCCCGGAGACGACATACCAATTCCTTAGCCCGTATAACAAAGATGCAACTTTGTCCGGAGCTCCCTGTAAACGCCGCTCGCGCCAGTCCAATGTAATCGGTTTTTCGATTACATCCAGCCCGCACGACCTCACTTGGCGAAATGTAATCGGTTTTTCGATTACATTCAGCCCGCACGACCTCACTTGGCGAAATGTAATCGGTTTTTCGATTACATCCAGCTCGCACGACCTCACTTGGCGAAATGTAATCGGTTTTTCGATTACATTCAGCCCGCACGACCCCACACCTGCCCTTTGTAGTCGGTTTTCTACATACATCCGGCCCACACATCCGTTCGCCCGCTCAATATGTTCTTTTTTTCACATAGATTCAACTTCGCCTCCTTATTCACACCGTTTCAGCGAGAAATAGAAGGATAGTTTATAGCGTAAAACATATAAATTCTTATATTTCAAAAAAGCCCAAATACCAGGCGGCTTCAAGAGCCGCCCGGTATTTGGGCACGGCGAATCTATGTAACTGTTAGCCGGTTATGAATCAGGCAATGCTCAAGAGGAGGCGTGGATTTGCGGGAAATCCTGTGCAACCTCTTCACCCGAGAACAGATCGTCAAGCGAGCTGAGCGTGCCATCCTCTTCAACCTGATACACCGACATTTTCTCGCCGTTGACCGTTAGTTCGATGAAACAGCCCCAGCAATAGAACTGGTGGGAGCCGATCTTGCCGATATCCTTGGAGTTGCAGTTTGGACACTTCATATAATACATTCCACCTATCCGTTAACAATATTAATGGCATTTTGGAGCCGTTCTTCACTCATCGCGGGAACCAGTACAGAATCCTCTCCGATAGTCATCTCTTCAGAACAAGGCAGCCATTTGCGGCCTTCGATCAAATCAGTTACAAGCCCGTCACTGATTTCCAGCGCTACTATTGTGTTTCCCAACTTTTGGTCAAAATAAACATCCGATATTCGCCCAAGCACCGTTCCCGATGCTGTAAGCACCTGCCTGTCCTTCAATTTGTTCTTTCCCAAGAGGAAAGTGTAGGATATATGGTCAGCGTCAACCTTAACAATCGACTCTTTATTGCGGATCATGACAGCATCTTCGCCATAAGCGGCAATATTATCCCATGCCACAACTTTCACAAGTCTTCCAAAAAAAGATTTACTTTCCAGTTCAATACCCGTAATATTCCAGTTTGAATCCAGTCCAATGTCGATTATTTCACCGACTTCCGTACCTTCTTCAACTTCATATACAGTGAGGCCAATCATATCTTGAAGCTTCATGGTATCCAAAGTCCCCTCACCTTAAGTATTGCATACGGGTCCCATGGGCCAAAGACCTCCCGAACGTCTGCCAGACTGCACGAAAACCTAGTCTTTTGTACGCAGCCGGTTCAAAACGGTTCCAACTTTCTGGGCCACAACCTGCATTTCTTCATTAGTATTACCCAAACCTGTACTAAAGCGAATCGCAGAGTTCAAAAGTTCTTCCGGAAGCTTCATCGCCTGCAGAACATGCGAGATTTCCAGAGATCCTGATGTACAGGCTGAGCCGCTGGCTGCCGCAATCCGTTCCATGTCCAGGTTCATCAGCAGCACATCTGTCTTGGCCCCGGGGAAGCTGATATTCAGAATTCCAGGCACCGTATGCTGTTCATTTCCGTTGACGACATATCTCTCTGCTCCGACCTGCTTGTCCAGCTCTTCCAGCAGTGTTCTGCGGAGCTCCAGAGCCTGCTCATGATGACCCGGCAGCCCTTGTACAACCAGTTCAACGGCTCTGGCGAACCCGGCGTTATGAGCCAGACTCTCCGTGCCCGCCCGCCGGCCACGCTCCTGAAGTCCGCCATGCTGTCTTGGCATAAGCGGCGCCCCCCGCCGGACGTACAAGCCTCCAATCCCCTGAGGACCTCCGATCTTGTGGGCCGAGAAGCTCATATAGTCTACCGGCAGATCGCGGAGCACCAGGGGCAGCGTTCCCAGAGCTTGTACAGCATCTACATGCACAAGCACACCCCGTTCGGCCGCTAATTTGCCAATCTCTTCTATAGGCTGTACAGTTCCCACTTCATTATTCACATACATTATGCTAATCAGTACTGTATCCTCGCGCAGAGCCGATTCTACATCCTCCAAAGAGACACGGCCGGTAGAATCGACAGGAAGATAGGTGACCTCGAAGCCCTGCCCTTCCAGTTCCGCGCAGGTATGCAGCACTGCATGATGCTCAACCGCTGTAGTAATGATATGTCTACCCTTGGAAGCAGAAGCATAGGCCGCCCCGAACAGGGCGAGATTATCGCTCTCCGTGCCGCCGCTTGTGAACACCCACTCCTCAGGGGAACAGCCCAAAAAGCCCGCGATTCTATCGCGCGCCCCATTTATAATTCTCTTGGCAGACCGTCCGAACTGGTGCACACTGGACGCATTGCCGTACTCGTTCAACAGCATATGATACATAACCGCTGCCACCTCCGGATGAACCGGTGTTGAGGCGGCGTGGTCCAAATAAATGGGTTTCATAACGAAATTCTCCACTTCTTGAAATTCAGGATTTTCTTAAAATATAAGAATTTATTTGTTTCACACGATAATTTATCCTTCTATTTCTCGCTGAAACGGTACCGTCCCTGAAAGGACGGCAATGCCGTTTCCACTTACAGGACTACTAGATTATACTGCTGAACTGCCTGTTTTACCACCTGTTAATAAACACAATATTGTAACATTTGTCCATGGTTGGCGCTCCCGATCAGCCCTCTAATTCCGGCAACCGCGCGGCAAACTGCTCCTCGGAGATCACTTCAATACCATGCAGCCGCAAGAGGGCTGTGGTCACCCCTTCTCCGGGGATTTTCCCGCCCGCAAATTCTCCGTTATAGATCCTTGAGCTGCCGCAGGAAGGGCTGTTCTCCTTAAGGACAACAAGCGTGGCAGCTAAGCTGCGTGCCTGCTCCAGCGCGGCATGCGCGCCTTCTATATACATTGCGGTTACATCATTCCCTGTTCTGTCAACCACCCGGGCCTGCCCCTCCAGCACATCTCTGCCGCTGCCGCCTATAATCTCTGCCGGTTCTCTCGGGGTAGAGAAGCCGCCTAGCAGCTCGGGGCATACTGCAACCGCCTGCCGGCTGTCCAGCAATTGCCGGATGCCCTGCTCCAGACAATCGGTTCCATTATATCTGACCTTCATTCCTGCCAGGCAGGAGCTTACGATAATCATGTGCTGCCGTCCCCTTTCGCAATCTTCAGTCTCATCTTATATAATTCTAATATAATGCTAAGATAAGCTGTTCGGTCTGTAAACCGTTAACTACCCAGGGAGGCATAGATAAAATGTGCGGAAGATATACGATTACGGTAACGCTGGAGGAGCTGATCGCCAAGTATTTCATCCGCGAGCATCCGCTCATCCAATATGCGCCAAGGTATAACGCGGCTCCGATGCAGCATATTGCTGCGGTTATTCATGACGGCACACAGAATAAGCTTGGAGAACTCCGCTGGGGGCTGCTCCCTTCCTGGTCCAAGGAGGACAAGAACGCTGCCAAGCTAATCAATGCACGCAGTGAAACGCTGCTGGAGAAGGCTTCATTCAAAGGGCTGGTGGCCTCCCGCCGCTGTGTGATTCCCGCAGACGGCTTCTATGACTGGAAGACCCTGGAAGGCGGCAAGCAGCCGATGCGGATCACGATGCGGGACGGTAAGCTGTTCTCCATGGCTGCACTGTATGATATCTGGACCAGTCCGGACGGCGGCAGAATCTCCACCTGCACGATCATCACCACCGCTCCGAACACTCTCATGAAAGACATCCATGACCGGATGCCGGTCATTCTGGATGCAGACGGGGAAGCGCAGTGGCTGGAGCGCAGCAACCGGAATATTCCCGACCTGATGAAGCTGCTGCGGCCTTACGATGCGGAACAGATGATGGCTTATCCCGTCTCCCCAGCCGTGGGCAATGCTCGGAGTGACTACCCGGAGCTGATCCGCAGAGCCGGGCCGGAGCCGGTGCAGGGCACCCTATTTTGACTGCTGCCTGGTGAAATATCTGCTGTTTGAAACCTCCGGTCCCAGGGTATTAACTAAAGCTCATACCTCATAATATCCATCCACAATACGTATCCCAGGAGGAATTTCATATGGCTCCCAGCAGACAAGCAGTGTCCTTAAGCGCATCCGGCGCCTCCATCGAGCTGGAATGTCTCTATCATTCAACGCAGGGGCGATGGGCGTATGCCTATAACAAGGACACCTACCACTTAAGAATCCGCAGCAAAAAAAACAATGTAGACCGGGTATTTGCCCTGACCGGCGATAAATACGACTGGGAGCAGCATCATCAGGAGCTGAGCATGCGCAAGGTGGCTACCGACAGCTTCTTCGATTACTGGGAAGCAGAGATCTTCCCCGAATTCAAACGTTTCTCCTATGGCTTCCGGCTGGAAACCGATCAGGAAACCGTATGGATGCTAGAATCCGGCTTCTTTACAGACGGGCTGCCCGAGCCTGCCGGAGGCTACTACGAAATGCCTTACCTTCATGAGGCCGACCTGCTCCTGGTTCCCGAATGGGCGAAATCTGCGGTCTTCTATCAGATTATGCCGGACCGGTTCGCTAACGGAGATCCGGCGAATGACCCCGAAGGGACGCTCGAATGGGGGGCACCGCCCACCCACGACAGCTATTTTGGCGGAGACTTGCAGGGGATGATTGACCATCTGGATTATATTGCCGAGCTTGGCGTAACGGCGCTGTATCTGACCCCGATCTTCCAGGCTCCCAGCAACCATAAATATGACACCGTTGACTACGGAACGATTGACGCCAGCTTCGGGGATCTTGATAAGCTCAAGCAACTGGTTGATCTCGCCCATTCCAAAGGGCTTAAGGTGGTCCTCGATGCCGTCTTCAATCATACCAGCTCCGAGTTCGCACCGTTCAAGGATGTGCTGGAGCATGGAGCGGATTCCAAATACGCAGGCTGGTTCCATGTCCATGATTATCCCGTTCAGGTGCTGGACGGCAAGGCCAACTATGATACCTTCGGCTTCTTCAGCGGAATGCCCAAGCTCAACACTGCCCATCCGGAAGCCAGAGATTATCTGCTGGAGATCACCAAATTCTGGCTCAAGGAGGTACACATCGACGGCTGGCGACTGGATGTAGCCAATGAGGTGGACCATGTATTCTGGCGGGATTTCCGCAAGGCGGTCAAAGAAATTAACCCGGAAGCGTTCATCATCGGCGAGGTGTGGAGCGACTCCCTCAGCTGGCTGCAGGGCGACCAGTTCGATTCGGTAATGAACTATCCCTTCTCTGACCGGCTGCTGAAGTTCTTCGGGACCGACGAGGAGATTGATCCCGGAACCTTCGCTGCTCAAATTTACGGGCTGCTCATGCGTTATCCCCGGCAGGCGAATGAGGTGCTGTTCAATCTTCTGGCGAGCCATGATACCCCGAGAGTGCTTAACCGGCTCGGCGGGGACAAGGGGCGGCTGAAGCTTGCGGTCACCTTCCTCTTCACCTTCACCGGGACGCCGTGCATCTTCTATGGGGACGAGATCGGACTTACCGGCGGAGACGACCCGGACTGCCGCAAATGTATGATCTGGGAAGAGGACCGGCAGGACCGTGAGCTGCTGCGCTTTTATCAGAGCCTCATTGCCCTGCGCAAAGAGCACGAGGTGCTGCGCACCGGCCAGTTCCGCTTCCTGCGGAGTGATCCGGGCAGCCGGGCACTAGTGTATGAACGCTGGAATGAGCACACCCGCTTCACAGTCTGGATGAATAATTCCGCTGAACCGCTGACGCTTACGCAATCACTGAGCGGCGGAGCTTGGCAGGATGCCTTTAGCGGCGAGCCTGTGGAGCAGGATGGGGAGAAAATCCGCCTGACGCTGGAGCCGCTGGAATACCGGATTCTGTATAGCGGACAAGCTAGCGGCGAAACTTGATTACCTGCGCGCCGGCACAATGTATGCTGTTTTTGGCATACATTGGGGCCATGCGCCTGCGCACCACCACAATGTATGCTGTTTTTGGCATACGTTCGGGCCATGTGCCTGCGCACCGGCACAATGTATGCTGTTTTTGGCATACGTTCGGGCCAATCAAAGACAAAGACAAGCCCCGGGAAGGGGCTTGTTTGTTTATAGCTGTTTGTTACACCGAACCAGACAACCAGAGGTGGTAGACTTTTGTAAGGACAATCGTTCTTCACACACTATACAATGACAGGAGAATTGCCCTATGAACATCAGAACCGCAACCGAAGCCGATTATGATTATCTCGCAAGCCGTGACCACCATATCTTGAACTCACTTCTTCTCTCTAAAATAAACCAGCAGGAGATTTACATTCTGAGCGAGGGTAGCCTGGACATTGGCTGGCTGCGGTACGGGTATTTCTGGGACCAAATCCCCTTCATGAATCTGCTCTGGATTGATGAGCCTTATCGCAGCGCAGGCTTCGGCAGACAGGCCGTGCAGCACTGGGAGCAAGCGATGCAGGCCATGGGCCATAAGCAGGTTATTACCTCCTCGATGGCGAGTGAAGAGGCACAGCATTTCTACCGGAAACTGGGCTACCGGGACTCAGGCTGCCTGCTGCCGGATAATGAGCCGCTAGAGATTTTCTTCACCAAAGCGCTGTAGCTGATACTAACTGCTCAAATGCTGGTTTTTCAGGCCGGCTCCAAGCTCCGCCGTGTACCTGGTCAGCCGCAGGCTGATCTCGGTGCGCATCACATCCCGGGTAAGTCCGAAGCGTTCCTGATAGCCCCGGCAAAAGATTTTGTAATACACCAGGAACTCCTCCTGCTCATCGGCCAGCACCCGGATATTATGCTGCTTCAGCTCCTTCTGGAGCTGGTAGGTATCCTGCATAATACGCTGCTGAATCGCCTGGCCGGCGAGCATGAAAGCCCGCTTAAGAATACTATTGGACAGCTCAAGCTCCTTCAGACTTTTGCTGACCATCGTATCGAGGTAAGGAAGCAGAATGAGGTCACGCACCATCGTCCGCTCCTCTACCGTAATCATTTTCCTGCCCTCTGTCCCCTGCTTCTGCTCATACTGCTGGACATGCTCTGTCATTAACATTTTGGATTTCCACCGCTCGTTTCCGTCTAGCTTGCTCATTTATAGTGCCCCCCAATCTGCTGCGCCCGTTCCAGAGCAACCCCAGACTCCAGCAAAGAAGACGCGCGGATCAGCGCCCCGCTTCCGTACCGGTTCTTGATCTGATCAATAGCCCGTTCTCTGCTACTGCTTCGTATCCGGTCGTCGAACAAGGTCAGCTGCATCACGCTGTCATCCGTGAGCTGGGATATAGAGATAGCCAGCCGGCTAATCGGCAAGCCGCTCCAATGATCTACGAATAGACGGTAGGCAGCCGCTGCCACCTCATGGGTTAACGACGAAGGCTCCGGCAGTGTCGTCTGCCGGCTGTAGGCATTCGAGGTGTTGCCGTCTGTCTCCACTACCGCAACGGACACCACAGCTCCCATGTACCGGTACTTCCGCGCCCGCCGGCAGACCTCAATCACCAGCTCCAGCAGCACCACCTCAATCTCCGGCAGCCGGGTATACAGATTCCAGCGCAGCGCCTTCCCGTGGCCGACGGACTTCATCTCATGGCGTATCCCGGTCACCACCGGGCTGGGATCGATGCCGCGTGCGGTCTGCCAATAATATTCCGCTTGAATATCGCTCTGCTTACCCAGCGTGGTGCGCATTCTCCGCTTCAGCTCACCCAGCTCCATCCGGGCAATGTCTCCAATGGTCGAAATACCCATGCGGTAGAAATTCTTGGTCATCCGGCCCGCCACCATGAACATTTCATGCACCGGGCGCGGCCATAGCTCTGTGTCCAGATTATCGTAATCCAGCCGGAAGGTTCCGCCTGTCTTCTTCTTGGCGAAATTATTGGCCATTTTAGCGAGGATTTTGGACGGGCCGATTCCCACCCGGGTCCACACTCCGGTAGATAACAGAACATGCTGCTGGATCGAGTGAATCATCTCCGGCAAATCCCCTCCGAACACGCGCAGAGAACCGGTCACATCCAGGAACTGCTCATCAATGCTGAACGCCTCCACCAGATCGGTATACCCCTGGTAGATCTCTGAGATCAGCAGCGAGACCTGAATATACGTCCCCATCCGCGGCCGGATGACCACGAGATCCCGGCATTTCGTCAGGGCTTCGCCCACGCGTGATGCGGTAGTTACGCCATAGGATTTCGCAAGCGGGCAGGCGGCCAGCACAATCCCGTTCATCCGCGACGGATCACCCACAGCGACAGGCTGATCCGCATATTCGGGATGGGCTGCCTTCTCGACGCTGGCATAGAAGGACTGGCAGTCCGAGAGCAGAATAATCCGGTCCTTAGGCATACCTCCGCCCCCGTGCCGGATGCCACGACAGAATATTGGCGGTCAGGAATACACGGGGCTGGCCGGTACTCAGACACGTGGCCCGTATGCGGCCGTCACGAATGCCGCGCACTTCAATTTTCCGCTGCGTAATCTTGCCCGCTTTGTCCAGGTATATGATTTCTATGGTTTGGCCGATGCTCATCTTCATGACTAATCGCCTCCGGGCTTAAGTAAGAACATTTGTTTGTATTATAACCAGGATTAAGATTTTTAAGCAATGGTAAAATAGAACAAATGTTCCCGTTAAGATAGGGTATGCTGAGTCGGGGATAGTTAGAACCGGGAAGGAACATTTAGAGATAGAGAAAAGCTGGAACAAACAGGAATTTCACCGCATTCCCTACCCCTTCAAAGGAGAACGTCCATGCTTCTAAAAGCGAGTCTCCAATCGACTCTCATTTTCGTTTTTTTGTTAGCCCTGGCCGCCTGTAGCAAGGGGGATAATGTTTTAAAAGGGAAGGTACACACAGTAGATGTAGAGAATACAAGGATCTTGGTGATCGCTCGGTTGAAAGAAGAAGACTTGAATAAGAATTACAAGGAAGTTCTAGAAACTAATATGTATTCTCAAGCCATTTGGGTAAATAAAGTTTCACCTTCTAAATATAAAAAGGGTGAAGAAATTGAAGTGTTCTATCAAACAAGTGATGATTCGTTTCCGGCACAAGTTACCGCCAGCAAAATTGTAAAAATCAAAAATTGAGCAATGTAGCCTGCAAGCCAAGCAAGGGCCCCGAGCTACTTCGGTTCCTTACGGACCAGAGAGCCGTTAATTTGAAGAAACAGGAACTTCTTGC
The DNA here is from genome assembly GCF_017874735.1 of Paenibacillus silagei. Classification (GTDB taxonomy): domain Bacteria; phylum Bacillota; class Bacilli; order Paenibacillales; family Paenibacillaceae; genus Paenibacillus_AQ; species Paenibacillus_AQ silagei. Next base: position 263,752 of record NZ_JAGGLV010000005.1, read on the forward strand.
GGAGTAACGGACCGAGTGGACCTTATTGTCTCTCTAAAGAACGTTTAGGAGCGGAATATTCGTTAATAAGGGCCGTGGTGTCCGCAACTTGCCCAAGTTGTGACTCTCCTTCGAAATAAGCGCGTCTCAGTCCGTAACGCCGAGCCGACCGTCCCATTAAGACCGAACCCCGTCGGAGTATGAGCGTACACTGATTAAGGAGAATAGAGGATGAATGGATTGATCTAGTATAAAAAATCCCGCCGGCCAATTAAGGCTGACGGTTTTTTTTCTTTTATCCAGTCGAAACGCCGGAAAAGGTCACGGGTCCGGTAACACTGGCAGTATTGAGCAGAACATTGGTGCTGTTATTGGCCACACCCAAAGAATAGGCATTGGATGGATTGCAAGTACGATTAACACATTATTATGTGATGATAGGAAAAGCTGAACACAAAGCCCCCTCCCCGCCTTGCTGGAGCTGTGAGGATAGCTTATACTTCCTATGTTATCCCTGCAAAGGGGACTAAACTAAGAATAAAGAGAGGTCAACCATCATGTTTGAAGGCAAAAAGAGGACTGCCGTCTGGATCGGCTTAGGTCTCTACACGATCCTCACCTTATTTTTCTTGTTTGCCGGCTTCAACCGCTCATCGGCTCTGCCGGAGACAGGCTTACGGTATCAGCTGACCTTTGACGGAATTCCGCTGCACTTTCCAGGCGGTGGTTATTTGAATCTATGGGTCTTCAATCTGGGTAACTATTTGGCCTTCGTACCGTTCGGCCTCGTAATCCCGCTGCTGATCCGCTGCCGCTTCCTGCCGTTCCTCTTAGTCTTCTTAGCAGCCATTACCGGGATAGAGCTGATTCAGATGGTAACCCGTTTGGGTGCGTTCGATATCAACGATATCGTTATTAATACGCTCGGGGCGGCTGTCGGCTACGGCGCCCAGCGGCTGATCCGCCGCGACCGGACAACGCCAAGAGGGGTGCTCAAGCTCCTGTCCTCAGGCGCTATCTTGACATTAATCGTCTACTCCGCCGTGAGCGGTATCAACTATTATTTGGATCATGGCCGCGGGGAGATCAGAGCGCTGGACCAGCTCCCCCTTGAGCATGGTGAAGTGCAGTGGGAACAAGGACTCCATAGTTTCACTATGGCACAGGAGCAGATTGAACCGGCGGTCAATCTCTATAGCCCTGATCATCCGGGACTCCACGAGTTCTCAATACGCCTGGATGGACAGTATAAGGAGTTAGCCGGGAATTTCGGCGTCCCTGACGATGCTATGCCTGCTAAGGGCAGCGGCACCAGCAGCGTCATGATCAGCGCCGACGGAGAAGAGCTTTACTCCCTGGATGTGAATATCGCACCGGGCGAGAATCAGCCGCTGTCTTTTCAGGTGCCGCTTGAAGGCAAACAGGAGCTGACCCTTACAATAAAAACCGATGCTGCCGACCCTCGAACCCATGCGGTATTGTGGGACCTTACGCTCGTAGAGGCCAATGCCGGACAAAAGCTGGCAACGCGGCTTCAGCGGCTGCTGGGCGGGGGATAAAATAAATAGGCCCGCTAGCCAGATAGCTCCTGCAGATAGAAACTTATGCGTGCCCCTTCCAAGCCGGGATGGCCCGAGGGGTCTTTTTCGCATTTGTGAATGAGATTATTTAAGCGCTTCGTTAAACGCACTTTCGATTTGCTCCGCATTCTTGGAGACCGTAAACAAAATATATGGGCCTTTGACCTTTAATATATGCTTTTCGACGAGGTAAAATTGCTCAGGACGGTAGTCCTTCAGCTTGACCTTTTGCGCCTCAATTCTTTTCATGATTTTCTCCTTAACGCTTTCCGCCTGATTCTCTTGCTTCACCCTGATCAAGGCCAGCTCATTTGCTTCGACGTTCGATTCTGCCGTATAGAGCACAAAATCCTGAACTTCCTCTGCATTAAGATGATAGAGCCTCTTAAGCCTGTTCATATCCCCTTTTTCCATGGCTTCCATAGAAGCCGCTTGCTTGATACGCTCCTCAATGGTATGGACAGGAACATCCTTGGCGTCTTCCTTCTTACTGGAGCATCCGATCAGAATGCCACATAAGCTCATGACGGCAGCCAGGACAACCAAGTATTTCATTCTCTTTCCCGGAAACATCGTTACTCAACCCCTTTATGGATTATTCCACAGAATCTGCTAATGATGTAATAGATGGATCTTCAACAAATGTGGTGATGTTATACAAAATCAGCATGTCGCGGATTTGCCGTTCTTCCATAAGCTTCAGTAGATCCCCATCATAATAACGGAGGTCTACCACATCAATTTCGCTGAAATGCGATGTTAAAAAAGGGATCAGACTGTTGGCATACGAATCTTTAACAATAAGCAGTCTTCGCCCTTCCGTATGGCCGGTTGTTATACGGATCAAGCTATGATTCCCATTAAAAAAAACAGTGTATTTATCCTTCTTGGTGAGGTTTTCCATAATGTACATCGAATCCGCACTTTGCTGTTCGTCAACGTACTCCACGGAAACGGTCTCCGGTACCTTTGGATAATACAGCTGAATAGCATCCGGCTGGATGTGCCTGAACCCGCTTTTCGAATACAAAGAACCGTAGAACTGACCGGTGACCTCACGAATGTTGAAATCGTCTTCGTTCTTGGGGGTAAAACTCATGGATGCGCCCAGCTCCCGATAGGCTAGAAAAGCGCCTTTGGTCGTCCAGTGATGGTCAGTTTTGTAATAGAGCGGCTGCTCCTTGTTCGCCTCCAGCGCGGGGAAAGCATCGATATAGCGAATGTTCCCGAGGTCAGATTCCTTTATCTTATCCGAATAGACCCTCTCACCGCCCCCGGAAGCATAAGGCGGCAATTTATCCTCAAGTATGGAAGCTGCCGTCGGCACCAGCATCATATATTTGCGCAGACCAGGCGTAGCCTGATCAAAGGCTTGAATGGCTTTCACCTTGTCTTCCAGCTCTCCTTTTTCGGGAGGAGTAAATTTTTGAATCAGGTACCCGTCCTTGCCGATGTAAACCCCGTTGCTCTCTTTCCTTCCCAATCCCCGGTCCGCGTCAGATTTCAGTCCAATCCAAAAGTCCCTCTCCATAAACTGATCCGATAGATACGCTTCAAATTCAGAGGTAAACTTGCCTGATTCTAAGGCTTGAAGCGAGAATGCCGGGAGCTGCTGCAGCATCCGGTTCTCTGATTCGGACAATACCTTTCCCGGGGTCAGAATATTGACAACCAATACCGCCCCGGTAAACATAAGTAGTACAATGGCGAGTGCGCGGTAATAGACTTGGTCGTATTTCTTCAATCAAATCACCTCGATCAAAAACGAAAGTATAAGAATGGATTGTACGTTGCATTGACCAGATAGGCTGTTGATGCCGCGATGAAGATGAAGTAGATGGCAAGCGCGGCAAGCGTGCCGGACCGGGCAAATCTGGTTCGGATACGGGCCAATGCTTTTCCGGGTAACGGCGTGGCACAAACCGTGAGGATCAGCAGCAGCAGGGCATTCCCCGACAGATCGTAGAGCGCCCGGTTGTCAGCGAATCCATGTGTTCCGGCACCAAACATCGTTCCGATGAAGGTCAGGGCTGCGGGCAATTGTTCAAATTCGAAAAATACCCAGCCGATGATCACGATCATCAGGGTGTAGACATGGCTTACCAAGACAGGCAAGCGCTGAAGCTGTTTCAAGAGAATTAGCTTTTCAAGTGTGACAAAGAGACCGAAATATAAGCCCCAAATGATAAAATTCCAGCTCGCTCCATGCCACAATCCGGTTATAAACCATACCACCGCCAAGTTTCGGAGCTGTTTCAGCTTACCCGCCCGGTTCCCGCCGAGGGGGATGTAGATATACTCACGGAACCAGGACCCGAGCGAGATATGCCACCTCCGCCAAAATTCCGTAATACTCTTGGAGATATAAGGATAGTTGAAGTTCTCCATAAATTCGAACCCGATCATCTTACCTAAACCGCGTGCCATATCCGAATATCCGCTGAAATCGAAATAGAGTTGGAAGGTGAAGGCGATGATGCCGAGCCATGCGGACAGAACCGACAGCTCCGCCGCAGGCACCGCTTTACTGCTTGCCCACAGCACACCGATATTGTTGGCCAGCAGCACTTTTTTGGCAAGCCCTGTGATAAACAATTCCGCCCCTTCGCCAAAATGCTCCAACGTCACTTTGCGGTTAGCGAGCTGTCCTGCAATATCTTCATATTTAACAATCGGTCCCGCTACAAGCTGCGGAAACATCGTCACGTAGGCGCCGAAGGCGATCAGATTCTTCTGAACAGGCACCTTCCTGCGGTAAACATCGATGATGTAAGACATCGTCTGGAACGTGTAGAACGATATGCCCACCGGAAGCGGAAGCTCTGCTGCCTGCAAGTGCAGGTTAAATAGCGAATTGATATTATCGAACACGAAGCCCGCGTATTTATAGAAGCCAAGCATCCCCAGGCTGCCCATCATGGACAGAATCAGCACTCCGTGTGCAATCACTTTACGCTGCCTGTATCTGTCGATCAGGATCCCGTTCACATAGTCAAATACTGCCGAGAAGATCATCAGGAAAATGTAGACGGGCTCTCCCCACGCATAGAAGATCAGACTTGCGGCAAGCAGAACAGCATTCCTAATTCTCATAGGCGAGATATAGTAGATTAGCAGGGTGACCGGCAGAAAGAGAAATACAAATATAAGGCTGCTAAACACCATTCCCCGTCACCTCCAGAGCTTCACTTGGCTGCATGTTGTTTCACCCGGTCCTTCAGCAAACCGAGCATCCGTGTATAAAATTCCGGTTTAAAATGAATGCCGTCCGAGCTATACAAATGTTGGCCGTCAACAAAGATCGAAGATAAATCGGCAAATCCAACCTGCTGCTTGGCCGCCAGCTCTTGTAAGCCTTGGTTGTAATCGCTGATATTTTTGTAGCGTGGCTCCACTTGTTCAGCCTCCGGCGTGACCGGAGTAACCGGCAAAACCGTGATGGATGCCTTCGGAAGCTTCTCCTTGATGCTGCCGATCAATTCGGCGTAGAAGTTCAGTGAGTACTCCTTGGGGTTATCGGTAATCTGAGGCGGCAAGAGAATATCGTCAGATCCCAGCATGATAAATAAATGTTGCGGACTCCGCTCTGCCAGCTTATCGACATCTCCACTCATCAGAGACAGCTCGGTAGTCTTTCCGGCACCTGCCACTACATTGAACTCGTCCAGAATGTCATGGTAGGATAGCGCCTCTGTAATCGAATCTCCCAGAAATACGCTGTTCTTAAATATCGTTTTGTAGGAAGTCTGGTCTGACTTCTCTAAGTGAGCTGTTTCATTGGCTTGCGGCTGAGATGTTACGTCTTGCGGAGCTTGCCCATTCCCACAGGCTGCCAAAGTAAGCGCCGTACCGCCAATAACCAGCGACAGGATGATTTTTTTAAACATGAACATCGACCTCTCTTTATTTAGAATTAGGTATAGATAGCAGTGCTCTTGCCCCCTCTCTGAAAGAAAGATTAACAGGGAGAGATGCAGAACAAGTGCAGAGCAAATCAATGCCATATCAAAAAATAAAAAAAGAAAAAGCGCAGAACCAAGGTCTGCACTTTCTTCCGTATTGCTACGCCTTTTTATTCAATTGAAAATAAAACATCACTCCATCGGAGGTATTGTTCACACCGTAAGGTACACCATGCATCTCCAATATTTTCTTGGATATGGCTAGACCCAGCCCCGTCCCGCCGGTTGACCGGTGACGGGAGGTTTCACCGCGGTAGAAACGGTCCCAAATTTTCTGAAGCTGCTCGTCCGGGATATAGGCACCTTTATTTTCGATACAAATTTGAATGGTGTCCCTCTCCTCCACAGTGGTTACGGAAATAGATTCCTGCTCCGGCGTATACGAAATCGCGTTGGTAAGGAAATTGACAATGACCTGCTCTATACGACGCTCGTTCCCCTCGACTTGGGCTGGTATAAGTGAAGTGTGGAGAAGCAACTGCTTGGCCGCAAAATCCGGCGCTAATTTAGTGCATACCCGGTTGATGACAACATCGATATAGAATGAACCGGTGTCCATTTTATACGTACCCGATTCATATTTGGCCAATTCCAGCATATCGTCAATCAGCACATTCATCCGGCCGACCTCGTCTTCCATTGCCGCAAAATAATGCTCCCGCTTATGGCTGGCAACCCCGTCATTCAAAATGGCAAGGCAGCTCTGAATCACGCTTAACGGAGTCTTCAGCTCATGCGATACGCCGGCTATAAATTCTTTTCGCGTATGCTCCAGTTGCTTTTCTTTCTCAATATCCTGTTCAAGCTGGAGAATATGGGCGTGCAGGCGCTCGGAAAGCTCGTTAATGTTGCCCGACAAGTCTCCGATTTCATCCTTCGTGGTGACGGGAATTTTCTCCGAAAAATCGAGGTTTGCCATTTGCCGGGTGGTACGGCTGATACGCAGCAAAGGGCGGGCAATCTGGCGGGAGTAGTAAAACGATGCCAGCAGCACAAGCAGCAAGGCCGCAATAATGATATACACATAGTAGTCGTTGATGATCCCTGCGGCTTCATTAACCGGCTGCAGCGATGTCATCGCGAACAGGTATGCCGGATTTCCGTAGCGGTCCCGGGTACGGTCCACGATAATTTTGTAGTTCACGTGATTTTCTTCAACATCTATAACCTGTTTAGCGTTCGCGGCATCCTTCAAGTCACCGTATAATAGATCCGCCTGAAAAGCTTTGATGCGGTCCAGAAACAGGTGATTGGTGTAACGCGAGACCCCAGCCCCTTCCGGCACCCGGACTTTCGTAATCGTTCCTGTGACGAGAAAGGTGGAATATTGCTCACGATATTGGACCGCACCTAATCGGCCCAGTACCTCGTACTCTTTGCTCACCATCTGATGATTCTCCAGTCGGCTCTCATCTCTCAGATTGGCACGGTTCCTTCCCATCCGCTGGATCACTGGCTGATTGTTGATGATTAAGCCTTCCATGGCGATCATTCCCCCCTCTTCAATCCAGGGAGTGAGGAATGTTTGATTGCTGCTGAAGTCCTCTATGTTAATATAACTGTACAGAGGGATGGTTATCGTTGTATCAGCAAGCGCCGGTTCGTCCGAATGATCCAGCTTAATGTCCATGAAGAAATCGCCGGCAACCTTTATATTTCCGCGGGAGTCCAAAGCCGTGATCCAGGTGTTATGCTTTTGAAAAAAGTCTTGCTCCAGCTTGGCCATCTCCTGCGTGTTCGAGGCGTGCTTCAGATAATCTTGTTCATAAGCCTGAAGCGCAGCGTTAAGGTCCTTTATTTTCTGATGAACGTAGAACTGTTTAAAAAATACGGTCTGCAAGATGAAAATAACGGCGATCAGGAACAGGCACAATCCTGCTGTCAGCAGGAACAGTTTAAGCACAATCCCCTTTTTCATAGCTCTTCCTCAAATTTATATCCTGAACGCACAACCGTCACAATCTGCTTGGCATGCTCCCCCAGCTTGGAACGCAAATTGCGGATATGACTGTTAACCGTACGATCATCGCCCGCGAAATCATATCCCCAAATTTTCGTAATCAGCTGCTCTCTGCTGATAATGATCCCTTTGTTTTGCAGCAGATAGGCTAATATTTCGAATTCCGTATGCGTTAGATCAGAACTTGTGCCGTCAACCGAAACGGTCCGGGATGGAAAATGGATTGAAATGCCTCCGCCGGACACCGTGTCGCTTTCATGCTCATGCGTATGCCTGCTCTCGAGCAGCCGCTTGGCCCGTGCCAACAGAATGAGCGGGCGGTAAGGCTTGGTCACGTAGTCGTCAGCGCCAAGCTCGAACCCCAGCAATGTATCGTCCTCATCCGAACGGGCCGTCAATATGATAATCGGCACATTCGACGTCTTGCGGATTCGCCTGCATACGGACCATCCATCCAATTCCGGCAACATGATGTCCAGCAAAATCAAGTCCACCTCATGCTCCTGAAATAACGAGACCGCCTGCTTTCCGTCAATGGCTTCAATCACGCGATATCCCTCTTCCAGCAGATAATCCTTCATGATTTCACGTAAAATATCTTCATCTTCCACAATCAATATTGTTTTTGACATATGATAACCTCACCCTTTTTTGTAGAACCAGGAACATAAAACGCATAGAACTACCAAAGTATACAATAAGGTTACCCTATACAGATAAAGATCATATGCAGATGAACTGCAGATCAAATAAAAAGACAGCGAGATAAAAAAAAGATCCTCCCCAAGTTTCTTGAGAAGGACGATTTAAAGACATTTTTATATATAGAACATATAATTATCCGCCTGGCTCTCTTCCTTGAAGTTGATCAGGTCGGATAAGGTGGTGGAGTCGAGCACATCGGCGATGCTGTCGCGGATGCGCAGCCAGAGGTCGCGCTTGGCCGGGTCGTCTTCTTCGGTGAAGTCTACCGGGGAGATCGGGCCTTCCAGGACGCGGATGATATCTCCGGCGGTAATGGTGTTGGTCTCGCGGGACAGAATATAACCGCCGTAAGCTCCGCGGATGCTCTTCACCAGGCCTGCATTGCGCAGCGGGGCGATGAGCTGCTCCAGGTAATGCTCGGAGAGTCCGTTTTTCTCGGCGATGCTCTTAAGTGATGTAGGCCCCTCGCCGAATTTCAGGGCAAGCTCCATCATAATGGTTAATCCGTAACGTCCTTTGGTTGAGATTTTCAAAGGGGCACCTCTTTCGGTTTAGTTGCATATCAATGTATTCCGATGTCTGCTCTCAGCTTATGTTATCATATCTATGGACACATTTGAAACAGCAAACGGCAATAATTCACGATTTTGTTCTCCACTGGTGGACAAATTGTCAATTTCGGACCGTTTTTCGCTATATTTCATAGCAGTAGTGTCCTCGTTTGGGGTAGACAGGTATGTTATAATACACAATGAGCCGGGTGTTCAGTGAGAACGCCGGTATTTTGTGTACAGAAAATGGTGATCACGATGACAAAAGCTAATCAGGATATCCGGGTCGTCGTCGGGATGTCGGGCGGAGTGGATTCCTCTGTTACAGCGCTGCTGCTGAAGCAGCAGGGATATGACGTCATCGGCATCTTCATGAAGAATTGGGATGATACCGACGAGTTCGGCGTATGTACGGCCGAGACCGATGCCGAGGATGTGCGCCGCGTCTGCGAGCAGATCGATATTCCTTACTATACCGTTAATTTCGAGAAGGAATACTTTGATAAAGTCTTTTCCTATTTCCTTGAAGAATATAAGGCTGGCCGGACCCCGAATCCGGATGTGATGTGCAACCGCGAGATCAAGTTCGGCGAATTCCTGAACAAAGCACTGCAGCTTGGTGCAGATTATGTCGCTACGGGGCATTACGCCCGGGTCGTGGAAGAAGACGGCCTGTTCAAGCTGCTGCGCGGCGTGGACAACAACAAGGACCAGACGTATTTCCTAAATGCGCTGAACCAGTACCAGCTCTCGAAGGCCATGTTCCCGATCGGACATCTGCCGAAGCCGGAGGTACGCCGGATTGCCGAGGAAGCCGGACTCTATACCGCGAAGAAAAAAGACAGCACCGGCGTCTGCTTCATCGGAGAACGCAATTTCCGCGAATTCCTCAGCCAATACCTGCCTGCACAGTCAGGCAATATGGTCGATATCGCTACGGGCGAAGTGAAGGGCCGGCATGACGGCCTCATGTACTACACGCTGGGCCAGCGCCAGGGGCTTGGTATCGGCGGCTCCGGTACAGGAGAACCCTGGTTCGTGGCCGAGAAGGATCTGGCAAGCAATACCCTGTATGTGGTGCAAGGTGAGAAGCACATCAGCCTGTACTCGACCAGTCTTATAGCTTCAGGGGTGAACTGGATTGATCCGGACACCCTTGGTGATGAGCCGCTAAAATGTACGGCCAAGTTCCGCTACCGCCAGCCGGATCAGGGAGTTACGCTGACGAAGCAGGCCGATGGAACCGTCCATGTGGCCTTTGATGTTCAGCAAAAGGCGATTACGCCCGGACAAGCCGTGGTCTTCTATCTGGGCGAGACCTGTCTTGGCGGCGGAACCATCGAGACGGCCGACAAAGTCGCGCCGCTGGCGCAGGTCTGATTGCACCCCAGCCAGAGTTCCCCCTACTAAAGAAAAACTTTCTAACGGTTGAACAGTGCTGGTGCTGAGCCCATTGTGTTCGGTTTTCCGACTACATTTGGCCCATGCGCCTTCGCCCAGCATATTGTGTTCGGTTTTCCGACTACATTTGGCCCATGCGCCTTCGCCCAGCCCATTGTGTTCGGTTTTCCGACTACATTTGGCCCACGCGCCTTCGCCCAGCCCATTGTGTTCGGTTTTCCGACTACATTTGGCCCATGCGCCTTCGCCCAGCACATTGTGTTCGGTTTTTCGATTACATGTTTCTTATTTCGTTCAAAAAAGAACCTTCAACACCACAGCGCGTGGAGTTGAAGGTTCTTCGTCATTGATGGGTCAGGACACGGAGTCACGCCGGGGCTGACTCACAAGGCTTCAGCCTTATTGCGGCTGAACGCCCCAGACCAGCACACCGTTCAGATACAGCGGCACCCGGTTCCAGTCTGTGAAAGACGTTTTGGTTGCATCATAGGAGTAATCGTCAGCCTCATTGTAATTGCTCCAGTCGGTCTTGTTAACGCGCAGTTGAATCTCGCCGGTATTCGCACCCGGAGCAAGACTGCCCGCGCCCGCACTAAAGGAAATCTCCACATAGTGGTCCGCTCCTGTAACTGCAGGCTCAAGCTTCACGAAGCTGCCCAGCACATTGCTGCCGCCGAGAGCCGCATAATCGACATTGAACTGCTGTGCCCGCTCGCCGTCAATCGTGTAGTAATACCGTACCTTAACCTTGCTGAGGTCTACCGCTGTGGTCCCGTTATTGACAATCCGCAGCTGCGGACGGAACTGCGGGTCTGTGGCGTTCGTATCCGTTGTACGGTATTGAACAACCAGATTCCCTACGGCAGGCGTAGCGGTTGGTGCGACTGTCGGTGTAGCCGTTGGCACTGTTGTCGGCGTAGCCGTTGGTGCGACTGTCGGTGTAGCGGTTGGCACTGTTGTCGGTGTAGCTGTCGGTGCGACTGTCGGTGTGGCTGTCGGTGTGGCTGTCGGTGTGGCTGTTGGCACTGTTGTCGGTGTAGCCGTTGGCGTGGTTGTAGGGGTAGCTGTTGGCATAGGGCCACTGCCGTTATTAATCAGCCGGTCATACTCGGCATAGGCCGTAGCCATGTCCACCTGAGACCAGAAGCGGTGATAGGTGAACTCAGGTGCGCCACCCTCCCAAGTCTTGGTGGTTTTGTTGTAGGAGGTATTGTATTTGTCTTCAAGATAACTCCACTTGGGATCATTTTTGATATCCGGGAGAATATCGGTGTAGCTCGCATACACTCCGTTTCCACCCTTGGCCGGATCAGAAGGTACGGTAGCGTTGCCCGGTATGGTATTTCCTTGGCCGAAGGTACCTGTCCAGCCCGCTGGGAAGTATACCTCTTTGGTGAAGAAACGGAAATAATCCGCACGCTTCTCAAGTGTCGTAATGCCCACCCCGTCATTGTAGCCCCAGGCCGTATCCAGCAAGGATTTGGCCAATTGTGAAGCGGTTCCGCCGAGCGCAGTATTGTTGCCATGCTCTGCTTTGTTCCCTGCCGCGAAGAAGGTGAGGGCTTTGATATAGCTGCCCAGTACGCCGGTATCCTGCCCCGGGTCTTTGGTCACTGCCTTCAGGCTGCTGTTACCGTTAAAAGAGCTGAAGCTGCTCCAGGTATTCGGCTGGCCGGACCACTCCACATTGCCTGGAAGCCAGAACTCGCCAGGTGCGGGAACAGTGGCAACCTGCGCATTGGTTCCGCCCAGAATCCGGTTGCCCTGCTGATCCAGATAATAGCCCGCAGCATCCGATACCGGACGGCTGTCTGCAAAGACATAATCCTTGGACCAGTTAATCCAGTTCTCAATGACCCGTTTGGCCATTTTGAAATTGTCTGAGCTGGTATCCCCGCTGGAAGCCAGGATGTAGTACAGCTCAGCCATCCGCTCCATACTCCAGGACTGCATCCCGAACCAGTTGTTGGACGGCGGGTCATGATACACAGGGGCCTCTTCGTAGGCCATGCCGTAGAAGGTGCTTTTGCCGGCCGGATAAGCGCTATACGAGCCGCCGTAGCTGTTGGTGGCCCCGCCCGCAATCGCCCCTTCGGCGGATTGCAGCCAGTTGTAGAATTCAAGCTGGCGGGTCAGTGATTTGCCCCAGTCCGTTCCGGCTGTCGCCGAAGACGGAATCAACCCTCCGGCTGCGGTGGACAGCGCATAGGCTGCAACCACATTCTGATACCCCTGGTGCGCATGGCTGGCGCCAATTCTCCAGGCCCAGTCCCCGCCGGTTCCGAGACCACCGCCCCAGGCCGTATACCAGGCCAGCAGGTATTGGCTGGAATCCTTACCGGTTCCCGGCTGCGGCGAACCGTTAGCAGCACTGCCGATCTTTTGGAAATACTTGTCGTACATGCCGTAACGCAGGAAATCGCCCATTTTTTTGGCTTTGTTCAGATAGACCGTATTGGTATAGCCAAGATCCTTAGCCCAATACATGGCTTGCACAGCGCGTGCATCGGCATCCGTAGCGTTAGTGTAACGCCATTGTGCTGAAGGTACGCTATTTTCCTTGGTGAACAGGCTCATAAAGCCTTCATTGGCTTTACCGAACGTCTTGTTATCCTGTGAGGGGTGGCCTACTGCTTCCCAGACCGATTCCTGCACTCCGCGCTGGAAGGTGTTCACATAACTGGCGGTATGGTTAGGGTTCAGCAGGTTGCCGAAGCCATACCAGTTGTCCACATCCACCAGCCAGTGCATCAGATAAGTCTGGTTATTGCCATAGGTGGACTTCAGCTCTGCATCGAGCGGGTCCTTCCCTGGGGTATACTTGCCGTTCAGCGCGCTTGGATACTGATCCGGCTGAGGGAGCTCCGAGGCGTAGGTGGCCGGGCTGTTCGGGTTGTAGCTGCTCATGGTCGGCTGCTCCTGCACGCCGTCGCCTTCATTAATCGGAATAATGTATTTCTCCATGTTGTCCCAGGCTGATTCGAGCTTGCTCCAGTCCCCGGTGTTATGGCCGTACAGCACTTCAAGCCACATCCAGTAGCTATAGGCCTCGGAGGTAGTCATATGCCCATAGTTGGGCGCCTCGCTGAGCAGGGTCTCTACCGCATGATACGGGATGCCTTCAGCCGAGAAATACCCGCTGGCCGGGTCCTTCAGCTGGTCATACAATTGCAGGAATCTGGTCTTCTCCACCGATTCCGCCTTGGCGGTTCCTGGATGGAAATTGATGATCCCGCTGGTGAGAGACAAGGTGAGGACAGCACTCAGCGCGATAGAAAGCGGTTTCTTAAATGAACTTAGCTTCATCATTTCGGCATACTTCCTCTCTGGTATGGTTTAGGGTTCGAGGCCCCAGACAAGTGTTCCTGCACGGTACAGCGTGACTTTATCCCAATCCGCGAAGCTTGCTTGGCTTCCTCCATACGAATAGTCATTGCTCTCATTGTAATTGGTCCAATCCGACTTGTTGAAGCGTACTTGGATCTCCCCGCTGTCTGCTCCCGGAGCCAAACTTCCTGCCCCTGCGGCAAAAGAAATCTCCAAATACGAATCAGCCAGTGCCACAGGCGTACTCAGCTTCCCAAAGGTTCCGCTCACATTGCCGCTGCCGACTTGGGCGTAATCACAGTGGAATTCCTGCGGCTTGTCCCCGTCCACGGTGTAATAATAGCGCAGCTTCAGGCCGCTGAGCGGAATGGCCTCGGTTCCCGTATTGACAATCCGGAACTGGCTGCGGATCTGGGAATCCCCGGGACTTGTGTCATTGGTGCGGTACTGCACACGCAGAGCGCCGGCAGGCACAGTAATCTCGCGCGGCTTGGCAGTCACCTGGGCAGACGCTGTACTCTCGCCTACACTGTTCGTTGCAGTCACCACATAATAATAGTCCACACCATTGGTCAGCCCGCTGTCATTGTAGACCGCTGCGGTTGCCGTACCCACTGTAGTGTACGGTCCGCCGCTCACCAGAGAGCGCTTGACCGTATAACTGGAAGCGCCGCTGACCGGAGTCCAGCTCAAGGCTACGCTGGCATTGCCGGGCACGGCCTGAAGGCCGGACGGACGGGCCGGAACCTGCGGTTCACCCGGTGTTCCGCCGCCGGAAGGCAGCTCGCCGTACACTTTTACACCTGCATCGTATACCGGGATATACGGGTTCTTCGTTGCCGCTGAAGCATTCGCAGCCACTCCCTTGAAGGAGAAGTCATTGCTGTTGTCCCAGAAGGTAGTATTCAGCGGTCCTGCAATCCGGAACTGTACTTCCTTGCGGTAAGCAGACTGTCCGCCCGGATAGATCGGGGTGCCGGAGAAATCTACTTTGGTATAGTAGATATGGTTCGCTTCATCGTAAGGCAGCAGCTGCGAGACGGTGGCTCCCTGGTTATAGCCGCCTGCCTTGACGGTGATATCGCCGGGGCCATATCCTGCGGCAACAGCCTCACTGATGTCCAGATAGTAGTTGAAGGACAGCTGGCTGCTGGAGCGGGCAGGCCATGCCGAACGGTTATTGAGAACCGCGCGGATCTCCACAAAATTGCTGCCGCTGGCATTCACAGAAGTCTCCGTGAACATCTCATCCTCACGCGTTTCGGCCGGCGGGAAGTTCGCAAGCGGGCTCTGCCCCTGCCCGTGGAGCATCATCATTCGGGCCAGAGAGCCGGTAAAGGCTGAATTGTAATCGGTTGCAACTTCATTAGACACATAATCGCTGATCGCATCGGTGTAAGCATCGGTCTTGGAGGGGCCGCCAACGAGCGCGCCGTAGAGCACATGCCGGTGGTTGGCCGGAGTGGTCTGGCTGTCGCTCCAGGAGCCGTGTGAGGTGCGGTGGTGAGGATGCTCAGGTGCATTCGCGCCGAATCCGATGACATAGCTGCTGCTCCGCGGATTATCGCCCAGCATATAGTTAATCTGCCGCTCGGCGAAGGTCTGTGCGGTATTTTTTTTCACCGGATCAGTAACCCAGTCTGCATAGACAAAAGCAAGAAAAGCATGGTTGGCTGCATACCGCAGCGCCCCCCATTGATCCAGATGGGCCAGCCCGCCTGGAGTATACGCTACCCGGTCAGAGGTGCCGTTCACCCCGGTCGTCCAGAACTGCATATTGCGTTCCGTGGACTGGATAAACTTCGGGTCCTCAGTGATGCGGGACAGCAGGAGCTGCGCACCATAATGCTTGTCATCCCAGGATTGGGTCCATTGGTAGCCCCAGTCACCAGCCTGGTTGGTGCCCCACAGATCACTGGCGGCAATCGCCTTATCGAGATAGGTCTGCTCACCGGTCGCCAGGTATAGCCAGATACCGCCCCAGCTTAACTCATCCGCGTAACTACTCCACGAATTGTAATACTGCTTGGCGTCAGTGATGGTATCGGAGTAAGCTCCCCGGTACGTATCGGCAAAATTGTATAATTGCTTGGCATGCAGCAGGAGCTTGTCCGCATAGGCGGCATCTGAATCCCTGAAAATAATGGAAGCCGAGGCAAGGGCGGCGGCAGTCTCACCAGCCAGGTCCGAGCCGGGATGTGCAGCATCAATCTTGTAAGCCGGGCGCGCCATAGGCATGACCTCCGCCGGTCCCCACCAGTTATGGTCCGCCGTGCCGTTACCCACCTGGCCCCACAGCTCATTCGGCGCAGTATGCGCTTTCACAAAATAGTCTGTGGCCCAGCGGATATTGTCCAGAATCTCATCCAGCTGCCCGGACTGCACGTAACCATCCTTGTATTCATAGACCGACCATGCCAGCATAGTCGCGGTGTACGCCATCGGAAATCCGAATTTGACATGATCCCCTGCGTCATACCAGCCACCCGTCAGGTCATGGCCGACATCAGCACCATCCTGCAGCCCCGAGTCGCCTCTCCATTCCACGCGGTTGTCCGCCGGCAGCTCACCCGAACGCTGGGCCTCGTAGAAATAGATCGATTTCTGCAGTGCCTCTGCATAATTAAATCCGGCGGTTGCCGCTTCGGTGACAGACGGGCGGACAGCCGTCCCTGAACCAATAGTGAAGGCTAACATCAGGCTTAGTGAAGCGATACAGCCGGTCTTCCGTTTACTTTGACTCATCCTTACTCATCTCCCTTCGTTTTCTTGCTTGTTCAGTCCTTCAGGACTCAGGCACGCACAAATACCTCCCCAGTGTCCATAATTAGACATAGTATTTGAGCACGTTCCATTTACCACCTCCATATTACAAATTAAGGTAAAATACCCTTACCTACACATATACCACATACAGTAAATTAATTCTATATATTTACATTATATTTTTCTGAGAATACCGGTTTTTTTGTCAAAATATTTCCATTTTTATCATATTTACAGCGTCAAAAAGAGCAGCCTCCTCCGGTTATGGAGAATGGCTGCTCTCTGTTTGTAAAAATCTATAATTGGCTGGAGCGAACTATCATCGAAGCCCTATTGCCCACGCCGCAGCTGCTGGTTATGGCGGATCTTCGCCTCGTTGCCCTGCTCGGTGGCCTGATAGAAGATCTTGCGGGAGATGGCCTTCGGCAGATAGTCCTGCTTCACATAATGGCCGGGAAAATTATGCGGGTACTGGTAGCCCTCATGGCCCAGCTGGGCCGCGCCTTTGTAATGCGTATCCCGCAAATGCAGCGGCACCTCAGCCGACTTCAGATCCTCCAAGCTGTTCATGACATTCGCGATAGCGGTCACTACCCCGTCTGATTTTGGGCTCTCTACGGCGAACAGAATCGCCTGCGCGATATTCAGCTTCGCCTCCGGCCAGCCGTTATTACGGTAGGCATCCAGCGCACTGACCGCCTGGACCATCGCCTGCGGGTTCGCCAGGCCGATATCCTCACTGCTGGCCGCGATCAGGCGGCGGATGAAGGTCATCGGGTCCATTCCCAGCTTCTCCACCGCGTAGAGGAACCAGAACAGGGCGGCGTCGCTGGAACCGCGAATGCTTTTGTGAAAAGCGGACAGCACATCGTACTGTGTTGACTCGTCCGCTTTGACAATCGGGCGGCGGATCGACTCCTCCGCTACCTCCAGCGTAATATGCACGCTGCCGTCACGCTCCGGCGCCGTAGTCATCGCCGCCAGCTCCAGAGCATTCAAGGCCCGGCGGATATCGCCGTTCGCCATCGCGGCGATATGCAGCAGCGCATCTTCGTCGGCCTTCAGATCCATGAAGCCGAGGCCCCGCTGATCGTCAGCAAGCGCCCGCTTCATCGCAATCAGGCTATGCCCGCTGGTCAGGGACTCCAGCTGGAACAAGGTCGAGCGGCTCATCAAGGCCCCGTTCACATAATGGAACGGATTCTCTGTGGTCGCACCGATGAAGGTAATCGTCCCCTTCTCCACGGCCGGCAGCAGCGCATCCTGGCGGGAGCTGTTGAAGCGGTGTACCTCGTCCAGGAACAGAATCGTCTTCGAGCCGTACAGCGCCTTATTGCTCTGTGCGCGTTCAATGACCTCCCGCACATCCTTAACCGAAGCCTCCACCGCATTCAGCCGCACGAATTCACCTTGGGTGTGATGCGATATGATATGGGCCAGAGTGGTTTTGCCGCAGCCCGGAGGCCCGTACAGCAGGATCGAAGAGACCTGGTCCGCTTCAATCGCTCTGCGCAGCAGCTTGCCCTTGCCTACAATATGCTCCTGTCCGATATATTCATCCAGATTGCCGGGCCGCATCCGGTCTGCAAGCAGCCGTCCGCTCCCGTTGTCTTCACCCTGCGAGAATAAATCCATCCTTACACTTCCTTGCTATCATCTAAGATTTCAATAGAATACATACACTTCTCCTATCATACCATACCTGTCCCAAACGCAAGTAGAAACGGCTTTGCCGTCCTTTTAAAGGACGGTACCGTTTCAGCGAGAAATAGAAGGATAAGTTATCGTGTGCAACCTATAAATTCTTTTATTTTTAAAAAGAGCATGACCCCGCCGCCACCGGCGGGAGCCATGCTCTTTGTTCTATAATTAGAACTCATATCCGTTCCAGACTAGCGGTTCATCGCCAGCCGCGTTTGCCGCATTTTTGAAATGATCTTGCGGATGCTTTCTTCGGATAAGTGATATCTCTTCTGCAGCTCGTTCACCGAGCAGCCGCTGCTGTGACTACAGAAGATCTCTTCGTTGCGGGCAGCAATCTCTTGCCGGGAGCCGCTGTTCTCGCCCCATCTTACCCGTTCTTCCGCTTTCTTCGGGATGTATAACAGCTCACCCTGTATGTAACCCTGCAGCTCTTCGAGCAGCCCCGGGGGGAGCACATCCTTTCCATTGACGTAACTCACGTTCAATTTCCTCCTTCAACAGGTGTATTCCGTTCAGTCCGATCACTGTACTGTTCTGAATAATCATTCCACCTGCCTCCTTTCTTCTCCTCAAATTTGGTAAATCACCTAAATTCATTATATTAAACCCTACGGTTATCGTCTACATTCATTATGGATCAGCGGTCTGTCAGTGGTTGGTCAGTGTCATTCTTTATATTGTAGTAACCGGAATTACATATCCGCTCGTGTTCGCTCATTATACATAAGGAGGCCTCGCGGCCTCCCGTTTAACAGGTCTCCGTCTTAGACGGAAACCACCTCGTATTCTGAAAACATATCTTCAGCCTCCTTCCAGAAGTAATCTTGCCCGGCCGGACACTTATTATTAAGCCACAGGCCGCCCCGGGTTACAAGTTCAAGAATAGTTATAATCGTTCTCCACCTGAAGGCTGGCACGCGAACTCTTTTGGAAAGAGGGAGAATTGCAGAAATATTGGAGTACATTTTTTGACGAAAAACTAATTATTTAGTCGATCCCTGTCGAAATATATATTAAAATATCTAGTTAC
Organism: Paenibacillus silagei; assembly: GCF_017874735.1. Lineage (GTDB taxonomy): Bacteria > Bacillota > Bacilli > Paenibacillales > Paenibacillaceae > Paenibacillus_AQ > Paenibacillus_AQ silagei. The sequence continues at coordinate 282,717 of NZ_JAGGLV010000005.1, forward strand.
TTCGAGATATGGAAATAAATTTTAACGTCCATCCATTCAGAAATTCAGGAGGAACTTCCATGCCAACACCGAAAAACCCCCTAAAGCGCCTATTCCGTATCACGAAGCTCAGAACTGAACTGATGCTGCTTATCATTACAGCTATTGTACTGCCCTCGCTGGCTCTGGTGGCCATATCGACACAAACCTCAGAATCGGCTCTGCGCTCCAAAATGGAAGACACCACACGCTCCAGCATCCACCTCCTGGATAAAACACTGTCGCAGCTGATTCTGCTGGAGAGCGCCGGAGTGAATGAACTGGCATACGAGATGAGCAGCGCGGGGCTAACAAACAATTCTCCACAGCTGCGCAAGCTGATCGACAACTTCAAGCTGGAGCATCCTGAGGTAGATATCGTGGCGATAGGCAACGAGGACGGGAAATACATGTTCGCGCCGGATTCCAAGCTGGACAATTATGATCCCCGTATACGCGACTGGTACATAGATGCACTTAAGACCCCGGAGACAACATCGGTGATCGATCCCATTTTCTCCAAAGTAACGAACAGCTACATTCTGCCGATCTCCAAGGCTTTTCCGGACGGCAAGGGGGCTGTTACGATCAGCATCAGCATGAAGGAGCTTATGGAGCTGGCGAAGAATGTCAGTCTGGGCGATAGCGGATATGTCTTCATCCTGGACGGCAATAACAAGGTGATCTACCACCCTGCCATGGAGATTGCATCGGAAGCCACAGGCGCAATGACAGCAGGAATTAAGCAGGGACCGGCGGGTAAAATCTCCTACAAGGATGCTGCAGCCGATACGCAAATGGACGGATACTACATTACCAATGAGCTGACCGGCTTCACCTTGGCCGGAGTGCTTCCAGAGAGTGAATATACGAAGGCGGTCTACCCGATTCTGTACAAATCAGCTATCGTTCTCGTGGTTGCGCTACTGCTTGCTGCAGTAATTACCTTCCTGATTATCCGCCGGATTACCGGGGCGGTGGAACGCCTGAACCGTTCGGCCAAGCGGGTAAGCGAAGGTTATCTGGATGAATTCGTCCAGACCAGCCGCAGGGACGAGATCGGTCAGCTTGCCGGCAATTATAATGAAATGGTCTCTTCGCTGCGCACCATGGTGCAGGAGGTTGCCGAGACCTCCGGCCAGCTCGCCGCTGCCAGTGAACAGCTCACAGCCAGCACGGCCGAGAACAGCAAGGCAGTCGAGTATGTGACGGAGCTGGTGGAGGAATCCACCCGGGGCGTAGAGACCCAGGCGTATGCTTCCGCCGAAGTCGCTACAACGATGGAGGAGATGTCCACCGGTATCCAAAAAATCGCCTCCGCTTCAGAGTCAATTGTGAGCGCCGCTATACTTACGGAAACGGATGTCTCCACCGGCAGCGCCAGAATGGAGCAGGTCGGAGAGCAGATGAAGACGATCCGCGAATCGGTGCAGCAGTCCGGCACCCTGATCGCTGAGCTTAACGGCTTAAGTGCCAGAGTGGCTGAGACCAGCACGGCGATCTCCGCCATTGCCAAGCAGACCAATCTCCTGTCGCTGAATGCCGGCATTGAGGCGGCCCGGGCCGGTGAACACGGCCGAGGATTCGCCGTAGTGGCGGGTGAAGTGCGCAAGCTCTCGGAGGCTACGAATAGCAGTGCCGGGCAGATTCAGGAGACCATCTCCGAGATGGTGGGCCTGATCGCCAGCGCTTATGATGTGATGAAGCATAAGGTGGCAGAGGATGTGGAGCAGGGCATGGCGCTTACCCTGGAGGCGGGCGAAGCCTTCCGGCAGATTGAGCAGTCCACCCGGCAGGTCGGCGAGCAGATCCATGAGGTGTCGGCCATTACGGAGCAAATGTCGGCCAGCAGCTCCCAAGTAGCCGCCTCCGTTCAGGAGATGGCCACCATCGCCCGGGCGGCGCTCGACTCCTTCCAGAGCGTAACCGCAGCTACCGAGGAGCAGCTTGCTTCGATGGAGGAGATCACCTCCTCCGCTGCGGCACTCTCCGGTATGGCTGCGGACATGCAGGGACAGGTGGAGCGCTTCCAGTTCGATGCGAAGGACAAGGCTTAAAAATACAGAACCGCCCAAAATACAAAGCAGCGATCCTCCAATAAAGGAAAATCGCTGCTTTTTCTCTTCAATCAGGGGAACTCCGCCTGTCATTACGGACAGAGGGGCGCTTATTTCGGATGAAGGTCATGATTTGGCAAATTTACGGACACCACGGCCCTTATCAGCCGATATTCCGCCCATAAGCATCGCTTACAGAGACAATAAAAGCGCTCCGGTCCGTTACTTCCCAAAAAGTGGCGTTTTCCTGAGAATAAGGGCGCTACGGTCCGGAAAGAGCCCGACTTGCCTTTGCGCTTATTGACGCATCGGTGGTTCGGCGATTCGGCGGTTTTGGCGGCGCATCGGTGCTTCCGCGGCTCTGTTTCGCTACATCGCCGGATCCGTTGTACCGGATCATAGCCGGATCGCCGCTGGTTCGGTTTCCCGTGGCCGCTTGGCGCTGCCTCTCTGGACCTATTGCTGCTCAAGCTCCGGCCAGCCGGAGACGCTCTCCTCTGCGTTCAGTTGAACGTAAGGCGGCAATTCGCCGCCCCGCAGCAGCCATAGCTCATGCAGGGCACGTGTGCAGCCCACATACATCAGCTTCGCATCCCAGGCCGCCGCTCCATAATGGGCGCTGTCTGCGTCTGCCAGAATGACGGCATCGAACTCCAGTCCCTTTGACAAGTAGACGGGGAGAACCGACAATCCGCCGCGATATTCCGTGATGCTGCCGTCAATCAGATGAAGATCCTCGAACTGCGTGGCGAGCTCAGCGTACAGTAGAGAGGCTTCCCGCAGGCTGCGGGTCAATACCGCCACCGTGCGGTATTCGCGCCCGGAGAGCTGCGCCAGCGCGCTCTTGACCGCGCTGAGCCGCTGATCCGCCGATGCAGCCGCCGCCGCTCCCGGCAGCACATCCGCCTCATAGGAGATCAGCCGCACAGGATTCCCGCTGCGGAAGACCGGCACAGCCAGCAGCTCGCTGCCGACGCCCGCAGACAGAATGCCATTGGCAAACTCGATGATCTCCATCGTTGAGCGGTAGCTTCGGGTTAGTGCATGGTATGCGGTGTATTCTTCGGCAAACAGCGTCTGCATCTCTCTCCAGGCATGTACTCCCTTGTAGGCGTGAATGCCCTGCGACAGGTCACCCAGAATGGTGAAGGAATGCCCCTTCACATACAGATCCAGTACGGCAATCTGGAACGGGGAGAAATCCTGCGCTTCATCAATCACGATATGGTCAAAGCGTTCCGTACCCTCATTGCCGTTCAGCAGATAATGGATATAGAGCAGCGGAGGAAGATCCTCCTCGCGCAGAATCCCCTTCTTCAGCTCTTTGACGGTCTCCTTCAGCACGGCTGGCGGAATCTCCTCCGGTGCTGCCGCCGGCCAGTCCTCCGGCACTTTCGCCGCCCGGAAGATCTGCTTGTAGATGGCGAGCGGCTCGTATTTCGGCCACTTGGCGCTGTAGGCCTTCTCGCGGGCCGCGCCCTTCTTCTTGCGCTCCTTCAGCGCAGCCGCTGAAGGGCTCTTCTTCAGCTCCATCTCGATCCAGCGGTGAAGCCGCGCCATGACGCGCTCCTTGCGCTTCGCCGGAGGATACGGTGCGTATTCCTCATTGTGCCAGCGCAGAATCACCTGGCGGCTCAGCACCGCCCCGTCCCAAGGACTGAAATCGCCCTCCGGCACAGCACTGGTCTCCAGCAGCTTGACGCTGGATTCAATGACGCTCATCAGCACCGTTGAGCCTTTGAAGCGCCCGGGGGTCTCTTCCGTGATGGCCGGCATTGCTCCCGCCGTCTCGAACCAGCGGCTCATGACCTCCGAAGCATCCTGCTCCGGCAGCGTGACATCAAGCACTCCGGCCGCCCAGTCCGGGAACGTGCTCTGGGCAATATTGCCGACGCCCAGCTCCGGCAGCACATCCGAAATATAGTCCAGGAACATGCGGTTCGGGGCGAAAATAATCATTTTCTCCGCCGAGACCTGCTCCTTGTATTGATACAATAAGAACGCCAGCCGGTGCAGCGCAACGGTGGTCTTGCCGCTTCCTGCGACCCCCTGGATGATCAGCGCCGTATTCTTGGCCGCCCGGATAATCTTGTCCTGCTCCTCCTGAATCGTGGAGACGATGTCCCGCAGCCGGTTATCCTTGTTTTCCCCCAGCCGGTAGACCAGGAATTCATCCGATACCGCCGGTGCGTCGCTGTCACGGTTATACGTATCCGCCACCCGCTCCAGGATTTGCTTCCGGATCACCACGTTGCGCTTGAGATAGACCAGCCCTTCGATCAGCCCCTCCGGCGCTTCATACGAGGCGGCTTCCGTTCCTCCGGTAAAAGAATAGAACAGGCTTGCCACCGGGGCCCGCCAGTCAATGACAAGCGGACGGTCGCTTACCTGCTCGCGGTCTACGCCGATTTTACCGATATAGAGTGCCTTGCGGTCTTCCTCGTCATTGCCCTGAAAATCAAGCCGTCCGAAATAAGGCTCCTGCCTAAGCTTGGCAAGATCTTTGCGCTTCTGTTCCCTTGAATCCTCCAGCACCTGCTCGGTATAATCGTGTCCTGTATACACCGGTGTTGAACGCAATCGCTCAAGGGTGGAGTCAATCTCTGTCAGCACGTGGTTCAGCCTGTCTTCTTCCTCTTGATAGGCACTTTGAAAGTTGTCTTCCAATTTCAGTTACCTCCTAAAAGTTATGCGGGCATTCGCTTCCTGAATCACTTCGAGCATAACTCGCTTCGGAAGCATGCACCTTAAGTTGTGTGAGCTGTCCATCTTATCACAACAGGATAGGGAAAGCCATATATTTCTAGCCGCTGCCTAAGCTGCGGATAAGCAGAAAGGAGAAGCAGCCCTTCCCCCTTCCGCCTTTGCTGTTAGCCCATCAGCGCATGCAGCACGAAGTTCGCAATGAACAGTCCGGCAATACCATACAAGGCAGGAGGAACCTCCTTGCCTTTGCCGGTAGCCAGCTTCACCAGCGGATAGGTGATGAAGCCAAACGCCATGCCGTCCACGATGCTGTAGGTGAAGGGAATCATCACCATGACCAGGAACGCCGGAAACAGCTCCGTCATGTCGCCGAGATCCATCTCGCGCACACTCTGCACCATCAGCCCGCCGATCACGATCAGAATCGGCGCAATCGCGCTGTCCGGCACATAAGCCAGCAGCGGGATGAACAGGAAGGTCGCGCCGAACAGCAGGCCGGTGACGAGTGAAGTTAAGCCGGAGCGTCCCCCTGCCGCAATCCCGGCGGTGGATTCGGCAGCGGCGACCACCGGGCTGCTGCCGAACAGACCTGCCGCGATGTTGGCGAGCGAGAGCGCCCGCAGACTGCTTTTGAAGCGTTCCGGGCGTCCTGCCATCAGTGTCTGGGAAGCGATCAGGCCGATATTCTCAAACACCACAATCAGCAGCAGCAGGAAGACGGCAATCCAGAAGACGAGGCTGACGAATCCGCCCCAGTCCATACTGGCGAACACGCTGCCATAACCGCTGAACACATGTCCCGGCTCGGTATTCTTCGGCGCATGAGCGGCCCCCAGCAGATAGGCAAGCCCTGTGCCCACGAGCATACTGATCAGCAGACCGCCGCGTGTGCCGCGGATGAACAGCACCAGCGCCAGCAGCAGCGTCACCACCGAGGTAATGACCGCAGGATCACTGAAATGCCCGATGGCGACGAAGGTGGTGGCGTGAGCAATGACAATCCCGCTTTTTTGCAGGCCGATGAAGGTCAGGAACAGTCCGATGCCAACCGTGATCGCATGCTGCAGATTATGGGGAATCGCATCGCTGAGAATGCGGTAGAGCGAGGTGAAGGCCACAATGGCAAACAGCACCCCGGTCACCACTACCACGGCCAGCGCCTCACGCCAGTCCAGCTTCATGGAATGCACCAGCGTATAGGTGAAAAAGGCATTGATCCCCATGCCCGGGACCACAATAATCGGCGTTTTGCCGCCAAACGCCATGAGCAGGCAGCCTGTGATGGCTGTCAGCAGCGTGGCAACCATCCCGGCCCGCAGCGGCATGCCTGCATCTGCCAGGATCGCCGCGTTAACCATTACAATATATACCGAAGCGAAATACGACAGAATGCCGGCCGCCCATTCCTGCTTCCAGTTATCGCCCGGCTCCATTCCCACACTATTCCGCCAAATATTCGACTTCATGTAACAACCTCCACTTAAGTTCTTCTCATAGGATGTCAAGTATCTCTCCACAAAACATACCGTAAAAATATCCCCGCAAAGTGAGGGTTTGCTTCGATGCTTACTCAGGTACTTTGCGGGGGGCCCCAAAACATACCGTAATAAAAGGGCATATAGCCGGAAGCCGGCTACACACCCTTTTACCTGATAGAATTCATTCAAATGTAATGCCGCCCGTTTCGAGCAAATCCCGTACCGTTACACTGACCATAATCAGGCCGACTACAGGGGGGACAAAAGAAGTACTGGCCGGAGGCTGCTTCGCCTTGCGCCGATCCGGCGCATTCGCAGGCACAATCTGCTCCGTCACATCTTCGCGCGGCTTCACAGGCTTCTCGGTAGAGAAGACCACCTTCACGCCCTTCTTGATGCCTTCCTTACGCAGTCTGGTGCGGATCACCCGGGCAATCGGGTCCATGGTAGTCTTGGAGATGTCGGCGACCTGGAAGCGGGTCGGGTCCATCTTGTTGGCCGCGCCCATGCTGGAGATCAGCGGGATCTTCCGGGCCAGACATTCCTTGATCAGGTGAATCTTATAGATAATCGTATCCGAAGCGTCAATCACATAGTCCAGCTTGTATTTGAACAGCTCCTCATACGTCTCTTCGGTGTAGAACATATTCAGCGCAATCGCTTCGCAATCCGGATTAATCAGCTTGATGCGGTCCACCATCAGATCGGTTTTGTTCTGGCCGATGGTCGTGGTCAGCGCATGAAGCTGGCGGTTGATGTTGGTAATATCGACCGAATCCTTATCAATCAGGATAATGCGGCCGATTCCGGTCCGGGCCAACGCTTCCGCTGCCATAGCGCCAACTCCGCCGATCCCCAGCACAGCTACTGTGCTGTTCTTCATGATCGCCAGGCCTTCCGGCCCGATCGCCAGCTCCGTACGCGAGAACTGATTCAGCATGATGTCAGCCTCCTTGGGCAAGGCTTCCGGGACGTCCCTCTGCTCTCCTGGAGCGCCCCGTCAGTCCATAGTTAATTTATTTCTTTTCTTTCTCCGGTTTCGGTGCCAGCTTGATGTGCAGCTGCTCCAGTTGTCCGGCATCCACCGGGGATGGGGCATCCATCAGCAGGTCCGTTGCACTTGCTGTCTTAGGGAAGGCAATGGTCTCACGCAGGTTCGTGCGGCCCGCCAGCAGCATAATCAGACGGTCGAAGCCAAACGCGATGCCGCCATGCGGAGGCGTGCCGTATTCAAAGGCATCCATCAGATAGCCGAATTTCTCATAGGCCAGCTCCTGCGAGAAGCCGAGTGCATTGAACATTTTCTCCTGAACTTCACGCTTGTAGATACGCTGGGAACCGCCGCCCACCTCGTAGCCGTTAAGCACCAGGTCATACGCCTGTGCACGGATGGCGCCAGGATCGGTATCGAAGAGATGCAGGTCTTCGTCCATCGGACGTGTGAACGGGTGATGCTCAGCCACATAACGCTTCTGGTCCTCATCGTAGCCGAGAAGCGGGAATTCCGTTACCCAGGCGAATTTGAACACACTGTCGTCGATCAGACCAAGCTGGCGGCCGATCTTCAGACGCAAGGCGCCAAGTACATCGGCTACCACCTTCTTGGTATCCGCGGAGAACAGCAGCAGGTCGCCTTCTTCGGCACCTGTGCGCTCCTTCACGGCAGCGATTTCTTCCTCGGAGAAGAACTTCACAATCGGTCCCTTGAACTCGCCGTCTTTGACCTGAATCCAGGCCAGACCCTTGGCGCCGTAGCGTGCAGCGTATGGTCCAAGATCGTCAATCTCCTTACGTGTCCAGGTGCCACAGCCCTTGGCGTTCAGACATTTCACTTCTCCGCCCTTCTCGATTACGGAAGCAAATACCTTCACGCCGCTCTCAGCAACGATATCATTCATCTCTACCAGCTCCAGGCCAAACCGCAGGTCCGGCTTGTCCGAGCCGTATTTGCCGATCGCTTCGGCATAGGTCAGCCGCTGGAACGGTGCGGATACCTCAACCCCAACCGTCTCCTTCAGCAGGCGCTGCATGAGCTTCTCCATCATCGACAGCAGCTCATCCTGCGGCATGAACGAGGTCTCGATATCGAACTGCGTAAATTCCGGCTGGCGGTCAGCACGCAGATCCTCATCACGGAAGCAGCGGGCCATCTGGTAATAACGCTCGATGCCGCCGACCATCAGCAGCTGCTTGTAGATCTGCGGTGACTGTGGAAGCGCGAAGAATTCCCCTTCATGCACACGGCTTGGCACGAGATAGTCACGTGCGCCTTCCGGCGAGCTTTTGGTCAGGATCGGCGTTTCCACATCGATAAAGCCTTCGTTGTCGAGGAAATCGCGGAAGATCTTCGCTGCCTTGGAACGGAGCAGCAGCGTCTTGTGCATCTCCGGACGGCGCAGATCCAGGTAACGGTATTTCATACGCAGGGATTCGTCTACTTCCACTCCGTCTTCGATGAAGAATGGAGGCGTCTTGGCTGCATTCAGCACTTCGATGTCTGTAATCTGCACTTCGATCTCACCGGTCGGCAGGTTGCGGTTAACGGTCTCCTCATCGCGCTTAACCACCGTACCTGTCACGGACAGCACGTATTCACTGCGGACCTTATCGGCAATCTGCAGCGCTTCTCCGGAATAGTCAGGGTTGAATACAATCTGTACAATCCCTGTCCGGTCGCGCAGATCAATGAACAGCACCCCTCCAAGGTCACGGCGGGTCTGCACCCAACCGTTCAATGTTACTGTCTCACCGATGCTCGCTGTCGTTAATTGTCCACAGTTATGGCTTCTGGTCATCTTTTATCCTACCCCTTCATGATTAAAATTACATATACTTGCCTTTTCGCCTAATTCTGAATCAGCGCCTCTGCCAGTTCGTCCAGCTTCACAGTCCGCTGCTCGCCGGTCTCCATCGACTTCAGTGCGATGACGCCGCTATTCAGCTCGTCTTCACCCAGAATCGCCGTATACCGGGATGACATACGGTCCGCCGACTTCATCTGCGCCTTCATCTTGCGTCCCAGGTAATCGCGCTCCGCAGAGAATCCAAGACTGCGCAGACGGAACAGCTGCTTCGTGATCTCCAGATCTGCTGCTTCACCTAATGCGACGAAGTACACATCCAGCGGCTTCGCCGCTTCCAGCTCCACACCCTGATTCTCCAGAATCAGCAGAATCCGCTCCAGTCCAATCCCGAACCCGATGCCCGGCTGATCCGGTCCGCCGATCTCCTCGACCAGACCATTGTACCGGCCGCCGCCGCCCACCGTGTCGATGGAGCCAATGCCTGCCGCTTTATACTCAAACGCTGTATGCGTGTAATAATCAAGGCCGCGCACCAGGCGGGGGTTGATGCTGTACTCCACACCCATCACATCCAGGTGCCCCTTCACCTTGGCAAAATGCTCTGTACACTCTTCATCCAGACTGTCCAGAATAGAAGGCGCTCCGCCGAACTTGTCCTGATCAACCTTGCAGTCCAGCACGCGCAGCGGATTGCGTTCCATCCGCCGCTGGCAGTCGCTGCACAGGCTCTCTCTCATCGGTCTCAGGAAATCCAGCAGCTTCTCGCGGTAAGCCGCACGGCTTGGCGCATTGCCGACCGAGTTCAGCTCTACCCGCACATCCTTCAGCCCCAGATCAATGTAGAACTGGTATCCAAGCGAGATGACTTCAGCATCAATCGCCGGGTCCACCGCGCCGAAGGCTTCGATGCCGAACTGATGGAACTGGCGGTATCTGCCGGCCTGCGGACGCTCATAACGGAACATCGGTCCGATGTAATACAGCTTGCTGACATCCGGCTCCCCGTACAGCTTGTTCTGGACATACGCGCGTACCACGCCTGCTGTCCCTTCGGGACGAAGCGCCAGATCGCGGTCGCCCTTATCCTTGAAGGTATACATCTCACCTTCTACAATATCCGTTGTTTCGCCGACTCCGCGCTCGAACAGCCCGGTGTGCTCGAACAGCGGGGTGCGAATTTCCCGGTAATTGAAGCGGCGGCACAGCTCTCTGGCCTTAGCCTCCACAACCTGCCATTTCTCTACTGCACCCGGCAGCACATCCTGTGTACCTGTTGGTTTCTCGAATCTTTCTTTAGCCACAGTCTATCCCTCCTGAAAATAACCCCTTAAAACAGCAAAAAACCCCTCATCCCTGTTCAATTACAAACAGGGACGAGGGATTATCATAACCAATAATTCACCCGTGGTACCACCCACATTCCGGGCTTAGCAACTTGCTCTGCGTAAGCTCCGCTCTAAGCGGTTAACGCCCGCCTACGCGCAATCGGCTACTGACTGTAGGCAATCCTGCTGCCTGCGTTCGCCGTGCGTTCTCGGGGAGGTCATTCGTCCGTTCATCAACAGAATCCTTACAGCCTTGCGGATCAGCGTGCGGTCCTCCTTACCTGGACGACAGCCATGATCTGCGGGATTCCTCTCTGGGGTTGTGGGTTACGGATTACTTGGTCCCGTCATCAAAACAATATAAACTTACCGTATACTGTTAGATTCTACTGAACCACTGCGCTAAAGTCAAGGATTGAATAAAATAAGCTGCCACCAGCGTTCCTTCCGCCAAGTGGACAGAGATTCCGCTATTGCGGCAAAAACTCAACATTCTCAGCTTAAGCGGACTCAGATTCCGTTATGTGCCTACATCTGCCTCGTTAATCGCGCAAATCAACCTAATAACGGAATGTCAGTCCGCGTCTGCCTCAAAATGACGGTTCTTGGACAAATAGGCGCTTCTCAGTCCGCCTCACTCTGCTGGCACTCACTCTAATGACACTCCATGTTGCTTATAATCCCCTAAAAACAAAAAAGTGACCTGCAGCCGATTGCTGCAGGTCCATCATCATATATTATAAAAAAGGGGGTCATGCTTCTATTATAAACACGCTATATTAAGGAATCATGAATGTAGTGTTACAGTTGCATTACAGAAAAGAAAGCGTTTCACCAAGCCGTCCACATCCCCGCTGTCATGCTAATCCATAGGTTACACCATCCCCCAGTTCCTGTCTAGATCTATGACGCTGTCCTCGCCTTTATTCTGCATATAAAACAGCTCCAACCTCTCCATAACGGAGGGCTGGAGCTGAAATGTATCCCGGCGGGATACCGCGGTCCCTTTTAATCAAAAATCTCCACATAGGCCTGCTTGCCGCGCAGAACCTCTACAACCTCGTTGTAATGATTCTCGGCTACCTTGAGATCCATAACATAATGCAAGTGCTCCAGGTCACTGCTTGTCAGCTCTTGCCCTCTATGCACTTCGCCCTCCGTGCGTAATTCATCGGCGCGTACTTCATCCGTACGTTTCAGATCATCCTCTGCCGCAACTGCCGGGACAATGGCCGCCCCGGACCCCATACCTGTTGCACCTCCGGCAGCGTAAACGCCTCCGGCACCTGTTGAAGCGGTATTGGTGGAGCCCAGCGGTATTAGAATGTTGCGCCGGTTATTTACTCCATTATCCAAAGGATCCGTTAAAGCCGATACCTCAATCCCCTCTACACCGTAAGGAATCAAAGAAGTCTTAGCACCTTCCGCTGCATCTTCTGTACTGAAATAGGCTTGGATTCTTCTAGTCATTGTAAATCCCTCCCATAAAGTTGTATTATGCCAAACGGGTTATGCATGTATTTCTTGTATTACAACACCTTAAGCAGCTCACGCACAAAAGCGGGCTCATCCTTGGGTGTGCGTGAAGTAATGTAATTGCCGTCTACGACGACCTCTTCATCCTTGAACTCCGCACCGGCATTGATCAGATCATCCTTCAGCGGCGGATAGGAGGTAAGCGTGCGGCCTTGCAGCAATTCAGCGCTGATCAGAATCTGCGGGCCGTGGCAGATTGCGGCAATCGGCTTGCCTGCACGGTCAGCATCCTTCACGAATTGCAGAATATCCGGGTCAAGACGAAGATTCTCCGGCGAAGATCCGCCCGGAATGACTATCGCATCATACTCTGCGGCTGTGACCTCGCTGATCGCTTTATCCGATGTATAGGATACGCTTCCTTTTTTGCCGAGCAGGGTCTCATTTTTCTTCAGACCGATGATTTCTGCCTGATGTCCTGCCTGTAATACTCCTTCGTAAGGAACCTTCATTTCAGAATCTTCAAAGTCATTGGCGAGCAGAAAAGCTACTTTACTCATGAGATCCATATCTCCTCTCTAAGGCTGCTGTCGTCTCGTCAATCTATTACCCTCATTCCCCCGCTTTATAACGAAGCCTAAGCAGTTCCAGTAAATTCTGTTTCGTGAAACCTATACATTCTTATATTCTCAAAAAAATCCACTCCCCGCATACCTTCGCTCCAGTTAGGTACGCGGCAAAAGACCGCGGCCTCTACGCTGGAGTCCCTGCGGTTCCTTCGGGTCCCCGGCTTCCTTGGCTGTCGCTGAGGCTTCGGTCATCGACCCGGCCACGTGGGCCTGAATCATGTTCCACATCCATGCTTTTGGTGCTTGTCTCATTCTGCTTGCTCCCCGCACTTGAATAATGGTGCATCATTCATAGTCTATCCAGCCAGGGCTGCTGCTATCCCGCTTGGTTAACTAGAAGCAAAAAAGACCCCACCTTGTGGAGTCCCGTGATGTATCTTATCAAGTGGAAACGGCTTTGCCGTCCTTTATAGCGGCGTCTGCCCGGCTCTAATCCTAACCCTTGCTGTCCAGCAGCAGCGTAACCGGTCCCCAGTTGGTCAGGGCGACATCCATCATCGCTCCGAACACGCCGGTCTCTACCTGCAGGCCTCCGGCACGCAGCTCCTGGTTGAAGTAGTCATAGAGACGCTCTGCTTCAGCCGGAGCCGCTGCCGCCATGAAGTTGGGGCGTCTGCCCTTGCGGCAGTCCCCGTACAGCGTGAACTGTGAGACGGACAGAATGGCCCCGCCGGCCTCCGTCACACTATGGTTCATTTTACCGGCCGCATCCTCAAAAATCCGCAGTCCGGCAACCTTGTCAGCCAAATACTTGGCGTCCTTCTCTGTATCCTCATGGGTTACGCCGACCAGCAGCAGCAGGCCCTCTCCAATGGCTCCGGTCACTGCACCGTCCACCGTTACACTGGAGTTCCTGCAGCGCTGCACAACGACTCTCATCTCATCCTTCAGCTCCTTGCCTTAGCACCTATTGCATAATACGGTTAACGGTATACACATCCTTGACCCGCTTCACTTTGTCGACCACTGACTGCAGGTGATCGGTATTGCGGATCAGAATCGTCATATGGATCATCGCCATCTTGTTCTTGTCGGAGCGCCCGGTGACCGCTGAAATATTGGTCTTGCTCTCCGATACCGCCTGCAGCACTTCATTCAGCAGCCCGTTGCGGTCATGGCCGGTAATCTCAATATCGACGCTGTAATTAGCCTCCATACTGCCTTCCCACTCCACTTCAATCACGCGCGCTGCTTCCTCCCCGTCCATCTCGTTCGGAATGTTCGGACAATCCTCACGGTGTACCGATACGCCCCGTCCACGGGTCACATATCCAATGATATCGTCGCCCGGCACAGGATTACAACATCGTGCGAAGCGTACCAGCAGATTGTCGATCCCCTTGACACGGACCCCGTTGGTCGGCTGGTTGCGCTTCTCTCCGCTGGATTTGATCGCCTTCATCTCGGAGGTAAGCTCCAGATGGCCTGCGGCCTCCTCCTGGTCCTTACGCAGCTTCTCAGTCAGCTTGGAGGCGATCTGCGCTGCGGTAATCCCGCCGAAGCCAACCGCTGACAGCATATCCTCCACATCATTGAAGGCGAACTTCTTCGCAGCCTCGGACAATTTGTCCTCCGTCAACCAGTCAGAGACCTCCACGTTCAGGCGCTTCAGCTCGCGTTCGATGGCCTCCCGGCCCTTCTCCACGTTCTCCTCGCGCTTCTCCTTCTTGAACCACTGCTTGATCTTGCTCCGCGCATGTGAGGACTGGGCAATCTTCAGCCAATCGCGGCTCGGACCGTAAGAATTTTTCGAGGTCAGAATCTCCACGATATCCCCTGTCTTCAGCTTATGGTCAAGCGGAACAATACGCCCGTTCACCTTGGAGCCGATTGTCCGGTTCCCGACCTCGGTATGAATGCGGAACGCGAAATCCAGCGGCACCGAGCCGGCAGGCAGCTCCACTACCTCACCCTTAGGCGTGAATACGAAGACCAGATCAGAGAAAAAGTCCATCTTCAGCGATTCTACAAATTCTTCGGCATCCTTGGCTTCGTGCTGCAGCTCCAGAATCTCGCGGAAGAACGGCATCCGGTTCTCGGGATTGACGTTGTTGTTGCTGCTGCCTTCCTTATACGCCCAGTGGGCGGCGATCCCGAATTCGGCCGTGCGGTGCATCTCCCAGGTGCGGATCTGAACCTCCGTCGGCTCTCCTCCCGGACCTACTACGGTTGTATGCAAAGACTGATACATGTTCGCCTTGGGCATAGCAATATAGTCCTTGAAACGGCCAGGCATCGGCTTCCAAAGCGTATGAATAATGCCCAAAGTGGCATAACAATCCTTAATATTGTCGACGATAATGCGGATAGCCAGCAGATCATAGATCTCGTTGAACTGCTTGTTCTTCGTGTTCATCTTGTTATAGACACTGTAGATATGCTTCGGGCGTCCCGAGAGATCGCCTTCGATGCCCATTTCATCGAGCTTGGCGCGGATGCGGCCGATGACACTGTCAATGAACTGCTCGCGTTCTGCCCGCTTCTTGTGTACAAGATTCGCAATCCGGTAGTACTGCTGCGGGTTCAGGTAACGGAGTGCAATATCCTCCATCTCCCACTTGATCGCAGAGATCCCCAGCCGGTCCGCAATGGGACAAAAGATCTCCAGCGTCTCATAAGAAATCCGGCGCTGACTCTCTTCAGACTGGTATTTGAGCGTGCGCATATTATGCAGACGGTCCGCCAGCTTAATCACGATCACCCGGATATCCTGGGCCATAGCGATGAACATCTTGCGGTAATTCTCGTTCTGCTGCTCTTCCTTGGAGCGGAAGCGGATGCGTTCCAGCTTGGTCAGGCCGTCTACCAGCATGGCGCAGGTATCGCCAAATTTCGTGCGGATCTGCTCCAGGGACACCGTCGTATCTTCCACAACATCATGCAGCAGCGCAGCAATGATGGATATGACATCCATTTGCATATTGACGACAATATCTGCGACCGCCAGCGGATGCAGAATGTATGGCTCCCCCGACTTCCGTACCTGCCCGTGATGAGCCTGATCGGCGAATTCATAAGCTTCACGGATGCGGAGAAGATCTTTTTCTTTTATATAGGCGCCAGCCTTTTCGGTTAGTTGCTCTATGCCCATTCTCGTCGTATCCGTTTCCCTTCTATAATAAAATGAACCTGCAAGCATGCAGAATTTGCAGGTTCCATACGTTCCCGGCTGCATTGCGCTCAGGTTAAAGTTGTCTATAATTATGACGCTTACGAAGGATTCCGTCAACACTTGCCATAGCGTGGTATTCCTGTCAGGGAAAGGGTCAAGAAAAGACAATTTTGTGGCACGGATAAAAATGTTGTTGTAAAAACCCGCTGTTCTATTTAATCTAGTAAAGGCGGTTTTTTAAAAGATAAGAATTGTCAAATCAAATTAGATCAGAAAGAGAAGTGAACTCCATTGCAACGCGAAATTCAAGTTAACGAAAGACTCCCTTGGGGCCCGGGCTTCCTCCTGAGTCTTCAGCATCTGTTCGCCATGTTCGGCAGCACCGTGCTTGTTCCCAACCTGTTCGGGGTAGATCCCGGCATGATCCTGCTGATGAATGGTATCGGCACCTTGCTCTACATTCTGATCTGCCGCGGCAAAATCCCCGCCTATTTGGGTTCAAGCTTTGCCTTCATCTCTCCGGTGCTGCTTGTGCTGAAAGAGCATGCCGGCGATCATGAGCGCGGATATTCGCTTGCACTGGGCGCTTTTATCGTGACTGGTGTTATCTTCATTCTTGTCGCCTTAATTGTACGTTATGCCGGTACCGGCTGGATTGATATTGTATTCCCTCCGGCAGTTATGGGAGCGATAGTTGCCACGATTGGACTGGAGCTTGTGCCTGTTGCCGCACGGATGGCCGGTCTGATTGCTCCTGAGGGTGTAGCCACCGCTGACTGGACCCCTGACGGCAAAGCCATTACCCTGTCGCTCGTTACGCTTGGTGTTACCGTGCTCGGCTCCGTGCTGTTCCGCGGCTTCCCCAAAATCATTCATATCCTCATCGGTATTGTTACCGGTTATGTACTCGCTTATATCTTGGGTGAGGTGAATACTGGTGCCATCTCTCAAGCAAGCTTCCTCTCGCATCCCACGATCATTACCCCATCCTTCAACTGGCAGGTCATTCTGACTATTATTCCTGTATCGCTTGTGGTCATTGTGGAGCATATCGGCCATTTGCTGGTCACCAGCAATATCGTGGGCAAGGATCTGACCAAGGACCCGGGACTGGACCGCTCACTGATGGGTAACGGGATTTCAACAGTACTCTCCGGGTTCCTGGGGTCTACGCCTAATACAACCTATGGTGAGAATATCGGCGTTATGGCTCTGACCAAGGTGTACTCGGTATATGTTATCGCGGGCGCTGCTGTAATCGCCATCGTGCTGTCGTTCTCCGGAACGTTCTCCTCGGTCATTGCCAACATTCCGCTGCCGGTTATGGGCGGTGTATCCCTGCTGCTGTTCGGTGTTATTGCGGCGTCGGGTCTGCGTATCTTTGTGGAACAGAAAGTCGATTTCTCCAAAGCCACCAACATGATTCTGGCTACGCTCGTCCTGGTGGTCGGCATCAGCGGCATTTCGCTGAAGCTTGGCGGTGTAGAGCTGAAAGGCATGGCACTGGCGACTATCGTCGGTATGGTGCTCGCCCTGCTCTTCAAGCTGATCGAGGTTCTGGGCCTGTCCAATGAACAGGAAGCTGACAAATCGGCACATTAAGTGACTCTTATATTTTAAAATATCAAAAAGCGGACTGCTGTCTTCATTCGACAGCAGTCCGCTTTATATTTCCCGGGAAAAGTTGCCGGGCACGGGAATTAATCCTCGTAGGTCAACAAGGTGACAACTTCTATATCCGTGAGCTTGTCCCGTCCGGATAGGGCTGTCAATTCGATCAGGAATGCAGCGCCGACCACTTGTCCGCCAAGCTGCTCCACCAGGTTAACTGACGTAGCAATTGTGCCGCCGGTTGCCAGCAGATCATCCGCAATCAGTACCTTCTGGCCGGGCTTGATCGCATCGGTATGCATAGCGAGCGTATCCTTGCCGTATTCCAGATCATAGCCCACTTCGATCGTCTCGTAAGGAAGCTTGCCGCTTTTGCGGATAGGCACGAAGCCTACACCCAGCGCGTAAGCCAGCGGTGCGCCCACTACAAAGCCACGCGCCTCCGGTCCGGCAATGACATCGATCTCCAGGTGGGCCACGAGAGCTTTAAGCTCATCGATGGCTGCACGGTACGCAGCGCCGTCCTTCAGCAGTGTAGTAATATCTTTGAAGCTGATTCCAGCCTGGGGGAAATCCGGAATTACGCGAATATTGTTTTTGAAATCCAACATCATCATCTCCTAAAAGTAAGCGGGGATCACCCCCGCTGAAGTTACTCAAACCAAATGACCGTGACAGCATGTGTAGCTGTTATGAGGCCCCTAAACGCCGTGACAGCATGAATTCCTGCAATTCACTGCGGCTGCCTTCCATGAAATACTGCTCCATCTCCGCCGTCTTGCCCAGTCTGACGAAATGCTCTGATGTGCTCAGACTCTTGGCGGCAGGCTGCGGGACAAAGGTGATCTTGCCGCCGCTGCGCTCAATGAAGTCAAGCTCATCGAACACATCCAGCATTCTGCTCACCATACGCACACCAAGCGCCGACTGGCGGCTGAGCCGCAGCAGCACTTCTTGCTCAGGAGTTGGAGATGCAGCGATTGCGGCGATCCATTGATATAACGATTTGAAATGATCACGGGTGGGAACCTGCAGCCGGTCACGCCCGTCACGGATTGAATGCAGCAGGGCAATGTTCTCCGCCTCGGGAAAAGCAGTAAACAGTGCTTCCATTTGCTCCGGGGACTCCGGCATATCCAGCACACAGAGCAGTGACAGTCCCTCTTCGTCACGCGTGCCCTCCGGCTGATGTACAGCCGAGATCCCGGCTGCCTCATCGTATACCCAGAGGGACATGTCCTTCAGATCACGCAGCGGCGTTGTCCGGCTGTTCTGGAAGACCGCTGCACTCCGGCCGGAACTGCCGCCGCTATAGGTGCGGAGCAGCTCCTGAATATGCGCCGCCTGCTTGACGGCATCGGCCGCGCCGCGCAGATCGAACAGCTGCGCCTTCGGCACCGCAAGATCCTGCAGCATTAGCTGAGGCTTGCGCGAGCCGTTCCATTCATTGACGGACAGCTCTGCCAGAACATCCACGACTGTACCATCCGGAAGCAGATCAGCCAGCGGCCCCTTGCCGAAGGCTACAGCTTCAATCGTCAGCTTGTCCTGCTGGAGCACAAGCTTCAGGTGCTTGCCCTCCTGACCCATCTTCCGTGTCTCCTTCACAACTGCTCCGCGCAGAATGAATCTCGGCAGCGGATTGGCCATGCCGAACGGCGCAAGCCGCTCCAGCTCAAGCGCAGCCTGGAGGGTCAGATCGGCAATGGATACCTCCCCGTCCGCAGCCGTAACAGCTACGAAGTCCTCCGGTGTCAGAACAGACGCAGCATAGCTATTCAGCGCCGCATCGAAGGCTTCCAGCTTGCCCTGCGGCAGACTCATCCCGGCAGCGGCCGGATGTCCTCCGAAGTGGTCCATCAATTCGGCGCATGAGGATAAGGCTGCATAGATATCCAGACCCGGGATGGAACGGGCAGAGCCCTTGCACATCCCGGTCTCCGGATGAATGTCCAGAATAATAACCGGACGGTAATACCGCTCAAGCAGCTTGGAGGCCACAATGCCGACTACGCCGACATTCCAGCCCTGGTCCGCCAGCACTATAATATCCGGCAGTCCGCTCCGGCTGATTCTCTCCTCCAGCTTGGCTGTGGCTTCGGTGACAATTCGCTCGACAACCAGTTGGCGTTCCTTGTTCAGCAGATCCAGCTCTCCGGCAAATTGCTCAGCTTCTGCCGCATCTTCCGTGGTCAGCAGTGTAACCGCCCGGCCAGCATGATCCAGTCTTCCGCTGGCATTAATACGCGGCGCCATCCCGAAGGCGATATTCACCGCACTGACGGTGTTCATCGCAATACCGCCCACCGAGAGCAGCGCACGGATGCCCGGGAACGACGAATTCCGCATGCTGCTGAGGCCTCTGCGCACCAGACTGCGGTTCTCGCCCAGCAGCGGCATCAGATCAGCAACGGTACCTATAGCGGCAATCTCACACCATTCCTCAGGCACTTCACTGCCAAGGAGCGCCTCAGCCAGCTTGTAAGCCACCCCCACTCCAGCCAGACCCTTGAAGGGATACGGGCAGTCCGGCAGCTTCGGGTTAATCAGGGCATACGCCTCGGGCAACAGCTCCGGCGGCTCATGATGATCCGTGACAATAACATCAATGCCCAGCTCCGAGGCATAGGCAATCTGATGATAGGCACTGATACCAGTATCAACCGTAATGACGAGAGATACACCCTGCTGGACCGCCCAGTCCAACGCATGATTATGCAGTCCATAGCCTTCATTGGAGCGATGGGGAATATAAATATCAAAAGAGGCCCCAAGATGACGCAGAAGGTAGATCATCAGCGCAGTGCTGGAAACCCCGTCCGCATCATAATCACCATACACCAGAATATGTTCTTCCTCTTGCAGTGCCTTCTGTATCCGCGGCACCGCTTCAGCCATTCCTTTGAGCAGGAATGGATCATGTCTATCTTCCGCTCCTGAATCCATGAATACCCTTGCCTTGTCGGCGGTATCCATCCCTCTTTGCACCAGCAGTGAAGAAAGGAGCGGAGAAATAGAAAGGCTCCGGGCCAGTTCCGAAATACGCTCGGAATTGGCTGCCGGAGATTGCCAGCTTGTTTTAGAATGAAGCAATACAGTTCACCTTTCTCTCACCTTGCAGACTACTGAAGCAGCGTGGGAATATCGTTGTCCACAAGCTCGTGATTGCTTTTATAAGGATAACCCGGATCATACGGCACAACATCCATATGAACCTCGCCTACATGAACGAACCGGTGCTGCAGCAGCTTGCGGGCACATTCTGAAATATCCTGGGCCTCCATCACGCTGATCCGAGGATTCACACTAATCTTCACATGCAGATTCACATAACTGCCTTCCTCCAGCGCCCGGAGCTGCTCCACCCGGATGACTCCATGCACCCGCTGAACCGTCTCAATGAAGCTGGCAGCTTCCTCGGAAGGAAGCTCCTGAATCTTCTTGCTGTATACAGAGGAAGCAATTAACGAATAGCCTTTGCGGAGAATCAGACATCCGGTCAGCAGAGCTGCAATGGGGTCCATGTAGAGCAGAGGATGCCAGTTCAAGTATCCTCCAGTTATGGCCAGGGCAATTCCGATAAATACAGTTATAGAGGTGTACAGGCTGAACCGGTGGCTATCGGCATAAGCAGCATGACTGCCGTCACCCTTTTTTTTGAAATAACGGTACTGGTATTGAAATACAGCCTCTTTGAACACAATGCACAGCAGGACAGCAACAAGCGCTGACTCCTCCGGTGCCGACAGATGTCCCCTTGTCAAATCACGGATAGCCGAGAAAGCAACCTGCAGCCCGCCCATAATAATCAGCACAGAGAACAGAATAGCCGCCATCGGCTCCTTGCTTCCTTGCGCAGCCCGGCCGCGTTCCGCTGAGCCTTCTGCCTTGTGGCTCTGCTTCAGGTTCCACGGAATCACCCCCGCCAGTCTGGCAGCGGCATCGGCTCCGGAATAGATTGCATCCCCCAACAATGCCTTGCTGCCTGACAGATAACCGATACTACCCTTGGCTAGAGCGAGTAGAACATCACTAAGGATTCCGGTCCAGGCAACAGTTTGTTTCCGGGGTAATGGTTTGTCATTCATAACGAGGCCCTCCTTACCACTAGCAGGTAAACTCATGATGATGAAATCAAGCAAGACGCCCTGACCCGAAGATTCCGAAAAGCCGCGTCGCTACAGACGCGGCTTACAGAATAACCGGGTGTTAGGCTTTGGCCGGGGTCTTCGCCGCAGGCTTCTGGTTCTTTTTCAGGAGCAGCCAGAGCGGACTTGCGATGAAGATCGATGAATACGCTCCGAAGAGCAGACCGATAACCATAGCAAGCGAGAACATACGGATCGACTCCCCGCCCATAATCAGCAGGAAGAATGCGGCAATAAATACGGTGAAGGCTGTATAAAGAGAACGCATGAGTGTCTGCATTACACTTTTGTTAACCAGGTGCTTCAGATCCTCATAAGACTTCTGCTTGCCGAAGCGCAGATTCTCGCGTATCCGGTCAAAGATAACGATGGTATCGTTAATCGAGTAACCGATAATAGTCAGCACCGCGACAATGAAGGTGATGTCTACCTCCAGACGGAAGATCGAGAAGACCGCCACTACCATGAATGCGTCATGAAGCAGCGCCACAATGGAAGCCAGCGCAAAACGCCATTCAAAACGGATACTTACATAGATGATAATCCCGATACTGGATAACAGCACGGAATAGATCGCATTGCGGGCCAGTTCCTTAGCCATCTCAGTATCTACGGTATTGATTTCAAAAGACGCCTTGTCATCAATCTTGTTGATTGACTTCTTGAGGGTCTCACTTTGTGCATCACTCAGCTCTTGATCATAGCGGATGTTGACCCGCTTGTCGCCGATGGTAACGGTTGGTTCATGCTCGATGCCCGCATCCTTCAGAGCCGGCTGCAGCTCAGCCAGCGTGACACTCTTAGAGAGCGCTACGTCCACATTGGACCCGGCCTTGAAGTCAACGCTGTAGTTCAGGCCGAAGGTTGCCAGAAAGACGAGCCCCGCCACAGTAAGGGCAATCGAGAAGATATAGAAGAATTTACTTAAATGTACGAAATCAAGCTCTTTCTTAAAGCGCACTGATGTCACTCTCCTTTACCCCAAATTGCTTCGGCTTGTTGAGTGCGCCGGCTTTAACCAGCACAGTCAGCAGCCAGTGGGCAAAATAAAGGTTTGTTACAATACTAAGTACAATTTCCACGATCAGAATCAGTGCGAAGCCTTTAACCGCACCCGTACCGAAGGCGAACATGACAGCCGCTACGATAATAGTAGTTACATTCGCATCCATAACTGTACGGAAGGAGGTCTTGTTCCCTGCTTTGACGGAAGACATAATGCCCTTCCCGCTGCGCATTTCTTCCCTGATCCGTTCATTGGTAATGATATTGGCATCGACGGCCATCCCTATACCGAGGATGAACGCGGCGATTCCGGGAAGGGTCAGTGTAAAGTCTGCCAGGACAAATACCAGAATCAGCAGCCAGGTGTGCAGGATCAGCGCAAAGCTGGCCAGTACGCCCGGAAGACGGTACATAAGCAGCATGAAGATCAAAATAATCACAGAACCGACAATCCCGGCTCTGACGGTCTCATCCAAGGATTGCTTACCCAGTGTAGCCCCTACGCTCTGGGAATATTTCTCTGTCAGCTTCAGCGGCAAAGCACCGAGGTTGATTGTATCGGCAATCTCACGGGCTTCATCCAGTGTATATCCCCCGGAAATCGAAGCTTTACCATCGGTCAGGACAGCTCGTACCGTTGGGGGGGCAGATAACAGGTTCTCATCCAGATAGATAGCGAGTTCCTTACCCAGCAGGCGCTCGGTAATCTCTGCGAATTTCTTCTTGTCTTTGATGGAGATGCTGATTTCGGGCCGGTTCAGTTGATCGCGTTGAACCTCTGCCGCACCTTCAACAAAGTCACTGCCTACAAGCTCAATCTTGCTGTACACCCCGGGAGCATCCCCTTCATTGGCACTGCGGAAGGTCAGAACTGCGGGTTCTTTCATTTTCTTGCGGACCTCTGCTTCGTCGGTTACACCTGCGATCTTCAGACGGATGCGGTCCGTACCTTCGGTGGTCACCTCAGGCTCGCTGGTTCCGAGTGCATTCGCCCGCTTCTCGAGGCTCTCTGCAGTCTTCTGCAGCGAAGCGCGGGTCAGAGTTCCTCCCGTATCCATTGGCTCGGCGTGGTACAGAATTTCGAATCCGCCCTTGAGGTCAAGACCCAGACGGACTCTGTCCAGCAGCCCGGGAGTAGTAAATACCATGACGCCCGTTAGAACGACCACGGTAATGATAAAGCTCAACATTCTCTTCATGCTCTAGCTAGTTCCCCTTTCATTACTTCAATATTCCTATTATAGCTACGTGCGAAATGACCGTCAATTCAGAAGGAATGACGGTGTCTTGATTCACACAAAGAAACGGCAGGTTCTGCTGCAAAGCGTGGATACCTCCGTTTGATAGGACAAGTCTGAACACTCTTTACTTACTTTACTGCTTCCTGTACCCGTTTGCAAAAGAAAATCGTTCCTTTTGGCAAATCCCCCCGTTAATTCAATCCCCGGTAGGCCGCCAAGGTCAGATAAGTCATATAACTGCCTGACTTGAGTGAATAAATGTCATTGACCAGCCTGTGCAGGGGAGGTCTTCCCTCTTTGGCATAATTGCGGCTGATGCAATCCCAAATATCCTTACCGGTCACATATTCATAGCCGAGGAGCCGGAATTCCTCCGCTTTGCTGATGCACATGGCTTCGATATCTTCACTAAGCTCGTCATATCTCCATTGTTCCGATTCCACGTGCAGGCACCTCCAAAGATTCCTCAATTACGTATGCTCAGTGGTACGTATTCGACCCTGCGCTCACACTTTCCTGCTTAAGACCAAAAA
Source organism: Paenibacillus silagei (assembly GCF_017874735.1). GTDB lineage: Bacteria > Bacillota > Bacilli > Paenibacillales > Paenibacillaceae > Paenibacillus_AQ > Paenibacillus_AQ silagei. The sequence continues at coordinate 306,860 of NZ_JAGGLV010000005.1, forward strand.
ACTTGTCTACAGAATGCTTGTCATGCAGCGCACCTGTACCGGCATATCCTTATACAAGCCTGGCTTGGTTATGGCGGTAATTCACCTGCAGTTTCATCTCATATGTAGGAAGAAGGAGTGCCCTGTGAGGAAACAGACCTTTATACAAGGAACGATCATCCTGCTGCTCGCCGGTATCATTAACCGGATGCTTGGCTTCATTCCCCGGATTGCCCTGCCCCGGATCATCGGCGCTGAGGGGGTGGGTCTGTATCAGCTCGGATACCCGTTTTTCATTGTGCTCATTACGGTAATTACGGGGGGAATCCCGCTGGCGATTGCCAAGCTGGTTGCCGAAGCCGAAGGAGAGAACCGCCCGGAGCAGTCGCGCAAAATCCTGCAAACCGGCCTCGCTCTCAGCCTGTCGCTGGGCATTGTGTTCACCTTCGTCGCCCTGTTCAGCGCCTCCTGGGTATCCAGCGTTCTTCTGACGGACCAGCGTGTCTATTATACCTTCGTCAGCATGACCCCCATGATCGCCATCGTCGCCGTTTCATCCATCTACCGGGGATACTTTCAAGGCAGGCAGAACATGATTCCCTCGGCCTTCTCCTCCGTGCTGGAATCGGTCATCCGGATCTTCTTCATGCTGTGGTTCTCCTGGATGCTGCTGCCGAAGGGCATCGCCTTTGCGGCCGCGGGTGCCATGCTTGGCGTGACTGTGGGGGAGATCGCCGGAATGCTGGCCCTGCTGGGGCAATATTATTTTAACGACAAAAAAGACAGGTCTGAACTCCCGCCTAACGTGGAACCTATGGTTCAGGATACGCAGGGCAGTGCCGGACGCGAACCCGCGCAGACGACTACACCTGTCTTCAAGCGTCTCATCGGCATTTCAATACCGGTAACTGCCGGACGACTGATCGGCTCATTCTCTTACCTTCTGGAATCGATTATTACCGTGCGCAGCCTCGCGCTCGCCGGAATCGCAGCCGCCGCTGCAACCGCACAATATGGTTCCTTGCAGGGAATGGTGATTCCGCTGCTGCTGCTGCCGGGTGTGCTCAGCTCCTCGCTGGCCGTCTCCCTTGTCCCTTCCTTATCCGAGGCCGCCGCCCGCAACGATTTGCCTACGATTCACAAAAGAATGCACCAGGCCCTGCGGCTGGCCATGGTGACCGGTGCCCCGTTTGCTGCTGTTATGTATATTCTTGCCGTACCGCTCTGTACGCTAATGTACGGCAATGCGGCGGATACGGCCCCTATGCTTAGGATGATGGCCCCGTTCGCTGTGTTTCTCTATGTCCAGGCCCCGCTGCAGGCTGCCCTTCAGGCCATGGACCGGCCGGGCAAAGCACTGATCAATACGCTGATAGGAGCCGTTGTCAAAATCCTGCTGATTCTCCTGCTGGCCTCCCGGCCAGAATACGGTATTCTGGGCGCCATCATCGCCATCATGGTTAACAGCCTGCTTGTCACGCTTCTGCACGGCTACAGTGTAGTCAAGCTCACCGCCATGTCCTTGCGCTGGTCGGACCCGCTCAAAATCCTGGCCGCTACGGTCATCATGGCCGCCGGGATGTCGTATGTCTATACTTCTGTTCCAATCTCACAGTCGCAGTGGATACAATTCTTAGCTGCTGCCGCCTGCGGCATGGCCATCTATCTGAGCATCTGCCTGTTATCCGGGCTGATCTCCAGGCGTGACCTGGAACGGGTGCCCTTTTTCAGACGCTGGCGCAATTAGGTTGGCTTCCCCTTATCCGGGCTGATCGGGGCAATATAGAGTTCTCCCTTATGATCCACGGAGCACAGGAAAACATCCCGGAAATCAGAGACACCCTTCTGCCGGATCTGGGTTCTAAGCCAGAACCGGTTCTTGCCGATCATCTCCAGATTTCCGTCCTGCACCTTCCCGTCCATAATCAGCGGAATCGGCAGTCCTTCATAACGGATCTTATGCTTCGGCAGCTTCACAGAAGCAGAGTCGCCGCCGGGTGATTCAGCATCGCCGGAGTCCTTCTGGTTATCGCCGTTCTTCTCCTTCCGCTCTGCGCCGGAGCTACTGTTGCCCGATTGATTGGATGAGGTGACGTTGGTATTCTTCTCAATCACCGTTAACTGCCCGCTTGTCTCCAGGATAGCGAACTCCACATCTGCCGGACTGACAATATTCTGCCCGCGGAGCTGCAGCAGCAGATCATCAATATTATACCGCTGCCTGCGCATTTCGCCCCGGTGAATCTTCCCGTCCGAGATCAGAATGCTGGGCCTGCCATCCACCATTAAGCGCAGCTTCCGGCTCTTCAAGCTGAGCTGTGCGACCAGCACCTGAATCAGCACCAGGGTCGCCATAGGAACAACACCATCATAAATAGGCCGCTCGATATCCTCAATCACAAAGACACCGATCTCGGCAATCATGATGGAAATGGTCAGGTCAAATACAGACAGCTTGCCGATTTCACGTTTGCCCATGATGCGCATGCTCAGGAAAATGAAGATATACATCAGCACGGTCAGAAAGATATGGGTCGTAATATGCTGGAACATATTCTCTTCGCTCCCCTTCCGCTACTCCCCCATACTGGCGGATTAATGTACCCCTATTCTGACCTGACCGTAAAGGGAACATTCGGAAAGCTGCTGATTAATTACTGGTAAAAGTCATACCGCCTATTCTTGTACTATTGGGGCAAGCCTCCCCATACAATAATTAGTATCCGGTTAACAAACTTTTAGGGGGTTTTACCATGTCTCTGATCAGGCGTCTATTCTCATGGAAAATATCTAGTCCGGTATTATCGGGTTTAATCCGCTCGTTCCTGTGGATGATGCTGGGTGCGTTCATCCTCTCCCTCCTGCTCTGGGGCAGCGGACTGCAGGAACAGGATCTCACCATGTACACCTACATTGTGCACGGCGTCGCTGCCGCATTCGGAGGCTTGACCGCAGGCAGCAGGGCCGTCCGCAGAGGCTGGTACCAAGGAGCACTCACAGGCATGTTATACGGACTGGCTGTACTGCTGATCGGATTTTTGGCGCTTGACAGTTCACCGGGAGGAATGGACTTCCTGTGGGTTCTGGCGGCTGCAGGCATTAGCGCACTTGGAGGAATGTTTGGAGTTAATTTACAGAAATCCTAATTAATATAATTTTCAAAAATTGAAACCTTCCCTTGAAAATATGGTACACTACCTATGTCTGACTTCATATGAGCGATTATCAAGGAGGCTTCGAATGCTTTGCTGTATCAGTCCATGAATCTTGTAGTTGTATATACCGTTGCCATTGTTGTGATCTTAATTTGGATCGGCGCACGGCGCAATCCGCTGATGGCCTTAGTTGAAATCGGGAGAGAGCTGCTGAGATCCTATAAATTCACACTCATTATTATAGGCATGTTCAGCATTCTTGCCCTGAATAAATATGAGCTGCAGATCGAAGAAAAGATGCGGCTGACCGCAGATTACACAGGTTTTATCTTCGGCCTGGAGGGGCATTTCGTCCGGATGGTTCAAGAGCTGTTCTACGCTCCCTGGCTGACACCGGTGATTGTCTTCTTCTATATCTTCATGCTGCAGGCCGTGCTGGCAGCCTCACTGGGGATCTATCTGCTGGACAAAAACCGTGTGATCCTCTATGCGACCTGCTACACCATTATTTTAACCTATGCTATCGCTATTCCGTTCTATCTGTACTTTCCGGTCAATGAGGTGTGGTCCTATGCGCCTGCCGGGGTTCGGTTCATCATGCTGGATGTTTTCCCGAAGTTTGAACAGGAATACCGGCCGCTATCCGGCCTCAATAACTGCTTCCCGAGCCTACATACCGCTATCTCCGTATCCATGGCTCTGCTCGCTTACCGCTCAGGCAACCGCCGCTGGATGGTGATCAGTACAATCTCAGCCGTTATTATCGTGTTTGGAATCTTCTATCTCGGCATTCACTGGCTGACCGACATGATTGGCGGCACCCTGCTGGCTGTACTGTCCACGGCTATCGCCGTACCGCTTGCCAGGCTTACCCTGCGCAGCGGGGAACAGGGCTTGAGAGTGCGGGGCCGGGTCACCAATACACGTTAAGGCCCTCAATTCCGTATATGACGTATAAAAAAATCGGCGTTCTCTCGTAAGAGAAACGCCGATTTTTATGTAATTTAGCAGAGAACTACTACATCTTGTCTTCTACTTCCACAACTGCGTGACTGATCGAGCCCCGGTCAAACGTCAATCGGGTTACATCATTAACCCGCAGAATAACGATGTCATCCGAAATCTCCATGATCGTTCCGTGCAGACCGCCGATGGTAACTACCTTATCGCCCTTCTTCAGCGCTTTGAGCATTCCGTTGCGTGCCTTGGTCTTCTTCTGCTGCGGACGAATCAGCAGGAAGTAGAACACAACAAACATCAGGACAAACGGACCTACCAGACCCAGTATGCTGCCTCCGCCGCCTGTACCTGCCGCCATATAAAACTGTGACATATCATTTCCCCCCTTTCAAGAATAAACATGAACACTCCGTACTCTCTAGAAGCCTTTTAGATTATCATATAATCCGTATTGTGCAAAAAACTCATCGCGAAAATCAAGCAGCCGATCTTCCATGATGGCTTCACGCACTTTACGCATCAATTCCAGCAGGAAGTGTAAGTTATGGTACGTTGTCAGCCGCAAGCCGAAGGTTTCATCGGCCTTAATCAGATGACGCAGATAAGCACGGGAATAGTTCCGGCAGGTGTAACAGGTACACTCCGGGTCCAGCGGCCCGAAATCACGGGCATACTGCGCATTGCGCACTACGAGTCTTCCCTGACTGGTCATCGTTGTTCCATTACGGGCAATACGGGTAGGCAGAACGCAGTCGAACATGTCTATTCCGCGGATTGAACCTTCCAGCAGCGCATCCGGTGAACCTACGCCCATTAAATAGCGCGGTTTCCCTTGCGGCAGCAGCGGAACCGTATAATCCAGCACCTCATACATAAGCTGCTTGGACTCTCCGACGCTGAGTCCCCCAATAGCATACCCCGGGAAATCCATGGAAGTCAAATCAGCCGCGCTCTGGCGGCGGAGATCCTCATGCATGCCTCCCTGTACGATAGCGAACAGTCCCTGTTCATTCGGACGGGCATGGCTTTTGAGGCAGCGTTCGGCCCAGCGGGTGGTACGTTCGAGCGATTTTTTCACATACTCATATTCTGCCGGGTAAGGTGGGCATTCATCGAAGGCCATCATAATATCGGAACCGAGCGCATTCTGGATCTCCATAGCGACTTCGGGAGACAGAAACTTCTTGTCCCCGTTCAGATGGGAGCGGAAATGAACCCCTTCTTCGGTGATCTTACGCATGTCGCTCAGGGAGAATACCTGGAAGCCGCCGCTGTCGGTCAAGATCGGGCGGTCCCAGTTCATGAACTTATGCAGGCCGCCCGCTTCGCCGATAATCTCATGACCTGGACGAAGGAACAGATGGTACGTATTACTCAGAATAATCTGTGCTTCCATCTGCTTAAGCTCTTCAGGACTCATCGTCTTGACAGTAGCCTGGGTGCCCACCGGCATGAAGGTCGGTGTCTCAATAATTCCGTGCGGGGTGTGGACTCTTCCGAGCCGTGCCCCGGATTGCTTACAGGTCTTAATGTGTTCGTAAGTGATTGCTGCCATTGGTTTAACCCTTCCTCTTGCTTAATAAATGAACATTGCATCGCCAAAGCTGAAGAACCGGTACTGCTGCTTAATCGCTTCTTCATATGCGGCGAGAATTAGCTCCCGGCCAGCCAAAGCGCTTACCAGCATGACCAAGGTTGACTTGGGCAGATGGAAATTGGTGATCAGTGCATTAACGACAGTAAATTCATAACCCGGATAGATAAAAATATCCGTCCAGCCGCTGCAAGCCTCAATCGGCCCGCCCTGGCATTGTCTGCCTACGGTCTCCAGGGTCCGGCATGAGGTTGTGCCTACAGCTATTATTCTTCCGCCCCTTGCTCTGGCTTCATTAAGCACATCCGCCGCTGCCTGGGACAGCTCGAAATACTCGGCATGCATGACATGCTCTTCCACAGTCTCGACAGACATGGGACGGAAGGTCCCGAGACCAACATGAAGTGTGACATAGACGATATTCACACCGATGGCTGCAATCTGCTCCAGCAGCTCGGTGGTGAAATGCAGTCCGGCTGTCGGCGCTGCCGCCGAGCCTTCATGCCGGGCATACACGGTCTGATACCGCTCACGGTCATCCAGAGCTTCCTTGATATAAGGAGGAAGCGGCATGGAGCCGAGCCTGTCCAGAATCTCCTGGAAAATCCCCTGATAGATGAAGCGTAGTGTCCGCCCGCCCATATCTGCTTCATCTTCAATCACGGCACGAAGCTCTTCACTGAAGACAATGACCGCGCCGGTCTTCAGCTTCTTGCCGGGCTTCACCAGCGCCTCCCAGCGGTCCCCTTCTAGATTCTTAAGCAGCAGGACCTCCGCCTTGGCTCCGGTATCTTCCTTGACTCCGAACAGTCTGGCGGGAATAACCCGTGTATCATTAAGTACAAGCGTATCGCCCGGGCGGAACTGCCCCAGTATATCCGTGAAATGACCGTGGTCCAGTTGCCCGTTCTCCTTGTCTACCAGCAGCAGTCTGGATGAACTGCGGTCGGCAAGCGGAGTCTGGGCAATCAGCTCCTCCGGCAGATTGAAATCATAAAGTTCAACATTCATAATAGGATTTTCATTCCTTAATTCTTAATTATAGTAACGTTATTAAAATAGTGTTGCAATATTTGCTTATAATCATACCCTTTGTCGGCCATTCCCTTCACGCCCCATTGAGACATGCCGAGTCCGTGCCCGTAACCCCAGCCGATGAAATAGAAGCCCGGACTGCCGGTCACGACTCTTGCGGTCTGATCCGCGCCCATCACGACCGTACCGCTGCCGCTGGACGTCACTTGGCCCGAGGCAGACAGCACTCCGGCTGAGCTGGTGCTGCCGATAGCAGCTGTAGAGCCGTCAGCGCCTAATACAGTATAACTTCCGGCAGGTACAATATCAAACAAGGTGCTAGGCAATCCTCCGAAGGAGGAACGGAACAGATCCGGGTACTTCACCTGCAGGATCTGGCCGTTCGCCTTGACCTCCACTGCTCTTCCTGATGGCCCGCGCCGGGTAACCTCCAGAGTGGTTATAGAAGAGGGCAGAGTGCCGCTGGTCTTGCCGGCCAGGCTCTTCAGCAGTTCGGCTGAAGAATACGGACCTTTGATCCAGCTGTAGCTGCCGGATTCATAGACCTGATTCAGCACTACGGCGTTCTGTCCGGGATTTAGCTTGCCTGCCGGAGCAGCACTGCTGTCAACGACAGGCAGCGGCCGGATATTCACATCCTTGGCAGTGGCTGTGGCAATGGGGAGCCCTGCGGCTGTCTTGCTGCCTGTTAATTTGATGTTATCTTCCCGGGCATAGCCGGAGACGCCGCTGTCCAGCAGTACATAGTACCACTTCTTAGCAGAGCCCACCGCAGCCACATCCTCTGCGCTGGCCACACTGGCATAGTTGCCGCCGCTGTTCCATACTTCCGACGGGTCTGCCGTAACGCCGCCGCTGTTCGACGAGAATACCGCCTCTACGACCTTGCCGCCGCTCTGCAGCACTTCACCTGCAGTGGCATCGACCGCCTTGATGATTGTGGGTGCTTCTGCACCTATTCCGTTATAGACCTGACTGAGCGTTGTATCCACCACATTGGCAACATCGAAGCGGTTCCCTTGGGACAGCGCGTAGCTGCGCGCGGCTACAGCCTGGGCCTTCAGCGCTTCCTCCGGCCAGCCGGAGGATACTTCTCCCCCCACTACCGCATACAGATATTGCTCCAGCGGAACCACGTTAATGACAGACAATGAACCATTCAGATTTCCAAGCTCCATATCGCCGCGATAGATCCGTTTGGATCGCTCGGTTAGCATGATTCCCTTCTCATTGCCGGATAGGATGAACTTTGCGTCACTTCCGGATAACAGATAGTGAAAGGCCTGGACTTCGCTGTTGAAATCGAGCCCTGCGTCCATACGGATCATTACTCCGGGTGCACCCGGAGCCACAGGCGTTAGAGCAAGCTGAGGAAGCAGCACAGCTGCCGAAGCAGAGACCGCCGCAAGCTCGCTGTCACTTGACGCCTCGCCTACCCATACCTCGGTACGCGCACTGCCGCCCTCACCGGATATGAATACCGGCCAGGCATCTAAGCCGGCAGTGGTCAGGCTGCCCACTACCGCCTGGGCTTCCTCGAGTGTAGCGTAGGAGCCCGCAGACAGATGCTTGGTTCCGGCCACCGCAGGGGTCTGCCCCTCAGGAATTGCCAGACCGGCCTTGAGGACTGCGTTCAGCCCGTTATTGGCTGCACTCTCACTGGCATAGCCTCCAGTGTATAGCTGATATACCTTGGCTCCGCCTCTCGCAGCCATAAAAATCTGCGGCTTATTGGAAGAAGACTGGAGCTTCTTCGCCGCATCCGCAGCGGTCTGCCAGCTTGGCGTCTCCAGCACCTTCACCCGGTACCCGTCGAGACTGACACGGACCTTGTTCTGGGCTGGAACCGACAATAGCGGGCTGCCGCCGGCTGCCGGAAGCAGGCTGAAGCTCTGCTCGGACTGCAGGGTTACGAGCGGTACGGTAGATTTATATTTGCTGCCAATATCGGCATACAGTGCAACCCGGATCGACCCGCCGGAATCGGCGCGGGCGTGATCTGCCGGAATGAGCAGACTGCCTACTGCAAGCAATGCAGCCAGCGCCCCCCGGCCCAGCAGCCCGATTCCTGTTGTTGTCCACTTCGCAAGTTTCATTGTAGGCCTCCTAAAAAGTATTAATGATACATCCACTTCGGTTTGTAGCCCAAACAATACGTAAGATGTTGTACTATGGGCAGGATTCTCAGTAATCAGTTCTGCTGCGGGGGAAGCGGAAGGCCAAGATGATGATACGCTGCAGGCGTAACAATACGCCCGCGAGGCGTGCGCTGCAGGAAACCGATCTGCAGCAGATAGGGCTCGTATACATCCTCAATGGTCTGGCTCTCTTCGCCTATCGTAGCGGCGATGGTATCCAGTCCGACAGGCCCGCCCCGGAAGGAGCTGATCATGGATTGCAGCATCTTATGGTCGATGCTGTCCAGTCCCCGGGGGTCCACCTGGAGCATCTTCAGCGATTCAGCAGCAATCTCCGGGGTGATGATTCCGTCGCCCCGGACCTGGGCATAATCGCGTACCCGCTTCAGAAGACGGTTGGCAATCCGCGGTGTCCCCCGGGCCCGCAGGGCAATCTCTTCCGCTGCATCGCCCAGAATCTCGATGCCCAGCAGTTCAGCGTTGCGCGCCACGATGAAGCTCAGTTCATCGATGGTGTAATACTCCAGCCGGCTGACCACTCCGAAGCGGTCACGCAGCGGAGCAGACAGCAGTCCCGCACGTGTCGTCGCCCCAATAAGCGTGAAGGGCGGCAGGTCCAGCCGGACTGACCGTGCGCTTGGCCCCTTGCCGATCATGATATCCAGCGCGAAATCCTCCATTGCCGGATACATGACCTCCTCCACCGTCCGGTGCAGACGGTGAATCTCGTCAATGAACAGCACATCGCCTTCCTGAAGGTTCGTCAGCAGTGCTGCCAGATCGCCGGGCCGTTCAATCGCCGGACCGGAGGTGGTCCGCAGGTTGACACCCAGCTCGTTGGCAATAATATTGGCCAGCGTCGTCTTGCCGAGACCCGGAGGCCCGTACAGCAGGACATGATCCAGTGCTTCACTGCGCATCTTGGCCGCTTCTATATATATTTTCAGGTTCTCTTTCACCTGGTTCTGGCCGATATATTCACCCAGATAACGGGGACGCAGACTTAATTCCACCGCCTGCTCGTCCATCATCAGATTAGCCGATATAATCCGGTCATCCATTCTTCCTCACTCCGTTCTTCAGGGACCTATTTGGCGGTATACAGCAGCCCCAGCGCCTTCTTCATCAGCACATCCACCGGTCCGGTATCCGTGCCTTCCTGCTTCATCTTCAGATGCACCCTGTCCAGCTCGGCATCGGTATAACCGAGCGCCTTCAGCGCATCCCTGGCTTCTTCCCACGGCAGCGCCTCCGCCTTGCTCTGCGCTTCAGCCGCTACTGCGAACAATCCCGTCTGCAGGGCTGCCCCGCCGAAGCCGTCCAGCTTGTCCTTCAGATCCAGAATCATCCGCTGCGCCGTCTTCTTGCCAATCCCCGGCAGCTTCGTCAGGAAGGTGATATTCTCCTGATAGATGGCCGCGATCAGCTGATCCGGCGTTCCGCCGGTCAGAATGCCCAGCGCAACGCGCGGGCCGATGCCCGATACCTCAATCAGCTTGCGGAACAGGCGCTGCTCCTCGCGTGAAGGGAATCCGAACAGAAGCGTAGCATCCTCGCGGGTCTGATAATGAATGAACACAGTCACCGGACCCTCAGTCTTGGCAAAAGCGTACGGATTCGGGCAGAATACCCGGTACCCCACGCCCTGCACATCCAGCACAACGTATTCCGGCTCCAAATGTGCAACCGGTCCTCTAAGAAAATCTATCATTTTCGCAATACCTCATTTAATTTGGAATTAAGACTCACGGAATGGGCATGGCATACCGCCACCGCCAGCGCATCCGCCACATCATCGGGCTTCGGCACAGCCGTCAGCTTCAGCAGCAGCTTAACCATCTCCTGCACCTGCTTCTTCTCCGCCTTGCCGTAACCGACTACAGCCTGCTTCACCATCATCGGGGTGTATTCTGCCACCGGAAGTCCGCGCTGCACGGCTGCCAGAATCAGTACCCCGCGTGCCTGCGCCACCGGTAAGGCTGTAGTCACATTGCGGCTGAAGAACAGCTTCTCTACCGCTACTGCGTCCGGCTTATATTTATCAATCAGCTGCACCATGCCTTCATAGACATGCAGCAGACGCTCTTCTTCCGGGGTATGTGCCTCTGTCTGGATGCAGCCGTATTGGACCGGTGTTAATTTGTTGCCGACCTTATCGACAAAGCCAAAACCGACAATCGCCAGCCCCGGATCAATCCCCAAAATACGCAAAGTCCTTCTCTCTCCTCTATGCCCGGGCGGATACTTTCGGATAGATACCGGGGCAGAATAACCCTGCGGGTACAAGCCCTCTGCATCCATCCGTCCGGCCCTAAAGCGAACATATGTATTCCTTCCACCCATTATAGCAAAAAAAATTCCCCGGGAGACAAAAAGTTTGTCCGGGGAAATGAAACGGTATTGTATGTCTGCCAGTCAGGCTCAGGAGATTCAGGGGCATTAATGCTCCTCATTTGCTCAGTTGGCCCGCTTTCGTTGAATTCAGGGGCATTAATGCTCCTCATTTGCTCAGTTGGCCCGCTTTCGTTGAATTCAGGGGCACTAATGCTCCTCATTTGCTCAGTTGGCCCGCTTTCGTTGAATTCAGGGGCATTAATGCTCCTCATTTGCTCAGTTGGCCCGCTTTCGTTGAATTCAGGGGCACTAATGCTCCTCACTACGTTCATTTAGCCGCACTTGGCGCCACCCTATGGGATTTATACCTTTAAATTTCACGTTTGCCCACTTTCAGCCGAACCTACGGGATTTATCCCCTTCATTTACTTATCCGCCCCACTTCCCGCATCACCAATGGGATTTTTCCCTTTCATTCCCCGCACAAAAAGACCCGCAGGCCACTTGCACGCCGCGAGTCTTCTATAGTCTCTCCCTCACTCCGCATGCATCACCTGTTCAGAGGAATCACGAGCATAGTCGCTGAAGGTGGAGAGCACGCTGTTGTACTCCTCCAGATCCTGCACCCGGATGCCCTGATGGAGCTGCTCCCAGATGCCCTTGGGCAAAGAGGATTTGATCGAGCCCATGTCCATCTGGAAAAAGGTCTTCATGACCCGCGCTGCCTCGGGCGGGCCTTGGAACAAGGTCAGATTGCCCTGCTCGTCCACCCCGAAGTAGGCTTCTTTTTTGGTCAGCGGCGACAGATCATTGACCCGCTGCTCCAGCCACAGGTCCCCTTCCCGGCTGAGCCAGCCGCTCCAGCCTGCATGCCGGACAATCAGCTCGCTAAGCTGAGCCGGAGTCTGCTTGCCGGGCAGGGTCTGCACCTCTTCACCGGCTACATAGAGGGTCTTAAGATGCACCGTTCTGCTGATGGCTTCCTTGCCCACAGCCTTCAGCAGCTCTTGACTGTTCATCACGGCGGCATCCTCTTCAGCATCATCGTCTGTATGGTTATATACGGCGGCTACAGCCGGTAAGCTGCTTCCGGGCTCCAGATTCTGCCCTGCGCTGCTGCTCAGGAATGACGAAGATTTAAGCAGCGTGCTGATCTCTTCCGGAACCTGCATGCCGCGCCAGGCGAGTAACGTCAGCACGAGGCATGCCGCACCTACCCAGGGAGCTTTTTTCCAGCGTCTCCACCGCCGCCACAGTTGTTTTTTCAGGCGAAAAGCATTCACGTTAATCCCTTCATTCTGGTTTTTTCCTATTGTGACCTGTGAAGGGATCATTTATGCGTAAATGCTTGAAATTCATCCCAGCATGGATTCAATCCGTACGCTGGGGATTCTCAATGGCCCCAAGGAACAGCACGACTCCGCTCTGCGTGTCCCGGATCATGAACAGGAAGGGCCGATTGACGTTCATTTCAAAGGGCAGGTCTACAGGGGGCGCTGATCCGGCACGCATATCAATTACAGTGGAAGCCGCCGCCTCCGTTCCCCGTTCATTCACATCGAAATAGGTTTTGTGGATGACCTGTTCAAAATAGATCGGGCTGTCCAGATCCGACATAAGAGAGAAATCACCCTGGCTCGGATCAAAGGCAAGCATCACACCCAGCGTCTGCAGGACCTTGGAGAGTTCTGTGCCATAGCTGGCCGTGAACCTTGGCAGCAGCAGCGTCCCCCGGGAACTGGAGAAACCCTTATCCAGCAGCAGAGTCCCCTGCTCCAGTTGACCCACAAGCTCCGCGAGGGAGGATTGCTCACCCGGAAGGACCACTACCATCTCCATCTGTCCCTCTCCGTAGGGAAGCTTTACCGCCTGCCAATCCTCATGGACGGCATACTCGAACATACCGCTCCGCTTCATCATCATCACCTGCACTGACGGTCCGTCCGGAGGATAAAAGTCCGCCTGCTTCGTAGCCTGTTCCTCGAACACATCTCTCCAGGCACCTTGGAAATACAGCGCATTGACAAGGACAGCAACAGCCTGAGGTCCGGGCGGCTCCGTGAGCATCTCCTGAATCTTGTCCCCCGTATGGTCTGCCACCCATCCGTTAATCTCCTTCACAGACTTCTGTGCCGCCAGGTCCGTAGTCTTAATCTGCGCATCATAGAAATCCTTACCGGTCTTGAGATAGTCCCTGCGCAGCGGCAGGCCCTTCATACCCCAGACTGAATTCGCGATCTTCAGTTCCACGCCCGGTCCCCCATCATTCAAGAGCTTCATTAATGACTGCTGGCCGGTATTCAGCTGCTGCCGTTCGTCCGGCGCATAGCCCAGCAGTTTTCCGAGCTCCTCAGCCGTCTCTCCGGCACTGCCGTTATAGGCCAGGGCCAGAGCGGCAGCGGCACTGTACGGGGAGATCGTCAGGTTCCCGCTCCCTTGCTTCCATAACTGGCTGAACAGCTTCACGCCCAACCCGTTGCTGCTGTCAGCCAGACCCGAATCGAGCCCTGCTGCCGCAGCCTGTCTCTCCGTGTAATTCATGCCCGAACCTCCTTCACTGCAGCCGCCCAAGAGCAGTACGGCCAGTATAAGTGTCGATAATCTTTTGCCCATGCTAAGCCCTCCCTAAATTTCTCCGTAGCCTCTCTACCAAATGACGCTGCAGATTGGGAAAAGTTGCAAATTCTTAGCGGCAGGCTTACAAAATTGCTATTCATTATATTGAAGGCTTATCTTTCTATGCCATCATTTGCTATACTCTATATTAACGAAAAAAGTTAAAAACTAAAACAAAGGGGATATCCTTGATGATTATTCAGCCAAAAACACGCGGCTTTATCTGTACAACAGCTCACCCGGAGGGATGTGCCGGACAAATACAGGAACAAATCGATTATGTACGGTCCCAAAAGAAGCTTACCGGCCCGGTGAACGTGCTGGTCATCGGCGCTTCCACAGGCTATGGACTGGCTTCGCGGATTGCCGCTGCCTTTGGCGCAGGCGCGAACACCATCGGCGTCTTCTTTGACAAGGCTGCTGAAGGCACCCGCACCGCTTCCGCAGGCTGGTACAATTCTGCTGCCTTTGAACGTGAAGCGGCCAAGCAGGGGCTGAAATCCTTCAGCATCGTCGGCGATGCCTTCTCGAATGAAATCAAGACCAAAACAATCGAGCTGATCAAGGCCGAATTCGGCACCGTTGATCTGGTCGTGTACAGCGTAGCCTCCCCGCGCCGCACCCATCCGGTAACCGGAGAAGTGTTCTCCTCGGTGATTAAGCCAGTAGGCCAAGCCTATTCGAACAAGACGATGAACTTCCACACCGGAGAGGTCTCCACCGTTACCATTGAACCGGCTACAGAGGATGAAGTCCGCCAGACCATCGCCGTGATGGGCGGGGAAGACTGGGGCATGTGGATCAGCCAGATGCAGGAGGCCGGTGTGCTTGCTGAGGGAGCAACTACCGTAGCGTACTCTTATATCGGACCTAAGATTACGCATCCTATCTACAAGGACGGAACTATCGGCCAGGCGAAGAACCATCTGGAGCAGACCGCCATTGCCTTGAACGAGCAGCTATCCGCCACCGGCGGCCGGGCCTTCGTATCCGTGAATAAGGCACTGGTTACCCAGTCCAGCTCTGCGATCCCGGTGGTGCCGCTGTATATCTCCGCCCTGTACAGAGTTATGAAGGAGAAGGAGCTGCACGAGAACTGCATCCAGCAGATGTACCGTCTGTTCGCAGACCATCTGTATAACGGCGGTGAAGCGGCTGCGGACGGCAGCCACCTGATCCGCATTGACGACTGGGAGATGCGCGAGGATGTGCAGATCGAGGTCATGAGACGCTGGAATGAGCTGGAGACAGATAATGTGCCTGAGCTGGCGGATCTGGCAGGCTATCAGGACGACTTCTTCCATCTGTTCGGCTTCCGTACCGAAGGCGTAGACTATGAAGCTGAGACAGACCCTGCCGTAGAGATTCCTAATATGGTGTAAAAGCCTGGCGCTTGCTGTACGCACGCGGAACAAAATCATCCTAACGGATGAATAAGATTACCTGCGTGCGTGCAGAATGTATGCTGTTTTTCGCATACATTCGGGCTATGTGCCTGCATCTGAGCACAATGTATGCTGTTTTCCGCATACATTCGGGCCATGCGCCTTCATTTGAGCACAATGTATGCTGTTTTCCGCATATATCGGGCCATGCACCTGCATGCGAGCACAATGTATGCTGTTTTTCAAATACATTCGGGCCATGCACCTGCATGCGAGCACAATGAATGTATGCTGTTTTTCGCATACATTCGGGCCATGCACCTGCGCAATTCCTGTACACCAAGAAAGCCGCTCCTCCCGGAGCGGCTATTTAGCCTTCTGCCCGGCTGTAAGGACAGCCCGCACCACGAATTGTCACAGCCCCGCCAGCCTATTCGTCCCGGAGCCGCTTCTGGTACAGCACCACAGACACAAGGGTCAGCACGGCTGTCCACGCCGCAATAATTAGAAGAGGCGGCCACACCTCTCCCGCCGAATAACCTGCTGGGCTCAGGTTCAGCAAGTGCACCAGCTGGCTGCTTGGCATGTAATCCAGCACCCCGAACACCGGATAATCCTTCGCCAGTACGGCACCCCAAGGTGCGCCCATGAAGATGAAGGCTACCGGAATGATCGATAAGGACGCATCCAGTAAGGTTTTGGAATAGAGACCGCAGATCGTCCCGGCTGCCGTGTAGAGAACAATGGAAAGAACGATCGCGGCTACGAATACCCCTATATTTGCAGGCTCATAGCCAAACAATAGTGTAGAAATGGCGAGAACCACCGTCGACATGACAAAGACCAGACTGCTTTTACCCATCAGCACATCCATTGTTGTAGCCGGTGTCAGCATGAGTGTACGCAGCGTGTTGCGCTCCTTCTCTTCCGCAATCAGGCAAGCTTGGGCGAAGCAGGTCAGTAGAACAAACGAGCTGTTGAACAGAAATCCGGCAGCTCCCGGCAAGGATGCACCTGCGCTTTTGAACAGCACCGCAAACAGAATCGGAAACAGCAGCATAATGGACAGCGCATAATTGCGCGAGAATTCCTTATAATCCTTCACAAAGATCGCGCTGGCCCGCTTATAGGAGATGTTCATAGCAGCTCACTTCCCGTCATTTTGATAAAAATATCACCCAGGCTAGGTTCCTTCGTCTCTACCCGTTCAATGAGTCCCCGCTTCATCCAATCCGCGATCCGGTCCGCCGTGTCCCCATCCACCGGAAGCTCATAAGCCTCTCCGCTGGTCAGCTCCACCCGGATCAGGTTCTCGCGGTGCTGCCGCTTCAGCTCCCTTGGTGAGCCGATGGTCTGGATGCGTCCCTGATAGAGAATTGCTACACGGTTACAGAGCAGCTCCGCCTCCGCCATATCATGCGTGGTGATGAAGATGGTGGTGCCCTTCTCATTCAGATAACGTAAGCCTTTATAGATATGCGCTGAATTCACAGGGTCCAGTGCCGAGGTCGGCTCATCCAGGAACAACAGCTCCGGCTCATGGATAATGGCGCAGGCCAGCATCACCCGCTGACGCATCCCTTTGGACAGCGTATTTGTTTTCTTCTTGCGCTCACTGCTTAAATTAACGAACTGCAGCACCTGCTCCACCGCAGAGCGGGGAAGATCGTACAGCTTCCGGTACAGCTCCAGATTCTCCTCGATGGACAACCGCTCGTACAAGCCGCTGTTATCGGTCAGAATGCCAAAACGCATCTTCTGGGCCGACTGCTGCATCGCCTCCGCCGGCTGATCGAATACTTTGGCCACTCCGCCTGTCGGCTTCAGCTGTGCAGTCAGAATCTTAATCAAGGTGGTTTTGCCTGCACCACTCGGACCGAGGAACCCGAAAATCTCCCCTTTTGGAATACTGAAGGACACCTCTGTCAGCGCATCTCTCGCCCCGAAGGTCTTGCGGACCTGTTCTACCTGAATAACCGCCATCTCACCACATCCTTATGTTGTTGATGACTTAACGTTATCCAGAATTCAGCCTTTCAGCCACCAAAACCGGGTGAATTGTACCCATTCCGGCCTGAACGGTACCTTTTACAGCTTAAGCAGCGCCTTAAGTTCCTGCAATTTGGAGCGGGATAACGGAACCACGGCCTCCTTGCCGGTGTTCAGCCGCAGACTGTAGCTGTTCTTCGTCCAGGTAATGATCTCACGTACCTTTTGCAGATTGACGATGTAGGACCGGTGGCACCGGAAGAAGCCGAAATTCAGCAGCCGCGCTTCAAGCTGGGTCAAGGTCAGGGTACAGTCGTAATGCTCGCCGCCGACATGTACCAGGATAGAGCCTTCTACACTTTCAATAAAATCAATCTCGGGCGGATCAAATAAAATCACCTTATCCTCCCGTTTGGTCGAGATCTTCTGCAAGGTGATGTTGGCCTCATCCTGCTTCACTGCCTCCTGCTTCTCCTCTTCCGAATCGCGGATATCCAGCTGATGAAGCCCGGACCCGCTCAGCCGGTAGATGACATCACAGGAGATCAGCGCATCCTCCAGATTCGAGGTCAGAATGAGTATCCTTTTCTGCTGCGACAGGTCATCCAGTATCCGCTTCAGCTGGCGGCGGTCCTGCTCCTCCAGATAGAAATACGGCTCCTCCAATACGAGCGTGGACTGATGGGCGAAAAAGGCCCGCAGCAGGGTCACATACACCCTTTTCGAAGAGCTGAGCTGCATCAATCTGACCTTACGTTCCTCCTTCAGCGCAAAATAATCAGTCAACACAGCCGCCCGCTCCTCCCGTCCCGACATTCGGATCAGAAACGAGATTAGCTCCTCTACCGTCAACCGCATATATTCGTTCTGCCCGGCCCACGACAAATAATTGCCGGATTCCCGGGACAATTGCTCCATTAATAACTGCTTGCGCCTCAAATCTGTGATAATACCAACCGAAGGGCTCGCTGACAGATCAAGCTCGAGCTTCGGCATAATTAATTCTCCGTCTTCATATATAGGTTGAAATTGCATATCTTCCTCCCGCTCCAGACTCTCTAGGATATATAATGCAATTATAGAGTTATGCTATGTATTTGTCAGGTACGGCCACTATCAATGCTCAGGAAGGCGGATTTCTGCGATGGGACTGCATGCTCAAGGTTTTATCATCTCTTTACTCGTATTACTGCCGAATCTAATATTCATATTCTTCCCGCCCCGGAGTGTTCCCGGCTCCCTGGACTCCGTCCCGCTGATCTTTACGCTCCTGGAGCGGGCAGGCCAGATCACCTGCTTCATGATGCCCATTCTTTTCGGCCGAATGATTGCTGCTGAGCCCCTGGGAGTATCCGCCATACTGATGGCACTCTGCATGCTGGTGTACTATGGCTGCTGGGTGCGCTATTACCGGAGCGGGAGAGCTTTTGCGGTGCTGTTCAAGCCCTGGCTGGGTATCCCCGTTCCGATGGCCGTCTTCCCGGCCCTCTACTTCCTGCTGCTTGGCGTATGGCTCCAGTCCTGGTTATTCGTTGTTCCGGCCTGTCTGTTCGCCGCCGGTCATTTAGTCAACAGCTGGAGCGTCTACGGGCACGTCCGTTCATAGCAGATCCGCAATATAACTATAGTTCTGTGCAACAAACCTACAGCTTGATCGGCTTATAATATGGTTAAGCACACTATAGCGATATGATGGAGGTTATGGCGGGTATGATGAACTGGGAGCAGACGATTGAGCAGACGCTTACGACTACGCGGCTTAATGTGAAGCGATTTGGAGAGGGTTATCCGATTGTAAGTATGGGGGACGGCAAATACCATCTGACAGGCCACACCAACTGGACGGAGGGCTTCTGGTCCGGCATTCTGTGGCTAAGCTATGAATACAGCCAGGACCCGGAGATTCATGCCGCCGCCATCCAGGCGACAGATTCCTTCAGCGGGCGCATGCTGGACGGGCAGGCGCTGGATCACCACGATATCGGCTTCCTGTACTCGCTCTCGGCCAAGGCCCGCTGGATTGCAGACAAGGATGAAGCCTCGCGTCTGCTCGCTCTTCAGGCAGCGGACCAGCTGATGAAGCGCTGGCGCCCCGGTCCGCAGCTGTTACAGGCTTGGGGACCCGAGGGCGATGAAGACAACGGCGGGCGGATCATCATCGACTGCCTGATGAATCTTCCGCTCCTCTGCTGGGCCAGCGAACAGACCGGCGACCCGGTCTATGCCAGGGCTGCCCGTATTCACGCCGAGACAAGCCGCCGCTTCCTGGTGAGGGGCGACGACTCTTCTTACCATACCTTTTATTTCGACCAGCAGACGGGGGATGCCCTTCGCGGGGGGACGGCGCAGGGGTATCAGGACGGCTCCACCTGGACACGGGGCCAGGCTTGGGGCGTCTACGGCTTCGCTCTCGCTTACCGCAGCTTCCAAGATCCGCATTATCTTGAAACCTCCAAAAGAATGGCCCGCTACTTCGTGGAGCATCTCCCCGCCGATCATGTCGCCTATTGGGATTTCGATGCCCCGCAGCAGGAAGGCACCCCGCGCGACAGCTCCGCTTCCGCCATCACCGTATGCGGTCTCTTGGAGCTGCTGGAGCATCTGCCGGAGAATGATCCGGACCGGGACTATTTCAGGGACGCCGTGAACAAATCCATGGACTCGCTGATCAATCACTACTTCACCGCAGGCCACCCATTAGAAGAGGGATTTCTGCGGCACGGCTCCTATTCCGTCAGAGGCAACGCCTCCCCGGATGACTTCATGATCTGGGGCGATTACTTCTTCCTGGAGGCGCTGCTGCGTCTTGCGCGGGGTGTACCGGGGTATTGGTATGAGCGGGGGGACAGTTGAAACGAAGCAGCATCCGCTGATTCATATTGCCAGAAGCCCGGGATCTATAAAAAATTCCGGTCTCCGATTAGTCCCAGTTGCTTGGCCTTCACTGTAGCCTCGGAACGGGAATGGACGCCGAGCTTCTCGAACACCCGGGTCAGATTATACTCTACGGTACGCTGGCTCATCAGCAGCTTACTGGCAATGTCCTTATTGCTGCGGCCTTCCGCTACCTCCTGCAGAATCTCCTGCTCCCGCTCGTTAATAGAGATGTCTTCCATCTGCTGCTCATCACGGGAGGCAGACACCCGCATGTCACTGCGGCGAAGCTGCCTAAGCAGGCTGACAGGAATGACGGATTCTCCCCGGAGCGCACAGCGGATGGCGGTAAGCAGCTGTTCTCTGCTCGCTGTTTTACTGACGATGCCAGAGACCCCGGCTTCCACCAGAATGTTGAAGTTCGAGCTAATTTCGTAGCCCGTATAGATCAGAATCCGAAATTCCGGGTTGATGCCGATCAGTCTCTTGGTCAGCTCAAGTCCGCTCAGCACAGGGATATTCAGATCAAACAGCATCAGGTCGTATTCCCCCGATGCAGCCATTTCCAGCGCCTCCGGTGAACTGTACGACACGGTTACGTCCATTTCGGGGTCCTGCTCGATCATAGTTTTGGTCCCTTCGCAGACCGATGGATGATCGTCAACCAGTAATATACGAATCATCATCATAACCTCCCTCTTCAATGCCGGCTGCCAGCGGAAGCACAAGCCGTACTTCAAATCCCTGATCCGGCGCCGATACAAATTTGATCTCGCCGTCCAGACTCCGCACACGCTCCTGAATACCGGATATCCCCATATGGCCGAATGAATCCTTAAGCTCCTTGAGATCCAGCCCTCTCCCGTTATCCTTATAATAGAAGTATAATCTCCCGCTATGGGATTCCAGCGACAATATGATATGTGAGGCCTTGGCATGTTTGTCAGCATTTCTGAGCAGCTCCTGAACGATGCGGTACACCGCCAGAATCTGGACATCATCCATTTCTATGGTATCAGGTTCCGTCTGAAGCTCCACCGTGTAGTCGGAACGGATCTGCTCCTGCTGAATCAACTGCTTCAAGGCTTCCACAATGCCCATCTCCATTAACAGCGGCGGCCTAAGCTCATTGCAGGTCTGCCGGATCTGGTGTATGACATCCAGCAGCCCCTCCTTAATCTGATCGAGCTGCACGAGAAGGCCCGGCTCCATCGGATAATCCAGCATCAGCGACTCCAGCTTGCGGTACCAGATCAATTGGTCCTGAAGCGCTGCATCATGCAGGTCGGAGGCCAGCCGGCGGCGTTCGTTCTCGGACAAGGTGAAGATCAGACGCAGCACCCATGGCGGCGCCAGCGCATTACGGTTCTTGATTTCACCCTCCAGATTCTCAATCAGTCCCGCTACGAGATACAGATTCTCATAGATTATACTGCTGTAATGCGCTATGGTTTTCAGCCAGTTTTTTTCAGCATAGTTAAAGCTCGTGTAATTGGTTTTGTCATCGATCCAGAGAATATGCCGGGCGGGGCCATAATTTCCAATCACCAGGCAGATCCCCCGGTACATCCGGGTCATTTCACCAACAGCAAGACCATTTACCGCCTGCTCCAGGTCCCGCTCAATCTGGGGATCGGCTCTCCCGTCACTGGTAACACTAACCTGACTCTGCTCATCCCCGCGCGTAATCTCCAAAAAAGAAACATTGCGGACCGGCAGCACCAGTAGGGTCTCCCGCTCCAGAATCTGCTCCAGATCCAAGCGCTTCATCACCTTCGAGATCCGTTTGGCGAAACGGTCAATGCTCCCCTGGAAATCCTGCAAATCCTTCATGAAATACGGGCGCAGCCGGTAATCCATCAGTTCCTTGAAGAACAGGAACAGCGTAATCATCAGATAGATGGCCAGAAAAATTTGAACCCAGACAATCCAGCCGTACGGATTCTGGTGAATCAGCAGCCCCATCACCCCAAGGATCAGCAGCGCGGGAACCAGCGAAAGCGCCGTATAATAAAATAGCCGGTTAAGCAGAAAATCAATATCAAACAGTCTATGGGTAACAAAAAGATAGAAGTATACGACAGGAATCGCATATACAAAGATCGCGGTCATTTCTGCAGAAATAAACGTCACGCCAAACAGCCCCGGCAGAGCGTTAAACAGCAGGAACGGTGAAAAAGCTACGGTATGCGCCGTCAAGGCAAACTTGAACAAGGTATGCAACTCACCCGTCCGGTGCTTGCGGAAGCCAGAGATCAGCTTATAGACAATCAGGAAATTGGCGGCTACAAAAAAGATCAGCAGCGTCTGGGTTTCGAGCGGATGAATCCGCCGCGTCAGCGCCACATCCAGAAACATCAGCACACTCACCAGAGCTGCACAGGCATACATCACTTTCAGAACGGCTCTGGACAGGAACGGCTCCTTGAACCGCATAAGATAGACCTGCATAAAGTGGACGAAAAAAACGGGAACGACAGCGAAGCTGGTACCCAGGCATACTCTCCCTACCTTATCCGCCATCCCCGAGGGCGTTGAGCTGAAGTAGCTTAACCCGATACTGAGAAAGAACAGGATAAGCTGCAGCGCAGCCCGGTCATTCCGCTTTTTGCGGTATACGTATACGGAGAACCCGAAGAGCAGCAGCAAAGAAATGCCGGGGATCAGCAGGCGGAAGATCAGCTCATGCGCAGACAAGCCCGGCTCCACTTCCATGCTGGTGGTCACCGAATTTCCCTCCGGTCCCGTATGCTCAATAACGAGTGAATCCACATTCTCAATACTGTTATATTTGCGGATCGTCTCCAGAAGCAGCGGATCCTCCCCATTAGCCTGAAGAACCGTATCTCCGGGGTGAATTTTTTGCTCGCTCCAGCTGCCTGCTGCAACGCTGGTTACCGTAACCCTGCCTTGCGGCGTTAACTTCACATCGATGCCTATCACAGGACGGGATAGAATCACATAGGCCAAATACATGGCCAGAAGGATAAACAGGGACAGGCCCGCTATAATTTTGGGATGATGGCTAGATAGTTTAGGCAATGAGACAAGCCTCCAGGAATATATTGTAAGCTCTTAACACCAGTACATCTCTCTAAGAAGAGTCTGGCCATGATCTTTATCGCGGCTGTTCATCACATCCATCAGCGCCCGCTCTTCCAGCGCAGACATTCCGGCAAGCTGGAGCTGTCCGCTCTGTAGCTGCATCAGGGACCCCGGCTCTTGTACCAACTTGCGAATGATTTCTTGTAACATAATCTGCTCCCCCTTATTATTGGCTCGTTTCTTCTTCCTGCAACCAATATATCAGGTTCTCTCCCTGAGCAAAACGACATTGTGGCCCGTAATTACCGCCAATCTGTTACGGTATTCCGCATGCGGTATTGCGGGGTTCCGTGAGCTACATTGCGGCCTCAATAATGAGGTCCCGCCATTTGGAGTCCAGCTCCATACGGTTAATGACATCCAGGAACCGGTAATAATGCGAACGCATCCGCACCGAGGTATACAGCTGGGTGCCCGTACGTTCCACAGCCTCGCCGAATTCGGCGAACCGGTGCAGCACATCCTCCGGCTCCAGGCCGCCGGCAAAGTATTCTGCAATCCACCTATCGTTCTCCCCGATCTCCGCAAGCAGGAACAGCAAAGGCAACGTCCGCTTGCGGCGGATGAAATCATTTTTGCCTTCCCAGTTCAACAGATCCCGGTAGTCATTCTTAATCTGGGCAGCAATTCCAATCTCTTCGGCATATTCGGCTACGCGCTGATCCGCACTTCCTGTAGCCAGAATGACACCGGTCATACAGGCACACACAAGGAGGGCCGCTGACTTCTGCCGCACCATGATGAGGTAATCCTCTTCGGTCTCCATTTCATTCAACAGGTCAAGAGTCTGTCCATTAATCGCTGCGAGGAGCTGATTATTGAATAATGCTGCAATGCTCCTGGCGTGTTCGTCAGGCATGTCGCTATCCATCAGCACTTCCTGGGAGAGGCTGAGGAAGCCGAGGGCCAGATTAAGAGCGATCTCCTTTGGCATCTGGCACCACGGCATATCCGCATGATCCTCATCCTGTATATCATCGATGATATCAAGCGCCAGAATCATCATTTCCACCGCGGCAGCCGCTTTATAGATCCCGGAATCCTCCCCGCCGAACATCCGGTAGTGCAGAAGGGTCATTTTGCCAAACAGCAATGATTCTGAACACTTCATATTGATGGCCGCCTGGGCAGCTTCGTGCAGCAGCTTCACCCGGAAATACCGGTCGATCTGAGTCTGAAATTCGGACATGACATTTCCCATAAAATACTCCATGAACCGTCCCCCGCATCTGCGTCTATCATCTTCTGCTTCTCATGGTTCATTTTAATAGATACCGTCCGAGAATTCCATTGTTTTCCTGTAAAAGAAACCCTCTCATTCTCTATTTTTGACATTGGCAGTGAGCGGAACGCGGGGAAATGAGGCTGGTGTAATGCTTTGCACTGGCATCTAATATCATTTTACGCTCATGTACATTAGAGAGGAGCGTAATGTATGAGCTGTAATGATCGACGAGCGCGCGCAGGAATTCCTCCTCCAGCACAGCAGACCGTTCCCCTGCCAGGGGGCCTGTCCAGCGGATATGATAGGTCTCAAGCCTATCGATCAGGCAGTCGAAGCAAAAGGATGGATGCAGTGCATACACCGGCCCGATCTCCGTAATCTCCCCTTCGGCCACCCGGCAGAGAAATATAGTATCCCTGCGTGTCAAGTCAACCTCCTCTCGCAATCTCCGCAGCTGCGAGGGATCACTGTACATGACGAGATGATGCTGCGGGGCATTCTCATCCTTGATTAACGGTGCCGCAGCATAAGCAAAGGGGACAGCTGCTCCGGCATAACGGATGACCCGAATCTCGGAGCGCAGATACCCGCGGGTCAGTACGAGTGATAATGCATACGGGTCAACGTCGGCATCCACACCCGCGAACATCTCTTTGAAGCGCTCAAGCACCGCCAGATGGACAGGGTCCACCAGGATGCCATTCTCATACAGCCGCCCCGCTCCCTTGGAATCGGCAGAGAGCTGACGGTCTTCAAGTACCCGCTTCAGCCGCACCGGATCACGGTGGGAGATCGTGTAGAGCGGGCTGGTCCGGCGGTAGCAGTTCATGACCTGAAGCGTATCTTCTGCTGCCTGCAGCTCAAAAAAAGCATTCAACATGTCCTTCTCCTCCTTCGTTTAGCCTAGCACTATGCCATACACACAGTGCTGGTATTTATGCTCCCTTAGCAGCAGAAGCTCCTCTACCTTGTCCGCAAAATACCCGCAGATCGGCAGCGTATTCTTGTCCATTGCGGTGCTGATCAGCTGTACATTCTGGGCAATATGGCCGGCTTCGAGCAAGGCAAGCTTATAGGCCAGACGGCCGTATTTCTTGAAGCTGTATGTTAAATCCGCCATGAAGAACAGCAGAATGGACGCGCCCTCCAGCGCCAGACTTCTCGCATCCGTCTTGTACAGGGTCATGGGGAACAGATGCTCCAGTTCTTCCGGCGGCAGTGCGCTGCGGAAACGGTACAGCTCTTGCTGCAGCGGCGCATAATAATACACACCGTCCTCAAGCCCTTCCACTCCACGGATATACATGTACAGCTTGATAGAATACATCGCACCGCCCGAAGGGTAGGTCCGCATGGAGATCTGCTTGCCTGCATGATGACTTCCCATATGCCGGTCCTCACCGCGCGGTCCGGCGGACCAGCTCAGCATGGCAGCCAGCTCGTCCAGCGACCAGGACACCCCCATCTGGCCCAGCAGTGTAGATCTGCGCTTCAGCAGCAGCTTATCGAGCCGTACCTCATATTTCTCCGGCAGAGACGGGCCGCGCTCCAGACTGACCTTGTCCAGGTATTCCTCCAGCGGGACTTCATTGCCGGGGAACTCGTAGTTGTCCAGCGGCCGCTGGTTGAATCGCCAGGCCACAGAACGAGGCTCCTCCCCGGCTATTTCCTCGAACAGCAGATCATAATCATAGAACTCGGATATCTGATTATGGGACGGTAACATTTGAACCCACCTCCTGATTGATTGTGAGACTCCAGAGCGTCCGGTACAGCGCATATTCATATTCAGGACTAATTCCGCAGCGGTTGTTCAGCATATGCAGGTGCGAATACAGGATGGATCTTATCCGCTGTTCATTCTGCTCCGCTGCTGCAATGGCAGCATAGCCGTCCAGCAGAGCATTCCGCAGGCAACGATAATTACCCTGGCTCCATAGCAGACTATCCACTGAATCCCGCCAGTCGGGGTGCGCCGTACACCAGCGGGCAAGCTTGGATGTAAGCTCCATGTCGCCGAGCTGATACAACCGCTGCCAGCTCTCCGCACTCTTGCGGTAGAAGGAATGGACCTCCCCCAGGCGGGGAATTCGGGTAAAGATACTCTCCGCAAGCTCTTCCAGCACCCGCATTCCCGTAAGCAGGCGCCGGGTGAAGGTGCTGCCTGCCGTCAGCTCCAGGATACCGGCGGCCAGCCTGCTGGACTCCATGAACAGAGATTCCGTCAGCGGCATCAGTGAAGCACCGCCGTATCGCTCAACTTCCGGTTCATACAGCTTACTGATGATCTCGCCTTCCTCATACCAGTCCAGATTCTGCAGCTCAAGCGGCTCCCCGTCGAATTTATGGCCCTGGAAATATTCTTCCTTGCTCAGCTTGCGGATCGAGGGATAGCGCTGAATATATGCTCTCACCTTGTCAAACAGCTCTTCTTCGCCAAGCTCTCCATCCATCAGATACCGTACCCGGATATGCGGGCCGTCTTCCCAATATCTCAGAAAGAACCATTTCGAGATTCTTCCCCTGGCCGCGAGCCGCTCAAGCTGTTCGGCCAGCAGCAGAATCAGTCCGTCATAGCCCGGCTGGAACTGATAATACACCCTGTAGCTTTTCCACGTTTGCATAAATACCCCTCCTTATGGAAAAGGATGCGGGTCGGGGTTGACCGTAAAATCCTTGTCCAGCCCCCGCCGCTCTCTTTCCCGGATTAGCCTTTCCTTAATCACGCGTCTATGCTGCTCTCCGAACGTCATGGGCATCATGCCGGGAACCAGCACCTTGGCCGCACGGTAACCGAAGTCCGCCACTTCATCCGGAGTCACGTCGGCTATATACAGCTCCCCGTAACGGTCAATGACAGCAGCGGCCAGCTCCTCCAGATCACCGGCCAGATCATCATGAGTGAACCGGCCTCCAGGATCATAGGCATCGGGGTACAGCTCCTCCAGGGATGCCTTCTGCCGCCCATCTCCCCGCAGTACAAAGTCCAGCGCCTGGACACAGTTGCTCTCGCTGGCATAATACAGAACATGGTCTTCGAATTCAGTAACCGCCCCGGGATTGTTCACAAGCTGCTGCGCCCGTGTGTATGCACTGCCGCCTTCCTTCAGCTCCGCCGCATAGATAGGCAGCGAGGTGATAACCTCCATCGCTGCGGATTCCACCGCCTTGCCGGGAATGACATGGGCGGCGGCGGCATTATAGGCCTTCATGACAGCCCCCTCGCGCGTATCGTACGCCAGCGCCCATACACTGGGCACCTTAAGCTCCATTGAAATATCGAAGAAGCGGATCTGAATACCTTCCAGCTCCAGGAAATATATAAGCTGCTTCAGCGCCTCCAGCGGACTGCCGGAAATATCGATCTCCCGCAGGGGAAGCCGGTTATACCAGGCGCAGAGGAAGTTATCTCGTTCAATGACCTCGAATAGACCATGCAAGGCCGCCTCCTCCCAAGTGCTGCCCAGTGCCAGGCCGTTAGAGCTGTCATAGACGAACCGGTTGGTTCCTCTTCTGAAATGTCCGTCCGCGAAGTACACCAGCTGCTCCGGCACCAGTACTTCCCTGTGCTCCCTCATTGAGAACACCGGTGTCCAGTACACAGGCAGACTCTCCTTGTAATGCTGCAGTCTGTAGGCCGGATGCGCCATGGTCTCAGCATGGTGAAGACCGAACACAGCAGGGTTCACCGCCTGCCCTGAGAGCTGCTCATAGGAGAATCTCTCTGCCGCAGGTGCGGTCCGGTCACACATTCCGCAATACCGCTCCAGGGCTTCAAGCACCGCAAGCTTCATGGCCTCCGGCCTCCGGTAGGCCCGGCCGAATCCGGTCTCAACATAAGCTGGTCCTATCCGCAGCTCCATTCCGCCGGCTTCAATATAGGAGGAGCGCAGTTCACGGTAGCGGTGGGTGATCGTTCCGCCATCGGGATCATACCACTTGCGCAGGATAGCCTCTGTATCCAGCTCTGAGCGCAGCCGGTAGGTGCGTCTGCCCTGCTTCACCGTATCTGCTGCCGTCTGCCGATGACGCGGGGCAGCCACGGATGGAGCTGCCGCCGAGCATACGGGACAGCCTTTATACTTCCGCAACAGATAACCTTCCGCGCGCAGGGCATCCCAGTGGATATGCTCAACATGGCCTATGTAGCGGTGAAGACGGTCCGCCGCAAGGAGGGCGCCGCGGATACAATCGGCAGCGAATCCGGCTGCCTGCGGTTGAGCCACGTACTCTGTCTTCTCGCCATACAGCAGCGGCAACAGTCCTTCCCTTCCGGTATCCTTATATTTCTGCTGCAGGCAGGCCATGCAGCCCCCGGTGTCTGCCTCATGATGCAGAGGACCCACAAGCAGCGTGTCCAGCAGAAGATGGAAGAAGAAGACGCCGCCCGGACCGGGAACCTCCCGGTAGAAGGGACTAAGGTCCTCCTCCAGCAAATGATCCAGGATGACGAACAGCACGGAGCTGTCTGCTACAACCCGCTCATCCGTCAAGCGGTAAGGGATCTTCTGCTTCTCCAGCTCAAGAACAACTTCCCGCAGAAACAGACTGTCCGTCCGGTATAACATGGCTTCCTTCATCGCCTCTCTCCTCCTTTCGCTGCACATGCAAGATGGTTATTCCCGTATTCTCCAGAACCGGAATCAACAGCTCCATGCTGCTATACTTGTCCCGAAATGCTTCTGTCAGCCCCTGCTCCGGCGGCTCCACCGGTGCAGCGCTCATCCGCTCATCTGCGGCATATGGGCTGGAAACGCGGATACCATTCTGCTGCACCTGAGCGTAGAACCGGATTAACACTGCCTGAATGGCCTCCTGCTGAGAGGAAGCGCAGCAGCCGTCTGTCCAGGCGCTTCCGGCCTTCCCGGCAGCAGCACGGTATGCGCCGACTCCGGGAATCCGCTCAACATAGATCTCAAGCTGCTCCGCTTGTGGGACGAAACGGCGGATCATAGCCTGGATCCGCGTATTCCCCGCGAGCTCCGCGAAGGCAAGCTTCCGGCCTTCCAGCACTGCCGGGCCTCCCACAGCTTCCCATGCCGTGAAGAGCTGCTCGGCCTGCCGTTCCACTCTGTGCTGCCGCCCTGCCGTAACCAGCCATTCTCCGGGCGGGCCGGGGTGAACCTGATTCAGCAGCCGCTCCAGATTGCGGCAGGAGGCGCGGACGATCTGCTCTGCATTCCCCTCGCCGCTATGGTAGCTTCCGTCAGAAGCGGTGGCTATTTTATAGGGAATCTGCAAAAGATCATTTCCATGATACACAAAGCTGTGCACAAGCTGATTCTCCAGACGCTCCAGGGCATCCAGGCATGAAGTCCAGTCCACAGCCTCCGCCGGCTCCGCAGGATCACTCCGCGTTTCTCTGACTGCTGTCCGCAGAACATCGGTGAGCAGCCGCTTGGGCTCAACCACAGTTTTGGCCCCCCCGAGGTCAATCTGAATGACGCGTTTGGCTGCCTGTGCTTCCTCGTCCTGAAGGCCGTCGCAGGCCGCAGCTATACTTTCTGCATAGCTAAGCAGAAGGGGCTGAGCCATTGCACTTTTCCACTGCGGATTGCCTTCCTCCACGGCAGCAGTGATCTCCAGTTCGTCACCTGGCGTCAGATAGCGCAGCAGCAGCGCTTTGTCGGGAGTGATCACCCGCAGCTGCCATTCCCCGCGAGGCGTAAGAGTACCGTCCGAATTCCCGCCAGAAGACGCAGAGCGCTGCTCCCCGGGAAGCAGCCGCGCCGCCAGCGCCTCGTCAACCGGCATCCAGTTTGCGGAGCGGTCACCGAACACGGCCTCCTTAAGCTTCCGGGCGGTTTGCGGGTTCGCTTTTAGCTGGTGCAGCCCTTGCTTGCCATATAGATACAGCCGCTCCTCCCGTCTAATGAACCAGTGTGTCATGTTCACTCTCTCCCGCCATCTTCATCTCCAGATAACTGTAAGCATCCTTCCAATCCATCCCGTAGCCTGATTCCACACTCTCGGAGGCCACGCCGGTGATGCGCTGCTTGCGCAGAGGTGAGATTTCCAGCATCGGCATTAAGGAATACAGGACAGCGGCTACGAACCGGTAGACGACGAACCCTTTATCGTGATAATGCTTCAGGAAATCGGGGTTGGAGAAAAAGGTCTGATGAAACGTACTGACCTGATCATGGCGTTCGAAGAAATCATCGCCGTAATACAGCTTGTCATGCACCAGCTCTCCCCGTTCATACGCCTGCTCCAGCATCGTCCACAATGAACTGATGAAGATCCGCAGCCGCCCAAAAATAAACTCCCGCTCAAACCGGCCCTCGGTAAAGCTCTGCACTCCGCTTGCTATAAATTCCTTTTCGGTATCCGTCCGGCCATGCAGAGCTTCGTGTATTCTGGACTCCATCCTTTCATCTTTTCTGAATTCGGCCAGCTGGGTTTTGAAATATTCAAAATTGGAGCGGAGCGACAGATATCCTATCTTTAGCCCCCCTGGACTGTTGCTGCCGGTAATAAAAAACATCTTGGCCGCCTCCACGTTCTGCCTGTCTTCAGGCAGGTCCACCCAGGACTCATAAATATCCGCAATCAGCCGGCTCTTGAGCAGCTCAATGCTGTAATTCACCTTGGCGCTGCACAGCGGATTGCCGTGGGTCAGCATGCTTCCCTCCTCTACCGTCACCTCACCATCACGGCGAAGCGGCAGGAACGTCCCGGAATACTCCTCCATTAGGGCAAGCTTATTCACCATACGCTCGTATTTCACGTATTCATCCTCAGACCGTTCTCTGGAATAACGCTCCGCATGACGACGGATCAGATCCTCAAGCTGCGGATTGGCATTAGAGGCGTCCAGCGTAACTTTAAGATGGAACCCATAGACCCAGCTTTTCTGCAGAATGAGATTCTCCAGCTTCGAGGTCTGGACGAACGACAGGATGGACCGGACCAGTAAGGCAGTCGCTTTGCTGTCGTATAAATAACAATTAATAGTTCGCAGCTGCATATTCCTCTTCCCCTCCGCATGTAATTTCGTAGGTATACTCCAGCACATGATCAAGCTCCGTGTCCGCCACCGGATACTCCTCTTCGATTAAGAGATGTTCTCCCTTGGCCGCAAGCTGCAGGAATACCTGGAAGAGCAGCGGCGAGGATAAATTAATGAATTGCGGCTTGCGTTCTGTCGCCTCTGAAGCCGGTTCTGTGCTTGTGTTGAACGGCCTGGCGAAGAACCGGGTAGGAATACCGTTACTATCACAATAATCAATGGTGCGCTTCCAGGCTGTGAAGCGTTCCTTCTCACTGAGCGCTCCCGATAAGGCTGAAGTGCTGAGCAGCCACTTCTCCCGGGAAACCATCAGTTCATGTTCGCCCAGCCAAATCCGGGGAACATGGATAACCGTCTCATCCGTTCCTCCTGCCGGCTTCAGCCTCTCACGCAGAACCAGCTCCCCAAGGTCAAAATAACTGGTCCCATGCGAGGACAGGATATCGAAGGTCGTCAGAATTGCCGGGGCGGCTACCAGCACCAGTGTACCCAGAAATTGCGGACGCACGGTGTTACCTGTCGTAGGATCAAAGAACTCAGGGCTTTCCGTGGAGGGATTGTACCGGAACCCCAAATCCAGCCATGAGAGGGACTGCCCGCTCTCGGTCATAGACTGAATGGGCAAGGCGATCTCTTTTTGCACCGTTCTCTTGCGGATATTGGCATTGAAGCCGAAGGTATTGCGGATATCTGCCACCTGATTCCCATCGAAGCATTCCCGCAGATAAGCGGCGTATTCGCTGCCGGAGTCCTCCAGATACTTCAGAAACCGGGCGAAATAAATCGAGAACCCCTTATACATATGGTTCAGTACCATACGTTCCCCGCTCTCCTGTACAAAAAACGAGTGTGAGAGCAGGCGGTCCCCGAGCACATCCTGAATCTCACGCTGCCAGGCTGCTGTCTGTGTATCAGAGAGGACAATCTCATCCTGCGCGGCGGCTTCGTTCAGGAATCCCGTCAAGCGGCTGGCGATATTGTGCAGACGCTGAGTCTTCTTATGGCTGAATGCTTTATCCCAGTTGAACAGTCCGGAGGTCTCCTTCAATAACTCCGGGTCCGAGAAGAACACCTGGGCCATATCCCGGAGTACCCTTGAAGCCTCCTGCGAGTTCGCTGGAATGTAACTTGTACCGTAATGGCTCTTGAAGAACTCCCCTGCGGCGAACTGCATCTTAACGACCGTGTCGAAGCACATCATCAGCCATTGGTAACGGGATAACTGGGCCAGCCGCCCTTGCCGGCCTGCATAGTCCTGGGTCTGCACCGTCTCATCAATGCCGTCAATATACAGCAGGCTGCGGCGGGGCATCGGCTCCAGGCCGAACAATGCAGCCAGCGCTTCGGCACACTCATACAGGCGATCCATAGCTTCCATATCCAGCGAGTCACTGAATTGTCCGGTCAGGGCGTTCAATTCGTGCAGCAGCGGAATACACGGGTGATCTACACCGTAGCGTTCCAGCTTCCGCAGCAGCTCTTCAGGCAGATTGCCAGCTTGCTCGTTCAGATAGTCAGTCCGCTCCAGCACCCCATTGCTGATCAGCTGGCGCAGGGTATTGTCTGCCTGTTCGCCGGAGACACCAAGAGTGTTGAGGAGCTCCCGCATGGCCGGATAGGCGAGCACCTCCACCTCCTTAAGTCTCCCGAACAGCTTATGCAGTGCTTCACTGGCGCGCAGTGTAACAAGCCCCTGTCTCGATTTATACAATTGGCGTTCACCTTTGGTGTTCTGCAGCACAGTAATATAATATTTCCCCTCGAGCTCCACGCAAGTGGCATTCAGGCGGTATTCGAGCCGCGTAATCCACTCCGGCTCAAGAAACAGCTTGTCGTAGATTTGCAGGATCAGCGAATCATTCAGCCGGGGATAGAGCCGCTTGGCGCCTGTCTTCCTCACACCGCTGAAGTTTCCGATCCCGGAGTAGGTGAGATTAGCGAAGGGACTGGTCTTCATGCTGGCCCGGGTCAGAAATTTAACCAGGGTATAATCGAGCTTGCGCAGATTCCGGTCATGCTCCTCAGCCGGAGTCCGCAAGTATTTAGCCAGCTTGGCTGTTATCGCACTGTTTACAAACGTCAGGGCATCCCGCAGCTCCCGGTCCTCCAGATAAATTCCCCGCAGCCAGCGGCGGTCCGCTGCTGCAAGCGCCTCGAATTCCTTCCGTACCTCTTCCATCCGTTCCCGTTGCTGCTGCCGCAAGGCGAATACCTGCCGGGTCTCGCCGCGCAGCTCTTCGGTGAACAGGGCTTCCACTTGGCTGTACCGCTTCTCGGCGCTGGCTCGCTCATTGAAGAAGTCACGCTTGAACCGGATCGCCTCCATCCGCTCGTCATCCCGCTCCAGGCTGCCGATCTGCCGCTGCATTTCTTCCGTGATATCAGCCAGCCGCAGCGCTGGTTCGCCCGCGCTTTGCCGCACCGCTGTATACCGCCCGCTAAGATTCCCCATATACTGGGCTACATATCTAAGCGGGAAATTGGTTTGTCTGTACATATAAAGGGGTGCTACCCGCATCTTTCCCACTCCTGTCTATTTATTCGGGGACCTTCCGGGACCGGCCGGCCTGCCCGAACATTTGAATAATGGCCTGATAACTGTTGAGTCCAAACAGCAATGCATTCTCGTCAATGTCAAAAGCTCCGGTGTGAACGTTGTTATTCTCCCGCACATAAGCGCCGATGAAATAATAGCAGGTCTTGACGCCGGGCAGGTCCCTGGCATAGAAGGCGAAGTCATCGCTGGAGAACAGGAACGGCGCCTCCAGCACCTGCTCCCTGCCAAACCTGGTACCCAGCAGCCGGGCCGTAAGCCTGGTCAGCGCCGGATCATTCAAGCAGCAGGGATACTCGGAAATAATCCGGCTGTCCAAAATCCCCCGCACCTGAGAGGATGCGGTTAGGGCATCCATTAGCTGCCGATACCCGTCCCGGAGTGCGTCCGCTTCCGCAGAGCGGATTGTAAGATACAGCTTCAGCCGGTCCGGGATCACATTATAGTAGCCATTCGTTTCCACATGCGTGATCTTGCAGAACTGCCCGGCTGTTTTATAGGCCTCCTGGAAATGCTGCACCTCGGCGATCACCCGGAGAACATCCGGCTGGTCAGAAGCATGGCCGGAGGCCAGCTCCAGCAGCAGCTCCGCGTTCAGGCAGCCTGCCAGAGCAAGGCCGGGCCGCAGGGAGAAATACCCGGCATACAGATCCGGTGTGACATGAAGCGAATACAGGTATTCCAGCTTCTGCGCCCGGAGCAGGGGAATGAGCTCCCGAGCTCCCGCCATCACTTCCTCGGCCGCCTGAAAGATAAAGCGGCAGTTCACAGCCGGTGCGCTCCGGTCCACCCAACGGATGAGCTGCAGCAGAATGGACATATGGGCATCATGTCCGCACGCATGGCTTAGGCCGGGATGCATGCTTCGATAAGGAGCATCCGCTTTGGTATCCTCAACCGGCAGGGCATCCAGCTCTGCCCGGAAGCCGATGACCGGTAATCCGGCGCCGCCCTGATAGGAAGCGATGATCCCTTTTTCCGACGAATGCTCGATTCTGATCCGGGTGGTATACCTAACAATGTAATCCTCAATGTATGCCCTCGTCTTCTTCTCCTGCCCGGCAAGCTCAGGGATGCGGTGCAGTTCCCTGCGGGTCCTCCGCAGCTCCTCCAGCTCACCGGCGCCTTGCTTAAGCGACGATTGCATTCTTTTTGTAGCGGTAGACTACGAGAGTTACAATCAGCAGCAGCCCAATGTTCAGCGTCATCATCAGAATACTTTGAAGGGCATCGCCTCCGGTATAAAGGGTCTTAACCGCTTTGCTCAGATAATAGCCCGGGAAGAAGCGCTGGATATGGGTCATGAAGCCCGGAACCGAGAATCCCAGATCATTCGTGATGTTCATGGACATGAAGCCCAGGTACAACGGGAAGGAGATCGATTGCAGCGACACAATGTCCAGCAGGAAGCCGAGAATCAGGCCGAGGAAAATATAATATAGACTGGAGTACAGCGCCAGCAGCTCCATCTTCAGCAGCACCGTGTCCATTCTCAGGTGGAAGACAGCGGCGCCAAACGTGATGATTACCGCCGCAATCACCACATTCAGGATCAGTTGAACCAGAGCGGTGACGAAGATGAACTTGCCCGGCGAGTAAGGGGTGACGGTGTAGATGCTGCCGATATAAGACTTCTCTTTGGCCACCCGGGTGCTCAGCGTATTCAGTCCGCTGCCCGCTGTTCCGAACAGGGTACAGAATACCGCCAGATAAGTAATAAACTCCCCTTGGCCGTGATCAGGCTTCACGAAGGCATTCAGAGCAAGGAAGAACCCAAGCGGCATCACGAGTGTGAAAAATACAAACCTCTTGTTACGCAGCACCTTGAGAATTTCATAGCGGATAATTGTAATCATGCCTGCATCACTCCTTCTTCATAGTGGTCATAAATTTCACGGTAGCAATCCTTCACTTCCTTAAGCCGTTCTTCATAAGGAATCTGCCGCTCCTTCAAGACATCCACAAGCCGGGATTGCTCCGCCGGATGAAAGACATACAGTCTTCCATCCTCCACCAGACCGCCGAACCGGCGCTGCAGCTCCTCTGCTTCCTCTGCTTGCGCGGGATGGACAACGAGGATTTTCTGGGCATTCAGATCCTCCTTGCTTACAACCGCAGCGACCTTCCCTTCTTTGAGAAAAATAAACCGACGGCAAAAGTCGTTCAGCTCATCCAGATGATGTGAGGTTACGAATATGGATTTGCCCTGCCCCTGCAGCTCCTTGATCTTGCTCCAGAACATTCTGCAGGCGGTAACATCCATGCCGACCGTCGGTTCGTCCAGGAACAGCAATTTCGGATTGGCTACCAGAGAGAGTGCGAAAGACAGTCTGCGCTTCTGCCCGCCGGACAGGCTCTGGACCATACTGCGCGTCTCTTGCACCAGATCCCCGGCCTTAAGCAGCTCATTCGTATCCACCTTGGATTTGCTATAGCTCTTATGCAGTTCAATCAGCTCCTTGACCCGCAGTCCATCGGGGAAAAGATCCTTTTGCAGCATCATTCCGACATCCTTGTGGTTATCGAAATGCCGCTCTATGACCCCGGCATCGATACTGGTAAGCCCTAGAATAGAGCGGATCATCGTCGTCTTGCCCGCCCCGTTCGGTCCGATTAAGGCGATACTCTCGCCTTCCGCCACATCAAAGCTCACTCCGGCCAGCACCTGCTTATCCTTGAACCGCTTCTCTACAGCTTCTAATTTCAGCAGCATTTGCAAGTTATTCTCCTTCTTTCTGTTTTATAGTGTTCAGGGAAAGGGATGTGGCGCCTGGTTGACCTCCGCCGAATCCATCCCCCAGTACTGTGCAGCCTGCCGGATGCGCCGTCCGCAGAGCATCCGGCCTGGTTCACCGAACCACATCGGCTGCATCTGAGGTACAAGCACTTTGACCGCCTCCAGTCCAAGCGCCTTGTAGCCCTCTGGTGTCTGACGGACGATGAACGCCTCGCCGTAATGGTCCGTCATCCGGTTCAGCAGCGCTGAGGTTTCTTCCGCCAGATCAATCACCGTATGCTGAAGCTCCCCGTAGAACCGGGCAAACCGCTCGCGGATGCTGTATTGACCGCCGCCATTCAGGAAGCTGAAGTGATGCCGTTCTTCCTGAAGGAAATAGAGAATGGGATGATCCTCGACCCGAAGTACCCCTTCATGGCGGATGCGCCGGGCTTTCTCACGGATCTCTGCGGCATGAGTGCCGTAGTATTCCAGCGCCAGCAGCATTTCTTCCAGCGCCGAGAGGATGGCCTTCTCCGGATGGGGGTGGGCACCCGCCGTACTGTAGGCAGCGAACTGGTTCTCAGTCTGTCCCAGACAGAGGGCCCAAATGACAGGAATCTCTGTCTCCATCGTGATGTCGAACAGCTGCACGGTATACCCGAGCGCCGTAAGCCGTCCGGTCATATAACGGATCTGTGCATTCTCTACCGAATCCGGCAAGATCTCGGGCGGTGAACGCCGCAGGTACCAGTGGTTCAGGAAGGCATCCCGCTCAATCAGCTCCAGACAGGCATAATAGATACCGTCCAGCAGGGTTATGCCCAGGGCATTTCCGTTGGAATTGCCTTTGTAAATCCTCGGCCCGGCTGGATACCCGTCATCCGGCTTATAATAGGCCAGGCATTCCGGGACATACACTGTGCCTTGCCGCTTCCAGTCAAAGGCAGGTATCCAATTCAAGGGCAGCTCCTCCTGGTAAGCTGCTATCTGTCCGCTTCCCTTCACCGCATCGGTGAACAGCAGCGGATCGATGACTGTCTCCCGTTGCTGCAGGCTCCGGGTGCCGGATCTGACACTCAGCCCTTCCCGGCCGCGCGGGTGCATTCCCGCATAACGTTCCAGCGCCTCACACCTCGACTTTAGCTCGCTGGCTCTATAATCCGTTGAGCTGCCTATGCCAAGCTCATATTTCTCCTCCCTATAGATTCTGAAGAAGCTGGTCAGCGAAAAGAAGGAACGGGTATTTCTATCCCTGTAGATCATAAAATTGGAATCTGCATTGCCTGGCGCGAATACGGCATCGCATTCCGCAGTAGGCTGAGCCCGGTATGAATCGCCATACCGGAACATCGGTTGCCGTTCAAACGCCTGGCGGATTAGGGCGGTGTCGTCCTCCGGTTCAGCTGCGTCACAGTGCTTACAACGGTGTGCAGGCCAGAAGGAGTACCTGCGGACATTGCCGCCGGGTTCCAGCCGGTAATAGTCGAGCACGCCGGGCACCCCGGTCTGCCGGAGCAGCAGAGCCAGACATTCCTGCACCAGCTCTTCATCCACGCTGTAGCTTCCAATGAGCTCACTCCGGCCTTCATCCCCGGCCAGCCGCTCATTCGCCCTAAGGTTCTCGTTCCTCCGTTGCCCGAAGCAGGACGGACAGCCTATCCCGCCCGGATTGAATATAGGCCCGGCAAGCACTTCATGAACATCCACCTGCAGTAGCGCAAATCTCTCCTCGCGGGGCCAGACCCGCTCCCTGCCCGTCTGGTGAGCGTAGGCTATGAAGCATAGCAGCCGTTCCCCGCCGAGCTCAAGAACCACCTGTTCCTCCAGGCGGTGCACCGCCTGATCCAATGTCGTTACTGCTGTCTTCATCGCCGTTCACCTCCTAAGAGAGAGAAGCCGTATCTGCGGGACAGACCGTCCTCATACCGGCAAAGCGCACCATAGCCCGCTTCAGGAAAAGGGGACGGGTAAGGCCCGGCGGGATCACTATCTCCTCTACGAATTTGGTTCCATACCCGGAATACCGCGTCTTCCAGGTCTTCACCGATTGCGTTATACCGCTTCCCCTCGTATTCAGCCTCTATGAGATACACAATCATGAGGGCTTGTAACTTCTTATATCTGACCTGTGAAGGAAGCGGCAGCTCCGTATCCGGCCAGAAGGCAAGGCGGCCTGAAGCCAAATCCCCCTGCTCCAGTTCTTCGGCATCCCCGGCTCCCTGGCGGTTCAGGTAATGCAGGTAGGCGGCCTGGTCGGTTAACCCCGGCGATAGCTGACGATAGCTGTAGCAGTGCTCCAGCAGATAGGCATACAGATCCTCCAGTACCCGGCGTTTGCTGGGTCCGGCGAAGCTCACCGCCCGGCCGCCGGCATCAGCGTCCAGCCTCCAATAACGGTCGAAGCGGAAATCGATGCTCTTGACCACTGCGCTTACCAGCTCCTGTGAAAGAATCCCCTCGTCAAAGGCCGCCTCCTGCAGATGCTCCAGCAGACTGCATTGAAGCGGGCAGCATTCGGCATGAGCTACTTCAGGCAGAGACTGGATGGACTGAAGTCCGAAGGCATCTAATCTGACCAGCTTATTACCGGTATACTTCCCGGCTCTCATAAAGGCAGGAAGCGGGAATCTGAACCGGCTTGCTGCAGGATACTGTAAGCCCAGACAGCGTGGACAGACTCCGGCGGACAGAATGACCCGGTCACCCAGTTCATACGCATCTGCCTCTGTGGCCATCTGCTCTGCTCCGTTCAGCTTGTGCCGGAGATCCGCCAGCCGCTGTGCTTCGGCAGGAGACGGCTGCGGATGTGTGAATAACCCGACAAGCTGCTCATAACCTGCCGTT
This sequence comes from Paenibacillus silagei, assembly GCF_017874735.1. GTDB lineage: Bacteria > Bacillota > Bacilli > Paenibacillales > Paenibacillaceae > Paenibacillus_AQ > Paenibacillus_AQ silagei. The sequence goes on from NZ_JAGGLV010000005.1 coordinate 346,378, forward strand.
TTGAGCCTGATCCTCCTTTTGCGGCCAATGACTTCAGTACCCTCTTTAGTTTCCAGAATACGTACCGGTTGCTCGCCCATCGCTTTATCCCCCCCTTCTGAGCGGTTCTTCATGCATTTCGTACACAAACTCAGTGGTATATTCATTGTCATACGGATCGGGTAGCGCCTCTTCGAACACAACGGCCAATTCCCCGTGCTGCCTGCGGCAGCGTTCCCTGTGCTTAAGCCATTCCATACAATACTGCGGCTCCTCTGCGTCAAGAAAAATAGGCTTATGCAGCCCGGATTCGCCATATTCGATGTGTAGCCTGTTGTAGCGGACAGGAAACAGCCGGACGAATGAATGCAGCGGAACATGATAGGTCTCAAGCAGCTCATGAAGCCGCAGATATCCGTCGAAATCCGGGGTTACCCCGGCAAACAGCTTCTCATGAAGAATGGTTTGCCTTCTGTGCAGGATCAGCTTCCCGTAGCTGATTCTGCCGATATGCAGGCATTCATCAACGGCGAGCTCATCATAGTCCAGTCCAGTTCCAGTGAGGAAACCGGATTGGGTGAGTAAGGCAAGATTCCTGTATTCCTCGGGCAGACAAGCCGGGGCAAGCGTACCTGTATATAGGGGAACCACCCGCTGCTCCCCGGACTGCAGCTCGAAGCTGGTGCGTTCGGCATTCCATATCAGTACGGCATCCCGCAGCTCCGCAGCCAGGCTACTGCCCTCTACAAAACCATTCATATTGGGATTGAACCCGCAGGAGGGCGAGTAGGTGATTAGCTGCGCCTCCTCTCCGCAGTGGAGCACTTCTTTGATCCGTTCAGCGATAGCCTCATGGCTCTCCGGCAAATGATACATGGAATAAGCCAGATAGCTGTTCTTGCAATCATTCAATACAAGCTCTCCGGCGCCGCTCTGCTGAAGCCAGAAGCCTGCTGTGGCAGGCTGGCGGATATGGAGGGCCTGCAGCCCTGCCTTCAGTGAAGCCAGATCCGCACGCTCTAGTGCAACATCCTCTCCCGATGCTGCCGCAGCCAGCTTCATCCGGTACTGATCTCTCAGCTCCTCCAGATGCGCTACTGCGGGAGCATTCTCGAATACACTTCCCCTGCAGGTTCTGTTCAGCGCTACATGCTGCTCATACTCTGCGGCATACCTGGACAGGCTTGGCTGAAGAGAGGCATAGGCCACAGGGAGCGTATCGTGCAGATGATGCTCCATATAGAGCCGGAACTTCAGGCGGTTATCGAACACCGGCAGCACTTCAGCCCACTCTGCAAGCGGATCACGAAGCGGCTCCACTTCCACTTCCAAAGACGGACCGGCTGGTGCATCTGTGTAGCTGTCCTCATTAAACGGGTTGGCCGGATATCTGCCTTCCCATCCAAGCCATTCACAGCAGCGGTTCACATGCTTTTGGGCGATTTCCAGCAACCTCTCCCTTTGCGCAACCTCATGGGTCAGTTCGATCTGACCGGACAACAGACGGATGGCTTCCAGATGCTGAGCCAGGGACTGTATCCTGCTGCTTCCGGGACGAAACGCAGAAACGGTCTCGATGAATACCTCCAGTGTAAGCGGCCCGCTCTCCCTGTGGATCGTATTCTTGAGGTAGCCGCAGCGCACCAGCTGAACCGCCTTGGCTGTCATAGCTTCTAGGCTTTCGTTCCAGATCAGCGCCAGTTCATCCAGTGTGACGATACTGCCCGGTTGGATTTTGGCGGCAGCCGGTGTCTTCAGGCGGTAACTTCGCTTCGTTCTAATATAGAGTCCAGGCTCTGCCGCCTGCGGTCCAGTGCTTCCCTCCGTAAGAAGGGTTCCCTCTTGCTCCCTGTACTCCACCTTATAGCGGCTGGCCCGTATCACCTCGGGAAGCAGCAGCCATAGCTCATACCAGTGAAGGAGAATCCATTGAGCGAAGCTGATCCGGCTCTCCCCTCCTGTCCCCGGCCCCCGGCAGATTGAAGTGAAGGAAGAGAGCGGTGCTGTTTTGGCAAAAGAACGCATCATCATTTTCCATACCTTTCCGCTTTTTTTCGAGCTATACGATTTGTTCAATGAACAATACATTTCATAGTTAGTTAGCAGCAGTGCATTCTGCACACTCGGTTGCTGCCGGAACAGCTTATACAGCTCCTGTTCCTGCATTTGGCATTCGTTCTTGAAGCGGATGGTTAATTCCTGATGCCGCTCCAGCAGCCCGCTGCCGGTCTGCTCCAGAGAGAGCGCCTCAGCCATAAGCACCGGTGCGACTCGGTTTGCCTTCGGAATCTTTCCGGGCTGAATTCGCCCTTTGCGGACTCCCTGTTGCAGCCGGATATAGGCAATCCGTACCTCCGGCTCTTGTTCTATGCGCTCGGACAGCCGCTGCTGCAGCAATTCCTTACGCTGATTGAATCCTTTACGTTCTTCACAATAAGCTAGAAGCTCCTGGTAGAAGCCATGCTTAATCTGCATCAGGTCACTGGAAGGAACATGATTCCTTCTTTCAAACAGGAAGGTTCGACTCAACACGGCTCCCCCTTCTGGGATTGTTTATTGGATGGGCACGGCTTATGCCGTCCCATCCATGGTTTAGCTAACAATTAGGCACAGGAGGAGGAGCACGACGAACATGATGACGAGCCGCAGGTGGAAGAGCTGCCGCTGCCGCTGGATGCCGCCGTTGACGGAATAGCCTCCACTTGATCAAGTTCAATCAGTTCCAGGTCCAGTGCTTCCAGTTCTTTATTTAAATCTTTCATTATTTATCATCCTTTTCATAATTAGTATTTTATTATCATTGCGATACTGTTACTCTTAAGCACAGGAAGAAGAGCACGACGAGCATGAGGACGAACCGCAGGTAGAGGAGCTGCCGCTGCCGCTGGTTGCGGCTGTTGACGGAATAGCTTCCACTTGCTCAAGTTCAATCAGTTCCAGGTCCAGATCTTCCAGTTCTTTGTTTAAATCCTTCATTTTTTCATCATCCTTTTCATAAAATTAGTCGTTAAGTATTCTTGTGAATCTGTCTGTCTTACGCGCAGGAAGAGGAACACGACGAACATGACGATGATCCGCAAGTGGATGAACTGCCGCTGCCGCTGGTTGCGGCTGTCGATGGAATAGCTTCCACCTGATCGAGTTCAATCAGCTCCAGGTCGAGATCTTCAAGCTCTTTATCGAATGATTTCATAGGTTACTTCACCTCCTTCAGTCCGTCCGGAATGCTGCTTACAGGCGCTCCGTTTCAGTGGTTATTGTCTTTCTGAAGTAAGAGTATCACAGCTTATTCAAGCCTTCACCGACTACCATTCCAGTAATTCCCACAAATAAATTGCGGTACGGCTGCAGGTTTTTTGCGGGTTAACCTGCTGATTCAGGTGTCAATACTGATAAAGCTCAACAAAAATATCCATAAGGGGAAGAAGACAATGAAGGAAGACGGAAGACAAGTACGGGGCAGAAGCTATCTGAATAAAAAAGTGTGCGGATTGTGGCTGATCTGGGTGGCCGCCATCCTGTTTGCGGGGCTGCTTGCGGGGGGAGCGCAGCTGATCTCCATGCCGGTATTTTCACTCGGGTATATGGCCGGGTTTTTCTGGATCTTGACCGGTAAAGCGGTCAGCCGCAAGCTGTCCTACGGACCACAAACCGCCTTTCAGGGCAAAATGACGCTCTACTCTATCATTCTAATGTTCGTGATTATGGTGCTGGTAGGCGGTCCTCACTTCGGAGACGGCAATTACCGGATGGTCTGGCTGGGGGCTTTTTTGGCAATAGGTCTCCATTTCATTCCGATGGCCTGGGTGCATGGACGTTCCATGTTTCTGCTGGCTGTTCTGCTAAGCGCTAATGCTGTGGCCGGTATGGTCTGGCCGGAGCTGTCTTTTCACGCCTTGGTATATGCGGATCTTGCTGTCAAAGTGCTCTGGGGGACTCTACTCCTCTTGTCTGGCCGCCCGGCTGCTGCTGAACAGTTCGCAAGCTCTTCGAATATCGCCAATTAGCGGAAATAAAGTGGAGATTAAGTTAAAAGTTGTCTAGTGAACTCAGATAGCGTATAGTATATTCCCATGTTGGAAGGGAGAGATTACTATGCTGAACAGGATTGAATCATTTCAAGGCTCCAGGCATTTCCGTCTGCAATATGTTGCAGATAGCACCGTTGCAGCGGTTGCGGTTCCAGGCACAGGCTCACTCGCAAACGCGGCCATTATTGATCTGGGGGGACTCACTCTGGTGGTGGATACATTCGCTACGCTGGAGGCGGCTCAGGATTTGAAGGCTGCTGCTGAGCATCTCACAGGGAACCCTGTATCCTATGTAATCAACACACACTGGCACAGCGATCATACCACTGGCAATCAGGTGTTTGCGCTTGACGCTCAGCTGATTGCAACATCAGAGACCCATGAGATCATGAATACATTCGCCAGAGACCGGGTAGCCCAGTACCAGAACAACAGAGAAAAGATGCTAGAGGCGATCGAAGAAGCTGAATTGCAAAGTCAGCAGGAGACGGATACTAAGCTGCAGCAGGAAATGGCCTGGGAGAATGCAACGGACCGTGAATTTGTGAATATGCTGCCGCAGCTGGTGCATACGGTGCCGACGATAACTTTTGACCGGCAAATGACCATTCACGGCAGCAACCGCAGCGCGCAGCTCATTACATATGGCGGAGGACACACACAAAGTGATGCCATTGTGTACCTCCCGGAAGATAAAATTGTCATCATCGGGGACCTCGTGCTCTCGAACCACCATCCGGTTCTGGCCAATGCCAACCCTCAGGAGTGGCTGCATATTCTGGAGCAGATTGAGCGGTTGGATGTGGAGACGATTATACCGGGGCATGGTGAGGTCTGCTCCCTGCAACAGCTTCATGAGGTGAAGGGATACATAAGCAGAATGATCGCCATCGTGACCGAAGCCGTTCAGAATCAGCAGAGTATTGAAGAGATCGAAATACCCGAAGAATACCGGGCTTGGTACTTCACAACCTATTTCAAGACAAATTTGAATAAGCTGTATGACCTGATTACTGCATAGGGGGAGTAACAGAGAGTATTCGATGTAGATCTTATAACCAGACGAGGCAAGAAAAGAGAGCATATCTCTTCTTTTCTTGCTTTTCTCTATGCAGGCTGTCCCTTCTTGAATACAAAACAGAGTGTATCTGCTTCCCCTATATATGTACTTAACTGAACAAGACAAGGAGAGCCGTGAAGATGTCCAGAATCATGATTGTGGAAGATGATCCGAAGATTGCAGATCTGCTGCACTCGGCTATTGAGAAATATGGCTATGAGGCCGTAAGGGTCAGGGACTTTCGCCTGGTGCTGCAGGAATTCGAGGAGATGAGACCGGAGCTGGTTCTGCTGGATGTGAATCTGCCCAGCTATGACGGGTATTACTGGTGCCGGCAGATCCGCAGGGTCTCCACCTGTCCTGTGCTGTTCATCTCGGCGCGCGACGGTGAGATGGACCAGATCATGGCGCTTGAGAACGGCGGGGATGATTATATCACCAAGCCGTTCCATTCCGGAATTGTGCTCGCTAAGATCCACAGCCATCTCCGCCGGGCCTACGGGGAATATGCGGCTAAGCGCGAGGAGCTGGTGCTGGAGAAGGAAGGGCTGATGCTGTATCCTGAAAGGCTTGAACTGCAGTACGGGCAGGCGGTCGTGCCCCTTACCCGCAAGGAATCGGATCTCATCGAGAGTCTGATGGAGCGTTACCCGAGGGTTGCCAGCCGGGAAGCGCTGCTGGAGAAGCTATGGGACCCGCAGGCTTTTGTGGATGAGAATACGCTGAATGTGAATATCGCACGGGTGCGCAAGAAATTCCAGGAGCTGGGGATGGAGGATGCCGTACTTACCGTCAGGGGTTCGGGATACCGGCTGAACAACAGCTGGTCAGAGGCGGAGTCATGAGGCTGTTTCTCCGTGAGCATGCGTTGTTATTGGCTGTGCAGATCGTGCAATTCGGCGCTATGCTGTCCATTTACTGGCTGGACGGCTACCGCGATCTGCCGACCGCGCTCTATGCGGTCTTCATAGGCTTCTTCTTCCTCAGCTGCTACTTAATCTACCAATATATCAGCAGGCGCCGTTATTATCTCCGCCTCAGCAGACCTCTGGAGACACTGGACGAATCCTTTCAGAAGCTGGAGAACCACCCTGTGTCCACAGCGCTGGAGCAGCTGCTGCACACCCAGTACGGCTACTATCAGCAGCAGCTGACGGCGGTGAAGCAGCAGCAGGAGCAGCATCTGACTTTCATCGACCAATGGGTCCATCAGATGAAGACGCCGTTGTCGGTCATAGAGCTGACCGTGCAGAATATGGACGAGCCGGAGTTTGCCAGCATCCGCGAGGAGCTGGAGAGTATGCGCAGCGGACTGCATACCGTGCTGTATATGGCCAGGCTGCGGGCTTTTGAGAAGGATTTCCACATCAAGCCTGTCGTCCTGCCGAAGCTGGTGAACGAGGTTGTCCATGATCACAGACGCCTGTTCATCCGCAGCCATATCTACCCCGAGGTCCACGCCTCCGCTCCGGACATTACCGCCCAGACGGATGAGAAATGGCTGTTCTTCATGCTGTCGCAGATTATGAACAATGCCATCAAATATTCAGCGGCGGCTAACACGGAGAACGGCCGGACAATCACTGTAGCCTGCTATCTCAGAGGAACGGATGCGGTCATTGAGGTCAAAGACAGGGGAATCGGGATTCAGGCGTCTGATCTCAAACGGGTATTCGACCCTTTCTTCACCGGCGGCAACGGGCGCGGACTGCGGGAGTCTACAGGAATGGGGCTGTATCTGACGAAGGAGTCCGCAGACCGTCTCGGACACCGGCTTGAGCTGGAATCGGCGGCCTGCGAGGGAACGGTGGTGCGGATTATTTTGACGGCGAATCCTTAGCTTACAGGCATGTAATAAAAGTGAAATCTAAATCGATGGCTGAGCTGCTGCCGTCTCCGGTATATTGGTTACAGAACAAGTGTGTTGCACACATAGAAGGGGAGTACAGCCATATGCTGGAGGTAAAAAAGGTCAGTAAAATCTATGAAGGAAACGTCGCCTACCGGGCCTTGACCGACATTGATTTAACCATTGCAGCCGGAGAATTCGTGGGGATAATGGGACCCTCGGGCAGCGGAAAAACCACTCTGCTGAATCTGATTGCCACAGTGGACGTTCCGACTACCGGAAGCATTAGGATTGATAACAAGGATACGGGCAAGCTGGACAAAAATGAGCTGGCGGTCTTCCGCCGCCGGGAGCTGGGGTTTGTGTTTCAGGATTTCAACCTGCTGAACACCCTGACTGTGGAGGAGAATATCGTGCTTCCGCTGACACTGGATGGAATCCGGGTCAGTGAAATGAAGCATAAGGCCCGGGAGATTGCCGGAAAGCTGGGGATCAGCGCCATTATGAAAAAACGCACCTACGAGATCTCCGGCGGACAGGCCCAGCGGACAGCAATCGCCAGAGCCATGATTCATTCGCCGAAGCTGCTGCTGGCGGATGAACCTACCGGCAATCTCGATTCCAAAGCCGCCAGGGATGTGATGGATCTGCTGGAAACGCTCAACCGTGAGCAGTCCGCGACGATGATGCTTGTTACCCATGATGCTGTAGCCGCCAGCTATTGTCACCGGGTCGTCTTCATTAAGGATGGCAGATTCTATACGGAGATTTACTGCGGGGATAACCGCCAGAGTTTTTTCCAGAAAATCATCGACACACTTTCGCTGTTAGGGGGATATAGCCATGACATTCCGCCAGTTCGCATTCCGTAATGTCACCCGGAACATGAGGCTATACACCGCCTATTTTCTCAGCAGCATGTTTACCGTGATGGTCTTCTTTACCTTTTCCATCTTTGCCTACCATCCGGTGCTGAGCGGGGACAATATTCAATCCAGTGCGGCTCTTGCGCTCTCGGTCTCCAAATGGGTGATCTATGTGTTCTCCTTCTTCTTCGTGCTCTATTCCATGAGTGCATTTCTGCAATCGCGGAAACGGGAATTCGGGCTGATGATGATGCATGGCATGACGGTCCGGCAGCTCCGGCGGATGATCTTTCTGGAGAATATGATCGTCGGGTCAGGCGCCACGCTCAGCGGCATCGGACTCGGCGTTATTTTTGCCAAGGGGATTCTGCTTGCCGGGGAGAATGTGCTTGCGCTGAATGAGCCGCTGCAATTCTATTTCCCCTTCAAGGCGATAGTACTGACGCTGATCTCCTTCCTGCTGCTGTTCGTCCTGATCTCCCTGTTCATCTCTACGGTGCTGCGCAGCGGCAAGCTGATTACGCTCATCCATTCCAACCGTCAGCCCAAGCCGGAGCCGAAGGCCTCGCTTCTGCTGTCGTTGCTGGTGGTAACACTGCTGGGAATCAGCTACTTCCTGTCTCTTCGGGCGAGCGGTCTGAGTGTGGTGCTGCTGCTCGCGCCGGTGGTCATTATGGTGTCAATCGGAACCTACCTGCTGTTCACACAGCTCAGTGTGTACCTGATCCGTAAGCTGAAGGCGTGTGAGCAGCTATTCTGGCGCAGAACCAATATGCTGCTGCTCTCTGATCTGGCCTACCGGATGAAGGACAACGCGCGTTCCTTTTTCCTGGTCGCGATCATCTCTACTGTGTCCTTCAGCGCGATAGGAGCTTTATACGGCTTCCAGTCGATGATCAACGGAGCGCTGACACAGAAGAATCCCTATCTGTTCACCTATCAGTCCTTGGATGGAGACAGCAAGGCACAGGCCCATATACAGCTGATTGACGAGAGCCTGGGCAGAGCCGGGATTGCCGCCGAGAAAACAGGTCTGGAGCTTAACTACTATAAGGCTATGGAGGGCAGCCGGACACTGGTTCTGGTGAAGCAATCCGAATATAACCATGTAGCCGAGCTGCTGGGGCTAAATCCCATCCGGCTTACCGCAGGGAAAGCAGCCGTTGTAGATTTCGGCCTGTCCCGCGAGGGAGAAGAAATGCTCAACCAGCCAGTCGAGCTGCAGTCAGGAATCGTCATCGAGGCGGACCAGGCTATCGTATCTTGGGCGGTGCGGGGAGTCAGCGGTTATTACGTCGTCCCCGATGAATGGATCGGCAAGCTTGGACAGCCGCTCAAAGTGAGCCGGTATTATGCATGGCACGGAGCGGTTGGACAGCCGGGTGCAGAGAAGGCAGGCGCAAAGCTGACGAATGAGCTTCCCTATGATGAGCAGTATACTTTCTATGCACTCGAGTATTTAACCTCCAAGACGAATGACGGCTTTGGCCCCGTGATGTTCATCGGTTTTTTTGTCGGGATCGTGTTTTTTGTCTCTGCCGGCAGCTTTCTCTATTTCCGGCTGTACAGCGATCTGGATGAGGACAAACAGAAGTTCAGGGCCATCTCCAAGCTGGGGCTGAGTGACAAAGAGCTTCGCCGGATATTGAACCGCCAGCTCAGCCTGCTCTTCTTCGCGCCGATCGTGGTCGCCCTTATCCATGGAGCCGTTGCCCTTACAGCGTTGTCGCATATGTTCCAGTACTCCATATTCAGGGAGTCCCTGCTTGTGCTGGGCCTGTTCTTCGTCATTCAGGTGATCTACTTCTTCATAGTCCGCCTGTTCTACACGAGGCAGATCCGGTCGGCGCTGGCCGGATAAGACCGGTAGCGCAAGGCAAAGAAGCCGCCCCGTAAGGGAGCGGCTTCTTGCTGTATCCATGGTCTATTCCAGCTGGACCCGTGGTCTATTCTAACTGCACCCGTTCGGATTCTGCGCAAGCAGCGCCCGCCCTCCGTTACGGCAGAACCGAGAAGGTGATATCGTCGAACAGCATATAAGCGAAGCCGCTGGTATAGAAGCCGACCTTGCCGGACGGGCGGTGGTTCGGATCGCTGCCGGAGAGCCTTGGCGAACCATTCACAGATACGGCGATATCTCCGCCTCTCACCGTTACCTTCACATCATATTCCGTATCCGGCAGCAGGTCATGCCCCGGCAGTACACTCTCGGTAAGCTTCTGCCACGCTGTATCATACAGGATCCAGGAGGAAGATCCGTCTGCCCGGGTCCGGTAGCCGATCCGGGTGGAGCCGGAGCTGTCCTGGCGGTCGAAGATGTACAGGATGCCGTTATCCGGCATCACGGACGGCGTCTTCAGCTTGAACTCCAGCTGATAATCCGTGAAGCTGCGGTCCAGCAGGCCTGACGCGCCGTTCAGCAGCTTATAGCGGCGGTTGCCGTCCGGATCAGCGGCGATGCTGCGGTTAGGGTCCACCGGCCAGCCGTTGCCCCCGTTCTCGAAGTCCGTCTCATGCATAATATTAGAGACGGTGACGGTAATATCCGCCTTGATGAGCGGATTCACCGTAGACACCGCCGAGATGACCGTCTGCCCCTCGTATACGGCATGCACAACGCCCGTATTGTCCACCGTAGCGACCGCCGGGTTGGCCGACTGCCAGGTCACGCCTGTATCCGGCGTATCGGAAGGATCGAAGGCCACCTGCAACGGCCGCTGCTCCCTTGCGGCCAGACGCACCGCGCTCTCCGCCGGAATAATCCCGGCCAGCGTAGTCGTCAGAGCCTTGAACTGAATGTCATCGAAGTGCATCTGGCTGACATTGCTGACGTAGAAGCCGACTTTGCCCTCTGCATTGTGTCCCGGATCATTGCCCTTCAAGCGGAAGGCTCCGTCCAGATAGACGCTGATATCGCCGCCCTTCACAAGCATTTTGACACTGTATTCCGTATCCGGCTGCAGGTCATGCCCCGGCAGCTTGACTTCCTTCAGCACCGTCCAGGCCGAATTGTACAGCAGCCACGCAGAGCTGCCGTCCGCCCGGGTCTTGTAGCCGATCCGGCTGGAGCCGCTCCCGGCCTGACGGTCGAAGATATACAGGGTCGCATTATTCCCCATCACCTCCGGCGTCTTCAGCCTGAAGCTCAGCTCATAGTCGGAGAAGTTCTTGGCACTGAGAGACGAGGCTCCATTCAGAATCTTGTACCAGCGGTTCGTTCCGAGCTTCTCGATGCTACGGTTCGCATCCTGCAGCCACCCGTTCGCTCCGGACTCGAAATCCGTGAAATCCATCACGCCGTCCCCTGCCTCCACATGAGCCGTGACCGTGGCGGTCAGCAGCGGATTCTCTGCCGAGGCTACCGTAATGACCGTGCTGCCGACCGACTGGCCAGTAACATTACCTGCGCCGTCCACTACCGCGATGGCGGGATCAGCCGAAGTGAAGGTCAGGGCGGGATGATCCGCATTCCACGGAAGCACCGCCGTGCGCAGCTTCACCGTTTTCCAGCGGTCCACGGTTATTTCATTGTCATAGACGGCAACTCCCTGCACGGGATAGCTGTCCGGACTGGTTGTCGTGCCCGCTTTGCCGTCAACGCCGATATCGTTAAACGGAATGTCAGGGAAGCCGGGAATGGCACCAAAGACATCCGCATCCGGCCGCAGCGACAGATCGCCTCCCGCCAGGTCGGTGAAGCCGGGATCTGCGGCAGTCACCCAGTTATTCGCATACTGGACCAGTCCGAACTTGTCGTAGGCCCCGTACACATTGGTCGTTACGCTGCGCGGAACCGACGGGTTGTAGACGACATTCCCCTGGAACGTATTGGTGTCGGGATAATACCGGTTCTCCGTGAAGAAATCCGCCAGCTCGGGATACTTGGTCATATAAGGGGTGCCGGTGAAATTATTGTTCGCCGCGAACAGCGCCTGCCACTTCGGCATGTAGTTGAGCGGCACCTGATCATCCGGCTCGTCGCCCAGGAACATATCCGCATAATCATAAGGAATCTTGCTGTCGATGAAGATATTGTTGCGGGTCAGGATATGGGATCCGCCGTTATTTTTAATGGCCGAATTGCCCATCTTGTAGAAAATATTCTCGTCAATGGTCAGTCCCATCGTGAAGTTGTCAGGGTATACCCCTTCTACTCCGGCCTTGCTCTCGCCGATGTTATGGAAATAATTGCGCCGGATGACCGTCCCCCGCTCATGGGGCTGCTCGCCCGCATTCATATAGATCGCGCCGAGATCCGAGAAGGTGGTGCATACGTCATAGATCTCGTTATACTCCACAGTATGGTCATTGCCGAAGATCAGCACGCCGGGATGGGGCGCGTCATGCAGCTCATTGTTCGACATGCGGTTGCCGACACCGGACAGCAGCACGCCGGGATTATAGGCTTTGTGGTAGTAGGCAAAATCGTGGATATGCGAGTTCTCCACCACATTGTTCCCGGGCGCAAGCGTTGTCTTGTTGCCTCCCGCCAGCGTGACGGCAGTGCCGCCGATATGATGGATATGGCTGCTGATAATGGCATGGTCCGTACCCGGCGCCCCTTCAAAATTGTTGTAGTAGAACCGGCTCTGCGTATTGACCAGCACCCCGCTGTTGGTGAAGTTACGGATCTCGCTGTTCAGGATACGCATATGACTGCCGCCCATGAATACAGCTGCCGAATCACGGCCGTTCTCCAGAATAAGCTCGGAGAAGTCGATGTACGAAGCATTCAGTGCGTTAATCATCGGACTCTTCAGCATTGTGACTTCAATATCGGGATTCGCGGCAGCGAACTCGGCGTTCGGCAGGAAATACAGCTTGCCGGCCGGGCGGTCGATATAATATTCGCCGGGCATATCGATTTCCTCCAGCAGATTCTGCGCGAAGTGGAAGTCAGGGTACCAGTTCTTGAAGATGCCGCTCATCTCCCCGTAGCGGAGGGTGATGCTCTTAGCGGCCGTATCGATGGAAGCAATCTTATTGTACGACCATTCCCAGCTGTAGCCGAAAATCCCGTCCAGCCAGATATCGTCTGCCTGCGTCCAGTACTGGGGCCGGTCATACGTATAGGTGAAGGTGCCCCCGCGCGTATGCACTTCCCCGTTCGGGTCCTTCCGGGTCGGACCGGGATCAAGGATTTCATCCATCTGGACGGTGCTCTCATTGGGCCAGCGGGCCAGGGTCATGCCCTGCCCGGCCACATACAGCTCCATCGGCGGCACCTCGCTGAGATCATTGGCCAGATAATAGCCGTGGCGGCTGAGCTGGCCGTAATCGGTGATGCCCAGTGCTCCCAGATCTGCGGCCAGCACCTTCGTTCTCGCCTCCGGGCTGATGATCCGGCCGAGAATGGCCGGATCCGTGACCGGAACGAATGCCGATTTGGCCAGCTGGCGGGAGCCTGACAGCGTAACCGACTCCCCCGGATAGGCCGTGTACGTGACCGGTTTGCCGGCTTCGCCCGAATCCTGCTCCCGCAGCTCGAAGCTGGACGTCCGTTCATACCTGCCTTCACGCAGATACACCGTGACGCCGCCTTCCGGCAGTCCCTCCTCCGCTTTGAGCGTCCGGATCGTATCGCGTGCTTTCTCAAGCGTCAGAAACGGGGCATTCAGCGTCCCGGCATTGGAATCGCTTCCATTATTAGCCACATAAAATGCGGTCCCGGACAACACCTCCTCCGCATGTACAGGGGACGCAAACGGAGTAGAGGGATTGAGCGTGAACAGCAGACTGGCCGCAAGTGCCGCAAGCAAACGTTTTTTCACCAAGGCTCCTCTTCCTTTCAACGTGGGATGTAGGGGCTTACTTCTTCAGACCTTTATCCTTAAGGAATTGTTCAAATTGTTTGGTGACTTCAGCCACGTATTTCTCTTCGCCCGCTTCCTTCAGCTTGCCGTACAGCGCAGGCCAGGTTTCTTCGAAATCAAGCGTTCCGGTCACGAGTCCGCGTTTGTATTCTCCCCACACGGCATTCAGGTTGGCAATCTCCGTATTCACCGGCTCGGAATTAAATTTGAAGGCACCTACAGGATTAACCTCGGAACTCGAGTTGATCTTCTTGGTCTCTTCCCAGACATTCTCCGGCTGTCCTTCCTTCAGATACGAGTTGAATACGCTGCCGAATACCCAGTCCATGTTCGGCAGATAACGGGAGTCCGCTTTGGCCTTGATGTACTCCCCGTCCGCCTTGTCATAATGTTCACCGGCAATCCCGTTACAGAGCAGATTGTACAGCTCCTTGTCGGTATTCACCAGATTCAGGAACATCATGGCACGCTCAGGATTAGGGGCGGTACGGCTGATGGATTGGTTGGTAGTGGCCGAATAGCCGTTGGAGAACCAGTCGCTGAGCGGAACCGTAATGACCTCGTTGCCGCCGTTTTTGGCCTTGACCTCCGCTTCCACGCCCGGCTTCAGCGTCACGTTGAAATCGACGGCAATTTGGCCTTTGGCGAGGTAATCATTCGCTTTTTCGGTAGCGGCATCCTTGTAAATATAGCCCTCCTTATACCATTTGCTGGCCAGCCGGAAATTGTCCAGCTCTTCTTCCGGATAGCGCTGGAGCGTATACGTAGGATCATCGGTTTTGATATAGAAATGGTCATCCAGACCGGGAACTACCCAGTACTTGTCGTCATGCGACTGCGGATTGATGAAGGAAGTGCCGAATACGCCAAACGGAATGATATCCGGCTCGTTCTGCTTAATCTGGGCCAGGAACGGCTCGATGTCTTCTATTTTTTTGATGGAAGCGGTATCAAGATTATACTTGTCGGCAAAACGCTTCTGGATGATAAATCCGTAACGGGAGCCGTTGATCTGCTGGTTCGGGATACCGTAAATCTCCCCGTCCACCGAGAGGCCGTCCCACATCACCTGCGGCACCTCCGCCTTCAGCTCCGGCGCGTATTCCTCCAGCAGCTTATCCATCGGCTGAATCGCGCCCTTGCGCACCAGCTCTTCCGGCTTCAGCATGTAGCCGGTCCAGAGAATGTCGAACTTCTCGCCTGCTGCAAGCACCGTGTTCATCTTCTGCACATAATCCCCGATCGCTACAGGCATCAGCTTGACGGTGGCATTGATCTTCGCCTTCGTAATCTTGTTGACTTCCTCCTGCACCTTATCCTGGTCTGCCTGAAGCTGGGACAGCGGATAATACCAGGTCAGCTCGACCGGCTTCAGCTCGCCATCCTTCCCGCCTTCCGCAGCCGCACTTTGCGTTGCCTCCGCTCCGCTTCCTTCCGTCCCTTTAGCGGCATTACCGTTGCCGCCGTTATTGTTCCCTCCGCAGCCTGACAGCACGGATGCAGCCAGCAATACGGATGCCAAAACGCCAACCAGCCCTTTTTTCATGTAAGTGACCTCCTGTACTTAGTACATGTAATGTATGTTAACCCTTTAGGGAGCCAACCGTAAGCCCTTTGACGAAAAACCGCTGAAAAAACGGGAAAATCACCAGCATCGGCCCGCCGGCCAGTACGGCAATTGCCATCCGTGCCGAACTGTTGGGGAAGCTGCTCAGATCAATGCCAAGCTGCCCGGTAAATTCAGAGTTCGTCGTGAGAAACTCGATGCTGTTGAGCGTCCGCACCAGCAGAAGCTGCAGCGGCACCTTGTTCGGATCATCAATGTAGAGCATCGCGTTAAACCATTCGTTCCAGTAGGTGAAGGAAATCAGCAGGCCCAGAGTAGCCAGCGCAGGCGTTGAGAGCGGCAGGATGATCCGGAAGAAAATACGGAATTCCCGTGCGCCGTCGATTTTGGCCGATTCGATGATCTCCAGCGGGATCTTGGACATGAAGCCCTTCATGACCATAATGTTGAACGGCGACAACAGAATGGGCAGAATCAGCGCCAGCAGGCTGTCCTTCAGATGCAGATATTGCGTAATCAGAATGTAGGAAGGAACGAGCCCCCCGCTGAACAGCATGGTGAAAAATACATAAAAGGTCGTCGCCCGGTTATACCGGTAATCCTGCCTTGAAATCACGTATGCCGTCATCGCGGTCAGCAGCAGCCCGGTCAGCGCACCGATGATGGTTATCGTGAAGGTCACGCCATAGGCCCGGAGCAGGATGTCAGGCGCGTCCAGCAGATAGCGGTAGGCATCCAGACTGAAGGACTCGGGGATGAACTGGTACCCGTTTGCAGTCAGCGACTTTTCATCCGTCAGCGAGACTGCGATGACCAGCACAAACGGCAGAATGACCACCAGCGACAGCACCGTAAACAGCAGATTAATGAACAGCTTGGAAAATTCGAATGTTTTGCCCATGCTCAGGGCACCTCCTTACCACAGGGAATTATCGGGATCGACCTTGCGCACAATTCCGTTGGCCGTCAGCACCAGCACCAGACCGACCACCGACTGGTAGAAGCCTGTAGCCGCAGACATGCTTACATTGCCGACTTCACGCAGCGCGCGGTACACATAGGTATCAATGATGTCAGTAGAGCCGTAGAGAAAGCCCGAGTTGTTCGGGATGAAATAATGCAGGCCGAAGTCGCCGCGGAACATATTGCCGATAGACAGGATCAGCATAATGATGATGATCGGGGCCATCAGGGGAATCGTGATTTTGAAGGCCATCTGCCGCTTGGTCGCCCCGTCGATCCGCGCCGCCTCGTAATATTCGCTGTTAATGCCGATAATGCCGGCAAAATAAATCAGCGTGTTGAACCCCACCACCTTCCATAGCTGGACCAGAATAAGTATCACCGGCCACGGCCCGGCATCCTGGTACCAGCTCACCGGGTTCAGCCCGAAGGATTCGAGGGTGCGGTTGATAAATCCGTCCGAATGGTTCAGGAAGGCGTACGCCACATAACCTACAAGCACCCAGGACAGGAAATGCGGCAGAAACAGGGCCGTCTGGTAGAACTTGCTCCATTTCGCCTTGATTTCGTTCATCAGAATCGCCAGCAGCAGCGCTGCCGAGGTCCCCACCAGAATGTACGCGGTATTATATAGAACCGTATTACGGGTGATCCGCCACGCCGTATCCGTAGTGAATAAGTAACGGAAATTGTCCAGTCCCACCCACTTGCTGCCGAAGATCCCGAGATCGTACCTGTAGTTCTTGAAGGCGATAATCAGGCCGATCATTGGAATATAGGCAAAAATCAATTTGTACAGCAGTCCCGGCAGCGAGAGCAGAAACAGCTCCCGGTTGTTCCGGAAATGGTGAAGCTCCCTTCCGATCCAGGTCTTTTTGCGCGTTGCCGCAGGCGCACCCGGACTTGCTTGTTGTTCCGCCAGTGGAACCTTATTCAACATAACCAAAGCCCCTTCCTTTCCTTCCTTAGCTGCAGCTGTCTGCCTGTGTCCCAGGCTTTGCACGACTAACATAGCGCAGAACCAGGCCACTGCGTTACTGTACAATTGCAAGATTGCTGTAGATCCGGGCTGTATTGTTGCCAGATTCCTGCTCCGGCCGGGCCGTGGCATGCATCGCGCAGCAAAAAGCCCGCTATAGGAACAATGTCCATTAGCAGGCCTGGCTTAAGGCTGAAAACCCTGTTTATTGGCTTTGTTTATTTGCTGCGGTCAATGGCCGATTTCAGGCGGTATTCCTTCGGCGTGGTGCCGTAGCGGCGTTTGAACAGGCGGTAGAAATAGCTTTCATTCCCGAACCCGACCTTCTCCATAATCTCTGTCACGGTCAGGTCCTTCTGCTCCAGATACTCTCTGGCGCAGGCCAGGCGGGCTGCGTTGATCTGATCAACCACCGTCGTTCCTTCCTGCGCCTTAAATACCTGGCCCAGATAGACGGAGCTCATCTTGAGCATGTCGGCGATGCGCTGCACATTAAGGTCAGGATCGGCGTAATGCTTATCAATAATTTCCTTCACGGTCTCCGCCAGCAGCCTGTTCTTATCCTCGCGCCCGCTCCGCCGCTGCTCAGCGACCTCACGCACCACCTCCAGGAGCACAGCCTCGATCTCATCCAGCGTTTCCTTTTCCAGAATACGGCGGTTGACGGCCTGCAGGTTGACCGAGACCGGGTTGACGTTGCGGCTGTTCATCTCGCCAAGCGTGTTGCTTAGCGTAACCGCAAGATGCAGCACCGCAGAGAACATATTCTCGTAGCTGAAGCTGCCCAGCAGCTCCCTCCATTTGCGGATCGTCTGCTCCGTCTCTGCCAGATCCCCGCCCTTCAGTCCCTCCGTCAGCTGCCGTTCCAGCTCCTGCGGGATGCGCAGGGATTCATTTGCCTCATTCTCCCGGAGCATCCCCGGCTCAAGCACCGCCCCCTTGCCGTAGATCATCCGGTAGCCGGAGTGGCGGATGGCCAGATTGTAATGCCGGGTGATGTCACGGTAATCCGTGAACACTTCGCTCAGCGTAACCGTGAAGGTAATATGGTAATAGCCTTCAATCGTCTGCTGCAGCCCTCTGAAGCGCTCCTCCAGCTGTGCAAGGCTCTCTGCTGTACTGCCGAATATAAAGACCAGATGGCCGCTCTTCATATCGGCCGCTTCACAAGTGCCTTCCAGCCGCAGCTGCTCCTGGCCGATGTTGGCAATGGCGAAATACAGCAGGGACTCCATCGGCAGCCCCGGTTCGGCGGCAAGCCCCTGCAGATTATCAATCTGCACCAGCGCCAGACGGAGCGGAGACGGATAAGCGATGTCAATGCCATGCTGCTCCCTGAGCTGCCTGAAGGCAGCCTCATCCATGCTGTGGCTGGACCCGATCAGGCTGCGCAGCTGATAGAGCTTGGCAATATTCGACTGCGAGGCCCGCTCCAGCTCAAGCCCCTTCAGCTTGCTGATCATCTCGGTCACATTGGCCGCAATCAGCGACAGCTCATCCTTCGCCTGCGGAGTGCCGTGCGCCTCCTGCGGCACCAGCGTCAGCAGCTGGCCGACCGGCTTATACAGCCGCACCGCAAAGAACACGGACAACAGCACGGCCAGCAGAACAACAGACAGCGTAACCGCGATTTCCGTCCATTTCATCTGCCGGACGCTGCCCAGCACAACATCGTAATCCTGCATGCTGACAATCTGCCAGTTGTTCAGCGCTTTGCTCAGATAAGTAACCTTATACTTCCTGTCTTCATGTGTATAATTGAAGGAATCCAGCGGCTTGCCCGAGGCGCTGATCCGCGGCAGCAGCTCACCCCTGATATTCAGCCCGGCAGGAAGCAGGCCGTCCGTAGAAATAAGCATCTCACCCTCGCTGTCCGTTACGAACAGGACATCATTCTGCCGCTCGGCCACCTGGTTAAGCGCTTTCATATTATCCAGCATCCACCCCGGCTTCACCGTCAATATCAGCACGTTGTCATTGATTGAACCCAGCGACTCCCCGTCATACAGGAAGAAGGCAAAGACGTCTATGCCCCCGCCCTTTCCGTCAAGGTCCAGGGGAATCAGCTGCAGCTTGGGCAGATCCGCCCGTGAGCCCATGTAACCCTTCAGGGAATCGTACAGAACGCGGTTATCAATCTCATGATTCAGCGACGAGAAGAACCGGTGCTGGGCGCCGTTATAGAACACGGCAGCGTGCAGATAAGGGGAAGCCGCCACGGTATGATTCAGGCGCTCGATCTTGAGAATGCTCTGCCTGTAATCCGCACCTGACTTCAGGGCCAGCAGCTCCTCATCATTGTATAGAGATACGGCCAAATCCTTAACGATGCCGTTCATGTTCTCTATGTTGTAATTAATCTGGGTCAGCAGCTTGCGGTCTGCCTCGTTCTGCAGGCTGAGCACCTTGCTGCGGGCACCCGAGTTCACAAACAGCGAAGCGGCCGCCAGTGTGGCGACAACAAGCATGAAGCTGAGCAGAATCCGCTGTAAATATTTGCGCGAGCGGATTGTCTGAAGTATATTCATGGTCCTCTCTCCCGGCTCTTAGGGTGACACTACTATAATCCCGCGCTATTTTGCTTGTCAATCAGGGGTTCAGGAACAGGGCTGCTCCCGGAGTCCGTCCGGATCCTGGCGGAATAACTCCCGCAGCAGCACCTGCGCCATGATCCGGTGACCGGACAGATCCGGGTGGATACCGTCCCCGTAGCGGTAAGAGGCATGAAGCAGCCGCTCATGCCGGATATGCTCCAGCAGCGGTGTACGTATATCGATGACACCGTCTGCAGGACAGCCGCCGGAGATCAGCCAGTCCGCATAACGCTCCAATACACGGTCATAATCCCGGTAAGGCGCGAGATAGCTGAAATCAGCCGCCTCTGCGGGCTGCAGCGGACCGTCCATCGAGGCGGCGTGAAACGGCGGCGGTGTCAGCAGCACGGCAGCGGCTCCTGCTTCACGGATAAGAGTGCTCAGACGCTTCATCCCGGACTGATAGGCTGCAAAGCGCGCTTCCGAGAAGGGATGATAGATCCCGTCATTCATCCCGTAACAGGCAACGGCCACATCGGGACTGGCCGCCGCCAGCTCGCCTGCCAGCCGGTCATGGACACAGGGCCGCGGAAATGGATGCGCGGCTTCGCTGAGCCCCGAGACGGTCTCGCTGGGAACCCCGCACGCAAGCAGTTCCACTGCCAGCTCCGAGCGGTGCCTGCTTAAGCCTTCCCGGACCAGGCTGATATACCGGCCGTCTGCCGTAATGCTGTCCCCGAGGAACAGGATCCGGAGATTTCCGGTACTTGGTTTTTCTTTATGATTCAGTACGCTGTGATTTAGTAAATGAAGCATCTTTTCCCCTCCTGACCATTACGCGGATCTCCCCGGCTGTCCCCAGCCAGGCAAATATGCCCGCAATCTAATGGTAGCGCCGCCCGCCGTTCTCCGCCTTGACGATCCCGACCTTCTTTAGCATAATATTGCCATGACAACCAAAATACTAGCGCGGGACATTGGACTTGAGCCCGGCTTCACCTTCAGAATCCAGAAGTGCCCGCTGACCCATGATTACTACGTCCACAGCCATGACTTCTCCGAGCTGGTCGTCATTCTGTCGGGAAACGCCGTGCATATCATTGAAGGGAGAGAGTATCCGGTTACCGCCGGCCAGGTTTTTCTGATCCACAGCAACGTTTCCCATGGCTACAAGAATGTCGAGGGCATCGAATACGTCAATGTGATGTTCCAGCCTGAACAGCTGCTCCAGCAGTCCGAGCTCAGACTGCTGCCGGGGTTCCAGGCATTATTCTATATCGAGCCGTTCTACCGGAAGGAGATGTACTTCAAGGGCATGCTCTCCCTGGAAGCCGGGCAGCTCCAGGAGGCGACACGGCTGCTGGATGACATTCTGGAAGAGCATGACCGTCAGCCTGAAGGATACCGGCTGATGATCCGCACCTATTTCACCGCCTTGGTAGGCATGCTCTCACGTTATTATCAGAACAGCAGCGGCCACGAGGATAACAAGGCGCTGCGGATCGGTGAGACGGTCACCTATATCGAGGAGCATTTCCTGCAGCCGGTCACCCTGCAGTCCATGGCGGATATGGCCTATATGTCCACCCGCCAGTTCCTGAGAGTGTTCACCCGCAACTACCAGACCACGCCGATGGATTATGTGATCCGCAAGCGGCTGGATTATTCCTGCACGCTGCTGCGCAGCCCCGGCCTGAGCGTCTCCCAGGTGGCGATGGACAGCGGCTTCCATGACCAGAATTACTACTCACGCCAGTTCCGCAAAGTATTCAACTGCACCCCCACCCAGTACCGCGAGCGAATCCTGAATTCCTGACCTTATCCCCGGCCATTGCTCAGATTTCCTCCGTATCGGCGGCGGCCTCATCCCGCATGCGCAGCCGCCGCCGGTATGCCCCGGGGGTGACACCGTACCTCATGCTGAACAGGCGTGTCATATAGTTCGGATCCTGAATACCGACCCGTTCGGCAATTTCAGCAATGTCCAGCACCGTACCGCCAAGCAGCTTCCTCGCTTCCTCCAGGCGCCGCTGCAGCACATACTGCAGCGGCGTCGTGCCGATATGCTGCTTCATGCACCTCGTAATATAATCCGCCTGGAAATGCAGCTCCTCCGCAAGCCCGGCCAGATGAAACGGCTGTCTCCAGTGAACATCCAGATAGGCAGCGGCAGCCCGGGCCAGCCGGGCCGCCGGCTCCGGCTGGCCCGTCCGCTGGCATTCCGCCTGCAGCGCCGCCAGCAGACCGGCCAGCAGCAGCTGGAGCCGGAGCGCGTTCTCTGCGCTCAGCCGGCTGTGAATCTCGTTCATCTCCTGCAGTACCGGCTCCAATGCCTCTATATCAACCGGGGCGAATTTGGGCAGGTACAGGCGCTGCTGCACAGACGGCTCCTCATCCTCCACCGTTCCCTTAGCCAGCAGTGAAGACCAGGGGATCTCCCCGCGCCGGATATATCCCGGCTTATGCTCATGGATGAAGTGCACCCAGTAAATTTCCGTATCTTCCGCACAGGCCCGGTACCCGTCATGCGGCCTTCCCGCCTCCAGCACCAGCAGTTGTCCCGCACCCACTGCGTATTCCTTGCCTTCCTCTGCCATATAGAGCGTTCCCCGCTTGACCAGCAGCAGATCGTACACACCGAACGTGCGGGCGAAATGCCGGTCCCCCGGAGACCAGACCGCATGTCCCACCGTAACCAGCTGCGGCAGCGGGGGAATCGCAAATTCCAGGCACAGCATCATAGCTCCCCCTTGTCTCAGGTCGATTTTGTGCTATTCAAAGTCTATATTATCACTGGCTGCCACGGCGGAAAAGAGGTACATTGACTGGGAATCCGCTTTTCATCCAATTCTCTAAGGGGTTGTGTATCCATGCGTTTCCGTCAGGTTCATCTTGATTTCCATACTTCCGAAGCCATTCCCGGCATCGGGCAGGCCTTCTCCAAATCCCAGTTCCAGTCCATGCTGCGCTCAGGTCACGTCGACTCGGTCACCGTATTCTCCAAATGCCATCACGGCTGGGCCTATCATCCCAGCGACGCCAATGAGATTCATCCCGGCCTCTCCTTTGACCTGCTGGGCGAGATGATTGAAGCCGCTCATGAAATCGGTGTCAAGACTCCGGTCTATCTGTCAGCCGGTCTTGATGAGAAGCTGGCCCGCCGTCATCCGGAGTGGCTGATCCGCGATGCCGAGGACCGTACACGCTGGGTAAAAGACTTCATGACCCCGGGCTACCATGAGTTCTGCCTGAACACGCCTTACCTGGACATCCTGCTGGCCCAGATTCATGAAGCCGTCTCCCGGTACGAGGCAGACGGTATCTTCCTTGACATTGTCGGCGTCCGCAAGTGCCGCTGTCAATACTGCGTCGCCGCCCTGCGGGCAGCTGGCCGGGACCCCCGCGACGAAGCAGCCGTCATCGCCCTCGGCGAGCAGACCTACCTGAATTATGCCCGCCGTGTGCGGGAGACGATTGATGCCGTGAAGCCCGGCCTGCCGGTCTATCACAACAACGGCCATCAGCAGCGGGGACGCCGCGATCTGGTACAGGTCAACAGCCATCTGGAGCTGGAGTCGCTTCCTACCGGAGGCTGGGGGTATGACCATTTCCCGCTGTCGGCACGCTACGCCCAGACGCTCGGCATGGAATTCCTCGGCATGACCGGCAAATTCCATACCTCCTGGGGCGAATTCGGCGGGTATAAGCATCCGAACGCGCTGCGGTTCGAAGCCGCGCTCAGCCTCGCCCATGGCGCCCGATGCTCCATCGGCGACCAGCTTCACCCTTCCGGCTGGATGGATGAAGCGACCTATGCCCTGATCGGCGCCGCCTACAGCGAGGTGGAGGCGAAGGAGGAGTGGTGCAGCGGGGTTACGTCCGTTGCAGATATTGCCGTCCTGTCCCTGGAGGCTGCACGTGAAGCCTGCCCCGGCGGACAGGCACGCAGGGGGGAACGTAATCTGGCGGATGCCGGTGCGGTACGCATACTGACAGAAGGCCATTACCTGTATGACATCGTAGATACGTTCAGCGACTTCACCGCCTACAAAGTGCTGGTGCTGCCCGATGAGGTGCCCCTCTGGCCGGAGCTGGCCGACGCGATCGGGGCCTTTACCGCCGGAGGCGGCAAGGTGCTGGCCACCGGACGCTCCGGCCTGAATCCGGCAGGCGATGCTTTTGCACTGAACCTGGGGATCAGCTGGCTGGGGGCCAACCCTTACCGGCCGTCTTACTTCAAGCCCCATTTCACGCCCGGCGCCCTGCTGCCTGCATCCTATGTAATGTACGGCGAGGGTCAACTGGTGGAACTCTTGGAAGGACAATCGCTCGGTCATCTGGAGAATCCTTATTTCAACCGCGATGTCTTCACCTTCTGCTCGCACCAGCATACGCCGGGTGCACAGGAGGATAACGGGCCGGGGATGGTGGAGAGCAGCAGCGGGATCTATATTGCCTGGGATGTATTCAGCGAATATGCGGATGCCGGCCATCTTATCCTGAAGGAAATGGTGCTGCATGCACTGTCGCGGCTGCTTCCGATTCCTTCCCTTCGCACTACTCTGCCGGCCCGGGGCATAACGACCTTGCAGTACCAGCAGGCAGAGCAGCGCTATGTGCACCATCTGCTCTACGCCGCACCCGCCCTCAAAGGCCGGATCGAAGTCATCGAGGATATTGTGCCGCTGCGGGACATTTCCGTCAGCCTGCGCCTCCCCTCCTCTGACCCCGTCCACCGGGTCTATCTGGCCCCGTCGATGACAGAGCTGCCGTTCACCGTCAGCAGCGGGGGCGGGATCACCTACACGATTCCTTACCTGGAGAATCATCAGATGGCGGTAATCGAGCTGGTGTAGCCGGAAGAACGGCCATTTCTCCCTGCCAGTCATGCCAGACAGGCCTGTAAGTTGCCCGGACGCAGCTTGCAGGCCTGTTTCTGCTTCCCGGTCCAGGCAGTCAAAATAACATAAGAAAACTAAAAAAAATGCAAGCCGTCCGGCTTCCTGTCCGGCAGACTTCTCCAGTCCTGACAATCCCTCAAAATATCGCAAAACATGATGCGGAAAAACAGTTCCGCTTTTAATTTATAATGAATGCGTAGCGCTACAAATTTAAGTAAGCGGTTTCATTCGTCAGCTCGTAAGCTTTCAGGAGGAAAATTGAACAGATAAGGAGATTATTATGAGGAAAAAAAGTTTGGTGATGTTACCCTTTGTAATCCTGATGTCCTTCATGCTGGCAGGCATCTCCAGTGCAGAGGTAACCTCTAATTTTGTCAATCCGCTTATGGGAGGTGCTGATCCCACCATCGCCAGGGCTGCAGACGGCTATTACTATTCAGCCTTTTCGGGCGATAACAATATCACCCTGAAGAGGCATGAGACCATTCTCGGCGTATCTGTTGCCAAAAGCAAAGTTGTCTGGAAAAAGCCGGATAACTTTGGATACGTATGGGGTCCTTATATCTATAGGCTGGAGGGTAAATGGTACCTGTACTTCTCTTCCGGCCCGGAGAATGATTACGGTTATGGTCATCCCAGCTCATATGTCCTGGAGAATGCGTCTCCCGATCCTTTTGAAGGAACCTGGGAGCTTAAGGGCGAATCCGCCAATGCAGACAGCGACGGGCAGGTTACGGTCAAGCAAGGGCTGCTGAACACGGAGAGCTTCGGTTTGGCCTGCGGAGTGGTATCCATTCAAGGAGAAACCTACTTCACCTATACCAAATACTTCTATTTTCCTGACCCGAACGACCCGGCAAAGACGAAATTTGACGAGAGTCCTACCATTGTCAAAATGAAGAACCCGTGGACCCTGGAAGGTCCGGAGGGCACTGTGGCCCGGCCGCAATATGACTGGGAGAAGCAGCACGATAATATCAATGAGGGCGCGGCAGTAGTGGAACGCAATGGCAAAACCTATTTCGCTTACTCTGCAAGCAGCTTCATGAATGATAACTATTCTGTGGGAGTATCCGTGGCGGATGCCGGCTCCGATGTGATGCAGGCAGATTCCTGGGTGAAGCATCCTGAGCCGGTCATGAAAAGATCGGATGAGAACAGCTCCTACGGACCGGGATCCCCCCTGTTCCTGAAGTCCGAGGACGACACCGAGGATTGGATCATGTATCATGGCATACCGACTCATGGACAAGGCGGCGGGAACCGGGGTATCAGAGCCCAACGCTTCCACTGGGATGATCATGATTTCATCAATCTTGGAATCCCTTCCAATCCCGGCACTGTCCTGAACAGACCCTCCGGCGAGGAAAAAAGCGAAATCTACGAAGCCGAAGATGCAAGCCTGTCCGGTGTGACCAGAATCGTCGGCAAAAGCGGTTATGCTTCAGGCGGCCTGTACGAGAAATTCAGCAACAGCAGCGACAATAACTATGTAGAGTTTACAGTGAACACCAACGCACCGGGAACCTACTCTCTGGATTTCAGGTACAACAACAATACGCCAGGCGCGGTTAACATGAAATTAAAAGTCAACGGGGGGGCAGCCCGGGATCTCTCTTTTGCCTCCAACGCAGGCTTTGATGCCAACTTCGATATCCATTCCGTTCATAATATTCAGCTGAATGCCGGAAGCAACACGATCCGGTTATCCGGCAGAAGCGAGCTGGCCCTGGATGCGATGATTATCAAACGAAGCAGCCTGTACGAGGCCGAAGATGCCATTCTGTCCGGGAATGCTCAGATTGACAGAAACCACGCGGGATATAGCGGAACCGGATTTGCCGGCGGCTTATGGGTTACCGATTCTGCGGTCACCTTCAAGGTTAATGCCGCCAGTGCAGGCAGCTATTCGGTTAATCTGGGCTACAGCTTAGGGTTTCCGGATGACCGGACTCTGACTATGTATGTGAACGGGCAAAAAATTAAGCGGGTCGATTTCTTCAGCCTGGGGAGCTGGGACCGCTGGGCCGACCGTTATGACAATGTTTTCCTCAAAGAAGGGGAAAATACGATCATGTACAAATATGACGCCGGTGATACCGCCAATGTCAATCTGGACTATATCACGGTCACCGAAGCAACCACCTGGCATTATGGAGCAGAGGATGCCAAGCTGACGGGCGCGTCTGACACTTCAGTCGTGTACGCCAAAGACGGCAACATGGGGACCGGTTATGTAACCGGGCTAGCCGCTGCGAACTCCTCGGTAGAGTTTGCTGTAAATATTGAGAATGCGGCGTCCTATGATGTGAAATTGAGATATGCAAAAGCTGATGCGGGCAAAACCCTGGCCCTCTACTTAAACGGCACCCGGATCAAGAGCATCACCCTCCCTGCTTCCGGAGGGCCTGCGGTCTGGAAGGAGCAGCTTGAGACGCTGAGCCTGAAGCAGGGAAAGAACACAATTACTTACAAGAATGAAACGGACAATACCGGCATCATCAATATCGACAGTATTCATCTGACCAAGCGTACCCCCTGGAGGTATCAGGCAGAAGATGCCGCCAGAGCCGGAAGCCTGCAGGTGGCCAGAGATCATCTGTGGTATGAAGGCAACGGATTCGTCGGCGGCTTCGAGCAGACGGGCGATTCGCTGAAGTTCGAGGTCAACGTGCCCAATACGGCAGCCTATACGTCAACCCTGCGGTATTCCGGCGCACAGAGCACCAACATAACGATGTCGATGTACGTTAACGGGCAGCGAATCAAGCAAGTCTCTCTGACTCCAACCGCGAATTGGGAGATGTGGGCCAACAGTACCGAGTCCGTGAACCTGAACGCGGGTAAGAATGTCATTCAATTCATCCGTGAACAGGGCGATACCGGAAGATTCAATATCGACAGTCTCACCATTGATAAGACAAGCGGCGGATTTATGAGCTCCAATGCCAAGAAGATCATTCCCGAAAAAATGGTCAAAATCCAGCCGAAGCACAGCGGAAAATCACTCGATGTAGACCGGGTCTCCAGTGATCCGCTGGCGGTCATTAACCAATGGGCGAACGGCGACGGCAATAATCAGCTGTGGAGATTCCTGGATCTCGGCACAGGATATTACCAGATCCAGTCGGTGCAAAGCGGCCTGGTTATTGACATTCTTCCCGGCTCAGCCATACAGCAAATCTGCCAGAATACAAGAGCCACCGGAACGATCCCGGATTCCCAGCAGTGGAAGCTGGTGAAAGACGGAGACTATTACAAGATCGTGAACAAAAGCAATAACAAAGTCATTACTGTAAACGGAGCATCCAATAATAACGGTGCTGCAGTAATCGTAGCTGATGACCAGGCAAAGGATAATCAGCGCATGAAGATTGAAATCCGCAACCTCAGCAACAGTGAGATCAGCGCCTTAAGCGAGCCGGGCGGGCGCTATGAGGTAACCTTTAACGCGAGTGGCGGAAGTCCGGAGCAGACGGTTGTTCAGGCTGTATACGGAGAAGCGTTGACTCCTCCGGCAGTCACGAAGGAAGGCTATGAGCTGGAGGGCTGGTACAACGAGGCTGAGAAATGGGATTTTGCCGCCCGTACAGTGCCCGGCGCATTAACGCTGACGGCGAAATGGGAGCTTAAGGCACCGGAGGTGCAGATCGTCAGTGAAGGCTCGATGCGGGCAGGCTCAGACGGAGTGCTCCGCGCCGCAGGCAAAGGTACAGGAACGCTGTCCTACACCTGGTATGTGAACACGGGTGAAGGCTATGGCGAGCCGGTAGGCTCGGGCGACAGGCTGTTGCTTCCGCAGCTGTCGGAAGCGATGAACGGCTACCGGTACAAGGCCGTGGTGACCGGCGAAGGCGGCTTAACCGGGGAGCAGGAATACATCCTGCAGGTGCTTCCGGCCAATGCCGAATGGACCCCTCCGGCATTTGGAATGGATCTGCCGGCCGGGCTGGAGACCGTGGCGGGTGAACCATTGACGCTGCTGGTTGAGCCGACCGGAGATGTAGAGTCCATAGAGTGGGAGATGAAGCGCCCGGACGGCGGAGACTGGCTGGCGGCCAGTGTTACCGGAGCGGTATACAGCTTCACTCCTGGAGTGGAGGATGACGGAATACAGTACCGTGTCGTGCTGACCGGCACAGCCGAGGTGAATTCGGTACGAGTTACCGGAACGGAGCTTACCCTCAAGGTATATCCGGCGCATGAGCTGCCGTCTATCCAGTCGTTCGCAGCGACAGCTAACCCGGTAACCGAGGGAGATTCCGTTACCTTTACTGTTGTAGCCAGCTCGGTTTACGGCGAGCTGAGCTACCGCTGGCTGAAGAATGACCTTGTGCTGAACGGCGTCACCGGCAGCAGTCTGACTGTTGAGAAGGCCGGGGCTGGGGATGCAGGAGCCTACAAGGCAGAGCTCAGCAACACCCGTACCATCGGCAACCGTTCTTATACGGATACAGCCTTTACAGAGACCATTGATCTGACCTTCCGTCCAGCGGTAACACCAACGGACCCTCCGGTGACACCGGCAGACCCGCCGGTATCAACGGCAACCCCTAAGCCCACACCGCAGCCAACCGCAACGCCGGGTCCTGCGGCTGCAGTCATTACAGCGGCTCAGCTAAGCGGCCTAGGGACGGACGGAGTGGTTACGGTACAGGTAGGGCAAGCGTCTTCCATTGAGCTTCCGGTGAATGCCGGGGAGCTGCTGGGAACCCGCTCCCTGCGTGTGCAGGGAGACGGAATCGGGCTTGTGCTGGCGCCGGAGCTGCTGAAGCAGCTGGCGGAAGCGGTGCCTGCGGACGGGCGCAGCGGTGCCAGGCTCCTGCTGACGGCAGCGCCGAAGGCGCTGGCCGAAATTGCGATGAAGACCGAAGCAGGCGTCACGCTTAAAGGCAGGCTGCTGAGCTATGACCTCAGTCTGACCGGGGCGGACGGCAAGATCCACCGGCTGGATAAATATCCGGTTCCGGTAAGCCTCAGCTGGCCGGCCGCTGGACTTGATCCGAAGCTGCTCGGCCTGTACCGTGTGGAGAGTGACGGTACGCTCACCTACCTGGGCGGTGCTGCAGAAGGCAGCGGGTTGAAGGGACTTCTTGACGGCAGCGGCACCTACGCGCTGCTGGAGTATTCCAAGCAATTCAGCGATGTTCCGGCCACACACTGGGCCTTTGACGCGCTGCGCGAGCTGTCTGCGAAGCATCTGATCCGGGGCATCTCAGAGCAGGCTTATCAGCCGGGCCGGAATATTACCCGGGCTGAATTCGCACAGCTCCTGGCGAACACACTGCAGCTAAGCGGCAGCGGCACCACCAGCTTCACGGATGTGCCGCAAGGCGCCTGGTATCAGAAGGCACTCTCCGGCATGGTCGAGGCCGGCCTGATTACCGGACGCACCGCAGAGTCCTTCCAGCCGAATGCAGAGATCAGCCGGGAAGAGATGACCGTCATTCTGATGCGGGCGTATCAGCTCCGGCAGGGAACTACCCTTCCGGCTGCTCCGCTCAGTCCATCCCTTAAGGATGCCGACAGCATCTCCGGCTGGGCAGCGGAACAAGTGGCCGCAGCGGCTTCCCTCGGCCTCGTGAAAGGCCGGGCCGACGGCACCTTCGCTCCGAAGGCTCCCGCCACCCGTGCCGAAGCTGCGCAGCTCCTGCTGAATTATTTGAAGAAATAGGCCATGTCAGGACGCGGTTATCACCTGTTCTGCAAGGCATAATTAAGGCGCTCCCCCGGAACCGTTTCCGGGGGAGCGCTTCTTGCTGTCCTCAAGCTTTAAAAGCCAGTTACCCGCTATACCAACCTCTCGTTTATCCTAGTAAAGTTCTGCATCCATCACAGTAACTCCTGGCCTCCACACATTAGCGCTCTGCTTCCAATACAGTAACTTCTTGCCTTCACATAGTAACGCTCCGCTTCCATTACAGTAACTCCTGTCCCCTTCACAGTAACGCTCTGCCTCTATCACAGTAAATTTTCAGTTCCAAGTTTCCGAACTTCAGCGCTTCCATCCAGTACAGCATCATATGTTTAACTGCAGGAATCAAGCACTGGCACGTTAAAGTCCGATCATGGTCGTCATATTCGCAATATTAGCTCTGATGCTCTACTAGTATCGTCACACTAATCTCTCAATTCCTGCCCAAAATACAACATTCCTCTCACAAAATCAGCCCCGCCCTGCAATTGTTGTACGAATGTCATCATTTCTCCGCCTCCTTGCATCAATACGGAGCAAATCCTGCATTTCGTGCAGGAATCCGGCTTACATGCCGGTAATTTGAGAGTCTAGGCTGCATAATGTGCAACATTTCCGCCTTGGCCTCTTGTGCCGGGCCTTCTTATGTCTGCCGGATAACTTCTGTCCCCCGTGTAATTTCTTTCCGCCGTATAATCCCATTCCCTGCAATAAAAAAACACCTTCAAGATTGTCTCCCTGTCTTTCGGCAGGGTCCATTCTCTTGAAGGTGTTTGGATGGTGTTTGGATGGGTCTCACTTTATGGGGCTGCTCCGGCACCCATCACTTTGCTGCGCTTCGGATCAAGCCGATAAGGGATGCAATCTCCGCTGGATCACGGCTTGCCCCCAGAATGATCCAGCCGCTGCACTGGCTGCGCGGCCCGAGATAGACCGTTTCACCGTCTATCGTTTTTTGCTGCATGGAATTGGGCCGCGTTTTACATGGCTCCAGAGCATACATGCAGTCGCTGATCGCCCGTTTGGCGATCAGCGAACGGGGATAGCATTGTAGAGAACGGATGACATAGGCTGCAGTATCCTGCCCTGCGTTCACCACCATCTCGGCGGTCAAGCCCCGGCTTCCCCCTGCAGCAGCAGGATAACATCGGACCTGCGGCAGCCCGGACAGTCCCTCCACGGGCTCAGGGACGTATTGATAACAGCGGATCGGGTCCAGGCGGGTCCAGGCACCGTAGACAGCCAACGGGTCCGCTTCCGGCGGGGCAGAATCGCGGAGCAGCATTTTCTCAGGCAGGACCGGCAGGATATAACTCCCCCCGCCCGCCATGAAGGCTCCCGCCAGCTAGATATGGTATCCGTCATCAACAGGTTGGACGGAATCTGTTACATTTTGCACCGTATCCTCACGGAACAGGTCAGCCGCCCCGTAACCGGTAATGATGCGGACTGTTTTATGATACACAGGCGACATTCCATATCCTCTCACCGGAATGTCACCCTCCAGGCAGATTTGCTGCTCATCCCAGCTCAGCCGCACCGATTCCGGCAGCGCCGGGGAATAGGAACCCGTCCCGTGGACGGTTCTGACCTCATCCGGGGTGCCGAAGATTTCGGGGCCTATAGCAGCTACAGCCGCAAAGAACCCTGAATCCCAGCCCGAATGCTCATTATCGTTCAGATCTACATGATCCGGATGAAGCAGATACCGCTCATCCCGCTCCCAGCTGATCTTCTCGGCCTCCAGCCAGATTTCCCCGATATCCATCCCCCGCTCCAGAATCACGGTGAAGAGCAGCCGTCCATTGGAGATCGTCAACTTGTGCATTTGCGAGCCGAATCGGTCTGTAACCAGCACCAGACTGACATAGCCGCCTTCCGGCAGCGCTAGTGGAAGGTCCGGCTGCAGCTCGGCCAGCGTCAAATTACCAATTTGCTCAGTGTTCATCCAAATGCTCCTTCCGTCCGCCCCTCTGCCAACCGGCCATTCATCCCCGTCCGCCCATCAGCCATCCAGCCGTTCCCCCCGGACCGACCAATGTTCATCCGGGCGTTCTTCTCCTCCGGTATAACCGGCTATGCCGATATGGCTAAGCAAATATACAGGTTCCAGCTGTTCGAAGCTGGTAACGGTAAGGTGGGCGCGGGCAAGCAGCTCCCTGTCTCCGATGCCGACCACGCGCATGCCTGCCCGGACCGCACCTTCTACACCCGCGGCCGCATCCTCAAAGACTATACAGGCAGCAGGCTCCGCAGTAAGTAACCGGGCGGCCTGCAGGAACACCTCCGGGTCCGGCTTCGCCCGGGCGGTGCTGTTTCCGTCCACTACCACATCAAACAGAGGCCGGATGTTCACCTTCTCCAGAATCAGCGGCGCGTTCTTGCTGGCCGAGGCAATCGCCGTTCTGATTCCGCGGGAGTGTAACCGCCCAAGAAAGCTCCTTACACCCGGTAATACATCGTCCGGGGTAAGCGTCTCAAGCAGTTCCTTGTACCACTCATTTTTGCGGGAAGCCAGATCCTCCTTCTGTTCTGCTGTCAGATCCGTAATTCCGCCGGCCCGCAGCAGAAGATCAAGCGACTCCATACGGCTGACACCCTTCAGCTGCTCATTCTCTCTTTCGCTGAACGCGAAGCCCAGCTCACCGGCAAGACGCTTCCAGGCCCTATAGTGAAACTTGGCGGTATCGACAATGACACCGTCCAGGTCGAAGATTGCTGCCTCAAACGGTTGTGCCCGCAACAAGATTCCCTCCATTCAGCTTCTGCACTTCATAAGTATCTGGATTAACGGTGATCTGGTAGCGCTCTCCCCGCCAGGCCAGCGTGAAGCTCAGCTTTTCCCAGCCCTCGGGCAGCCGGGGCTCCAGCTCAATGCTCTCACTCCACATCGCACTCTTCAGCCCGGCGAACCCGTATACGATCAGCTGCCACAGGCCGCCGCAATTGGCGATGTGAATCCCCTCGGCAGCACCTTTCTTCTCCGCCGAGAGATCGATATCCATCACCCGCTGCAGGAAAGCCCCCGCAGCCTCCTTCTGGCCGAGCCAGGAAGCCACAATGCCGTGAACCGCCGCTGACAAAGAGGAATCATGCGTCGTAATCGGCTCATAATAGGCATAGGACGCCTTCAGCTGCGCCCGGGTGAATTCCTGCGGGAACAGCATCATTAATTCCAGCACATCCGCCTGCTTCAGCGCCTTGGAGCGGTAATTGCGCTCCTGGGAGATGAAATGGCCGAAGGGACGGGACCTGTCGGTCCAGACACTGGCAAAATCCACCTCTGCATAGGAGTCGAAATCATCGGATTGCGGAACAATATCGCTCCGGCTGTCATACGGCAGCCTCAGTTTCTCCGCCGTGTGCCGGAAGCGCTCCCGTTCACCGGGACGGATATCCAGCCGCGCTGCCGCTGCCGCATAGCTGTCACGCTTACCGTCTTCCAGGCTGTCCAGACAGGCAACGGTCTGCTCCAGACTGAATTTGACCATACGGTTGGTGAAGGCATTGTTGCGGGTAAAAGGCAGATATTCATCCGGTCCCATCACGCTGAGCAGCTCGCCCTCCCCCTCCCGGTTCCAATCCACCCGGTCACACCAATAACGGGCCGTCTCCACCAGAATATCTACGGCATAGCGCTCCAAGAATTCATCGTCGCCCGTAGCCCTCACGTAATGATATAGCGCGTACACAATATCCGCTGTTATATGAATTTCGTGATCCGCATACTGCCAGTTGGCACATTGCTCTTCCCCGCTTATGGACGACTCCCAGGCATACCTTGCTCCCCGGTACCCATATTTCTGCGCGTTGCGTCTGGCTCCATCCAGCGTATTATAGCGGAATAGAAGCAGATTGCGGGCTGCTTGCGGATGGGTGTGCAGGAAGAAGGGCAGCAGGTTAATCTCCGTGTCCCAGAAATATCTGCCGAAATAGGCCTCACCGGCATATCCCTTGGCACAGATGGCCACACGGTCATCCTCCTCCCTGTTGGAGCGGATCAGATGGTAGATGGAAGCCCGGACGCTTAATTGTGCCGCATCATCTCCCTTGATACGGATATCAGCGGCCTGCCATTTGCGCTTCCAGCAGTCTGCATGCCGGTTATACAGCTGCTCCCGGCCCAATTTGCGTGCGCGGCTAAGCTGTGCCAGTGCCCGGTCGCGGACTGTTCCTTCCTCCATATCCCGGTCAGTTGTCACCGCAGTCAGCTTGCTGACGGTCAGCCGGTCACCGGTGTTCAGCCGGCACTCCCCGCGAAGCGCAGCCATCACCGGGGTGTGGCCGGCCTGCCAGTTCACCGCTTCAGAGGCTTCCAGCGCAGACAGCATGAAGATCCGGTTGCCCTCCTCTGTCAGTGTCTCAAGCGATATACAGTCCCCGGGTTCCGCCGAAGGAACTACCCGGGCAAAATGATTCATCCCGTTCGTCCGCACATCGGCCCTGAGCGCCGCCTTTACTTCCAGCCTGCCTTCGCCTGCCAGCACCTCCAGCTGGACCTGCTGGATGCACAGATGGGTATCCGCCATACTCAGATAGCGGCTATAGGTACACTTAAGCTGCATCCCCTCTTTTGTCTCCCACAGGAACGAGCGGTGAAGCCTTCCATCCCGCAGATCCAGCCGGCGGCTGTAGCCGCTGATCCGGCAGCGGTCCATATCCAGAGCCTCGTCCCCCGACCGGAATTCAAGCCCCAGCATATAAGGGAGATTGACAATCTCCTCCTTCAGCAGCGGATGCTGCGCAACAATCCCCGGGATGAAGGTTCCCTGCTTGGACTTGGGATGACGCGGCTTCTCGAGCGTAACATTGTCGGGAAAACGCAGATATTCCTCATCCTGCGGCGCATCACTGCAACCTTCCTCAAAGCTTCCGCGGACATGCATATAGCCGTTCCCTTGGGTGAAAAGCCCTTCATAATGCTTATGCAGCCGGGCTTCATACCCGTCTTCCTTCAGCCACCACAGGTTATCCTCATTCATCTGCAACCCTCACTTCTCCGATATCTTTCACTGGCATTTCCGTCCGCCCGGTCATCCCTTCACCGCGCCCGCAGCAAGGCCGGATACGACCTGCTCCTGCAGCAGAATATACACCACAATACTCGGGATGATCACGACCATCGTGGCCGCGAACATGACGCCGTAATCACTGGCAAACTGGCTTTTGAAATAATAGAGCGCCAGCGGCAGTGTGCGGCTCTGATTCCCCGTCGTCAGAATAATGGCGAACTGAAATTCATTCCAGCAGAGCAGGAACTGCATTACACCGGCCGTGCCGAAGCCCGGCTTCGAGATGGGCAGAATAATCCGGAAGAACGTCTGGATGAAGCTGGCACCATCCAGATAAGCCGATTCCTCCATTTCCTTCGGAATGGTCAGGAAATAGCTGGA
Organism: Paenibacillus silagei; assembly: GCF_017874735.1. Lineage (GTDB taxonomy): Bacteria > Bacillota > Bacilli > Paenibacillales > Paenibacillaceae > Paenibacillus_AQ > Paenibacillus_AQ silagei. Next base: position 382,008 of record NZ_JAGGLV010000005.1, read on the forward strand.
TAGAATGTAGAGCGAGACCGGCAACCCGAAGCCGGTGTATACAATAATAAGTCCAATCAGTTTGTCGTACAGCCCGAGCGTGTTCACCGTCAGGTACAGCGGCTGCAGCATCGCCGCGCCCGGAATCAGAAGCGACAGGGAGAAGGCCCCCATCAGCAGCTTCTTGCCCCGGAATTTAAAACGCGCCAGAACATAGGCTGCCATTCCCAGCAGCAGCAGATTGAGCAGGGTTCCGAAGATCCCCACGATTACACTGTTGATGTAGAACCGGGAGATCGGCGCTATTTTGAAGGCCATCGTGTAGTTGGAGAAGCGGAAGCTGCTCGGCCAGCCAAGCGAATTGGTCAGAATCTCGGCATTGGTCTTAAACGAAGCAAGCAGCACCCACAGGAACGGACCCAGGGACAACAGAACAATCAACAGCACAAAACCATATTTAAGAACAGCCATACCCTTTTTCAACATTCTCACCCCATCCGCTCCATTCAGTTTTGGGAGCTGCCTATTCTGAACAGATTTCGGCACAGCAGGACAAAAATCAAGCCAAAGCCGATTAAGAAGACGCCCACTGAATTGGAATAACCGAAGTTATTGTCCATGAGTGCCGTCTTGTAAATATAGATAGGCAGGTTCATCGTCTCATTGCCGGGTCCGCCGCCTGTTGTCATCAGAATAATATCCATCTTCTGCAGCATGCTGGTTCCGGACAGAATAACGCAGGTCCCGATAATGTTGCGCAGCATGGGAATAACGATGTACCAATTGATCTTGAAGGTGCTGGCCCCGTCGATCCGCGCCGATTCATACAGGCTTTCCGGAATGGCTGCGATCTCCGCCAGAATCAGGATCGTGACAACCGCCGCATAAGGCAGCCAGGTCATCGTGACAGAGAAGAAGGCCGTGGCATAATCCATGAACCAGTTCTGCGAGAAATCCGCATTCCCGAACATGCGGGCTATACTGTTCACCGCACCAAAGTCAGGATTGAGCATACACAGGAACAGCATCCCTACGGCTGCACCCGAGATAATATTCGGAAACATGTAGACCGTGCGTGCGAACTTCCAGTAGAATTCCTTCATACTGAGAATAATGGCGAACAGGGTCCCGATGGCAACGTGGATCGTAGACTGGAGCAGGACCCAGATGCCTGTATTCAGTGAGCTTTGGCGAAAATCGGCATCGTCGGTGAACAGCTTCACATAGTTAGCGAGACCGATAAACGCCGGGCTGCGTCCGGCCGACCATTCGGTAAAGGATGTCCCGAACAGAATGACCAGCGAGACAGCATAGACAAGAATAAACAATATTACTGTCGGTAACAGGAAAAGCGTGATATACCCTCTATTTTTCCTAACCATCCATATGGTCCTCCCCAATCCTCAACTTACATGACTTTTTTATCTATTCTTAGCAGCAATTTCAGTCAGCTCCTTAGCGACTTCTTCTGCCGTTGCCTTGCCGGCAACCAGCTTCGGATACAGGTTCTTCCAGGCATCCGTTACGTTCGGATACACGATGGAGTCGAGGGTCCGGTAATGAAGCTGTGTTTTTTGAGCGACTGTGATCGACTCGACCATGATCGGATATTTCTCTTTAAGGGCATCAGACGGCTGGACCTCACTGGATACCGGCATTACATTCCCGTATTCAAGCGCGATGGTTTGCCCTTCAAGCCCTGTTTTGAACTTGATGAATTTCTCGGCGGCATCGCGGGTTTCCGGCGTTTTGGCTCCGATCATATAGCCAACCTCATAGGTGGAGATCAGACTGTTATTCGGATAAGCCGCGACTCCCACTTTTTTATCGAAGCCTTCACTGGATTTGGTCGGATCGCTGAAATCTCCAATCATCCATGGACCATTGGCAATCATAGCGGCCTTGCCCTGGCTGAACGCGTTCGCTGCATTGGCATATCCCGCTCCAAGCGCATCCTTCGTGGTATACTTCTCCAGCAGCTCCTTCATCATGTTCAGCGCCTGAATCATTTCCGGCGTATTGAAGTCGGTAGGGTGAAGGGTGTTCATGAACGCTTTCCCGTTCTCCCCGTTAGTGCCGATCATCGCGGCAAGAATCAGATTGGACGTCCAGGCATTCTCCCCGGTCATGAGTGCGAGGGGAACGAAGCCTGCCGCCTTCAGCTTCTCGTTGTTGCTCATGAATTCATCCCAGGTCTCCGCCGGTTTGATTCCTGCCTTCTCGAACATTTCTTTATTGTAAAAGTAACCGATGTTCTGCTTCTGATCGCTGATCGACCAGATCTTGCCGTCCCGTGTATTGGAAGCGAGGGCATCTTCACCGATGGCTGCCTTCCATTCCACGTCTTTATCCAGATATTCATTGAAAGGGGTTGCAAGATTGCCTTTGATCAGAACATCGTTAATTCCGTCCTTGCCCATGACAACATCCGGCACATCCCCGGAGGCGGCAAGAATCTTGATCTTGTCAACGTATGCGGCATCACTTGGAATCTCTTCAACCACAACCTCCACTTCATTGCCGTACTTGGCATTGAACTGCTTGATCTGTTCTTCCTCCATCTTGGCTGACGCATGTGTGCCTACCCGGAAGGTAAGATAGGATATTTTGACCGGCGCTTTGGCCGCTGGTGCCGTATTTTTCGAGCCCGCTGCCCCGTCAGCCCCGCCCTTATCGGCTGAATTCTCTGATCCGCAAGCTGAAATGGACATAGCCAGCAGCAGAGCGCTTGCCAGAGTAATACCTGTTTTAACTCTTGATCTTTTCAAATGAAATCCCCCTTAATAATGATGGCCTTATGCAAAAGCGTAATCCTGCAGCCGTTGCAGTTTGTTACAGCTCTCATTGTAGAACAAAGAAAACGGCGAATGAATTCGTTTTTCCGTATACTCTTTTATAATATCTTGAGCAAATAGGGAAAGGCAGCAGCAGAGCTGAAAGGGCTTTCAGATTTCTTTAACTCTTCTTCGTTTTCTTTACCACATTGGCCAAAACGGCCTGTTTTCCCCCTGCCTGGCTATTCGCCATCCGCCAAAAATTATATAATACCTTTAATCATATGAATCATCACCAAGGAGCAGTCTGCATGTCCAACAAGCTTATCCTGCGATGGCTCAGCCTTCGCCCGGTTTCCGGATTATTCACCCGTATTCCCGTCAGGAATAAAATTGTAATTATCATCGTTCTTCTGATTCTTCTGCCGATGACCTTCGCCGGCTGCTATTTCTACTGGAACATCTCCCAGATTCTAACCAGGAACGCCAATGCCAATCTGTCTCTTCTGATCCGCCAGACCAACGATAATATTGAGAAATCCTTTCAGATTATCGATAACACCTCCCTGCATTTTCTCTCTAATAAAATGTTAAGAAACTGGTTAATCGACGATATGTCGCTGAGCGATGATTTCTACAAGAAATTCGTCAACAAAACCGAAATGGAAGAGGACCTGAAGTACAGCCTCATGTTCAACAATGCCTGGAATATCAGCCTGTTATCAACGGCTTTTGTATTTTTTGATAGCGATAACTATGTATCCGTTCTGAAGACACCGCCCAATATTGAACAGACCAATAAGAACAATCTCGCTGTCTATCAATCGGTGAATGGCAGAATGGTCAGAGGCAAGGAGATTCTGAAGCCAAGCCCCGGTGACCCCACCATTTATTTCACACGCGTCATGTCCAATATCAATCTTCCCCGGCAGCGTCTGGTGCTGATCTTTGGCACGAATGAGGCTGATTTGGCCGAGGAGTATTCCGGCCTGCTCGACTTCACAGGCGCTATGGCCTACATCATCGATAGCCGGGGAACCATCTATTCCAGTGCCGGCAAGCAGGAGCTGGGTTCCGTCGTTTCACCGGATATATTGGCGCTCAAAGACAATACCGATGTAAGTGAAGTCAAGCTGGGCCAGGAGACTTACTTAGCTGCCTCCCGCAGCATCGGCACCACCGGTCTTACCTTCATTGCAGGTATTCCGAAGAAGCAGGTGCTCTCCAGACTATCCGGAAGCATGCATAACTACATCTGGATCATTACGCTGATTGCCTTCGTCTCCCTCGCAGCTGGAATTGTAATCTCCTTGCGTTTTACCCGGGTGGTCCGCGATCTGCTGCGCAATATCCGCAAAGTGCAGAAGGGGAATTACAACACAAGGATGCCGGCGTACAAGGATGCCGAGCTTAACCAGCTCAGTGCCACCTTCAACAACATGACGGATGAGATCAACTATCTCATTAAGGAAGTGTACGAGAAGCACCTGCTGATCAAGGAGTCGGAGATCAAATTTTTGCAAGCCCAGATGAATCCCCATTTCCTGTTCAATACGCTCATTACGATCGGCTACAAAGCCAAACTGTCCCGAGATGAGACCGTTTACAGAATGGTATCCTCCCTTACGGAGCTGCTGCAGGCGAGTATTTATTCGAACAGCCTGGCCAAGATTCCGATTCGCCAGGAGCTGGATTTCATCCAATTTTATCTCTATCTGCAGAAGGAGCGATTCGAAGATAAGCTGGAGTATACGATTCAGATCGAGGATGATGCCTTGCTGGATCTGCTGCTGCCCAAGCTGAGTGTCCAGCCGCTGGTAGAGAATGCGGTGGTGCACGGTGTGGAGAAAAAGCTGGGCAAGGGTATGATCCATATTCATATCTACCGCCGGAACGACTCGGTCTTTTTTGATATCACAGATAATGGCAACGGATTTGACCAGATTCCGCAGGATTGGAACAATTACGAGAACCTCACGATACGCAAACAGGGCCACAACAACATTGGCCTGATCAATACGCATAAGCGGACCAAGCTGATCTACGGCGAGCCTTATGGAATTGAGGTCGAGAGCGAGCCGGGCGCAGGCTCCAGGGTTACCCTTCACATACCGACAGATTTGGGGGAATGATCGCATGTATAATGTCATGATTGTAGATGATGAGCCTGTTATCAAAAAAGGGCTGCAATGCTTTATTGACTGGAGCCTGCTCCATTGCGAGGTTAGCTGTGAGGCCTCCAACGGCATGGAAGCCGTAGAGCTGCTGGGCTATTATGAGATCGATATTATCGTTACCGATGTCCGTATGCCGGGGATGGATGGCCTTGCGCTATCGGACTATGTGCACCGGAACTTCCCGCAGATCAAGGTGATCATTCTGACAGCCTTCGCAGATTTCTCCTATGCCCAGACGGCTATTCAATATGAGGTGGTCGATTTTGTCATCAAGACCAATCCCACGGAGCAGATTCCCCGGGCCATTGAAAAAGCAACGCGGCTGCTGGAAAAGGAAAGAGAGCAGAAGCAGAAGGTAAGGCAGCTGGAGAGCAAGATTCATGACAATCTGTCTGAAATCAGCGAGAAATTTCTAAAGGAGGCCGTCGAAGGCCTGATCAGTGATGAAGCCGGTTTATTCAGCCGCTCCAGAGAGCTGGGACTGCAGCTGGAGAACTATTTCGGGATCTATATGGAAGTTAAGGATATGCCCGGCCCCCATTCCTCTGCTGGAGCACAGACCAATGATCATCACCGGTTCCTGGCCTCCATCCGCCAGTTCCTTACACTGGCGTTCGCGGAACGCCCCTTTTATATTCTGAATATGGAGAAAAACACTCTTCTGGCGATTGTCTCCATGGGCAGCGGCAATGCGGCAGTCTCCACCCAGACCCTGCTCACGATCAGCAATGAAATTCTGGCCATGGCGGAGCACTTCCGGCAATACCATGTCAATATCGGCATCAGCCTGCTGCACCGGGATGTGCTGACCCTGCCTGCAGCTTACCAGGAGGCCCGCGAGGCGCTGCAGGGTAGCTTTTATAACGATAATTATGTCGCCGTGTATATGCCTCATGCGAGCCAGACCCTCACTCCCGGTGCTCCTCCCCATCATGCTGCCGAGCAGATTGCCGAATATCTGCAGCAAGGACAGAGCGAACAGGCTCTCCAGCAGCTGGATCAGCTGCTCAAGAGCTACCGGAGCCACAAAGAGCCGATTGAGAATGTAAAAGTAGCTTGCCTGCTTATCGCGTCCTACTGCTTCCGTCTGCTGAGTGCCAGCCAGCCCTTCGAACCGGAGATGGATGAGAACCAGTCGGCGGTGTACAAGCAAATTCAGGAGAGCAAGAGCATCCAGCTGCTCGCAGATATCCTCATGCGCCTCATACAGAGCTGCTCGAAGGCCATTGCGCAGAATGACAACCAGCCCAATTACATCGTCATCGAATGCCAGAAATATATACGGGAGCATTACAACCAGAACCTGAATCTGCAGATCATTGCCGACCATATTCACATCAACAGCAGCTACCTCAGCCGCCTGTACAAAAAAGTGACCGGCGAGTCCATCATCGACGTCATTAATAAATACCGGATTGAAATGGCCAAGAAGCTGCTGCGCAACCCTGCCAGCAAAGTCTTTGAAGTCGCCGAAGCCGTCGGCATCGAGACCCCGGCCTATTTCACCCATGTCTTCTCCAAATACACCGGGATGAGCCCAAAGGAATACAAGCTGAATTATTCGCAGCTGAATTAACGGCAAAAGCTGCAAGACCATCATCAGCGGCGTATGGCGGCAAGCCAGATCACTGGTGTCCAAATCTAATTTGCAGATAGTTATCAAGAATCTGAAGGGGCTCGTGTAACGCCTGGTTTGGAAACTTATGAGTTACCTTATAGCCTACTCTGGGGGGCACTGACACCGCCAGCTTCTGAAGAACAAATTCTCCCATCCCCTTCATATGGGCGCCAATCGAAGCGGGCACAATCGTCCATTGTCTGGCATTCGTCAAAAAAGTAGTGATGAGTCCCGCTGAGTCCAGATGTACACGGGACGGACACAGCGGGTCCCACCACTGGTCATGTCTGAATTGAAACTCCCGATTCCAATTGACGAGGACTTCATGCTCTGCCGCCAATTCTTCCATTTCCACCGTATCTCCAGCCTGCCGCCCTGGCACAGCCAAGCGCAACAGCACCATTTCTTCAGTGAAAAACGGTTGAACAGTAACGCTAGGCGACACAATTTCCCGTACCACAAACGCCACATCCATCTCACGCCGCTCAATACTATCAAAAGCCTCCTGAGTATGCTGCGTACGAATCTGCAATCGGATGGACGGAGTATGCTGATTAAGCATTCTATATACCGGAGGCAAGACAAAGTGGCTTATACTTTCGGCAGCGCTTATGGCCAGACTTAACTGCGAACCATTCGCCTTTAAAATTTGAGTTTCCCTCCAGAGCGCCTCCCATCTTTCCGCAATACTAAAAAAGTTCTCCCCTTTTGGGGTCAGGCTGATTTTGGCTGCCCCTTTTCTTCGCTCCACCAACAGGCCGCCCATCCCTTGCTCTAATGTCTTTAAGCGGTAGCTTACCGTTGCTTGTGACAGATGCAGCAGATCGGCCGCTTTACTTATACTCCCAGTGCGTACGATAGCTAAAAACGCTTCTATCCCAGGAAAATACATAGAATACCTCCTCAATATATAGAAAATATTAATATAGTTCACAAAATATTTGCGTTTTACAACATTATTCTTTATGTCTAAAATTATCATTAACACAGACAAGGGGTCAAATAGTCCAGGTTATGAAAAGGTGGTTTAGCTATGAAGGTTCTCATCGTTGGTCATTTTAACGAAACTGCACAATCAAAGATTACCGGGTATTTTCCGCAAGACTGGAACGTTATCATTGTCCCGCCCGGACAAGATATGCTGCAGCATATTGAAGATTGCCAGGTCCTCATTCCTGAACATATCCAAGTGGACCCTAGCCTGCTGGCTAGCGCCAAAAAATTAAAATTGGTACAGACAGGTGCAGGTTATGATAATGTCGATATCCCCGCCTGTACACAGCTCGGCATTTGGGTGGCCAATGCGGCAGGAGTGAATGCACAGGCCGTGGCCGAGCACGTAATGGCACTAATGCTGGCTTATTATAAAAACATCCCGTTTCTTGATCATTTCATGAAAAACAGGATGGATGAACATCACTTGGAGTACGCAGGAAGTGAATTAGAGGGCAAAACCATGGGGATTATCGGGCTGGGCGCTATCGGAAAAAAGGTAGCTGCGTTTTGCAGCGCTTTTGATATGAATGTGTTGGCTTATGCGAGAAATACCGAAGCGCCATCGGACGGCATAGTGAAAATGACCGATTTCGATACACTCCTAAGCACATCCGACATCGTCAGTGTTCACGTACCCTTGACTGAGCAAACCAAGCACCTGATGAACCAAGAAGTCTTCAAGAAAATGAAGGATACTGCTATTTTTATCAATACCGCCCGCGGGGGGATTGTCAACGAAAGAGACTTGCTGGACGCATTAAAAAACGGAGATATTTCCGGAGCCTGCCTGGATGTGTATGAATCCGAACCGCTTCCTATAGACAGTGAGCTCCGCACGCTGGATAACGTGATCCTTACTCCCCATACCGCAGGAATGCCTGACGGCCGGAAATTCCACCAAAAAAGATATGACTTCTTCATAAAGAATATAAAACGTGTACAAAACGGGGAAGAACCTGAAAGCAGGCTAAATCAGTTAATATAGTTTCAATGCAATAAAAACAAAAAAGGTTTATGACATTGTCCAAAATACAATGTCATAAACCTTTTGGTAGTACCGGCGAGAGGACTCGAACCTCCACGGTTTCCCACTCGATTTTGAGTCGAGCGCGTCTGCCATTCCGCCACGCCGGCTTAATATCTTATATCCATCATGGATAATTAAATTTAAGATGAAAACATTCAATAAAGTAATAATGGCGCGCCCTGAGAGATACGGATGCTACGCATCCGATTGCGAAGTTGTGCTATCGAAGCTTATGCTCCAACGAACTCGTTCGAATCTTAAGGACACTTGGTTAAATCAGTGAAGTAATAATGGCGCGCCCTGAGAGATTCGAACTCCCGGCCTTTTGATTCGTAGTCAAACGCTCTATCCAGCTGAGCTAAGGGCGCAAAATATGGAGCGGACGACGGGAATCGAACCCGCGACCCTCGCCTTGGCAAGGCGATGCTCTACCGCTGAGCCACGTCCGCACACGGTATGTATCCAACTGCTTTAATGAAAATGGCGGAACCGACGGGATTCGAACCCGCGATCTCCTGCGTGACAGGCAGGCATGTTAGGCCAACTACACCACGGTTCCAAGATAATATTGCGGGGGCAGGATTTGAACCTGCGGCCTTCGGGTTATGAGCCCGACGAGCTACCGGGCTGCTCCACCCCGCGTCAGTAAAAAATATTCTCTTCTAGCTTGCAAAGTCTGCATGGTGGAGGCTGAGGGGTTCGAACCCCCGACCCTCTGCTTGTAAGGCAGATGCTCTCCCAGCTGAGCTAAGCCTCCATCGAAGAAGCAACTTAATGATTATAACACATTTTCATAAGATATACAACCATTAATTTATTAAAGAAGAAAGTGGTGACTCGTATGGGATACTCTCCACTCCGTTACGAGATTGCGAAGTATTCCTTACGAAGCGTATGCTTCAACGAACCCAGGGAATTCTCATCCCATAATTCAAAGAAGAAAGTGGTGACTCGTATGGGATTCGAACCCATGTTACCTCCGTGAAAGGGAGGTGTCTTAACCCCTTGACCAACGAGCCAGATAAGCAAACAATCTTTCGACAACAAAAAATATTATATCAGATAAAATAGATTAATACAATAGAAATATTATTTTTCTATTCATTACTTAGCGGATTCTCCACCAAAGCCATAATAATCTCGGCAACCACGGAAATAGACTTATGTTCAGTATCTACATCACATGCAAAGAGCTTATTCTCATGCCCTCTAAGACATCTCTCCATCTGTAAAGCGCCCCAGGGACTCCTGCCTTCATCACGGCTCTCCAGTCAACTGTATAGAGTCTCAGAGGAAGCAGACAAGGTTAAATGACGGACATCTCGTCCCTCGCGTCTCAGCCTGCCCACAATCTCTATGAAATACTCTTCTTCCACTAGTACTGCATCAGATTAAAAATAGTGGAGCAGACGCAATTCCTCTTCAAATTACTTCTTTTTCCAATCGGGAGTTGTTCTTCAGGCGCGTTTGGCTTAGCGTAACGGACTGAGGTGCTCTTATTTGGGAAGAAAGTCGTCAATTGGGCGAGTAACGGACTCCACAGGCCTTATCCTTTGTACTTCAGCTCCGAAACATCTCATAGAGAGACGATAAGGTCGCCTGAGTCCGTTAAGCTGCAAAAAGTGGCGTTTTCGCGGGGATAAGATCTCTCCGGTCCGTTAGATTTTGGGTTGATAAGGTTTAACAAGCTTATTCATCCTTTTCATCCTTTTAGATCTGATGAGGTACTAGTGTCATAGGTAAAGCTTCCGCCATAGCCTGAATCCAGGTATACCAGCATCGAATAGATAAAGTCACGCAACAAAAAACCACCATTGATAATCAACAGTGGTCTTAAGTGCTTGGCAACGTCCTACTCTCCCAGGACCCTTCGGTCCAAGTACCATCGGCGCTGGAGGGCTTAACGGTCGTGTTCGGGATGGGTACGTGTGGAACCCCTCCGCTATCGCCACCAAACGGGCATTTGAATATCAAATGCTATTATTCAGGTCTCAGCATCGCCAAATGCTGAAAACAAATCTTCTTTACAGAGCTACTTGAGCTCCATAAATTACAATTTGATTCCTGAAAACTGAATCCGAAACGAATCTGCGTTTGCCCTTGTTACGGGGCCCCCGGAAAGTATTCGGAATCCGCTTCGTCAGCGTCATCTTCACTTTTTGGGGTAGTTTTTTGGATAAGCCCTCGACCGATTAGTATTGGTCAGCTCCATGCATTGCTGCACTTCCACCTCCAACCTATCTACCTCGTCGTCTTCAAGGGGTCTTACATACTGGGAAATCTCATCTTGAGGGGGGCTTCACGCTTAGATGCTTTCAGCGCTTATCCCGTCCGTACGTAGCTACTCAGCCATGCTCCTGGCGGAACAACTGATGCACCAGCGGTACGTCCATCCCGGTCCTCTCGTACTAAGGACAGCTCCTCTCAAATTTCCTGCGCCCACGACAGATAGGGACCGAACTGTCTCACGACGTTCTGAACCCAGCTCGCGTACCGCTTTAATGGGCGAACAGCCCAACCCTTGGGACCTACTTCAGCCCCAGGATGCGATGAGCCGACATCGAGGTGCCAAACCTCCCCGTCGATGTGGACTCTTGGGGGAGATAAGCCTGTTATCCCCAGGGTAGCTTTTATCCGTTGAGCGATGGCCCTTCCATGCGGTACCACCGGATCACTAAGTCCGACTTTCGTCCCTGCTCGACTTGTAGGTCTCGCAGTCAAGCTCCCTTATGCCTTTGCACTCTGCGAATGATTTCCAACCATTCTGAGGGAACCTTTGAACGCCTCCGTTACTCTTTAGGAGGCGACCGCCCCAGTCAAACTGCCCGCCTGACACGGTCCCCGTACCCGAT